>CAVVIR010000026.1:0-24054 GCA_963748375.1 uncultured Nitrospiraceae bacterium
TTCAATCTCGCCACATCCCGCGCGGAGTGCCCACACAATCTGAGGCGTTACGAGAAGAATTCTCACCAGCTGCCCACCATGCCTGCGCGCTGCAGAGTAGGTGTTATCGAGCCGAAGGTGAGCGGCACAGTTACAAGGGACGCAGAATGTTTGTCGTCTTGCTCCATGCGGTGAGGTGTGTCCGCTGTTCTTTCTTCCTCAGCGGCAGCGCATCAAGGATCCCAAGAGCTGCGTGGTGAGTCTCTCTTCACAATCTTCGATAATGTTTGGTCAGATGTCGAACCGAGGCGATACTATAGATCGGTATCCTCACATGAGGTGCCACTCCAATCTTTGGGATGTCCTAGGACTGAATCAATGCCATCGCCGCTGGAATCCATCCGCCATCTCAGCGAAACCCTCTATCAGCATTCAAACGTCGACGACATGGCGAGTCACGTGTTGCGCACCGCTCTCGAGGTCATAGGGGCGGACGCGGGATCTATCCTCCTGGCAGACGAACACACCAAGCAATTAGTCTTTCGCTGTGCAGTGGGAGCGTATGTGGACGGCCTGCACCGGGTGTCGATTCCCTGGGACAGCGGAATAGCCGGCGGCGTCTTTCGCAGCGGTCGGACAGAGATAATCCCCGCTGTGCAGCCAGACGCTCGGCATGAATCGTCGATTGATCGAATGACCGGGTATCAATCACGAGACATGATCGTGGTTCCACTCAAGCGTCATGCTGAAACCCCGGTCGGCGTCATCGAGGTTCTGAATAGAGGTACAGGCCAGATCACCCGCGACGATCTCGACGCGTTGATGATCATCGCTTCCATTGCCGCATCCGCCATTGAACGCACCAACAGTGCTGAGGCATTGCGTCAGAAAGATCTTCAACTACAACAATCTCAAAAAATGGAGATCATCGGTCGGTCGGCGGAACACATCGCCCACGATTTCAATAATCTTCTCGCTGGCATAAAAGGATTCACCCAATTGATTGCGAAGACGCTGGCCCCCGATGCCGCTTCGAGGCAGTACGTGGACCAAGTGATGAAGGTTGTGAAACAGGGGAGGGGCTTGACCAAGCAGTTGCTGGCCTACATCGGAAATCAGGTATTGGAACCCCAGGCTGTCAATCTGAACGATCTCGTGTCCAGTATGGAGAAGATACTGCGATTGTTCATCGGGAAGGGGATTGCTCTATTCCTGAATCTAGACCCGCGCCTTTGCCAGGTGAAGGCTATTCCTGTTCACATCGAGCAAGTCCTCATGAACCTGTGTGTGAATGCCCGTGATGCCATGCCGAAGGGGGGATCGCTCACCATCGAGACGGCAATGGTCGAGTTGGATGACTCGTATTCCCGTCACGCGCCAGACCTCTGCCCCGGATGGTATGTTCGGCTCTCGGTCACCGATACCGGGTCCGGCATGGATCAGGCGGCGAAGGACAAATTATTCAAGCCGTTCTTTACCACGAAGGCGCCGGGGAAAGGAACCGGCTTGGGGCTGTCTATCGTCCATGGGATTGTGAAGCAAAGCCATGGGTATGTTGCTGTCGCCAGCACGGTAGGGCACGGCACTACCTTCACAATTTATCTGCCTCAGGTTGAGGCTTCAGGTCCTGACGGATGCGCAATCGATCGTGCCACAGCAGTTGGAATGAAAGGTGAGCAGAGGCCCGTTCAG
This sequence comes from uncultured Nitrospiraceae bacterium, assembly GCA_963748375.1. GTDB lineage: Bacteria > Nitrospirota > Nitrospiria > Nitrospirales > Nitrospiraceae > Palsa-1315. Next base: position 1,672 of record CAVVIR010000026.1, read on the forward strand.
GCTCAATAATCCACCTCAGCCTCCCGAACTACCCGCCATTCGCCCCTCATTCCATCGCCCACATTCTTGACGCGCCTGTATTCAGAGCGTAGGGTCTCACAGTGTCAGAATCCCAGGACGGAGGTGGCGAATGGCCTCTGCATTTTCCCATGCCATTGTCGCTCTGGCGATGGGGAAGGCCTTTCAGAACAAGGAATTGAGTTGGCGCGAACTGTTCTTGGGTGCGCTCTGTTCAGTCGTGCCGGATTTCGATGTGATCGGGTTGTACGTTGGCATCCGTTACGGCGACGTGTGGGGCCATCGTGGACTGACGCATTCGATCATGTTTGCGGTGCTGTTAGCCGCAAGTCTTGTGGCCTTGTGGTATCGAGGCAAGGGCAAGTTCGCGATGATGGGGATTTTTCTCTATTTCTTTTTCTGCACTCTGTCGCACGGCGTGCTCGATGCCATGACAAATGGAGGGTTGGGCGTGGCGTTTTTCTCTCCATTCGATACCACGAGATATTTCTTCCCCGTGCGACCAGTCCTTGTGTCTCCAATCGGTATCAGCAAATTTTTCAGCGACTATGGTGTTCGTGTCCTCGCCAGCGAAGCGATATGGATCTGGCTGCCATCCGGTGTGGCGTTTCTGGTGTTTCGTGTCGTCCAGAGGCTGTGGCCAGCCAAATCCGCGCCGTCTCCCTCATCGACATCCTATAAGCCACTTCCTGAGCGCCCAGGGCGCAGCAAGAAATGGGATGCACTCGCATGCTTGCCCGTGTATGTTACGAGGACCGGGGTGGCGCAATGATGCGGAATCGTACTTCATCGACAAGGGTATCGGCAGATGTCTTCTCTCCCACAAACAACCCGCAGTGATAGAGCCCCGCTGTCCATCCAGGCTTTGGAGGCACTAACATAAAATAGCCGGACTGGTCGTTCATGGTCGTCATGACTCGGTCCTGTGCGACGGCGGGTTGCTCTCCTGTCATCTCAGATGTTTCCACAAAACAGCGGGCTGTGAGGGGCACGGCGTCGAATGAGGCGGACACCAGGCCAAAGACGAGGTAGACCTCTGCTTGTGTGGTGGGAAAGCTGTCGCCCGGATATACGGGAATAAATTCATGGGCGCCGGTGGGGAAATCGTCCCGTACGACCTTGCTTGCGGGAATTACAAATCGAAACCAACTGAAATCGGCATCTCTGCCCATGAGGGACGCCTGCTGGTCCAGAGGTTTCTGGGGTTTAAATCGCTCATTGGCTCTGGCGTACAGCTCTTCTTCCGGAGAGAGTGATGGAGCGGCTGACTCGTCCGAGGGGGCGGGGCTTGCAGCCGCATCTGCCTGTTGCGTGGCCAATTCAGGAACATGGGGCCGCACTTTCTCGAGCCATCGTGCGATTTTATTCTTGTCCAATACACGGGTGTCAGGTGGGAGTCGCACATGCTTGTTGGTTTCTTCAAATTCGACCGCGGCATCATAGAGCGTGTGGAAATGGACGAACGCATCTTCCCATTGTTCCAACTCTACGAAACACTGGCCCATCCGGAACACCGTGTCTGCGTAGTCGTCGTCGTTGGGGTCGAGGTTGGAGACCTTGCCGAACACGGTCAGCGCGTCTTTGCACCGGCCGAGCTGCATGAGGGTGAGTCCTAATTGATAATTGGCGAGCGCATCATTGGGATTGAGGGCCAGCATTCGTTGATAGATCGGCTCAGCCTCCTGATATCGGCCCGTCGAGAAGAGTTGCCAGGCCTCCGCGCGAATCGCAGCCCATTCCTTGCGCTGTGCTCCGGTCATTTCTTTGGTCAGAACAGGGTCGAAACGCCGGCCTCGATCGATGGAGTTGCCATTCACTTGTGCCAGGAGATTCCTGGCCGGGAGCTCCAGTGGAGAACCGGAGGAGATATTGTGTAACACGTACTGCACGTCACGCTCTGCGCCGTCATAGTCCAAGACGTCGAACCGCGCACGGGCCAACGCTAATCGCCAGCCGAGTACATCCGGGGCAAGCTCCACGGCCTTTTTGTACGATTCAAGTGATTCCTCAAGGCGATTGTGTTTTCGGAGTTCTTGCGCCAGCCGCAGATGAACCAAGGGATTCTGACCATCGATGCGTGCGATGCGCCCTAACTCTGCGATGGATTCCTCACCCTGTCCTGACCGAGTCAGCACACTCCACTTGGCCCATCGGACATCCAGGGCGGTCGGAATTTTTGCGAGGACCGTCTCATAGGCCTCAACCGCCTCTCGAGGGCCTCGGGATGTGGTAAGAATATCGGCGCGTAATTTCTGGAGTGTCAGTGCGTCAGGGTAGTCGTGAATGCCTTGGTCTAGGATCTCCAGTGCAGTGGCCGACGTCCCATCCTCCCACACCACTCGCGCCTGTTCGGCAATGTGCTCCGCTGAATGTCGCGATCGATCCTCCGCGTGCGTGAGGGATCCCATTGTCAGCGTCACACACAGTGGTACGCCAACGAGCAGGGCGATAGCACCCTGTCGAAGTTGCACGAGGGGCCGTGGGATAGGAGATGGCGACGATCTATTCATGAACGTGGAGACATCCTGTGCACTGAGACTCACTATACCAAGAAGCGCTGTGATGGTGAAATGCGCCACCGGTTTGTTTGCCTTTCCTGCTCGTTGGCCGACATCGGTGAAAACAAGCGCCGCCATGATACACTTCCCGTCCTCATGTTCGACGTCATTCTCTATCAGCCGGAGATCCCTCCGAACACCGGCAACATCATCCGGTTGTGTGCGAATACGGGCGCGAAGCTGCATCTTGTGAAGCCGCTGGGGTTTTCTTTGGACGACAAACAATTACTGAGAGCCGGGTTGGACTATCACGAATTCGCGACAATCTCGGTCTATGAAAGCTGGGCCGATTGCGCAGCCGGCTTCCACGATCGCCGGATATTTGCCGTCTCCACGAAAGGCACCCAGCGATACGACTTGGTGAACTATGCTGTCGGCGATGCCTTTGTGTTTGGCCCGGAAAGCCGTGGGTTGCCGGCTGAGATTCTGAAGTCGGTTGCCGAGTCGCAACGTATTCGTGTCCCCATGGTCCCTGGAAATCGAAGCCTCAACCTCTCCAACGCGGTCGCGGTGGTGGTGTACGAAGCCTGGCGGCAACTCGGATTCGCTAGAGAGTGAAGCGGTAGGCGGTGATGGCATTTCTTCCACGCCATCAGCTTGTGCGGGTTAGCAGTAGGCTGAAAAACTCAGTTTTTGCGCGGTAAGGTCCACTGGTATAGGTAGGTTGATAGTGCCGGATTACCGGCAGGATGCTCAAAAAGGCTGTCCAGCAAGGCCGCAGCGAGCGAAGAGGTGAGGCGTACGCTTTGGTACGTTGAGCCTCTGAGCGACGCGAGAACGCAGCTGGCAGACTTTTTCAGCATCCTGCTAGAGCTCCTCTTCTTTCAGACATCTCCCAAGTCCCTGCTGCTCGGCGAAATAATAGGCATAGTGCAGCGCCGCGAGATTGGCGATGCGCTCTTCGGCCTCGTCGCGTGTGTCGGCGTAGATGATGTGGATGCCATATCTGGCGGTGAGGGCGTCCAAAAAATCCATCAGCCCAATCTTGTGATATTGGTTGAGCCGTCCTCCGGCTTTGCGGTGTTGGAGTATGCCTTCGATGACGAGGACACGAGCGGGGAAGGCGAGAACCTGTTCGAGCTCCTGGAGAAACGGCGTGCGGTTATGCGAAGGGTTTGAGAAAACCGTATAGAGTTCTTCGACGCCCATGCGTTTGATGCACAATAGCTCAGGGATTTCCGCAATGGCATAGCCACTGACGGGCAAGGTCTCTCGCATCGTCCCGGCGATGCGGACAAAGCCGTGAAAGTCGTAGGGCTGGAACTCGCGCGGATCGACGTAGAGATGAATGGCCGGCACCATGAGTTTGGGTTGGCCTTGCGGAGAGAGCAACATGATGAGCGATCGTGGTCCGCGAGGGCTCTGGCTGGATCGAGTGGTCTCGTGCGCGCGCGGCGGGGTGGAGGCGTAGTTTCCAGACGATGGACTCGCTGTCGGAGTAGGACGCGTGGGTGGTCTGGGGGAGGCCGAGGGTTGGATCGTGGCATCGTAGCGCGCCCGTGCCATGGGATCACTTAGGGTTTGATAGGCTTGATTGAGCAGTTGTGTCCGGACTTCGGCTTTGCGGTGCAGGGTCGGCGCATGGCCGAAACGATCCGGGTGCCAGACCTGAATCTGTTCATGCCAGGCTTTCTTGAGTTCTGCGTCCGTTGCGGTGGGCGAGAGTTCAAGCAGCGTATAGTAGTTGGTCGTCTGTTCCTCCCGCATCGGTCGCTCCTAGCAGTATGCTGAAAAATCTCGCCAGCTCCGTTTTCGCCTCGAAAGCATCCTCAACGTAGCCCAGAGGCTACGCCTCCGGTGCTTCCATCGGCTGTGGCCTTGCTGAGCGGTCATTTTGAGCATCCTGCAGACATTCATGGGCCATCACCCTGCTGGTGAACACGACGAAGTGTAGCGAAGTAACAGGGTGAGGTCTAGCAGACTGGGAAATAAAAGAGGGCAGCTGCCGCGAGGCTAGCGAGAAAGGCACGATACGTGGACCCAGATATTGCCAGTCACATTTCTTGCGCTAGGCGTGCTTGTTGCGTGGTTAAGAGGCGAGCAGGCTAGAACTTGAACAGGTATTCGATAATCTGCATGCTACCGTAGCCACCGAACGGCAAGAGCAGAGCTTGCAGCGCAGGCTGCTGAGCGAGAGGACACAAATGCGCCCGTCATGAGTGTTACGGATGCGACTCATGAGCAGATCGATCTGCGCTCACGCGTTGATTGGCGGCCAGGCCGGCGTGGACCGCTTTTCTTCATAGTATTTGAGCGCTGTGCCGCGCATTTTCTTGGCGCTCTTGCTGTAGCAACCACGCGCTGTGGAGCGCATAGGCGAGCGCGAGCCCTATGACGAAGACCAGCGCGAGTGGGAAAGTCCATGGCGTCGAAGAAGTTACTCCGCGCGAGCACTATGAAGAGGAGCGAGACGAACGGCAGGTAGATGAGCCAGTGAATGCGCTGCGTGGCGCGGACGATCAGTTGGAAGTCGAGATAGTCGTCAAGATTCTGCGCGCGGCACGCCGGTTTCTTTCTCGCGATGCGAGCGAGCAGTTGGTCGGGCCACTCGTTGGGCACGCCGCTCAGAGCTCTCAATGAACCGCGTGCAGGCGCGTGTCTCATACCCGACCCAGAAAATGATCAGCCAGAGGACTATTGCGTTGGAACGCTACGAGAATTTGATGCAGGTTCTCGACGAGCTCGCCGCGATGGGGAAACGTGAAATAAGCTATGGATTTGGTTTGTTTTTGGTAAGGGATTTTCTCTGCTGTTGTTTTGCAGTAAGCTGCTGGACGCTGCGGGCGAGATTTCGGTACATGCCTGCTCTGGACAACGCAACAGGATCGCTTCTACGGGGCGATCATCCGTCAGATAGCCTGAGTGGTCCCCGATTCGCCGAAATGCACCTCCGCCGGGGTCTGGCGGTCAGGCTCTGGTGGCGGAGCGCCGTGTGATAGAACGCAAAGTACCGATTCAAACCCTGACAGGGTTCGGCTCCATCGGCGTAGTCGCGCAGATAGACCTCCTCGTACTTCACAGTCCGCCAGAGCCGCTCCACGAAGACGTTGTCCAGCGCTCGGCCGCGACCATCCATGCTGATCGGGATCTTGGCCGCGGCGAGTCGCCGTGAAGGCTGGGCCGGTGAACTGCGAGCCTTGGTCGGTGTTGAAGATCTGGGGCTGGCCGCTCGCGAGCGCCTGCTCCACGGCCTCGAGGCAGAAGCGTGCCTCCAGCGTGTTCGACAACGGCCAGGAGAGCACGTACCGACTGAACCAATCCAGCACGGCCACGAGATACAAGAATCCGCGAGCAGCGGCACGTAAGTGATATCGGCACACCACACGTAGTTGGGCCGGTAGACCGCCAGATCCCGCAGCGAATACGGGTAACGCGTGTGCGGGATGCGGCTGGATGGTGTGCGGGCTCGGTACCACCGCCTGCAGATTCATGAGGCGCATCAGGCGCGCGACGCGCTTGTGGTTGACTCATGGCCTAGGGTTCGCAACCAATCCGTCATCCGCGGGACCCCATAAAACGGCCGCTTCAAGAACAGTGCGTCGATCAGCCGCATCAGCATCAGGTTCTCGGGCCGCTCGGGCACCGGCTCATAATAGTGCGTGGAGCGGGCCAGGCCCACCAATGCACACCGTTGTACGATCGACATCGTCGTGCATTTCGCGTGCAACCAGCCGCGTCGGTCAGCCAGCGCCACGCTTACAGCTTTTTTTTGAGCCACTCCAGTTCGATCTTCAGACGGCCGATCTCCTGGTACAGCGGCGCCGTCACCACCTCCTCACTCCGGCCCGTGCCCGCTAGCCCCCGCCGAAACACTCCGGCGCCCCGTCCAGCAGTTGCCGCTTCCAATGGGCAATGACGTCGGATGGACGCGTGGGCCGCACTCAATTCACTCAGCGTCCGCACCCCTTTGATCGCCTCCACTGCCACCCGCGCTTTGAACTCCTCCGCTGTGTTTCGCTTCTGAGCATGTGTCTCTCGGTTTTCAGTGAGTATACTACCACAATCTTGGCGTCACGAACGTAAAAAAAAAGGGGAAACGGCTTATCGAGGACCGTGGAATGCTGCGAAGAAGAGTCCGAAACCTATGATCAGGGAGGCCAGTATCCACCACCACATCTCCCAAAAACTCGTGGCACGTAGATAGTTTTGCCACAAAGTAGTAACTTCATGATCTTCCCTTCCGCGCTCTCCTCCTACGCTGAATTACCACCTTGCCATCCTTGTCAAATGACGTCAAGTCAAGGTGCGGACCGATCCACCACTGCAGACCATATTACTACGGCAAAGTGTCCGGAATTCTGGGCATTGCGATCTTGAAGTCGTCGGAGATACGCTTTTTCTGTAATCGGAGCACTGTGTTAGGAGCAGATACCAGAGCACCAGCATAGTGAGAAGGCCGACGAATCGAACCACGAGGCTCGGCCACACGCTGATACCTTCCAACCATACGAATGGCTCGCCAACACCCTGTGCGAGCGAGTTTATGCATGAGACGCATGGACTTCGCCAGAGGATTATGGACACCACGACGACTGGGGCGATCACTTGGCCTATAATCGCCCAAGCCGCTATTACGCTCAGATGAGGACGCAGCTGAAGGCAGCACGCAAGGTTTCATTGGCGCAGGCGGTTCGCTAGGGTGAACAACAGGAGCCCGAGCACAGGCCATGAATAAAATTATCCGGGGGATTGATCGAGTGGGAGGTTATGCCGCGGTGCCAGATTGGCTCGATGTTGGTGCATTTCTGCCAATCGCTAGTGCTTAATTTGTTTGTCGTAGGAGAGGTCGCAGCCTGCAGAGTTGTTTTTTTCTTTCCCATTGTTGCTCCCGGGTTCTTCACTTTTCTCCATGCACTTAGAATACTGGGGTAAGTCTTCAGAGTACGAGCTATTCTCCCAGCATGTAAGACGCTTGACCGATGGTGAAGCGAGATGCACCGCCTCAGTCCGTCCGATCTCAAAGATATGTGGACGTAGCCACTTGTTAATTTTGCCGGTCCAGTCAAGTGGCGGATCCCTGAGCGCCATTAGCGCCATTAACGTGGCAAGGTAGGTCGAGGTCTGGTAACTGTCCCGGAATGGTAGAGTAGAGCCTTGTAGTGCTGGGTGTAGCGACAGGCCGAAATTAGATGCCACCACGAGGTTGCGCGCCCAGTCCTTTTGGTCCGCGTGCAGGTAACGTGCGTCAAGGTCGGTGGTGAAGAAGATCTTACTCTTGAAGCGGCTACGGAGCGCCTGGAGGATAAGGAGTTTGTCGTACACGTCGGAACCGACGAGACCAATCGCCCTGACGCCGTTTTTTGCGAAGCTCTTGTCGTCATCGAGTCGATCGATCTCGTCGGCAAGCCGACGCAGGTAGTCTAACTGGTTGCGCCCATCGGCATACTCCGGCGGCGCATCCTCAAGTTGCTCGCGCAGACCCTTCGATTTACTGTTATCGTCTTTTGGCGGCGTTTTGCTGCTCGACTTGTCGGCATCTGCCAGTACACCGTCCAGTCCGCGCAGATAACTGAATGTGCGCACGGTAGCTTGTCGGAGAGCAACGTGTTAGGTTCCATCAGGGTGGCCGCAGTGATCAGAGAATCCGTCGGTGAGGTATCGCAAGAGTGTGCGTCCGTACTCTAGTGTCTCGCTCGCCGATGAGCACCAGGCCGTCATCGCACTTACGCGGTCCGCTGCCCTTCGTCAAACATTCGCGTCCACCACGAATCAACATAGCCGAGGTCTCGATTGACGCCGCGTAGCCACAGCTCCCACAGCAGCGCAGCCGCGAGCACGTCATCTGTGCCGGTTGTGCGGACGATCGGTAGCGCGCTTTGCCATTCGGCAGGGCGAGAGGATTTTTGAAACAATCCCATGACTGCCTGCCTTGTCTTCTGAGTAGAGCAGATCGCAATTAGAGATCGTTGCGCTAGGTGAATACACCTCGATCGTCCCTGTTATCCTGTTGTAATGGTTCATCGATTGATGTTCAGTTCATCACACGAGATCTCTTAGTATCGCCGACCCCGCCGGGCCGATGAGTTTAACTGTTGATGCTGCCTTTGTGAGATGGCGGCCTCAGCTTGTAGGACAGGCTTGCGCAGTGTTATGAGCGGCTGTAGAGGTAAGTTTTTCATCCTTCAGCCAGAGCACAAGCACGGAGGGCAACGTATCTTCTTTCTCGAACCACTCATAGGGCACGTCATCGTCATAGGTTGGTTCGCTGGCGTTGGACTTGGGCTTTGACGGGTCGAGGTGGAAGTAGCCGATCGTGTCTGCGTCCTCGGGGTGATAGCCATGAGAAGCCGAGCGCTGAGATCACCGCAAAGCGTGAACGGCGTCGGCTTTCGGCATCCTCGGCATAGGGAGTGCCAAAGAGACTGACGGCGAGGACGGTTACGTTATCCCCCAGACGCTCGATTCGATTGAGCAGCACATCGGGACGATGTGCTGCCTGGGTGGTGGCTATTGAGGCAAGTATGGCCCGGAAAACATCATCGAGGGTGTTTCTTGTAGGCGTAATGGCCTGGTCGGAGCTCTTCTTGTGTTTCTCGACGGCAGCAAACGGGTCCTGCCACAGTCGAGCCTCGACATCTTGCAGGCTGGTCGGCACGAACTTTATGCGCTCTGAATCGGTCGGGCGCGCGCTTTCTAGCGGCACGTTTTTGACCAGGATGCCGCCCGCCAGCAGCACCACCATCACGATGGGCAAGCGGGTTGCTAAACCAGTCTCCGGCTTTGTCGCTCTTGTCGTCGCTCATACTGTTCGTGGGTCTTCTACTTCTTCAGTGTGTGATTGCGGCTCGCGATCATCATATCGGCTAGCAGGCTGCGGAAAAACTCGGTGTATGCATAAAACGCAGAATGAATCTTCCCTGCGGTGCCGATGTCAAAATCGTCTCAGGATGCTCAAAAAGGCTGTTCAGCAAGGCCGCAGCGAGCGAAGAGGCGAGGCGTACGCTCGGTACGTTGAGCCTCTGAGCGACGCGAGAACGCCGCTGGCGGACTTTTTCAGCTTCCTGCTAGAGCATGTCCTCTCGCCCGGTAGACCTTTCTCATTCGGCCTTCTCGATGAACTGCATGTGCGCCTCCGTCGGCCCCAAGTGTGAGAGGCCCTCGTCTGCTTCGGACTCGAACACCTCGCGACAGCATTCATGACGAATCCTGGCTATGGGAATAGAGAGCAAGCTACATACCTAATCTGAACTGCGTATGTCATTTGTCATTGTCTGCGGTTTTTCCCAGAATTGCGTATGAGCGGACGCTCCTAGATAGAGTGGAACGCGGTCCATGTGAATCGAAAGTGATTCAGTGGTGAATCTAAAGAGATACAGGGGCTTTCTCCTTCCCGAGTAGGCGATTTTTCTCTGACTTTAGATGGGGTCAGCATGGAGGTGAGGACTTTCAGTCGCAGGTAGTCCTTGTTCCGTAACGGGCGGATAGCTTTCGGGCAGTTGTATGTATGGTTCTGAGATAGATGGGGTGGATACGCGGGATGTTTTTGCAGTAGACTCGCCGTGAGTTTCATAATGCCTGCATGGTATGAACTGATTCCACGACCAAGATTTTCAACGCACCATAACAACAAGAGAGCGTGTGTGATGCTGCGTGGCCAACGATCCGCGCAGCACCGCTTTCGGAAGGGACGGTTACGGACACAGATGGTTTCTCCAACGACTCAGACAGTGTCAGACGCAGCACAGCTGAAGATCATTCCGCTCATCGCCAAGGAACTCGGCGTCGGACCGTATCAAGTCGCGGCCGCGGTCGCCCTGCTCGACGAAGGGTCGACCGTGCCGTTTATCGCACGCTATCGCAAGGAGGCCACCGGCAACCTGGACGATACGCAATTGCGCACGTTGGAAGAGCGGTTGCTCTATCTGCGTGAATTGGAGCTGCGCCGTGCGGCGATTCTGGCGTCGATTGAAGAACAGGGCAAATTCACCGACGCACTTCGTGGCACCATCGAGGCCGCCGCGACCAAGCAAACGTTGGAAGATCTCTATTTGCCCTACAAGCCCAAACGCCGCACGCGCGCGCAGATTGCGCGCGAGGCAGGATTGGAACCGCTGGCCGATGCGTCTGTTTGCCGATCCGACGCTCGATCCTGAACGAGAGGCCGCGAAGTATCTGAATGTGAAGCCTGCGTCTGAGGGCGTGGAGGCGATCAATGTGCCGGACGCCAAATCTGCGCTTGAAGGTGCGCGGGATATTCTGGTTGAGCGGTTTGCCGAGACCGCCGAGTTACTCGCCACGTTGCGGACCCGCCTCTGGGATCAGGGCGTCATCACGTCCACCGTGATGAAAGGCAAGGAAACGGCTGAGGAAGAAAAGTTTCGAGATTACTACGCCTATTCTGAAACCATCCGCACCATTCCGTCGCATCGCGCGCTGGCGCTATTCCGAGGCCGCACGTTGGGTGTGTTGAAGATTGACTTAGGCCTGGGCGAGGCATTGGACGCGGTTGTGCCGCATCCCTGCATCGCCACCATTGCGGCACATGTCGGCATCGAAGACCGGGGCCGTCGCGCAGATACGTGGCTGATGGGTGTCTGCGATTGGGCCTGGCGCGTCAAGATGCATCTGCAACTTTCTGTGGAACTGCTGGTGCAGTTGCGCGAAGCAGCAGAAGCCGAGGCGATCAAGATTTTCGGACGCAATCTACACGAGCTGTTGCTGGCGGCGCCTGCGGGCCCGAAGGCTGTGCTCGGCCTCGATCCAGGCATTCGCACGGGTTGCAAGGTGGCGGTGGTCGATGCAACCGGCAAGCTGCTGGAGACCACGACCATTTACCCCCTCCAGCCACGCAACGATTGGCAGGGATCGCTGGCGACCCTGGCCAGGTTGGTCGTGCAGCATGGTGTCGAACTGATTTCGATCGGCAATGGGACGGGAAGTCGGGAGACCGACAAGCTGGCGATCGAAGCGATCAAATTAGTCGCGGCGCATAAGCCGGAGCAGAAAGTGGCGAAGATCGTGGTCAGTGAAGCCGGCGCGTCGGTTTACTCAGCGTCGGCCTTTGCTGCCGCTGAGTTTCCAGAATTGGATGTGAGCCTGCGTGGTGCCGTCTCCATCGCGCGTCGCTTGCAAGACCCGTTGGCGGAGTTGGTGAAGATCGATCCCAAGGCCATCGGCGTCGGCCAATATCAGCACGATGTCAACCAGAAGGCGCTTGCGCGGTCGCTGGATGCGACGGTGGAAGATTGCGTCAATGCCGTGGGTGTGGACGTGAATACGGCGTCGGCTCCGCTGCTTGAACGGGTGTCGGGTCTGAACAAGGCGCTTGCGAAGAACATCGTCGAGTACCGTGATGCGAATGGTCCTTTTGCGAACCGTACCACGATCCGCAAGGTGCCGCGTCTTGGCGACAAGACGTTCGAACAGGCTGCCGGCTTCCTGCGTATCAACGGTGGCGACAATCCGCTGGATCGTTCCTCGGTCCACCCGGAAGCTTACCCAGTCGTCGAGCGTATCCTGGCTCGGATTAGCAAGGGGATCGTGGATGTGATGGGGCAATCGGCGGTGCTCAAGGGATTATCTGCCGCCGACTTCACCGATGAGAAGTTCGGCGTGCCGACGGTGCGCGATATTCTGACCGAGTTGGAGAAGCCGGGCCGTGATCCGCGCCCGGAATTCAAGACGGCCACATTCCAAGAGGGCGTCGAGTCTCTGAGCGATCTAAAGGCAGGCATGGTGCTGGAAGGCGTCGTGACGAACGTTGCGGCGTTCGGGGCCTTCGTCGATGTCGGGGTGCATCAGGACGGTCTGGTGCATGTGTCGGCGCTGGCCAATAAATTTGTCAAAGACCCGCATGAGGTCGTCAAACCCGGCCAGATCGTGAAGGTGAAGGTGCTGGAGGTCGATGTGAAGCGCCAGCGCATCTCTCTGACGATGCGTCTCGACGATGCGCCAGGCAGTACGTTCACCTCGGGCCGTGTGCAGGTTGAGGTCTCAGCAAGCCCATCACAAAACCAGCGTGACCGGCGTCCACCGACTCCCCCACGTGCTCCGGAGCGTCAACCACAGCCAGCCGGTACGATGGCGATGGCCATGGCGCTGGCGCGGGCCAAGCAGAAGAAGTAGCAAGTCGCGTGGCGGGCTTGAGCTCGGGCTAGTGCAGAGTCGAAACGATCTCCAGCTGGCTCCGTCCTCACCGGCTTAGGTCATTCCTTCTAATCGATTCGCATGACATACTATTGGAGGAATTGAGGGGGCTATGTTACACTGCACCCCTTGGTTAGTATGGCACGAGAGAAAAACCTATACAGGCATCGCCTGGGAAAGCATGTAGACTGAAAGCATGGAAATCAAAGTCTTCAATAATAATGTCGAGAAAGCCCTCAAAATTGCCAAGAAGAAACTCGCGGGGGAAGGACTCTTCCGCGAACTGAAGCGGCGGCGGTTTTACGAAAAGCCGAGCGTCAGAAAGAAATCCAAGCAGCTTGAGGCGCAACGGCGGCGTCAAAAGTTGTTGGCGAAGCGTAAGCCAGAGTAAGCGTCCTTCCAGGGGCTCGCCCCTCGGTTGCAAGTCAAGAGCCTGGATCACCCACGGCGACAGGCCTGAGAATCAGCACTCCGCCTTGTGCGGTGATATCGAAGTCGTCGGTCTCAGGAATGTCTTGCAGTGCTTTCTTGGGAGGCTTACCTGTTTCTTCGACACATTTTTCGCGAGCATGGCCACCTCATCATCGCGGTGAGTTCCTTGTCATATTCGCGTTCATTTCAACTGCTGGAACTGAAGATCGTCGAAGTAGGTGACGGCATCCGACTTGGTCCATAGTCCGATCATCCCGGTCTGGAACGTCTTCTCACAGAGATCCAAGACTTGCCTGCCGTCAAAGAAGATGTTCACGTGACAGCCTTGATGGGCGACCCGTAGCGTGTGCCACTGCCTCACGTCAATAGTCTGGTTGAAGTTTTCTAATAGGTGTCGAATGCCTTTCTCGACCCGATACACACGAATGTTTTGTTCCAACGGGTTGGCCCTTGCCAGATAGTAATTGCGATCATCGGCCGCCCGCCAAATTAAACCACCTCCCATGTCAGCCTGTCCTTGGATTGGCAAAAACGAGACTTGAAGATTCAGGTCAGTGGCGACGATTCCCTTGATCAGCGTGATCTTGTAGGCATGTTCCGCGCCCTTAGCCATGAGTTGGGCAAGTACATGCGGGGGACTTTTCGCACGCTCAGTCGCGAGAACCTGCCATTCTCCAGCCGCCCGTCCATCAAACAACGTGCCAATTGAGAATTCACTGGGAAGGGTGCCTGGCTGCTCACGATCAAAGTTCCATGCAGACGCATGAGCGGCGGTCTCTGCCTGGACAGCCACCGCTCCGATGGCCAGCTGAAAGGAGGCGATGAAACTCACGACAATCAGCCACGACGGATTCATAGGAGTTACTTCCAGGTCACTTCGTCCCAACAGAGATGGACGAAGGTTTCAAAGGGAGGAAAATTATTCGTGTTTTGTTCTTTCGACCTGACCCAGAGATCGATTTCCATTCCAGCCGGATCTGTTTCTCCTCCGGGCAACGTTCGCTTGACGGGATAGCGAACGTCATGGGTCTTGGGGTCGCGGGACCGTTCCATGACCATGAAGTGGGCATCGTAATCCTTATAGAGAACTTGATCGTTCTTGTGCATCGTGGCCGTGCCCCAGCCACCGAGATAGAGCCAGGTTTTTGGATAGAGCGGATCGCCGTTTCCAGAATCGCCATGTTCATAGATCCTCGTCGCGATGCCTCCATCCTGGAACGGAGCTTTCGCGGCAAACCGATCAAAGACGATTCGATAGTGGTCGGAGCCCTCGACAAATTCGGCGACCACCTGGCCGCTGTTCATGAGTTCGTTCACCTGGATGTCGATGGAGCCTTGTACCGGGATCAGGTGTTTGCCGGCATAGTCGAGGTGGTCCCACGGTGCGCGATCGTTCACGCTTCCGATCAGGGTCGTTTTCTGCCCGGATAGGTGAAATTGCCCGCTATAGTGTGGATGTTCCGTGGCTTGAAAAATCTTGGTTCCTTCGTTTTCTTTTGGCGTGCCGAACTGCCCTGCGACAGCAGCGGACACAGATAGGACAGCCAGGTTGAGGAATAATAGGCTGAATGTCCACGCAGTCGTCGTGCTGTATCCCATACGCATTGAGCCTCCTAGCCTGGATCCGCCATATGTGAAAGAACATCAGTTTCCAACCAAGCGGGTTCCATTATATCCTTGTTCGTGGTCCATCGGCACACTGTTACACCGACAAGGGGCCGGGCATTTTGAATACTTGTAGTTGTTTCGGGTGCACAAAGACCACATCGCCTTGTTGAAGCCGTAACTCGCGATAACGCTCTTTGGTGAGTTCAACCTCAATGGTTTGCGGCGAGTCCTTCGAGACCAGCTCGAGGCGGACGCGCGATCCGGCGGTGATGACAAATCGCACGGTCGCCTCGATCTGTGTCGTCGTGGTCCGGCTCCGGCTGAGTTCCAGGTCGTGGGGACGGACAAAGGTGACTTCGTGTTCGTCTGAAGAGTCCCCCTCCGCGGGAGGTTGCCTGTCCGCCTCTTCGTGCGCGGTCTCGTCTTGAGCAATCCGGCCATGAAACACGTTGACATCGCCGAGAAACGGTAGACGAACGGTGTTGCCGGGTGCTCATAGACTTCCTCCGGCGTGCCGATTTGCTCGATATGTCCTTGGTTCAACACCACGATACGGTCTGCCGCTTCCAAGGCTTCTTCCTGGTCATGCGTCACCAGGATGCTCGTAATGTGCAATTCGTCATGGAGCCGCCGAAGCCAGCGCCTCAGTTCCTTTCTGACTTTGGTATCCAATGCGCCAAAGGGTTCATCAAGCAGGAGCATTTTCGGTTCCACGGCCAGCGCTCTGGCCAGGGCCACGCGTTGACGTTGTCCTCCGGAAAGCTGGTTTGGATAGCGGTCGGCCATCGCCCGCATCTGGACCAATGAGAGCAACTCATCGACTTTCTTCTGGATCTGGTCAGGAGAGGGCCGTTGCGCACGGGGAAGCACGCTCAGCCCGAATGCGACATTTTCTGTGACGGTCATATGCCGGAACAACGCATAATGCTGGAACACGAATCCCACGCGACGGTCGGTGATACGCTGATCCGTCACCTCGATGCCATGCAGGAGAATTCGTCCTTGGTCGGGCCTCTCCAGTCCCGCCAGGATTCTCAGCAGGGTGGTCTTGCCGCAACCGGAGGGGCCGAGGAGCGCGATGAGTTCTCCCGCCTGTGCATGCAGGCTCACGTCATTCAGGACGGTGAAGGTGCCGAATCGTTTGGTGACGTGATCGACCTGGATACTCATGACGGACTCCCTGGTTGCGTGCTCCATACAGGATCATGCGTCGCTCGTGATGAAGCGGTTTTCCGTTCGATGATCGTTTTCACTATGAGCGTCACAATGGCTAACAAGGTGAGGAGTGAGGCCACCGCGAAG
The DNA here is from genome assembly GCA_963748375.1 of uncultured Nitrospiraceae bacterium. GTDB lineage: Bacteria > Nitrospirota > Nitrospiria > Nitrospirales > Nitrospiraceae > Palsa-1315. The sequence continues at coordinate 17,676 of CAVVIR010000026.1, forward strand.
GCCCCGACGGCATTATATTCGTTGTACAGGATCTCGACATGCAGCGGCAGCGTATTGGTGAGCCCTCGAATATGGCCCGAGACGACGGAGACCGCTCCGAATTCTCCCATCGCCCGCGCATTGCAGAGGATCACGCCATAGAGCAGGCTCCACTTGATATTCGGGAGGGTGACGCGGATAAACGTTTGCCATCCCGACGCGCCCAACGTGAGCGCCGCCTCTTCTTCCTCTCGTCCCTGCGATTGCATCAGCGGGATGAGTTCGCGCGCGATAAACGGAACGGTGACAAAGGTGGTGGCGAGCACGATGCCCGGCAGGGCAAAGATGATCTTGATGTCGTGCTCGGCCAGCCAGGGGCCCACCCAGCCCTGCGCCCCGAAGAGCAGCACGTAAATCAATCCCGAGATGACGGGGGACACGGCCAACGGGATGTCGATGAGCGTGATGAGAATCTGTTTGCCGACGAATTCGAATTTGGCGATGGCCCAGGCTGCAGCGATGCCGAACATGAGGTTGAGTGGAACGGCCAGGGATGCGGCGAGGAAGGTCAGGCGAATCGCCGCCAGGGCATCCGGGTCCGTAAATGAGGCGAAGTAGCTTTCAAGTCCGTTCTTCAGCGCTTCGGTAAACACGGCTGCAAGGGGGATGAACAGGAAGAGCGTCAAGTATCCGAGAGCCGCGACAATGAGCGCCCAGCGAACCAAGGCGCTTTCGCTGGTCAATGAGGCTTTCCACTCCTCGTTTCTTACTCTGGCAGCGATCTCTGTCGACATGCTCTTCTCTTTCTAACGAGCGGTGTGGCGCCTGCTGCTCCACCATTGTATGAGATTGATCATCAGGGCGAGGATAAACGACACCACGAGCATGACGACTCCCAGCGCCGTGGCTCCGGCGTAATCGTACTGTTCGAGTTTGGTCATGATCAACAGCGGAGTGATCTCCGATTTGAGCGGCATATTGCCGGCGATGAAGATGACCGAGCCGTATTCCCCGACGGAGCGGGCGAATGCCATCGCCATGCCGGTCAGCAGGGCAGGCCACAGTTCAGGCACGATCACCGCCCTGAATGTTTGCCATCGATTGGCTCCCAGCGTGGTGGCGGCTTCTTCCACCTCCATGTCCAAATCTTGGAGTACCGGTTGAACGGTTCGCACCACGAACGGCAATCCAATGAAGGTCAGTGCGACCAGGACACCCAGGGGCGTAAAGGCGACCTTGAGGCCCAGCGGTTCGAGATAGCGCCCGATCCATCCATTCGACGAATAGATGGCAGTCAAGGCGATTCCGGCGACGGCGGTCGGCAGGGCAAAGGGTAGATCCACGAGCGCGTCCACGATCGAGCGCCCGGGAAAACGGTATCGTACAAGGACCCAGGCCACCACCGATCCGAAGAAGCCGTTGATCAAGGCCCCCAGCAATGAGGCGCCGAATGTGAGCTGGTAGGAGGCAATCGCACGCGGCTCCGTCACCGTGTGCCAGAATTGTTCCCAGCTCAGTGTGGTCGTCTTGACGAAGAGACCGCTGAGGGGGATCAATACGATCAGGCTGAAATAGAACAACGCAAATCCCAGAGTCAGACCGAATCCTGGAAGGACGCTGGGCTGTTTCAATACCAAGGCCATGAATTCCTCATCGCCTCCGATTGCAGAGAGTCCGATTATCTTGGCTGCTGGGTGGTCAGCTGGGATAGCTGACCAAACGTTCCCCATCGGCGAAGTGTGTCTCATCGCCGCTACTTCGCGCCCTGCAAATAGATTTGATCGAAGCTGGCGCCATCGGCAAAGTGCGCCTTGTGCGCTTTCTGCCAGTTGCCGAAGAATTCCTGCAGCGTGAACCGCTCCACTGCCGGGAAATTCGCAGCATACTTGGCGGCGACTGATGGAAGCTGCGGGCGGTAGTTGTTTTTGCCGGCAATGTCCTGGCCTTCTTCAGAGTAGAGATATTCCAGATAGGCTTGAGCGACTTGCCTGGTGCCTCGCTTGTCCACGATCTTGTCTACGACGCTGACCGTCGGCTCCGCCAGGATGCTGATTGGCGGCACGACGATCTCGAACTTGTCTTTGCCCGAGCCTTTGGTGCTCAGCAAGATTTCATTTTCCCAGTTAATCAGGACGTCGCCGATGCCTCGTTCCACGAAGGTGGTCGTGGCGCCGCGGGCGCCCGAGTCGAGCACCGGCACGTTCTTAAAGAGGCGCCAGACAAAATCCTTCGCTTTGGCTTCATCGCCGCCCGACTGTTTCAGCGCATAGCCCCACGCGGCCAAGTAGTTCCAGCGGGCGACACCGGAGGTCTTGGGATTTGGGGTGATGACGGAGACTCCGGGTTTGACCAGGTCGTTCCAATCCTTGATGCCCTTGGGATTGCCCTTGCGGACCAGAAACGTGATCGTCGAGCTGTAGGGTGCGCTGTTGTTGGGAAGACGGCTCTGCCAGTTTGCCGGAAGCAGCCCGGCTTTCTCGGAAATGGCGTCGATATCGTAGGCCAGCGCCAGTGTCACGACGTCGGCCTCCAAGCCATCGATGACGGCTCGTGCCTGCTTGCTCGATCCTCCGTGGGATTGCAAGACTTTGACGGTCTGGCCCGTCTTGGCCAGCCAGTGTTTGGCGAACGCCACATTGAACTCCTGGTAGAGTTCGCGCGTCGGATCGTAGGAGACGTTCAGGATGGAAACGGATTCTGCCGCCTGGATAGACGACGTGAATCCCAAGGCTCCGGTCAGGAGCGCGAGCGTGAGAACGAACGGCTTCAACATCATGGGATGGTCCTTTCTATTCGTAATGGACTTCTAGAATCAGGTGTTGTCATTCGACCATCGACTACGTGGCCGATAGTTTTACTTTTATTTATTGAACAGAGTCAATCCTCGATCCCGATGTCTTGCTCAACCATTGGGCCAAATCCAAGGGGTCATGATCTGATCGGACCGGCGTGCCGTGCTCGCTTTTGAAAGAAGACGGGAAGGCCGCGACGTGTCGCTTCGGTTCGGACCTTTCGAGCCAATCCGTGGCTCACCCGATCCAGCACGACGACAACGGCTTCCGTATCTTTAGGAATGGACTTTGCCAGGTCGCGGTTCTTACGGCCGCTCCAATGCTGGACGTATCCATGCCCGCCGCCGGTCTGTTGCCGGAATATCTCAGCTGAATCGCCACCGACGACTAAGGATACTCATTGATCTCTTTGCCTCGTTCGATGAATGGCAGCAGGAATATCCTGCTGCCATTCGTCGGTGCATACCACTACGGCTTTGCTGGGGCTGGGCTGAACGGTCAACCCGGCAAGCGCATCCTGATACAGAATCTGCAACTCTTCCCGCTGATCCGGCGCCCAGAAACGGGGCGACGAACTCACCTTGGCCAGATAATACTCCGGCTCGAACGTCACATCGAACAATGCCGAGGCCTCCGGAATGTTCGGCAGTTGCCGGTCGTACTTGCTGATATCGGGACCAGGGCCGTGCCGGGTGTGCACGGCGCTGATGATCAGATGCAGAATCGGGCCTTGGACGGAGACCCAGCCCGTGGTGGTTTCCTGATCTCCCTGATCCGTGGCATGACTCAAGTTGAAGTACACACGTTCTGTCGGCTCAGCCAGAGAGAGCGCCGTTGAAAGAGGCAACGCCAACACGGCGATCTCTTCTTTCCGGAATGCCCTGGTTTGATCGGCTTGACCGAAAATCAGGCGGTGAACGATGTTCCGCCGTTCCGATGCGCGGACCCCCCGGAGCAACGTGCCGACCTCCGCTGCCGTCAGCGTGGCAGGATGCGCATTGGATGTGGAGTCAGGGTCCTGCTCCAACCGGACCGTATTCAACCCTGCCTCGTAGATCGTCCTCGACGACGAGACAGGCTGGCTCGCGCAACCGGCGGCGATGGAGAGGCCGACGAGTGAGGAACAGTGCGCGCAGGGGCCATGCCGACCACTGCGTCAAATTGTTGTGGTCGCGATTCATTATTGTCCCTCCTGTCGTTGAGCGACGCCGACCGGTTCGGCTATGCGATCGAAGCCGTGGTCTTGCAAGAGCGCTTGTATCTTGGGTGTCCCCAAAAAATTGATGAAATCCCCTGCGCCCGAGATGTTCTTGGCGGTCCAGACGGCGGCGACTCCGTAGCGGATTGGCGTATGCGAGTCCTCTGGGGCATCATCGAGAATACGGATCTTCTTATTCGATACGGCGTCTGTTCGGTAGACGATGCCGAGGTCGGCTTCGCCCTTGGCGACCAGGTCCAGGACGGCTCGCGAATGCTCGCCATAGACAAGTTGCGACTTCAGTTGGGAATCGAGCTTGCTGTACTTGAGATATTGAGCCGCCACTTTTCCTACCGACGAGGTTTTCGGGTCGCCGATGGCGATATACCGGATCAGGGTTGTGCGAAGATCCTGGACCGACGCGATCGGCGCCGGGAGCTCAGTGCCGGCGATCAGGACCAACGAGGTGCCGGCATAGACACGTCTTGTGCCTTGGATGACGAGCCCTTTCTTCTCGAGTTGGTCGATTTCCTCAACCTGCGAAGGCAGGAACACATCGATCGGCGCACCCTCTTCGATTTGCTTGCTGAGGGTTTGAGACGGCCCGTAGATGACTCTCACATTGATGTCCTTATTGTGCGCTTCGAAGAGCGGGAGTATTTTTCGAAATGCATCCCTCAGGCTGTTGGCAGCCGCGATGGTGACGGTCTCAGGCGCCGCCTGCACAGGCGGCGCGGTCCAAACGGTCGTGGTCAAGACACCGAGGAACAACAGACTTCTCAATAGGACACTTCGGCGTGTCATGGCGTACCTCCTGGTCATCGTAATGAAGTTCATCATGCGTTTAGAAATAGAATTGGTACTGCACATTGATCCGGTTTTCGATGAGATCGCGACCGAATCCCGGCTGGGTCTCGAACGGGTACCGGTCCGGTGCGCGTCCGCCGCTTCCCATGGTGATGTTGGAGTAGTCGATGACGAGCCGATTATTGTAGGTGCCGTCGAAGCTATAGTTGATGGCGGCGCCGAACTCTTTGGTCAGATCGTCTTTTTGTTTGGTGGACGGATCCAGTACCCCATACCGAACGGCAAGCTCGAGCTTCCTGGGAATGATGTACTTGCCGACTTGCACGTACCAGCCCCAGGCTTGGCCGAGATCCACCGGGGGGCCCACGGCCAGCGGGCTAGTCGGAATCGTATTCGTTGTCGAACGGTTGGGTTCCGGAATCCTTGTTCCGTACCCGCTGGTGCCGGTAGTACCCTTCTGCCTGCAGAGACCAGCCTTGGTACTTGGCAATGAAATCCGTTTCATAGGTCTGGAAATCGTAGATGCCTCCGCCAAGGAGTCGGCCGTTCTTGGCTTTGGCCACTGCCTGGCGGTATGAACGATCGACAATGTCGGAGCGGGTGGAACTCAGATAGTTTTGACCCGGGTCGTACGCATAGCCAAAGGCAATGGCTGACTGCAGCGTGCGGGAGTTCAGGATGTCGCCCTGCCCATACCCGGGATTGCCGGCAATTTTGTACAGCACCCGGGCCGTATACATTAATTCGCCGCTCATGAACCGGGTGTCGTAGTTGTAAGTACGAGTCGTCCCAGCCGGCGGGGCTCCTGGCGTCCCACTAGGGGGCAGCACGTTCTGGCTGACAGAGGTGCCGTCCCGCGCGAGATTCGCCCCGACGCCTCCCCAGATACCAATGGCGTAGTTGAATTTGTATTGATCCTCATCGCTCAGGATGTTGATTCCGACATCGCGACTGCTCTGAAGGTTGGAGGCGAACACATTTTGCACCATCATGTTGTCCGCGAACGTGGACGTGGCCGCCGAACTGATCAAGGCGCGATTGAACCAGACCCGTTGCTGGCCGACCTGGACGGTTGCCCATGGGATATGCCAGGAAGAGATGTACGCATCTTGGAGCGTGGCTCTTCCGTTCCCGCCCTCTTGGTTATATGGCGTTGAATCCATCGCCAAAGACACGTTGTAGCGAAGGTCGGGATCGAAGGCGAACCCCATGAATTGGAGTTGGGCCCGGGGAACCGTAAACTGACTCGAATCACTCTGGCGTTTAAAGGCTCGAAATTCGACCTGGCCTCCCAGAATTTCTTCATTCCTCGAGTCTCCGACGGTCCCCCAGGCATCATTAAAGGTGCTGTAGCTGTAGCGCACCTGAGTGAGCAGCCGAATCTTGAGCAGGAATTTCGAGCCGACTCGGATGTTCAACCCGTTATTGACGTCGATATTGAAGTTCGGTTTGGAGATCCGTTCTCTGGTTCCAATGATCTTAAGGCCCTTGTCATACTCATCCTGGGTAATGATTCCCTTGAGGAATAGATACTTGAGGCCGGGGTCTTCACTGGGCACATACTCCCATCGGCCGTCCTTCTTCTGAAGCTGGCCTTCCTCGA
>CAVVIR010000027.1:0-7404 GCA_963748375.1 uncultured Nitrospiraceae bacterium
TGGACATTTTGCGCAAGGTCAGCGACTCTCCGGTCACGATCCCGGTCGCCGTCAAGCTCTCCCCTTTTTTCGGCTCCTTCGCGCACATCGCCTAACAGCCCCACGGACTGGGCGCAGACGGACTCGTGCTGTTCAATCGCTTCTATCAGCCCGATATCGATGTGGAGACGTTGGAGGTGGTCCGACGGTTGCAACTTTCGGATTCGTCCGAACTCTTGCTCCGACTGCGTTGGCTCGCGGTGCTCTCCGGAACATTCGCGCCTCGCTGGCGGTCACCGGCGGCGTCCATACTGCGGTGGATGCCATCAAAGCCATCATGGCCGGAGCCCATGCGGTACAACTGGTGTCGGCACTACTCCAGCATGGACCGGAGCGTCTCAACACGATTCGAGAGGAAATGATCCGCTGGATAATAAGCGCACGAGTATCACTCGTTGAGCCAGATGCAGGGCAGCATGAATCTTATGCGCTGTCCGGATCCGGCGGCCTTTGAGCGAGCCAACTACATGCGGGTGTTGCACAGCTGGCATAGTACGACCGAGCGGGCAAGCAGCTGATGCTGAATGAGGAGATAATGAGCAATAAACGCCTCATCGTCGTCGGTGGAGTCGCAGGAGGAGCCAGTGCGGCAGCAAGAGCGCGGCGGCTGTGTGAAGACTGCGAGATCATCGTATTCGAGCGAGGTCCGTATGTGTCGTTTGCCAACTGCGGGCTGCCCTATTTTGTCGGAGGTGAAATTGCCGAGCAAGACAGCTTGCTGGTACAAACGCCCGAGAGCCTTAAGGCGCGCTTCAATCTGGATGTACGCATCAACACCGAGGTCATCCGCCTCGACCGCGCAGTCCGGCGCATTCGGGTACGCGAGGTGGACACCGGTCGCGAATACGAAGAAGCCTACGACGCGCTGATTCTTTCCACGGGCGCCTCGCCGCTGAAACCGCCCCTTCCGGGAATCGAGCGTCCGAACCATTTTGTGGTGCGAAGCATCCCCGACGTGGAACACATCATGGCATGGTCGAAAGACTGCCAACGCTGCCGCGCCGTCGTAGTCGGCGGCGGTTACATCGGACTCGAAATGGCTGAGCAACTGCGGCACCGGGGGTTCGACGTGACGATGGCGCAAGCACTGCCCCAGGTGATGACACCCTTTGACCCAGAAATGGCTGCCTGGCTGCACGCGGAGTTGCGTGCCAATGGTGTGGCCCTGCATCTGAACGATCCTGTGGTAGCGTTCGAACCGCCCTCAGAGCAGGAGCCCGCCCGTGCTTCCATCGTGGTGCTGAAAAGCGGACACCGATTGCCGGCCGATTCGGTCGTACTCGGGTTGGGGGTCACACCAGAGGTGAGTCTGGCAAAGGACGCCGGCTTGAAGATCGGCAACCTGGGCGGCATCCGGGTCAATGAGCATCTCCAAACCAGTGACCGGCATATCTGGGCCGTGGGCGATGCGATTGAGGTGCGTGATGGCGTGACAGATCAATGGGCATTGATTCCCTTGGCTGGACCAGCGAATCGCCAAGGTCGCATTGCTGCCGACAATGTCCTCGGGCGCCCGACCCGATACGAACATACCTGGGGCACCGCCATTCTGCGATTGTTCACTCTCACCGCCGGTTGCACGGGTGCAAATGAGAAATCCCTTCGACGCGCCGCCATTCCATTCCAGGCGATTCATCTTCACCCCGGTTCACACGCGGGCTATTACCCCGGCGGCGAACCCATCGCGCTGAAAGTTCTGTTTGCGCCCGACTCAGGCAAACTGCTTGGCGCGCAAGCCGTCGGCCATGAAGGCGTGGATAAGCGCATTGACGTGTTGGCCACCGCCCTCAAGGCCGGAATGACCATTCACGACCTGGCCGAATTGGAACTGGCTTACGCGCCGCCGTACGGATCAGCCAAAGACCCCGTCAACCTGGCCGGCATGGCCGCGCAAAACGTGCTTGCCGGTGATGTGGCGCTCGCGCAATGGAACGAGATTGCTTCCCTCGATCCCAGCACCACGCTGCTGCTGGATGTTCGCCGCTCCGACGAACGGGCGCAGGGGTTCATTCCCGGTTCGGTTCACATTCCACTGGATGAGTTACGCCAGCGCCTGAGCGAGCTGCCGCGCGACCGCGAGATTATCGCCTATTGCCACAGCGGTCAGCGTTCCTATATCGCAACGCGCATTCTGAGCTACCACGGTTTTCGCGTGCGCAACTTGACGGGATCGTATCGCACGTGGCAAGCGGCCCAATGCCAATGAGGTAACAAGAGACCACTCTTCCGAATAATCGAACTGCCGGGCCTTCCTGCTGTGGTGACGCAGCAACTTGAGCGAGTGCTGGCGGCCATCGCGGGTCGCAGTCCTGGAGAAGAAAGAAGCGATGCCTGATCCGAAATCTCTCCAAACCCTGGCATGGCGTGTCCGCGGAATCGACTGATTGGCGCCCGACCGTCAACGAGGAGGCCTGCATCGGACCCGCTCTTTCGGGCCACTCTGAAGGCGCGACATGATTCCCTCGGATTTCGCGCACCGGTTGGTGTGAGATTTCACATGGGTACGGTGTACCAGGCCCTCGCGGAGAGCGAACTGGATTTCGGGCCACGGGATGCCATGTCGCAAGACCGTCTAAAACGGTGGCCGCGGTCGTCGAGGTTCTGGCTCTGGCCGATCAAGGAAGCCATCAAAGGAGAAATGGTGTATATTTATGTGCCCAGGCTTCAGCCGGTTTAGGATTGTCCCAAGCTCCAAGGCCGCTTACGCCATTTATTCGTATCGACGGTGCAGACGGAAGCCATTCCAGTTCGTCTCTTAAGGAGAAAAAATGATTAAATTGATCGTTGCTGCCCTGCTTGCAGCTCCCCGGCATGTTCTTCCAGCCTGTTTGGGCACATACCAGCGCATTCTTGGATGCGCGGCCGTCGCCGCATGGTGGGCAGGTTCGGCGGAAGGCCCTTATCATCTGGAGCTTATTGCGAAGGATGGAGCGCTGGTCCTGCATGTGACCGATCACGCATGGAAAGAGATTCATACCGAGGGGGGAGAGGGTAAGGCAACTATTCAGCAGGGTAAGGATGGGAGTAAACTTACTGTCAAGCTGGAGCCGTCACAGCAGAATATGTTGATGGGTCATGGTGAGTTTCAGGTCAACCCCGAGACCGTGATTGTGGTATTCGTCAAGTTGCCGGAACAGGAGGCGTATGGTGCAAAAATTAACCCCGCTGAAACCAAAGTCTGTCGGGGCGGGAAAGAAGGGAACTGAAAAACACGATCATGACCTTCAGCATCAGCATCATTGAGAGGCAGGATGTGGTTGTGTTCGCGTAGGGATCACGCTCAGAAGTGTGTGTGTTTCGATAGGTTGTTACAAACGAGCGATTCACATGGCACCATTATATAGAGGGAAACAGATCCTTCCTCGAAGGGTCGCGCTGGGTATTCTGTGTATCGCTTTGTCGGCTGCTTGCAGCGAGGTCGAACGTCGCCACGATGAGCAGCAGTCCATTCCACATCTCACATCCGATTCTAGACATCCCATTCCACTGCCTCCATCGGCTGGGAAAGAGCATCGTGCGGTCATGTTACAGCACCTGGAAACCATTCAGGTCATCGTGAACGCCCTTGGTTGAGGAGGACTATGAGTTGGCAAGAGGGCTGACTGAATTGCACCTGGGATTTTTCATGCATCGGCAGGCGAATGCGAGTCAACCGGCCGAGTATTTTCCACACGCCTATACGAGTTGGCTCAATCGCACAATGAGGCGGCGGAAGAGTTGGCACGGATCATCCCCACCAAAGACATGAAGCAGATCTTACCGAAGTTCAACAGTATGTTGAAGGCCTGCGTGGCCTGTCATTCGGAGTTTAAAATCACAGAGCCATCGTGAGACGTGACGTGGAAGGCATCTATAGCCGATTTTACTACGCTGCTGGGAGAATGTGATGAGTGAGCAAAAGACGATCACCGCATTTTATGAGCAAGACCATGACCGGTTGGATGAGTTATTTAAAACTTTTCAGGAGGTTGAAGCGGTCTGATTTCGCCAAGGCCAAGGAAGTGTTCAAAGAATTCAAGTTCGGCTTGCAGCGCCACATCGTATGGGAAGAGGACGTTCTGTTTCCGTCTGTGGGAGAAGGAAACCGGCATCAACGAAGGCGGGGCGACTTCAGTCATGCGCACAGAGCATCGCCAGATTGGGCAGCACCTCGAAGCGATTCATGGGAAAGTCGTAGATCAGAATCCCGACAGCGATCAAGAAGAGCAGGCGTTGTTGGCGTTACTCGGCTCCCACAATATGAAGGAAGAACGAGTGCTGTACCCCGGCATCGATCGCGTGACCAGTGCAGAAGTGCGCGAAACTGTTTTTCACAATATGAAGAATATCCCGGAGGAACGGTACAAGCTCTGCTGTGGCCAGCACTGATGGAGCTTAATTGAGGCCGACGCCGTGACAACTGAGCCGATGCGCAAACTTTTCAAGAAACTCACTCTTCCCGTCTTCTTTCTCGTGAGCTTGTCGTCGAGCCAGTTGACACATATGGCCGAAATAAATGCCTGGGCCGGTTCTCCGCCGCCATCCAAGAGCCCAAAGGTGGCGGGCGATGCCGAGCGTGGCAGAGCAGTCTTTAACGGGAAGGGCGTGTGCTACTACTGTCATGGCATGGATGGGAACATGGAACAACGACCGCAACTCGCAGCCGACACCGCCGCGCTGATCGCTCAACTCAATCCCCCACCGGTCGATCTGAGAAGCCCGAAGTCGCTGCATCTAAAGACTGACAAGCAGCGTGCGCGTGCAATCCGGGAAGGACACCCAGGCACAGGCATGTTTCCGGACACGAGGATGACGGATCAGGAACTCACCGACACGCTGGCTTATCTTGCGCACCTCCGACGCGAGGGTTCACCAAATAACAAATAGGCCAGTCACGCACATTGACAAACTGTATCCTTGTGGCTACAGTGCCTCGTGCTTGAAATTCGCAAGACTGAGACATTTGCCCACTGGCTAGATGGACTGCACGATATTCGCGCGCGGGCGCGCATTCAAGTTAGGGTCGAACGCCTGGCGACAGGGAACGCGGGGGATGTCAGGCCGGTGGGCGAAGGTGTTTCCGAAATGCGAATCGATTATGGCCCTGCTTACCGTGTGTATTTCACGAAGCGTGGACGCGAGGTGGTGGTTTTGCTGGCCGGTGGTGACAAGCGCACACAGACCACCGATATCAAAACTGCCTTGCGCCTTGCACGCAATCTATAGGAGCGCATCATGAGCAAAGCCACGACCACTCGGTACGATGTTGCAGAGCACCTTCGCACACCAGAAGAAATGGCTGCATTTTTAGAGGCGTGCCTGGAGGAGGCTGATGGCGATGCTTCCTTCATCGCCAAGGCGCTGGGTGATATTGCTCGCGCCAAGGGCATGGCACAGGTTGCCAAGGAGGCAGGTTTCTCTCGCGAAAGCTTGTATAAGGCGCTTTCTGGTGAGCGGAGCCCCGACTTCGACACAATCCTCAAGGTGGTAGGAGCGCTCGGGCTGAAATTGCATGCCGAACCAGCCGGTAGCCGCCTCCGTGCATCAAGCTCTCGTGCGAGCGGTCGGACGACAAAGCGGCGCGCGGCGTAAGCTCATATACACTATGAGCGCGAAAATCAAATACATCGATGAGCCGCTGGGCGAGATCCGCGTTGTTAAGAACGTTCTTCCTTCTCCGTCCGAGTTGGCTTTTCGCGAAGAGGGAGTAAAAGTGACGTTGGCATTGAGCGTTGGATGGAATGAGCGAAGAAGAACTGCAATGCGGAAGAAACTTTTCCGGCCTATCCTTCTATGTGAGATCCTTCGCGAAGAATTCATGAAGCCGCTGGGTTTGTCTGCCAATAGATCAGCCTCAGTGAGCACGTACCGGTGAGTCAATTATATTATTGCCCTCGTTAGGTTGAAGATGGATAGCCACCTGAATTTTTTTGTGCCGTATGAGAGAGCCGCTGCGTGGCATGAGAACCAGTTGACGCGGGCACTACTCGTGGTACTGCGCTACAGCCCCATGGCGCATCAGGCGTGGCTCCGTCTGGTCGCACCAGAACGGCAACTGCACGACTTGCCGAAAGCGGAGTTCGCAACTCAGCGTCAGCGTGTTCTCGACACCGATACCGAGATGCCCGAGGGCGAGGCGGTACCCGGTATCAGCGTTTGGCTTGCGCCGGACGCTTGCACGGTCAGCGCGCCTATCGAGCCTTCGGATCGTCAGCAGGTTCTTGATGGCATCGTCACCTATGGCAACGAACTTGTCGTCGTGATTGAGAACAAGATCGCGTGGGGTGGGGTGACCGAGCAGCCCCACCAGATCAACCTCCATGGTTCCCGGCTCGTTTCGAGGAGAAACCCCGCTCGGTGTCGTGGCAGCAGCTTCTCGGGGCGCTGTCTGATCTAGTCGAGCGCGACCTCGTGTCGGGTGCCGAGCGCTTGCTGATCAGTGATTTCTTTGACCTTGTCGAAGAGCACTTTCCGCGCATCGGCCCGTACTCGACATTGGCGCGGTGCGGTGACAAACGCTTCCGCGTAGAACGCCGTCTTGACACCATTCAAGGGGAGGTAGTCGGCACCGACGTGGGCAAGGCTTTAGGGTGGCGCGACCTTTCTGGACACCGCAAGATCGCTATGGCGTGGCTCGGGTTCGCAAGCGACAGCTCAGCAGTGTGCCTCCGCATGTATCCCGCTGACACGCTTAGGGACAGTCACGTGCGTTTTACGGTGACCATCAGCAGTGGATGCGGTTCTCGCACTCCGATCCGACGGCTGGCGCGTGAAGCCGAATTTCCACTGGGGCTTCATGGCGGTGGCTATGCATGGTTGAAAACGCCGCTGCCAGTCGAAAAGTATTGCGCCTACTGGGTCAAAGAAATCGGCGCAACGCGGGAACTTAGTCGCCCGGAATGGGAGACTTACTGGGCGAAGCTCGAATCCGCCCATATCGTCGAAGCTGCCGGGAAGGAGGCGTTCGACGCAGAGTTCACGTCGCAGCCAGCGCCAGAAGGCTCATCCTCGTCCCGGGCCTATTTTGCTGAGTACACGTGGCCGCTGGCAGAGGCGCAGCACTCGATGAGAAAAGGAAAGTTGGTCGGGAGAAGGTTGCGAGCTGCGCGTCAACCAGATGCAAACTGCACTCCAGCGCCCCACCGGTACCTGGTCACGGCGGCGCTCCGTGATCCGGTCGGGAAGTCCCTCAAGAGAGCGCAATGTAAATCCAAGCGTCATCCGCTGGAACGCACCTAACCCTCTGTATTCAAATAATAAATGGGGAACCCATTGGGGAAACCGAGCCTTTCAAAAACGTCTTACTTCAATTCCTAAACCGCTGGTCGCTTCGCACTCGGCTCAACACGAATTCTCGCATCCACGATCCGGCAGCCTTGTCCTGGT
>CAVVIR010000028.1:0-16960 GCA_963748375.1 uncultured Nitrospiraceae bacterium
ATTATTGATAACACTCATGGTGTTGCAGTCAACCGGAGGCATTTCGCCTCATCCGGGGGCGAGACGTTATGCCATGGCGATGATGAAGATATTCCTGGCGGGGGATGGCTTCATCGACTCCCTCTCCGAGCGCGCACCGCGCGCTGTCTCAGTTTGGATGCCGGTCCATTTCCCAAGTGATGCATTTAAGTGACATGTGAGTTCTGGCTTAGTCATTCTGCCGCATTGCGTTCAAGGCTTCGCGCGTCTTTTCTTCATGAGACGATGATGATCCAACAGCCTATGTCGCTGGCTTCGCTAGCCTTTTAGCTGTCGGATCATGGCGCTCTCTCATTTGCCGGTCCAGCATGAGTCTTGCTGATAGCTGGATAGCTGGATAGCTGGGAGGCAACTCCCTTGTTGGCAAAACTGAGGAGGGCCATCCCATGGGCCAGATATTCCACAATGCTGTGAATCAGAGTTCTATCGGTCCCAAACAACGTATCGGCTCGAGCTGGATCGCGATGGCCAGCGCGGCTGTGCTATTGGCGCTGACAGCAACTGGTGCGGTTGCTGCTGAGATGACTCCCACAGAAGCCGTGAAGAGCACGATTATCGAAGTGGTTCATATCCTCGACAATGCTGAATTGAATCAGCCTGACCGCGCTGTGGAGCGACGCCAGCGGATCGAGCAGGTCGTGAGGGGTCGAGTGAGTTATGAAGAGATGGCCAAACGTGCCCTGGGTGTCCCCTGGGGGAGCTGACGGAGAGTGAACGGCAGGAATTTGTCGGTCTCTTCGTTCAATTACTCCGAGACACGTTTGCCGGGCGGATCGACGACTATACGGGTGAACAGGTGTTCTATCTGTCGGAACAGCTCGAAGGGCGGTTTGCCGAAGTCAAAACGAAGCTGGCCGGCGAGAAGACGGACACGCTCCTCGATTTCCGATTGGCGAATCGGCTGGGCAATTGGCTTGTGTACGATGTGGTTATCGATGGGGCCAGCATAATCGGCAATTACCACGCGCAGTTTACCAGCATTATTCGCGATTTCAGTTACGCAGGGTTGGTGAACCGGATGAAAGAGAAAACACTGGTGGCCAAAGCGTTTGAAACGACCACGGTTCCCTAAGAGCTGGACGTACGATTCGGACTGGGTGCTGTTCCAGAATCTGATGCGAACGCTATTCCCAAGCGGGTTAGGTTTTTCTAGCAGGCCGACAGCATTGCTGCACCAGCCAGGGCCAAGGTCAGGAGCCATTCCCAGTTTCTGATCTCCCCGTGCGCGATGAAGGAATCTTCATTCGATTCAGATCGAAGATCGAGTCTCCTGTCACCGCTGTCATCTCAATCCTTAGCCGTCCTCTGTATCCATTTTCTCAGTTGCGACCTTTCTCTGAGACTCGTATGATGGGCGCATGAGTGTGGAACCTATCACACGCATCAAGTCGAAGACGCCCGTACCCTACGAACTCTCGGCGATTCATCAGGATACCCACGACACAAAGACGTTCTGTTTTGCCCTGCCTGACGATGCCACGTTGGACATGCTGCCAGGCGATTTTCTCTATGTCCATGCGTCGATCGATGGGAAACAGGTAAAAAGGCCCTACACGCCGTCGTCGATGCCTGGGGCTACGGGATATTTCGACTTGACGGTCAAACGGTACGAAACCGGCGTGGTGTCGAAGTATCTCCATGCGCGGGGGGCTGGAGACCGCGTGCTGATGAGCGGGCCGAATCCTGGTGGCCATTGGGTGGACGGCATGGCGAAGAAGGTGGGGTTTGTGGCCGGCGGCACGGGCATCACCCCGATGATTTCTATCATTCGCTGGATTCTTGCCCAGAGCCTCCCTATCGAGTTGTTTCTGGTCTTTGCCAACAAGGCCGAGGCCGACATCATCTTCCGAGAGGAGTGGGACGAGGATGCACGCGAGCACGCGAGCTTCCATTGTTATCATGTCCTGGAGCAGCCGCCCTCTGGCTGGTTGCAAGGTACGGGTCGTATCACCGAGGACATGCTGCGCGTGCATCTGCCGGCGCCCAGTCCTGACACCGTGATCTTTCTCTGTGGCCCCCCGCCGATGACCGACGCGCTGGAAACGACGCTCAAATCGATCGGCTACTCCGAGCAGACCATCATCCTTCCATAGCTACTTCCACACGTAGATTTTCTCGTTCAATCCTCAGTAATTGGGTAGGAGTCCCTCTGGACAACACAACTGTCAGCTGATTCAACCGGCAGATAGAGTATAATGTTGAAGTCGCTGCACTGTGTGTCCCGCCTTGCCAAGGAGGTCGCTATGCGAATTCTTCTGGCCGTTGACGAGTCCGAGAACTCCCATCGCGTTGTCCAGTATGTTGGATCTCTTCTAGGTCGAACGCCTGAAGTCGTCGTCACGCTCTTTCATGTGCTCAAGCCTATGCCGCGGGGGTTGCTGGAGCATGGCGGGTCGGAGAATCCTGCCGCCGAGGCCCAATTGGGCGTGCAGTTGCGCGAGGAGCAAGAAGCCTGGATTCGGAAGGAACGGGAATCCGAGTGCCATGTCCTGAAGGAAGCGTGCGAGATGCTGGCGCAATCCGGGTTCGACATGAGCCACGTGGTGGTGAAGTATGGTCATGATGACAATATTGCCAGAAACATTCTCGAAGAGGCCCGAAGTGGACATCACGATACCATCGTTGTGGGGCGGCAGGGGATATCCCGGATCAAACAGATCTTCGGTGGCGGCACGACCGATCGTGTGCTGCGCGACGCAAAAGGCTTTGCGATCTGGGTGGTGGAATGAATGAAAGCTTGGCCGCTAGCCACACTCCTGTTTCTTGGCAGTGCCCCTGCGTATGCAGAATGGATGGTAGTTGAGAAAGACTACCTCGTGCCAGGGTTGCAGACTGTGTACGTCGATCCAGACAGCATTCGTAGAGAAGGGGATCTGGTGACGATCTGGCAGCTCATTGACTTTAAGTGGATGCAAGGGAATGCAAAGGGTCCTCACCGATTTTTGTCTACAAAGACCCAGAAGCAGTTCGACTGCGCGGAACATCGTCTTCGATTGCTTGCATTTATAGAGTTCTCACGCGGTATGGGAACCGGGATACCGCGTGGTGGATACGTCAACAAGGACAACTGGCTTCCGGTTGAAGCAAAGAGTGCGAATCACGCTCTGTGGGAAGTGGCCTGCGGCAAGGAGTGATTTGAGACCGGAAGAAGGGCGAATCATCTTCTGAATTCCTGAAAATCGTGGACCTTTCCAATCGAGCCTGTTAGGTCTAGGTAAGGCTGTGTGCACCGTGCGTGGCAACAGCCAAGTGGCTACATTGTATATCTCAAGGAGGGATCAATGAAGAAGCTGTTGCTCGCGGTCAGTGCGATGACGTTGATGATGAGTGGAATAGTCTTCGCTCAAGCAGAAACGCCTGTGATCGATCAGCGTCAGGCGAATCAGGATCAGCGGATCGATCAGGGGATTGCGAGCGGGCAGCTGAACAAGCGAGAAGCGAACAGGCTGAACAGGCAGCAGGAACATGTGAACAAGATGGAAGACCGGGCGATGTCCGATGGTGTCATGACAAAAAGGGAACGGGCCAGGGTCGGCGCAGCACAGAATCGCGCCTCGCACCATATTGCTCGCGAAAAACACGACCGCCAAGGCAAGCGGCATCGGTAATTCGAAGTTGTGCGGAGATTAGCCGCATTATTCATGACGGTTCGTCGCGAAATCGCTGAGCCGCGTGGCGAGAGCGGCGTGCGGAGCCCGGAGGACCTGAGGCGTACTCGTGCAGTACGTCGAGGGTCTGAGGGGCGAGCCCGCTGACCGAAGGCTCGTCGTAGCAGCGGATAGGCGATTGCAGCAGAAGTGTTCATGAATAATGCGGGCTAGACGGGGCGCTCAGGATTGTATCTTGAGCGCCCCGTCTTGTTGATAAGAAACGTTGTTCCTCATTGAGAGGGAGATTGCTACAATGGCGCGCCGTGACGCGTCGAATGACCGAAAGATCTCTGCTGAGCCGTCTCTCTCAGAAACGTCTTTCCCTGCTTCGTGAACTTGGGAATCTCGCGGATGAGGGTGGAGTATCGTTATATCTCGTCGGTGGAGTTGTCCGCGATCTCTTGCTGAAGCGGGAGACCTGGGATCTTGATCTGACTGTGGAAGGCGACGGGATTGGCTTTGCTCGGCTGGTGGCAGATCGATACCGGGCTGGGCTGGCGGTATTTGAACGGTTCGCGACCGCGCGGCTCGCGTTTCCAGACGGACTCAAGATGGATATCGCGACCACCCGGCGAGAGTCCTATGCCCAGCCCGCTCTCCTGCCGACGGTTCAGCCAGCGTCGATCGAAGAGGATCTCTCCCGGCGGGATTTCACGATCAATGCGATGGCGATTCAGCTGAATCGCGCCAGTTCGGGCAGTTGTTCGACCCCTATGGAGGGCAGCGCGATCTTCGGGCGCGTGTGATCCGCGTGCTGCATGAAGGCAGTTTTCAAGACGATCCCACTCGCATCTTCAGAGCGATCCGGTTTGAACAACGGTTCGGTTTCCATCTTGAAACTACCACCTTGCGTTTGCTTGCGCAGGCGGCTTCCACGAATCTAATCCAGCGACTTTCCGGTCCTCGATTGCAGAACGAAGTCTTGTTGCTGTTCGCGGAGCGCGATCCAGTGCGTGCGATTGCAAGACTAGGGCAGTTGAAGTTGCTTCGCTTCCTCCACCGCCATCTGTGCTATACGAAAAGCGTGAAGCGAACGGTCGCTGCCGTTCCCAAGGCGCTCGCTTGGTGGGGGCGTCGATTCCCGGATTCTGTGATCGACAGGCCGATTGTCTATCTCATGGCCTTGTCGAGCGAGTCCAGCCCGGCCGTTGTGGCCACGATGATCCGGCGATTAGCGCTTTCACGTGAGCAGGCCAAGAAGGTGAACATTGGAAGACGTCGGGTCGATCGCGCGCTGAAGCGACTCACCGATCAGGGACAGTACGGCACTCACAAGTATTTCGCCTCTTGACAGATTTCTCGGACGAAGCGCTTGTCCTGCTTCTGGCAAAGCAGCGAAGCACGCATCGGGGGTGCGGTGGCCTGCTGAAACGACAGCTTGTGGCCTATATGAAGAACAGGGCAATGAAGACGGTATTGACGGGGCGGGATCTTCAAGCCATGGGGTTGCAACCGGGGCCGCTGTACACAACGATCTTGGGGAAAGATATTGGACGAACGTATTGATGGGATGATCACAACCGAGGCGGACGAACGCGCTTTTTTTCAGAAGCGATTTGGCTTAGTCGGATGAAGGGAAATTGCTCCTGCCCTGGCGGGGTTCGGCGAAGGGGACGTTCTCGATGATGGCCGATGAGCCAGCAGGATGCTCAAAAAGGTCGTCCAGCGCGGCCGCAGCGGATGAAGAACCGGAGGCGTAGCCTCAGGGCTACGTTGAGGATGCTTTCGAGGCGAGAACAAAGCTGGCGGACTTTTTCAGCATCCTGCCTAATTCAGTGAGGTGATGGACAGCGACACTTCATTCGGCAGCAAGAGCGTCACGTTCGCCTGGTGCGTGGGGTCCGCCTGGATCAGTGCAAACAACGGCACCGGTTGTGGTACCTGGCTCGGTGGCAAGGCCAGCAGAACTGGAAAGTCGATCAGCGGCGACACCGTTGTCAGGCCGGCCAGGCGCAGACGAAAGGCCATCAGAATGTCGCGCAACCGGCTGGTTTGATCTTCTTCGGAGAGCGCTTGGTTCGTGACGATTCCCACTTCCCAGAGCGGTCGGGTGATCGTGACAGGGAAGGTAATGCCGAGTTGCAGGGCGGTGGGTGTCACGTCGATCAAGATCCCGGCCTGAATCGCCGCTTCCCGGTCTCGAATGGCCGGGGGTTGTGCCGTTTGTTCCACCAATTCTTGCCCACCTGCATGCTCTAGCGTGAGAGGTACTTGGGCCTGAGCCTGGAGAGCCTCGTTCTGTGCGGAAGAAGCCTCCGTTGGTACTTCGGCATCGGATGGGGCGGGAATCGCGATGTCTGTGTGAGGCAAGGCCTTCACGATACCGTCGTAGATCGTTCGGGCTGACGCAGACCATGTTTCATTGAACGGGCGGCCTGCAAATGCCGCGTCGGCGGCTTTCTTCTCGTCGTGGGTCAAGGCTTTAGGGGGTGGAGTGTTGCATGCTTTAACATAAGCTTTGCCGGATGTCAAGGACGGTAGTTTAATTCCGACTCAGAATGTGTCATGTCGCGCCACCGATGTCAATGTAGGAGCCTGTCTGACATTGCCTTCGTGAATCGAGGCGAAGCAGCTCAGAGAGCGGCGACAAGGCCCGACCGAGCGTATTGATGATAGGTTATGAGGAAGTTCGGCACGAGAACGCCAGATGGTTACAACGTTTCCAATGGAGGAGTCAAGGGTGAAGCCTGCTAAAGCCCCATGCTATAGTCGCAGCCATGGCACGAATCGACTTCTATCGGGTGCTGGGGGTCTCGCGCGACGCGTCCGACGACGCGATCAAGAAGGCCTACCGGAAGCTGGTCTTTCAGCACCATCCTGACCGCAATCCCGATAGCACGCAGGCCGAAGCCAAGATTCGCGAACTCAATGCAGCCTACGAAGTCATCGGCGATCCGGAGAAGCGTCGGACCTATGACCGGCTGAATTGGGGAGAAGAAACGGCGCGTGATGAAGCGGCCGATCCAGCCGTCATCCTCGACGAGATGGAGAAGAAGCTCTTCGATGAAGGGCGCAAGGAAGTGTTTGCGGTCTTGATGAAAGACGTGAAGCGGATCAAAGCCGAACTGGCCGTGATTCGTGAGCGGACCGTCGCGAAACAAGGCTACGACACGTTTAAGGAAGCCATCATTCAGGAACGGGCATCGGAGGTGATGGAAAAACTGGTCACGGCTGAAATGGAGGGGCGTAAACAGCGGCTTCTCGAAGTGGCGACGGAGATGTTGCTGTCGCAAGGCGTGGCCAAACGAGACGATGAGGGAGGAGTCAGATCGTTACGCGGACAGCTTGAGGATGTGTTCCGCAAAGGACGGGCGAAGGGCTTTGCCGCGGCATTGGAGCTGTTCTACGAGCGGCGTTAAACGTGAGACGTGAAAAGTGAAACGTAAAATGACAGGACCGAAACGTCTAGCAGGTGGCGAAAACTCGGTTTACATATAAAACACCGGTGAAATATGACAGATTCGACCTGAGCAAGTCAGCTGTCAGCTACCCGACCTCAAGACGGCCATTCGCGGCGCAAGACGTGCGGTCCATTGAGGACACCGCAGTGAGCGAGTCGTGGCGGTACCCGTCCTGAAAGGAAACTCGAGCGTTGAGCCTCTGAGCGACGCGAGAACGACCGCTGGCGTTTTCAGCATCCGTAGTACCGCGAGGTGCCTGGTTGGCGCTCACGAGGAGCACGCCGCGCCTCATTCGCCGCGCATGCCTTGCGACGGTACTATTGGTAATGATCGCCGCCGTGGCTCAGCCGGTTCACGCCGCAGGCGGAGGTCAGACGAAGTTCAAGCGCATATCGACGCAGTTCATCGCGGCGTTGGGCGATCCAGGTGCGACCTCCGGGAGCGGCGCGCAATCGTGGGGTCTGTGGCCTCTGGACCCGGGTCCTCGGGGCGTCGAGCTGAACCGCTATCAACGGTTGAAGGATGCAGGTGGCGTCGCGCCGGCGCACTGGAAATTCGACGGCACGGACTGGTGGCTGGAGGAACACGGCTTGATCATGGAGCAGCCGACCTTTCCGCTCCCTCCCGGCAAATACCTGGTCACGGGTAACCGCAAGGTGACGGCGGTGCTGACAATTCATCCCACGGACAAGAATGGCGACAGGCGCTGGGAACTCGATGAAGGCGCGACGCTCTACGATGTGACGCACCTGGCCTGCCGCTCCGCACGCTATACACCGGCGGCGGTTGATGGTTCGTGCTCGCCGGCGAACGCGCGGAAGACGGCGTTTCCAGTTGCGCCAGGGGGAGCGATGCCTCCGGTCGAGGGCTGCACGAAGCAGGACTATGCGGTGCTCATCGTGATCGGCGTGGGCGTGGAAGACTGAACGCCGTGGGACCGCCGGTTGGGCGCGTGTTCACCTGCCGCGAATAATCCAGCGGAGCCGTTTCCGTGCCGGTCACCGAGGCGATGACCGCTTTCGACCGAGGCTGTGTGAAAACTCGTAGGCAGTTCGATTTTGCATGATTTCAGGGGCCCTCAGACCATTGCCCGGCTCGAAGTAATCGAATACAGCTCATTCTGAGAGGTCGATTTTCTTTAACGCCAATTCCTTTCCCGTTTTCACACGGCCTCGACCCAAACCGGTCGATCACCGCATTGAAAAGCGGACGTTCAAGGTCTGCGTTCTCTATGGTAGGCGGTTCTCCTTACGACCCAAGCACATCCCAGGGAGGTTGGTGTGCGTTTGCACGAGGCTAGAGATGTGAACCTTCTCAAGGGAGAGGGTCTTATGCAGATTCGCATAAGACCCAGTGATCGATGGTCGATGGGCTGGCACTCATTGCGCCACTGTCGATGATGAAATATTGTTCACAATGCCCGATCTTGGGACAATGGGCCAGGCCGACCCCTTCGGCAGGGGACACGTCCGTATTTCCGATGGCAGAGCCTGGGGATTGATCCTTCACGAGGTCTTTGGTACGTTCCTGGCTAGGCCAAAAGGCCTTTTAATTTCCTATCCCTTCCTGAGTGGCTGATCCACATCATGAGCTTGGCTGGCTATCCGAAGGCCACGCCGGTCTGGGCAGAGATCCGGATCGCGCTCGCGAAGTGGGAGATCCTGCCACTGCTGGCGAGTCTCGGGCCGGGACGGGATCCGGAGCGGGATCGCGAACGGACGATGCCTGCACGGGGCACATAGACCCACAGACCGAGAGGAACCTGGTTCGCAGATGACCACCCCCGCCGAACCGCTCGAGCAGGAACTCGTCTCGAACCCCCGCCACTACCGCTACTACGACCTCGTCATGGCTGGCTTCGTGACGGTCCTGCTCTGCTCGAACCTGATCGGGCCGGGCAAGACGTGCATCCTCTTCGGCCTGACCTTTGGCGCCGGGAACCTCTTCTTTCCGATCTCCTACATCTTCGGCGACGTGCTGACCGAGGTCTATGGCTACGCACGCACGCGCAAGGTCATCTGGGCGGGCTTCATCGCGATGATCTTTGCGACCATCATGGGGCTCTTTGTGATCCACATGCCGGCGGATCCGGAGGAGCCCTTCAATGCCGTGATCCAGCCTGCCCTGGAGGTCGTCTTCGGGAGCACGGGGCGGATCGTCGTCGCGTCGATCGTCGCCTTCTGGTGCGGCGACTTCATGAACAGCTATGTCATGGCAAAGATGAAGGTCTGGACAAAGGGGCGTCATCTCTGGACCCGCACAATCGGCTCAACCGCGGTCGGCCAGCTCGTCGACAGCGCCCTCTTCTATCCGATTGCCTTCCTCGGGACCTGGGAATCCGGGACGATGATGAAGGTTATCGCCTTCAACTGGGCGTTCAAGGTCTCCGTCGAGATCGTCTTCACGCCGGTGACCTACGCGATCGTCGGTTGGCTGAAGCGCCAGGAGAACGAGGACTGGTACGACAGGCATACGGACTTCACGCCGTTCTCGTTGAAGGACTGAGCCGTCGAAGCGCCAGACGACTGCGCTGCGCGATCCCACCGAAGTCTCGCCGTCACTCCACCCAGTTGACGAAGCCCATGACGATCAGCGCGTGGGCGAAGTCGATGAAGAACAATCCGACCAGGGAAATCACAAGGAATGCCTGGGGTGCCGCGCCAAGCGCGCCACCAGGACGCACATGTTGACGACGGCGTTGGCAGGCATGCCGCCCACCACGTATCGGGCCCAACGTCAGACGCCAAAAGTTCTCCTTTTGAATGTCTCCTTGACGGGGGAGCTTACAACCCGAGATGTTAACACGACAGGGCTGAGGACCGCTTTATGGCGGTGCGATCTCGGCGCCAAACTTTCGTACTTGGCCGGGAGCGGTCCTTCGAGGCCCGAATTCATCCCGATTCAGGACCGATGAATAGATGTCACGTTTTACGATTTTGAAAGCGGCCCCGCGACAAACTTGCCCGCCTGCATCACTCCCATAATCCTACTGTGGTCACGCAGTAAATCGATGCGGCGAAGCGGGTTGCCTTTGAACAGGACGAGGTTCGCCAGTTTTCCTTTCTCGATCGCACCGATCTGATTCTGGATTCCGATCAACTGTGCAGCAGCAGACGTCGAGGCGAGAATGGCCTGCATCGGGCTCATCCCGAGGGCGACCATCCGTTCAAGTTCCTGAGCATTCTCGGCGGGGAAGTTGAAGGGCGTTCCAGCGTCGGTCCCCATCGCGATTGGGATGCCGTCCCGCAAGGCATTCTTGAAGCTCGCTTGATGGCGCTTCGTCATGGATTTCGCTTTGTCCAAGGCGCTTTCCGGAATGCCGCATCCGAGTCGGCAGGCGGCAGTGGTGGCCAGCGCAGAGAGTGTCGGCACCATGAAGACGCCCTGCCGTTTCATCATAGCTGCGGCCTCTTCATCCATGAGCGTGGCATGCTCGATCGAATGGACCCCGGCGCGGACGGCATTTTTCATTCCCGACGATCCATGGGCATGGGCGGCGACCTTACGCCCGGCTCGCTGCGCTTCGTTCACGGCAGGCTGGAGTTCCTCCGCAGTCATTTGCGCTTGATCCGGTGAGGTCCCTGGCGTGAGGACACCGCCTGATGCAATGACTTTAATAACGGAGGGCATGGCGGCATTAAGGGTGCAGGTTTATGGCGGCGCGCTGCACGCGCTTGACGCGGATTCCCTTCGCGCGCTTGCGGGTCTCGGCAATGTCGTAGGCCGATTGCATCCGCATAAGGGTATCCATCTTCACGCCGAAAGCCTTTTCAATGCGAAGCGCCATATCGCCGGACAGGTCGGCTTTACCGTTCAACAGGCTGGATAGAGTCACGCGGGACACCTGAAGCGCGGCCGCCGCCGCCGTGACAGAAATTGAGCCGGTTCGATGATCTCCGTGCGAATAAAATCGCCGGGATGGGGTGGGTTCTTCATCGGCATCGCCAGTACTCCTGTGCGTTAGTGGTAGTCTTCCAAATTCACGTCGAAGAATTCGCCTTCGGTGGCGTCAATGCGGAAAGTCAGACGCCGGTTGCGGGTCACGCTTAGGCTCCATGTGCCTTTACGATCGCCGGTCAACGTGTGTGCCTTCCAAGCTGAAAGTGCCCGTAATTCCTCCGGGTCTTCGATGTTTTCGAGGTAGGCGAACATCTTCCGCAATTTGTCCACGGTATCGGGCGGCACGCCTTTCGCGTTGCCGTCCTCATAGAGCCGCTTAAGACCCTTGTGGGTAAAGCTCCGTATCTTCACCGGCAGACTGTAGCCTGTAAGGCAACACTTGTCAATATGAAATTGAGCGCGGCGCCGACTAAGATGGCCGCTTTGGCTGTGTCAGTCTGCTGACGCGACCAAAGCGGCCATCTTGGTGAATTGAGTCCTTGTGTCGGAAAATCGACCAGTTGTGCAACAGTGAACGATAGCTTTCAGATCATGAATTTTGAAAGTCGTACGCCGGCTTCTGGGCCGGGAGCGGTCCTTCGAGGCCCGAATTCATCTGACCTTGTCTGTCCGATTAAGTACCGATGAATGCATGTAACGTTTTACGTCTTTGAAAGTGGCCCCGCGGCAAACTTGCCTGCCTGCATGACCCCAATAATTCTACTGCGATCGCGCAGCAGATCGATACGACGAAGTGGATTGCCTTTGAACAAGAGAAGGTCCGCCAGTTTTCCTTTCTCGATGGTTCCCACCTGGTCTTGAATCCCGATCAACTGTGCAGCCGCGGAGGTCGAGGCGAGAATCGCCTGCATCGGGCTCATCCCGAGGGCGACCATTCGTTCAAGTTCCTGGGCGTTCTCGCCGTGGAAGTTGAAGGGTGTTCCTGCGTCCGTCCCCATCGCAATGTGGATGCCATCCCGCAGGGCATTTTTAAAGCTCACTTGATGGCGCTTCGTCATGGATTTGGCTTTGTTCAAGGCGCTTTCTGGAATGCCGCATCCCAGGCGGCAGGCAGCAGTGGTGGCCAGTGCGGAGAGTGTCGGCACCATGAACACACCCTGCTGTTTCATCATGGCCGAAGCTTCTTCATCCATGAGTGTGGCGTGCTCGATCGAATGGACTCCGGCGCGTACGGCATTCTTCATCCCCGACGATCCATGGGCATGGGCGGCGACTTTCCGTCCAGCTCGCTGCGCTTCGTCCACGGCAGCCTGAAGTTCCTCCACTGTCATTTGCGCTTGATCCGGAGAGGTGCCTGGCGTCAGGACGCCGCCCGACGCAATGACTTTGATGACGGTAGCCCCGGCAGCGATTTGCGAGCGCACGGCGGAACGGACTTGTTCTGCTCCTTCCACCTCTTGGCCGATAAATCTGGCGTGGCCGCCGATCATGCAAATCGCCAGGCCTGCTCCGACAATGCGAGGGCCGGGAACAAGTCCTGTGTCGATAGCCCGTTGCAGCGTAAAGATGGAATGGTCTCGCGATCCTACGTCGCGCACGGTGGTGAAGCCTGCTTCCAGGGTCTGTCGGGCAGCTTGGCTTGATTTCAGTAATGTCAGTGCAGGGGTCTCTTTGGCGATCGCGTCGACGACATCCGGTTCAGCGCCGAGGCAGAGATGCACATGACAGTCGATCAGGCCTGGCAACAGCGTAAGGCCTCGGCCATCGATCTTGGTTGCTCCACGAGGGATAGAGAGGTCTCGATCCGATCCGACAGCGGCAATCGTGGCACCGCGCACGACCACCGTAGCCCGTTCGATTGTTCGACCGGTTCCGTCGATGACGCGTATTGAGCGGATGGCAATGGACTTCATCATGGTATATCCAAGGAAAGGGTTATCGTACAGCCCTTCACATCGCCGGTTTTGTCGGCGCAGCCTTGTCATCCGGAATAGGGTACGGCTCCATATGATCAGCCAGCGTCAGGGCGAAGAACAAGTATGCGATCATGGCGATAAGGGCAAAGGCCCCGAGAGCGAGCATCCAGAGTGATGGTCTCTTTTTCATGCGATCAAGGTCCCCCACCGTCAGGAATTTCTACGGCTATAGACTTGTGCGGCGGCCTGGAGTCCAACGCCGGGAGTGGAGAGCCAACCGCCGCGGATACACAGTTCTTCCAGCGCATTGAGCAGGGTCAAGACATGGGCCTCGGTCGACGATTCACCCATCAAGCCGATGCGCCAGACCTTCCCCTTGAGTGGCCCGAGCCCGCCGCCGATTTCTATGCCATAGGTTGAGAGCAGGTTCGCCCGTATGTCGGCTTCAGGAATAGACGCGGGGACTGTGACACAGGTCAACATCGGGAGCCGCTGGCCCGCCAGTGGCAGTGGTGGAAACCCGAGTGCAGTCAAGCCCGCGATCAGGGCGTCGCCATTGAGCTGATGGCGAGCGAAGCGGGCAGGCAATCCCTCTTCTTCGACGAGTCGCAACGCTTCCCGCAGGCCATAGAGCATGGAGATCGGCGCTGTGTGATGATAGGCCCTGGTCCCTTCAGTCCAGTAGTCGGCAATCAAGGCCATGTCCAGATACCAACTCTGACAGGGATTTCGCCGGGCCTTGATGGCCGCGAAGGCGCGGTCGCTGAGCGTGAAGGGTGCCAATCCGGGTGGGCAGCTCAAACATTTCTGCGTGGCGCTATAGCAGACATCGATGCCCCAACGATCGATCTCGAGCGGTGCGCCTCCCATCGAGGTGACGGCATCCACGATGAAGAGCGTGTCATGGGTGCGGCACAGGTGGGCGATCGGTTCAAGTGGCTGCCAGACGCCGGTTGAGGTTTCGGCGTGCACGATGGCCACCGCTTTGACCGGGCCGGATCGGCGTAATGCCGTGTCTATCGCGTCTGGCTCTATGATCTGTCCCCAAGGAGCTTCCACGCGAATGGCTTTGCCGCCGCATCGTTCCACCATACTGGCGAGGCGTGTGCCGAATATGCCATTCACTCCGACAATCACGGTATCGCCCGGCTCAACAACATTCACGATCGACGCTTCCATCCCAGCCGAGCCGGTGCCGGACACCGCGATGGTGAAGCGATTCTTGGTCTGAAAGACAACCCGCAGTAAGGTTTGGATATCATCCATGAGTGCGAGAAAGGCCGGGTCTAGATGGCCAAGCAGAGGGGTCGAGAGCGCACGCAGGACTCGCGGATGCACCATGCTTGGCCCGGGGCCAAGGAGCAGCCTGCGTGGGGGAATAAAATTCTGAAACGGCATATCACTCCGAAGCTAGTTCGTTTAGTTTCTTTGGTTTGTTTTGTTTGTTTGGTTGAACGAAACTAACCAGACAAACCAAATAAACCAGACAGACCAGAGTATAGCGGAGTTCAGTCACGCTCAGCCACGGGTATTCTGCGGCCTCCTGCGCCGCCTAGCTACTATGGGGGATGTCGAGGGAGAAAAATGGCATGTTATAGTTCCTACAATGATCGAGTCTGCGACCGTGCCTCTCAACGAACCACAACAACCTAAGTCTTGGTGGCGATCCACAGATGCGCCGCCGCCGGTCGGGGTCTATTTCGGGCGGTTCTCGCCCTTGATGACGCTGTTGGCTGCGATTTTTCTTACCGTGGCCCTGGGCTCGATGATCGGGTTGTCGACATCGGCATCGAAGCTGGATCGGATCGAGTCACCTGAGCAGGCGCTGAGTTTGATGGTCAGTCGGACTAGGGATGTGGAGGAAGGGCTCAAGCGCGCACCTCAATGGGAACAGCGGCTCTTGGCCTGGACCTCCGGGAACGACGAGGCTGAATGGGCGCACGAAATTGAATGGTATCGAGAACTGGCAGAGTCCTCCGAAGACCCGGCCGTCGATTTACAACTGGCGATTCTCCAAGCGGAGGCCGGTCATGTGTCGCAGGCGCTCCTCTCAGCGCATGAGTGGGTAAAAGCAGAAGACCCGTTTCCTCAGTTCGCCGATCTGGTGACAGCAGCCTATAGTGAAGGACCAGTGCATGACGCGGACAGATATGTCTCACGTCAAGCCACAGCGGCGGAAGTCTTACCATCCGGGTGGTTTTACGATCGACTGGCTGAACGTCTCGCGCGCCGTGCCAACGATGCCGCGCTCGTAGCCAGGATTCAAGAGCAAGCCGCTCTCCGTATCGACCGCCAGTTTGCCCGATCACATAGGCTGACGCTTGTTGAGTTCGGCGCAATGATTGTCGGGACGGTGGTGTGCGTGCTGCTGTGGCTGAGACGAAATGAGGCCTCCAGTTTCGTCCGGCTGCATGAGTCGGGTGTGCCACCGCCATGGCCAGGCGGCATTGGTGCGGCGGTGTTGCTGCGCGGCGGTGCAATTGGCGTCATGCTCACGGCGCTGTTTCTGTTGTACGTGCCGACAGACAATGTCTTGCTCCGGGCATTGGCCATTCCGCTGACGAATGTGCCGCTGCTCATTTTAGCGTACCATCATCTGTTCCGGCCCTCCGGGATGACGTTCTCTGGTGGTTTTGGGTTGGAAATTGGATGGGCCAATACCGGCCGCTTAGCGGCTGCGGTCTTGGCGGTCGTGGCTGCAGGTCTATGGGGAGGGTGGGTCATGGATCGGCTGGCAGAGCCGTTCCACCTGACCAGCCATTGGGTGGAGTGGTTCGATGCCAATCTCGTCTGGGCTGCTCCGTCCTTGACAGCAGTCAGTTTGCTTGAATACGTGATCTTCGCGCCGCTGTTCGAGGAACTCGCGTTTCGTGGATTGCTGTTCGCAATTCTCCGCCGTAAATTCCGCTTTCTGCCGGCCGCGTTGATCAGCGCCGGCATCTTCGGCATCGCGCACGGCTACGGAGTTGTAGGATTGTTGAGTGTCTGTTGGAGTGGAGTGCTCTGGGCGTGGATCTATGAAAAAACCGGAAGTCTCTGGCCAGGTATTCTCGCCCATGCGATCAATAATCTGCTGGTGTGCTTAGCAGTCATGGCCCTCCTCCGCTAGCAGGCTTGTGAAAACGATCCCCAACGTCGTTCTCGACTCGCCACAATCCTCAACGTACCCGAGAGGGTACGCCTCCGGTTTTGACTCGCCTGCGGCCTAGTTGGATGATCGTTTTGACAAGCCTGCGCTCTCACTCCGTTCCTGATTCGATCGATGCTAGAGCTTCGTATAGGTTTGGGTGCCTCAGAGCATAGCCTAGGTCTGCTCGAAGCTTGGCGTTGCTGATTCGTTTTCCCGATGAACGGCCTTCTTTGGGCGCTGTCGCTGTCACACTCCATCTCTGCTCTGCCGTTGCGCAGATCTCGTTCCAGGTCCTCGGCGTGCCATCGCTGATGTTATAGACCTCGCTGGGTTTCCCCTTCTCAATTGCGGCCAGACAGATGGCTGCCAAATCTTCCACGTGAATAAGATTCACGTACTTGCGTGACGGACTCACGCGGCCTTGCCTGATCCAATCGAGAGGATTGCGCTTCGGTCCGTAGATGCCTGCCACACGCAGCACGATTGCCCCATGCTGTTCGCGCAGATATTCCTCGCCCTGCACGCGCGGCTTGGTTTGGTCGATCGGAGCTGATTCGTCAATCCAGAGGGGAGGGTATTCAGTCGATTCACGCGAGGTTTCGTACGCTGAGGTGCTTCCTAGGATAACAATGCGTCGAGTCGACTGGTCCAGCGTGCGTGCAAAGGCCTGTACTTGTTCGAGCGGCATGGCAGGGAAGCACCAGATGAAATCGGCGCCCGCAGGAATGTTCAGCCAGGTTGAGGGCTGCTCCAAATCAAACCGTAGACATTGTTCCGAAGGAATACCTGAGAGATTATTGAGGGGACTCCTGCTGGTGACGTGGACAGCTTTTCCCTGCGAGGCTCCGATGCTGTGCACGACACGGCCCGTGTAGCCGAATCCCAGCGCGACCAGCGGAGATGGTATGTGTTGCGTCACTCAATATCTCCGTCCGTGAGAGAAATCCACCTCTTCACCGTTGCGTAAAATAGCATATTTATTGT
>CAVVIR010000029.1:0-25182 GCA_963748375.1 uncultured Nitrospiraceae bacterium
AGGATGGCCTCGACGATCGATGGAGGGATCGCGCTGACGAACCCATTCACGTACCAGGCGCGACTCGCCACGTACTCCGCTCAGGAGTTCCGGTTCCAGAAAAATAGGAAAGAGCGACGATCCCATCGAGCGGAGAAAGCACATCCGTCACTCGCCCCTGATCCAGCGGCAACGATCACCTTCGTCGCATCAATATGGCCCTCCGGCTGTGGATGAAGATAGACCGTCAAGGCCTCATCAGTGACCTGGATAGTCGCCGGGAGTACTGCACCGGAACGGTCACTCGCCGGTAGCCCAGCCGCTGCAGCCGCTCAAGGAGCTGGCTGTGCGCAAGCGAGAGATTGGGTTTCAACAGGAAAGGACCACTGTACAGGCGCAGTGGCGGGTGCTCATCGCTCTTGGGCAGAGCGAGAAACGTCGCCAAATACGCGCCATAGGCCACAACGATGAGGCCGAGCACGGCAAGAATGCCCGCGAAGACGACGCTCGATATGTCACCCATCGGGCAGGTCTATTCATCGCGCAGGAACCTCGACACAGCATAACAAATGAGCGGGACGTGTTGATCTGGTTTATTTGGTTTGTTCATTCGGTTGAACGAGACTAACCAGATGAACCAAACAAACCAGAGCAACCGATCGGTTTACGGCTCACGAGTTCCGATCCTCTGAGGCAGAAGCGAGCCGACAACCATCCCCGCCGCTGCCATGAGAAGCCCAACCAGTTGAGGATGCCAGATCGAACCTGACGGGCTGAACAGTCCCAACCCTATCCAGGTTGTCAGCCCGGCCACAAAGGCGCACAAGGCCCCTTGGGTCGTCGCCCGGGACCAAAAAAGCCCGGCACAGAGTGGAACGAACGCTGTGACCAGCGTCACCTCATACGTACCCACCACCAACTGGTAGATGCTGGAGTTGGAGGTGAGAGCGATCGTCAAAACCAGGACGGCAAAGATCACCACAACCAGCCGCATGACCCGAAGAAATTCCCGGTCACTGAGGTGAGGCAGCAGCCCTTTAATCACGTTCTCGCTCAGTATCACTGACGGCGCCAACAGCGTCGCGCTGGCGCAGCTCATCACCGCCGAGAGGACGGCCCCGAAAAACAGGATCTGCGCGAAGACCGGTGTGTGGCGCAGAATCAAGGTCGGCAACACCAGCTGAGAATCCTGGTCGAGCAGCGTCGTGAACAGAGCCGGATCGATCAGCGTCGCCGCATAGGCCAGAAACATCGGCACAAAGCAGAAGCAGAAGTAGAGTGTGCCGCCCAGCAACGATCCACGGACAGCTGTGCGTTCGTCTTTCGCCGAGGTGATGCGTTGAAACACGTCTTGTTGGGGAATCGACCCCAACATCATCGTGATCCAGGCGCCGATGAAGGGTACCCATGCCGCGAACGTAGCCGGCGGAAATACATCCAGCTTGCCGGCTTGGGCGGCATGGCTGATGACCACATCTACACCTCCAGCCAACCCACTCACCACGGAGGCGATATAGAGCAGCCCTCCCATGATCACAGAGATTTGGACAAAGTCAAGGATGGCAACGGAGAACATGCCACCGAAGGTTGTATAGACCAGGACGATCACTGCGCCGATAACCATCCCGACCGGCTGACTCACGGCGCCCTCGGTGACCGCATTCAACACGAGTCCAAACACTTTGAACTGCGCAGCCACCCATCCGAGATAGGACGCTGCAATACAGACGGCACAGAGAACCTCGACGACGCGATTGTACCGCAGACGATAGAAGTCGCCGACGGTCAGAAGGTTCAGCCGATAGAAACGGGGGGCAAAAAATAACCCGACCAGGATCAAGCAGAGGCTCGACCCAAAGGGATCGGCGACAACGCCACGTAACCCTTCCTTCACAAATGTGGCTGAAATCCCGAGAACGGCTTCTGCGCCGAACCAGGTGGCAAAGACCGTGGCGATGACGATTGGTAGCGGTAAGCTTCGACCGGCTACCGCAAAATCCTTCGCGGTATGGACTCGCCTGGCGGCAGCCGGTTCGATCCCCACCGAGAGGAGCAGATAGAGGATGACAAACCCGAGGATCATGCAGGCGGTTTCGACATACGTGTGGGAGAATTCTAACGAGGCTTTGGCAAGGGCGCAACGACAGATGCAAAATGAAGCCACGGGTATAGTTGAGTCGTCATCAGGCTTTTCAGCCTCCTGCTCGCACCCCCTGTTCCTTTGAATGATCTCATGTTAGCCTAATATTCGTCGCTCTCAAGAAAGGAAACCTATGAGGGATCTTCCAATCTATCGGCGAGACTCTCCTCAGAAAAGTGTAGGGCTGTGGTTCCAGCTCTTCATCGGAGCGATGGGACTGGGAATAGTGTTGGCTGGACTACCGGCTCAGGCGGACGAGTCACACACACCGTGGGAATGTTCAAGTTATACCGGTGACGCCCACACTCGCTGTGTGGAGACCTTCGCGGAATGGCAGCGCGACCAGATCACGGCACTCCAAGGAAAGTTACAAGCACAACAAGAGACCCTCAACCTCTTAAAAGGTCAGCTCGACCGCCAGGCTTCCACGACTGCCGAGCTGCAACGTCAACTGGCGCGCCCACCCGTCGTTGTGCAAACGCCCCCTCCCCTTTACACGTATCCCTCAGTAGGACTCAGCTTTTCATTGGGTAGTCCCTGGATCTATGGGTCTCCGTTTTTTGATCGCCCATACATCTTCGGCCCCCGCTACTATGGACCGCGCTACTGGGGCCACCACTGGTAACCAAGCCGTCCTCGTCGTTCGTGAAGCGTGAAACGTCCTAGTCCAGGAACGAATGACGCTTCACGGGTTTTGAGCACGACGCTGGCGGACTTTTTCAGCATCCTGCCAAGCATAATTGTCTTGAGCCGGACCGCAATATCGCATACCCTACAGCAGTCTTACGCGTTACAATCTCATTTCCATCTTCGTCACACATCAAAGAAAGGAAACCTCATGCGCGTTATTGTCTCCTGTTTGATCACCCTGCTCTGCCTTGGGACCACTACGGCATTCGCGACGGCCCAGGAGCCCACAACCGACGAACAAAAAACCCTGTATGCCTTGGGATTAGCTATCAGCCAGTCGCTCGGAACGTTCAGCCTGAACGAGTCTGAACTCGAACTTGTAAAATCCGGCATGACCGATGGGGTCTTCAAAAAGACCCCCAAGGTAGACCTCCAGACATTCGGCCCAAAAATTCAACAGCTGCAACAGGCCCGCGCCTCGGTCGTTGCAGATGCGGAAAAGAAGGCGGGGGCCGCATTCCTCACGAAAGCCGCAGCAGAATCCGGCGCCAAAAAAACCGAGTCTGGCGCAATCCTTACGACCATCAAGGAAGGGAAGGGCGCGACCCCGAAAGTCACGGATACCGTGAAGGTGCACTACCACGGAACGCTGACCGACGGGACAGTGTTCGACAGTTCCGTCAAGCGGGGAGAGCCGGCCACGTTTGGATTGAACCAAGTGATCAAATGTTGGACGGAAGGGGTCCAGCAGATGAAAGTCGGCAGCAAAAGTAAGTTAGTCTGCCCATCCAGTATCGCCTATGGCGACAAAGGCGCGCCCCCTATGATCAAGCCCGGTGCGACATTAGTGTTTGAAGTCGAACTCCTTGAAATCGTGACCAAGGACGCCCCCCACTGAAGTCTTCACAAGGCCGAGCGGGAACATATCCCGCTCGGCCTTGTGCCCCTTTCCGCGCGCATCAAGCAACCACGTTCTGCCATCTTCTCTCTTGATGGCGAGCTAGCAGCCTTCGCTTCCCCAGACTGTCAAATTTGTCTTGATCCCCATGCGCAACATCGCATATCTTGTAGAGCTTCGGATCTTGCGATATCGAATTCATCGTCGTCACATACAAAGAAAGGGCAGCTCATGCGTTTCGTTGTCTCCTGTTTGGTGACCCTACTTAGCCTTGGAGCCACTGCATCATTCGCGGCAGCCCAAGAGCCCACGACCGATGAACAAAAAACCCTCTATGCGTTAGGACTCGCCGTCAACCAGTCGCTCAGCAACTTCGGCCTAAGCGAGCCTGAATTTGAGATTGTGAAGTCCGGCATCACCGACGGGTTTCTCAAACGGCCAGCCAAAGTGGACCTTCAAGCCTTTCGCGCGAAGATTTCACAACTGCAAGAGGCTCGCGCAGCGGTCGTCGCAGAAGTGGAGAAAAAGGCGGGAGCCGCATTCCTCGCGAAAGTCGCAGCAGAGCCCGGCGCCAAGAAAACCGAGTCCGGCGCGATCCTCAAGACCATCAAGGAAGGGAATGGGGCCACCCCAAAAATCACAGATATGGTAAAGGTACACTATGAAGGAGCGCTGATCGATGGAACCCTGTTTGACAATTCCACCAAGCAAAGCGAACCTGCCTCGCTGAGAGTGAATGAAATGAGTAAGTGTTGGGTCGAAGGTATACAACAGATAAAAGTCGGCGGCAGGAGCAAGTTGGTGTGCCCGTCGAATCTTGCCTTTCGCGACAAAGGCCTTCCTCCTCTCATCAAGCCAGGCGCCACGTTAGTATTCGATATCGAACTCCTAGAGATCGTCGCTACCAAATAACTCTGCCATTTTTCAGCCTCTCATCCGGTCGAGCAATGCCACCAACCATACTCCTAAGTTGCGAATCCATCAGTAAAAGTTACGGGGTGAAACCGCTGTTTGCCGATCTATCGATCGGGTTGGCTGAGGGCGATCATGTCGGATTGGTCGGGCCTAATGGCTCCGGCAAATCGACCCTGCTGAAGATCATGGCCGGGCTCGAAGAGCCCGATGAGGGAACCAGATCGATGCGCCGGCAGCTCCGCATCGGCTACGTGCCGCAAGACCCGGCATTTGATGGAACACATACGATCGAGGAAGTCCTCGCACAGGTCCTGATCGACGAAGGTCATGACCCCCATGACCATAGCAGTCGTACCTCCCAGCGCTCAGCCTGGGAGAGTTTCCCGCAACCGACCAATCCACAGCCACGCTCTCCGGAGGATGGAAGAAACGTCTGGCCATCGTCCGTTCACTCATGCTGGAACCGGATGTCCTGCTGATGGACGAGCCGACCAACCATTTGGATGTCGAAGGCATCCTGTGGCTAGAGCAACTACTCCGGGCTGAAGCCCGAGCTTTTCTCGTGGTCAGCCACGATCGGCGTTTTCTCGAAGCCGTGACGTCGCGGATGATCGAGCTGAATCGCAGTTATCCCACCGGAGTATTCGAGGCTAAAGGAAATTACAGCGATTTTCTGGAACAGCGGGATGCCGCGCTGCATGCGCAAGCCAACTATGAAGCCTCATTGGCCAACCGTGTCCGCCGCGAAGTAGAGTGGCTCCGGCGCGGACCCAAAGCCCGCACGACAAAAGCCAAATCGCGGATAGACTCGGCCGGCCGCTTGATCGAGGAACTGAATAGCGCCGACGCCCGGAAAGACCAAGGCACGGCCGGTATCAATTTCACTTCATCCGGACGCAGATCGAAACAACTGGTCGAAGCGACCCAACTCTGCAAATCGCTTGGCGGGCGGTCGATCGTCAAGAATCTCGACCTTCTGCTCGGACCGGGACAGCGGCTTGGATTACTGGGTCCGAACGGAAGCGGGAAGAGCACACTTTTCAAATTGGTGGCGGGCACACTCAAGCCGGACGCAGGCACCATCGCCCGCGCAGACAAACTGCGTGTGGTCACATTCGAGCAGCACCGCGAATCGCTAGACCAATCCTGTTCGCTCCGTCGATCCCTCGCCCCGCACGGCGATTCGGTCGTCTATCAGGACCGTTCAGTACATCTCGTGTCCTGGGCGAAACGGTTCCTTTTCCGGCCCGAGCAGTTGGATCTCCCGGTCTCCCGCCTCTCTGGAGGCGAACAGGCGCGTCTGCTCATCGCACGACTCATGCTGCAACCGGCCGATCTCTTAATCCTGGACGAGCCGACGAATGATTTGGACATTCCAACGCTCGATGTGCTGGAAGACAGCCTGCTGGAGTTCCCCGGCGCGTTGATGTTGGTGACACACGACCGGTGGCTCTTAGACCGGGTCTCCACCCTGTTGCTCGCATTGGACGGCACAGGTCAGGCTGAATGGTTCGCCGACTATGCGCAATGGGAGTCCGCGCAAGAACGAAAAACAGCAGAACGGACTCGTGCCTCATCGTCACGCCCTTCCAAGACATCCCGCACCGAATCAGAATCGACTCCGAAGCCCAAAAAGACAGGCTTGTCCTATCGCGAGCAAAAGGAATGGGCGAAGATGGAGCAGAGAATCCTTCAGGCCGAGGAAACCATCGCCGCCTGTCAAGCCGCGGTGGAAGATCCCGCCATCGCCTCCAACGCGGCAGCGCTGCAAGAACGATCCGAGGCCCTGGACGCCGCCCGCACGGCCGCGGAACGGCTCTATAACCGCTGGACCGAACTCGAGGGCAAACAGACACAGTCCGCCAGCCAGCCCTAGACCTAATGCTGTGTTTCCTATACGTGCTTTTCAGGCCATAGGAAAATCTGTACAATGCGCCCATGCGCCTCTCAACCTCGCTCTCGATGCTGTCGATCCTCGCCCTCGTCTTGCTCACATCCGGCTGTGAGACGACCGAACGAGCCCTGACGGCAGCTGGACGAGTCACCAGGGGCCAGACCGGACAGGCCATCATCGATCTCGCATCGGGGAAAGATCCGGCACAGATCGCCAAGAGGCGTCTCGACCAATATGCGCGCGACCCCGAAGCGGTGCTCAGAGACCTGCGCGAGGCAAAAAGAGACTTTGAATCCATCCTCGCCGTCCTTGGAGTGAATGTCGGAAAGACCTGGGGAAAGAAGGAAGTTCAACTGCCCGAAGCTAAGAAATATGTGAAGTACACGCAAAACTACAAGAGCCGGGCCATCGTCGATTTCGATTCAGGCGAGATCCTGGTCGAGACCTTGGACAATCAGGACCCTCAACGAAGTCTCAAGAATGCCGTCGTCACCACGCTCCTGACCCCGCAAGATCCACGATCCGTCGATTTATTTTCCGACAAGGAAATCGTCCTGACGAATGACAAGGAGCCCTACCTCCTCGGCCTTGTCCTCGATCAGCAAAATAAACCGATACGCACACCGGCAGAAGCCGAACCATTCGCCGCGTATCTTCTTGAAAAGAAATCGGGCACGCGGACCGTGGACCAAGAGGGAACCAAGAAGACGGTTCAGTACGTCACCATGGGGATGGTGTCCAATCTCCCGATGAAGCAGGCGGAGAAATACCGAACGCTGGTTCACCAATTTGCACAGGAATATAAGATCAGCCCCAGCCTGGTCTTGGCGGTCATCCGCACAGAGAGCAACTTCAACCCCTATGCCGTCAGCTCGGCCCCGGCCTATGGACTCATGCAACTGGTCCCCACCAGCGGAGGCCGTGAAGCCTACCGAAAGGCGAAAGGCCAGGACGTGGCCCCTTCACGGGATTATCTCTTCGATCCCGGCCAACAACGTCGAGTTGGGAACCGCCTATTTGAATGTGTTGATGTTTAATCAGCTGGAAGCCGTGGACCACAATGTGTCACGCGAATACTGCGTGATTGCCGCCTACAATACAGGCCCAAGCAACGTCTTCCGCACCTTTTCACGGGATCGCACCACAGCGATCAACCAGATCAACAGCCTCCAACCGGCCGGCGTCTATGACCAGTTGCGCAAAAGCCTACCCTACGAAGAGACCCGCCACTACCTGGGGAAAGTGACCGGCTACCGCAAATCGTTCGTCAGTTCGTCGGAGAGCTCCAACCAATAAACAACACAGGTTCATCTGGTTTGTTTTGTTGATCTAGTTTATTTGGGTTACAAACTTCAGCAGCCGACTGTTACAAGCAGTCTGATTTGTCTCGGCAGGAATGAGCCTGTTGATCCTGCATATCGTAGTCGGTCATTCCGCGTCGCCGATCGAGTTCGATCGTACAACAGGCTTCCAACATCCCCTTCAATTGGCGACGTCCCCGTTGTACACGAGATTTCATCCCGGAGAGCGAGAGCCCGAGCTGCACAGCGGCCTCCTGCTGAGCAAGCCCTTCAAGATCGACCAAGGTGACCGCCTGCCGATAGTCCTCGGACAACCGTTCGATCATGGGACGAAGACAGCCGGCCAACTCCGTGCGGAGCTGGCCGGAGTCTTCGGACGACCGTCTGCCTGGTGGGCGACGATTGATAGGCTTCGAGATCTGCCGCGAGACCGGACAGGCATTTCTCTCCGGCGATCCGGCGCGCGGTAATGATCGATGATCGCGTGACGCGCAATCTGGTAGATCCATGAGATCAGCCGACTCTGATCTTTTAGCCCATCGAGTCCTCGCTGCATCTTGAGCCAGACATCCTGCACGATGTCGTCGGCCTCAGCCTCGTTGGCAACACGCTTCGCGATGAACGCGCGGAGGCTGCTATGGATGTCGTTGCCAAATCTCCTGCACTCGAGCTTCCATGCCAATCCCTCCGCCATTCATGTCCATACGGTACTGCTCTTTGTTCACACCGCGCAAGCGCCGACTCCGACGCACCCGTTACTCTTTGGCACGCAACAGCCGCGTATTCTTGAGCGTTCCTGTGACAGCCAACTGCTCATGGACCATAAAGACTTCCCAGGGATTGCCGTCCGGGTCGGTAAACCAGAGCTTGTCTTGCCGCGCGAAGCAACATTCTATGCCCTCCTCGACCTTTTCGAGAATGCCCCGTTCCTGTAATTGCTGTTTCCATCTCGCGATGTCATCGACAGACTCGACTTCAATGCCGAGATGGTTCACCCTGCTGACCTTGCTGGTGGACGACACGAGCGAGAAGTTCAGCGCCGGCTCCGTCAAATCGAACTTGGCATAGTCCGTCGTCTGCTTCTGCGGCGCCACGCCGAAGACCTTCTGATAGAACTCAACCGAAGCGGGCACATTTCGCACATCGAGAGACAGATGGGGTCTCATGGGATTCTCCTTTCAAGTGAATGGGAAAGCACCATGCCTCCCCTCACTTCTATAGACGGAGAATTCCCGAAAAGGACGCAAGCCCTTGCCTCCCTCCACTCTCAATCCAGAGAGCGGGCTAACGACGAGCACGCAAGAAGCAATCAGTCGTGTGATCGTTCACCAGTCCAGCGGCTTGCATGTAGGCATAGATGATCGTGCTGCCGACAAAGCGAAAACCACGCTTCTTGAGATCCTTCGACAGGGCGTCGCTTTCTGGGCTCGTGGCAGGAACCTGAGACATTCGTGCCCAGCGATTCACTTTCGGCTTCCACCGACAAACTGCCAGACATAGCGATCGAACGAACCGAACTCTTCCTGGACTGCGAGAAACGCCTGCGCATTGGTCACCGCTGAGTCGATTTTGAGCCGGTTGCGGATGATGCCGGGATTCTTCAGTAGCTGGGCTTTCTTTTTCGCCGTGAATCGCGCCACTTTCTTCGGATCGAACCCCGCAAACGCCAGACGATAACCCTCTCGCCGCAGCAAGATTGTTTCCCAGGTCAGACCAGCCTGGGCGCCTTCCAACAGCAACATCTCGAAATGTTTCCGATCATCGTGAATCGGCACACCCCACTCTTGGTCATGATACGCGATGAAATGCGGTTTGCCACCGACCCAGCCACAGCGGGGCTTACCATCGGCAATCGGAAGAAATCGTTTGGTCATCATCTGTCTCCGTGTAATCGAAGTAAAGCTGCACCAGTTAGCAGATGCACTACTTCGATAGGCCGCAACGAGTGAAGGCCCGAAGAGGTACATACCAAGCTTCGCTTGAACCGCTCGCTTCGATCACATGCGAGCGGATAGGTACTTTGCCTCCAGTGGACCTGATCGGTACGTTGAGGGTCTGAACGATGCGAGAACGCCACTGACGGAGTTTTTTAGCATCCTGCTATAGGAATGAACCATTTCGGCTTGATGCGACCAAAGTCGGTACGGACATGCTGACGAAGTGCGCGCTTCGAATCGAGCACGACAGGTCCGTCTGGTCCTCGCCAAAACACCACCCAATGCCAAGACGCGCGATCCCGCTCTCTGCGCCATTTAATCGCGAGCAACGCTCGATCCGGCAGAGCCTCCCATGAAGTGAAGAGCACTTCGGTACTTGCCTGCCCGATTCCGTATTGCGTAAGCAGCCTGCAAACGTGGTGTGTCTCCGACCACAACGTCGGATCGCCCGAGAAAATGCCGAGCCGGTTCGCCACGCGCTGAGCCTGCCGATAACTCACGCCTGCCAGCACCGCGACGCTCGCAATGCCACACCCAGTGCGTTCAAGTTGCACAACCGCCTTCATAGCCACTCTAGTTTTAATGTTCGTCCATTGGATATTCAATCTTCTGTGGATATTTGCCATATCATGACACTTTGTCAAGAAGGTGGTGGCGCCGGTCAGGGTATCACCCGCAACTTCACCTGTGATAGGTTCGAAGGCCTAGGAACGTACAAGCCTCACCCAGGCAGCGCGAGACTATGTCGGCACACACCTTACGCATCGCGTTGCTCCATCTCGCGCCAATCCCCGGCGACATCACAAAGAACCGCCGGCTTGTCGAGAAGGCCGTCAACGCTGCGGCACGACTCGGCGCGACCTGGATCATCACACCCGAGCTCATCGTCACCGGCTATACCTTTGCCGATAACATCGGAACGAAGTGGATTGTGCCTCAGCCAGACCCGTGGATGACGCACATGTCCCGACTCGCCGCCAGACTGCGCGTGACGCTATTCCTCTCTTGCCCCGAGCAGGACCGAAAGTCTCACAAACTTTATAACAGCCTATTTGTGATCGCAGCGGATGGAACCATCGTCGGCTCACATCGAAAAATTCATACGCTGCGAGTGGGATCGGAGGCTTGGTCGACGCCCGGAACGCAGGCAGTCGCCGTTCCAGTTCCGCCATTCACACGGGTCGGGATGCTGATCTGTGCAGATGCGTATACGTCAGACATCGCACGAAACCTACAGGCCCAAGGAGCACAACTGCTGGTCTCATCGGCCGCATGGGCCCCAGGCCTGCATGGCCCGAATGGGGAATGGGAACGATGCACCCGCGACACAGGTCTCCCGCTCCTGGTGTGCAATCGGACAGGACCAGACAAGACCCTCGACTTTCGTCAAGCTGAGAGTGTCGTGGCCAAAGATGGGAAGCGTCTGCTGTCCTTGTCTTCAGCACGTTCGGCGATATTCGCTATCGAGTGGGAGGTGAAGACACAGACGTTGGCGAAACAGGACTATCAGACCGTCTACCTCTAGCAGTCTAGGGAAAAACTATGTTGGCACGCACGCACATTGAAGGTCCGCACAGCTAGTGCAACATGAGCACGGTCCCGCAGGCGACTCAAAAAGGCTGTCCAGCAAGGCCGCAGCGAGTGAAGGCCCGAGGCGTACCCTTGGGGTACGTTGAGGGTCTGAACGATGCGAGAACGCTGCTGGCGGACTTTTTCAGCAGCCTGCTAGCAGGCGACAGTACCAGCATCCTCAGGTCGAGCCTGAACAATCTGAATGGACATCGATTACCCAGCCAGTTGTTGAAAGATCGCGTAGCCTTCGTTCCATTCACCATGCCCGCTATCGGCATTGATGTGGCCGGCCTCTCCAATATCGACGAAGCGGCTGCCCCAGGCGTTTGCGCAATGCTGCGCAAACGCCGATGACCCGAACGGATCGTTCGCACTCGCGACTACGATGGAAGGAAACCCGTGAGGCCGCATTGGCACCGGTGCAAACCCATGTGCCTTGGCAGGAAAGCTTGCACTCTGCGGATCGGGCACCGCCACGAGAAACGCGCCCTTCGGAAGCAACGCTGAACGATGAGCCCAATGAGCCACAAGAAGGCAGGCGAGGCTGTGAGCTATCAGCATCGGTGGAGAAGGGCACGCTCGCACAGCAACATCCAACGCACGAACCCAATCGTCGCATACCGGGCGGTCCCACTCTCCCAGATTCACTCGCTGCCATTGGGGATGGCGCTGCTGCCAGAAGGTTTGCCA
This sequence comes from uncultured Nitrospiraceae bacterium, assembly GCA_963748375.1. GTDB lineage: Bacteria > Nitrospirota > Nitrospiria > Nitrospirales > Nitrospiraceae > Palsa-1315. Next base: position 11,957 of record CAVVIR010000029.1, read on the forward strand.
ATGTTGCGGCCCTGAATTGCCAATACCGGATAACACTAACACCGTTGTATCTCGAGACATCTCATCCCCCGGCCTTCCGGCCACTCACGGCAATGGTGGCATAGTAGATGGCCCATGTGCTCGGATCGTCGGCGAATCGGCAATACCGTTCAAGATCCGACTGTTCAACCACTCCTGTAGCCAAATACTTCTCCCGCAATTGCTCAGCCGACATCTTCATCACCCTAGCCATACCGGACCGGCCTGCACAGAGCGGAGCATCGTTCTCCACGACGAGGTCTTGTAGTCCACGCCGTTGCAGCAAGGCGGGCAACTTCAGGCCCAGCGCGTAGTCCATCATCAATGTCGCGTACATCTTCGCGATCGCCTGATTGACCTTGTGCACGGACGCGAGGTCCTCCTCATCGCCGACAATCCCACGCGACGCAGAAAAATCTGGCTCCTCCAGCACAAGCCATCCTCCAGGCTTGAGGCAGTCGAGCATCGTCGTCAACGCCACCTCATAGTCAGCGAGATGGATCAAGACGTACCGCGCATGCACCACATCGAACGATTGCTGCGACAACTGAGCCGTGCGAATATCGGCTCGCACGATGCTCACATTGGGTCGGTCCACTTCACGCAGAAACTTCGGATCGAGATCCACCCCCACAACCCGCCCCGTCGAACCAACCACTTCACCCATCCAGTTCATAATGGATCCAGCACCTGGCCCAACCTCAAGAGAATGCCAGCCGGATTGCAGGCCACTATCGAGCAACCGTTTTCGACTCGCAGGATCGAACACCTGCTCGATCACCCGAAGCCGTTCCAGTTCACGTTGGTCGTCAACTCGCTGAAAGACATACCCCGATTCGGCCACGCGACAACCTCGCCCTCAATGTAAAACAGAAGATCTGATGTGCCACAACACTGGAGGAGTACGGAGTATAGACCACTACCAGGCGGGGAGAAAGGCTGTCCACTTCCTTGATGTGCACATCCTTCTCATGTCTGTACATCGCGTGGCAACTTCTCCACACAACAATAGCCGGCTTCTCCTACCGGCGCATGCATATGACTTACCGCTTTTCACGATCAGTTTCTGCTATATTAGCGGCTGAAAATAGCAATTGTTCAACACCCTGTTACATGAGGACTGTTTGATGGAGACCTCGAAGAGAGATGAGCTTCTTGGAACGATTACGTGGTGGGGCTTTCACGCCCTTCTCGTGTGGATAGGAGCCTGGCATTTTTTGTCTAGAAATCTTACCGATGGGGGCCTATTCGTGTCTGACCTGTTCGCCGGCGCGCTCCTAGTCGCCACGGCGCTTTCGCTTCTTCGGCTCTCGGTGGGTTGTCACTTCCTTCGCTTCGTGGCCCTCACAGGCATCTTGCTCGTAATCTATCGTGCGTGGGAGGGGAAAGCCGAATTGGGGAACCTGACCGATATCGCCATCTGGGCATACACATTTTATTCCTTTGGTCCAAGTAGCTGGCGCTTTTCCCTCTATAGCCCGCTCGGCGTCTTTGGGAAGTTGAAAGCGTAGATACATCGAACGTTGCACTGACCGATCTCAGCCCACATTCTCCGGCTTGAAGTTTCATTGCACCAGCCGACTCGCCTATGCGAGTCGGCCTCGACTCCACATACTCCCCCATTAAAACTGTAGATAGGCATTGATGGCGACAAGGACCTGATTGTCCTTCTGTCCATCGTTATAGGGATTCCGCCCACCTGTAAACCAGTCGTACCGAACTTCCAGGCATGTCGTGATATTCGAATGCGGATAATAATTCACCCCACCGGTGAGCGAGTAGAAGCTGCCCGCAAACTGGGCGAGATTGGGATTCCCTCGATCATTGGGCCCCGCGTGGCTCTGACTTAGTTTCTTGCCCTACCCTGATATTCGAGTGCGGCCAATTGCTCCTGACAGTCTGCAAGCACCTCGTACTCAGGCGCGCCGTCAAGGATAGCCTGAAGATGATTGTGTGGGGAAGCCACGAGTCCGGCCGTGTAGATCAACCAATCTCAGAGAGAGAATCAACGTGGAGGGTTCTGACAAGACAGGAGCAACACCCTAATGCCGCGCCCGCGAACAAGTCGCTCCAACAAAGACTTCCCCCTCTTCTTCCACCGAGAACGAGGACAACCGAAGAAAGAGATGGTGAACCATTGTTCCTGCCACTTTTTTTCTGCCAAACGCGCCACACGCCTGCACTTGACTTGCTGCGCGTAGTGACGGCATCATTTGCCGCCATGTATGTTGCGAAGCATCCGGGTAGCGCCGGCCCAGCTTCCGAACACGCGCCAGCAACCTGGATTGAGCGCAACCGGGCACATTCAGCACCAAGACGGCATCACTGCAGCGTTGCATCGGCACAGAGCGCCGGCGACAAACAGATTGAATTTCTTCTTCATGAGGAGGGACGTCGTAATGGCAACAGACATCTTCGCAAAAATCGGCGATATCAAAGGCGAGTCGCGCGACGCCAAGCACAAAGATGAAATCGAGGTGCTCTCATGGTCCTGGGGCGTGTCACAAGCCGGTAGCATGGGGCCCGTGGGTGGAGGAGGAGCCGGCAAACCGAGCTTTTCGGATTTCAACTTTACTCACCACATCGACAAAGCGTCGCCTCTTCTGATGGCAGCCTGCGCCACGGGCAAGCACATCAAGGACGCCACGATCATCAACCGAAAGGCGGGCAAGGAGCAGCAGGAGTTCCTGATCATCAAGATGAACGACATCATCATCACGAGCGTTCAACCCGCACTCAGCGGCGGCGAGAGCGTTGTTGAGAGCGTGAGCCTGAAGCTCGCGAAAGTCGACTTGGAATACAGGCCGCAGAAGGCAGATGGATCGCTCGACGCGGGCGTGCACTTCAAGTACGACATCAAGCTGAACAAGGAAGGCTAGGTCAGCGGCGCACACTCTCCGGAGCGGGAGCCGGCGACATGTTCCAAAAGATAGACGTGCGAGCAGGCTTCGAGGAGAGACTCGTCATGGAACAATCGCCCGCCGCGCCGCGTGAAGTCACCGTCGACGAGGCGATGACGATCGCCATTCGGTGCCAGAAGAACGGCCAACTGGCCGAGGCGGAGGCGCTGTATCGAAAGGTTCTGGAACTCAAGCCCGATCAGCCCGACGCGCTGCACTATTCAGGCGTGCTGGCACACCAGCACGGTCGCAGTGAAGAAGCGATTGCGTTGATTACCAGGAGTCTCGACCTGGCGCCCGATCAGCCAGACTGGCACAGCAATCTTGGCATCATCTTCCAGGACAGGGGAAAGCTGCAGGAGGCCGTTGTCGCCTACCGGCGGGCGCTGGCGCTCCAACCTACACACGCCAACGCGCACAACAACATTGGCGTCCTGCTGAGGGCGCAAGGTATGACCGTGGAGGCCGAAGAAGCCTATCGCACGGCGATCTGCCTGAACTCTAATCAGCCTGACGCGTACCACAATCTGGCCATTCTGTTGAGCGCGACCCATCGCACCCAGGAGGCGGTGACGTGCTATTGCAAGGCTCTTACGCTGAAACCGCAGTATCCGGAAGCGCGCCGCCTGCTGGCGCTCGCGTATTGCGTCATCGGCCAACCCGACAAGGCCGTCATCGTGTGCGAGGAGTGGCTGAAGTCGGAGCCGGATGATCCGGTGGCACGACACACACTGGCGGCAGTGTCGGGCCACGACGTTCCAACACGTGCATCCGACGCATACGTGCAGAAGACGTTCGACAGCTTTGCGGCGAGCTTCGAAGCCAAGCTCGCGCAGCTCCACTATCAGGCGCCGGCGCTGGTGGCTGCGGCGCTGGCTGATGCCGGTCTCCCCGCGGCACGGGCCCTCGATGTCCTGGATGCCGGGTGCGGAACCGGGCTCTGTGGTGCCCTTGTCGCGCCCTATGCCCGCCGGCTGGTCGGAGTAGATCTGTCGGAAGGCATGCTGGAACACGCGCGGGAGAAGAACGTCTACGACGAGCTCGTCAGCGGCGAATTGACTGCGTACCTTCAGAGTCACCACGACGCGTTCGATCTGATCGTGACGGCGGACACGCTCGTGTATTTCGGGGCCCTCAAGGATGTCGCCGTCGCTGCGGCCGGAGCGCTGCGATCCGGCGGACGGCTCGTCTTCACCGTCGAGGAAGCAACCGAGAACGACGCCCCATCGACGTATTGCATCAAGCCTCACGGCCGTTTCAACCACCGGGCCCAGTACGTCGAGCGCGTGCTCGTCGATGCGGGTCTGAAGGCGGACATCGCGCGTGCGGAGTTGCGCATGGAATCCGGCCTCCCTGTCGCAGGTCTCGTGGTGACGGCGACAAAACCCGCGACTTCTATCGGAGCGACGCAAGCCTAGGGTAATACTGCATATGCGAAGGCCCGCATTGGACCAACCAGTCTCGGCAAGAAGATCAATCCTCACGAGGCAGGAGCAAACATGCACTGCCGTGCGCGCAGGCGAGGCGAGAAATTTTTCGGAAGCCGCCAAACCAAGAAAGGCAATATCAAACAACACCCCCACAGGATCCCACAATGTTAGAATGTAAGACGCGACCCCTATCTTGAAGCAAATTTCGCTGTGGGGGAGGGCTGGCGAGAAGGCGAAGTTGACCGGGCGTTTCACCTGTGCTAGTCACGCCTGCTTGCTTACGATTGACGAGGAATGAACGCCGAGATCGGTAGTCTAGCCCGCAGGATTCATAAACGATTCTGCTCCCATCGCGGATATGGAAATCAGAATCCCATGCGGTCAGCAATCCTACGCCGTCGCGTTACGCAACGTGACGGAGCCGTGGCCTGGCCGTTTCTGTTTCGAGCAACCGCCCTGCTCCCGCCCGTTGGATCATCCGATGCTGCTGAATGAGCGGATCGACGATGTTCCCGCAGGACACACACCGCCATCCTTTCATCCACATCGGAATACTGCTTTCTTGAATGTCGATGAGGCTGTCGGTAACCATGAGACCATCACATCGTGCGCACTCCATGGAACCCTCCTCTGTTAAGGCTGAAACCTACGACACCGTACCCACTCCCCTTTCAAGCCTAGCAGACGCGTGACCAACCGTTTGCCTCCTAATGCTAGCAATCGCAATGCCACGGTGTTGTGGCGACGGCTTGCGTGTTTTGCCAATGAATCGTAGAGTACTGACGAATAGCATTCGCCCTCAACTGATGATAGATGTGACAGATTGGTCTCATGCGGCAAAAATGCTGTGCAGACTGTTGAAAAATCCCGCGAGCATCGTTCTCGCGTCGCGCAGAAGCTCAACGTGCGGGACGAAGTACGATTCGCCTCCTCGCTCGCTGCGGCCTTGCGTGGGATAAGGCGCATCTCGACGCGCCAGGGTTGGGCGGGTGAGAAGTCTAGAGTTTTTGAACAACCTGTTGGCCCGCGAGCCGATCGAGCCGATGGCCCAAGCAAGAAAAGCCTCTCCTTTGTGATCGATCTACGCAGATTTCTTTGTGCGTACAAACCATTCGGAGGCGACTTGTGGCATTGAGCGCGACAGAAATTGCGAAGGTGCTGGATGAATGTGCCCCGGTTTTGGCTGGAGGCTGGATTCAGAAAATGTATCAGCCGACAGATCGTACCGTAGTGCTGGAAATTCGCACGCCGGGACGGACGCACCGACTCCTCATCTCATGCTGTCCCGACAACGCCAGGATTCACATCACCACGACAGCCTTTCACAACCCACCGACCCCTCCACCCTTCTGTCAGTTTCTCCGCGCCCATCTGCAAGGAGCACGCATCAACCGGATCGAACAGCTTCACGGAGACCGAATCGTTCAACTTGCACTGACGGCAAAGGAGGGGCCCTACAGTCTAGTCGCTGAACTGACAGGGAAAACATCGAATCTCGTTGTCCTCGATGAGGCAGGCCGTATCCGACGGGACCTGCACAGGGAAAAAGATATGGTGGGACAGCTGTACGTGCCTCCCCCTCATTCGCAACGAGAACGAGGTGCTGCCGACCAGGCGCGATTCAGTCAGGACCTCCCGGAGTCACCGTTTCCTCTGTCGGCTGCCATCGAAACTCATTACCGCATGGCCGAGGGTGTTTCCGTCATCGAAACCGCACGGAAGAGCCGGACAGGGATACTGAGAAAATCCATCAAGAAGCTCCGCCGTCGCATTGAGGCTTGGCACGAAGACCTCGCCAAGGCAGAGAAGTATAAAACCTACGATCGCTATGGCGAACTGATCAAGGCAAACCTCGAAACCATCCGCAAGGGTCAGACCGACGTGGTCGTGGTGGATTATTTCGATGAGGAATTTCCTACCCTGACGATCCCGCTCGACCAGGCCAAGACACCCCAAGGCAATATGGAGGATTATTTCCGAAAGCATCGGAAACGCCTGGCGGCGGAACGGGAGCTGCGGCCACGCATCGAAGAAGGTGAACGAGAGCTGGAGACTCTGAAGGGAGAGCTCACCGCCATTGAACAAGGAACCTGGCAACCGCCCGAGAAACCGAGCCAGATCGCCCGAGCGACAATCCGGCAGCGGGAAAGCAGGGGAAAGGGTCGTCAAGAACAACGTCATGGTCCGTTCCGCCGCTTCATCTCATCTGACGGGTTGACGATGTATGTTGGAAGAAACGCGCGGGAGAACGACGAGCTGACGTTCGGTCTTGCCAAAAGCGATGACCTCTGGCTCCATGCCCGTGGTACACCTGGATCACACGTCGTGGTCCGCATGGAAAAAGGAAGCGAGCCGCCGCCCGAGACCATACGAGACGCTGCGACACTGGCGCTACTCTATAGCGACTTGAAGAAAAGCGGCAAAGGCGACGTCATCTACACGAGACGTAAATGGGTCAAGAAGGCCAAAGACCAGGCGCCGGGAGCCGTCATCGTGACGCAGGAGAAGTCGATGCATGTCAGTCTGGAGAAAACACGACTGGATGCACTCAAGGCCCGGTCAACTCGCGAGTAACTGTCCGAATCGCTCACTGCTACGGCGCTGGCAGCAGAGCCCCCGGTCCTCACTGATCGCACTCGATTAACGGATATGGTCAACCTGTTTAAAGCGCTGGGAGGAGGCTGGGCGCCGTCTCCCGCTAGCCAGGACCATTCATGAATAACTCTGGTTAGAGTTCCTACCTGTCTAACGGCTTACCTCTAGGCTAATAATGTGGATTCTCTGGCCATAGACGTTACCAGGTACTATGCTGTCGCTAGGTAGCCACCCTATGTCAGAACAACAACACGCCGCACCTCAATCCCTACCCCCGACCATTCTTGTGGTTGATGACGAACCATCTATCACAAAGTTATGCAAGGCAATCCTTCAGCAGGCAGGCTTTTCCGTCCTCAATGCCGAGGGCAGCTCAGAGGCCCTCAGAGTCTGTACGCAGCACGATGGGCCCATTGATCTGCTACTGACAGACCTCATCCTTCCCCCTCCGGGCTTTCAATTGGCCTCAAACGCCAATCAATTCCCCCATGTACACGGCCATGAGTTGGCTGTCCGTGCACTCCGCATACGAAAAGACCTGCGAGTCATCATTATGTCCGGCAAGATCGATCAGGATTTGGCAGGGTACGGCATACGCCGGGGAAGTCTTTTATTTCTTCCAAAACCGTTTGAACCACAAGCCTTGGTCGCACTTGTGCAGCAGGCACTTCAGGCATCTCCACCCTCAGCCGAGAGTCTGACGGAAGACCTGCCAAAAGCTCCCAGAGTCGGTGACGAGTGGTTTGATTAGGACGTGTCGAGGTTCGGTCAAAACCAGCCGGCGAGTGAGAGTCGTCACCCGTTGCCTGCAACTTGATCCAGCGGATACACACAATATAGGCAGGGGACCCTACCCATCACGAGAGAGCCTGGTCAAGGCTCGATACGGTGTATCACTTCTAAATCGGGCGGCTCAGAACTCTGTCGCTCCTGTTTCGCCACCCACTCATTCGGTCAGCCCAGGCAGGCAAAAAAAGGGGCTGCTATCTTCACGATAACAGCCCCGGTTTGTATCCGCGATGACAGACTACCAGCGATCTCGCTTGCCGCCGCCGGCACCGCCACGACCACCACCGCCACCAAATCCACCGCCACCGCCAGTGCGAGGCTCCTGGGGTCGCGCTTCATTGACGGTTAAGGTTCGACCACCCATTTCCGCACCGTTGAGAGCGGTAATGGCCGCCTGCGCTTCCGCATCGGAAGACATCTCAACGAAGCCGAAGCCGCGTGACTGTCCCGTGAACTTATCCGTAATGATCCGCGCAGACGCGACGGCGCCATGCCGTCCGAACAGATCACTCATCTCCTGCTCAGTTGCCGAATAGGGCAACCCACCGACATAGATCTTCGAACCCATCTGGGGTTCCTCCTTATGAGTATGATGATATTGTCTTGTACACGAGGAACGGAGGAAGGAACGGGCCGAAGACGCGAAAGATGCGGCGGCTTAGGTCTGGCTTCCGGCGAGATTCTCGGGCAAGGCAACATCGATGCTGCAGACCTGTATATTTCGTTCTACCTCGCCGCCAGGCCCCTGCGGCAAGGTCATTCCAGGCTATCACAGCTTTCTTGAAAATGGCAATCCGAAGCCCAGCAGGATGCTGAAAAAGTCGATCTTCTCTACCCACCCTACCCGTCGGGTTACTCCCCAATACGCACCAGCAATCCCCGTTCCTTACAAAGCTCAAACGTCCAATGGAAGGCGGCAATGACGATGGCGAGGAACAATACATTAAGACCGGTTGCCCAACCAAGATGTGCCATCGGCTCGGCAGAGCTGTTCATCACAGCACGCATCCCTTCGAACACGTGGGCAGCCGGGTTCATCCAGGCAATGGCCTTCAGCCAAGCTGGGAGCACCTCCATTGGATAAAACACACAAGAGATCGGCTGGAAAAGAAAGACCATGCTCCAAGCCAGGACTTCCGCCTCCTGGCCAAACCGCATGATGAGGGCCGTAGTCAGTACCCCGATTATCCATCCCGTCATGACGAGATTCAAGACGAATGGAATCAGCCACATCCCGATCACGAAGATATTGTAGGAGTAGAACAGGCCTGCGCACACCACCATCACAACAGAAACAGCGATTACTTTGAAGACGCTCATCACCATTGTCGCGGCGAGAAACTCGCTCGGCTTCAGCGGACTGGCAAATAGGTTCATGAGATTTCTCGCCCAAATCTCCTCCAAAAAAGAAATCGTCACTCCCTGCTGGGCTCGGAATAGGATATCCCACAGAATCAACGCGCCTAAAAAAAATGTCACGACTCCAGGGATTGCCCCTGGAATTTCATGAGATAGACCGTAATGAATCCCCAAATGACGAGATCTAAGAACGGCCAGTAGAAGATTTCCATCATACGCGGCAAACTTCGCCGGTACAGATACATATACCTCACCACCAAGGCATAGATTCGATGGGCTTTCATGTCATCTTCTTCCCCGTCTCTCCCCTCAAAAACTTGGCGCACATCGTGGGCGGGCGGGGATGTTCCCCACTGCGCGCATCGGACGAGCACCGTTTCATCGTGCGCGTTCTGCGAGCACAGGGAACGTCCCCACCAGCCCGCTCTTTTATTTCTCCCGCGCCAACTTCACGAACACTTCTTCTAAGTCCGCCTCCCCAAACCTGGCCACAATCTCCTGCGCCGTCCCTTCCGCCACAATCTTCCCACGCTGGAGAAAAATGATGCCGAATGTCCGTCATCTATTCCATCTATGCATGTTATGTGACCTGTACAACTCCCTGAGCCCGGACAATCGTCGCTCCTCTTTGAGAAAGCCTCGAATCTTTTGCGCAATGTCTCAGTACAGACTCGCCATAGGCTGATCGAGAACAGAATCTTCGGTCCGGTCAGAAAAGCGTTCCGCCAGCCCAAGAAGAGTGCTTTGACCGGAGGAGAGCTTGCGCGTCACTTTCTGGCGAAATTCCTCCATCTCAAGCCGCTTCACGATGTCGTTGACCCGGTTCTGGATCTGAGTCAGACCATAAAGCCGCGCAATCACCCAAAGATTATCTTCGACCGTAAGCGCCTGAGGCAGAGAGACATAGGTAGAAGAAAAGTTCACTTGCTGGAGAATTTCTTCACGATGAGTCGTCAAGTCGAGTCCGAACATCTGAATGGAGCCGGCAGTGGGTGTCACGACCCCGAGCAACATGTGAATCGTGGTGGTTTTCCCGGCTCCGTTCGGCCCAGCAAGCCAAGTATTCCTCCTGGCATGATGTCGAACGAAATATCGTTGACGGCAGCGGATTCGCCAAACCGCTTCACCAGATGTTGGACGTGCAAGACAGGTATGGGCATGAATGCTCAGCGACTCAGCAGGATGCTGACCCTGTGGGGGCACCGGCCTTCTTCCTCCCCCCCGATGGCAGCTAGCCCTGCTAGGTTTCCATCCCTTGCTCTGTGCAAGAAAGTGATCGTGGGAACTGCTTCATGATCAACGCCGCCACGCCAACGACATCGTCCAGTCCAAACAACGGAACCGCGAGATCCACGGGCTTGTCCGATATCACCGAGAAGCCCTTCCGTCGACACAGGAATTTCACCGATCTGCTCGCGGACGATGACGATCTTCGGATAGTGTTCGTATTCCATCCTTCGGCAATGATCAAGTCGTAGGTGTCATCGAGAAACCGATCCCGCACGGCCTCGACGTTCAATTGATCAGGCACGTCGGCAAACATCGCCATACTGCCCTTGGAGAGCACCATCACACTACTGGCCCCAGCTCGCTTATGGCGCCAACTGTCTTTCCCTTCCGTATCGAGATCGAATCCATGGCCGGCGTGTTTTCCGTCGCCACTTTGTAGCCGGCCTGGACTAACTCAGGAATCACTCGCTCGATCAGCGTGGTTTTCCCGCTGTTCGACCGACCGACAAAACACACAATAGGTACGGCCATACAAAAAGATCCCTTCGTTGTCAGGACCGATCAACCATATACGGATGCCCATGCAGCGCTGCTCACCGTTACCTTCAGCAACATGAAAAGCGATGTCCACTCGTCTGGGCCGGGTCGGCATGGGTGATCCACGCTTCCCCGCTCAGCAGTTGCACCGAGACCAGATCACCCGGGTTCACACGTTCAACCTCGACTGGGATATCGATCAAACAATTGGCCTTCACCATAGACGTCAATATCCCGGATCCCTGCGCCCCGGTCGTGCGAACCTTGAAAACCCCTTCTTCTCTTGTAAGCACCCCGCGGAGAAAGTGACGCCGATCCGTCCGTTTGGAAAACTTCTCCTGGAAAATCGCCTGCACAACCGGACGACCATAGCTCCGGTGCCCGCTCATTTTCAGCATGGCCGGCCGAACCAGTTGTTCGAATGTTACCATGGAGGACACGGGATTCCCCGGCAAGCCGAACGCCAGCTTGCCCTGAATCTTGCCGAAGGCAAGCGGCTGTCCAGGCCGGATCGCTAACTTCCAGAAGTTCATTGCTGCACCCAGTTCTTGGAAGACCGCTTTCGTAAAATCGTAGTCGCCCATCGACACACCACCGGACAGCACGAGAATATCCGCCGTCAAACCCTGCGAAATCTTGTCCTTCAACGCAGCAGGCGTATCCCGCGCAATCCCGAGCAGTATAGGAATGCCACCTGCCTCCTGCACCGCAGCCGCAATCCCATAGCTGTTGGAATTGATGATTTTCTCCTCGCTGAATCGCTCATCCAAATCCGCCAATTCGTCACCGGTCGAAAGGATCGCCACACGGGGCCGCTGATAGCGAAGACGAACGACTTGGCAAGGATCGCCAACATCCCGGCTTCACCAGGGCGAATTCTGGTCCCCTTGCCGATAATACAGTCACCCTTCTTGACGTCTTCACCTTGAGGCCGAATGTTTGCGCCTTGCTGTTCCGGCTTGAAAACGCGCACGGAATCCGGTGTATGCTCAGTGTCTTCCACCTTCAAAACCGTATCTGCCCCCTTCGGGAGCGGAGCCCCGGTCATGATACGAATCGCCTGCTTCGCGCCGACGTATTTTGACGGCATCTTTCCCGCCGCCACATCCTCGATTACTGTGAGCGTGACCGTTTTCTGAATGGCATGCTCCTGCTTAATATCGTCCCACCGCACAGCGAATCCATCCATCGCGCTGTTGTCCCAGGGTGGATTGTCCCGTTCCGCCACAATATCCTCGCCAAGGACACGACCCAGCGCATCAAGGATCGAAATTTTCTCCAAGCCCAGGATCGGCGTAGACTCCAAAACAATCCGTTGCGCCTCCTCCAACTGCGTAAGCCCCTGTGTTGCGTCTATCGCTTTCACCTTCTCCCCTCATCAGTGCGCCTGCCGAGATCCAGCATTCATGAGGGACCCGCGCTTCTTGCAGAACGCTTCGACCTTGTTTGCAATCTCGTGATAACACTCGGCCGTAGCCGTATCGGAGTTGAACATCGCAAACGGCTCACCGGCATCGGACTGGATCACGACATCGGGATCGAGCGGAATCCGCCCGAGGAAGGGCACACCCATATCCAATGCAGACGCTTCTCCGCCTCCCTTTCTGAACACCTCAATATGATTGTGGCAATGGGGGCACTCTAACCCGCTCATATTTTCTACAATCCCAATAATCGGCACTTCGCTGTCTTCAGAATGTGACCGACTTGCGTGAATCTAAGAGAGCCACTTCCTGCGGCGTCGTCACGATCACCGCCCCACTGACATTGCCGAGCAGATCGATGGTCGTGACGGATTGTTTCCCGGTCCCTGGAGGAAAGTCGATCAGCAGGAAATTGAGATCCTGCCATTCGACTCCCCCTAAAAGCTGGTTGATAAACTCATACTTGTACGCGTCACGCCAGATGATCGGATCGTCGGAGTTCTGCAATAAGAAAGACATCGATGCGATTTTCAGGTTGTACGCCTGGAAGGGAATGATTCCGCCCGAGGTGCTGATCTTGAGCTTCTGTCCTTCGGCGCCCACCATCTTGGGAATTTCGGGCCATGAATGTCCATGTCGCAGATCCCGACATGCCAGCCTTTGAGTGCAAGACTCACCGCGAGATTGGTCGTACAGGTGCTCTTGCCAACTCCGCCCTTATTGCTCATAATGAGCACCTTATATTCGATCCGCTCCATCCGTTTGGCCACAAGCCATCGGCTATGGCCTTCCTTATCCTTCTGACAGGTTTCATTTTCGTCGCAGATCGCGCAGGCCCACATATAGGTACAGGCATCGCTACCACCGGAACTGGAGAGCTGTCAATCACATTTAATTCACGCGCCATACTTGTTCCTTTTGTGAGACATCACGTTCGATCTACC
>CAVVIR010000030.1:0-176351 GCA_963748375.1 uncultured Nitrospiraceae bacterium
CATGCGCACGGTGTAGAGTTGTTGCATCGGGCGACCTCCGGTGAGAGCGCTCGGAAATGAAACACCAAACGCATGTACTGAAACTTAACGTTCGAATTCACCGGCCGCCGAAGGAAATCCGGTGCAATGAGGAGTTAGGCATCAAGTTTCTCAGCGTTGAACCACTGAACTTGTGACTCAGAGATCAGCTTCCAATCCGCGAGTTGTACAGTAAATCCCTTTCCAATGATCTCCTTCCCAATCAAGCGCAAATATTCAATGTCTGGTTCGAAACTTCCAAGACCCAAGAGTTGTGCACCAACGCTAGTCAAAAGGGCGACTTTCAAATTAAGTACCTTCGTTGCATCATCGTTCTCGACGACGAGAGCCTTTCCGTTGGAACGAAGTACCGTGGAAAAACTGGTTCTGAGTCAGTGTAGAAATCCTTACTAACGCCGATGCCCACAACTCAGAAAGCAGACCCAGGTCTTGCATATTCAGCATCGTGGAGAAAGAAATGCCATGCGTCTTAAGGTACTCGGATTGGCTTCTAATAATGCAACCTTCAACCACATACCGGGCTAAGTGACTAATCTGCTCGGCGTCCGATTTGGAAAGCCCCCGCAAGAACTCGAGAGTACGGATGGAAAAGGATCCTGGAGACTTTACTTCACCAGCGAGAATGCCGCCCCAAAGGCGCTGTAGGTCTTTAGCAGAGACCTTCCCTGCCAAATCGCGCCACGTAAAGAGCCAGTCTTCATCAATCGGCCGCTCTGGGGGAATTTGCGAATCATTGGAAAGAATGTCCTCAGCAAAGATGACGGCCTTGCTACCGTTGATTTCTCCGCGCACAGCATCTGCCGCGCTGTTGGAAAGGGCAAGCCTGGCAACTCCCTGAAAATCAAGCGTGGGTTCGGCGTGGCCGGTATCATCAACATGCGCAGTGGCTGGCCGACGTGGTACCAGAAATCAGGCGCTCAGAACCAGGGAGGTCGAAGCGCTTACGGCCGGCCCGAATATCGGCCATATCCGACTCGACTTGAGCATCGTCAACAGTTCTTCGCGCCGAACTTCAATCCTTGCTCGACCCTCACGCTTAATATACCAAGGCGACAGCAAGGAGCCGATGCCTTTCTCTACGAGGGTCTCCCAGAGCTTGATGATCGATTTTTCACCAGTCAAGTCCATCACTGGTTCTCCTTGATGCTTAACGGTTGGCATGAGTTGAAGACACCACCTTGCCGGTGGCTGTCCGCTCGCCGCAAGGCGGCGATCGCCGTCCCTATGGCGGATGGGATGTGTCTAGCATAGGGGGCGAGAGGCGCAAGGCTCGACACGGGCGGGGCGAGCGCATGGTGCAGTACGGGGTGAAAGACGGGGGGTGAGCGGACCACTAATTGAGACGGTGACGGCGGGCGGATAGGATCGAGCAGGATCAGCGTGTCGGTTCCCCCGAGAGGGTCAGGCCTCAGAAGGGGGTGGCCCTTTTTTGTGCCTGCGAGGGGGAAGAGGGGGCGGGAGTGTCGGTATGGTGTCGGTTTGGGCGAGAGCGGCGCGACGATGGGAAACAACTGAAACGGCCAATCTCATTGATAGGAGCGGTGTTTTGTGGTGCGCCCGGAGGGACTTGAACCCCCAACCCCCAGATCCGTAGTCTGGTGCTCTATCCATTGAGCTACGGGCGCGTTCAGAAGAAGTAATAAGTTCAGAGTTATGAGTGATGAGTTGCGGATCAGGGCTAATGAAAGAATCGACGAGATCAATCGCCCTCATTCTTTCAACTCAGCACTCAAGACTCAAACTCAGCACTTGCCGTGGTTGCAGTAGTGAGCGGTTATACAGGTCTCTGGGCTGGCGGGTCAAGGCATCGTGACAATTATCGGGCAGGTGGCTCTGCCGATGTCTGCTGGAATAGGAGTGTTCCTGGTCTCGCTTCGTTGAAAGCGCTGATCGTCAGAATGTGAGGACAGTCTTGCCACGTTCAGCGAAGAAAGGAAAAACGATGTGCAGAATTTTCCCTCTCGAGTAGGATACTCACTCAGGCTATGCGAAGGGAGGGTTTCACCGATGTCTGCTAGCGCGATATCGAACCAACAAGAAATTCAACCAGCCGCTCTTGTGCCGGATAGCCCGAGAGGCCTCCCGGGAGGGGTTCGGCTCGTCATGCAATGGATGGTTGGAACAGTGCTTGCTTTTCTCATTGGATCGTGGTTGGTATGGTGGGCGATCAATCTTCAGCGGCAATTCGCGGAAGACGAGATCAAGGGCGCCTGTCAGCGGGTGATGCCGGAGACCGTGCAGCGCTGTGTGGATACGGTGATTATTCAACGAGGTGTCGCGAGGCGATGACTGGGTGGAAACGATGGACATCCTTAACAGTGCTGTGCGGGTGGCTCACGATCGTAGGCCTGGCATGCGCCGTTCAGATTGCAGCGGCGCAGGAATCCATTGCAGAATCACGTCCAAGATTCGATTTCGCGATTGGAACGTGGATCAGCACAGGGGATACGCGCTGGGCGCACGATGCGTCGTCCATACCCGGGTTGGGGAATCCGACGTCAAAGCTTAAGTATAAAGACGTTGGGACGAATGTGATTGAACTCACAGGAAAGGTTTGGGTGACACCGAAGTGGTTTGGCCGACTCAACGTGGGCTTCGCCGGGATCGGAGGCGGCAGACTCACGGATGACGATTACGGATCAAACGGAGGGCAGAGGTTGTTCTCGAGTACCAATAGCGACTTATCTGGTGACGGCATGTGGTACCTGAATGCGGACGGCGGCTTCAGGGTAGCTGAATATCCAAATCATCGGGGTTGGCTGGAAGTGTTTGGAGGATTTCAGTATTGGTATACGAAGTATGAAGCCACAGGGTTGGCGCAGATGGCCTGCGACAATTCGGCTGTGCCTCCGTCGTTGGGCCTTACCTGTAATCCAGCAGGAACCGTGACGAACCAAGGGCAGACAGTTATCACGAATACCACCAATTGGTACTCGATTCGTGCCGGAGCTTCCACGGAATATCGACTGACGAGGCGATTGAGCCTGATGGCAACTGCGGCTTTTCTTCCGCTGACTATCATCGATAACAAGGACATTCATCACCTGAGAATCCGGAGGGTGGCTTCAGCAAAATCCGAGTATCTCGATGGAGGGATGGGGGGTTGGAGCCGATGCAGATGTGGGATTAAGGCTGATGTTGGTCAAGAACATTTTTCTCAATGTCGGCTACCGTGTCTGGTGGAACCATGCAATTGATGGGGACGTGACGTTTCATGGTGTGAGTGGTTCTTCCGAGTATCCCATGACCCAGTTCGAATCTCTCCGCCACGGCCTCACGGCCGGCCTCAACTTCACGTTCTAGTATCAGGTCTGCGTGATGAGTTTACCGGCGGCGTCCCGACGGCAGCGTTTCGTCTTCGTATTGGGCAAAGAGCCGTTTGGCTTCTGGATGGAGATAGCTTGGATGGCCGTGTGGAATGCCGACGGTGCGGAAGAGCGGTGTGAGTTTGCCGTTCGGATGTAGGTAGCCGGCGCGAAGCGGCACGGTGCGCGTGCTGTGGCGGACCAAGTGGCAGGGAGTCGGTCTGATCGAGGTAATCCACTCGGCAATGTCATGCGGGTTGCCGATCGAGGCGGAGAGCAAGAGCATCCGTGCTTGGCTCGGACAGAAGATGATCGTTTCCTCCCAGACGACGCCCCGCTCCGGATCTGCGATATATTGCGACTCGTCCAAAATCACCAGACCTAAGGTATCCAATCGTACGTCGATCTCACCGCCTCCTGCGTCGTAGAGCAGATTCCGCAAGATTTCCGTCGTCATGATCAGCAGGGGCGCTTGCCCGTTGTCGCGCCGATCGCCGGTCAGAATGCCGACCTGGTCTGGGCCGAAGATTTTTGAAAACTCCGTATACTTGGTGTTCGAGAGCGCCTTAAGAGGCGACGTGTAGATGACGGTCCGATTCTCCGCGATGGCGCGGCGGGCCGCTTCGACCGCGACATAGGTCTTTCCGCTTCCTGTCGGGACGCTCACGACCACGTCACCTTCTCTCAGTTTGGCGATGGCGTCTTCTTGCCAGGCATCCGGGACAAAGGCCTTCGATGGCGGCACTCCCAGTCCCTCCAACCAGCTGGAGAGGGTGATGGCCGGCTCATGGGATTCCGGCTCAACCGGTCTGTGCGTGGTGCGACGCTGCGGCGCCGAGGATTTCGGTTTTCGCGCGGCGGGGGCTTGAGGAGGCGGTGGCGCAGGGCGAGCCTGTTTTTCGCCGATCAAGGTCATCAGGTCGGACTCAAAGCCTGGGCGGTTCTCGGCGGAGTGGCGCAGCAAGACCTCGATCAAGCGGCGTTTGCCTGCGCGGAAATGTCGCTGAACACGCCCGCGCGCCAGACGGTGCAAGAGCGCGATCGGTTGTTGAGCCAGCAGTTGTTCGAGTTCTTCGGTAGTCATCTCTGCTCGTTGATCGTGAAGCGTGAAGCGTGAAGCGTCCGAATCCGTGGACGAGATACGTTTCACGAGTGACGAGCGACGTCGTCATGGCAGTTCCTCCAGCACGCCTCGGCGCAGGGCGGCGATGGCGCGTGACGCGGTGTCTGCCAATCCCGGGTGTGTGGCCTTGAGCGTGTGCAGCTGTGACAGAAACTCCAAGGTTCGTGCTAAGAGGCGATAGATATCCCCTTCAGCCATCGTGGTGCTTTTGCAGAGGCCGATCCATGTGAGCGTCGGGATCGCCGATCCACCGTTCCGTCACCGCGGCAATGTCGGCCCGCAAGAGTGGGGGATCTTCATGCGGCGAGAGAGAGGCAGCCAGTTTTCGAACCTGTCCGAGCAATGACGCCAATCCGGAACTGACGCGAGGGAACGCGCCGGGGCGATCGTCGTCATGCGCGATGCTCGACATGACGGCAGCCAGCATGGCGGGATCGGCTCCGTTGAACGCTTCGGCCCGGAGCAATTCCGTGATGAGCAGCGAGTGGTCGATGCGGATGAGTCTGGCCCATTCGCCGTCTTCGGTCAGATGGGCTGTCGGCGTGAGATACCCGAACTGTTGCAGGACGTCGATCTTTTCCTGGAAACGGTGCCAGAGACTCGTCCGTCAGAGCCTGGATCGATTTGACGTGTCGATGTTGTTCCTGCCGAAGTTTGGAGGCGAGGGGATAGTCTCTCTGACAGGCGGAACGCGAAGGACAGGTTGGACAGGCAAAGTCGCCCAGGGTTTGCACGATGGCGTCAGGAATCGGTTCATCGTCCTTCGGAATCAGGATGGGAAGCTCCGGCAGCCTGCCAGGCAACTCTTCCAGGTGATGGAGTAACTCTTCCACGCTTTCCGGCGTGCACCAGGGATAGACCGGCGCATCCACGCAGTCGAGGACACGGTCGGACACTTCGGTCACCGTGGAGGCGGGAGATTCGGTAATGCCTCCGCCTAGACGCAGTGCCGTGATCATCGGGCTCTTCTGTCCCTTGCTGCGATATTGTCGCAGGACAACGCCTCGGCTACGGCCGAAGCCCACGACGCGACCGGGGGTGAGAAAGTGAAAGCGTGCGGCGACTTCCGGTGGTTCGTGTCTCCTGACGGGGGCACGGTGCGATTTCTGCCGGCGGACATGATCGAAGGTCTGCCATTCTGTGATCCAGTCGGTGCAGACGCGTGGCCCGAACGGTTCCATCTGATCGCGCAGATCGTCCAGCTTGCGTTCCAAGACCTCGGCGCGCTGGTTGAGCTGAAATTGCGCAAAGCTTTTGGCGAGAATCGGTTGGATTTGATCCAGGGGATGCGCTTTCAAGAGGTTCAGGACCATCGGATAGCTGATGACGAATTGGCTGTTGATCGCTTCCGGATGGCCGGTGAAGCCTTTGGTCAGCACGTTCAGATCGATATAGGGCGAGGGGGTGACGATGGCGAAGCCCACGAGATCTTTTCCGCGGCGTCCTGCGCGGCCGGCAATCTGCTGCACCTCGCCGATCGTCAAGTCCATGAAGTCGCGCGACTTGCGAATGCTGGACTGCGTGATGATGACGGTTCGCGCAGGGAAATCGACTCCGGCGGCCAGTGTGGTCGTGGCGAAGACGGCATCGAGGCAGCCATGGCGCATCAGTTCCTCAACGGCGATTTTCCACGAGGGCAGATGGCCTGCGTGATGCGCGGCCACGCCGATGCGCTGGACGGTCGGAATGAGCGGGTGTTCGGCGATGCTGGGATATTGGGCGATCACCTTGTCCAGCACGGCGGCGATGGCTTGCTGACGAGGCGGCGGGAGGAGGATGTGGCTATGGTCGAAGGCCTGCATCGCTTCATCGCACGCACGGCGCGACGTGAGGAACACGATGGCAGGGGTCAAGTGCTTGTCGCGAAGAGCGATGATCAGATCAACCGGATGAATCGAGGGAGGCATGCAGTTTCATTCCCTTTGCAATCACGACCAAGCCGGATTCGGTGACGGTAAATCGCTGGGCGTCGGCCTCTCGGTTGTATCCGATTTCCGAGTTGGGCGGGATGATGACATCCTTGTCGATGATGGCCCGTCTGATCCGGCTCTGTGCGCCGATGACGACGTTTTCCATGACGAATCGATTCACGCACGTCCGCATGGTCCTGCACACGGACGTTCGGCGACAGCACGGAGTTTTGTACCCGGCCACCGGAGATAGATGCAGCCGCCGCAGACGATGGAATCCAGCGCCACGCCCATTCTGCCGCCCTGATAGTCTTGCGCGAAGACGAATTTGGCCGGTGGAAATTGTCCTTGATAGGTTCGAATCGGCCAGTGCTGGTCGTAGAGATTGAAGAGGGGATCCACCGCGACGAGGTCCATGTTCGCTTCCCAGTAGGCGTCCAATGTTCCGATGTCCCGCCAATACTTCACGTCTTTCTTGTTCGCGTCGACAAATTTGTAGGCATAGACACGCCGATCGCGAATCATGCGCGGAATGATGTTTTTCCCGAAGTCGTGACTCCCGCCCTCCTGGGCGTCGGCGATCAAGTACTCGCGGAGGACGTTGGTGCGAAACAGGTAGATGCCCATCGAGCCAAAGGCATGGGTCGGATCGTTGGGGATCGACGGCGGGTGAGCCGGTTTCTCGATCGAAGTCCGTAATCCGGAAATCCTCATCCACGCCGATCACGCCGAATCGATGGGCCTCTTCGATCGGAATATCGATCGCGCCGACCACGGCATCGGCGCCTTTGGCGATCAGCCAATGGAACATCTCCATATAGTTCATCTTGTAGATATGGTCGCCGGCGAGGATGAGCACATAGTCCGGTTGTTCGGTGTCGAGCAGAAACAGGTTTTGATAGACCGCGTCGGCGGTGCCTTGGTACCATTCTTCGCTGATCCGCTGCTGGGGTGGAATCGAGGCGATGAATTCGCCGAGTTCGGCGTTCAGGATGTTCCAGCCTGTGCGGATGTGGCGGTCGAGCGAGTGGGATTTGTACTGGATGAGGACGGCGACTTTTCGAAGCCCCGAGTTGAGGCAATTGCTGAGCGTAAAATCGATAATGCGATATTTCCCGCCAAAGGGAACCGCCGGCTTGGCCCGATGTTCGGTGAGGGGCTGGAGACGTTCGCCTTTCCCGCCCGCCAGCACCATGGTGAAAATGTTCTGCATTGCGGCGAATTGTAGCAGGACACTGAGGAAATAGAAAGAAAGCAGACTCGTTGACATCGCGAGAATCTGAGACGATACTACGCTGGAGAGCCTGGGAAAATCGGTGAGTAATCGAGCAAAGGAGTCAGCATGAAGCGGGATGTACTGGTCACGTCGCTGGTGAAACAGAAGCCGGTTCAGAAGCCGGCAGTGGACCGCAGTAAGATGCGCTCCGGCGGGTAGAGCATCTTGAAAGCCAAATGGCAAAGTTGTCCGAATTGGTCCGCGAGCATGCGGAGGATGTCGATCGATTGGTGCGCATCGTGGCCGAAGATCGCGACGTCATTCGACGACAGTTATTGCGCAAGCACCAGGAGCAAGTTCGGGTCCGCAAGCATCTTCGTGACTCCAATTCCAAGGTAGGACTCGATTTCTGAGTCTGGTGATTTCCTGCCGTCGATCCCTCCTCGCGAGTCCACCTTCGCATATGTCATGTGGCATGACTCCTGAAACTGCGACCTGTCGAATGGCCAGATTCATCAGATCCTCAGACATGTCTCCACGTACGCTTCACGGTGTTGCGAACAGCGTAGACAGATTTTGGGCAGTCTGCCAGCGCGGCGTCCTCGTCGTCTGTCGTGGGCTCTATCGCTGATCTTGCAGGCGCTGGAGTCGATTGGAGAAGGCCTATGCTGTGCTCAGGAGATGAGAATGTTCGGATTCGCGCGGCGATATGTGCGAATCGTGAAGGAGGAGGAAAGGGGATGACCGTGCAGCAACGAATTCATATTCCTGGGGAATCGTCCTCTTGGTTGTGTTGGTGGGAATGGCTCAGACCCTGTGGGCTGAGCCGCATACGGTGAAAGGATGGGTCATCCCTGTCCAGGTGCCCTACGAGGCGCCTCCGAAGGGACAGGATCTGCCGGCTGAATCCGTCCCCCAGAATACAAAACCGTTGACGGCCGAAGAGGTCCAGCGGGCGGAAGCGCTCCTGCCATTGCTGGAAGGCGCGCAAGAGTTTTGGGCGATGGGAGAATTCGTGCATCTCGGCGAGCCATCCGTGCCGGTGCTGGTCAAAGGCTTGACCATGCCGGGACCGCGTATTCGCTACAAACGTCATTGAAACGATTTCGATGTTGAAGGCGGCCTCGGCAGTTCCGGCCCTCGTCGCGGCGGCCAAGGAACCGAACGAGATCCCGCGGGTGCGTGAACATGCATTGCGGGTGGCCGTTCGATTGGATGCGGCCAAAGTTGTGGATGCGATTGAGGTGATGGCGAAAGATCAGAATTCGTCGATTCGAAAGGCCGCTGCGTTCGAGGCTCGGTATGTCAGAGAGAAGACGGTGGTGCCGGTTCTGATCGGGATGATTGCCGATGAGGAACGTTTTGTCGCACTCTCAGCGGTGCAGTCGCTCTGGATTCTGACCCGGCATGAAACGGAGTTTCACGATTGGGAGACGTCGACCAAACAAGACCGTCAAGAGTGGGCGATCGAGTGGTCGGAATGGTGGAACGGCCAGAAGGATAGCTTCGAAATGTCGGATCCGAAACGGCCTGCGCGGGCTCGCTAGCGACTGGTTGCTCTCGTTTGTTTGGTTTATTTGGTTTGTTTGGTTGAGCGAGACAAACCAGATGAACCAGATCAACCAGACAGACCAGATCAACCAGTTTGCCGCGCCTTGCGAGGGCGAAAAATCCTGTGTTATATTTTCTGAGTCGCTCTCTCATTCGTCATTGCTTGTCATTGCTTGATAGAAGGATGATAGATACGGTCCATGCCTAAACTCCCGATTGCAAAGCTCGGTAATCCCGTCTTGCGCCAGATTGCGGCCACGGTTGATCCTCGCGACATTCGCACGTACGACCTGCAGCAATTCATCGACAATCTGATTGAGACGATGCTGGATGAACCAGGGATCGGCTTGGCGGCGCCTCAGGTGTCGCGCTCGATTCAATTGGTCGTGATGGGCTGTGAAGGGGAGGATGGATTTCCTCAAACAGTCCTCATCAATCCCAAGATTGTCTTCTATGGTCCGCAGCAAGTCGAAAACTGGGAGGGCTGTTTAAGCGTGGATGGGCTGCGGGGAAAGGTCACAAGGCCGTCAGTCGTGAGGGTGCAGGCGCTGGATCGTCATGGCAAATCGATGGATTTCGAAGCGACCGGTCTCTATGCCGTCTGTATCCAGCACGAGATGGATCATCTGATCGGCAAGGTGTTTTTGGATCGAATGACCGATATGTCGACGCTCACGCAACTTCCCGAATTTGACAAAGTACTGGCAACACGATCCCGTTCCCGTTATTTAACTAACCCGCCGTGAAGATCCTGCGCTTGTGAAAACCCTGCTTCGAGTGCTCCAGTATCTCAGCCCGCACCGTTCCATGGTGGTCGGCACATTTCTGTTTGCCGGGTTGGCGACCGCGTTCGAATTGATCCCTCCGTGGCTGATCAAAGTCATCATCGACGACGTGATCCAGGCCGGTCAGACCCAGCTCCTGGTATGGGTATTTCTCGCGCTCTGTGCCGCCTATGTGCTGCGGAACCTCTGCGGGTCGATGCGGATCCGGCTGAACAATGGGCTGGAGCAGCAAGTCGTCCATGATCTGCATGTCCAGGTATTCTCCGCGCTCCAGCGATTATCGATCAGTTTCTATGAGAATCGTCCGACGGGCGAGATCATGTCGCGGGTGTTGAACGATACCGAGCACATGCAGCGCATCTTCGTCGACGGGCTCGAAGAAATCATTACGGCCGGGCTGACGCTGATCGGGATCATGATCATGCTGTTCATGCTCAATTGGAAGCTGGCGTCTGTTGGCGCTCGTGCCGATTCCCCTCTTGGTCGTGGGAGCGGCGTTATTCACCAAACGCGTCCATGGATATTATCGCGCGATTCGAAAAGGGGCGGCAGAACTGAACGCTCTCTTGCAAGACATGCTCGCAGGCATCCGGGAGACGATGGGTTTCAATCGCCAGCCCTACGAGCAGGAGCGATTTGACCGGAAGAGCGATCGTTGCCGACAAGATACCTTGAAGGCCATGTACCTCTGGTCCTACTACTCCCCAGGGATGATGCTGATCGGGAGTCTTGGCGGGGCGATGGTGCTCTGGTTCGGCACCGCTGAAGTCTTGGAGCATCGTCTTGTCCGTGGGCGAACTCGTGATGTTTATCTCGTACCTTGCGCTCTTCTATGTGCCGATCAATCAGATTCACTCCGTCAATCACATGCTGCAGCATGCGTTGGCCGCAAGTGAGCGAGTGTTCGAAGTGCTCGATCTCGTTCCGGAGGTCAAGGATCGCCCAGACGCTCGTGTCCCAGTCACTCGATTGCGAGGAGAGGTTGGCTTTCATCGCGTCGGGTTTCATTATCGAGCCGATGCGCCGATCTTGACCGACATCACGATATCGGTCCGTGCGGGAGAGCGAGTCGCGCTAGTCGGTCCGAGCGGAGCGGGAAAGAGCACAACGCTCAAATTGTTGATGCGGTTTTACGATGTGACGCAGGGAGCTGTTACTATCGATGGGTACGATATCCGCGATCTGCCGTTGGCCTTTCTTCGAAGTCAAATCGGGCTGGTCCAGCAAGAGCCATTCTTGTTCAATGGCACGGTGAGAGAGAATATTCTCTATGGCGACCTTACGGCCGGGCAGGAGGAGGTTGAGGCAGCGGCCAAGGTGGCCCGCGCCCATGACTTCATCATGGCTCTTCCGGAGGGATACGATACCTGGATCGGGGAGCGCGGCGTCAAGCTTTCCGTCGGGCAGCGGCAGCGTGTGTCGATCGCCCGCGTGATTCTGAAGGACCCTCCGATCGTCATGTTCGATGAGGCCACGTCCAATATCGACACCGAGACCGAAGTCAAGATTCGTGAGGCGTTGGACGATCTGACAAAAGGGCGGACGACGATCATCATTGCCCATCGCCTCTCCACTATCCATGGCGTCGATCGAATCATTGTCGTGGACCACGGACGTGTTGTCGAAGACGGGACGCATGAGGTGTTGATCGGGCACGAAGGGGTGTATGCACGGTTGTATGACGCCCAATTCCAAGTCTAGGGCAGGATGCTGAAAAAGCCCGCCAGCTTTGTTCTCGCATCGCTCAGAGACTCAACGTACCGCAAGGGTACGCCTCATCTCTTCGCTCGCTGCGGCCTTGCTGGACAGACTTTTTGAGCATCTTGCAAGATTGCTTTTGCCCCGACTGCTTAGCAAGAGAGTCCCCTGACCGTTGCGGATCGAATTCCCCGCCAGTATACTGAGGCCTTCTTTGTGAGGAGAGCAGGAGCGATGGTGCTGATATATGAAAGCGATCCGTTAGATAACGAAGACGCGCGCGGGCGGTTCTATCATGTCTGCCGTGGGCGAATCGATCGGACGGAAATCCAACTTCCGGCTGACGAGAAGATCTACGAATGTGCCGTGTGCGGGATCGATCTCGAAGCTGAAGACTTTTGGCTGGCGAGACAAAAAGGGTCGGTATAGAAGACATTATGGCTGGGAGCACAGGAAGAAAAACAGTAGGCGTATCGCGTGGGCTGATGATGCTCTGCGAAATCTGCTACGCCCAGGTCATGGCGGATAAACTCACCGACGAAAAGAACTTTGTCGCGGATGCCGAGACCCTCTTCGATACCATCTGCTTCGGGTGCACCGACATCAATAGGCCGCTCATCGACGACATGGCGGGTAGCGGAGAGTGAGGATGTTGAAAAAGGGAGCGGGGAGCGGCCAGGTGCCCTTCTTACTCGCAGAACAGAGGAGGGGATGGAGCCTGATGATCTTCTGTGCTCGCGCAACTCGCGGCCTCAGAATGACTCGAGGGAGCAGGCAGACCGTTCTTCTTGCTCGCAGAACGCGCACGATAAGAATGTGCTCGTCCGATGCGCGCAGTGAAGAACAGTCTGCCTACTCTCTCTGGGAAAGTTGGGGAATCAGAAGGCCCTCGCTCGGGCTAGAGGCACGTCTTGGGCAATCGATTGTAAAGCAATCGGAGGGGCGGGTGAGATTCAGTGGTGGGCGGGTGAGAAAGTTAAGCGCAATAAAGGGCGGTCGGCAGAGGGCTGGAGCCACCTGGCTGCCCTCTTGCTAAATATTTGAGCAGAACTAGGGAGTTCCCTAGTTCCCTAACCGAATGGAATCGTCTATGTGAATAGACGGCGATATCTCCACGCATCTCTTTATAGTCAAGCCACGGGCACCTCGGTATTTGCCAGAGGAGGGAGGGTCTGGGCTCGTGCAGCGCATCCAATAGTGAGCCGACTTCCATCGACGATGGCATGTCGTTTGCGCGGCTCCCGTGCAAATGGTCTAACTTCCAACCAAGGGAAAGGAGACTGAAGATGAAAGCTACTTTGATGGCAATGTTGATCACGGCCACGCTTCTGGCCTCGGCTAGCAGTTCCTTTGCGGAATTGGCATCGTACCTGCAAGCCTCGAGCAGCGAGGAGCAGCTCGCAAAGGACACCAAACCGAACGTCGTCACGATGAAGACGGACGCAGGCGGAGGCCTCAATAATAGGAACGGTCTCGTTACAGTCCGTGCCGACGGGGCGTACTTCTTGATGGCGGCAGCGCAGGTCGGTTGCGGTTGTGGGTACGGTACGACTCCGAATCTGGGTCATCGGCAAGGCGGACAAGCGGCGCCGGTCGGCGGAGAAGTTGCGGGTTCGGTACGACTCTGGATCAGGGTCAACGGCAAGGATGTAGCCAATTCCAACACCGAGCAGATGATTCCTGACGCGTCCTTCACTGCCGTTCTGGTATCCCAAGGCGTGCTGATGTTGAAGAATGGCGACACGATCGAAGTGGTCTACTCCGGGTCGGCGCCTGGCCTCGGTTTGATCGTGGAAAAGCCGGAAGGTGAACCCATGGTGCCGGCCATCATTTTTTCGGCATTCAAGGTCAATTGACCACGGCCACAACGAAGAGGATTGTGACCGGAGTGCGGCGGCCTTGGCCAGCCGCACTCCGGGTCGAGTGGTAGGACCGCCACCGGCGCCCGGTCGGTGGTAAGGTGCTGTGTGCTCATTTCGTCTTTGTCGATTTTCCACGAGCCTGATCTGCGCAGCACTCCTCGCAAAGGCAGATTCTCCTGCCTGAGCCCAGTCAAGAAATCTATCTGGTCGGTCAATCAGCTGCCGGTCGTTGCCACGAGTG
This sequence comes from uncultured Nitrospiraceae bacterium, assembly GCA_963748375.1. Taxonomy (GTDB): domain Bacteria; phylum Nitrospirota; class Nitrospiria; order Nitrospirales; family Nitrospiraceae; genus Palsa-1315. The sequence goes on from CAVVIR010000030.1 coordinate 13,731, forward strand.
ATGGGCCGGGAGAGGGCGTCTGGGTATTCCACCGGAAGAGGGCGCGCCATGAATGGGGAGCCTTGGACAGGAGGTGCAAAATCAAGCAATGATCCCGTCTGCTCACCCGTGGTAACTTTCTCCCCACGGAGGTGCCTATGGATGCTAGGAGCCTGTCCGAGTAATGCCGATTCTACTCCGACAAACGATCTGCTGGCCTCTGCGTCGTTCTGTGTCCAGAAATCCTCGACGTATTGCAGAGAATACGCCTCCGGTTTCTTGGGACCTGCGGCCTTGCATTGGCCAACAGCTTGTTCGCCTCCCAACGAAGGATTACTCGGACAGGCTCCTAGATAATTTGCCGTGACCCCGAGGTCATGAGTGGCGCGTTGTGCTTCAAAGGTACACGTGTCCCAGTGCAAAATCTCTTCGACTACCTTGAAGGAACCTCTTCGCTTGAGGAGTTCCTGCAAGACTTTCCCTCTGTGTCTAGAGAAGCTGCCGTAGCCGTCATCGAGGGCGCAAAGAGCAGGCTGTTTGCAGATGCGATTGCTTCTTGACGAGTCTGTTTCGGGCGCCTTCCAACGAACTCAGCGCACTACTGTCACTCGTTCATTCCCTGGAGAGCAAGCACTTGGCAGTCTGCAGCCCTGTACTTTTATGAGGGTTGGGGCATAATCCGACATGGGGGAAACACAGGTAGGACATTTGGAATTTTCTTGGGTGAACGCTCGGATTGTAAATTTTATGGAAGAAGAAAGAACAGCACCTATGAACCAGATCAGAATGTTTAGAATGATCGCTTTGGCCGAAGGCTGTTCGTTTCTCGTCTTGTTATGTATTGCGATGCCGATGAAGTACTTCATGGGAATGCCGGAGATTGTGAGAGTCGTGGGATCAATACACGGAGGATTGTTCCTGCTCTATGTCGGCCTGTTGACCGTGATACATTTTCGGCAACGATGGCCTTTCATGTTTTCATTGTATGCGTTTGTTGCGTCTCTTATTCCGTTTGGGACATTTGTGCTGGATAAACACCTGCGTGAGAAAGAGGCCGTAGCGAACTGATCAGGAAGGAACAATCTTTACTTGCAGGTTTTCCCATCGAAGTACGTGCAGCTTGTCTCTCCGGATTTGACTTTCCAAGTTTTCAGTAGCGGAGCCTGGCCGTTCTCTCTCATTTCGACGACGAAATCCACGAGTCCTGAGATCGGCAGCTTTTCGATGTGAGGCTTGGCCGTGTCCGGAACGTCTATCCAGAATATCCCGCCGAGGGTCGAAATCAAGACGCGATGCGCGTCTACGTCGACTTGAATGACCGGGCTATAGAAACCCTTATCTTCGGCAAAGCCGGAGGAGGCCGTTAGACTGGCGAGGAAGAGACTGAAGAAGATCGTGAGAAGAGTCGTGCGCATATACGGCATGGCGAGCGCTCCTGCTATGAGAACAATCAGAAAGTTATTATCGCACTAGGGCCAAGGGGAAACAAACTGGAAATTCTCGATTAGGGCAAATATGGTGAGCGCTACAAGTAGATTGCAAAAATTTTGGCGTACGAGAATTTCGACGGTCAATATATGCACTATGACCAGAGTGAGTTTCCGCAGGATGCTCAAAAAGGCCATCCAGCGCGGCCGCAGCGAGTGAGGGGGCGAGGCGTACCCTTGTGGTACGTTGAGTCTCTGAGCGATGCGAGAACAAAGCTGGCGGGCTTTTTCAGCATCCTGCTAGGCCAGAGTGGTGATGTGCGCCTTCGTGACAACCCCCCCCGAAATCCAGTATCCGCGGATATCCGGTTTGGATTTATCCATGAGTGAGATGAGCAGATAGGCGGGGATGGGCAGGTTAATTTTTGGCCAGATTTCTTCGTAGTCGGTCGCGATCTTGATATCGGTAGTCGAAGGGCGTGCCGGATCGTGAGGATGAGAGTGATAGACCACTTGCAGATCGAGTCCTTTATTTCGAATATCTTTCTTCGCCACAGAAAAATCCTGCATATCCATCACGAAGGCGATCTCGGCCCGTTCTGCTGGTGATAGTCGTTCCAAATGCGCCACCTTTGCCGGGTCGAAGGACGACAATTTCTCAGCTCCTTCGAGTGCCACAATATTCTTGATCCGGTAGACATGGGTGATGGTTCCGTTGGTTCCAGCCAGAAGCCCGCAACATTCATAGGGATCGAGTTCCCTGGCGTGGGCCACCATCTCGTCAAGGATCGATTGAGGGATAACGAGATCAGACACGGTAGTAGGCTGCTGGAAAAATATTATGGCGGGCCAGAGTTTCATTGGTCCGCATGTCTGTAGCAACAGGAGCGGAGCACACAGAATGCTCAAAAAGACCGTCAGCGCGGCCGCAGCGAGCGAGGAGGCGAGGCATACCCTTGGGGTACGTTGAGTCTCTGAGCGATGCGAGAACAAAGCTGGCGGACTTTTTCAGCATTCTGTTTAGTTAGATGGTGCAGCTGACAGTATAGTCCATACTAAGATTTGTGATTTTCGGATTCTGGCCGCAGAGCGGGCAGGTCGGGTCTTTGGGGCGTCTGACTTTTCTGAATTTCATCTCCAGCGCATCGTAGATCAGCAGGCGATCGGCCAATGTTTCACCGATGCCGAGAATTTCCTTGATCGCTTCCGATGCCTGAAGAATGCCCATGGTTCCAGCAAGAGCGCCTAACACGCCGGCTTCTTGGCAATTCGGCACGAGTCCTGCCGGCGGTGGCTCTGGGTAGAGGCAGCGGTAGCATGGATAGCCTGCATGAGGCTTGATCGTCGTGAGTTGTCCTTCAAACCGGAACATGCTGGCAGAAATGAGCGTCTTCTTGGCGAAGAAGCAGGCGTCGTTGACGAGAAAGCGCGTCGCAAAGTTGTCGGATCCGTCCAGCACCATGTCGTATTGGGAGATGAGCGAAAGAATATTATCGCTGTCGACGTTCTGGTGATGAGTCTTGATCGTAATCTCTGGGTTGATCGCCGACAAGGTTTTCTTGCCGGACTCTACTTTCGGCATACCCACCGTGGCCGTGGAGTGCAGGATTTGGCGTTGTAAGTTTGAAAGATCGACAACATCGCCATCAACGAGACCAATTGTACCCACGCCCGCGGCGGCGAGATAGAGTCCGGCAGGCGAGCCGAGCCCTCCGGCGCCGATGAGCAAGACTTTAGCCTTGGCCAGCTTCATCTGGCCCTTGCCGCCCACGTCGCTCAGAATAATCTGACGACTGTATCGTTCTATTTGTCGTTCAGTGAGTTCCATAGTTGGGTCGTGCTCTCAGCGTTAGCTATCAGCTGTCAGCTTCCAATCATAAGAATTTCTCAGAGCTGAAGGCTGAGAACTGACGCTAATGCCGCTCTCGTTATTCCACGACATTCAATTCGATCGGGTCGACGACGACGCCTTTCGTGCGAAGGCCTAGGATCGCCCGCTCGATTTCTGCGCTGTCGCCGGTCAGCTCAAGATCCATCCATCCGGTGGTTTCACGCACATCGGCGCGCCGGACGTTGGTGACGACTTTGTATTCGTGCCCGATCTGATAGATGACCGGTTCTTTAATCTTGTCTTCTGGGAACTGCACGTGGACTTTCACATGTGGCATGATGCACCTCCTGCAATGGCGGGCACGATCGACACTTCGTCCCCGTCTTTGAGCGACGTCTCTTTGCCCTTGAGGAATCGAATGTCTTCCTCATTGACGTAAATGTTCACGAATCGGCGGAGCTCACCCGTATCGTCGCAGAGGCGATCTTTTATGCCGGGATGCGCGGTATTGAGCGCCTCGATCATCTCAAGCACGCTCGCGGCTTTCGTTTCGACCTCTCCCTGGCCCTTGGTCAGCGGGCGTAGCGGAGTTGGAATGCGAACTTTAATCATGCGTCACCACCACCGTTCTTGCCCATTTTAAATGTTTTCTCAAATGCAACCAGACTTGGTTGAATGCGGACCGGCCGTCCGACGGCATCGATCACGGCTTCCTGGGTTTTCAAACCGTTTCCGGTAATATAGGCTACGGTCAGATCGCCTTTCTTAATCGTGCCGTTTTTCACCAGTTTTTGGAGCACACCGATTGTGACACCCCCGGCCGTTTCGGCAAAGATTCCTTCCGTCTGCGCCAGCAGCTTGATGCCGTCCACCACCTCGTCGTCTGTCACCATCTCCATAGCGCCTTTGCTCTCTGCTGTGGCCTTCAGGGCATAGTACCCGTCTGCTGGATTCCCGATCGCCAAGGATTTGGCGATGGTCTTGGGTTTCACCGGTTTGAAGAAATCGCGCCCTGCCTTGAATGCGGTGGAGATCGGCGAGCAACCTTCGGCTTGTGCCCCGTTGATTTTTGTCCGCACCTCATCGATCAATCCCACGTATTTCATTTCGTGGAGGCCCTTCCAGATTTTGGTCAAGAGCGAGCCGGACGCCATCGGGATGACGACCTGGTCCGGCGTGCGCCAGCCGAGTTGCTCGACGGTTTCGAATGCCAAGCGTCTTCGAGCCTTCCGCATAGTAGGGACGGATATTGATGTTGACGAACGCCCAGCCGTGCTCGCCAGCGATTTCGCTACAGAGCCGATTCACATCGTCGTAATTGCCTTCGATCTCCACCACGTTGGGTTTGTAGATCAAGTTGCCGAGCACCTTCGCGGCTTCCAGATCGCCCGGGATAAACACGTAACAGCGCATCCCTGCCGCAGCCGCATGGGCGGCGACGGAATTGGCCAGATTGCCGGTCGAGGCGCAGGCAATGGTTTCAAATCCCAATTCTCGTGCCCTGGTAATGGCGACGGCCACAACCCGATCTTTGAACGAGAGCGTGGGATGATTGACGGTATCGTTCTTGATGTAGAGTTCGTCCAGTCCGAGGTGGGCGCCAAGATTTTTCGCGCGCACCAACGGGGTCATCCCGGCATGCGGGCCGAGGAAGGTCGGCCCTTCTACCGGCAGGAGATCGGCATAGCGCCAGATGCTATGTGGCCCGTCATGAATCTTTGTGCGGGACACATTCTTCTTGATCTCCTCGTAGTTGTATTTCACCTCGAGGGGGCCGAAGCACATTTCGCAGACATGGATCGCCTTCGTTGGATATTCTTTTCCGCACTCGCGACAGACTAGGGCTTTCATTGTGGCCATGGCGATTCCACCTCACTCAATCAATAATTACGGCCGGACGGCACAGCCGGCAAACGGATCGCCGTCATCGAACAGTGAGGTAATCGTCGGATGTGCACCGCACAGCGCACAGTCAGGATTGCGCTTCACTTTAATTTCTCTGAACTGGGTCTTGCGGGCATCGAAATCCAAGAATCTGTTTGTGAGAGGATGACCGATTCCAAGGATGAGTTTCAAGGCCTCAGTAGCTTGGATCGTGCCAATGATGCCGGCTAATACGCCGATCACACCTGCCTCCTGACAGGAAGCCACCAGTCCGGCAGGCGGTGGAGTCTTAAAGACGCATCGATAACAAGCGGATTGCTTCGGCACAATGGTCGTCACACGTCCATCGAAGCGAAGGATGCCACCATGGACCAACGGTTTTCCGGCAAAGAAACAGGCGTCGTTAATGAGGAACTTGGCTGTAAAGTTGTCGACCCCATCAATGACAATGTCGTAGTCGCTGATGATCTTCAATGCATTGCCGGCCGTCAGTCGCTCTTCGTACATCGAGACCTGGACGTCTGGGTTCAACGCCTGGATCTTCTCTTTACCCGATACAACTTTGGGCCGGCCCACGTCTGATGTATGGTGGAGAATCTGCCGTTGAAGATTGGTGAGGTCCACGACATCACTATCGATGAGGCCGATGGTCCCGATACCGGCTGCGGCCAGATAGAGCGCTGCCGGCGAACCAAGGCCACCTGCGCCGACTAGAAGAATCTTAGCCTTGGCGATCTTCTTTTGCCCTTTCCCACCGACCTCCGGCAGGAGGATGTGGCGGCTGTAGCGGCTTATCTGATCTTCGGTAAATTCCATGGCAATTAGGTAGCGAATCCCAAAGGATGCTCAAAATGGCTTACCAACGAGGCCGCAGGCGAGAGAAAACCGGAGGCGTACCCTCGGGGGTACGTTGAGGATTTTCTTGAGCCGAGAACAAAGTTGGAAGCCATTTTCAGCATCCTTAAATATTGAAATACTTCTCGATGCTGATATACCGCTCGCCGGTGTCGCACAGGATGGTGACCACGTTCTTGCCTGGTCCAAGCTCTTGAGCCACTTTCTGCGCAGCGAATACGTTGGCTCCGGCAGAAATCCCCACCAAGAGGCCCTCTTTTTTCGAGAGCTGTTTAGCCGTTTGATAGGCCTCGTCGTCAGTCACAGTCATCACCCGATCGAGAATGGCTCGGTTCAACACCTTCGGGACGAACCCCGCGCCGATGCCTTGAATCTTATGAGGTCCTGGCTCTCCACCTGATAAGACCGGTGATCCAGCCGGTTCAACTGCGACGACCTGCACATTGGGATTCCGCTCTTTGAACAGTTCCCCGCATCCGGTAATGGTGCCGCCAGTCCCCACTGCCGCCACGAATGCATCGATCTTTCCGTCGAGCGCCTCGAGAATCTCGATCGCCGTGGTCTTTTTATGCATAGCCGGGTTAGCCGGGTTGGAAAACTGATCCGGCATAAAGTATGAGGGATTCTGCGCTATGATGCTGTCCGCTTCGCGGATCGCTCCCTTCATCCCTTCCCAGGCCGGGGTCAAGACGAGCTGCGCGCCATAGGACGATAAGAGGCTCGCCCGCTCCATGCTCATGCTCTCCGGCATCACGAGAATCAGCTTATAACCACGGACCGCAGCGACTAGTGCCAGGCCGATTCCGGTGTTTCCGCTGGTCGGTTCGACGATTGTGCCACCCGGCTTTAATGCGCCAAGTCGTTCAGCCTCGTCGATCATATTAAGGCAAATCCGATCCTTGACGCTTCCGCCGGGATTAAAGAACTCGACTTTTCCATAGATTGTCGCCCCGCCGACAGGGGACAACCGGTTCAGGCGGACGAGGGGAGTTCGTCCGATGAGTTCGGTAATGTCTGTATGCAGGGTGCTCGTCACCGGCCACCTCCCATATAAAACAGGAACTCAACCCGGTCGCCGTTGTTCAGACTGGTGGTGGCGAGGTGATTCCGGTCCAAGACCGTGTCGTTGACTTCGACTGCAACCATGTGTGGTTCAATTTTCTTGGCCTGTAGAAGATCGAGGACCGTTCCCCCTGTAACCTCTTCTGTCTTCCCATTGATTGTGACCTGCATTGAAGACTCCTAACCTGGCAAAGAAATTAAACAATTTCAACACGCTATCAAAGCGACTTTGCCAATGTCAAGGCAACGAAACCGGATGTCTCTCGGCTTGACTTTGTCCGCAATCCGCCGCCACTATGCCATCCTTTGGAAGCGCGATGACATGTGGAAACGCAATTTCATGTTCAGGTCCGCAGAGGCTCTTCCGCTCGAAGAATCTGAAAACGAGCTCTTCCACGATACCGATCCCGCCATGGATAGCACGGGGCTCCAATTAGAGAAGTTTTTATCGGTTTGGATTCAAGGCGATGGAGAGGATGACATTCCGACAGCTTTCACAAACATGTATGTCCGCACCGCGACACTGGATTTCCAGAAGCGGGTTGGGTTTCTGCAGCCTCTCCAAGGGCGGTCTCACCAGATCAAGCAACTGCTCACGCCTGGTCAAAAGCAATTTCTACAGCGGTGGCTTGCGACCACGGCTCCTCAGGCCTGGGAGACGACTAACGATCATTTCAAGATGTTATTCGAGCTCGAATGACTCCGGCCCACCATCTGCCGCCGGTAAATGCAGTCAGATCTCGCCGGATCGGGCTGGCGTGGGCTCTCATCGTCCTGTCGCTTGTGGGGCCTTTCGGGGTCGGATGGGGCGCGACGGTGGAGGTCTATTACGGCCCTGACGACGCACCGCTCGATCGCCTCACTGCGCTCTATCGACATGCTACGCGCTATCTCTATGTGGCGGCCTATGGGTTGACGTCTCCGCGCGCGGTGGAGGCTATGGTCGCAGCGAAGAAGCGGGGAGTTGACGTGCGGCTGATCACTGATCGGCAGCGCACCGAGGATGTCAAACAACGCACGGCGCTTCAGACGCTCCATTTGGCTGGTATACCGATCCTCGTGAATGAGCACGATGGGTTGATGCATCTAAAACAGGTTGTCATTGACGATGAAGTGAATACGACGGGCTCGATGAATCATACGACGAGCGGCAATCGCTATAACGATGAGCGACTGGACATCATTACTGACCACGCGATTACGGTCCAGGCCCGTGACAAGTTCCTCGCGATGTGGAAAGATCGCACGCGATATCGGAATTGGAAATAAACGAAAAGGTTGAGGTGCAGGCTGCGATTGAGGAAGATGGAGCATGAACCGGGAATGATGGTGCATTTCCATTCTCAGCCTCAAATTCGACCGTCGCCTATCTGTGTGAGATGTGATGACTGAAGAAACCGACGTCGCGGTGGTGGGGGCAGGAGGTGGCGGAGCCGTCTTGGCCCTAGCATTGGCGAAGCAAGGGATCCGCACCGTCGTATTAGATCAGGCGACTGGCCCACCCAAAGGCTTGCGGGGAGAAATTCTCCAACCGAACGGACAGCGCGTACTCGATCGTTTGGGTGTATTGCAGTCATTGCCGGCAGATGCCACGCGATCTGTGCGGCTCTTTCATTTTTGCCGGGCCGGAGGGACGCGCCTCTGCAGCATCGACTATGGCGACCTGCCCCCGCCCTACAATCACGCCATCGTCACCTTGCCCAACGTGGCCCATCATGCCATTGTCGCGGCGGTGCAACAGCATACGAGTGTGACATTGCGCTATGGGACCTCATTCTCAGGGCTGGTTCGTGAAGGCAATCAGGTGGTGGGAGTATCCACGCAGGGGCCGGATGGCGCACACACGATTCGCGCAAAGATCGTCGTCGGCGCCGATGGCGCCTTTTCAAAAGTGCGCGAGGCGCTGAAGATTCCCGCCGATCTGTACCTCTACCCTGATGGATATCTCATTGCGATTCTTGAATCGGAGGAGCCGGTATCGGAATCGTTCTACTATATCGGGCACAGAACCATTTTGGGAATCTTTCCGGCGACAGGGAACAAGGCCTATCTCTTCTATATGATTCCAAAGGATTCGATGGAGGCGGTGAAGCAGCGGGGGATTACCGCATTGCAGCAGACGTGGAGCCAGATTGCGCCGCAATTTTCCAGGCTCTTTCGCTGTCTGAGCGATTGGGGGCAGACCGCGTATATGCCGACCGGGCGGATACGAACACCAACCTGGGTGGCGGACGGAGCGGTGCTGATCGGCGATGCCGCCCATGCGATGAATCCCCATGCCTCGCAGGGTCGCATGCAGGCCATGGTCGATGCTATGGCGCTCGCCGATCTCTTGCCGGGTTGTTTGAGCGATCAGAATTATTCCGCCGAAAGATTGAAAGAATTTGAACGGGCTAGGCGGCCACAAGTCACCATGCTACAGCAACTGGCTGATCAACAAGTGTTCTATTGGAATACGAATAATCCTGTGGTCGCGTTCCTGCGCGATCGTGTGTTTCAGACGCTGGATCGGAACGCGCGGCTTCGCTATCAGGTTCTGTCGACCACGGCGGGGCTGCGAACAATGCCCCCATTTAATCTGATCGATCGTGTGATTGCCGCGGGGTTGCTTCCAGATATCCGCGCCCATGAGCGATCTCCACATCCGATGTCTTTATGAGAAACATAGGTGCGGCTGAACGTATGATCGATGGATTGTCGAATGAGACGCAGAAGCTGCTGCAGACTTATGTGAAGGAGGTCAACGCGGCATTCGGAGATCAACTGGAAGGCTTGTTGCTCTACGGCAGTGCCGTCAGGGGGGAATTTCTCAAAGGTCGTTCAAACCTGAACATCCTCCTTCTCGTCTCATCCTATGACAGTGCCGTCCTGAAGCAGTACAGCCTGTTGCACCGTCGATGGAGTCAAGAGCAGATTGTGGTCCCCCTCTTTCTGACGGAAGAGGAATTGCGCATGTCGGCAGCGGTCTTTCCACTCGAGTTTTTAGAGATCCAGGAGCAACACCGCGTTCTCGACGGGCGCGATCCCTTCATCGGCTTTCACGTCAAGACCGATCGGCTGAAAGAGGCCGTCGTCCAAGGTTTGACAAGTCATATCGTGCGGCTGCGTCAGCGCTATGTGGAAGGGGGCGGAGGCGACGACGCGACGACAATTTTACTGACGGTTTCGATTGCCTCAACGATTCCTCTGCTGCGCGGAGTTCGACGTCTTCTTGGGCGTTCCCCCCTTTCTCACTCAGAGGCGGTGATCTCGGATGTCGGCGAGCAGCTGAAACTGGATCTACAGGGGTTGCTGGATGTCTGGTTGCTTAAGCGTGGACAGATTTCTCCAGGTCCTCACGAAGTGTCTCGACTCTTCGACAGGTATCTGCAGGCCACCGTATTGGTGACACGCGCGGTTGAGCAACTTCCTCAGTTGGAGCCGCGATGACAAAAACCCTTAGTATGGCAATGGTGCTCTGTCTAGTTGTCTTTGAGGGCCTGGCTCAGGCTACGTTCTATGAACGCCCCAAGGTTCAGTTGCCGGGCCCTCAAGGCTATGTGAGCGACCATGCGCAGGCGATCGATGGGGATTGGAAAGAGCGCATTCGGTCCGTCTGCCAGGATCTTGAGCGGAAGACCGGCGTGGAAATGGTGGTGGTGACCGTTCCCACTATCAAACCATTCGGGTCAGCCAATGAGTATGCAACGGCACTTTATGAAAAGTGGGGAATCGGATCGACGCAACAGGAACATGGCATGATGGTGCTGGTCGCGGTGCAGGAACGGCAAGCTGCGATCACGCTAGGCCGGCAGATGTTGCCTGTGATTACCCCAGCGGTGGTCAGTCAAGTCGGGCGTGAAAGCTTGCAGCCCTCGATTGAGTTGGGACACTTTGGTGAAGGTCTCTATCTCACCGTGGTGGCGTTGGCGTCACCCGCACAGGAAATACGTGTTGGAGATTTTTCGAGGAAACACTCTAAAGGTCTGGGGCTCGGGCTCGCCATCTTTACAGGCATGAGCGCGCTCGTATTCTTTTGGTGGATTAGCCGGCCCGACCTTCGACATCCTTACACGCGAATTCAAAAAGGGGAGTATTGGGGAGCAGGGCAGGGGGGCTTTGGGGGAAATTTCGGAGGGTTTGGAGGAGGCACGAATGGAGAAGGGTGGAAATAGTGGGTAGTGTGGCCCTCTTTGCTCCCGGAGCGCGCGCCCTCGGAAGGGCCTCGCTCGACGGGCGCTGTTGAGGGCCAACCAGCCACCCAGTTGGAGAGTAACAAGCGAGCTTGAGGAATAGTTCTCGTGGTACAGCGCAACACGCGGTGTAAGAAGGCCCTCGTTGGATACGCATAGTGCAGATCCCCTCAGCGATCTCGCCGGATAGTATGGAGTGGCACACTGCCGCATCTCCCCCTACTAATGTCCAATAGTTTACCTTCGTGGATTCTTGTATGTTCTCAAGCATGCAGGCTGCCGGGAGGTGACTGTGGGGCTTGGAATTATATTGGGCTACATGGGATTGCTCTATTTTGGAGCCATCATTGCCCCCAATGTCGGTCTTGCCGGTCATCTAATGGTGCAGGTACCCTCCAGTCTATTAGAATGGGCTCACGCGCCGGGCTATGGAATTTTGGCTATTATGCTGACGCGTGGATTGCAGCGTCGTGCATGGCCACGGACATACGCACTCCCCGTTGCTGCCGCTGCGGCTTTCGTTTTCGGTCTCTGGACTGAGGTGTTTCAAGGATCAGTTCAAGGCAGAGAAGCGAGCGTTGATGATCTGGTGACGGATGCATTAGGAATCGGCCTTGCGATGATCTTGATGCACTCCGAAACAGTACGAAGCAGAACTGCGGCAATCTATTTCTCTTGTCGGCGCCGTTGCCAATCCCTATAACAGAACAAATCTACTGACCGAAGAGATTCTACGCGATCTGCTCTGCAGCGAGGCTGTATTGATTTCTGGATTCGAGAGTATTTCAATCCGGCAGACCTCCGTTTGCCAGTTTATTGGGGAAGACCCTCACGGTGCGCTGAATATAATTTCCTTGCTGTCGCAACCCAAATGGCTCTAGCAGTCTGCTGAAAGACGTGATTTTCCTACAATATGTCGTCGCGATATAACCATTAAGGATCATGTCAGAGTCGCAGCCGGATGCTCAAAAAGGCTGTCCAGCAAGGCCGCAGCGAGCGAAGAGGCGAGGCGTACGCTTCGGTACGTTGAGCCTCTGAGCGACGCGAGAACGCCGCTGGCGGACTTTTTCAGCATACTGCTAGTGCTTAGTTGCATAAGTAAGCGATAAAGCGTACTGTCTTGGGCAAGGAGGCCGACCATGCCCAAGTCGCCACACACGTTGCGTTGTTCCGAGCCAGACCGGAAAACGCTGGAGGAGTGGGCGCGGAGCCGCACCCAGGAAGCGCGCCTGGTGGAGCGCGCCAAGATTATCCTGCAATGCGTGCAGGGGCACTCGGTCAGCGACATTGCGCGGAGGTTGCGCGTGCGTCCGAATACCGTGATCGATTGGCGGCGGCGGTTCGACCGCGAAGGATTGACTGGTCTGGCGGATCGTCCGCGCCCGGGCAAGCCGCGGCAGTATGGCGCGGACTTTCGCAAGAAGGTGCTGGCTGTGTTGGAAGCACCACCACCGAAGGGACAAGCCGTTTGGGACGGTCCAGCAGTGGCCCGGCATCTCAAGACATCCGTGCATGCGGTCTGGCGTGTGCTGCGCAAGGAAGGCGTCTGCCTGGGCCGGCAGCGGAGTTGGTGCGTGAGCACCGATCCGGAATTTTCTACCAAGGCCGCCGATATCGTGGGGCTATACTTGAATCCGCCGGAAACGGCGCTGGTCATATCCGTAGACGAGAAACCCAGCATCCAAGCGTTGGAGCGGGCGACTGGGTACGTGGAGACCGACAATGGCACAATCGTCCGCGGGTTCAAGAGCACCTACAAGCGCCATGGGACGTTGAATCTGTTTGCCGCCCTGGAAGTCGCTACCGGAGCGATCCACACGCAAATCACCCGGCAAAAGCGCCGACTGGAGTTTCTGGACTTCATGGATCATCTGATGGCGGAGATGCCCGAGGGCAAAGACATTCATGTGATCCTCGACAATTACTGCATTCACAAACGGAACGATCCTTGGTTGGCGGCACACCCGAATGTCGTGTTCCATTTCACGCCGACGTCGGCCAGTTGGCTCAACCAGGTTGAAATCTGGTTTGGGATCTTTGCGCGAAAGGCACTCAAGGGTGCCAGCTTTCGAAACATCGAGGAATTGCGTCAGGCCATCGAAGCGTTTGTGGCCGCCTATGGACCCACAGCCAAACCTTTTGTGTGGCGCAAGAGAGAAGTCAAAGGCTCTCAACTCAGAAACACTATCGTGAACTTACGCAATTAAGCACTAGGTAAGCTGACTCTACTCAATGTAGGGTACACGGGAGGCCCATCAGGGGCGAGGGGCCGATTTCCAGATGTGAGTGATAGGTGTCGCAACGGCGCTTGCACCGGAGTGGGAAAGCCCATAGAGATTCTCAATCGTGCGCAAGATATTGTAGTGGGTCACACGCTGCCCGTATCGACCGGCCTGCACCATGGGCCCGACGAAGAGGGTTACAATCCGGTTATTCTCTTTTCCGTTATCTTCGTCCCACGTCACGATCAACAGGCTATTGTGTTGCTGCGCCCATTGGACGTAGGCATCCAGGTGTGCCTGGAGCCAGCGATCACCGGCCTGAATCATCTCTGAATCTTTTCCATTGTGCATGTCGTTCAGTTGATTTGGCACAACGATGCTTACCGTTGGGAGGGTGTTATACTCCGTCAGAAAATTCGTCATGGGCAAATTGGCCGTCGTCGGGATCCCATTGGTTACGCTGTTCTGCCAATTCACCCAGGGATTATGTTTACGTTCATACAGCCCCCTACTGCAAATAATGGAGCCGATTGAGGGTAAGTCTTCTGAATATCCGGCGAATGTCAGTCCTGCTGCAATCAAGTTGTGTCCTAGATTGGATGTTGTGAACGTGTGCGGGCAGGAGTTGTCAGTGATGCCTTGCATCGATCCTGAAAAGAGCGCGAGATAGTTCGGCTGGCTGGGGTGAGTGATGCCGAATGACTGTGTGAAGAGGGCCCCCTGAGCCGCCAGTCTGTTGATATAGGGCGCATCGGGCGAATTGATAATCTGGCTATAGGCGTGATTCTCTTCAATCACGAGAACGATGTGATCTGGTCTGGGAAGAGGAAAGCTGTTGTCTCCATGAGCTAATTCTATAGAGAAGATACTGGCAGCCACTGCCAAAGGCACAGCTATCGTTCTGAAGATGAGTGTCCTCAGCCTGTTGGATATGGCACTGCGCCTCTTGCTGATTTCCTGCGAAGAATACGACACGATCGTCAGCCTAGGGTTCCGTGGGTTGATCGAGGCAATCGATAAGATATCGAGATCGCGCGGGCACATCAGCGGCGACCTGTTGGGTCTGGCAGGGAGGGATATCTTCCTTCAGCCGCCTCAAGAGTCTGAGAAACTTCATGGTGGGAGGCGCTTCACATATCCATAGATGCGAACCAGATTCCAGTTCTTCCATGTAGCGTTGTACACGAAACCCCGGGTGCTCCATGAAGTATGCCGATAAGAACCCGCGAATGGCTTGGACTACCCATGGATGCGCGGTCGCATAGCGATAACTGATCCGAAGCTCGACCACTTGTACTGATTCGTGCTCATCCATCGTTTTGTGAGAGTATAGCGCGTTTCGGGTGGTAAAACCCCCATTGAATGTTGACGTATCAGGCGGCAAAGGAGCGCTCGGGTTCGAGATCTCAGTTTTTTATCAATACGTGGCTCATGCACCATATCGACCAGATTGACGACCAATGAAGATTGCGATTATCGGTGGAGGCCCGGCAGGGCTCATGGCTGCAGAGGCGGCGAGCGCTGGCGGCGCACAGGTTGAACTCTATGACGCGATGGCGTCGGTTGGTCGTAAGTTTCTCTTGGCAGGGAAAGGTGGCCTCAATCTCACACATTCGGAACCGTTCGAGACATTTCTTTCGCGTTATGGTGCGCGTCGCGCCCAGATTGCGCCGCTGCTCGCATCCTTCGGGCCCGATACGCTGAGGGCTTGGGTCTTGGGATTCGGCATTCACACATTTGTCGGCTCTTCGGGGCGCGTATTTCCTGCCGATCTCAAGGCTGCACCATTGTTACGTGCATGGCTCCGTCGGTTACGCCAAGCCGGTGTGCAGTTCTACATGCGTCACCGGTGGTCTGGCTGGAATGAGCAGGGGGCGCTGTCTTTTGCTACCCCCACTGGAATGCATGCTATCCAGGCCGATGCCGTGGTGTTGGGGCTTGGCGGCGGAAGTTGGCCGAATCTCGGCTCCGATGCGTCGTGGGTACCTCTATTGATAGGACGAGGGCTTCACATCGCGCCGTTACAGCCGGCGAATTGTGGTTTCGATGTGGGCTGGAGCGAGCATTTTAGGGTGAAATTCTCCGGCAGCCCGGTCAAGTCCGTGGTTGCTGTTGTTGGAAAGGATGTCGAGGCTCTATCCAGGTATCCAGGGGAATTTGTGATCACGGAGACTGGTGTAGAAGGAGGCGTGATTTACAGGGCGTCTGCCGCGCTTCGCGATGAGATCCTGATGAAGGGAGTTGCAACATTGCGTGTAGACCTCACGCCTGACCGAGATATCTCACGCCTGACACAGGACCTATCCCGATCACGAGGCAAACGCACGATGGCGACTCATTTGGAGCGCCGAGCTGGGATCGAGGGTGTGAAAGCGGGGCTGCTTCGTGAAGTGGTTTCGAAGGAGGACTTCGCAGACCCAGCTCTTCTGGCTGCGACAATCAAATCATTGCCGCTCCGATTGGTCGCGCCGCGTCCATTGGAGGAAGCGATCAGTACAGCAGGGGGAGTTCCCTTCGAGGCTCTGACTAGGCAACTGATGGTTCGAAGTCTCCCTGGTGTTTTCTGTGCCGGTGAAATGTTGGATTGGGAGGCGCCGACAGGAGGCTACCTCCTGACGGCCTGCTTCGCCACCGGCCGTGCCGCAGGCACAGGGGCTGTGGAGTGGCTCAAAAAAAATAGAACGAATAAGGCGGTCTGAAGGCTGGATCGAAGCTGGAAAGGTCGAGTGTCCAAACAGGTCAGCGTTCCCGTACGATCGACTTGTCCAAAAGGTTCCGCAGATGCCTGGCCAGATCATCGGGCAAAAAAGGCTTTTGAATAAAGGCAGCAGTTGGCTCATCGAGAAAGGCCGACTGTGAAGGGTCGACGTAGCCCGACATGAAGAGCACTCGGATATTGGGACAGGTCACCCTCAGCCGTTCCGCGAGGACGAGGCCGGACATATGAGGCATGATCACATCAGTTATAAGAGCCTGGATCGGCTCAGACAGCGATGATACTTTGCGCAAGGCATCTTCGCCGCTTGCGGCCTCTATGACTCGATAACCGTCCTGCTTCAATGCCTCGACGATGAGGGCTCGAACTGAATCCTGATCTTCGACAATGAGCAGATGTTCTGACCCTTTCTTGTGACGAATCGGCGGGGTCGGAGCCACAGCCGCCGCAGCTATGACGCGCGGGTAATAGAGATGGAATGTGGTTCCTTGATCAAGCGCGCTGTCGGTAAAGATATAGCCCTGGCTTTGCTTGACGATCCCATAGACTGTTGCCAACCCCAGACCCGTTCCTTGCCCCACCTCTTTGGTCGTAAAAAATGGCTCGAACAGATGCGAGAGTGTCTCAGGGCTCATCCCATGGCCGGTGTCATGAACGCTCATATGCACGTAGTCTCCCTGCGGCATCATCTGATGATGATCCAGCCACTCCGGCGTGACGGAGAGATTGCGCGTGGCAATCGTCAACGTTCCTCCGTTTGGCATGGCGTCACGAGCATTAATAACCAAATTCAGCGTGACCTGGTTGAGTTGTCCTTTGTCGCCATTGATCAACCAGAGATCCGGCGCAAGATCCATTGTCAGCGTGATCTGCTCGCCTAGCAGCCGATTGAGCATCGAGCTGATCAACCGCAGTGAATCGTTGAAATTCAACGGTTGCGGCATGAGGACCTGTTTACGGCTGAAGGCGAGCAATTGCTTGGTCAGCTCACTGGCCCGTTCGCCCGCCTTCAAGGTCTCTACGGCCATCTCATGTTTGGGGTCTTCCTGAGCCAGCCGTTCGATAAGCATCGCGCTGTACCCGTTGATGATGGTGAGCAGATTATTGAAGTCGTGCGCCACTCCACCGGCCAACCGGCCGACCGCATCCATCTTTTGAGCCTGCCGGAATTGCGTCTCCAGCCGCTTGTGCTCGGTAATATCGGTGGCAATCCCGGAGATTCCGTAGATCTGTCCCTTCTCATCCCTCAGAGGGGATTTGTTGGTGGATAGGATACGTGGTATCCCACTGACTGGGCTCTCCACAACTTCTTCAAGTTGTTGAGCGATACCACTCGTCATGATCTGTTCGTTGGTCGCCTGGATAGCGTCCGCCACCTTCTCAGGAAAAACAGAGTGGTGTGTCTTGCCGAGAATCTCCTCTTTGCGCTTCCCATAGAACTTGGCCAGGTCATCGCTCAAGAGAATGTAATGGTGTTGGCGGTCGGTGGCAAACACATATGAAGGAATATTCTCGAGGATGTTATTCATTAACCGCTCACTCGCCCCGAGCGCCTCCTCAGCCTGCTTTCGATCCGTGATGTCTTCGGAGATACCCAGCAAATACTGAGGTTCACCCTTGTCGTCACAAATGGGAATCTTCTTGGTATGGAGGATGCGCAGCCCTTGATCCTTTGTCTCGATCGGCTCCTCTGGAATGTCCAGTAGGCGGCCGGACTCCAGAACCTGTCGATCTTTTTTCGTAAAAAAGTCCGCTTCCTCTTTCCGAAACAAATCATAGTCGCTCTTGCCGATCAAGACCTCGCGTGAGTGGCCCAGCAGATCTTCGCTGGCTTTGTTAACGCGGACGAATTTCAGATCCTTCGCGTCCTTCACGAAGATCATGTTGGGGAGATTCTCCACCACGGACGTGATGAACGCTTGAGAACGCTGCAATTCTTCCTCCGCCCGCTTCCGCTCGGTGATGTCTTCGCATGTCACCAATACGACAGCCTCCCCAGTAGAAGACCTCCCCACACGGGCCGCTTCCCGCACCGAAATGATGCTCCCATCTTTCCGTACCTTCCGAAACTCCCAGTGTCTCGTGGCCTCCGGTGTCGCAAGGCACTCGGACAGACTAGCTAGAACGGCTTCCTTGTCGCATTCGTGAAAGAGGTTCAGCACGGAATGCCCGATTAATTCTTCCACCCGATACCCTAGCTGCGTCGCTCCAAATCGGTTGACGGAGCGCACCGTGCCGTCGGTGGCTAGTTTGAAGTACATAGTCGGCGTATCATCGTACAACGCCCGATACTGTTCTTCACTTGCACGAAGCGCTGCATCCGCCCGCTTGCGTTCAGTGATGTCGCGCACGAACGCGCAGTGGTATTCCTTTCCTTCGTAGAACAGATAATTGACACTTACCTCGATAGGGATCAGCCGGCCATTCTTCGCCTGATGGACCGTCTCCAGCACCATGGTCCCGCACCGCTGAGTTTCTGCCCAAAACTCTAGCCACTGCTCCTTCTGAAAGTCAGGATTCAGATCGTGGACGGTCATCACACACAATTCGTCCTTCGAATAGCCCAGCATGAGGCTGGCCGCCTCGTTGACATCCAGAATTCTGGCTTGCTGATCGATCCAGTAGACGGCGTCAGCGGCTCGTTCCATAGAAAACTTTGCAAGCCGCAAGGCCCCCTCTGTCCGCTTTTGCTCGCTGATATCGAGCAGCACCGTCTGCCAATGGGTGACCGGCCCCGACTCTCTGTCCACTGCAAGGCTCTCGAGATGGACCCAGTGGGGAGCGCCGGATTTTTTTTGGAGTTGCATCTCACAGGTTTGTCGCGTGCCGGTCTTTAAGACTCTCCGACAATGCCAATGAAAGATGTCCTGACTATCTTGTGCCACGAAGCGGATGAATGGTTGACCGATGAGCTTGTCCCGATCTATGCCCACCAGTGTTGCGGCACGTAGATTCGCCTCTACAATCTTGCCGAGAGTATCCAGTGTCAGCTGTCCGGCTGGAGAAAATTTGTAGCCCTCCGCCCGAGCTCGGCGGAGTTTTTCGTTCTGTGCCTCGAGCTTGGTCTGGCGGATTTGCAACTCATGCAGGAGCTGTCGCAGGTCTTCTGCCGGCATATCTGCGACGTCGTGATGTGTAATGGGGTGCTGCTCCTCTGTCTGCTCTGGTATTTCTGTGATTCCCGCTGATGTGCCTGGTGCCTTGACCATGTCATCGACCTTGTCGAACAAAACTGAGGTCGAAAAACAGGTTAATCACTGAGCCGGATTCTCCTAACCCAAGTCATCGTCTCCTGGTTCCTCCTCTAGCACCCAGGCCCATAGCAAACCTTATTTATCTAGCGATGTCAATACGGCCTGATGGCCCTTCCCGCTGTCCATCGTTCTCCTACAGAATCTATAGCTATGTCGGAAGGCTATCCCTCCTATCCCTTGGTTGAGTATTCAACCGAAGACAGATGCGTTTATAGACGCTATCGAATGGGAAAGAAAGAGGCCGGCGCCAAGACCGTCTGAATCACAGAGGTACAGATGGTGGATCACTCTACTGGGAAATGGGGGTGAGCCCGTTGACGGCGCCGATGGATCGGTATTTCTGATCGCGCTGAGACAGCAGGAGCGGAAGAGAGAGATCATTGAGCTGAGAGAGTTGGTTGCTGAGGGATTTGGCGACACGATCGGTGATGGCATTCAGATTCCGATGGGCCCCGCCGACAGGTTCTGGGATGACTTCGTCCACGATATGGAGGTCGACCAGATCTTTTGCCGTCATCTTCAGTGCGGCAGCGGCATCGGGAACTTTCGTCGGATCGTCCCATAAGATGGCGGCGCAGCCTTCTGGAGAAATGACCGAATAGACCCCATGCTCCAACATGAGAACACGATCTGAGACGCCCAGTGCAAGCGCCCCGCCACTGCCACCTTCACCGATGACGATGGAAATAATCGGAACGGCGAGACGCGACATGACGAATAGATTGCGGGCAATGGCTTCAGCCTGACCCCGCTCTTCTGCGCCGATGCCGGGGTAAGCGCCTGGTGTATCGATAAAGGTCACGATCGGGCGTCCGAATTTCTCAGCCATACGCATAAGGCGCAACGCCTTTCGATAGCCTTCCGGATTCGGCATGCCAAAATTCCTTTGCATTCGCTCTTTAAGCGTTTTCCCCTTTTGATGGCCGATGACCATGATTGACCGATCGTTGAAACGAGCGAAGCCTCCGACGATGGCACGATCGTCACCAAACGAACGGTCCCCATGAAACTCACAGAAATCCCTGAAGAGATAACTGATGTAATCGAGGGTGCTGGGCCGCTGGGGATGTCGGGCAAGTTGCGTGCGCTGCCAAGGGGTGAGTTTGTTGTAGAGGGTATCTTCGACCTGGGCCAGCTTCATCCGCAACTTGCGGATCTCTTCCTGTGGAGCCGATTTCCCGGCGGGCACAGCCGCGAGTTTTTCTATCTTTTCTTCGATCTCGCGAATCGGTTTTTCGAACTCGAGGTAATCGCGCATACGGTGTCAACGCATCTCGATGAAATAGTCGGGAGAGAACATAGGAGCCGTTCTCTGCAATATACCCTACGATAGCAGAATAACAGTCCTTTTGCCTAGCACTTCTTCAACGTCTGCCACAAACCGTTCGCTGGGGGTAACCGTCATGTGAGGAAGCGGGGCCGTCTCGGCTTCCAGTGCTGAATCCATCCGTAATGTGAGTGAGACGCTTGTGACGCCGTGGTGCCGCAAAAAGATCTCACGGAGCCGCGGTAATTGTTCTGTCACACCTGGACGATCCGTTAATCGAATATAGACCCGTTTGATGGCTTGCGCTTGCACCTCGGCGAGCGGTTCAATCTTGCTCCCTCGAATTTTCGTACCTTTATCTCCACGATCGATTGTGCCTGTGATGCGTACGAGGCGTTCCGGGACAACCAAATCGGCGGCTTGTTTATAGAGATCTGGAAAGACGATGATCTCAACCACACCGAGAAGATCTTCAAGGGTGAGATAGGCCATCCTATCACCCTTCTTGGTCAGCATGCTTTTGACGGTGGTGATAATTCCGCAAAGTTTCACTTCCCGACCGTCCGATAATTCAGGCAGGCTGACCGTTGAGGCCGTGGCAAGCGTCTGGATGGTGCTCTCATAACGTGCCAGTGGATGAGAGGAAATATAGAAGCCGGTCAATTCCCGCTCATGTTTCAAGCGCTCGCTTTGGTCCCATTCCGGAATGTTGGGTAACGGTGGCGCGGCCAGGTGTTTCTCAGAACCCTGTCCATTCACCTCGTCGCCAAAAATATTGGTCTGCCCGAGATCTCGTTCGCGCTGCGCAGCGGCTCCGTCCTCAACGGCTTGATCGAGCACCGCAGCCAATTGCGAACGCTTCGCGCCGGTTGAGTCGAACGCGCCGGTTTTGATGAGCCCTTCCAGCATACGCTTGTTGACTTTATGCAGGTCGACGCGGCGACAAAACTCAAAGAAAGATGTGAAGGGGCCTTGTGTATTTCGAATGTCGATGATCGATTCGACAGCACCTTCCCCGACATTCTTGATGGCCGCCAAGCCGAACCGGATGGCGTGGTCGACCACGGTAAAGTTCTTATGACTTTCATTCACGTCCGGAGGCAGGACTTTGATGTTGAGATCGCGGCATTCCGTAAAGTAGCCGACGATCTTGTCGGCATTGCCCATGTCGGTCGTCATCAGCGCAGCCATGAACTCGGTCGGATAATGCGCTTTTAAATAACCGGTCTGGTAGCAGACCACGGCATAGGCCGCGGCATGCGATTTGTTGAACCCGTACCCCGCAAACTTCTGGATCAATTCATAGAGCTTATCCGCTTTCTTGTCAGGAATCTTATTGATCTTCGCGCCGGCCAGGAACTGCGCGCGCAGCTTCTCCATCTCCTCCGGCTTCTTCTTGCCCATTGCGCGCCGGAGAATATCGGCCTGGCCCAGTGAGAAGCCTGCCACTTTGTTGGCAATGGCCATTACCTGTTCCTGGTAGACGATAACCCCGTAGGTGTCCTTCAGGATTGGTTCAAGTTCCGGCACTTCGTAGGCAATCGGAACTTTGCCCTGCTTGCGTTTGATGAAGTCGGGGATCAGATCCATCGGACCAGGGCGATAGAGCGCGATAATGGCGATGATGTCCTCGAACCGGTCCGGCTTAAAACCGGTCAGGAGGTCGCGCATGCCGGAGCTTTCCAATTGAAAGATTCCGGTCGTCTTGCCGGATGACAGCAGCGTGAATGTCTTGGGGTCGTCGAATGCGACCTGCTCCATGAGCAACGGCGGATTGTCGGGATGCCGCTCATTGATCAACGTCTCGGCACGCTTGATCATGGTGAGGGTTTTGAGGCCCAGGAAATCGAATTTGACGAGCCCAATCTTTTCGACGTCTCCCATCGAATATTGGGTGACGATTTCGTTGTTGGCACCTTTATAGAGCGGCACATGGTCCGTGAGCGGACCTTCCGAAATCACCACGCCGGCTGCGTGGGTCGAGGCATGCCGCGCGAGTCCTTCAAGGGAACGGGCGATGCCCATCAGCTCCTTCACTCGGGTATCGGTCTCGACGAGATCGCGCAGTTTCGGTTCTTGATCGAGAGCCTGTTGGAGCGTGATGTTGAGCTGATTCGGAACGAGCTTGGCGACTCGATCAACTTCGGCATAGGGGATCTCCAGCACGCGGCCCACGTCTCGGATCGCGGCTTTCGCCCCAAGCGTGCCGAATGTAATGATCTGGGCCACGTGGTCTTGGCCGTACTTGTCGACCACGTAGTTAATGACTTCACCCCGTCGCTCCATACAGAAGTCCATATCGATATCGGGGAGGGACACGCGCTCGGGATTCAGGAACCGTTCGAACAAGAGTGTGTAGACGAGGGGATCGAGGTCCGTGATGCGCAACGCATAGGCGACGAGGCTTCCAGCAGCGGAACCACGCCCCGGACCGACAGGAATCTGGCGCGAGCGGGCAAACTTGATGATGTCCCACACGATGAGGAAATAGCCGGCAAATCCCATCGAGCAAATGATGGTCAGCTCTTCACGCAAGCGAAGCTCATAGGCAGCCGGTAATATCTGGCTCGGTCTTTCCCGCAATCTGGCAGCCAATCCATCCAGCGCCAACCGCTCCAGATACGTTTCACGTGTGAATCCTTCAGGAACGGTGTATTGCGGAAGATGTGTCTTATTGAGCGCGAGTTGGAGGTCGCAGTTGTCCGCAATTCGACAAGTATTGGCAACGGCGTTGGGAAATTCGACAAAGGCGGCTGAGACTTCTTCCGTCGATTTCACATAGAGCTGATCCGTATCGAACTTCATGCGATTCGGGTCACTGATCGTCTTGCCGGTTTGCAGACAGAGCATCAATTCATGTGGCCGGAAATCCTCTTTCTTGAGATAGTGGCAATCGTTGGTCCCGGCCAGCGGGATGTTCATTGTCCTGGCGATTTCCAGTAGGCCGCTGTTGGCGACTCGTTGGTGATCTAACCCGTTTGCCTGCACCTCAAGGTAGAAATGTTCTTTCCCAAATATTTCTTGAAACTCTCCGGCCACAGCCATGGCGCTGGCCATGTCCTTTTGGCCGATAAGGTAGGGAATTTCGCCGCTCAAACAACCTGATAGGGCAATAAGACCTTCATGGTGTTCTTTTAGAATTTCCTTATCCATCCGTGGTTTATAATAGAATCCTTCGAGGTATGCTTTACTGACTAAGTTGACCAGATTCTTGTAACCGGTCAGATTTCTGGCTAGGAGAATCAAATGGTAGTAGTCATTGTGTGCAAGGCCGCTGTCTTTGGCGGCAAGACGACTTCCAGGAGCCATGTAGGCTTCACACCCGATGATGGGTTTGATCCCTGCCTCTTTTGCTTTGCGGTAGAACTCGATGGCCCCGAACATGTTGCCATGGTCGGTCATCGCCACGGCAGGTTGACCAAAAGCTTTGATCTGTTGGACCAGGGGCTCAATTTGATTGGCGCCGTCCAGCAGACTGAACTGGGTGTGGAGATGAAGATGCACGAAGGACGAGGCCATGGCGAGATTTTAGGAGGGCAGGGAAGGTGAAGTCAAACGAAGGAGGGGGGAGCAGCCAGGTGTCCTCCTTGCTCGCAGAACGCGCACGATAGGAATGTGCTCGTTCGATGCGCGCAGTAAAGGGCAGCCTCGGCCACTCCCCTAAAGAGAAGTATAGCGAGTCAGAAGGCTCTCGCTCGGGCTCATGGCACGTCTCGGTGTGCCAGTGGGTGAGCGGGTGAGAAAGTTGCGCGCAGGGAGATCAATCAGATCGTCCTTCCGAAGAGGGGCGGGAAGTTCACACTGACTTGCGATGGAGTGACCAGTTGGCAGAGAGGTGTCATAATAGTGCTGATCATCCGATGTGCTGCCGTCGCGCGGCTCAATGTATTTGAGGCCACTTTAAGAGTAGGAAACAGAAAACCCATGCGAATACTGCTCGTTGAAGATGATCTGAACCTCGCTCAATTCATCCGCAAAGGATTAAAAGAAGAACAGTATGCGGTGGACTTTGCTGCTGATGGTGAAGAGGGGTTGGCGTTGGCGTTGGCGAATCCTTACGATCTTTTGATCCTCGACATCATGTTACCCAAACTCGATGGCCTTACGCTTTGCCGCCGTGTTCGGGCGACGGGAAATGCGACTCCAGTGCTGCTCTTGACAGCGCGCAATACCCTGGAAGCCAAGATCTCAGGTTTCGATACCGGCGCAGACCAGTTTCTGCCGAAGCCTTTTGCGTTCGCAGAGATGCTGGCACGAATCCGAGCCTTGTTGCGCCGAGGAGGGCCGCAACAATTGATTCGCCTCAAAGCCGCCGATCTAGAATTGGATCCGGCCTCTCACCGCGTGTGGCGGGCTGGGCAAGAAATCCCACTGACGAATAAAGAGTATGCCCTGCTAGAATTCCTGTTGCGAAACAAGAACCGGGTATTGACGCGTACGGCGATCATTGAACATGTATGGGACATCAGCTATGACCCGATGACGAACATCGTGGATGCCCATATTCGGGCCCTGCGAGCGAAAATCGACCGAGATTTTTCGCCCCCGCTGATCGCGACGGTACGCGGCGCGGGGTACATGTTGGAGGAGGCGGAGTCGGTCACATGAAGTCCCTGCGTAGTTTGATCCGCCAGTCTGCGCTCATTCTGATGGCAGCGCTTCTCCTCGTCTTTTCTGTTCTGACCTACGCGGGAGGCGACGCCTTATTGCACCGCTTTGTGGATGGCCGGCTGTTAGGGTTGGCGGAGACGATGGCCAAGATCGTCGAGCAACACCCCGCCATTATCGAGAGTTCCGGTGAGGAATATGCGCGTGCAGCCGAGTGATCCGAGACAAAAATGAAGAGCGCGAGGTGACCCATTCTCTTCGGATCTTCTCGCCGGATGGCCGACTGGTTTGGAAAAGCCCCAACGCAGTGGCACAGCCGCCGGTTCCCGATCACGTCTTCGAACAAGTTCGTCTTGGGAACAGCCTGTTTAAAACCGCTGAGACATTGGATGGCAGGTGGTCTGTACGACAGCTGTTCGTTCCGATTCCCCGGCAAGGGCCCGGTACGGCATGTTCTGCAGGCCGAGGCATCATTGCTCCTCTACCGGGAGACACTGCATCGGTCTCGTGATCCTACTGACCCTTGGATCCGGGACCATCCTTTTTGTTGCATGGATGGGCAGTGGGTGGTTGGCCAAGAAAGTGCTGACTCCGATCGAGGTATTGAGTACCGGCGCTGAAACGATGTCCGAAGCCGACTTGGGGAAACGACTCACTCTGGATTCACCCTACCAGGAATTCCGTCGTCTCACCCAGGCGTTCAACTCCGTCATGGACCGGTTTCAACGGAGCGGCGAAATTCAGCGGAGGTTTTGCGACATTGCCGCCCACGAAATGAAAACCCCCTTGACCATCTTGCAGGGCAACCTGGATGTCGCCCTCATGAAAGCCAGAACCTCGGAAGAATATCGCGAAGCGCTCCTCAATAATCTTGAGCAGGTCGGACGGCTGATTGCCCTCACGCGATCCCTGTTGACGCTCGCAAATTTTACGAGCGGAAAGCCTCCCGTTCATCTCGTGCCGCTTGCCCTGGAACCCTTAGTTCAAGACCTGGTGGAGGAACTGACTCTGCTTGCCGATGACCGTCGAATTACGTTGTCGTTTGAATCCCAATCGGTCCCACCTGTCCTCGGAGACGCACAATGGCTCAAGCAAGCGCTGATCAATCTCCTCGATAACGCGCTGCACTACACACCGTCCGGTGGAGCGGTCACCGTTCGTTTGCAGGCGGTTGGGGAAGGGGTGACTGTGGCTGTCGAGGATACGGGCCATGGAATCGAGCAGGAACATCTCCCTCATCTGTTCGAACGGTTTTATCGGACTGATTGGGCTCGGGCGAAGGACGCCGGCGGTACCGGACTCGGACTCCCCATCGTCAAGGAAATTGCGGAGGCTCACAGCGGGACCATTTCGGTCACCAGTCAAGTCGACAAGGGTTCGGTTTTTACCCTGCGTCTGCCGGCCCTTTCTCGCCAGGCCATTCCTGGGTAGTGTGTGAAGACTTCGAATTCCCTTCCTGCCTGTATTCTCCTCTGATATCTAGGGCATTGATATGGTTTGCTCGGCGCGATGGCACAGCCGGAGCTGTGCAGAGATCTTCGAAAACATGAAGAATTCTTCATGATCCGTTCACGATCCGTTCATCTTTGTCAGGTATCTTGACCAGTGTAGGAAGATGTTGGGGGCAGGCGGTCAGTCAGTTTACTAGCGAAGGAGGGCCGTATGGGCAAGATATATCCGGCTATGGCAGTGTTGGTCTTTGCACTCCTGAGCTTGGTGGGATATGAGTCGCGAGCCGGTGGAGAGACGAATCTCGTCCGTGTGGCCGAGATGCAGAAAACTCTTCGCGAACTCTGGCTCGGGCACATCTTCATGATTCAGCACGTCGTCTTGTACAACACGACGAACAATCCAGCGGAGCGGCAAACCGCCGATCAGCAGGTTCTGGCGAACGCCAAACAGATTGCGGACACATTTATGCCGTTCTACGGCGAAGCGAGGTCTGAGAAGCTTTTTGCTCTGCTGAGCGGTCATTATGCCGCGGTGAAAGAATATTCCGAGGCCACCATAGAGGGCAATACGCACCAACAGGATGCCGCGCTGGCTCATATGGCGTCGAATGCCGATGACGTCGATGCCTTCTTCACCGGAGTCAATCCAGACCACTTGCCGAAAAATACCATTCGGGGCCTGATTGCGGCGCATGGAGCTCACCATGTGCTCCAAATCAACCAGTACAAGAAAAAGGAGTATGCGAAGCTAGAGGAAACATGGCCAATGATGCGACAACACGTCTATATCATTGCGGATACACTCACAACGGCATTGTCGAAGCAATTTCCTGACAAGTTTTCATGACGAGTGAGGGATGTGGTCGTTTGGGTTGATTCCGCTGAAAGTACGCAGAGTGGCATAAGCCTACGTCAAGCTGCTGATGAATAGGACCCGCGGTTTCAATTGAACCGCGGGTCTTCTTGTCTTATGGTCGGAAAGACCTCACCGACCCCTTCGTATTCCTGGCGTGTCTACGATTACCGCCGATGCCTGACTCGAGTGAGGCGGGCCAATTAGTGGGAATAGGGCGTACTTGTCCTGCGAGTGTCGCTCCTTGTGCTTGCGCGCCTTGCACCGATTCCAGGGGAAACGGTGTGAATGGTCCACACTCATCCGATTTAGAATGATGAAGAATTCTTCATCATCTGTTCACAACCCCTTCATATACGGCGGTTATAGTCGCACTGTCTCCGGCGGAACATCGAATTCATTCTGGCGGATTTTGTACACCTGAAATTCAACACCAACTGAGAACAAGCCGTGACGGAGAGTTTTATGAGGAGCAAGATATTTCAGTCAATGGCATTGTCGGTCCTTGCGCTCATTGGCCTCGCAGGCTGTGACTACGAATCGCATGCAGCCGGGGCTGCGAATCCGGCCCGTGTGGCGGAGATGAAACAGGCCCACCGTGATCTCTGGCTTGGGCACATCTATTGGGTGCAGCACGCCGTATTAGACAGCGTAAAAAGTAGTCCGGAGGAGCGCGATGCTGTCAAGAAGGAAGTCGACGCCAATACGAAACAGATTGCGAGTATGCTGACACCATTCTATGGCGAAGCCCGGTCGCAGAAATTTCTGAGCCTGCTAAATATCAACATCGACGCAGTGAGAGAATATTCGGAGGCCACCACTACGGAGAATAAGAGTCGGCAGGATGCCGCGCTGGCCCGCTTAGCGGGCAATGCCAACGACTTCGGTGTATTCCTTAGCGGAATCAACCCTTATCTGTCGGAATCCACCGTTCGAGGGTTGATCGCGGCGCATGGAGCCCACCATGTGCTCCAAATCAACCAGTACAAGAAAAAGGACTATGCGCATCTCGATGAAACCTGGAAGATGATGCGAGATCACATCTATGTGATTGCGGATACGCTCACGACGGCCTTGGTGAAGCAGTTTCCGAGTCAGTTCTCATGATTGGTGAGCGAAATCGTCGCTGCGTTGATTCTCTGGGAAGAATGCCTATTCCGCACAATTCATGAACGCTTCTGCTGCCATCGCAGATTCGTCGCTACGACGAATCTGGACACAGTTGACAGGGCGCCCCGGGGGGCGACATATTGTTTCAGGAATGTTTCCCTACCATCGTAGGTTCGCCCCTGAAGGGCTGCGAACATACATCAGCCGATTTCCAACCCGAGCCGCTTTGGTATTCGGCAGTGTCATGTTCGCGACGTCGCTTCCATGTCACGCGGTAGCCGCAGAGTCGATTCCTGAATTTTTTCCAATTCGTCCACTTAATTTTGACGTCTCGTTTAATCAGCGGACATTTGCGCCAGAGACTAGAGTCATTGCTGCCCAGGCCGGACTTACTGCCTTTCGCTACGGCAACCTCGAGGTGAGAACTGTCTATCAATACTATAGTCAGCATACCCCAACATTTACTACAGACCAAAATTCTTTGTATCTGAATCCCCGCTGGAATAATTTCATTGATATCTTGGATTTTCCAAAAGACTACCCGATCAATCGTATGATTCGACATGTTCTTTTTGGACCGCTGGAGGACCGGGCCGTGCCATATCTTGGGGCACTGGTTGGAGGCACCATCCCGGGCCGAGATGAAAATTCCCCAGGCTATCTTTATGGAGGCCAGGTGGGAGTGCGATTCCCTGTGGCCCGAGGATTTTCGGTCGATATGGGGCTGCAATACATACGACTTGAAATTGACTTCAAAGGTAAATCCGACTTGTCAGAACAATGGCTCTTTACTACCGGAGTTCGATTCTAAACAGTATGATTATTGGTGGACCCATCATAAACGTTGGATCGATGATACGGGAGGTATGGTACGGCCTGAAGGAATATGGCTCACAAGGCATACTCGTGTTCCTAGTCGTGCTTGGATTCTTTCTGCAAGGATGTGGACTTGTCTTCGATGCTGTGGAACTGGTGCAGCCTCTCGCACGCGATGAGATGTCTGCGATCTGCTCGCGAGGGCAGTTGCGTGTTGGAATTTCCGTTGAACCTTTTCGTCCCTTTGTATTTCCAGCCGTGTTCACCGATGAAGGGGTTCGTGTCACCGGCCTCGATGTGGAGCTGATCCGTGAGGTGGCCGACGCGCTGACCACATATTGTGATGGGCAGAAACCCATCGTTCCTACACTGCACCTCACCAGATTCCGTGATCTCTTCATCGAGCTGAATGAAGGGCACCTGGATCTTTTTGTTTCCTCGATCGGTGGGAATATTCCTGGCGCAAGACCTGCAGGCCTGTGGTATTCAATTCCGTATTTTCATAATGGCGGTATCGGGGCCATGATCCAAAAGCCTGAAGTGGCTGAGAAAGTATGGGCACAGTTTCAAAAACAAGCCGGGAATCCTGACACACTTGCGGCGATCCAAGCAGGGCTTTCCGGCTTGACCGTTGCTGCTCAGAGGGGAAGAACCTCTCACCTCTATGCAGAAGCCAATCTGAAGAATACCCGGTTGCTCATATGCGATTCTCTTCCCGCCGCCGTCGAGACGAAGGACCCACGTATCGATGTGATTTTGTCTAAACATTCCATCCTCGATTATGTGACGAAGCATGTGTGGCCTGACTGGCGCCTCCTCACACGGAATGATGGAACGCCTTTGATCCTGACGCAGGAACACTTCTCCATTGTCACGGGTGAAGAACACAGGCGTCTACAGTGGTTCCTCAACAACCTGCTGTTTCGGTTAGAGGAATCAGGGCGGTTGGAGCAGATGCGCAGGCGTTGGTTGGAAGAAGACTATGCGCCGACACGACGGGCAGCCATGGAAGGCTTGCCGTTTGAAGTTTCGAAAGTGCCGGAACATTACGATCAAGGACAGTGTCGTTTCGCAATCGGAAGGTGAGCAAGAAAGACATCTCATGAAGTTTCGCGTGCTGCTGTTCATATCCCTGAGTCTTGTGTTCTTTCTTACGTGGTCAAGTATTGGTTGGTCGCAGACACCTCGTGAGGAAGCTGAAACGACCGCCCAACATTTAGCTACGCTGCTCAATGTCGGACGTCTCGTCGTCGATCGCAATCAAACGCTTATTAATGATCCTCGGAAAGGCGACAAGGGATTTACTCCGGAGGTATTTGAACATGAAGTTGTCAATGAGTTTATCCGGCAGACACACATGGATCTGAAGCATCTCCCTTCGCATCTTCCCTCTCTTGCGAAAGAATTATTGCCGCTATTGCTTCAGTCGAGCAAGGAGGTGGTGGCTGATGCGCAACTCGTGATTAATCAACGAGGCATTGGGTATAAGAATTTCATTCCGGCCACCTTCGGCAGCCAAGCCGCTCGAAAGTTCTCCAATCACTCTCACGTGAAAATAAAGCAAACCGCACTCAATCCAAGGAATTTGAAAAACACGCCTGATGCATACGAAGAACACGTGTTGAAACGGCTGGCAACACAACCGGCCTCGAACACGCTCCGTCATCGACTGGATTGACAATGAAACGACCCTGAGAGCGTTAACCCCGATATATTATTCGAAAGATTGCCTGGTCTGTCATGGCAACCCCAAAGGCATCTTGGATATTTCCGGTTATCCACGGGAAGGCGCTCAGGAAGGCGATCTTGCCGGTGCCATCAGTATTCAGATTCCAATGAAAAGCCGGTAGCACGCGGTCCGCCGGCTTTATTCATGTATGTTTCTTCCGCAATCGTCGATGTTCAGGCGGTCAGCCGCTGCCACCCTTCGGATTGTGCCGAACAGAACGAGGAGACATCGCCGGATGAATCGATGGGCCGCACAGTGGGGACATCAACTCCGCATTCAGCACAAAGTATGGGTGGTACTCTTGCTGCTCTGTGTTCCGCTCAGCATTGGCATTGCCGTTCACCTGTATGTTGTCAAACAATTGCTTACACTCCAACAACAAGGTCAAGATCTCATGTCGGCTGAAGAGCAGGTACGTGTGCTTGGGCGACTCGCTATCGACATTGAAGACGGCTTTCGTGGCTATGTCTTAACGCAGCAACCGGCTTTTCTTGCTCCACTGGCTCAAGCAGAATCGAAGCTCGACCAATCATTGTCGGACGCCACACAGTCACTCGCGAAGCTATTGGGTTCACCGAACAGTCTCGCGACGATTGAACAAGAATTGAAAGACCTGCTGCGATCGAAGCATGAATTGATCGCAGACATTCAGCAGGGGCAGGCGGACAACGCGTTGACCTATGTGCGGTCTGGTGAAGGGCTCCGACTGTCCGATCATCTCCGCGAAAGCGTCCGGACCGTCGAAGATAGCCTCAAACAGCAGAGAAATTCATTGAACGCACGAGCGGAGGCGCTGTCTCAGCGGACGTTTGTCGGATTGTGGATCACGCTGGCCTCTGTGGTTGTATTGGGATGGATTGTGTCGCGCATATTGGCCCGTTCTCTCACGGATCCGATCACGCGGCTGCAATCTGCTACTGCAAGGATTGGAGCGCAAGTCGATGTGGCCGGGATCACCGAGTTGTTGGCCAATGGCAGAGGAGCGAAGGACGAACTCGGTCAATTGGCAGAGGCATACCTTGCTATGGCTTGCCGCATCCAGACGAACATCCAAGAAATCGAAGCGCTCGACACTATCGGCCAAGAGATCGACACGATCGGCTCGGACGATCTTGAGGGGGTGCTCCGCCGGATTACGGGCCGGGCAGTAGAATTGGTGCAAACGGATGTCTGTCTGGTGCTCCTTCGCGATGAACGGTTGGGTTGTTGGATTGTTGAAGCAGGATCCGGTGAATGGAACGACCGTTTGAAGAAATGGGTCATGCCGTGGGATGCACTTCCGGTCGCGGCTCAAGCGTTTGAGACGCGCGCGATGGCTACCGGGGAACGGTTTCATTCTGATGAGTGGCCGCAGACGGTCCGGCACAACTTGACCGGGGACAGTAGGCTGGCAATTCCACTGTTGGCGCAGGGGATTCCGTTTGGTGTTCTGTGGTTTCTGAATAAGCGATCCCGTGCGGCCCAAGAGTGGAATCATCGCCTGTCTGAAGGATTGGCTCAGGAGGCTGCGCTGGCGATCTCAACTGCGCGGCTACACGAAGCGGCACAACAAAAGCAGCGGGGTTTGGTGACACGTCTTCGACAGCTTGAGCATCTGGCGGAAACCTTGGCTCATGATCTCAAGGGGCCGGGGGCTCGTATGGAGGAACTCGCACGGTTACTGGTCAAGCAGGACAGTGGGCAATTCGATGACCGGACGAAACGGTGGTTATCTCTTATCGAAGAGAACGGCAAGGACCTTGTGCGGCGAGTGGAAGGGATCTTGACGGTGGCTCACATAGGTGCTGATCAGGAGGACGTCACGGCGATTGATCCGACTGCGATTATTCGTGAAGTGTTGAACGCCCAAACTGATGAGATTGGGCGGCTTCGTGCCGTGGTCCAGATTGAACCAGGGTTACCGCTCGTTGCCTGTCATGGTACCCATCTCCGACAGATTTTCGATAACCTTGTCTCGAACGCCCTGAAGTTCTCTCGGGAAGGGGAGTCCCCCATGGTGAGGATCAGTGGATCTGTACAGGGTCCTCTGGTGGCGTTCGCTGTGGAGGATCGTGGAATCGGGATTCCTTCCACCCAACGCACGCGAGTGTTCCAGCCGTTTGTCCGTTTGTTGACGTCCGACGCAGACGGCGACGGGATCGGGTTGACGATCATCCAACGCATTGTTGAACTCTATGGCGGCAAGGTATGGATCGATGGAGCCGAGGGGCCTGGCTGCATCGTATACTTCACGATGCCGAGTGTTCAGGAGCACGGGGAAGCCTCACATGCCAGGGTGCGGTCTTCGAGGACTATCGATGTGGTTGATGTCGTCCAGCGAGTAATTTCGTCAGGAGGGAGGAGATGATGGCACATGGTGGGGTGTCCGACATGCGTTCGACCAGGACCAAACCCAAAGCGCCGTTTACGATCCTGATCGTTGAGGACAATGCCACGGATGTTGAGTTGATGCTGCACGCCCTTGAATCGGCGGATCTGAAACCGCTCGGAGGAGATTTCGAAATGGAGGTTCGCGCCAAGGCAGAAGGAGCCTTGCAATTGCTGGAGGAACGGGCCGTCGATCTTGTGCTGACCGACATGGTGCTGCCGGGAATGGATGGGCTGGATCTCGTCAGCCGCATTCAAAAGATCGATCCGAACTTGCCGGTGCTGGTGGTGACGCGGATGAACGCGGTTTCTCTGGCCGTGGATGCGATGCGGCGAGGCGCCTTCGACTATGTGCTGAAACCGGTCAACGCAGAGGACCTGGGGGTGCGGCTTCATCGGGCGATTCGAATCTCTGAAATCCTGCGTCGGCATTCGGTATATGAGCAACAGGATCGGCAGGTATTTGCCGCCAATAGTTTCGTGGGAAGTGGCGCCGTTTTCGAACACATTACGCAAAGGATTTGTGAGGCGGCCCGGGGTCGATTGACAGTCCTCATCACCGGCGAAACTGGAACGGGAAAGGGAATGATTGCACGGGCAATCCATCAGCAGAGTCCAGAGCGTGATCGCCCGTTTCAAGTGATCGATTGTACGACCGTTCCTGACGGGATGATGGAATCCGAGCTGTTCGGGCATGTACGGGGGGCCTTCACCGGCGCGATCGCAGACAAGCCGGGGCTCATTGAGCTGGCAAACGGCGGCAGCGTGTTTCTCGATGAAATCGGGGAGCTTCCCCTTCCCCTTCAAGCGAAACTCCTGCGTGTCCTTGAGGAATGCGAGGTGCGCCCCGTGGGTGGAACCAGAGTCCGTCGGATCAACACACGATTTATTGCTGCAACCAACCGGAATCTTGAAGCGCGAGTGCGTGAGGGGACTTTCCGGAAGGATTTGTACTATCGGCTCGCTGTCGTGTCGATTCGGGTGCCTCCGCTCCGTGAACGCCGCGAAGATATCCCCGTTATTGCACGCCATTTACTTGGCAGACTGGCTCAATCTATGGGTAAGGAACAGTGCCATTTTGACGAAGCAGCCATGGACGTCCTTGTGTCCTATTCTTGGCCTGGGAATGGGCGAGAACTTCGCAATGTCGTGGAACGGATGGTCATGCTCACGACCGATGACATCATTCGGGCGCAAGATATCCGAAACATGCTTCCACAGAGTGAGGCCGAGAGTATTGCATCAGTCGACCCCAGTCTGACCACCCTTCCATACATGCAGGCGAAAGAGCGATCGCTTGAAGAGTTTA
The DNA here is from genome assembly GCA_963748375.1 of uncultured Nitrospiraceae bacterium. GTDB lineage: Bacteria > Nitrospirota > Nitrospiria > Nitrospirales > Nitrospiraceae > Palsa-1315. Next base: position 48,643 of record CAVVIR010000030.1, read on the forward strand.
CGAAGTCCTACCTGCGCGTCAAGCTGGCGCAGCATGGCGGTGTCATCACAAAGGCTGCCGAAGACAGCGGCATTCCACGGCAACATTTCTCGCTGCTCATGAAACGATTTCTTGGAAGCGAGGATGTCGAGAATCAGTAGCACCTGTCCCCCATTCGTAACAATCCATCGATTCACTGGCTCCGCCCTCTTTTCATTCCCACGATCACGTTTCTTTTTCGTAGCACCATCATCATGTGAATTGGTTTGGACTTCGCCCTGTCAAGGTTATCTGGCAGATTATCGTTGACGAATATGCGGATATGCGAACGTAACAAATTAATATATTGGATGAAATAGCCTCTTTATCAGATGATGCATATTAGCCTATTCGATTAGCGAAACTACCGCTGCGCTCTCCTTCCTCGCATATTTTCGCAATAATCTTTTTATCCATTCTATTTCAATGTGTTAACCAGCGTGATTTTCTTGACCTCCAGCTTTTCTTAGTCTGGCAACGCTCTTGCTAAGTCTGTTGAGCAACTTGGTGTGATGGCCAGCATATTCATGGAATTGCATCAGATTCTCAAAAGGTAAGAGGGACTAATTTTCGCTCTACGCCAGTGGGGTCTCGTGGGCTTGCGGAAGCCCTCAACTGTTAGGAGGTAGGTACCAATGTTTTTGTCACGTAGGCAGTTCTTAAAAGTGACGGCCGGGACAGTCGCGGCGGTGGCCGTGGCGGACAACGTCCTGGCGTTGACGGCACTCCAGCCGGTGATCGAAGTCGGTAACCCGTTGGGGGACTATCCGGATCGGTCCTGGGAACGTGTATACCACGACCAATATCGCTACGATTCGTCCTTTACCTGGGTCTGCTCTCCGAATGACACGCATGCCTGCCGCGTCCGAGCCTTCGTCCGAAACGGCGTGGTCATGCGGGTCGAGCAGAACTACGACCACCAGACCTATGAAGACCTCTACGGCAACCGCGGCACCTTTGCCCACAACCCGCGCATGTGCTTGAAGGGCTTTACCTTCCACCGCCGCGTCTATGGCCCCTATCGACTGAAGGGCCCCTTGATGCGGAAGGGCTGGAAGGAGTGGATGGACGCCGGCTCGCCGGAGCTGACATCGGAGACGAAGCGCAAGTATAAATTTGACAGCCGCTTCCTGGACGACATGCTCCGCGTCTCCTGGGACACCGCCTTCACCTATGTCGCCAAGGCCATGATCATCATTGCCACGCGGTATAGTGGAGAAGCCGGAGCTCGCCGCCTTCGTGAGCAAGGCTATGCGCCTGAAATGATCGAGATGATGAAGGGGGCGGGTACGAGATGCTTTAAACACCGTGCCGGGATGCCGGTGCTGGGCATTCTGGGTAAGATGGGCAACACTCGAATGAACGGTGGTATCAACGCATTGTTGGACACCTGGATCCGGAAGGTCAGTCCGGAACAGGCGCAGGGTGGTCGCTACTGGTCGAACTATACCTGGCACGGCGACCAGAACCCGTCTGACCCCTGGTGGTGCGGCGCGCAAGCCTCTGATATCGACCTCTCCGATATGCGCTTCTCCAAGCTGAACACCAGTTGGGGCAAGAACTTCGTCGAGAACAAGATGCCGGAAGCCCATTGGAAGCTCGAATGTATCGAACGGGGTGCCCGGGTTGTGGTCATCACGCCGGAGTATAACCCCACCGCCTATCGCGCCGACTACTGGATGCCGCTCAGGCCCGCATCGGACGGGGCGATCTTCTTGGGGGCCATGAAGATCATCGTCGATGAGAACATGCACGACACCGACTTCCTGAAGGGCTATACCGATTCACCGATCCTGGTGCGGACCGATACCTTGCAGTTCCTGGATCCACGCGATGTGGTGGCGGACTACAAATTCCCCGACTTCTCGAAGAGCTATTCGGGGCGTGTGCAATCGCTCAAGCCTGAGCAGGTGCAGCGGCTGGGTGGGATGATGGTCTGGGACCTCAACAAGAAGCAGGCGGTCCCGCTCCACCGCGAGCAAGTCGGGTGGCACTACCAGAACAGCGGTATTGACGCGGCCCTCACGGGCACCTACCGCGTCAAGCTGCTCAATGGTCGAGAAGTCGATGCGATGCCGGTCTGGCAGCTGTACTTGGTGCATTTCCAGGACTACGACCTGGACACCTGTCATCAGATTTGCCGCACCCCCAAAGATCTCCTGGTTCGCTGGGCGCGGGATTCCGGCTCGATCAAACCCGCCGCCATTCATAACGGCGAAGGAACCAACCATTATTTCCATCAGACGATTAACTCGCGTGGGGCGGCGATGGTACTCATCGTCACCGGTAACGTGGGCAAGTTCGGCACCGGGCAACATACCTGGTCCGGCAACTACAAAGCAGGCATATGGACGGCCACAGCATGGTCCGGCGCGGGACTGGCCGTGCACACGGGGGAGGATCCTTTCAACATCACGACGGATCCGAACGCGCACGGCAAGGAAATCAAGACCAATTCCTATTACTACGGCGAAGAGGTCGGCTACTGGAACCATGGCGATACCGCCTTGATCGTGAGCACGCCGAAGTATGGGCGCAAGGTGTTCACGGGCAAGACGCACATGCCGACGCCGAGCAAGTTCCGCTGGGTCGTCAACGTGAACGTGCTCAACAACGCCAAGCACCACTACGACATGGTGCGGAACGTCGATCCGAACATCGAGACCCTGATCTGTCAGGACATCGAGATGACCTCGGACGTGAACCATAACGATGTCGCCTTCGCGGCCAATTCCTGGATGGAGTTCACCTATCCGGAAATGACGGTGACGGTTTCCAATCCCTGGATTCAGATCTGGAAGGGTGGAATCCGGCCCCTGTACGACACCCGCAACGACCTCGACACGTTTGCCGGGGTGGCCGCGAAGTTGTCGGACATGACCGGGGACAAGCGGATGCGCGATTACTTCAAGTTCGTCTATGAGAACCGCGTCGATGTCTATGCCCAGCGGATGCTCGATGCCTCCAGCACCTTCTACGGCTACAGCGCGGACGTCATGCTGAAATCGGAGAAGGGCTGGATGGTCATGGTGCGGACCTATCCTCGCGTGCCGTTCTGGGAAGAGACCAACGAGTCGAAGCCCATGTGGACCAGAACTGGGCGGTACGAGAGTTATCGCACGGAGCCGGAAGCGATCGAATACGGCGAGAACTTTATTTCGCACCGCGAAGGGACCGAAGCCACGCCCTATCTGCCGAACGCGATCATGACCAGCAATCCCTATGTCCGGCCCGATGACTATGGCATTCCGATCACGGCCCAGCACCATGACGATAAGACGATACGCAACATCAAGCTGCCGTGGCAGGAAATCAAGCGGCATGCGAACCCCTTGTGGGAGAAGGGGTACCAGTTCTATTGTGTCACACCCAAGACCCGCCATCGGGTGCATAGTCAATGGTCCGTGAACGATTGGGTGCAGATTTACGAGTCGAACTTCGGCGATCCCTACCGGATGGACAAACGGACGCCGGGGGTGGGCGAGCATCAGTTGCACATCAACCCGCAGGCGGCCAAAGACCGTGGTATCAACGACGGCGACTACGTGTATGTGGACGGCAATCCGGTGGACCGCCCCTATCGAGGGTGGAAGCCCTCGGATCCGTACTATAAGGTGGCGCGCCTGATGATCCGGGCCAAGTATAACCCGGCCTATCCCTATCACGTCACGATGGCGAAACATGCCCCCTACGTGGCGACGCCGAAATCGGTCAAGGGCCATGAGACCAGGCCGGACGGACGTGCCATCGCGGTGGATACCGGCTACCAATCGAACTTCCGGTATGGGGCGCAACAGTCCTTTACCCGAAGCTGGTTGATGCCGATGCACCAAACCGACTCACTACCGGGCAAGCATGCCATCGCGTGGAAGTTCAAGTGGGGCTACCAGGTCGATCACCACGCGATCAACACGGTGCCAAAGGAATGTCTGATCCGGATCACGAAGGCCGAAGACGGCGGGATCGGAGCCCGAGGGCCCTGGGAACCGGTCAGGACCGGATTTACGCCGGGCCAAGAGAATGAGTTCATGATCAAGTGGCTCAAAGGGGAGCACATCAAGATCAAAGTTTAATAACCCGTGAGGGGTTAGGCGTTAGGGGTGAGGGGGATGAAGCCGACTTCAAACCCTTCGCCTTACGCCTTACGCCTCACGCCTAACGGAGGACTCACCATGCCTGAAGTGTATAACTGGCACCTGGGACGGAAGATGCTGTATCCCTATGAGGAACGGCATCCGAAGTGGCAGTTTGCCTTTGTGTTTAACATCAACCGGTGTCTGGCCTGTCAGACCTGTTCGATGGCGGACAAGTCGACCTGGCTCTTCTCCAAGGGACAGGAATACATGTGGTGGAACAACGTGGAAACCAAGCCCTACGGCGGGTATCCCCAGTTCTACGACGTGAAGATCACCCAGCTGATCGAGCAGGTGAATCCGGGGGGGCAGGTGTGGAACGTCCGGGTGGGCCGGAAACATCATGCGCCCTATGGGGTGTTCGAAGGGATGACCATTTTCGACGCCGGCGCCAAGGTCGGCCAGGCCGCGATCGGATACATTCCCACGGACCAGGAATGGCGGTTTGTGAACATCTATGAGGATACGGCCACCTCGATGCGCGCGCTGGTGGAGGGCATCGACAAGACCGGATTCTCACGGGACGAACCGTGGAAGATGACCGGGAGCAGCCTGCCTGAGCATGAGACCTTCTTCTTTTACCTCCAGCGGATCTGTAATCATTGCACCTATCCCGGCTGTTTGGCCGCCTGCCCGCGGAAGGCGATCTACAAGAGACCAGAAGATGGGATTGTCTTGATCGACCAGAACCGGTGCCGGGGCTACAAGAAATGCGTCGAACAGTGCCCGTATAAAAAGCCAATGTATCGAGGCACCACACGCGTGTCGGAGAAATGCATCGCCTGTTACCCACGGATTGAGGGGAAGGACCCCTTGACCGGGGGCGAGCCGATGGAAACGCGCTGCATGGCAGCCTGTGTCGGCAAGATCCGGATGCAGAGCCTGGTCCGCATCGGCGAAGACGGCCTGTGGGCGGAAGATCGCTGGCACCCGCTCTACTACGCGATTCGTGTCGAGCAGGTGGCGCTTCCCCTCTACCCGCAGTGGGGCACCGAGCCCAATGGCTACTACATCCCACCACGGCATAGCCCGCGCGGATACGCGCGGCAGATGTTCGGCCCTGGGGTCGATAATGCCATCGAGAAGTATCTCGTCCCCAGCCGTGAGCTGTTGGCGGTCCTGCAACTCTGGCGCGCCAGCCAGCAAATCGTCTTCCGGTACGATGTGATTCCCGGCCCCAAAGTGTTCGAGACCCAGATCCACGGGAAACGGTTCGAGATGTACAACGATACCGTGCTGGGCTTCAACAAGTCCGGGAAAGAAGTGGCGCGGGTGCAGGTCGAAGAACCCATCTACATTCGTCCGGCTGAGCGGGTGACCTGGCTCTAAAGTGTCATCGAGACCAGCGTTTCACAGGGGCGGAGTTCCATAGGGACTCCGCCCCTTGGTTTTTTTCCCGTTGAATTCGTTCCGCATCCTTGACAACCCATCTGCATTCACCACGGCTCGTCGTAAAAGTATTCCTAAGCTCATTCTTCGCAAAACGTATCTCGTGTCCTGCATCTTGCATGCAACGATGTGAATCAAACGCCAGACTGTCCGTACCCAAAACTATTAGGAGGATGAAGAATTCTTCACCCTCCGTTCACGATCCGTTCATCTTGATGAGCTACCCTGAGATTCAGGGAAAGACATCGAGAGAGACTTAACGTGTCACTCTTATTTAGGGACAGGTGAGAGCGCGTACAACCGTACATCGCAGGAGGGCGTTATGAACAAGATACATCAGTCTATAGCTAGCGTTGGTACTCGTGCTCGTTGGCTTGGTGGGCTGTGGCTATGAACCGCGAGCAGCTGGGGATGCGAATCCAGCCCGTGTGGCGGAGATGCAGCAGAACCTTCGTGATCTTTGGGTCGGGCACATCTTTTGGGTTCGGCACGTCGTATCGAACATCGCGACGAACGATCCTGAGGAGCGGGATGCCGCCGAGAAGGAGGTCGTGACCAATACGAAACAGATCGCACATACGATGATGCCATTTTACGGTGAAGCGGCGTCGGAGAAATTCTATCGCTTGCTGGATGGCAATATTGGCGCAGTAGAAGAATACTCGGAGGCCACAGTCGCGGAGAATAAACAGCAGCAGGATGCTGCACTGGCCCACTTGGCGGCCAATGCCGACGAGATCGCCGATTTCCTGAGCCATCTCAATCCCTATCTGCAGAAAGACATCGTTCAGGGGCCTGATCGCAACACATGGAGCGCACCATGTTCTCCAAATTAACCAGTACAAGGCAAAGGATTATGCGCCCCTAGGGGCAACGTGGCCGATGATGCGTCAACACGTCTATGTCATTGCGGATACATTGACAACGGCGTTGGCGAAGCAGTTTCCGAGCAAGTTTTCATGATTAATGAGTAGCTGCATTACATACCTCGATTCTGATGGAAGAACACAAAGCGGGGCGTGGCCTCGCATGAGGCCAGGACAGGGCACCGTTTCATTCGAGAACAGAAGAGAGGGGAAAATGTTCCTTTTATCCATTCTCGGCATGATGATTCGCGTAAACCAGGTGACCTAGCGATATGTCGAACAAAGGAGCGCCCATCATGCGTCGTGAAATATTTTCGCTCTGCTCACTTTTCATCATGCTCGCCGTCGTGCTGATGACCCCTTGGGCCGCTCAATCAGATCCGGTAGACCTTGAAGAAGTTGCTCGCATGAAAGTCGGCCATCAAAAGGTTGAGGGGGTGGTAATTGATAGGAAGTCCGGTCTCTATACCGTCAAAACGTTTACGGGAGCCACGCTTACGCTGGTTGAAGCGGCGGTAGTTCGCCATGGTCATAACGCTCCGAAAGTCGGCGATGCAATGACGCTCTGGGTCAACGAAGGCAATATGGTTATGGATGCCCGTCTGAAAGGGCAACCTGGCAGGGCTCCTCGCTTCATCACAGGTACGCTCGCCTCGATTGATAATGGCAAGTCTCAGATGACGCTGTCGACGCCGGGAGGGGAGAAAGTTTGTACCTCAGACCCGAGAGCCGCATGTTTAGGGATATCGCTGTCGGCGCTGAGGTCACGATCGAAGTAAATGATATGGGAGAGGTCATCGACATTCATAAGAGCAAATAGGAAGAGATGCAAACCACGCGCACATCGCATCAAACCAACAACCGGGAGGCTGAATCATGGAACGGACAATGGAGGCAGAAAAGCCGGAGTGTGGTGGAACGATGAAACAGAACGGAAGTGGAAATGCCATTCGGTCGTTTCCAGCGAGCGAACAGCTCTCGACGAGATCCTGTGCTCGTTGCGCAGGCCTGCTCGTGACCGAGTGGTACTACGACTTGCATAACACCGGTGCCGACCACCTTGAAACCCTCCGCTGCGTGCAATGCGGACACCGTGTCGATCCGGTGATCTTGCAGAACCAAATCCAGCCATCGGTCGAAAGCCAGCAAGTACGGCATGTGCAGCGTAAGTACTCCGCGAGGACAGGCATGGTGCGTGATCTCGCATGAGCCACACCTACGGCGGAGAAGGAAGCGTTACGGGATATCGTGAGGGAGAATGGAATGAAGAATGAAACAGAAAAAGAGAACGTGTGGTCGATTATCCTGGCAGGCGGTGATGGGGTGTTTGGTAGGTTTCCTGTAACGAAGGAGGCCTGACGCGATGAACATTCTTGTGATTGGCGGGACAGGATTGGTTGGCAGTCATGTCGTGCAGGGTCTTGTAGCCAAAGGAGAACAGGTCCATGTCCTCACCCGCTCGGCTGACAAGGCCGATGGTTTTCCACTTGGCGCCAGCGGCATTATTGGAGACCTCCACAAGCCAGAGACATTGCGCTGGGCCATGAGAGGAATCGATCGTGTATTTCTGGTCACACCACTCAGCTCGACGGAAACAGAAGAAGGGCTGGCGGTCGTGGCGGCAGCGAAGCGTGCCTGCGTTCGGCATCTCGTCTATCTGTCGGTTTATCATGTGGAGCAGGCTTCATATATTCCCCATTTCAAGTCCAAGATGAAGATTCAGAGGGCGCTCAGAGATTCGGGGATGGCGTTCACGGTGATCATGGCGAATAACTTTTTTCAGAATGACCTGCTGTATCGCGAGTCGATTCTAAAGGAAGGAGTCTATCCGCAACCAATCGGGGATATCGGCCTGAATCGCGTCGACGTGCGAGATATCGCGGATGCCGTGGTCGCGACCCTTACCCAAACAGGACATGAGTTCCATTGCTATCCGTTGATCGGCGCAGAAGCGTTAAGCGCGCAGGACGTAGCGGACATCTACACCCGCACCCTCGGCCGCGAAATTCGGTATGGTGGAAATGATCTCCAGGTCTGGGGGGAAAAGGCTACGCACACGCTGCCAGGCTGGTTGGTCCAGGATCTAAAACTCATGTACGAATTCTTCCAACGCCAGGGGCTTCGCGCGAGCGAAGCAGATTTTGCCTTGCAAGCGAAGGTGCTAGGTCATCTTCCACGCGATTTCCACACGTTTGTCAGGGAGACAGTAGCCACATGGATACCCAACGGACATCGCGAATACGCGAAAGTGGGGTAAGAACGCCCGTTCCAGAAAGAGAACGAAACAGATTCCCACGAAAGATTCTCCGAATGTCTGGTTTACTGCTTCTATCTCGCCTCCGACGCACTGAGCAATATGGCACAGACATGACGCCTCACGCATGACACGATATCGCATTAGACGCTCACCTCCGCACATGTTCACTTGCGATAATTTAGGGAGCCGGCGTTCTCAAAGGATTTATGCGATCTGGGCGTGACCAGAAGGAGTAGCCTTATGGACCTGAAAGGGCTTGTTCATCGAGAACTCGGTGAGGGCATGACTGAAGAGGAATTAGCCTCTACAGTTGGGGTCTCCGTGGAGATAATCGCGAATATTTTAGCTGACGAACTACCTCAAGACCGCACAACATGGGAACACTTTGCACGGTACTTTCGTGTGGATGTAGATTTCCTCCAAATCGGTGGTCCGCCACACTCAGATGGACTGTTCGACCTCAAAGAGAGCGCCAATCCCTCTCCCCTCGGCCAAATGAGAAAGGTGCCACTCCTGAGGTGGGATCAAATCGATCAGATGGTCATACCTGAAGTGCCGTCTCGTGTCATTCAAGCTGAAGCGATGCTCGAAACAGACGTTCCAGGGATACGTACCTTTGCCGTGCAGGTGAAAGACGATTCCATGGAGCCTCTCTTCAGCGAGGGCGAGGTCATTTTCGTCAACCCTGATCTTCCCAGTGAGCCTGGTCACTATGTGATGATCGATAGTGAGCACGGTCGTCTGGAGGGAGCCCTCTTAAGGCAGCTCAAGGAAATCGGCGGGCAGACCAAACTTCATCCGCTCAACCGGAGGTATGAAGACCTCCCCATGACGAACCAACAGCGTATCTTCGGCCGAGTCGTGCGGATGCGGAAGAATGTTTGAAGAACAAGGGTGAGCGTGAAGCCGTCAATTTGATTTGGCAGCCGCGTTGTCTGAGTACGGCAATGAACTGCTCACACTTGAAAGGAGAGTTTATGGCACAACATCTTCTATGGCGACTAGCAATTCTCACACTGTGGTTCATCGGAGCGGTATCCGTTGCTGATGCTGCTGAGGGACAAGGGACTGAGGCCCAGCGTCTTTTCGGGGACCGGGTTCTTCTTGGTACGGTCGAGGAAGTCAGGAGCGACCAGGCAAGAATCAATATCGGCGAGGGGCAGCCTCGTTTTGTTCCTATGAACGTGCGAAAAGCCAAGGGATTGCAGGACTTGAAAAAAGGTGATCTGGTCGAGGTTACCGTCAATGATCAAAATCTCTTAGTCGATGTACATAAAGTCGGTGAGGCAACTCACCATCGAGTGGTGCGAGGGCAACTCGCCGGACCCCTGGATACCGGACACGACAAGGCGGTGATTCGTACCACGAATGGGACAGAAGAGTCTCACCTCGTGCGACCGGTGGCGCGAAGCAAGGTGGCCTCGATCCCGGTCGGGGCAGATGTCATCTTTCTCATCGACGAGTTGGATAAGATAGTAGACGTGACGATGGGGAGCGTTGAATCAGTTCATCGGGCGGCGGAACTCGGGCAACAGAAATCTCCTCTCAAGGGCAATCTCAGCCAGGTCGTGGGTGTGATCCTGAAGCCCCTGAAGGACAATACGGTTGTCATTCGCACCGAGGATGGCAACGAGCACTCGTACGAGGTGCGTCCGCTCATTGAGCCGAGGCTGGCGACGCTCTCCAAAGGCGATGCGGTGGTGCTCTTGGTGGACGATGAACAGAAGGTGACGAACATCGCCTTTGTGCCAAAAAAGTAAACAGACACACACGTAGGAATCAGAAGATGGAAAAACATGTGAGCGTACAGGGCATTTCGGTTGGAGGATCACATGCCATCGGGTAGAGCGTGGCGACCAACACAGTGATTTTCCATGCCGGACAGAATGGACGAGTAATCGCCGTAGCCTTGCTCTCCATTCATACAGCTGGGGCTCCGGTTGGTAAGGAGTAGCTCGGTTTGAGTTGTTCCACGAAAGCGGAGCGGGCACCTCGTCGGCCCGCTAACCACGCACATTGGTCAAACACATGATGAAATGGCAACAGTCCGAGACGTTCACCACTCCACCATGAAGAGGAGATACCCCCTGCGATGACGGTAGGCTCAAAACTATTCACACTCGCGTTCCTGAGCCTGGCCGCAGTGTGCGCGGTCGGAGTATGGATCGGCTACCAATTGTTTACCACCGGTTTTAGCGCGAAGACGGAGCCCCATGCGATCGAGGTGTTCATGGCGCGCCAGGTCCGTCATTTCGCCATTCCGATCGAGAATCGACAGGCGCAGAATCCTATCCCGTCGAGCCCCGACGTGATGAAAGAGTCGCTGGCGCATTTTGCCAATCACTGCGCCACCTGCCATGCCAACGACGGCAGCGGCCAGACTCCGATCGGCAAGAACGTGTACCCGCGGGCGCCTGACTTACGATTGGCCGACACGCAATCGATGTCGGACGGTGAGATCTTTTGGGTCATTCACAACGGCATCCGCTTCACCGCGATGCCGGCCTGGGGAGAGGGAGACCCAGCGCAGGACATGGGGAGTTGGAAGTTGGTTCACTTCATTCGCCATCTCCCTCAACTGACGCCAGCAGAGCTCGAACTGATGAAGGCGCTCAATCCCAAGACGAGGGAGGATCTGGAAAAAGAAGCCGGCTTAGGCCATTCCCTGCAGGGAGACGATGCGGCGGCAGCGCGAACCGAGAGCGGCCATCATCACTGACAGGCTGCGGAAAAACGACGCTGGGCGGGGAACCATCTTCGGGAGTGCGCAATATCAGCCATCAACCAAGGAGGTCACAATGAGACACAATCAACCATCACGAGTCAGCACATCTTTCCAATGGGGAGGACTGCTCGCCGCTACGGCAGTGAGTTGGGTCATTGGCATGCCGGCGCCTGCGATAGCCGAGCGGCCTGCGACGGGCGCCATCCAGTTCCTTCGTGGAGAAATCACGAAAATCGTAAAAGACAAACTCTCCCTCCGGCTACCATCCGGCCGCGATGTCAGTGTGCCGGTCGATACCAATACCAACATGGTCTGCCCGTCGCGATTGCCGGAAGAAGCGGAAGTGTTGCAGGAGCAAGACCGCGCGAAACATCAGGGGTTTCGGATCGGCGATTGTCCCTTCCAGGTTGGGGACATGGTGAAGGTTGAAACCACGTCGGAAGGCAAGGCGACTTTCATCCGATATCTCTCCTACCCTCCGGCGACACGATTAGAGCGGCTCGGCATCCCAAATAAGTATGAAGGTGAACTCCAAGACCCGCCTGTGGCTAGAGGCACCGTAGGAGGAAAGTATTAAGTGTGGAGCCCTCTCGCATATCAATACAAGTGAATCTCATGCGAAATGCACTCGATTTGTATGACGCCGCGAAAGGCGGTGAACAACACGTGTCAGCAACCAACAAGGAGGATATCATGGCCATGCCAGGCGTTCCCGCCGGAGGGCTCAAGACCATCGATCAGATTGACGCCACGAATTCGTTGGTGTTTTACGCCGGGCAGAACGGCCTGGAGATCGCGGTGGCGTTGTGTTCAACCCACACAGCCGGCGCGCCGGTGGTGGATGCGAACGGCAAGTATCTCGGGTTCATTAATGAGTTTGATGTCATGAAAGCGCTTGATGAGGAGCGGGATCTGAGCAAGCTGGAGGCGGAGCATATCATGCGGAAGGATCGGCTGGTGATCACCTCTTTGACGACGATTCCCGACGCGGCGAAGATGATGGAGCAACATGGGGTCGTGGGTCTGCCGGTTGAGCATGACGGCGTGGTGACGTACTCCGTCACTCGGCACGATCTCTTGCGAGCGCGGTTAGGCTTGGGTGTGGGCTGGGGCATTGATCCCTAGGAGCCTGTCCGGCATTGCCTTCGTAACGAGGCGAATGAGGCGTGGTCAGATGCGAGGCCACAGGCCTGGAAAAACCGGAAGCATATTCGCTGAAATACGTTGAGGATTTTTCCTGGCCGAGAACGACGTAGATGGCAGCGGATCTTTCGCCGCAGTAGAACGGTCAATGTCGGACAGGCTCCTAGACAGCTGGCGTCGCAGAAGAGTTGAGACAAGGAGTATCACATGACGAACACCGCGGCAGGCGAGCCGGCTACCAAGTTTGCGTTGTCGCTCGCGCATAGCGAGCTGAAGGAGCAAATCGCTTTCGCAATACTGGCGGATCAAGTTCGTGAATTCATCTAAGGTTACGACGAATTCCGTGGTAACAGTGTGGGTCGCTCCGCTTGGACAGACACCAGCCTACCTCGATCCGCGAAGCCAGGAGGCTTTGTACGAGGTGGATGTCAGTGGGATGGCGCTCCACTTTTCGGCCGGATTCCAGAGGGGGGAGCCATCGAGTGCTTGGAATGACAGTCTATCAGTATGCGATTGGCGGTGAAATGACTCCGGCAGCCGCGGTCGATGACATCCGTACTCCCGACGCTCTCGTGCGCGAAATTAAAAAGTACCACAGGCTGAACACACGCACGTGCAAAGGACAGACGGCCATAGATCGGAATGCCGCTGTCATTATCGTATCTGCAAGGGTCAGTTTTGAGCGCGACGAACGAAAGCGGCGATGAGGATATGAAGAAGACACCGACGATTGCAAAGGGGTTGGGAACATTAATTATTACCGGCAGCAGTGGGCGTATTGGCAGTGCGTTCATTGATCACATCGGCGACAGCTATACAGAGATGGGCCTCGACCGCAAAGGCCCTCCCCATCCCCCGCCCGAGACCGAACACGTTATCGATTGCGACCTCAGCTCGGATGAGAGCGTGTGGGATGCGCTGGACGAAGTGCGTCGACTTGGACATAAGCGAATTGCCTCAGTCATCCATCTCGCTGCGTACTACAGTTTTTCCGGTGAGCCGAGTCACCTGTACGAGCAAGTGACCGTGCGCGGCACCGAACGACTGCTGCACGGGCTGCGCGACTTCGAGGTCGAGCAGTTTATCTTTTCCAGCACCATGCTCGTGCATGCCCCCAGTGAACCAGGAGAACGCATTGACGAAGATTGGCCGCTCAAGCCGAAATGGGATTATCCCAAATCGAAGGTCGCGACGGAGCAATTGATCTTACGTGAGAGAGGCGACGTGCCGGTGGTGTTTCTGCGCATCGCCGGAGTGTATAACGATCATGGCCATTCGATCCCGATCACGCAACAGATTCAGCGCATTTACGAACAGCGCTTCATCGGCCATATTTTTTCCGGTGACATCACGCATGGAGCAGCCTTCGTGCATATGGAGGATATGGTCCAGGCCTTGGTGCTCGCCGTCGAACTTCGCAAGGAACTTCCCCAAGTCACCACACTGCTCATCGGCGAACCGGACACGCTCAGCTACGATGAGCTACAACGCGCCATCAGCCGCGGGCTTCACGGCAAAGAATGGAGAACCTATCGCATTCCCAAGGCATTGGCCAAGTTTGGCTCCTGGCTTCTGAACGTGGTGCCCGGCGCCGACCCCTTCATCAAGCCGTGGATGATCGATATAGCTGACGATCATTATGCGCTCGACATCTCCCGTGCCCGCGCGCTTCTCGGCTGGGAGCCGCGCCACTCTCTGCGCGACACCTTGCCGAAAATGCTCAACTTTTTGAAATCTGACCCGGCGGGCTGGTATCAGGAAAACGATCTGGGGGCAGCACCTATTCCAGATGGTCCGCCCTGGCCGCATGTGGCGAACATGTTGCTTGGTCTATGGCTCATTGGGACCGCGCCGGCCCTCGGCGTGACGGTGCCTGCGCTGCTTTGGAGCGATCTCGCGAGCGGTGCGACGATTATTCTCTTCAGCGCCCTCGCGATGCGCCATGCGTGGGCGGCGTGGGCCGTGTGCGGCGTGGGCCTATGGGTAATGAGCGCGCCGCTGTTGTTCTGGGCGTCGAACGCCGCTGTTTACAACAACGACTTGCTCATCGGCGCGCTGGTGGTCACCTTCTCGGTTATTGTCCCGCAGCTCGGTCGTGACGTTCCCGGCTCCGGCGCTCCACCTGGCTGGAGCTACAATCCTTCCGGTTGGGTACAACGGTTGGGAATCGTGTTCCTGGCGATGGCCGGATTTTTCCTCTCTCGCTACATGGCGGCGTTTCAACTCGGCCACATCATGTATCCGTGGGACCCGTTCTTTGGCGAGAGCACCAGCCGCGTACTCACCTCGGACATCTCGAAAGCCTTTCCGGTGTCCGACGCCGGACTGGGCGCGCTCTCCTACCTGCTCGACGCCCTGGCCGGGATGATCGGCGGCAGGCGGCGCTGGCGCACCATGCCGTGGATGGTTGTGCTCTTCGGTCTGTTCATCATCCCGCCCGGTGTGACCAGCATTGTCCTGGTCATTCTCCAACCAGTCAGTATCGGCGCATGGTGCACGTTGTGTTTGGTGGCATCGGTGGTGATGCTGCTCATGGTGTCACCTGCGCTGGATGAAGTGATTGCCACCGGCCAGTTCCTCCTTCGCACCAGACGCGAACGCGGTAATGTGTGGCGCGTATTTTGGTGGGGTGATGATAGTATGGCGGAAGAACCAGAGCCAACCCAAAGACGATCTCGACTTTCTGAAATCTTACATAGCATCGAGGCGTTAGCTGCGCCGTCGAACCTATGGTTGAGCGCATTGGTCGGCGCCTGGTTGATGGCTGCGCCGACATTGCTGGGACTGGCAGGAGGCGTAGCCGATAGCACGCACGTGGTGGGCGCGCTGGTGGTCACGTTCTCGGTGATCGCGTTTGCCGAACCATCGCGCCTGGTGCGTTGGCTCAACGTGCTTTGCGGCTTGTGGGTACTCCTCGCACCATGGCTTCTTGAGGGCGGCACGCCGGCCTGGCAGTGGATCAGTGTCGCCAGCGGACTCGCGGTCATCGCACTCAGCCTTCGTTGCGGCCCGGTTGAGGATCGTTATGGTGGATGGCAACGATTTATTCATTGAAGTGTGAGGAACCAACCGGATCATTGCACATTGTTCAGCGATGCAAAACGTCGGTTGGCGGAGGACTTTGGTCAGGCCAGGTCAGACGAACAACACGATGGAGATTCGCTGAATCTCTCATCAGTTCCAACAAGGTGAAATTGATGGATCGGGAGATTTAGAGATTTTCCCTCCGGCTTCTGATCAATCACTTTGTCAATTTCCGCCAATGACGCAGTGGGACGAGTTTAACCCGTTGTCCGCGATGCAATTCGAGTTCAGCGGGCACATTGAGCAATGAGCCAGCGCGTATCGTCTCAAAGAAAGAGGGCATGATGGGTACATCTCAGTCCGACGCCTTGGTCTTCTTTGGCGCCACCGGTGATCTGGCCTTCAAGAAAATATTCCCTGCGCTACAGGCCATGGCCAAGCGCGGCCACCTTGATGTGCCGGTCATCGGCATAGGCAGGTCGGCGTGGACGGTCGACCAGTTCCAAGCCCGAGCCCACGAGAGCCTTGAACAGCAAGGGGAAGTCGATCTTGCCGCGTGGGAAAAACTCTGCGGCCTGTTGCGCTATAGGCATGTTGACTATGCGGACCCTACGACGTTTCAGGCGCTACGAAAAGAACTGGGCGGAGCCGAGCGGCCACTCTATTATCTGGCCATTCCGCCCAGCCTGTTCACAACAGTCATTGAAGGGCTGGCGAAGTCAGGCTGCGTCGATGGGGCTCGCGTGATTCTCGAAAAACCCTTCGGCCGAAACCTGGTTTCCGCTCAGGAGCTTAACCGCACGCTCCACAGCTATTTCACGGAACAGGCCATCTTCCGCATCGATCATTACCTCGGGAAAGAATCTGTCCTGAATCTGATGTACTTCCGTTTCGCCAATCCGTTCTTTGAAACCGGGTGGAACCGGCACTCCATTCAGCGTGTGGAGATCACGATGGCCGAACAGTTCGGAGTGGCGGGTCGCGGTCGGTTTTACGAGGAGGTGGGAGCAATTCGCGACGTGGTGCAAAGTCACTTGCTGATGGTGATAGCATGCCTGCTTATGGAACAACCGTCCAGTAGGGATTATGAATCGATTCGGGAGGAACGCGTAAAAGTCCTCAAGATGATCCGGCCGCTCGTTCCTTCGGATGTCGTGCGAGGGCAGTTCCGTGGCTACCGCCGCGAGAGCGGCGTGGCTCCTGAGTCTCAGGTCGAGACGTTCGCTGCGCTCCGACTCTACATTGACAGTGAGCGGTGGGCGGGAGTGCCGTTCTATGTGCGCACTGGTAAATGCCTTCCTGTCACGGTGACCGAAGTGCTGGTCGAGTTCAAGCGGTCAGGTTGTCCCGTGTTGGACGAGATCGAACCACCATTGCCGAATTATTTTCGTTTCCGACTCAGCCCCGACGTGACGATCGCCTTGGGTACTACTACCAAAGTCCCAGGACAGTCAATGGTGGGCAAACGAATAGAGCTGGTCGCCCAGCAGTGCTCGGGTGACGAGATGCATCCGTATGAACGTCTCCTTGGAGACGCCATGAATGGTGATGCCACGCTTTTTGCCCGCGGGGATGGGGTGGAAGCGGCCTGGCGCGTCGTACAGCCTATTCTCGACACCCCGATGTCGTTGCACGAGTACGAAGCAAACACGTGGGGTCCAGGCGAAGCGGATCGGCTCATTGGGGGCGGTTGGCACAACCCTCCCGGATGATTCATGTTCCCTACATCTATTGTGGGAACTTGAACTTAAGACAATCCACCCGAATCTCCCTCGACTATGACCGCTTTTAACAGCCGTATCACCGCACTGATCGAGTACCCGTCTATCTCCAATGTCTCAATCTCAAATCCATGAGACCACCCGCAATCTCTCAAAATAACTTTCTCACCTGCCCTCGAATCGCTCGTTTTTGTAAAACTACTTGGCTTTCGATGAGGAGCAAATTCTCCTGGTCATTCAGCATGAGATGAAGAATTTTTCATAATCTCTTCATGAATCGATCATGTGACAGCGCTACAGTACCAACAACGGCTAAGGACACCATAGCCGCTGCTCTGAAGTTAAGATCACCTGATGATAAGACTTTTCATCAAATGAAAAACAGACAAGGGATTTTCCTAGGGTCCAAGAAGGCGCCCTTATTGGTATCATTTAGGCAGGTCAAAAATTGATGGCAACGTCGTGCCTCGAACATGGCCTCTCGTCGGTCATGAGTAGCTTTCGGATTATTCCTGCCGTCGAAGCTGGTGGGGAAATGTCTCGGAAATGTTAGTGCATTCGTCGTTGAGATGAATAGAAAGAAAGGAGACATGCGCCGATGGAACACAACAACAAAAGCGTATTGGTTGTCGATGATGATCTCGACTTACGGTACATGCTCTCGGCCCGGCTCGTCAGCGCCGGGTACAGGGTCTATGGGGCGGCGAACGGGTGGGAAGCCTTGGAACAGTTTGAGAAGCACTCGATTGACGTCGTCCTGACCGATTATCACATGCCTGAGATGAACGGGTTTGGATTATTGTCGGTCTGTCGGACAAAGTGGCCGGGAACTCCTGTTGTGTTCTTCTCCGGAGAACAGGACGACCTGGCGCATGAGGCGGTGGAGCGTGGGGCGTTCGCGTGGGTCCGCAAAGGAAGCGAATTCACGGTGCTCTTGGAATGTCTAGACTATGCGATTCAACACGCAGTCCATGCGTGAGTCATATTCAGAATTGGCTGTCGTGGGCAGGCAGGAAGGGTGAGGGAGGGAAAACTCACCACTGCAAAGGAGATATCATGAAAAACGTCCGACTTCTGATCGCGGATGACGACCCACAAATCCTCCAGTTTCTTAGCAACCTCCTCTCCGACGATTTCTGCACCGTGGGGACCGTGAGCGACGAGAAAGCTCTGATCGCAGCAGCGGTGGCGCTGTACCCGCATATCATCATGACCGGCATGCCGACGATGCCCAGTCTTGATGCGGTTCGTCAGCTCGAATCCTTGATGCCCGACATGAAGATCATGGTTTTGACAGACCGTGAAGAGCCGGAGGTTGCAGAAGCGGCGCTTGCAGCAGGCGCATCGGCTATTCTCTTCGGGAAGGGGGTACCAGACTTACGCGGGAAGATCAGAGCGATCATCCAAGACCTTCTCACTGCGCACCCCAAACGGCTCACTGCAGTGTCGCGTTCGGCGTGTTCTGGGTCGCAGGGGGTATTACAGTATTCCTAGTGACAGCATAGGTATCGTCTGCCGATGATCGACGGCGTAGAATTAAGACCAGCCCTGAGGCCATTCGAATCCATTCCCACCATGTGCGTTGATCAGATGTATATACTATGCCGACGGACGAAGAGATGGTTTTTCGACTGGACGAGATGCTCGGCAATCTGCACAATACGTTCCGATCGATATTCCTCTTTCTTCACCGCTCACGCTGATATCGATCGATCCAGATGCCTATCACTGTCAGGAGCTGACACGATGAGACCCACGGCCCTATCAGCCCATTGAGAACTACGGCATTATCGGGAACATGCGCACGGCGGCGCTGGTGGGCATGAACGGATCGATCGATTGGTTCTGTTTTCCACACTTCGACTCGCCGAGCGTGTTTGCCGCGATTCTGGACGACAACAAAGGGGGACGATTTGAGATCACTCCGACGCGGCAGGGAATCAATTCGAAACAGTTGTACTGGCCGGATACCAATGTGCTGGTGACTCGCTTCCTATCACCGAGCGGGGTCGGCGAAATCGAGGATTTCATGCCGGCGGGTTTGGCGCCTGACTCTCCATGGCAGGATCACTTGATCCGCCGTGTAAAAGTCGTACGAGGAAGCATGGAGTTTACGGTACGCTGCCATCCCGCATTCGATTACGCGCGCGCGATATATCAGACCACGGTGACGGGAGAGGGGGCGACCTTTCATTCGCCCGAGCTGAGCCTTGGATTTGTCACCACGATTCCGCTCACGCTGGATGATCGCGGCGTCCGGGCGACCTTCTCGCTTCAGGAAGGGCAATCGGTCGTCTTCGTGCTTCGACGCACTGAACCCGACGGACCGTGCGGGCGTTGTCCGTCGCTTGATGAAACCAATGCGCTCTTTGAAAGCACGGTGGATTTTTGGCATCGCTGGCTGTCGAAATGCACCTATACCGGCCGCTGGCGTGAAATGGTCCACCGATCGGCGCTCACGCTGAAACTGCTGACGTTCGAGCCGACCAGCGCTATCGTCGCCGCCCCCACGTGCAGTTTGCCGGAAAGCGTCGGTGGGGGTCGAAACTGAGATTATCGGTACACCTGGATTCGGGATGCCGCGTTCACGCTGTATGGTTTGCTCCGGATCGGTTTTACTGAGGAAGCGGAAGGATTCATGCGGTGGTTGGACGCGCGTACCGGAGAGGTCGAGTCGGACGGATCGTTGCAAATTGTGTATGGGATCGATGGCCGACACGATCTGAAGGAAGAGACGCTGGATCACCTGAGCGGCTATCGAGATTCCAGACCCGTACGCATCGGCAACGGGGCCTATAGCCAATTGCAGTTGGACATCTATGGGGAGCTCCTGGACGCGATCTACCTCTACAATAAGCATGTCATGCCCATCGGCTACGATGTCTGGACACGCATACGGCGGCGACTGAATTGGCTCTGCGACAACTGGCAGCGACCGGATGAGGGGATGTGGGAAGTCCGGGGAGGCCAACGCCACTTTGTCTCCTCGAAGCTCATGTGTTGGGTGGCCATGGATCGTGGGCTGCGCTTGGCGCAGAAACGGTCCTTTCCTGCTGATCGACTGCGCTGGCTCCAAGTGAGGGATCAGATCTATGAAGAGGTGATGACCAAAGGGTGGAGTACAAAGCGTCACGCCTTCGTACAGCACTATGACAGCGACTCACTGGACGCGTCGAATTTACTCATGCCGCTGGTCTTCTTTCTCTCACCGAATGATCCCCGGATGCTCAGCACCCTGGAGGCGATCAACCGGTCGCCCAAAGATGGTGGATTGGTCTCCGACGGCCTGGTCTATCGGTATGACAGTGCAACGGGAGTAGACGGCCTCCATGGAGGAGAAGGCACGTTCAATATGTGTACGTTCTGGCTCGTGGAAGCATTAACCAGAGCCGGGCGTGTCGATCGCACCAAACTCGTGGAAGCGCGACTGCTTTTTGAACGCATGCTGGGATATGCAAACCACGTGGGACTCTACGCAGAGGAAATTGGCGGTAGCGGCGAAGCGCTCGGAAACTTTCCACAGGCCTTCACTCATCTCTCCCTGATCAGCGCCGCCTTCAATCTCGACCGGGCACTCGGACAAAAGTCATAACGGGGAAGCCTGAAGACCTGGACCGCACCTGCAATTCTAGTAGTATGGCAAGCTCAACGGCAGTCAGAATCCTGAGAGAAGAGTTTGTCGGCTACTGTGTAGGGAATAATTTTGGTGATTTTTCTGCCGCAAGATCGTAAGATCGCACTGAAGGTGAAACTAGGGTTCCGGCTGCCTTTACTGGGAGTGTCTGGTCCGAGAGTTTCCAGTCTCGCATGACGAGGCTCCACGGAGGGATAAAAGCCCGGGAGATCATGTATTGGAGGTACATGGCCTTCTCGGATTTTAACCTGCTCGGCAAGGAGGCTTCGCTATGCATTTCCACTCTATAATTCTTTCCATACCGGATCAGTCAGACCTGCTGCCAAGTCAGAGAGGTCTGTCATGGTAATGAAAGAAAGTCCGGATACGGTTCTTCCTGTTACCGCTACGAGTACTCCCGAAACACTCAACCGCAGCCTGAGTCTCTGGAACAGCCTGACGATTGGCTTTGCCACCGTATCACCGGTGGCTGGGCTGTACGCGATCATCGGCGTGCAGACGGTGGTGACGGGAGGCGGTTGGTTTGGGGCGCTGGCGCTCTGTCTCGTCATGCAGATGTTGGTGGCGACCGTCTACGCTGAGCTGTCCTCGCAGATTCCGATTGCCGGGGGTGCGTACAAGTGGGCACGGCAGCTCGGAGGTGCCACAGCCGGGAAGTATGCCGGAGTCATCTACGTGAGCTCCACGATCGCCATGCTGACGACGACCGCCTATACCGGCGGGGTGTGGCTTGCGCTTTTTTTCGGGTTTGACAGTGGCGGAGGGATCTCCTTAGTGATGTGGGGCGCCATATTTTTGTTGCTCTGTACGCTCCTCAACCTGGCTCACGTGAATGTGTTTAAGCTCGTTATTTCCTTGGGTGTGTATGCGGAAATCGTCGGTTCGTTCGGCGTGGCACTGCTGCTGTTTCTTTTTTTTAGACAGCATTCCTTTTCCGAGCTATTCCAGCACCTAGGCACGGGCACCGCACCCAGCCAGACAGCTGCATTTCTGGCGGCGCTCGCCATTTCTGGTTGGGCCTTCATCGGCTTCGATGCTTGCTCTACGATCGCCGAAGAAACTCATAACCCCAAACGGATGGTTCCACGCGCAATCTTCTTGTCTCTCTGTATGGTGGGAGGGGTGGTGCTCTTCAACTCCGCCGCCCTGACCTTGAGCTTCAATCGAGACACATTGGTCCATACGAGCGCCACGTCAGATCCCGTCACACCTGTGATTGCCAGTAACTTTGGAGCCTGGGCTGAAGCACCTTTTCTGGCGATCGTGATGATCGCGTTCCTGGCCTGCGGGGCATCCATGGTGCAATACACGTCGCGCATTGTGTACTCCATGGCCCGCGAGGGCAACATGCCTCTGGTGTTCAGCCGGGTGACGGGCTCCAAGATTCCGCGTAATGCGGTGATCTGCGTGGTACTGCTGGCTGGGCTCGGATTGCTGTTCGGGCTGAACGATGGAGCCGTGGCCACGGTGATCGAGTTCGGTACAGGCGGGCTGTATGCCATGTTCGCTATGACCACCGGGGTCGGGCTTTATACTCGCCTGACGGGCCGCTGGAACCCTGCGCTGGGGGAGCTGAAGTTGGGTGCCTGGGGATTGGTGATCAATGTGGCGGCCTTCCTCTGGTCGCTGTTCGAATTCGTCAATATCGCCTGGCCGCGTGCCTATGCCGTCTCACCCAATGCGCCTTGGTGGCAACTCTGGGCCACGCCTCTGGTCTTGGGCAGTATTCTAGGCGTCACGACGCTGTATGTGCTCATCAGTCATGTTCGTAGGGGTTCCTCGGTTGAATCATTCGACGTGGAGAAAAACATGGATTAGAAAAATGCAATGAGGCATCTCGCATTGTGCTGCGAGACGCCTCATCTGGACCCACGCGCACTTCTTACAGCTTCTTTTTCCGGTTTGGCAGATGGCCGGAGCGCACCTGGCAGGCTAAGACGTCCATAATCACGCGAGTGGAGATCAGGGCGGTGATCTCGGCTGCGTCATAGGGCGGAGAGCATTCCACGATCTCCATCCCCGCGATGGGCTTACTGTCCGCGATGACTTGAAGAAACTTCAACACTTCGCGCGGCAAGAACCCGCCTGGTTCAGGCCAGCCGGTGCCTGGCACGAAGGCGGCGTCCAAGCAATCCACGTCGAAGCTGAGCCAGACCGCGTCAACGCCGTTCCAGGCGACCTCGAGCGCTTGTTTAGCGGCATTTTCAATCCCCATCTCCACGCAATCGGTCACCGTCATGATGGTGGTTTGCCGTTCACGTCCTGCCTTCACACCGGGCCGCGGCGCTTGCCAGCCGCCGATTCCGATTTGCACGAGATTTTTTGCGGGCACGTTGGGCATGTTGGTCGCGTGAAACCAGGGTGTGGTGTGCATGCGTTCGTCGAGATCGGTCTCTTGGGTATCCACATGCCGGTCGAAATGAATGATGCCGAGCTTGCCTCCATTTAGATTTTCGGCGATTCCTCGTACGGTCGCAAAGCCAAGGGAGTGGTCTCCGCCAAGCACGACAGGAAAGGCTCCACTGGCGTAGACGTGCGAGACCCCCTTGCTGACCTGATCGAACGTCTTTTCGATGTTGCCGGGAATGGTAAACACGTCGCCCACATCGCAGATGGAAATGGACTCCCGCAGATCCACGCCGAGTTCGAAGCTATAGGATCCATACAACGCTGAAATTTTGCGAATGCCCTGAGGGCCGAATCGTGTGCCGGCCCGATAGGTTGTGCCGCCATCGAACGGCGCCCCAAGAATGGCCACGTCATACTGGCCGCACTTGCGTACGTCTTCGACATACGGCGCTTTGACAAAGGTGTTGATCCCGGCGAAGTGAGGGAGTTCTCCCCGGCTGAACGTGGGAATCCGTTTGTCCTTAATGGAATCGGCGCCAGGAAGGCCTAATTCAAGTCCACGGGCGACTTCTTCTTCCCACTTCGTAGTCGGCAACAGCGCTTCCGCTTCGACAGCGTACTTGGCCTCAGGGCCATAGTTGTCATGCAAGGGAACCTTGCCTCGGTATTTCCGTTCTTTCGCCAACGCATCACCTCCTTATGCCTATTCATGGTAGGACACTGCCTGAGTCCCTATTGAACGGAATTTTAGTAGCGAAGGAAGGGGAAGTCAAACGAGAGAACTGGGGCGCAGCCGAGTGCCCTTCTTGCTCGCAGAACGCGCACGATCACAATGAGCTCATTCGATGCGCGCAGGAAAGAAGCCCGCACGAAAGGGCGGGGCATTCAACCGCACGTTTTCGTAATCAAGCCGCTTTGTCGGCGGGAACAGCTTCGCGGGCTTCTACTTGCTTCTGAAGCTGTTCGAGTTCACGGATGCGCTGATTTCGTTCGGCGAGTTGGAGCATGAGCTCATCAAGCGCGATTCGATGCGTTTCATCTCGTTGCGTCAGTTGTATGTCTAGCCACTCGATCCATCCCCCGGCCTCTTCCGATTCCTGCAATCGTGCGTGAAGTTGATCGATATCGACGCCGAGACGTTCTGATCTCGTAACCGGCTCTTGCGATGTGAAGTCCTCTCGGTTGAAATGGCTGAGGGTTTGGGATGTCGTCAGCCCACTTTCTCCTGGTTGAAATTTCGCGGTGGCCTCTCCTCTCAGCTGCTGCCTGGCCTTCTCCAACATCTGTTCCTTGAGATGCATCATGGCGGTGACGTCTGCGAGTTGTTGCGCGCTCTTGTCGGCGGAGACGTGTCTCAGGAGCCATCCGACTGCGCCGCCGATGCCGGCTGCGATGATGAGACATCCCAACATGTGATTGAAGAACAGCGTCATAACTCGGGCTGCCCTTTCACACGTAGTTCGATGCGCCGGTTGCGCTGGAGGCTGGCACGTGTCTCCGACACCGACAACGGTTGTGAGGCCCCGTAGCCGACGGCGGTGAACTGCTTGGGTAGACCCTGCTTGGCAAAGTAGCGCCGCACGGTATCGGCACGGCGCTGGCTGAGTTGACGATTGTATTCAGGCTCGCCGTACTTGTCCGTATGACCACCGATCTCAATGTCTGTGTATGGGAATTGCCGCATTTCGGCAATTAGTCGGTCTAATGTAGGTAAACTAGTGAGAGTGATCGTCGAGCTCTTCGATTCGAACTCGATAGACCCATGCACGAGAATCTCATTTAACTTCTTCTGTAGCGAGGCAGGGGAAGTTTCTGCCATTGATGGGGCTACCGGTGGGGTTGGAGTCTTTGGGGCCAGAGCCACCACTGGAGAAGCCGTCGGGCGCGTTGAGGGTACGAAGGTTGGAGCCTTCGGTGCTATGGCTACCACCAGAGAGGGATTTTTCTTGAATGAGGGAGAGGGTGAGTGAACCTTTGGGGAGGGACCACCCGAGGCTGGACTCATCAGCATACGATCTTCTAACTCTAACCCTGTCTGAATCAGAGGGGCAATCGTTTGTAGCACTGCAGACTTGGCCTGATCATCACCAACCTGGCCACTCACAACAATCGTGCGACCGTCGATGATAATCGAGCCTCGTCCTGTCATATGGCCAAAGATGGAGAGGACTTGGGAAACGTTGTCGGCCCAAGCGACAAGTCCTCCTCTCGAATCCACCGCTAATTCATCGACGATGGTGCCTGGCGTGGCCCCATATAATTCTTGGGCTCGCTGAAGGATGGTGGCCTTGCTGGTTTCATTGGGAAGTGAGCCGCGGAGGATCAGCGTTCCATACTCCACGCGCGCATGAAAATTCGCAGGGGTCGGAGTGGGCGATGCCGTCGATGAGGGAAGGTGTCGCGGGAGGCAGAGCACGGCAAGGAGAGCCAGGGCCACAATACCCACGGCAAGAATGGCGGCACTCTTCATGGTTTACCTCAAGGGCACACAGGCACCTGCCGATCTCAGTAAAATTTAGCAGATATGTGGAAAAATGTGCCGGGGTTGCTCGGCTCTCAAACTCCATCTGGTATGGGAATCCTGAGTAACAGGAGCTCATAGGAGTTCTGCAGCTCCCAACGGGTCTTGGACGCGATAAATTCACGCCACCAATCGTATGCGCAAGTTCTGCTTGGGCGTTGGGGGGAATCTAGAGGGTTGGGTAAACTCCAAAGGGAACGGCAGGCGTAGTTCATTTAGTTTCAATGAGTTATACATCAAAACCCTTGGCGTGAACCTCGTCTTGATAGCCGGAGTTGGAAACCAATATTGTAAAATAGGCGGAGGGCCGCATGGATGGCGGGACGGTTAGAGAGAGGCCAGAACGACGCGTAAGAGACCAGAGATATCTTCTGTGCCTGTAGCAAATGTGGCGCGATGTGTCATCCGATTATAGCCGGCTTCTAAGGAGATCAGCGTGGTCCATTCCCGTGATTTCTGGATATCCCATGCAAGCCGTCCTCTTCCACCCATGTGCACCGTATCAATGAGTCCATCGCTCGAGCGTATTCCGGCGTAGTTGCCCATCGCGCTGAACAATATCTCAGGACTCTGCCTGTACTGCAGAGCCACCGACGCGGAGGGCGAATGGATTCGGACTTCCGACCAATCCCGTACTTCCTCCCGATACCCTAGGGTAGGAGAAATAGTCAGGGTATCCAAGGGACGAACGGTCGCTGTGAACGTCTGCATCCTCACCGTATACTCTGCTCCACCACGAAGGAGATCGTTGCCAAGGATATAGGTCGATGCAAGGCGGGCATTCCAGCCCATGCCGTCATAGGCGAGTGCACTTTCCAGACTGTGACTGTGGTTTCGTTGAGGAGCGATGCCGAGAGGGTCAAGGGTGCTGTTCAAGGAGTTGTGCGCATAGGTCAGTGTGATCTCAGGCCAGACTGGACGCTTCCAAGCTACACCGAATTTCCCATAGGTCTGCTCAAGCCTGGGTCGGGTAGAGTCTTCGATCACATTATTCCATTGTTGCCCGAACGCGCTCCGAAACGAAGTCCCACCGGATGTCCATTCCCCCCACACCTCACGCCTTGTCTGGTCCGGCACTTGTAAGAAGGCCTGCCCTGCGGATCGGGACAGTATTCCATAACGGACCGACCCTGCTGTGCCCGTGAGGCCGAGTCGGATCATGCGTTGTGACGCATCGCCAGTTGTATCGCCGGGAATCCTGCTTTGGAGCCACCCGGCTCCTCCTTGATTCTGGGCCAGCTCAGTTTCAGTGACCAAGATTCCATTGAGCCATGTGGTGGAAGACAGGAAACCTTGCGTGCGGGCTTGATTGGTTTCTGGGGCGAGGTCGCGCAGACGCGATGAAGCCGTGGATGGAGTAAATGAGGTTACGGTGAAACTGGTTTGGTAGAGAGACGGGGTGGCCGGTTTCGATTGAGCGTGGAGATCATGATCGGAGAATAATCCTGTCCAGCGTGTAGCAATAGGGTCTGGAGGTGACTGATCATTTCCCCAAGCTGGAAGGGTACACAGAATCAATACAATCACAAGGGGCCACTTCAAGAGTCTGTGCATCATTCACATGATCGAGGTGATTCAGATTCATATGAACTCTAGCACTCGATAATTAGACTGTAAGTTATTGATAAAGTGACCCTGTCCATGATGCCATGGAGAAATTTGCTGAGATCGACCACGCAAAATGACGGCATACGCGGCGCGCCTGAAGTTTTGAAAGATGGCAAGTCGAGCTGGGTATATTTTGTTTCGATGGCTCTATGACGCTAAACCAGTCGCAAGGGGAGCGCGGTGAAAATATATGTTAGTTCCGGATTCGAAGAGAAATCGATCGTGAAGCGGTGAGATTCGTAGGCAATGTAGAGTCGCGAACGGTATAGATTCGGCTCAAGGTGCCTCTAGTTGGTGGGGTGCCCGTAAGAGACCCAGTCGACTCATCGAGTGCTAGCCAGTCCGGCAGGGCCGGAGAGACGGACCATGCGTAAGGCTGGGTGCCACCTGATGCCTCGAATGCTTCACTATAGGGTTCATTCACTCTCCCATTGGGTAATGTGTTTCCGGCAGGGAACACGATTGTAAGGGGTGGCACGACTACACTGATCGTCAAGGATAGTTGTCGGTCGCTCGTTTGATTGATGGGGGTCGTGGAGTCGGTCACGGTGAACGTGTGGTTTGTGGTGCCTTCCGTTCCAGCCAGCGGAGTGCCACTGATCGTGCCCGACGATACGATATTGAGTTGTAACCCGTTTGGCAACGCAGGGTTCACCGACCATGTATAGGGCTGGAAACCGCCTGTCGCTGCCAACGTCGTGTTGGGGTAGGGTTGATTAACAATACCCTTCGGAAGCGATGCAGTTGTCATCGACAAGACCTGCGGGGTAGTCAAGATCGAGATCGTCAAGGGTTTTTGAACAAACCCAGCTGGCGACGACGCATCTTGCAATTGGAATATCGGAGTCGTTGTTATAAGGGCAGTCGGTGTCCCGACGATTGCGCCGGTTGTTGCATTCAATGAGAGGCCTGCCGGTAGGGCTGGAGATCCACTTGCGAGACTCCATGTATAGGGTGTCGTCCCCCCTGAACCGCCTACGACGGCAGCGTAGGGCTGATTGACCGTACCGCTCAAGAGGGGTGATTGGGTAGCGATCGTCAACGGCCCTGGCCCGGCAGGGGGAGGCGAAACATTATTGGTGTCACCACAGGAGGCTAGACTTGAGGCATAGACCAATGCCAAAAGAATAATTTGAAATGAATGTGTGATGAACTCGCGACGATATTTCAGGCTGTGTTGATGAAAATGGATCAGCGACATAGGGTTCACTCCAAAAGAGGTACGACGTTCTTCTCGGTAAGTTGCAGAAAATCGCAGGACTCACATTCAAAGACTGTTGTGAAAAAGAGGCGAACCTCCTGCACATGATGGAACATGTCTCACCCTCCACACATTGTCTCCCCTCGATCCACGCAAATCGTTGCAGGGAGACGATGTGCAGCCGCTCCACGAATTATGTCCGCATCATACAAGGCGCACCTTCATAGGGTCTGCCCTACGAAGGTAGGTACGAGCATTGCGTCACTTGTGCGTAGCGAAGTGCGGGAAGAGGGTATTGGTGAGCCATGAGTGCGGCGCCATAGGAGGGTAAGATGTAAAGCGAGCAATGACCTCACAGGAGTGTCCGATGCCCACATCTCTGTCGCCCATTGATCGGGGCGGACTGCTAGGTGATGTCAGTTGGCGGGGAAATGATCGCGCTATCGGGTACACTGCCTACTGTGCCGTCGTTCACAATGAGCTGCGCGACATAATTACCAGCGATATCGACAGTAAAGGTCGGCGAAAGGCTGGCGGGATTTGTCAGGGTTGCGGTGCTGCCAGCTGGCACATTCAGGGACCAACTATAGGTGAGGGGATCTCCGTTGGCGTCGAAACTAGCACTGCCGTCCAAGGTAATCAGTGAAGCGATGATCACCCCGCCCTGGTCGGGGCCGGCGTTGGCCACTGGCGCGACATTGCTGGTATTGACGATCACGCTGTTAGGTGCGCTGGGCACTGTGCCATCGTGCACAATGAGTTGTGCGACATAGTCGCCGGCGCGGTCGACGGTAAAGGTTGGCGACACGCTGGTGGGAACGCCAGGACTGCGGCGCTGCCGGCTGGCTTGGTGGTGAGTGACCAGCTATAGGTGAGTGCATCACCGTTGGCATCGGAGCTGCCGCTGCCATTCAGGGTGATAAGGGCACCTGGTGTTATATTGTCTTGATCAGGGCCGGCATCGGCCACCGGTGCGACATTGTTGCTGGTAATAGTGACACTGTTGGGTGCGCTGGGCACTGTGCCATCGGTGCACAATAAGTTGTGCGACATAGTCGCCGGCGCGGTCGACGGTAAAGGTTGGCGACACGACTGGTGGGAATCGCCAGGACTGCGGCGCTTCCGGCCGGCGTACTGAGGGACCAACTATAGGTGAGCGGGTCTCCGTTGGCATCGGAGCTGCCGCTGCCAATTCAGAGTGATGGATCCGAACCCGGGGCCGCTCCGCCTTGGTCGGGGCCGGCGTTGGCCGACCGGCGCGACATTGTTGCTGCCGAAGATTGCGATGTCGGGCGCACTGTTCAGGAGGCCATCGTTCACAATAAGTTGCGGCGACATAAGTCGCCGTCGCGATCAATCGGTAAAGGTCGGCCGCACGCTGGTCGGATTCGCCAGGACTGCGGCGCTTCCGGCCGGCGGTAGCTGAGGGACCAACTATAGGTGAGCGGGTCTCCTTCGGGGTCGAAACTGGTGCTGCCGTCCAAAGTGATGGTTTGGCCTGGGCGGATGTTTCTTAGGTCTGAGGCCTGCATTGGCGACTGGCGAGCCTGGGGCTGGTGGTGGGTAGGCAGCAGGAGGACCCGATACGTTGTTGGTATCGCCGCAGGCGGGTAGAGCCAGTGCCGTTAGTAGCGAGAAGAGAACGGTCCACACGATATTCTGCGTGGAAGGATGATGCCGCATCAGACGACCTCGTTTACGTGTCGGTTTCTGGTCAGTGCTCTTCGGAGGTTCGCTCGAAATTCTATTCTCTCCAAGCATAGGATCACGGTAGTCGTGTAGTAGGTTTGTGTCCACCCCACAGTAGACCGTGTTCACCCTACCAATGTAGAGGACGAGTCCGCATGATTTATGACGGTTTGCCGCGAAAATGCCCGTGCGCGTTCCTCGTGAAGCCCATCTCGTATTTCGCATGCAACAATCAAACATACTCATTCCGTCCTGCGCGTCAGGCTTCACGAACGACGCTTCACTCGCAAGAGCAGCGGATCGGCGCTTGCAGCAGAAGTGTTCATGAATAATGGGGTTAGGCGGCGCGATGCGTGAGTGGTTCTACAAGTCGCCGCAGGAGGTCTTCCGCTGCTACTCGATTGGGAAGGGAATATTTAGGGGATATTTGACACCCGCCAACGTTCTGGAAATTTTGCCGATTCCGTCATTCAGCGGAAGAGCAGTCCGGAATGTAGGAGGGATCGATCAGGTGTATGTGGAGCAAGTTACACGGTCAAGCAATGACTCTATCTCTTGCTCCATTCTAGCTCAAGGTGGTGTGATATTTACTGTATAGGTTTTCGGTGTTCCATCTTCTGCGGTGACGATGATGAAAATCGGATTCGCCACTCCCCCTCCCACCAGAGCAATAGGTGCTGAAGGCACCCCAGAAGTCGCTGGCGAATCGTTAATCGTCAATGTCGCTGTGGAGTCTGCCACCGTCGCGGTGACCGTGGTACTTGCTGGCGTATTTAGAGCCAACACATCATAACCAATGGTCGTGGCATTGAACGCGGGGGCAAGTGCCCCCGCTGAAACGTCTAACGCTGATAGATTATTGTTTCCCGAAAGCACAATCGCCAACCGATTCACGGTCACCGGGTACGTTTTCTGAGCGCCATTTGGCGCTGTCACGATAATTGTGATGATAGTGGGCGTCCCTGCGGCCTCCAGTGTGACGAACAGGCCTGTCATTGTCGTCTGGCCATTGATGCTGACCGTGGCCCCAGCGTCCTGCGCTTGCGCCGTAACCGTGACATTGGCGACGGTACTGTCGACGTTCACGAAATCGCTCGTCGTGCTCGCATCAAACGCGGGGAAGAAGGTGCCCGGCGACACGGTCAGGCTCTGGAGATTGTTATTCCCCCCGAATGCCGCCCGTTGCACCGCCACCGAGTACGTTTTGGAAGCACCATTTGGCGCTGTCACAATAATCGTGATAGGTGTGTTCGATCCGGCTCCATTAAGGGTAATGGTCCGCGCCTGGCCCGAGGGGGTTCCCTGTCCGTTCACCTCCATGCTCGCATTGGTATCCTGAAGGGAAGCGGTCACTGTGACGCTGTTCACGGTGCTGCCGACGTTCACGAAATAGCTCGTCGTGCTCGCATTAAACGCGGGGAAGAAGGTGCCCGGCGACACGGTCAGGCTCTGGAGATTGTTATTCCCCCCGAGTGCCTCCCGTTGCACCGCCACCGAGTACGGTTTGGAAGCGCCATTTGGCGCTGTCACAATAATCGTGATGGGTGTGCTCGATCCGGCTCCATTAAGGGTAATGGTCCGCGCCTTGCCCGAGGGGGTTCCCTGCCCGTTCACCGTCATGCTCGCTTGGGCATCTTGAAGGGTGGCCTTCACCGAGACCTTGGTGACGGTGCTGTCGACGTTCACGAAATAGCTCGTCGTGCTCGCATCAAACGCGGGGAAGAAGGTGCCCGGCGACACGGTCAGGCTCTGGAGATTGTTATTCCCCCCGAGTGTCGCCCGTTGCACTGCCACCAAGTACGTTTTCTGAGTGGCATTTTGTGCTGTCACGATAATCGTGATGGGTGTGCTCGATCCGGCTCCATTAAGGGTAATGGTCCGCGCCTGGCCCGAGGGGGTTCCCTGTCCGTTCACCGTCATGCTCGCATTGGTATCCTGAAGGGGGCGGTCACTGTGACGCTGTTCACGGTGCTGTCGACGTTTACGAAATAGTTCAGCGTGTTCGCATTAAACGCGGGGGCCAAGGGGCCCGGTGACACGGTTAAACTCCGGAGACTGTTATTGCCCGCAAGTGCCGCCCGATTCACGGTCACAAGGTAGATGTTCTGACTCCCGTTCGGAGCCGTCACGACGATTGTGAGCGGGGTACTGAACCCCGGTGCTCCGAGGGATACCGACCGACTGGTTGTCGTCTGGCCATTGATGCTGACCGTGGCCCCAGAGTCCTGCGGTTGTGCCGTGACCGTGACGCTTCGCTACGTTGCTGGTGACATCCACCGTATAGTTGGCGACATCGCCTGAGAATACCGGCTGGAGTGTCCCGGGGGTGACCGTCAAGCTGGAAAGTTGTGCATCCGACGATAACGATTCAGGACCAGACACATTGTTGGTGTCGCTGCAAGCATTCAAAGACAAGGCCATGAGTATCGAGAAGAGAACAGTGAACACAATGTTGTGCGGGGAAGGATGCTGCCGCATCAAACGACCTCGATTACGTGTTGGTTCCTGGTCAGTGCTCTTCGCGCGCACGCTCGGAAACCAAGCTTGCTCAACCACGGCAGCATAGTAATCGGTTTAGGGGACCAATTTCTATCCTAATGAAGAGGCCTGGTGCCCTTCTATAGAAGTGTTGTAAGGGAGGGGATCTGTTTGCTGCGTGTATCGAACCAACTATGATCCCACTGAACAAGATCTCTTTGCCGCGGGGGATTCGGCGGTGCGGGCTCGAACCACCGCACAAGTCTCCGGCAGAATTGCTCTCATCGTAATGGGGGTACACAGGCGAGATCGAGTGGCAATACGCTAAATCGCTTCGGCGCGTCGACTCGTAGATTGGAAGGCAGGGGGTTCAGCGTGGGCCAGGCACCCTATTGTGAGGGTCGGGGAAGAGAGAGGAAGATCGCTTGCGATCAGCCAGAGAGGCCTAATGGCAAGCGATCAGTTCCATAGGCGCAAAAGATGTCATGTTACGGGTCGTCAATCGTGATCGAAAAGTCTTCTGTGTCGGATTGAGGTATTGTGTCTGTGACTTGAACCCTGAAAGGGAATGTACCTGTCGTAGTTGGTTCACCTGAAATCACCCCTGTGTTCGGATCGATGTCTAAGCCTGGCGGTAAAGGTCCTAATCCTGGGCTTATAATTGTCCAACTAAGGTTTCCGATTCCTCCAGTAGCCTGCACCTGCTCGTTGTAGCCGGGCGCTCCCTCAGTCCCATTCGGAAACGTCCTGGGTGTGATATTCGGCGGTGCTGGAAGATCGATCGTAATCGAGAAAGCCTGAGTATCCGATTGGGACAATGTGTCAGTGACCTCTACCGTGAAGTTAAACGTGCCGGCCGCTGACGGCGTACCTGTAATCTGGCCCGTCGAGGGATTAATGGGATTCAGACCGGTTGGCAGTGAGCCAGCACTGACACTCCAGGTGAGGGCCCCGGTTCCTCCTGAGGCTTGCACGGTTTGGTTGTAGGCTGAGGCTACTGTCCCATTCGGAAGTGAGGTGGTCGTGATATTCGGTGGAGCGGGAAGAACGATCGTGATCGACAGGGCTTGGGTATCAAATTGGTTCAGGGTGTCAGTGGCCTGTACGGTGAAGTCGAATTTTCCTGCCACTGACGGCGTACCTGTAATCTGGCCCGTCGAGGGATTAATGGGATTCAGACCGGTTGGCAGTGAGCCAGCACTGACACTCCAGGTGAGGGCCCCGGTTCCTCCAGTCGCCTGCACGGTCCGGCTGTAGGGCTGGGTCACTGTCCCATTCGGAAGTGACGTGGTCGTGATACTCGGTGGCGCGGGAAGGTTAATGGTCAGTGAGTAGGTTCTCGAAGCAGCTTGAACCGGGTTCGTGGAATCTCGGACAGTAAATGTGTGATTCGCTGTGCCTTGACTCCCATTTTGAGGAGTACCGCTGATGGTGTGCGTTCCTGCATCCCAAGAAAGTCCACTGGGCAAAGCGGGGGTTACCACTGGATCCCATGTGAGAGGTGCGGTACCTCCCGATGCTATTAAAGTTGTATTGGGATAGCCTTGGTTAACAGTGCCAGTCGGGAGCGAAGACGGTGCCGTAATTGATGGCGGAGACGGAGGATTGATCGTGATCGAGAGAGCCTGCGTATCAGACTGCGGAATGTCGTCTGTGACCTGGACCGTAAAGTTGAACGTGCCAGTTTGAGTTGCCGTGCCTGAAATCTGCCCGGTTGATGCATTAAGGCCTATACCTGGTGGAAGTGCACCAGTGATTACACCCCAGGCGAGAGAACCGATTCCGCCGGTCACCTGCAGCGTCTGATTATATGAATTGCCGAATGACCCATTTGGAAGAGATGTCGTCTGTGATGTTTGGTGGCGATGGTAGACCGATGGTGATCGACAGTAGTTTTTGTGCTGACTGCTGCGGTGTTCCTGAATCTTGAACCCGAACCGTCAAGGATGTCGTTCCGTTAGCCACCTGCGGCGTGCCAGTAATCGCGCCTGTAGAGGAGGCAAGTAATAAGCCGTGGGGAACTTCCATTGATAATACTCCAGTGTGTGTGCCCCGTTCCACCGGTGGCATCGAGAGTGGTGCTGTAGGGTGAACCGCTGAACCATTCGGCAAGGAATTCTGCCGGCACCGTAATGGTCAGCGTTGGCGTGCCGCGCCGATACTGAGAAGGAGCCTTGGACACTCTTTGGGGTGTAGGTGGAGTTTGATCAGTGACGGTGAACGTATGTGTCGATACTGCTCACGCCGACGGGGTGCCGGTTATCTGACCCGTCGAGGCATTGAGAGTCAATCCGCTCGGGAGAGCCGGCGATGCGGCTCCATGTATAGGTCCCTGTGCCCCCTGAAGCTGCCAATTGTTCACTATAGGGTTGGTTTACTGTTCCTTGGGGGAGCGGCGAGCTAGTCGTGATCGACAGAGGGATTGCCCTGATGGACAACGGCAGAGATTTTTCGACCGTCTGCGGTGTGTCATCTGTCAGTGTAAACGTATGAGTGGCATTACTGGTCACAGTCGGCGTCCCGCTGATGACGCCATTATTACTGAGCGTGAGGCCGCTTGGGAGAGGTGGCGAGCCGGCCTTGAGACCCCAGGTATAGGGCGTGGTGCCACCCGT
Source organism: uncultured Nitrospiraceae bacterium (assembly GCA_963748375.1). Classification (GTDB taxonomy): domain Bacteria; phylum Nitrospirota; class Nitrospiria; order Nitrospirales; family Nitrospiraceae; genus Palsa-1315. The sequence goes on from CAVVIR010000030.1 coordinate 84,014, forward strand.
GCCGCTCAGCGCTTCTGCGTAGAATTGATTGATCGAGCCAGGGTCGAGTGAGTTTGTGAGAATGGCCAACGGGGTTGGCGCGCGATTGATGGTCATCGAGAGAACTTTTTGGACCGACTGTCCCGTTGAATCCTGCAACCTAAACTCAGTATTTCTGGTCACAACGGCCGTGGGTGTCCCTGAAATGTTTCCAGTGGATGGATTCAGCGTGAGCCCGGTTGGTAATTCCGGCGATCCAGGTGCCAGGCTCCAGGCATGGGGTGGTGTTCCCCCACTCAATGCGAGCGTGATGTCATAGGGTACACCCGTTGTTCCGGCAGGAAGCGGGGAGGATGTGAGAATCGTCAATGGTCCTGGTTGTGCTGGCCCAGGAGGTGGAGACAGATTATTGGTGTCGCCGCAGGCGTTCAGCGCGAGGGCCGCGAGTATCGAGAAGAAAACTGTGAACACAATGTTTCGCGGGGAAGAATGATATTGCATCAGGCGATCTCAATCATGTGTTCGATCCTGGGACAGTGATCTTCATGCGCACGCTCGGAAACCGAGCCGTCTTAAGCAGGGGCAATATAATAATTGGTTTGGTAGACTCGTGTCTACCCTAGCAATGGAGAAGGCCTGGTGTCTTTCTACCAGGAGGGTTGTAGGGGAGGGGGGTCTTGTTTGTTGCGTTTATTGAGCCAAACCAATGATCCTACGGGAAATTTAGCGGTGGGATGGGCACAAGTCGCCGGCAGAAGATTTTCCGCTCTCGCTCGCATGGGAAAGGGAGTACATACGCGAATTTCCACAGCCAGCTTGGCTCGCTGCTGAGAATCGGTGGTGCGATGACATCCTGCTACGGATTGATCGTCACATGTAAGGTCTTCTTCACTGACTGACTCGCGGAATCCTGCACGGTAAACGTGTGAGACGTTGTCCCAACGGTACCGACATCCGGCGATCCGGTTATGTCGCCGGTTACGTTGTTCAAGGTAAGAGAAGCCGGGAGTGCGGGAGTGACCGACCAGGTGTAGGGCGGTGTCCCACCTGAGGCTGCCAGTATCGCGGGGCCATAGGGTTGGTTCTCATGGCCAGAAGGCAACGGCAAGGTGGCATTATCAGTATCCATGCTCAACGTGGCATTGACGTTGAGGGTCAGCGATTTGGTGACGGCTACTCCAGTACTATTCTGCACGCGATAGGTTCTCGTAAACGATCCAGGGGTGGTCGGTATCCCACTCATGACTCCGCCTGAACTCAACGGCTGCAGACCTGAAGCCGGGAGCAGATCTCCAACAATCGACCAGGTATAGGTTCCTGGGCCCGTTGCTCCTGACGCCGACAATAACGCGTGATATGGCTGGCCGACAGTCCCTGCCGGCAGTGGGGGACCGGTCGGTAGGCCCGTGTCGATCGTCAGCGCGGCATTGATGGTGAGAGTTCGCGTCAGTGTACTCAACTGAGCAGTTGGTACCGTCGAATCCATAACCGTAAAGGTATACGTTGTTGGAACAGGACTCGCATTCAGCGGAATTCCACTGATGATTCCTGGTCCAAGCAGGTTGAGGGCCAATCCATTGGGCAACGCAGGAGAGACCGACCACATATACGGTGGTATTCCGCCAGACGCCTCTAATTGGATAGTCGGGTAGGCCACGTTCACCGTCCCAGTCGGAAGCGTGAACGGCGTGATTGTCGGTGATGTTTGAATGCCGGCTGTGATCGACGCAATCCCTGCCCTCGACACCGATGAAGCAGCATCTTCAATCGAGATGTTCAGTTCTTTTGGGGTCGACTGATTCGTTGTGTCAGTGACTCGATAGGTACGTGTGGTGAGGCCAGAGGCAGTGGGAGTTCCACTGATCAGCCCAGCAGAATTCAATGTAAGGCCTGGCGCTGGTGGTGCCCCATTCATCGACCAGGTATAGGGCGGGGTTCCACCTTCTGCCCTCAATTGCCGGCTAAACACTGTGCCAACGGTTCCGTTCAGTTGCGTACCTGTTGTAATAACCAAGGGCGCCGGTGGCGCAGGCGTAGATTCAGGAGATGACACATTGTTCGTGTCGCTGCAGGCATTGAGGCCGAAGGTCGCCGCACACATACACAAACAAACCCACAATATGTTTCTGGTGATCCTAAGACTGTTCATGAACGCACTGCCTCTGTGTTGGAGGTGATGATGTCGGGAGAATAATTCTATCGGCAAAGAAGTTCGTTCATGCATACGTGAACTCTAGGAGCTGATCTACCCCCTCTAAGGTAGGGGTGTAGGCATAAGCCTACAAGACGGTGAGGTCAATCAGAGAGGCAGTGAAGCCGACGTGAATTGATAGGTCAGGCTCGGGTTAGAGGTTTTCTCCGTACTTCTCACGATGTTGCCGCTTTGCGCCGGCGATCCAATTATCTCGTTTGATCCGGTCGGGCGCCGTGTAGAGCTTCTTTGCAACATTGTTGATGTCTTCCGGCGTCCAACGCGCAATCTGACCATAGCTGTACAATCCCATTTTGTAGAGTGTCCGCGCAAAGGCGGGACCGATTCCGTGAATCTTACTCAAGTCGTCTTTGGGCCCATCTTTCGGTTTGTCTTTCAGTTTGTCCTTCGCCGCTTTCGCCTGTTCCATCTCCAAACTCAGTTGACTTCCGTTCGGGCGGGTCTTCAAGCGAGGAGCGACAGATCCCCCGTCAGTCTTGATGCGGAGTGCCGCTCTCACTTCGACCAGACGCTTACGGAGGCGAGCGATCTCCTCTTGCTTTTCTCCCGCAGTTTTCGCTTGATCTGCCAAATCTTGCTGCTGTGTTTCGAACGCTTGAATTCGTTGCTGCAGTCCGTTGATTTGTTCGGCTCGCTCGTGCAGGAGTTCTTCATTGAGTTGGAGTTGGGCTCGGAGTGGCTCTTGCGCGGTAAGCTGCTGCTGTAACGCAGCGATCTGCGCGTCATGTTGTGTGATGGCGCGGGCGTATTTGGTTTCCCAGTGCGCAATTGCCTGCTCATGCTCCTGAAGATGTTGAGAGAGGAACTCTAGTTTGCCGATGCGCTGATCTCGTTCGACGAGTTGGCTGTTGAGTTGGTGCAGTGCGGCTCGATACTCAGCATCTCGGTCACAGAGTTGAACTTCCAGCCAATGGACCCGTCCTTGGGCCGGTTCGAGTTCCTCCACACGTGAGTGGAGCCGATCGTTTTCCGCACTGGCAGCTTCCATCTCGGCGATACGGCGTTGAAAGTCTCGCCGTTCTTGCTCATTCGACTGGATTGTCTGTTGAGCGACCTTGTATTGGCGTTGGAGTGTCTGAATTTCCTCCGACTGCGCGGCAGCGGTCGCGGCATACTCCCTCACACGCTGCTGAATAGCGGCTTCTTGCGCTTCCAAGCCCGTCAGCCGCTGCGTACGAACGGCTAACTCTTCTTGTAGCGCCTGGAGCCGGTCATTCCGTTCTGAAATTTCTTGGCTGGTCGATCGGTGAAGCTCTTCCGCTTCGAGGACCTTGCTCTCGAGAACCTTCATCCCGGCAGCTTGGACTTTCAGCTCAAACTGCGCACTTTCCAGCATCTCTTCTTTGAGGCTGAGCGCGGTGTTCGTGTCTTCGAACTCTTGTGTGTGCGGCCCTGGGGACGTCTGCCGCAGGAACCATCCGACCACGCCGCCGATCCCTGCCGCGACGAGGAGACATCCCAGGATCTGGCCGATGAGTACGATCATAGGTCACTCACTCCTTTCACGCGCAATTCGATGCGGCGGTTGCGCTGGTAACCGACCCCCGACAGCGGTCGAGAGGCGCCATAGCCGACGGCGTTGAACTCATTGGTTAGTCCGTGGCTGATGAAATACTGTCGCACGGCTTCCGCGCGTTGGCGGCTGAGTTCAAAGTTATAGTCCACCGCGCCGTACTTATCCGTATGACCGCCAATCTCTATGGCTGTGTGGGGGCTTTGACGTAATAAGGGCATCAGCTGGTCGAGTATGGCGCGGCCACGGGGGAGTAGCGTCGTGGTGTTCGATTCAAATTCGATCGAGCCGTGCGAGATGATCTCATTTATTTTCTTCTGGAGCGAGGGGGAGGGAGTTGCGGCCTGAGTGGTAAGGATATGATCTTCCAGTTCAAGCCCTGACAGCCTAAGAGGAGCGATATCTCGTAGCACGGTGGCTTTGGCACGATCGTCGTCGACTAGGCCGCTGAGGACAATCGAGCGCCCATCGATGATAATGGATCCTCGTTCCTTCATGTGCCCTAAGATGGGGAGGACTTTGGGGACATCGCCGGCCCAGGATGCAGGTCCCACTTCTGAGTCTACTACCAACTGATTGACGATGCGGTTTGGTGTTGATCCATATAGCTCTTGGGCTCGCTGAAGGATTGCGGCCTTGATGGTTTCATTGGGGAGAGAGCCGCGGAGGGTCAGCGTTCCGTGCTCTAAACGCGCTTGAAAGGAGGCAGGAGTGAGGGCGATCGAGGCTGTCGATGTTGGAAGATGGCGCGGGATGCAGATCGCGACAAGAAAAGCAAGTGCGACAGCGCCTGCGCCTAGAATAGCTCTGCGCGTCATGAATCAACTCTCAGACGGACGGTGGCTGATTAAATTTCCTCACCCTACCATACTACGGGGGCTCATTCCAGACAGGATTTGAGCCGTCATTGGATTATTTTAGTCTGCCGCGTTCAGGCGTGCGTGTGTTCTCAATCACTAACCTGTGGGAGAACGGTGGTGAGAAGAGAGTTCTATCTGTTCGACCTCTAGCCGGGGTCTCTTTCATCCGGTTTCTGATGCTGTGTCACCACGAATAATGATGAATATTACTGATAACCTAATCTGGGGTGACATGGATGAATCGATTTGCGAAGGCAGCGAGGTTCAAATCCACTTGTCAGGCTGATATTCATTTGCTATTCTTCGCGCGCTTTCCGAATGTATGTCACCCGCCTACGCAGGAAGCCACAGCTGTCAAGCCGTGGAGGAATGCGCAGCGGGTGTCCTCCGAAGCCTTGGCGAAGGAGGACACGCTTCGGCGGGTTCCGCCGAAGACACAAAAGGGACCACGGCTGTAAAGCCGTGGGGCTCCACTGCCAACGATTGTCACGTAAGGAGTCCTCTATGGCCGGCATCAAGCGGGCATTAATCAGCGTGTCAGACAAGACAGGTGTGGTGGACATGGCGAAAGGGCTTGAAGCTCTGGGCGCCGAGATCCTTTCGACCGGAGGTACGGCGAAAACTTTGCGAGAGGCCGGTGTGACGGTGACCGATGTGGCGGCTTATACAGGCTCACCGGAAATTCTGGACGGCCGTGTCAAGACACTGCACCCCAAGATTCATGGCGGCTTGCTTGGACGGCGTTCGGTGCCTGCCCATGTCGAGCAGATGAAGCAGCAGGGGATTGGCCCCATCGACGTGGTTGTGGTCAACCTCTATCCATTCGAAGCGACGATCGCAACGCCCCATTGTCTCTTCGAAGAGGCCATTGAAAATATCGATATCGGGGGGCCGTCGATGCTGCGTTCCGCCGCCAAAAACCACGAAGATGTCTTGGTGGTCGTAGACCCGGCCGATTATCAGCGCGTACTCGATGCCGCGAAGACGGGAACGGCATCGCGTGAGTTGCGTCGTGAGTTAGCGATGAAGGTCTTTCAGCATACGGCGCGCTACGACAGTTTGATTGGCGGATATCTCGAAAAGCAGGTGCAGGGCAGCGAGGTCAAGTTTCCCACAATATTGTCCTTGCAGTTTGAACGAGCGGAGATGCTTCGCTATGGAGAAAATCCGCATCAGCAAGGAGCCTTCTATCGAGAACTGCATTCGACCGAACCATCGGTATCCCGTGGAAAGATCCTGCACGGCAAGGCGATGTCGTATAACAATTTCCTGGACGCCAATTCGGCGCTCGAACTGGCAAAAGAGTACGATGAAATTGCCGTGGCCATTATCAAGCACAATAATCCCTGCGGCGTGGCGCTCGGCGCGACGCCTGTCGAGGCCTATGTGAAGGCCCGGGAGACTGATCCTATTTCGGCGTTCGGTGGCGTGATTGCATTCAATCGACCTGTGGATTTGGCCGCAGCAAAAGAAATTACCTCCACGTTCGTAGAAGTGGTCATTGCGCCAGGATTTGCCGACGATGCTCTTGCAGAGTTGAAGCGCAAGAAGGATCTGCGTTTGCTCGACGTCGGGCCGCTTACGAAGGTGAAGCAAGAGGGTTTCGATCTCAAGAAATTGGTCGGCGGTTTGATTGCACAGGACCGGGATCTCGGTACGTTAACCGACCTGAGGGCACTTAACGTGCCGACCATGCGCAAACCGACGGACGAGGAGTATGCGGCCTGCGCCTTTGCGTGGAAGGTCTGCAAACATGTGAAGTCGAATGCGATTATCTATGCGAAGCCGGGGCAGACGGTAGGTATTGGCGCCGGCCAGATGAGTCGCGTCGATTCCGTGAAGCTTGCGGCGATGAAGGCCCAGATGCCGATCAAGGGGTGCGTGATGGCGTCGGATGCGTTTTTTCCGTTCCGGGATGGGTTGGATGCCGCCATTCAGGCGGGAATTACCACGGTCATTCAGCCCGGCGGTTCGATTCGCGATGCCGAAATCATTAAAGCCGCAGATGAGCAAGGGGTGGCGATGATTATGACGGGCATGCGCCATTTCCGCCATTGAGCGGCTGCTGAAAATGGCCTCTCGCGTCGTTCTCGATCGCCCGGCCACGCTCAACGTACCGAAGCGTACGCCTCGGTGACCGGGCTTCCTGCGGCCTTGCGAGAAACCATTTTGAGCAGCCGCTTTTTCTTTATGCGATACAAGCACCCATGAAAATTCTTGTCGTTGGCAGTGGGGGCCGCGAGCACGCGATCGTGTGGAAGCTCTCGCAAAGTCCCCGTAAGCCAACGCTCTATTGTGCTCCTGGCAATGCGGGGGTCGAATCGCTTGCGACCTGTGTTCCAATTGACGCCAACGATCTTGCCGGACTCAAAGCCTTTGTGCAGTCGGAGCAGATTGACCTGACAGTCGTCGGGCCGGAAGCCCCATTGGCGTTGGGTATTGTCGATGAGTTTCGTTCATCGAAGCTCAAAGTCTTTGGTCCCACGAAAGGCGCTGCGCGCATCGAAGCCAGCAAAGTCTTCTCCAAAGAGATCATGAACCGGGCAAAGATTCTTACGGCGAACGCGCAAAGTTTTGATCAAGTCGCCCCGGCCTTGGCGTATCTCGATCAGCACGAACTTCCTGTGGTCGTGAAGGCCGACGGATTGGCGCAGGGAAAGGGCGTGGTCGTTGCGGCGACGCGTGAAGAAGCTAAACAGGCGGTCCGTGATTCGATGGAGCAATCGCGGTTCGGTGAAGCCGGTCAGCGCGTCTTGATCGAGCAGTTTCTTGACGGCGAAGAACTGACGATCATGGCATTCACGGATGGTCTGACTGTGGTGCCGATGTTGCCGGCACAAGATCATAAACGTGTTGGAGACGGTGATACGGGCCCCAATACCGGAGGTATGGGGGCCTATTGTCCTGCCCCGCTTGGGACCAAAGCATTGTGTAAACAGGTCACCCGGCAGATCCTGTATCCTGCCGTCGAAGCGCTGTCTCGCATGGGCTGTCCGTTTCAGGGGGTGCTGTATGCCGGACTCATGATTGTGAAAGGCACCGCCTATGCCTTGGAATTCAATGCGAGAATGGGAGACCCTGAAACGCAGGTTGTCCTCCCGTTGTTGAAGACCGACTTACTGGAAGTAATAGAGGCGGTGGTCGAGCATCGCCTTGATCAACTAGCCGTGGACTGGCATGATGATACGGTGGTGTGCGTGGTCATGACATCTAAAGGCTATCCTGGGGCCTATCAGACCGGCCACATCATTCATGGCTTACCGCACCAGACCGATGCGGCAAGCAGGATTTTTCATGCCGGTACGGCACGGGTTGGCACCGAGGTCGTTACAGCCGGAGGTCGGGTGCTGGGAGTGATAGGACGCGGAGCAACACTGGAATCCGCGCAAGCTGAGGCCTATCGTGTGACCAAGTCGATTACATTTGAAGGTGCTCACTATAGGACAGATATCGCGCGCCGTGCGTTCTCCCGCCATACAGCACGCTGAAGGGGACTGATGGTTTCTGCCGTGGCAACGATCGAGCGATACAATGCATCCACCGTTTCAGCGCTTGCTGAGAGGATCCATCAGGTGATCGCAGAAAATGGACTCATCGCCCTGCCGACAGAAAGTTTCTACGGACTTGCGGTAACTCCATATAACGAGCAGGCGCTTGCAAGATTGTGGCAGCTCAAAGGCCGGTCGAAGGGAAAACCGATTCTGGTGCTCATAGGAGAGGAGTCTCAATTGGGGCTCCTCGTTCAGACTATTCCCCCTGCTGCCACCGTTCTGATGAATGCCTTCTGGCCCGGGCCTCTTACCATAGTCTTTCCCGCAGCGTTTGGACTTTCTGACGCGGTCACGGCGGGGACTCGCTCTGTTGGTATTCGTTTCAGTGCCTGGCAGCCGCTCTGTGAGCTCTTGCGGCGAGTCGGGCCTCTAACCGGCACCAGTGCGAACCGTGAAGGTATGCCGCCGCCTACGACCGCAATAGAAGTTTGGCACTATTTTGGCGACGCTCTTGATCTGATCGTCGATGCTGGACCGACACCCGGTGGGCAACCGTCCACTGTGATTGATGTGCAAGGCCCGATTCGAATCATTCGCGATGGCGCGATCGATCGAGAAGACATCGTTGCACAGTTGGCTGCCCACGGTTTGTCTCTCGATCCTGATAGTGAGTGAAGTCGATCGTCTCGTTCACACTGAAAGGAGAATCCCGATGATTCGAACAGCGATGGTGCGTAACCTGGTTGCGGTAGCCGCCATAACGCTCGTCTCGGTGAGTGTATCCGGGTGCGATTACTGGCCTCCGGCGCTCCAAACACAAATCGAACAACTCCAATCCGAGCTCCAGAGTGCGACGATGGAAAAAGCTCAATTACAGAGTCAGCTGACCTCCATGGCAAAAGTGAAAGACGATTTACAGACGCAAGTGAATGACCTTTCTCGAGCGAGTCAGGATAAATCGACCATGATAGCGAGCTTGCAGAAGGGCTTGGCCGCAGCGCAGGAACGCTTAGCGAAATCGGCGAAAGTTGCCGCGCCGAAGGTTGGCGCCGTCAAGCCGTTGATAAAGGGTGCGCCAAAAAAAGTCACGCATAAGGCTCCCCCAAAAGCCCCGGTGAAGAAGAAGGCTCCAGCGAAGATCACAAGCAAGCACTAACTGACCTTACCTTCGTGAGCTACTTCGAGGTGGAAGGCGCCGGCGCGGTCGTTGTTGCCTGTGTGGCCGTGCTCGAGGAGGTGCTTGCCGGTGGGGGTGAGGGAGAAGGAGAAGAAGCTGGAGTAGAAGGAGCTGTGGACGTCGATGGCTCAGAGGTACTTGGCGGCGAGTCTTTCTTTTCTCCGGTCTGAGCTGTTGGTACGTCACTGCCTGAAGACGGCTTCATTTTGTCGGAGTAGTCCGTCACGTACCACCCGCTGCCTTTGAACATGATGGCCGGTGATGAAATAAGGCGCTGTACGGATTTCCCGCAACGCGGGCAGGTTGTAAGAGGATCGTCCTTCATGCTTTGTTTGATTTCAAACTTGTCTGTGCAGCTCTCACACTGATATTCGTAGATGGGCACGGTTCAGTTCCTCCAGCCTCAAGGCACTGAAACAATCAGCGCCATTCCTGAAATGTTAGGGCTCAATTCCACCTCAACCCCCGGTGTCCTTTCGGTATTCCAGGCTAGCAGGATGCTGAAAAAGTTTGCCAGCGACGTTCTCGCGTCGCTCAGAGGCTCAACGTACCAAAGCGTACGCCTACCTCTTCGCTCGCTGCGGCCTTGCTTGACAGCCTTTTTGAGCATACTGCCGGTGATCCGGCACTATCAACCTATCTATATCCCAGTGGGCTTTGCCGCGCAAAAACTGAGTTTTTCGCAAACTGCTAGATCAATTGCTTAAATGCTGCATCGAGGCGATCCATTCCACGAACGATTGTCTCCATACTGGTCGCATATGATAGTCGAATATGCTCGGTGCTTCCGAACGGCTCGCCGGGAACCACTGCAACGTTGAACTCATGCAAGAGATAGTTTGCAAGATCGGTTGGAGTATGGATTGTTCCACGTGAGCCCTGCTTTCCGAGCAATGCACGAACATTGGGAAATGCGTAAAACGCGCCGGTAGGTCTTCGGCAGTGAACGCCGGGCATTGCATTCAAACGCTCAATCATGACGCGTCGTCGCCGATCGAACTCTGCCACCATCTTTTCCGTGAAGACATCGCCGTCGCGGAACGCCACAACCGCAGCCTTTTGTGAAATAGAACAAGGGTTGGATGTACTCTGACTTTGAATATTCGCCATTGCGGTTAACAGGTCTTTGGGCCCTGCTGCATAGCCGATCCGCCAGCCAGTCATCGCGTACGCTTTGGAGACACCATTGATGACAACGGTACGGGCTGCTACCTCCGGCCCTAGTGAGGCAATGCTCGTGTGCGTCGCCCCATCGTAGAGGATTTTTTCATAAATCTCGTCTGAAATCAGCAGGAGATCCCGACGAAGCGCCAGCTCGGCAAGGCGTTCGAGCGTCATCCGATCGTAGGTCGCTCCCGTCGGATTGCCGGGACTATTGACGATAATCGCCTTGGTGCGTGTAGTGACGAGCCGTTCCAATTCGTGGGCATCAATGGCGAACCCATCCTCTTCACGGGTCGGCAAGAACACCGGTGTCGCATCGTTCAGTAGCGCTTGATCGGCATAGGAGACCCAATAGGGAACGGGAATGATGATTTCATCACCTGCTTCAAGGAGCGCTTCAGCAAGGTTGTAGAGCGAATGTTTTGCGCCGCAGGAGACCAGAATCTGAGATTTCTCGTACCGCAGCCCATGCTCTCGTTGAAGTTTGTCGATAATCGCATGGCGAAGCTCATCGGTGCCTGACGAGGGGGTGTATTTGGTAAACCCTGCACGAATGGCGGCTTCTGCAGCGGCTTTAACCGGTTCCGGTGTATCAAAATCCGGTTCGCCGGACGAGAAATCGGTGACGTCGATTCCCTGTGCGGCCATTGCCTTTGCAGTTGCGGCCATCGCCAAGGTAGGGGAGGGGGCGATTCGCCCTGCTCGCGCAGCAAGCCTCATGATTTCACACTCCTAATCCGTTCCTGCAATCGGTGGGCAATCTCTGGATGAAGAAACTCTGTGAGAGCTCCACCATGAGTGGCAACATCTTTAATGATGGTGGAGGAGAGATAGGAATATTCTTCACTGGGCATCAGGAAGACGGTCTCAACCTGTTTGGCGATCTTTCGATTCATGAGGGCCATCTGAAACTCATGTTCGAAGTCTGAGATGGCCCGCAAGCCGCGGATAATTGCATGGGCACCGAATCGCTGAACAAAGTCGACAAGTAAGCCGTCGAAGTGGGTCACCTCGACGTGCTCCAACTCCTTCATCACGATCCTGATCATTTCCAGTCGTTCAGTCAGGGTGAAGAGTGGATGTTTTGATGGATTGGGCGCAACAGCAACCACGACTTTATCAAACACGCGCAAGCTTCGCCTGATGATATCGGTGTGTCCGTGGGTAATGGGGTCAAAGGTGCCCGGATAGATGCCGATCTTCATGATACAGTCGACGCGGAAGTGGAGACACGATAGAGATACACTGCGGTGTCCCCATATTGGTATCGTCGAATAAGGGTGGCATGGTCGATCGATGTAGGCAATGTGGCGTGCGAGTCTTGCTCAATCATGACGGCTGCATGCTCCGATAAGAGTCCAGGTTTCCAGGCATGGATCAGGATGTCTATCTCATCCAGCGCGGCATACGGTGGATCCGCAAAGAGGACATCGTAGGGGCCAACCCAGCGATCTTTCCGATCGAGGAAGGCGGAAGTCCGTCCCACATATATCTGCGCATGGTTGACCAGTTGACAGGTCTGTAGATTTTTCTGTAACAGCTCAACAGCCGTGGGGTCCGACTCAACAAAGGTGACCTCTGCGGCCCCACGGCTCAAGGCTTCGATCCCCACGGCTCCAGTACCGGCATACAAATCGAGAAAGCGTCCTCCAGGCACTTGAGCCCCGAGAATTGAAAAAATGGCCTCGCGAACCTTATCTGATGTGGGACGCAGTGCAGTCCCTTGTGGCCCACTTAATCTGCGACCTCGGTGGGATCCGGCAATAACACGCATACGTTATGTGAGTGGTATCTCGTGGATCTTTAATCTAACACAGCGTTTTTGAAGGGGTCAAGATGCGTGTGGTGATTGGAATGGTCCAGAGTAGGTGGGGAGCGACGGAGATGGTTGTGTAAAAGGATTGGAGGTATTTTGACGATCTCAGAACCGAAGACTATAATGACGCTCAATGCCATGACGCAAGACGCGAATGGCAGGCTTCCTCAGATTTAGGGGTATAGACCATCTGTGGCAATGGGGAGAGTTGGCTAATATGGTGATAGCCCACAATTATTCAGGGGGTCACCACGGCTTGAGATTTCCGAGCAGCCAGACTCTTTTGCCGATTATTCGAAATGGTACGGTCGATGATCGCGCCGCAATTGATACATTTCCAGGCATAGAAAACTAAGAAGAAGTCGGAGAACCGCTCGAGCATCATGAGACCTTTGCACTTCGGACATTCCATCGATTCCTCCCAACGTGAGGTGTACTGCTGCAGGCTTGCCAAAGCAAGTACTGCACCAAAATGTCGCTGTACGTAATTTCAACAGCTTAGATGATACGTATTTGTTTGCACAGGGTTACCGAGGGGTACATATGAGTACGATAATGTTCAGAGTGTCATTTTTTTGTCCGAGGAGAATAAATGGCAGCTAAGAAAGGAGGGCAAGGCATCACTCAGTGGCCTGAAACAGAACGGCCGCGCGAACGCTTACTCTCTCAAGGGCCACACGTGCTTACCGATGCCCAACTCCTGGCCATTCTTCTTCGAGTCGGGCGTCGCGGCTCTTCAGCGGTACAAGTGGGGATGGATATCTTGGGTTGCCTTGGTGGAGTGGCAGGGCTTGCACAATGCGGAATTGAAGAGCTCTGTGCAATCCCAGGTGTGGGGAAGGCTAAAGCTGCTCAACTGAAGGCAGCCCTTGAATTGGGAAAACGTGCCCTCGCCGGCCCTCTGATCAAAGGGGCAAAAATTACATCCAGCCGAGACCTTTTTACCCACTACCATCCAACCTTGCGCGATTTACGCCATGAAGTCTTTAAAGTGGTGTTACTCGACGCCAAGCACGCTATTATGCGCGATGCCACAGTATCGGAGGGCAGTTTGACCCTCAGCATAGTCCATCCACGTGAAGTTTTCACACTCGCAGTGAAAGAATCAGCAGCGGCGGTAATTTTTCTGCACAACCATCCTAGTGGCGACCCTACCCCTAGCCAGGAAGATCGTATCTTGACGGCGCGACTGGTATCGGCAGGAGAGGTGCTGGGCATTCGGGTTCTAGACCATCTCGTCGTCGGCGATGGACGCTATGTCAGCTTTGCCGATCAAGGATGGTTGACAACCCCTGGTGCCGAAGCGTGAACAAAGGAGGAATCGTCACGATGTAAGAAGGCCATGTCATTTTCGGAAGACATACCTATCTTCTGATTAGCATGAGGAGGGCGCCATGAGCGAGCTAGCCAGAGAGTCACTCAGAAATGTGGCCCTGATCTCGAGTGCCGGTGCCGGAAAGACTTCGCTGGCTGAGGCTATGCTCTTTGCCTCCGGCGTTGTTCCCCACCTCGGGTCTATCACCCAAGGCACGACTGTCTCGGATTTTGAGCCGGAAGAGTTACACCGACGTAGTTCCGTCAGCACCAGTCTGCTCAGTTGTTCCTGGAATCACACCACAATCAATCTCGTTGATCCTCCTGGTGCGGGAACCTTGCTCGGCGAGACGGTGATGGCATTGCGGGCAGTGGATGCCGTCGTGCTGGTGGTAGGCGCCTCATCGGGGATCCGGAGCGAGCTCGTCAGAGTCTGGTCCCGCATTACAGCACTCGGTTTACCGTGCATTCTATTTCTCAACGAATTGGACAAAGAAGGCGCCTCACTCGACGAGGCCTGTTCGATGTGTCAACGTGATCTAGGATTCACACCATTGCCGATCTCATTGCCCCATGGCAGTGGCACCCAGCTTGAAGGTGTGTTGGATCTCATGCAGCAAGTCCTCATTACATCGCGGGCGGAGACTCCTCTGCATCAGCAGTTGCCCATACCCGAAGATGCGCGGGCGTTGGCCGCTGATGCGCGAAAGCGGATTCAGGAGGGCGTGGCCGAGTGTGATGATCGATTATTAGAACAGTATCTCGCGATGGGTGAGCTGACCCAGGAGGATCTGATCGAAGGGCTTCGTTGTGCCGTCCAGACTCACGCGGTCGTCCCACTCTACAGCGGTTCCGCGATCAAAAACATCGGGGTCGTCCCTCTCCTCAACGCCATCGTCGACGTATTGCCATCGCCAATGGGCCGGGCTTTGACAGCTCCGTTGGAAGGCCTGCATCCGGATACAGGCGAGACCGCGCATCGCCGCGCCGTTCGTGAAGACCCTTTTTCAGGAATTGTCTTTAAGACGCTGATAGACCCATTCGTCGGGCGGCTATCCTTTCTACGGATTTTGTCAGGGGCGCTTCACGCAGACTCGACTGTTTTCAACAGCTCGCGAGGCAGTAAAGAAAAAAGTGGACATCTGTACGCCGTGTTGGGAAAGAAACATACGGCACTCGCTTCGGCCGGAGCAGGGGAAATTGTTGCTATCGGAAAACTCAAAGATACACAAACTGGCGATACGCTCTGTGACGAACAGGCTCCCATCTGTTATCCAAAGCCGGTGCTTCCGCGCCCTGTGTTGTCCTTTGCGATTGAGCCGAAGTCCAATGCTGATATCGAAAAAATCAGTCTCGGACTGCATAAGCTGATCGAAGAAGACCCGACGCTCGAATTCTCACGCCATGCCGACACGAAGGAAATGGTGCTGAGCGGGATGGGGCAGTGGCACATCGAACTTGCGCTTGAAAAATTGCGCCGCAAGTACGGTGCGGAAGTGGTTCTGCATATGCCGAAGATTCCTTACCGTGAAACCATTCGCGCCACCGCACAGGCGCAGGGAAAATACAAAAAACAAACCGGTGGACATGGCCAGTATGGCGATTGCTGGTTGGAACTCGCGCCTCTGCCGCGTGGAGAGGGGTTCAAGTTCGAAAATAAAGTGGTCGGCGGAGCCATTCCACGCAACTTTATTCCAGCAGTAGAGAAGGGGGTGATTGAAGCCATGCATCATGGAAGCTTGGCAGGGTTTCCTGTCGTCGATTGCCGAGTGGCAGTGTACGATGGCTCGTACCATACGGTCGATTCATCCGAAATGGCGTTTAAGATTGCCGCATCTATGGGGTTCAAAAAAGCATTGGAGACTGCTCATCCCGTCCTGTTAGAACCGATCATGACGGTGGAGGTCGAGGCGCCGGCAGATCATATCGGAAGTGTGATTGGGGATCTGAATGCGCGCCGAGGGCGGATTCTCCACGTAGAGGCGAAAGACCATACGGAGCAGATCACAGCCCTGTTGCCAATGGTGGAGCTGCTCACGTATGCCACCACGCTGAACTCCCTCACTGCTGGGCGCGGCAGCTATGCCATGGAATTCGCGCGGTACGACGAAGTGCCTCGCGAACTGGCAGGGCGAATCATTGAGGCGCACAAAGTGGAGACTCACGCGGCGGCACATTGATCGAGCGGGTGCTGCGGGAGAAGTGGAGTCATGTCGACTTCAACGTTCAATAAAAAATACTATGCTCTTATTTTAACTTCAACATTAGCATGAACTTTATGTTTCTTCGTGCCGGCGGGCTTTTTCATTATCCTGTGTCAGGGGTCGGTCGATTTCAACACGACATAGAACGCGCGGCTCTCTCTCAACACACGAAGGAGAATCGTTTCGCCTCGCCGGATCTTAGAGACTGCGCTGCTGAATTCTCCGACCGACCCGATATCGACACGATTTACTTCTTTGATGAGATCGCCTTCGTGAAGGCCCTCTGATTGGGCGAGGCTTCCTGATTCAACTTTGCTGATGATGACCCCTCGGCTTTCCCGCAATTTAAATTTATCGGCAAGGCCCGGTGTGAGGTCTTGCACATCGAGTCCGAGCTTGGCTTCAGTGCGCGCTTGGGGAAGCGAGGTCATGACGGTATGATCCCGACGTTCAATGAGCGCGACGTCCAACACAAGGCGCTGTTGATCGCGGACGATCTCTACTTTAGCCGTCGAGCCCGGGAGTAACCCTGCCACGACGCGAGAGAGCCGGTTCGGCGTGTCGATCACAATTCCCTCGATACGGGTCAGGATGTCGCCGGGTTTAATGCCCGCTGCCGCAGCCGGATCCTTCTCAAAGACTTCGTTGACTAGCACGCCGTCGCCTTCGTTCACGCCGAATTTACGCGCCAACTCCATCGTGAGTGGCTGGATGCCGACGCCCAACCAGCCTCGTGTCACCCGCCCCTGTGCCAGCAATTGTTGAATCACTTGCTTGGCCATATTGGAGGGAATGGCAAACCCGATTCCTTGGGCAAAGTTAATGATGGCCGTATTGATGCCGATGATTTCACCGCGGAGATTGAAGAGCGGTCCGCCGGAATTGCCGGGATTGATGGAGGCGTCTGTCTGAATGAAATTTTCGTATCGCGAGAGATTGATGTTTTCCCGGCCGATCCCACTGATGACACCGAGCGTAACCGTTCGATCGAGCCCGAATGGATTTCCCACGGCGAGCACCCATTGGCCTACGCGCACAGACGACGAATCCCCGAATTTCGCGCTTGAGAGGGGATGGTCGGCGGTGACCTTGAGAACGGCTAAGTCTGTATCCAGATCCTTCCCGACCACTTGTGCAATCAACTTTGACTTATCAGAGAAACGAACCTCGATCTCCGTGGCATCGCCGATGACGTGGTTGTTCGTCACGATGTGTCCGTCAGGATCGATGATTACGCCGGACCCAGATCCTGAGGCATTGGGGGCCCGTTCTTGCGACGACGGTTCACGCCCTCGCCCTGGTCCAGGGAGGGGAGTGAGATTTACGACGGAGGGCTTCGCCGATTCGGCCAAATCTGTGATGACGGTTTGAATCTCTTCTAGTAGGCGAAGACCCGGTGAGTCGCTGGATTTTGGTGCGGAAGGTTCAGCAACGGCGAACGAGTGAACATCGAGCAAGGTTATGAACGCAAGGCTGATGACGACACGGTACAGGTGAGTCATCCTGTCCCCCCTTGGCCGAGTTGAGTTATGCCGATTTGCCGTTCCGAGCATTGGTGAACTCAGCAGCAACCAGCGTCAGGTCTGTCTGTAGTCCGATCAGAATCAGGACATCGTCGGCGCGGAAGACCAGGGTATCATCCGGGGGTACAAGAAATGGTCCGCGCAAGATTGTGACAAGGCGAACCGACGAAGGGAATACGACCTCACTGAGTCTGTTCCCAATGACTGGTGACCCTCGGACGACGGTGAACCGTTCGAGAGCCGCGGTACGAAGGCTCAAGTCCTGTTGTAGGGTTAAGAGTTCATCGTGAATCGTTTCCAGCTTAA
Organism: uncultured Nitrospiraceae bacterium; assembly: GCA_963748375.1. GTDB lineage: Bacteria > Nitrospirota > Nitrospiria > Nitrospirales > Nitrospiraceae > Palsa-1315. The sequence goes on from CAVVIR010000030.1 coordinate 101,573, forward strand.
GTTCGCGAATTTGACCATCGACGTTGAGCAACGTCTGTTTCAGTTGCTGGATACGATCGCCGGCCTGACCGAGGACATGTTCCAATTGATTGGATGACAGGGTTGGCTCCGAGTTGAGCGGAAATCCCTTCGCACAGAGCGCAGCAATGCGACGCCCAAGGTCGCCGTGGTCCTGTTCGATCTGGCTCAAAAGATTTGCGGCCTGGTTATGCAACCGGAGAACCTGGACTTTGCGGTTGGCTCGTTCGGAAAGTGCTAAGACGGTCTCGTAGATCGCGCTGCCGGTGATCGAGAGTTCCTGCTGAATGCGGCCTAATAGTTCGAAGGACATATATTTTATCAAAAACTCTTATCGTCTGATAAGAATGATTATGTCAACTCACGAATTTATCTCAATCCGCGGCCCCACACTACCCTCGTAGCGCAAAGATTTCAACGGACAGATGTTCGGGAGACAAAGATTATTCCAATGAGTTGAGGCTGCCTGTTGCTCTGGCTAGATTCACGCGAGCAGCGTTCACTTGAAATAACGCTTCCACCAGGTTTTCACGAGCTCGAGCCACAGCGGTTAACCCATTCGTCAGCTCGAAATGACTTGATGCTGTAATTATGGTGTAGCGCTCCCGTGCCAGCTCCAGTTCTTTTGAGGCCGACCGCATACCGGCCTGCGAGATGCTCACTTGGTTCCGTGCGGCAATCAAGCCGGCCATGGCGTCATGCACTTCCATTTTCACATGGTTCAAGATCGATTGGAGTCGAAGCGCTTCCTGCCGTAATTGGCTGCGGGATTCGGCAATCCGGCCTTCTCGTTGCCCTCCATCAAAAATCGGAATTTGGAGCAACAGTGCCATGTTGTACGTATCGAGGGTGTTGTTCCAGCGATTCCCAATGAGGCCGTAGTCCCCTTGCGCCACCAACGACGGCAAGCGTTCGCCAGTGATAGAAGAATAGGTCAGTTCCGTGGCCCGCACGCGTGTCGCCTGACCCACGACCTCCGGGCGTTGATTCAAGGCTTCCTCCACAGCGGCCTGCATGGCTGGCGGGTCGAGCACGTCAGGGTGAAACTCATCAGTCAACGCGAGTGGTGTATCATAGGGGAGCGCCAGCAGATTCAGGAGGTTCAGCTTGGCGCGCTCGACGGCATATTGGGAGACGGAAATTTGCTGCCGCTCGCCAGCAAGCTGCGCGTCGAGCCGAGCGAGGTCGAGGCCGGTCGCGGCACCTGCGCGCTGGCGCTGTTTGATGAGCCCCAGCAGGTCGCTCATCACTTGTTGGTTGGCTTCATGCATCTTCACCATGCCCATGGCTTTCAGGCCTTCCATATAGGTAAGGGCCACGCTGGCCATGGTGTCGAACTTTCGACTCTCAGACTCCGACTCGCTGACGTGAAGCATTTCGCGTGAGGCCCGCCAGCGCTGAATCAAGCTGACGCTTAGGAGATTTTGCGTTGCATTGACCCGCGTATCAAAAATGCTGAAGGGGTCGGTCCTGACAGGACTGAGCCCGTACGTCCCCAGAAACTGCGTTTGCCTGGTTTGTCGGACGGTTGACGAGAGATTGGGGAGCATGGCGCCCAATTGGGTTTGCACTTGCCCGCGAGCTGCTTCGATCCGCTCCTTATAGAGGAGTACATCGGGATTGTTTTCAACCGCCGCAGTCAAGGCACCGCGTAAGGTCAGGTTCAATGTTTCAAGGGGAGGCGGCGGCGAGTCCAGCCTGCTCTCCCCTCCTCCAACGGCGCCGTCAGCTTGGCAAAGAACTCCTAGACATACCGTCGCAAGAACAGCAATCTTAAACATGCTGTACGCACAATAACTTAAAGACTTGCTCATCGCTCCCTGATGCTTTCCTTGATAGATTTCAGTAGCGGGCTCATGAGATATTCGATCACGCGGCGTTGGCCGGTCTTGATCTCGACAGTGACCGCCATGCCTGGTGACAGATTCACCTGCCGGCCTTCCACCTGGATGGTGGTCCGATCCATGCTGACTCTGGTGGGATAGACCAGTCCGACCTTCTCAATCGGCGCAGCATCGTCGGACACACTCAACACTTTCCCTGGAATAGTGCCGTAGAGGGTGAAGGGAAACGTCTCGACCTTGATCTCGACGATCTGGCCGTTCTTCACAAACCCCACATCTTTATTTTCGACTTGAGCAGCCACTTCGACGGGATGATCCTGCGGGACGACGATCAGCAGATCCTGAGCTGGAGTGACGACTCCACCGACTGTATGGATTGCCAACTGCTGCACGACGCCGTCGATGGGAGTCGTCAATCGTTGAAGGTCTGCTTTCTGTCCAGCTTTCGTGACATCCTGAACTAGAGAGGAGGCCTTCGTTTCCAGCAGAGACAATTCTGCCTGCTTTGTCTGCTGAAACTCCGAGACGAGCGCACGGTAGTTGGTCTCTGCCTCCGACAAGGCGGACTCATCTTGGTGCAGCTTCTTGCGCTGCCCGGCAAGTTCTTGAGTTTTGTCAATCCGCTGTTGTTCTGCTTGAAGGAAGTCCAGTTTAGTTGCGGCATCATGCTCCAACAGTTTCTTGAACGCATCGGCACGCTCTGCCTCCATGGGCACCGTCGCTTCGAGTCGTTGGATATTCTCTTTCGTCTGATCGAGCGCAGCCTTCCGTTGTTCGATCAAATGTTGCGCGGTCCCGACTCTGGCCTGAAACTCCGCAAGTTGATCACGCAGAAGCTGGCGTTGCAGGAGGACATGCTGAGGGTCACTATCTGGAGGTGCGTTGAACGTCGATTGGCCGGCGATGAGCGCGCGTAATCGCGCGGCGTCTATCTTCACCGCCTGATATTCATTCGCGGCTCGATTCTGATCGGCTCGGTTCTGGGTCGAGTCGAGTTCAATCAGTACCTCTCCCCGCTTGACGACTTGCCCATCCTGCACATGAATGGCGGTAATCACACCAGCTTCATAGGGCTGAATCACTTTGGAGTAGCCACTCGGAATAATCTTGCCTTGTGCGGTGGCGACAATGTCGATCCATCCCAACGTTGCCCATAAGACGCCGCTCCCGAATACAGCCATGATCGTCCAGAGGATGGCGCGGCCGATCGGTGAGGGGGGCGCCTGTTGAATTTCCAGCACAGCAGGAAGAAACTCCGTCGAGTGCCCGCCTGGGATTGCGCCGAGTGTGTGGCCACGCTCAGCCTGCCAAGCCGCCTTCCAAACTATCCAATGACGTGAGAGTGCGTCGAATGCCATGCCTGTTTCTCCCGCTATCCCGTTACCGGTACAGGGCCGTCCTGATGTCGGTAGAGGCGTGCATAGAATCCCTGCATATGCAGCAACTCTTCGTGTGACCCCTGCTCGACAATCTCACCCTTGTCCACCACATAAATCCGATGCGCCGGACGCACCGTACTCAGCCGATGGGCGATGATGAAGACGGTGCGCCCCTGACTAATCTGCGCCATGTTCTGCTGAATGATGGCCTCAGATTCATAGTCCAACGCGCTCGTGGCTTCATCAAAGATCAGGATACGCGGGTTCGCGACCAACGCTCTGGCAATTGCAACCCGCTGGCGTTGCCCACCGGACAGCGAGCAGCCATGCTCTCCCACCATCGTGTCATAGCCTTCCGGTAATTCAAGAATGAATTCGTGCGCCCCAGCCAACTTAGACGCCCGGATCACTTGCTCCATCGCCAACCCCGGATCGGTCAGCGCAATGTTGTCACGCACGGAGCAATTGAAGAGAAAGTTTTCTTGGAGCACCACGCCCACCTGTCGACGAAGCCAGGCCGGGTCCACTTGCGCAAGGTCCACCCCATCCACGAGAATACGCCCGCGCTCCGGCACATAGAGCCGTTGAACCAGCTTGGCCAGGGTACTTTTGCCGGACCCGGATCGTCCCACAAGCCCGATCACCTTGCCTGGCGTGACGGCGAACGACACATTGCGTAAGACTTCTGTACCATCAGGTCGATAGCGAAACGTCACATCCTCGAACACGACCTGTCCATTGACTTGGGGAAGGGTGGTTCGATTCGGATTATAGGAAGGCTCCGGTTGGGTATTCAGCACGTCCCCCAATCGCTGAACGGAAATGCCGACCTGCTGGAACTCTTGCCAGAGATTCACAAGCCGCAGCAGCGGTCCTGTTACTTGAGCCGAGAGCATGTTGAATGCAATCAACTGCCCGATGGTCAGATCCCCTTCGATCACACGATAGGCGCCCATCCACAGTACGGCAACCGTTGTAATTTTTTGTATGAATGTCCCAGTCTGGCCGGCGATCATCATCAAGCTGGTGGCGCGAAAACTGGCTCGCACATAGCCCGCCAGTTGTTCTTCCCACTTGCGCAACAACGGCGGCTCGACGGCCAAGGCCTTCACTGTTTGAATACCGCTGATCGCTTCGACGAGGAAGGATTGATTGTCTGCACCGCGATTGAACTTCTCGTGCAAGCGCGCGCGGATCGCCGGGGTAATGGAGATTGAGAGTAGCGCGTAGAGGGGCAAGGATGTTATGACGACGAGCGTGAGAATCGGACTGTAGAACCACATGACGGCGAGAAACACGACCGTGAACAGGACATCGAGCACGACCGTCACAGAATGACTCGTGAGGAACTGCCGAATATGTTCCAGCTCACGTACCCGCGCAACCGTATCTCCCACCCGCCTCGCTTCGAAATAGGCCAAAGGGAGCGCCAACACATGGCGAAACAACTGTGCGCCCAAGCCGACATCGATGCGGTTCGTCGTATGCGAAAAGAGATAGGTGCGGAGTCCTCCCAAGATCGCATCGAACAGCGCCAGCGCGATCATGCCAATGGCGAGGACGTGCAACGTCGTGAAGCCTTTATGCACGAGCACCTTGTCGATGACGACTTGCGTAAAGAGCGGCGTCAGCAGGGCAAACAACTGCAAAAAGAACGACGCGACCAGCACCTCTCCAAGGAGCGTACGGTACTTCACGATGGCGGGAATGAACCAGGTGAAATCGAACTTCAGATCTTGCAAACGTAGATTAGCTCGCTTGGTAAAGAGCAGGAGTTCCCCGGTCCAAGCCGATTCAAACTGTTCACGCGACAGCACGAGCGGACGAGCCTCGACAGGATCCTGAACGAGCGCCTTCTCGCCTTCGATCTTCGCCAGTACGACATAGCGCCCGTCCGTTCGCTTCACAATGGCAGGGAGCGGAGTTTCGGCAAGTTTGTCCCACTGCGTCTTGCGTAGCCCAGCCTTGAGTCCGAGGTGTTTGGCGGCGCGGAGCAGATCGGTATCGGAAAGCGGCTGGCCCGACTGGGCAAACTGATGGCGCAGCTGTGGCCCGTCAGCCGGCAAATCGTAGAATCGGGCCACGATCAACAAACAGATCAGGCCCGTGTCCGTGACTCCCGCAGCAGCAGATGGTGGTGCTGAATCAGAAGGAGGAGGAACCCTCCCTACGTCGGCTGGCATGGCGTCATCCTAGGATACTCTCGAGATGTGAACAAACGTTTTCGATGAATGCAACATAGGAGCCTGTGTTGATGCGTCCTTGATCGATATGACCAGAGTCCTCATCGCATTTCCCAAGAAAGTTGGATTGGGCTGGAATAGCCGAGAGTTCCCCCCCTCAAACTCCCCACTCAACCTTGACACAAGAGTACCCTTTCGATAGGGTGTGTGCTGGAGGAAGAGAGTATTATGAGTCTCACAACCACTCAACTCACCTATCATGATTACAGGCTGCTCCCGGAAGATGGGAGACGTTATGAAATCATTGAAGGAGACCTGTGTATGACCCCTGCGCCGGTCACCAGACATCAGATCATCGTAGGCAGACTACTTCATGTACTGTTGTCCTACCTCGAAACCCATCCCGTTGGCACCGTACTCACAGCGCCGTGCGACGTAGTGCTCAGCGACACTGACATTGTTCAGCCTGATTTGCTGTATGTGCACAACAACAGCCAGGCACATGTCACCGAACAAAACATCCAAGGGCCGCCCGATGTGGTCGTTGAGATCCTGTCTCCCGGCACAGCTGCCCGCGATCGCCACCTCAAGCGTAAGCGGTACGAACGCTTCGGGGTGCAGGAGTATTGGCTTGTGGACCCTGACCGTAACACGTTTGAGATCCTTGTCTTGAAAGCTGGGCAGTATACGCAGGTGTGTTGCGCCATACGTCCAGCGACCTGTACCTCAGCCCTATTCCCTGATCTGACCATCGACCTTAGCCGGCTCCTGAAATAACTGTCGTTCGTCCCGCCTGTCTGCGTGCCCCGCACAAGCAGGCTCTTCGCGCGAGTCTCGTCCCCATTCCGCCAATTCCACATTCATCATTCCACATTCCCAATTCCGCCTTACGCCTAACGTTTCACCCCTCACGTCTTTCTACTGCCAGAGGAGTAGCGTATTTCGACGGATCAAGACAGCCGAAGCACAAGCCTTCGCAGCCACACACAAACGACGTGGCTTGCGCGATCGTGCACAATAACTTGATGCGATCGTGACATGAAAAACCCCGGGGCCCATTTTCGTAGTTCTTAACAGCCAGGCAAGAACGGCATGGCCTGCGCAATCGTTTCCTGAGCTCTACGCGATCCTGACATGAAAATACTCCCAGCCCTGCTTCTTGGTTTAGCTGCACACCGATAGTCTTCGCAACATATGATTACAAGACGCGACCCTACGACCCTAATGTAGTCGACCATTGCCCCACCAAGAGGATGGCCTACGAAGGTCACCGTATTTCCATAGAGCCCTTTTACGAAGCCGAAGAACCTTGAGGCCTCGCCAAAAGCGGGCGGTTTAATACCGAGTGTTACCTGTCCTACAGCTCCCGCGTCCAAGAGGGAGGCTTCCATTCCCCTCATCACAGCAAAGATTTCCCCATTGGCATTTTGATAAACCGCACCAAAAAATCCTCCGCTGCCAGAAAAAGGTTCTAAACGGGTCCAGCCAGTTGGCGCCCCTGAATCGCGCTACACATCATTGCTCAAATTCGCTAAGTCACCGGTTGTCGCCATTGGATCCTCCTTGATGCCCTATCCTATCTATCAATTGCGTTCCCAGATCTTGATCTCAGCTCCTCCCCCACCAGAGGCGAAGTACTTGGCATTTTGGTTCACCGCAACGGACGCCACATAGTCGCCATGGCCCGTCAGGGTTGAGAGTACCGTTCCCCCTGCCACATCCCACACTTTGATAGTCTTGGCGTAACTGCCGGACACCAACATGCGGCCATCGTCGATGAAGACAAGGGATTTCACATCACCACGATGCCCTACCAATTCCTTCACCGGCATGCCTGTCTCAATATCCCAGAGGCGGATCGGATCATCATTCCGTTTGTGCACCATTTGCTGCGTTTTCTGGTCTAACGATCCTTTTATCTGCCCGGTATTTGACCCTGAGGCCAGGAGCTTGCCTCGCGGATCAAACGCTAACGCAGTAATCAGATCAGTATGCCCCTGAAATGTTTTCACAATGCCACCGTCCGCCGAAGTATCCATGAGCTGAATTTCACTAAGGGCCCACAATTGCCTACCCTCGGTTATTTTCCATTGATCATCGGCAAGATACTTCCCATTGGGACTATAGGCGACGGCTCCAAAGGTCGGCGTATACACCGTCATTGGCTTCATGAGCTGTTCCGTCGCCACCTCATAGATGCCGATCCCACCGCCGCCGAATGTCACGGCTAGAAACCGACTGTCTGGGCTATACTGGAGCGCGTCCACCATCCCAACACCTGCTGGTGCATGGCTGGTGGCGATCGGAGGAGGTACGAGCCGTTGAAGAATGGTATTGGTACCTGCCTGAAAGATGAACACACAGGTATCCGCAGAGGTAATCATCCCGCGTCCGACTGCCAGCGACCGTCCATAGGGACTATAGGCCAGGGCCTGGGTACTACCCTTGAGCTCTTTGATGTGACGAATCAACCTGCCGGTTTCGACATCCCAGATGCTCACCAACGGGCTCAGAATTCCACCGGCCGCCACCTCACTCCCGCTAGGGCTCATGGCCACGGTGGTGACCCCTGAGTCATGGCGAACCCGATGCTTGATGGTCCACGTTGGCTGCTTGATCTGTTGCGACGTCCCATCAAGTCGTTCGGACTGATCTTTTCCGGATGTGGTGGAGATGGGTGAATTGGTGGTCTCAGCGCACCCCATACCAGACAGAGCCACTATCACCATTACTAACAGACATCTGGATGCCAGCTGTCGCATCATCGCTGAACTCCTATGCCACCTGCTCACGGCCGTTGTTCAGAATGCACTCGTTACTTTCTCGGCTCGCCCATTACACCTATACACCTACTCCTCAACCCTGCGCCTTTGGTTTCTGTCCAGTGCCCAACCCCACCAACACTTCTTGAATCTGTTGATACAATCGTGCGAGCACATCCACGCTCATTGCCACGCGAGTGACAAGGGCGCCGTCCAATCCTTTGGGCGCGGCCGGCCATTCTTGGCCGTCTTCGCAATGGCAGCGAGCAACGTGGGCTCAATGAAGCCAAAGTTGAGATAGGCAATCCCTTGCGCGACGCCGACGTTCGTGTAGTTCGTCGCTCACGGATGGGCCGAGGGCTCGCTGGGCTTCAGACGCACGTTCAAGGAGAGGGTCTTCTTTGTCATATTGTCTTTCGGCTCACTCATGCGAGTTGGCTCCTTGTATGATACAGGTGTGGGTGGGTCCACAGATGAACCCACTGGGTGTAGTTCCACGGATTTCCAGCCGTGGTTCTTCTGCTGTCTTCGGTGAAACTCACCGAAGTATGTCCAGCTATGCTAAAGCTTTGGAGAGCCCCGCTCCGCATTCCTCCACGATTCGACCGTCGTGACTCCTGCGTAGGCGGGTGAACGATCTACCCAGTCAACAGGCGCTGAGACGGGGCTGTGCAGCTGATCGGAATGCCGCGACTCTTATTTGTCTTCACGCTGAATCTTTGTGGCCATGGCTCTGAGGTGATAATCTGATCCGTCGGGATTCATGGTTACGGTAACAGAATCGATGGTCGCATGGATCATGACCTTGCCTCCTGCCATGGCGGAGATTCGGCTGACTTCCTGCTGATCGCATCGGATGAGATAGAGAACCGGAATCTCCCCTGTGTCATCGTCGAGCTTAAAAATTGGTCCACAGATAGGCCTTCCCACCGTGTCTTTTCCTTCCCATTGCCCAATCAGCGTAAGCCGTCCTTTGAGTACAACATCATGCCGGTGAAACGCGCTAGGATTGGACAGGACTTGCTGAACCGACGTCATCACATCGGCGGCCAGGCTCTGGAGGCTGGCTGCAAAGAGCACATGGAGTATCACTCCGTATCGAATCGCAGTCCTGCATGCTCTTCTCATAAGGCGATTCCTCTCCAACCGTGTCGCCTAATCTTGCGGGTGCGGCCTAGCCGTCCTTCGCGATCTTCGTGATGGCAATGAGCTGGGCTCACGCATACACTCACGGTAATGGTCTGGTCCTTCGATTCGCTGATGTTCATTGACTTCCTGTATGATAGATACGCATAGGAACTATAAAAGGACAGACAAAATGAAGAATGTGGCTTGTCCGCACGTTCTAGAAATGGCCCGCCTTCGGTGCAGGACAACAAGATGCCCGTGGTTCGGTACGACATGATCGGCTCAGGGAATGTCTCCATGAGCGAATGGACATGATGTTTTTCAAGGAATGGTGGCGATGGTTTAAACGGCAAAGCCGGCTCAATAAAATTGTTCTCGTTGGGTTTTTATCCTCCTTGGTGTTGTTTCTCATTCCCGTGGTGGTGTCCTGGTTGAAGCCGACTCCTGTCCATGTCGGCGTCGCCTTCTACACCTATGAGCGAGCCTTTATTCTGGCAGGAGACACGAAAACATTTTTTCATGAAAATCGAAACCTGGTGTCCGACTGTCGTCTCCGCCTCATCGAACAGACATTCCCGAAAGGCCGGGCGAAGACCCCTGATCCACAATCCTGGGTCGTGGTCAAGTTCTTGATTGAGAATGTCTCGGACCACCGCCTTACCAATCTCCGTCTCGACATCAAATCCCCTCTCCTGCGCGCTAGCACCACATTATTTACGACCGCAAACGTGGAGGCCACAGGGATGTGGGATACGGCGGCAGCGGATGCGCCAGGAAAATATACGATGACGATTCCGGTTATCGAACCGACGGTCTCAGCCGTAGTCAGCCTGAAGACGCCTATCGACGAGACCATGCGCCAGATTATTTATGTCGATCATAGCCGGATGACAGTTCAGGTACTCCATTTGCTTGCAGACCAGTTCGGAACGTTTCCCCTCAAAGTCGCTCACCTCAATGCCATGAAAATTTTGAATCGGGAAAGCGTTCTACGGGTCGGCGATGAAACATTTGCCAATGAAAAGATGGACGTGACGATGCTCCGAACCGACGAGCCAGATCTGAAGGAAGAAGCCGTCTCCTATCAATTGCTCTCAGCGGCGCACGTATGCCCGGAAGGAACAGCGGGCGACTGGTAGGGTTCTCCTTCAAGGTTTCTCCGTGGTACACTGCGGTATGTCTACTCAGCCACTTACGGAAGAACCTGTATCCCCACTCCGACTGTTACCGGTCTATTTAGGCACAAGTGCGATCGGCGAGGCGATTCAGACGGTGCGGGGGCGGCGGATGCTGTGGCTCGAAATTCTTGTGAATGATCGGCTCGATCTTGCTCCCTGGCAGTCGGAGCCAGCGATTCAGGTGACGTATCGAACAGCGTGCCGATGGTATACACGGTACCGACGCCTCATTACCTTTCTTAGCGACCGAGCGCCACTTCCTGTCGATTCGGGACCTATTGACGATCGAGACTATCGAACTTTTGCCGAGGCCCTCTCTTTTGTCTACGCTCACCGCTGATTCTGCCAAACCATAATCGCTGGATTCGTCTGGTCGCAATATTCCACAACGGTAGTTGACAGGTGGAGGAGTTTAGGACTACACAGCAGCTATGGCTATTCATCCTCTTGCCGGAAGTCTTGCGCCGTCGTCAGTCCTCGTCGATATATCGAAGCTCCTTGCAGCCTACTCATCAGAGAAGCCCGATGCCACAGTGCGTGAGCAACGAGTGGCCTTCGGCACATCTGGACATCGGGATCTTTCTGGTCGCGAGGCACCGACGACGCGGCCAGATCCCCAACATGACGCCGATTGCCGAGCGCCCCACCGAGGTGGCCCCCCGCCGCGCCGGGCCACTGGGAAGGCGACCTCATCAAAGGGGCTCGCATGGGTCGGGTCGGCACTGGTGGAGCGGACGACGCGCCTGGTCACTGGCACGGATGGACGGGACGGTGCGAGGAGTGCCGCGAGGGCTCACCAAAACGCTCCGGCACGTGCCGCGCTGCTGCGCAAACCTGACCTACGACGCGGAGAGATGGCCGAGCCGCGGCTGGCGGGCGGCTCCTCGGTGTTCTTGCCGTCCGTCAGCCCTGGCGCGCGGCCCCGAGCCCCGGTTGCTGCGCGTCTGCGGGCTGTTGTTGCGGTCCTTCAAAAAAAGCTTTAACGAATGGCATATTCTAGCTGTCACACAAGCGATTTGTGAATATCGAGCCGGCCAGGGCACAGGCGGCCCGCTCTATCTGGGCAAAGATACCCACGCACTCTCAGAACCAGCTTGTGCGAGCGCGCTTGAGGGATTGGCCGCGAACGGCGTTGAGGTCATGATCGATCAGGATGGTGGGTACACCCCTACTCCGGTCATCTCTCACGCGATCCTCATCTATAATCGAGGAAGAACATCGGGGCTCGCCGACGGTATTGGGAACACTCCCTCGCACAATCCGCCTGAGGATGGCGGCATCAAGTACAACCCACCACATGGTGGGCCGGCTGATACTCAGGTGACGAAATGGGTTGAGGATCGCGCGAACGCCATCCTCGCCGCCGATCTGGAAGGTGTGAAGCGCCTATCGTACGACCAGGCTCGTCGTGCGAGCACGACCCACCGTTACGATTATCTCGGCGCCTACGTAGGCGATCTTGCGCAGATCGTCGATATGGACATGATTCGGTTCTCCGGACTAAAGCTCGGCATCGATCCCCTCGGCGGGTCCGGTGTGGCCTATTGGCAGCCGACTGCAGAACGGTACGGCTTGAATATCGAGATTGTGAATCCTTCCATCGATCCAACCTTCCGCTTCATGCCGCTCGATTGGGATGGCAAGATTCGAATGGACTGCTCGTCGCCCTATGCCATGGCGAATCTCATAGCGCTGAAAGATCGCTTCGACGTCGCATTCGGCAACGATGCCGACAACGACCGGCACGGCATTGTCACTCGCTCTACCGGTCTGATGAATCCCAATCACTACCTTGCGGTTTCAATCTCCTACCTCTTTGCCAACCGTCCTGGATGGAAACCAGATGCAGGAATCGGAAAAACGCTGGTGAGCAGCAGCTTGATTGATTGTGTGGCAACCAAGCTCGGACGAAAGCTTGTCGAAGTGCCGGTCGGTTTCAAATGGCTCGTGAATGGATTGCTCGAGGGCTCGCTTGGCTTCGGCGGGGAAGAAAGCGCAGGGGCCTCGTTCCTACGTCGAGATGGATCGGTCTGGACGACCGACAAGGATGGCATCATCATGAATCTTCTTGCTGCGGAGATGATAGCCAAGACCGGCAGTGACCCCGGTGAACTGTATCGAGAACTGACTCGCGAGCTCGGAGAGCCTGTGTACGAGCGGATCGATGCGGCTGCAACTCCGGCGCAGAAAACCATCCTGTCGAAACTCTCGCCGGATCAGGTGCAGCGCAACAGAATTGGCCGGCGACTCGCATCGTCGCAAAGCTGACGACAGCCCCCGGCAATGGCGCATCAATCGGCGGATTGAAAGTCGTGACCGAACAAGGCTGGTTCGCCGCCCGCCCCTCCGGCACCGAGGATGTGTACAAACTCTACGCCGAAAGTTTCCGCGGGAAAGACCATCTCAAGCAGATTCAGGGAGAAGCGCAGGCGCTGATTACCACAGCGCTGTCGTCAAACCAATAAGCCGAAAGAGGATCAACCTCAAACTACCTGTTGCTCAGCATGGTAGGAACTGCGGACCAGCGGGCCGGATTCGACATGGGTAAAGCCGAGTGCCATCCCCTCTTCTTGTAACATCGCAAACTCGCTGGGATCGTAGAAGCGCACGACCGGAAGGTGTTCTCTCGTCGGTTGAAGATATTGGCCGATGGTCATGATGTCGCAGCCGACGGAGCGGAGATCGCGCATAACTTCTCTGGCTTCGTCTATGGTCTCTCCCATCCCAAGGATCAACCCGGACTTGGTACGCATGCCCAATTGCTTCGCCTTGCCGAGTAGCTCGATCGATCGCTGATACTTGCCTTGTGGTCTGATTGCCGTAAACAGCCGCCGGACGGTTTCGATGTTGTGATTGAGAATTTCAGGCTTTTCTTCACACACCCTCGCGAGGGCTGTCTCATTCCCCTCGAAATCAGGAATCAAGACTTCGATCGTGCAACCTGGGCTGAGCTGTCTGGTCTGCCGGATCGTTTCAGCAAAGATTGCGGCGCCACCATCGGTCAATTCATCCCGATTCACCGATGTGATGACGGCATGTCGAAGACCTAATGCGTGGATGGCTTCAGCGACGCGACGCGGTTCTTCATGATCGACCGCCAGAGGTCTGCCTGTCTCGACTGAACAGTAGTGGCACCGCCTGGTGCAGATGTCGCCTAGGATGAGGAACGTCGCGGTGCGTGCGTTCCAACATTCCCATCGGTTCGGACAGCGCGCTTCTTCGCAGATGGTATGGAGCTTAAGCTGGTCCATCGTCTGTTTGATGTCGAGATAGTCTGGACCGGTTTTCGCTTGGACTTTGAACCAGGGCGGAAGACGCCTGGACGAACTGATGGCCGTGGATGAATCAGAGGATGAAGATCTGAGCTGGTCGACCGGGATGAAACTCATGGAGTCTCCTTGGGCGGGAGCAGCTCCAATGGATGTTCAAGAATACGTTTAAATTCTTTGAGAAAGTTAGCACCCTGTAAGCCATCCAAAGCCCGATGGTCGCAGGATAACGTCACCTTCATGCGTCGGCCCGCCTTGATGGTGCCGTCTTTGATGATAGGCACATCGCGGGTGGCGCCTACCGCGAGAGACGCGGCTTGCGGAGGGATGAGGATCGCAATGAAGTTTTCCACGTCGAACATTCCCAAGTTTGAGATCGAGAAGGTGGCGTCGGTATATTCCTGCGGCTGCAAGCGCTTCTCCCTGGCCCGATCGATCAGCGCCCGTGATTCGGCCGCAATATTCTCCAGAGATTTCGGGGCGCAATCACGGATGACCGGTGTGATCAAGCCGTCATCGATGCCGACGGCGATGCCGATATCAATGCGCGCATGTCGCCTGATAGCTTGGCCGGTAAATGACACATTGATGTCTGGATGGCGGCTGAGCGCGATCGCTGCAGCTTTGATGAGCAAGTCGGTAACGGAAGGATGTGCCGTTCGGTTCTGTTTGAACTGACCGCGGAACCGTTCTGCCTGCTCCATATCGATTTCGCTCGTCAGATAAAAATGCGGCACCGGCGCTTTACTCTGTGTGGTGGCTCGCGCGATCGCTTTCCGCATTTGGCTCAACGGCTGGTCCGTTCCGGACTGCCGAATCGGTGGAGATATTTCGGCGTTTACGACATCTTCTTCCACAATTCGTCCGCCGGGACCTGATCCAGTTATGGTGGAGAGATCGACTCCCCGGTCTGCCGCCAGTGTTTTCGCGCGGGGCGAGGCAATGACACGAGATGTATGTGAACTCGCTGGCGAGGCGGGGGCCGGGCCGGCAGCAGGCGGCGCACTTGTTTTCGCGCCAGTGACCGACGGTTTGGCAGCAATCGTATCGGTCAATGCCGAGGTGATATCCTCATCCGCCCCGCCGATGACGCCAATCAACGTTCCGGACATCACGGTTGCACCGTCCTGGACAAGAATCTTGCGCAGGATGCCGGAGGCGAAGGCTTCGAGATCCATGATGGCCTTATCGGTTTCAATCTCAGCAAGCGCATCCCCTGCCTGGACTGGATCCCCTTCGTGTTTTTTCCACGCAACGAGGATGCCCTCTTCCATCGTGTCGGTTAATTTTGGCATCACAACACGACTAGCCATGCGTCTTCTCACTTTGCCGCTGGAAAGAGCGACACAATCGTTTCAGCCACCCGCCCTCCTGTTCCGTAGCCCTCGCAGGGTCAGGATACTCAATCCAGGGCTCCTGAGATCCCAAGTAGATGCCCTCGCGGGCGCTCAATTGGCTGCGGAGTTGCGAATAGCCCTGTCCGTGAAGCGTGCGGATTAATTCTTCAAGTGCGGCCCCCGGTGTTTCTTGCGCTGTGGTTATCACTCGCGTCGTTTCATATCGCAGAATGGCCTGATACCCTCCGTTGGCTTGCTCAAACACGATCGGCCTATTGAAGCCACGCTCGCGTTCATCGAATCCGGCCAATTGATGTTTCTCCAATGTTTGGTCTGACATGAATCGAGCGGCCCCTTGCGTGAGAATTCTGTTAGAGAGCCCGGAATACGGCCAAGAGATCGCTCAAGGCGATGGTCTTACTTCGCAGGATGGCGCGTTGCGCCTGCATCGGCTCCATCGCAGAGGCTCGCTCGTGGCCGCCTTTCAAGATCGAAGCTCCGAGGGCAAGTACGTCCTGGCATTCCTTTTCGACTTTGCTCTTGACCACGGGATTCACCGCCAGAATGTCTGCCATCGTCGCGCGCGTCTTTGAGAGATGTGCGTGCAATTCTTCGTCCGGATATGACTTCCTGGCTGCCTCATCGAGGCACCGATCGAGATACTGCGTCAGGAACACATAGAGCCGAACGAGCGTCTCCGTGATTTCGATATGACCGGGGGCCTGGGCTTGTGATGACATGGTATACGGTCCTCCTTCGTTCGTTTACTGTGCGGCGCACAGTGCTTTGACGGCTTTGATGACCCGCGCCTTGTCCGGGATGGCGGCATCCTCCAAAGGGCGACTATAGGGCATTGGAACATCTTCTCCGGTCACGCGCTGGATGGGAGCGTCCAGATAGTCGAACGCCGCTGCGTACACACTCTCGGCAATCTGGGCCCCCAGTCCGCAAAAATGCCAGCCCTCCTCGACGATCACGAGACGCCCGGTCTTTTTGACCGAGGCGACGATCGTCGGGATGTCCAACGGTTTAAGCGTGCGGGGATCGATGACCTCAACCTCGATGCCCTCTTGACTCAATTGATCGGCTGCTTCCAGCGCCAGCAGGAGCATCTTCGAATAGGCGATGATCGTCGCGTGGTGTCCAACACGCTTCACCTCGGCGACACCGATGGGGATCGTGTACTCACCGTCTCCGACATCCCCCTTCGTTCCGTACAACAATTGCGCTTCAATGAAGATGACAGGGTTCTGGTCCCGGATCGCGCTCTTCAGTAGACCCTTCGCATCGTGCGGCGTGGCCGGCGCGATCACTTTCAACCCCGGCACGTGACAGAACCAGGCCTCTAAACTTTGCGAATGCTGCGCGCCTAACTGGTGCGCAGCGCTGCCCGGCCCGCGAATCACCAAGGGCACCGACAGCTGCCCCCCCGACATGTAACGAATCTTCGCGGCATTATTGACGATCTGATCCAATGCCAGAATGCCGAAATTCATGGTCATGAGCTCGACGATGGGATGCAGTCCTGCCATGGCGGCACCGATTGCCAGACCCGTGAAGCCGGCTTCCGTGATCGGAGTATCCACCACCCGTTGCGGGCCGAATTCTTCGACAAAACCCTTGCTCACCTTGAAAGCGCCCTGGTAGTAACCCACTTCCTCGCCGATCAGAAAAATGCGTGAGTCTCGACGCATCTCCTCCCGCATGGCTTGGTTGAGCGCTTCCCGATAGGACATCACCATAGAGTATCTTACACCTCCCGCATCACGTCGGTGTGCAAGGCCGATGGCAAGGGGAAAGGGCTTTCATCCGCGAACCTCACGGCAGCCGTCGCAACCTCGCCGACTTCTTGCTCAAGCTGTATGAAGTCGGCCTCATTGCCTAGATTGTTAATCAGGATCGTCTGCTTCAGCAATAGAAGTGGGTCACGTTTGCGATGCTCCTCCACCTCTTCTTTCGTTCGGTAATGTCCGTGTGCCGGGTCGGACATTGAGTGCCCCATGAACCGATAGGTCATGGCTTCGATGAAAAATGGGCCCTGCCCTGCGCGCGCCTGCTCGACGACGGTGCGCATCGCGTCGCGCACGGCCAGTACATCCATGCCATCCACGCGCTCAGCCACGATGCCATAGGAGCGGGCCGTCCCTGCCACGTCCGTGTAGAGTGCGATGGCTCGTTCAGCCGGCGTCCCCATACCGTAGCGGTTATTCTCGCAGACGAAGATCACAGGGAGTTTCCACAAGGCCGCCAAGTTAAGCGCTTCGTGCGCCTGGCCGCTCGGGAGCGCTCCTTCACCGAAGAAGCAGACCGTCACGAGGTCGAGTTTTTGATACTTGGCCGCGAACGCGAGGCCTGTGGCAAGAGGAATATGACCGCCGACAATGGCGTAGCCGCCCATGAACCGGTGCGGGGCATCCACCAGGTGCATGGAGCCGCCTTTGCCCTGGCACAGGCCTGTCGCTTTGCCGAATAGCTCGGCCATCACCTGGCCTGGGTTGGAGCCTCGGGCGAGACAGTGCCCATGGTCGCGGTACGCGCTGATCGCGTAATCATCCGGTCGAAGGGCGGCGGTGGCCCCGACCGCAATGGCCTCTTCACCGATATAGAGATGCAGGAATCCGGCGATCTTCGCGAGAGCGTACATCTCTGCCGATTTTTCTTCGAACCGGCGGATCAGTAGCATTTGACGATAGAGAAACAGTAGGTCATCCCGATCCATACTTGGCATTATGAAGAGCCTAGAAGGCGGACTCAACCCCGACCATCTGAGTTCAGCGAGGCACCTTTACATCGGTGCCTTCGAGTTGGACTTCATACCGCTCTACTTTCGCCGAGGGATTCGCCGCGCAGGCACCGGTAGTCACATTGAATTGCCAACCATGCCAGGGGCAGGTTACGATCGATCCTACGAGGTTTCTCTCTCCGAGTGGGCTGCCCTAATGGATACAGGTGTTATGTTATGGATGGCGTGACGGTCCTATCGACAGTGAAGGCCGCACGTACGTTGCCGTTCACCGCGATCACGACTCCTTGACCCGGCCTCGCATCAATTACACTGGCCACCTGTACGACAGCTCACATTGCTCGCCCCATTCTTTCGTGTCAACGATTATGTTTTCGCGAACGGGTTTTTAATCTTGCTCAGAAGGCTTTCGATCGGTGGAACTCCTGTTGCCGCGCCAGTGACTTCCGCGATAATTTTCTGTGCAATCTCCCGGAACGCCGCCGATTGAGGAGATGCAGGATCAGCCATCACAATCGGAGTCCCTGAGTCACCGCCATCGCGAATTGCCGGATCGATGGGCACACGACCGAGAAATGGGACCCCCAGTGTGGCTGCAGCCCGTTCCCCTCCGCCATGCGAAAATATTTCGGTTCGTTCGCCACAGTGTCCGCAGAGGAAATAGCTCATATTCTCGACAATGCCAAGCAGCGGCACATTGACTTTTTTGAACATCATCATGCCTTTACGCACATCGTGCAAGGCGACTTCTTGTGGCGTCGTGACGGTGACGGCGCCGGTCAGTGGAACCAATTGGGTCAGGGTCAGCTGCGCGTCTCCAGTGCCGGGCGGAAGATCGATGAGCAAATAATCCAGCTCACCCCACAGCACGTCGCGGAAGAGTTGTTGGATGGCAGTGTGGACCATGGGACCTCGCCAGACTACAGCCGTATCTTCCGGCACGAAGAAGCCCATGGAGATCAGCTTGACGCCGTGACTTTCAGCTGGAGCGATCTTCCCGTCTTTCTGTTCCGGGGGCTTGGTCACACCCATCATCATGGGAATGTTCGGGCCATAAATATCTGCATCGAGCAGACCGACCTTGGCGCCGGTTAAGGCCATAGCCACGGCAAGGTTGACGGAGACCGTAGATTTGCCAACCCCGCCTTTGCCGCTGCTGACGGCGATGACATATTTGACGCCAGGAATAAGATTATCTTTCCCGTGACCGGACTGTGATTCATCAGCCATGAAACGCTCCTCCTCTATATGCTCAATTGAAATAGAACTGGCGTTCAAGCCAGTTTCCCATCATAAGCGAAGGGCAGGGAGAAAGAAAATGGGGCTATTGTGCGAAGGGCGATAGCGCAATGGGGGAATGTACAGCAGGATGCTGAAAAAGTCCGCCAGCATCGTTCTCGCGTCGTTCAGACCCTCAACGTACCCCGAGTGTACGCCTCGGATCTTCACTCGCTGCGGCCTTGCTGGAGGCCTTTTTGAGCATCCTGATGTGACAGTGGCGTTGAGAGTAATGAGGTCAACAGGATGTGTGGGATTGATGAAACAGTCTGTCCGAATAAATTTCGTGAAGGGATTATCCGACGGTGGGGTCGTTGCGGCGAAGATTGCTCGCGAGACCGATCAGTGAGAGCGTGTAAATGATCCATTTCGAGGGGTCGAAATTGTACCACTGCGGTCCATTGCGATAATCGCGAGCATAGGCGTGATGAAAATTGTGATACCCTTCGCCAAAGCTGACGAAGGAAACCAGCCAACTATCGCGGCTGCTGTCCTTCTTGCTATAGGGCTGTGCTCCCACCATGTGACACAGCGAATTGATCGTGAAGGTGGAGTTCAATACCATAAACATTCGGAAGAGACCCCCCAAGAGGAAGCCGCTGATACCGCCTTGCCAGCCACCGTGCCAGATGCCTAGGCCAAACGGGAGCAACAGCCCCGTGACCACGATCGGCCAGTAAAAGCGATGTTGCCACATGACGACAGGGTCGCGGCGCAGACGGACCTCGTATTTATCTTTGCGATGGATGCTGTTGTAAAAGAGCCACCCACAGTGGCTGTGCCAGAATCCCTTGCTCGCGTTATAAGGATCTTCTTCTTCATCAGTTTTCGCATGATGGCGAATGTGGTCACTGCCCCACTTGAGAGCAGAATTTTGCAGCGCCCAACCGCCGGCGACGAGAATACCGGCCTTGACCCAGTTTGGGCATTCGAAGCTTTGGTGCGACACCAGCCGATGATAGCCGACCGTGATCCCCATGCCTGTGACGATGTACAGCACCAGAAACAGGGACCAGTCGAAGAGGCTGAATCCGTAGTAATAGCCATAAACTGGAATGCCGATAACCGAGGCAGCTACGATGGCGCAGAATAGAGCGAAGTTGAACGGAGAAAAGGGAGACGCGGTCGGTGTGGCGTCAGATGCGGTTGCGAGCATTAACTCTCCTTATCTGCATAGGGGCGAATCTCTCAGTATCGTTGGGCCACTCAGGGGAAGGATAACATTGGTATGATGCAGCATACCGAAATTACAGGAATGTTTCAAGCGAATGCTCACAGTGTATACTGGTGGGATCCTACCGGCTTCTAGACAGTGAGGCATTGATGCAGGAAATTCCCCTCCCCCCCGAACCGACCGTGCGCCGAATCGGTGAACAACTCGCCCGTCTTTCTGCCGGTCGAACTCCGACGCTCTTCGAGGGGCGCTGGTGGTCGCACCAGGCGCTGAACCTGGCCATGCAGGATAGCCGATTCAAAGCACAGCTCTTTCGATTTATCGATGTCCTGCCTGTGATCACAGACGACGAGCGGGTCGTCACGCTAGCGCGCGAGTACTTAGGCGATGGAGACACCGCCCTCTTCGGCACGCACTGGGGACTGAAAGCGCTTTCTGCCACAAGCATAGGGGCTCGGCTCAGCGGCAAAGCAATTAGAAGCCAGGTTGAACATATGGCGCGAACCTTTATTGCCGGAGCAACCGTCGAGGAAGCGGTGCCACAGTTGACTGATCTGTGGCAGCATGGGCAAGCCTGGTCGGTCGACTTATTGGGTGAGGCCACCATCAGCGATCGTGAGGCTGACCGGTACCGCGATCACTGTATGGAATCCCTGACCCTGCTTGCGCGCGAGGCGATGGTGTGGCCATCCTTTCCCTTACTTGAGCGAGATCATCTCGGGCCAATACCGCGGGTTCAACTCTCCCTTAAAATCTCCGCCCTCTCTCCCCATCTCGATCCAATCGATCCGGAAGGGAGCTACCGGTCGGTGGCATCGCGGCTTCGACCCATCCTCGATCTGGCCATGCGCCTCCCCGCCTCCTTGATATTTGATATGGAACAAGCCGAGACGAAATCCTTGTTAGTGGACATATTCACCAGGCTCTTCGCGGAGTCTACCTACAAGGACTATCCCTATGCAGGTCTTGCGTTACAGGCCTACCATCGGGAGACCGCACGAGACATCGAAGCGCTCCTCACCTGGGTGCGCCGGCGCGGGGCTCCCATTACCATTCGACTGGTGAAAGGGGCCTACTGGGATTCGGACCGGATTCGTTATCGGCAACGAGGCTGGCCGGTTCCTCTCTTTGAACAAAAATCATTGACGGATGCGAACTATGAGTCGCTGGCATCCCTCTTATTATCCCAGTCGTCGCTCATTCGACCAGCGTTCGGCACACACAATCTCCGAACCTTAGCCTATATCGAGGCGGTAGCAGAATCGCTCAAGCTTTCCCCTGAAACCTGGGAATATCAGATGATCTTCGGCATGGCCGAACCCTTTCAACATGCCGTAATGCAGCAAGGTCGCCGATTGCGACTCTACACTCCGGTGGGCGAACTGCTTCCAGGCATGGGCTATCTCGTACGGAGGCTGCTGGAAAATACTTCAAATGAATCATTTCTCCGCAAGGAGTATGTGGAGTCTCAGTCTCTGACCACGTTGTTGGCTCCGCCGGTTCTTGAAGGTCTGAGCCAGAAGCCGCCTCCTCTGTCTCAACCGGTCAGGACGCAGGAATTTCGAAATGAACCACAGCGTGATTTCTCGCAGGTTGACAGCCGAACTGCCATGCAACAGGCCTTGGAAACGGTGCGATCGCAGTTGGGACGTCAGTGGGCGTCATCATCCGAGGGGCTTCGCCTCACAGGACCTCACATGAAGTCACACAACCCTGGACGCCCGGATGAAGCCGTGGGTCGGGTATCCAGTGCGAGTTCAGGTGATATCCAACAGGCACTGCGCCGGGCTGTTCAGGCACAGGAGCCCTGGCGCGACACGACCACGGAACGACGAGTGGATATTCTGTATGCCGCCGCTTCGATCATGCGAACCAGGCGCGATGAGTTGGCGGCATGGGAGATCATGGAATGTGGAAAGCCCTGGCGGGAGGCAGATGCGGATCTCGCAGAAGCCATCGACTTTCTCGAATATTATGCGACGAGTTGGCGCACGCTTGCTTCTCCCAAACGATTAGGACAGGAACCCGGCGAACTCAACCAGCGTCTCTATAGCCCTCGCGGAGTCACAGCCGTCATCGCTCCGTGGAATTTTCCGCTGGCAATTCCCACCGGCATGGTGTCGGCAGCACTCGTCACCGGAAATCCTGTGATTTTCAAACCCTCTGAACGCTCGCCTATGATGGGGCATTGGCTCACAGAGATCTTGCAGGAAGCCGGCGTGCCAGAGGGAGTATTCAGTTGTTTACAGGGAGGACCTGACGTCGGACGGGCATTGGTGTGCCATCCCGATATTGCCACGATTGCCTTTACCGGTTCGAAAGACGTGGGGCTCGGCATTCTGAAGGACGCCGGAACTCTGAGGCCTGGTCAACGCATGGTGAAGCGGGTGCTGGCTGAGATGGGCGGGAAAAATGCGATCATCGTCGATGACACGGCGGATCTTGATGATGCGATTGTTGGGGTGGTTTCATCGTTCACTGGTTATGCGGGACAGAAGTGTTCCG
The DNA here is from genome assembly GCA_963748375.1 of uncultured Nitrospiraceae bacterium. Lineage (GTDB taxonomy): Bacteria > Nitrospirota > Nitrospiria > Nitrospirales > Nitrospiraceae > Palsa-1315. The sequence goes on from CAVVIR010000030.1 coordinate 124,371, forward strand.
CTTGTTCGCGGGCAATCGTACATGCGGCAATCTACGAGAGCTTTCAGGCCCGGCTCAAAGATGCGGTGCTGAGTCTGAGGGTTGGAAATCCAGAAGAACCTGGTACGCAGGTCGGACCGGTGATCGATCATCGAGCGCAGTCGAAGATTCAGGAGTATAGAGAGATTGGAAAGAAGGAAGCACGCCTATTGGTAGAAGGGGCTGTGATGGGCCCAGGTTGGTATGTTGGGCCGACGGTCTTTGCGGATGTGGCGTCGACGCATCGAATCGCCCAGGAAGAAGTCTTCGGGCCGATCCTTGCCGTGATGAAGGCGTCTTCTTTCCAAGACGCGTTGACTCTGGCGAATTCAACGGCCTACGCACTCACCGGTGGAGTGTACTCGAGAAGCCCGGCCAATCTGGAACTGGCACGGCAACAGTTCGATGTCGGGAATCTTTACCTGAATCGTCCGATCACCGGCGCATTAGTCGGACGTCAGCCGTTTGGAGGGCACCGACTCTCCGGAGTCGGCGCGAAAGCCGGAGGGGAAGAGTACCTGATGCAATTCGTCATCGCTCGTGTGGTCAGCGAGCAGACCCTCCGTCGAGGATTCGCCCCGCCCGAGTGAGGCCTTCGACGGTTTAATCTCGTACGATTCCAGCTCTTCCATGATATCCGTGACCACGCCCCTGTCTTCCATCTGTGCAAGCTCTTGCCGCTCGACATACTTGACCAGCCCGACACCCTTTGCAAACCAGGCGGTCATTACATCGGTTCCCATGGCGGTCTTCTTCGCGCCGGAGAGGTGAATCTGCATGTGCATGCGCGCTTCCAGCTTCACTGCATCCTTGAATGTGCCGGCTGGGACAGTCACTGATTCATGCCCCAGCACTGTGGCTTCGCCCTGCGAATCTGCCTCTTCATTGACGCCATCACGGTCCAAATCCGTGCCGAAGTCGATGTCCTTGCGGTTGAATTGCTGGAAGGACGACGAGAGCTTCATCGGGAACCGTACGATCTGATAGGGCACAAGTTGTTTTTCGAAGGGCGTGCCAGGCTCTGAACCGTAATAGACGATGCCGACGCTATCACGCCGGTAGAAACTATCCATGGGGCCATGGTTGCCTGGATTGGAATCGTGAAACACGGTGACCGTCATGCCCTTGATGACTTTTGTGTCGGTGACCGAGGAGACGTTGGAGAAAAATTTATGCTCGATCGTTTGCAGAGGCCCTTCGGTTATCTGGCCACGATATCGCCACGTATTGCCGATCTGATCGGGAAAATAATCGGCGGATTGCGCAATAAGGCTGGCATCATCCGCTGAGAAGGCGGTTGACCAAGGGGTACAGTTGAGCAGCAGCACTAAGCCCACAATGAAGGCCCATCGGTATCCCTGTTTCGTCAATGGCATGCCCAAGGTCCTCCAGTGTTCATCAATGGGATGACCGTACCACAGGAATCCTGGACGCGGCAAGGGAAGGAAAGCGGTGGGCCTACAGGCTTGCCTTCAGGCAATATCCCACCCATAATCCTCAGCAGGATGTTGAAAAAGTCCTCCCGCAGCGTTCTCGCATCGTTCAGGCCCTCAACGTACCCAAAGGGTACGCCTTCGGACCCTCACTCGCTGCGGCCTTGCTGGAGGAGCTTTTTGAACATCCTGCAAGATGGTGTGCTTTTTGTCAGAGGCGTTCTATTTTGCGACACCAGCAGCATCAAGATGGGTTTCACTTTCGCCTTCTAAGCAGCGAGCCACCGAGATGACGAGCCAGGGTAGACAATTCACACATGCGGTGTTGGTCACTGGCGCGTCTGGAGGGATTGGTCGAGCAATCTGCCTGGGCTTTGCGGCAGCCGGCTGGTTTGTTGGAGTCCATTACTATCGAAATAAGACTGCGGCCGAGAGCACACTCGCGCAGGTGGTGGATGCCGGCGGAACCGGAACGCTTTACCAAGCCGATATTCGTGAGCAACATTCAGTGAAACAGCTGGTGGAAGCCTCTTGCCGTCAGACGCTTGTGCCGTCGGTGTTTGTCTGCAATGCCGGAATCGGAGGGGGCCATCTTCTGTTTCGACAAGACGAAGAGGATTGGGCCCACGTGCTTGCCACGAACCTGACAGGGACATTTCACTGCCTCCGCGCCATGGCCCCTCCCCTCCTCGCTCACGGTGGTGGGTCGATTGTTGTCATTGGTTCGCACGCCGGATTCCATGGTTCAAGTGGACAAACCGCCTATGCGGCGTCAAAAGCCGGTCTTATCGGGCTGGTGCACACTGCCGCCCAAGAGTGGGGCGCGGGCAACGTTCGTGTGAATCTCCTCTTGCCCGGCTGGCAGAAGACGGGACTCACAACGGGAATCATGCCAGCAGACGATAACTGGAACGATCATGCATTGGGTCGGCCACCATCGCGAGAGGAAGTCGCCAAGACTGTCTTCCATCTGGCGCAACTCAATGATGTGTCGGGACAGGTGTGGAACTGTGACAGCCGGAATCTTTAGCAGAACGCTGAAAATGACTGCCAGCAGCGTTCTCGCCTCGAAAGCATCCTCAACGTAGCCCTGAGGCTACGCCTCCGGTGCTTTCATCGGCTGCGGCCTTACTGGACAGTCATTTTGAGCATCCTGCGGGAGTAGAGGCCACCAAAGCATTTTTCTCCTGGTGGATGACAAATTATGCAACGAACCAAACGACACGCTCGCAATTCCATCCCGCGAGGGGTGTTTATCACTGCGACTGATACGGGGGTGGGAAAGACACTCGTCGCCTCTGCGCTCGTGAAGTGTCTGGCTCAACGTGGCATCGATGTGGGTGTCATGAAGCCGATTGAGACCGGGGTCTCGCAATCAACTAAAGCGCAGTCTGATGGGACGCGATTGCGAAAAGCGGCTGGAGCCGACGATCCCCCCGTAGAAGTGTCCCCCTATGTCTTTCGACTTCCAGTGACGCCACTTTCTGCTGCGCGAGCGGAAGGGAAAACTGTGCAGATGGCCACGATCTTACGAACCTTCCGCACCCTGCGTCAGAAGCATACGTTCATAGTGGTAGAAGGAGTTGGGGGAATCTATGTGCCCATTACACATACACTTAACCTGTCAGACCTCATCTGTCAAATGAGGTTGCCAGCTATTGTGGTGGGACAATCAGGTGTGGGGGGAATTAACCACGCGCTGTTGACGCTTCATGTCCTTCGTGAGCAGAACATTCGTGTCGTGGCATTAGTGTTAAACCAGCAGCGGCCTGTGCGGACAAAGATTGCTCGCGCGCAGGAAGAGTCGACCGTCAACCTCCTTCGACGCCTTGCAGGGGTTCCCGTAGTGGGTCCACTCCTCTATAGCCCTACTATGAACCGAAGCTGGGACGATGGATTGATCGATTTCGCGAAGACGGCACCTATGACGAAGCTGGCGAATTTAGTCCTGGCATCTGGTCGAGGAACGATCTCACGGCGTGACTGATATCAGGCGCCTTGAGGATTGCTGAGATAACCGCTACCCCGTTAGCTCCCGCTCGCAGGACATCATCAACCCGATCAAGATGAATCCCGCCAATTGCAAAAACGGGCAACGGTGTGAGCGAGCGTATCGCACGGAGCCCCTCAAGTCCAACCACCGGATCATGATCCTGCTTAGAACCTGGTGTGAAGATGGGGCCAAAGCCAAGGTAGTCGGGTTTTCCAGCGGTGGCGTCTCGCACCTGCGTCGGACTATGGGTGGAGATCCCGATCAGCTTCTCTGAACCCATCACTTTCCTTGCTAAGTTGAGCGGCAAGTCCCCTTGTCCCAAATGGACGCCATCGGCATCAATGGCCAAAGCTAGGTCGCAGCGATCGTTGACAATGAAGAGGAGCCCGGCCTTCGCCGCAGCCTGTCGAAGCGGCAAGGCTTCCACATAGGCATCTTTCATGGATGCGGTCTTGTTGCGATATTGGAAGAGCACGGCGCCGGCCTCAGCCGCAGTTTCCAGCACCTCAATCAAGGGGCGTGGAGGGCAAACCGATGGGTCGAGAATGATGTAGAGACCCGAGAAAGAGTGAGAACGTGGAGCACTCATGCAGAGCACATTGTAGCTTGAAAGAGCACTGCGTCTCTAGGCTTCATGTTGAAAAACTCGACCACCAGAAGAAGACCGCTATGCTGTTGATATGTTCCTATTTATTTTGAGCGCCGAATTCTCCCAGTTCCCTTTCAGCTTCCGCTCGGCAATTGGGCGTCGTCGGCAGAAGTCGATATGACACGTCTTCTTCTAACAGTGCTGGATTTGAGGGGTCGAGATTCCAACTCTCAACCTTGTCAGCCATGGATATGCTTCTCTCACCGCTGTGCATGTCAGTCTCTAACACCGCCATGGTCGAGTCGCTGATCTGAGCGACTGTCAAGCCGACGTTCCATAGCTGATCAGCCGAGAGGAACGCGGTTGGAATACGGAAAGTGTGATGCTCGTCGTACAAGGCATGCCGCATGGTGTCATTGATGGGAGTCTGTAGGCTGAGCATCGCTGAATCGTTGGGCGCGAGGGCGGCGATCGCGATCACATACATGCGAAGACCATCTTTCGCGCGTGACTCTACACTCCCCTTAGCTTGGACGTTCGGAGTCGTCGACAATACGGTGAACTGATTGAGGAGAGGAGAAGCGACCCCCATACGGATGTGTGTGATGGTCTGGTCTGATGTATTTTCAAGAAGATACTTGCTCAAGACCCATGAGTGCACATCGGTTATTTTGATGTTGGTTTTTGGGAGCACCGGTGGAAATCGCCAGAGCGTGCAATTGGAGAGGAGGTTCTGCATATGAAAGAGAGTCGTCTTCGTTGTTCCCTCCAGCATGAAACCATGTTCGTAGGTGTATACGGCTGCGCTGATATGGATCCCTGGATTTGGGTTGAACCAGGTGATGGACCAGATCGTTGCTGCAACAAGAAGACTGAGCACCGCGGCTAATTCTGCCGAACCTTGAAGCATTTCCCCTAGCGTGAGACATCGAATTGCGCCCCACAGACTCATGCCAGTGCGTGCCCGGCCTGACAAAGTTTTGACTATGACGATCGGCATGATTCGCTCTCGTTACGTGAAGTGCCTAGCGAGAGATGGCTCAACGCGTTGCGAGGCAAGAGCCAGGAACGAGGCAAGAGCGACGAATAGAGAAGGATATGGATTCGCGTGTACGGCAGGGTCGCGCATTCTGTCGTCTATCCATACTTCTATTTAGTAGCAATCTTGGACGTGATTTCGTCGTACGTAGTGCGCCAAAGAGTCGACTGGTGCGACAGCTGCTGTTACCACTCTGTGATGAACGGGACTGCTCGTCGGCAAGATCATTTCTTCTCGCATGCCACTTTCCAAAGTGTTCCATTGATCGTACGAGGGACAACCGGCTCCCACGGCAGTTGTTCCATGGTACTGTACACGACGTTTCCGTTCCCCTTGTTGCCCGAGAACCACGTATATCCAAGCATACGCGTGCGCTCTTCTGTACAATCGTATTCGTTGAATTGCTTCATAGATAACAACGAGTCGCCCGCCACGGTTTGTACGGTCTTGTAGTCGTGCAATTGCCACATTTTTGCCAGACTTCCATTGCGGCGAAGGGTGGCGGGATCGACGTAGACTTTTAATCCCACTTCATCGTTGCCACTCACCAAGACCCATTCGGCATAGACTGGTTGGATACTGAGTATCAGGAACCATGAGTAGTAACCCGAAGCCTCACCAAGTAGCTCTGTGATGGACTTAGAGAAAAGACTCACGTAACGGGACAGATCGTATGGCATAGGAAAACGATCTTGGTGGCGAATCGTGAAAGGCATAGGCACCCTGGTAGAGTCGCGTATTCTAAAAGGGCCAAGACGCGAGGATGCAAGATCAATGAATCGCGCTGCGCAACGTGATGGACGGGCTGGTATACTGAAGGGAGCAAACCCGACGTCGAAGGAGGAAGGCCCATGAAATCAAAAAATCCTGATGCTCAGCATATGGGAGAAGGGAATTTGTCCCCTGAGCCAGAGTCGATGCAAAAGTATTCAGATGAGGTGAGGGAACGGATTGCGAAAAAAGCCTATGAACTCTATGAGCAGCGAGGTCGACAGGCGGAGCGCCACCTAGAAGATTGGTTGGAAGCTGAAGAACTGGTTCGGAAAGAGATGACTGCCAGTCGCACAGGTCCCACTCTCCAGGGATAGTGAATGGGGCGTTGTCTGTTGCTCCCCTATGCCCGCACACCTGTGCAACGAGAAATACGCTACGTGTACCCCCGCTAACCCCTCCCCCGCTCTGTCCTGTCATGCTGCCAGGCAGGAGCGATAATGGATTGGGCCTTGATCACCAGGCGTAGGCTTCTGGCGCAGGCCCACCGGGGCCGGGGAAGATCTCATCAAGCCGTTTCAGCGTCTCCTTGCTCAACCTGAGACTCAGAACCCGCATCGTACCATTCAGTTGTTCCATCGTACGCGGGCCGATAATCGAGGATGTCACGGCCTTTTGATGCAGCAACCAGGACAGGGCCACATCGGCTGGACGCTCGCCGAGCTGTGTGCACAGTGCTTCATAGGCTTCCAGCTTGGGGCGATAGGTTTCAATATCTTTCTTGAGATCTTCCTTCGCGCGTCGACCGACTGTCGCTGGTTTCAAAGACCCGGCCAACAACCCGCGGGCGAGCGGACTCCAGGGGATCAGGCCGATGCCATAGGCTTCGCAAGCTGGAATCACTTCTAACTCGACTGTCCGCTCGTTCAAATTGTAGAGACTCTGCTCCGATACGAGGCCAAGAAAGTGGCGGCTGCGAGCTAATTCTTGCGCCTGAGCCAGATGCCAACCGGCAAAATTGCTGCTGCCGATGTAGAGGACCTTACCTTCACGGACGAGTTGCTCCATCGCCTGCCAGATCTCCTCCCACGGCGTTTCCCGATCGACGTGATGCATCTGATAGAGGTCGATGCAGTCGGTCTGCAGACGCCGAAGGCTCGCCTCGCAAGCTCGTTTGATGTGCAGAGCCGACAACCGAGATTGATTCGGCCAATCGCCCGTCCGGCCGAATACTTTCGTTGCCAACACAATTTTTTCGCGCCGGCCTCCGCCCTGAGCGAACCAACGTCCCATAATCTGCTCGGTCCAGCCTTCGCCGACTTTCCAACCATAGACGTCCGCCGTGTCGAAAAAGTTGAGGCCCAACTCCAGTGCTCGATCCATGATGGTAAAACTGTCTGTCTCGTTGGTCTCCGGCCCAAAATTCATCGTGCCGAGACAGAGCCGGCTGACTTTCACTCCTGATCGACCGAGGTGAACGTAATCCATACACACACTCCCTTGTCGCACGTGCGAATGCGTTATTGCAGGTAGATGGGGCGGGCGGACAACACTCAGGGCTCCTCCTCTTCAATGTCCTCGATCGACTGCTTGAGTGCCAAGACAAAGGCTTCCGGATGCGCGAGAGCGTTCTCCGTGAGTTGGAACTCAGAAACCAGTACACCGGCTTTATCGACAATGATCAACCGATAACCCTGTTTCACACACATGCCCCCTTTTGATGTGATGTCATGCACACGAGGCTACCATAGTGGGAGCGAGACTGCGATATAGGAACAGTGCGAGAGGGATGAGTCTCTTGACGACGCTCGCCATAGTGCGGCATGCTCCGGGCAAGGACATCGTGAGAAAAATTGAGAAGGAGGCGCCATGGCATTCGCATCAAGCATGTTACCGCTCGGAACACCTGCGCCTCCATTTGCGTTGCGCGATGTGGTAGGCGATCAGATCTACTCGCTTGACTCGTTTGCTGACAAGACTGCCTTGCTGGTCATGTTCATCTGCCGTCACTGTCCCTATGTGGTGCATGTCGAGTACGAGATCGCCAAATTAGGGCGGGACTACATCGACGCGGAGCTTGGTATTGTCGGTATCAGCAGCAACGATCCGACGCAATATCCTGATGATGCACCGCCACGGCTGAAAGAGATGGCCGAACGCATGGGCTTCACCTTTCCCTTGTGTTTTGATGACACACAGGAGATTGCGCAGGCCTATCGGGCGGCCTGCACCCCGGATTTCTATCTCTTCAACCGGGAGAGGCGGCTGGCCTACCATGGACAGCTCGACGGCAGCCGCCCTGGTAGCAACAAGCCGGTTACAGGTCGTGATCTACGTGCGGCGATCGACGCAGTGCTGACTGGGAAGCCGGCCGATAGCAACCAGAAAGCAAGCATTGGGTGCAGTATCAAGTGGAAACAGTGAAAGGAATAGCGCCACTGCGGTTCCTTAGGTGAGATGGCTCAGTTCAGAAAAGTAGAATTTCCCCGGTTATTTCTCGATAGTATCGGAGCACAATCGAAATATCTGCGCGTCCCTTTAACGCAAAGCCAGACCCAAGAATCTCGAAACCAAAATCTATGGAGTCTTCGCACACCGGAACCCGGTCCCCATACCCCGGGCCGACAGCAAATGGCTTTCCCGATCCGTGGAGCGTAGATCCTTCGGACCGCTGCCCCAGGAACCACCCCGAATCACCTTGGACTGGCCCTTCAGCGGCCCTGTCGGATTCTCCGATGGACTGGACGCATAATAATCCAGCGTCATACCAGTCGCTGATCCATTCCCAGACATTCCCAGCCATGTCATAGATGCCATAGGGGCTCTTGCCTTCTTCATACATCCCCACCGGGGACAAGACCCAATGATCGCTCCACTTCTCTTTCCTCATGTTTGCGTGAAACCCTGTCGGCAACTCATTTCCCCAGGGATAGATCCGGCCATCTGTCCCACGCGCTGCCTTCTCCCACTCCGCCTCGGTCGGCAGGCGCTTGCCGGCCCATGTGCAGTACGCGGTCCGCATCCGCCCAATCCACATTGACGACGGGCCGCGTCTGGTGCCGTGATTTGTTCATGATGCTCCAGTCTGGCGGGGCTGCCTGGGACGTGGATTCCAAGAATTTCGCATATTGTCCCACCGACACTTGGTACCGATCCATGGCAAAGGCATTCACATAAACCCTGTGGACCGGTTGTTCGTCTGCATCGCCCGTCGAAACTCCCCATAGTGAACTCCCCCGCCGGCACCATGGCCATCGACCGATCGTCAAGCTTGGCAGCCGGCTGCTCTTGACTCAGGGGCGCCCCTGCTGAATGTTTTCTTTTACGTGGTAAGAACGAGGCTGTTGTTCACCGGCAACACCCTGCTTGCTCGCCACGGTATCTGCCGAGTGTGGTCGGAGGCCGGTTTCAACGACCTTGGGCGCCTCCTGATGTTTGTGTTGATTCAGAAACTCGCCACCCGGAGTAAATTTTTTGGCACGATCGTCAGAGAGTGCTGCGGCCATCGTCGGGTCCGCCTCGAGCCAAAGCAATGCGATGAGTGGAAGTATATTTTTCATACACCACCTCCTCCTTCGGCAGATGCGATGAGTCTCTCTTGTCTCTATATCGTATATTAAGTTGGAAAACTATATACCTCTCGTTTCAGAAACTCAACACGCTTAGGGGAAGTGAGATAGAGCCTGATGATCTTCTGTGCTCCCGGAACGTGCGCCCTGAGAAGGGCCTCGTTCGATGGCCGCGGTAGGGACTAACCACGTCACCCTGTAATGAGAGAGCGACAGTTGCGAATGTCCGATGGGGCAGCGGCTTGAAGACCTACTGCGGGATGAGTCCTAGATGTTGCTCGATAGTGTGGACCCGTTGCTCCAAACGTTCGATGCGTTCTTGAATTTGCCCGTAGGAGAGTTGGATGAGCGCGCGGGTTTCTCTGAATTGCTCGTCCAGATGTGCTCGATCGTCGGCATGACGCCGGTCGAGATGCATCTGGAACCCTTCGGCAACCAACTGGAGTTCGTGTCTGAGTCCTTCGGTCAGAACACCGGTGTGACGCTTGGAATCGGCAATTTCAACTCGAAGGGTTTCAGTTGCAGCGCCGACGATCTGCTGAATTTGCGCGAGCGATTCCTGATCCATACTGTATCCCCTTACGAGGCCGTAAAGTTTATGGCGTTAGCAGAAGGAAGTCAAACTGAACTTCCCTCTCCAGGATGGTCGCCCCACCTGGTTCGGCCCCCTCGACTACAAAGTATTGTTACTCGAAAAAAAGAGGCAGGGTAACCAGACCGCCCTTTGTGCTCGCGCAACGCGCGGCCTAGGAAGGGTGAGACGGGCAGCCTGCCGTCCTCCTGCTCGCGGAACGCGCACGATAAGAATGTGCTCGTTCGACGCGCGCAATCGAGGATCGACCAGGCTACCTTTGAAAACGAAATGGGGAATTGGGGAAACCACGCGCAGTGGCAGATCAATCAGCCCCCATCCCTGAAGAGAGAACGAGCGAGCTTGGAAGGAGTATGAGAGGGCAGACTAGATGATCTCCTGTGCTCGTGCAACGCGCGGTCTCAGAAGACCCTCGTTGGACACGCGCAGTGGGAGACCAATCTAGTCCGCCCTCAAAGGAGAGACGGAAAAGCAGTGGTCGCTCGATGGGCGCAGTGAAGGGTAATCTGATTGTTCTACTGAGAAAGGATAAGGAAGACTGATCGAACTGACTGTTCGGTCCATGCACCAGACCAGAATTGGGTTGCTCAGTTCTGAAAAATAGAATGGCCCCGGTTATTTCCGCCAAGCTTTTCGTTTCTTCTCTTTGTCAAACGGCAGTGCTATGTAAGAGCGCTCACCACCAGGGATATGATTGATAACCCCAGCGCCAACCAAGCCACCAAGTCCTGACGCCAAAATCTATGCTTACGATCACGACGCTCCAATTCCAGCTTCGCCGAAATGTGTTCGTCGGACATTGGCACCTTTGAATTTACTGACTTGAGTAACTCGAAGTCTGACAACCCACGAGCCTTTTTGAGCGCAGCCGTCTCGTTCATGGAATAAATTACTACTTACGGCTAAATCTAGGCGTTCCGTACGGTAACGGCTTGTCGCCGTCATCTACGAAAGGCTGTTCCATCGGAATGAGCCTGAGAGCATGAAGGATCTCTTTCCATTTGATGTAAAGCCGGCGCATCAGCTCGTGTGCTACGATACTCTCTTGCCCGTCTATAACGAAAAGCTCGTCTTGCTGATAGCCTCCTCGAAGTTTAATTTCGATTGAATCAACCGTAGTCCTAATGTTCGTATCATTTAGGTGCTCCATGATCTGCAAGTGCTTACTCGCCGTGGCGATCTGAAAAGCCATCCTCATGTGAGGATTTGCCTCCATTAGATATACCCCGAAGTCTTCGCGGGTCTTTATGTGCCGGTGAGCGTACGCATCAAGATCGTCAAGACGCTCCGACGCTTTGAGCGTGTTGTACACCCAGTCTTTCATCTGCCAAGCGGTGATGGCACAGTTCATGACCATATACGCCCGTCCCTGTAGATCAAATGACTGAGCAACCCAGATGGTATTTGCTTCCCAATACAGTTTCTTCAGCAGGTCAGCGGGAGTTCTAACGAAGAATGTCTTGTCAGTGCGTTCGTCTTCGCTCATTGTCCTACGGGTTCATTCGCTCAAACTTGTTTAGCACATCGTGATCCAAAGCAACTTGTTTTCGATTTTGTAGTAGGGTGATACTGGTTACGTGCAGTATCTGGCACTTGAAACCTTTCTTCTTAGGCAGCCTGCTCCTGGCTAGGACGTCTTGTTTTGGTCTAGATTGGCTTGGCGAAATCTATTTTAACAGCTCTTGAACCGTTGTGACTGACCCTGCCAGGAGTCCCTATCAGATCCTCGTACTTATTGTGCCCGCCTCACCAAATCGATCAACACTCCTTCGCGCAGGCCGAGATCACTGACGAGCACCGCCGACAAGTCCAACGTTTCCATGATCGTCCGGATGATGATCGCGCCGGCGGCGATGACTTCTTCTCGGCCTTTTTCTAAACCTGGCAGACCGGTTCGGTCGGCTTTCTTGCGGCTCAATAGCGTCTGTTCTAGTTCTTGAATCGCGTCGAGCTGCAACTGATAGTTATGGATTCTGGCTGGCTCGTAGGTGGGGAGTTTCTGGGCCATGGCTGCTAGGCTGGTGATGGTTCCTGCTGTGCCGACGAAGGTGGCTGTTTGATAGTTGCCCATGCCGGCGACTGCCGCCCTGGTTTCTTTCGTGATCCACTCGCGCGCTTGTTGCACTTCTCCGTCGGTCGGAGGGTCATGATGTAAGAGCCGTTCACACAGCCGGACGACTCCGATATCGATCGAACTACGACCGGTTCTGGCCTGGACAATCCAGGATGAACTCGGTGCTGCCACCGCCGATGTCGAGAGCCAGTACCTCGGTCACGCCTATGGGCAAGCCGGAGCGGATACCCAGCATCGTTCGCCTGGCTTCTTCTTTTCCAGAGATCAGCTCGACCTCGAAGCCTGCCTCGCGCTTCACGCGATCGAGAAACTCTTCGCGGTTTGCGGCATCGCGCACGGCACTCGTGGCAACGACCGCCGCAGCATCGACTTGAAAGTCATTGATGATCTCGCGCCATTCCTTGAGGCACTGCACCACCCGATCCATCGCCGCAGCGCTGAGCTGTTTAGTCTGATCGACGCCTTCGCCCAGCCGAAGGATTCGTCGTTCAGATCGTACTTCTCTCAGCCGCCCGCCCGGCATCAGATCGGCAATCAGCAACCGGCAGGTGAGTGTGCCGATATCCACGCTGGCGAGACGCATTGCGTGCGGTGGGTCAGTCATCGCTCGCTCCGAATTTCCGTGATCTCCGACTCAAGCTTTGCGCGTGCGTCTTTGAGGTCTTGGATCTCTTTGACAAGTCGACCGATTTCGGCGTCATAGAGAACCCGTTCAGTCGGTTCGCCTGCCTCACGAAGATGGATCGCTCGCTCGCCAACATCCCGATAGAGTTCTTCTAATTGCTGGTCGAACTTGCGTATATCGAGCCGGATTCGCAGCAGTTCCGTTTCTTCTAGTGCACGAACCGCTGCCTGCGCTGTACCATGGCGCAATGTCACCAGCCCAGCTTTTATGTCATGTTTGAGTCGCTGGAATATGCCCATTCTTCTCCGAACCTCTTCACCGCTAAGCTCGCGCGTCTTCCCGTCCCATTAGCTCACCGACCCGAGATCTAGCTTCGATTCCCACCGCCGCAACATGGCTTCTCGCAGAACGCGGTGCACCGGCGCTTTCAACTGTGGGTCCTGCTTCAGCAGGGCAAATGCCTCCTGCCGCGCCTGCTGAAGTATATTGGCATCCCGTACTAGGTTCGCCACACGAAACTCCGGCATGCCCCACTGGCGGAACCCAAAAAATTCGCCTGGTCCACGAATGCGAAGATCTTCCTCGGCAATCACAAATCCATCGGTCGATCGCACGAGCGCCTCCAGCCGTTCCCGGGACGCCGATGGCGATTCACCGGTCGCTTTGGGCTTCACGGATCGAGACAACACTCCACCCGATGCCATCAGCAGACAATAAGACTGGTGGCCGCTTCGTCCAACTCGTCCTCGTAATTGATGCAATTGCGCCAGCCCAAACCGCTCGGCATGCTCAATCATCATGACCGTGGCATTTGGCACATCAACCCCAACCTCCACCACCGTCGTCGAAACTAGAACCTGTATTGCCCCCTTCTTATACGATGCCATGACCTGCTCTTTGTCTTCCGACTTCATCCGGCCATGCAGAAGCCCGACGCGAAACTCAGCTAACTCCTCAGCTTGCAATTGCTCAGCGCCTTGCAAGGCCGCTTGCAGGTCAGTCTTCTCCGATTCTTCAACCAGTGGATAGACGATATAGGCCTGGCGGCCGCTCCGCAGTTCGTCGCGTAGAATCTGATAGGCTCGCCCCCGCTGGCCATCGTTGAGAAGAAACGTCCGCACCGGCTTTCGGCCCGGCGGCATCTGGTCGATCACCGAAACGTCCAGGTCCCCGTACACCGTCATGGCTAGCGTGCGTGGAATCGGTGTTGCAGTTAGCACCAACACATCAGGCTTATACCCCTTCTCGATGAGGGTCTTCCTTTGGAGGACGCCGAATCGATGTTGCTCATCGACCACTGCAAGTCCAAGTTTCGAGAAGGCGACGCCTTGCTGAATGATCGCATGGGTCCCGATCACGACCTGTGCGGCTCCGGAAGCTACCTGCCTACAAACAGCTTTACGTAAGGCCGCGCGACCACCACCGCTCACAAGCACCACGGAAAGCCCAAGCGGTTCCAGCAGCTTCTTCATTGTCCGATAATGCTGTTCCGCGAGAATTTCAGTCGGCGCCATGAGAGCGGCCTGGTAACCCGATCCGCAGGCCAGCACCATCGCCTGCATTGCCACAATGGTTTTGCCTGACCCGACATCGCCTTGCACCAAACGATTCATCGGTTTGTTCGATGTCATGTCCGACAGAATTTCACGGATCACCCGTGCTTGCGCTTCGGTCATCTGAAATGGCAGTGCCCGCTCCAGCTTGCCGAGGAGGGGTGTCTTCGGATTAAACGACACCTGCTTGAGCTCTTCCTTTATCACTCGTTGCCGCGAAGCCAGTGCGAGTTGGAGCACGAACAGTTCTTCGAACGCCAAACGACGATGCGCCGGCGTGAGACCTCGATCGAGCTGTCCCCCATCCGTCCCAGGTTGAGGAAAATGTACGTCCTGAATGGCTTGTTGAATGGGTAGCAATCGGTAGCGGGCACGAAGCTGAACCGGCAACACCTCCTGCGCTTCGGCGGCATGCACATCCAGTAAGCCTTTCATCAAAACACGCATCTGCCGGGAGGTCCACCCCTTGGTTTCGTGGTACACCGGAACGATACGCCCCACGTGCAGCAGTGCCTCGGATTCCGCACCCACCACTTCGTACTGCGCAACCTCCATCCTCATCGCCACCCATCCCTGCGCACCGGTCACCATCCGTCCAGTCAGCATGACGCTCGTCCCGACGGTGAAACGTGCTTCGAGAAACGGCTGGTTAAAGAACACCGCCTGGAGACGCCCGGTTGAATCCTCCACCATAATGTCGAGAATCGTGAGACGACGACTGCGGGCGCGCCTCGCCTCGCTTCGGACGATTGTGCCGCAGATTGAAGACTGCACACCTGGCACGAGTTGCCCGATCGGGGTCATGACCGAGCGGTCCTCATAGCGCCAAGGCAAGGTCCAGAGGGCATCCTCAACCGTCTCGATTCCGAATCGTTGGAGCATCGATGTGCGCTTCGGACCGACCCCCCTTGAGAAACGGATGGGCTGCGCCCACCAAGGCTTCAATGGGGTATCAGTCATGACAGGTTTACGCACTACGATAGGCTCCGGCTCTTGCCGAGTATGGGTCGGATTGTGAACGGCTTTCCGTAAGACTCTAAGAATGACCATGGCTTCCTGCAATCGACGCTGCTGGTTTTCTACCGGGAGTCGCTGCTGGTCTTCAAGAAAAAGCTCACGCAACTGGAACAACGCCGCTTCAATCGCCCGTGGATAGACACGGCTAGACAGCACCTGCATGACCTGAGAAGAGACAAAATGATTCAGATTTTTCACAGTCGGCAGTTGCGCAAAAGCATTGCGTGTCGCGAATTCGATTGGACGCGCGACACGGTCCAGCCATTGCTGAAACTGTTCAGGGGGATTGGGCTCAGAAGAGCGCCGTATCACAGTGGCGGATCGTATCACAGCCTCTCCTCCTCCTCAACGAGTTGGAGGCTGAAAAAGAAGGTCGCCGCTCTTGGCGGTTATAACTCATGTCGCCAGCCTTCCCTGCTATTGAAGTGTTCATTTCCTGACAATCCTTTGTTGCGCTTGCCTAGGGTGATACATTGAGTATTATTCAAATGGGGCCGGCATGTATCGTCGTAATATCTTTCATATTCTGTATCCTGTCGCCTTCCTCATCGGACTGTTCGTCGTCTATCAAGCCTGGTTCAAGCCGACCTACTTACCTACGCCGCCACCGGACCAGCCCAATACTGCGGTGGAAGATTTTCCAGGAGAACCGCCAAAACCGCTTCATGAAGGTTCACCAGAATTTGTGCCTAAACAAACTCGCCTGATTGATCCCAGCATAATCCCAAAGACGACGCATCATGAACTATTGGAGACGATTCGCGACGAGATCGAAAAAGGACACGTCGATACCGCGGAAATAAAACTGGTCGATTTACCAGCCGCCATCACGAATAACGATACCACGCGTCCCTACGTATCCATCCTCTGGAACAATCTGGGTATTCAACAGGAAAAACATGGCGGAACTGCCGTCTCGATTAAGGCCTTCAAGAAAGCTGCGTCGCTCGATGCCAAGAATCCCGTCGTCCAACTAAATCTCGCTCATGCCTACTGGGAATTGCGCGATCCGTCCATGACACAGGACTTCCTGGAACAGCTGGTTGTTCTCGCCCCGAACGAGCCCTTCCCTCATCTGGCGCTGGCAGATCTCTTTCAAGAACGGGATCAGCTTGGAGAAGCAGCTCGCCATCTCGATCACGCGATCGCTCGCGCAGGCAAAGATCCAGCGGTGCAATCCTATCTACAGACCGTTACGGCTAAAGTCCGAGGAACCGATAAAAACGAAAAGCCATTGACCAGCCGAGGCAGCGCACACTTTACCGTGAAGTTCGACGGGGAAGCCGATCAGGGGACGTGGGTCGCTGTGCTGGAAATTCTTGAAGAGGCTTACCGCGAAATCGGACAAAAATTTGGGCACTTTCCATCAAAGACCATTGTCGTTGTTTTGCACGCTAAGTCCACGTTTCAAAGCACGACGGGCAGCCCCGTATGGGCCGATGGACTCTACGATCCTGTGCTCGGGCGCATCCACGTTCCTGCACAGGATGCCTTGGCAGACCGTGCCTGGCTCTCACGCGTACTGCGACACGAGTTCGTACACGCCCTCCTACACGACGAACTCGGCTCCGCCGGCAGCGCCATCCCAACCTGGCTCAATGAAGGCTTGGCGATGGAATTATCCGGGGATCGTTGGTCGGATCTCGATCAGATTATGAAGCAGGATTTCACGCTAATCCCTCTGCCTGCTTTAGAAGGGGACTGGGGAGGACTGTCAAGCGATGCTGCGACCGTGGCTTATCTAGAAGCAAACTCGGCGGTGCATTATCTAATTGACCGCTTCGGCATGTCTCGAGTGCGAGAACTTCTCGTACATCTCAAAGCAAGGCAGGCTCTCTCTACTGCCATGCAATCGCAGCTCTCGCTGTCGTACGAACAGTTCCAGTCCAGGTGGGAGGATCAGTTACCGCATCACGAACAGAAAGGCTGATTCGCAGGGGTCTTATAATGTCCATTAATAGGTTACCGACCCTCATTCTTGATTAGATCGATTCCCTTTCCACCTCCGTTCCCTCGCTAGCCCAAGCCGGAAGGATCTCAGCCGCAGCATCTCGCCTGACTGTCATGTTCGTCTCCTCTGCCGCCTGCTCGATTGTATCTTCCCATATTACCTGCCGACCCTGATTATCCATCATTCGAATGCGAAATTGAATCTGTTGAGAGGGGGCTGCCAACTCTTCTGTCTGACCCACTATAGCTCTATTTACATGTTCTGCACTTGCGAAGACTCCGGCTGAGAAATGATCGGTCCATGCAAGCTGTCCGGTTACCAGATCAACAGCACGAAGAAAAAAATGAGGTTGACCATCAACAATCTCTTGGTTGCGGATACGGGTTACCGTAGCTTGTGGCGTAACAAGATGGGCTACAATTTGGTAAGGAGACCCGGCTTCATGGTTTCCAGCGGTGAGATTCAATTCACCTTCCCAGAGAAACTTACCGGTGGCTGCATCATAGGCACGGAGCGTAAACGATGAAAGTCCATCACCTCCCGGACCAACTCCGCCTGCAAAAATCCGTTCACGAGGCGCGCTATCCATTGACGCGTCATCTTCTCTCACGTCCAGATCGAACGTTTCATCAGTGAGGACTGCGCCACTTTCAGCATCATAAGTTTTTACCGTAAGCTTCGATGTCTCGGCATTTTCATATCCGATGCCAGCTGCCACAATCGTCCAAGGTTTCGCCTGTTCGCGAGACGACAGATCTGCAGTCCACGCTGATATTGGAGAACTGAGACCGACTACAGCGCCCACCATCAAAGCACTACAGAACACTCTCTTCCCTCGCTCGTCAATCTTCTGTTCAATAAGTAGTGGCACAAACTTGCGCGAAATCGGCTTAAACCACATACACAATTGAGCGACAGTCTGAGGCAACCGTTGGCTGATCGTCATATCCAGTTCTCCTTTGCTCATACCGGAGTTTCGCACCGACGCTTCTTGGCGTAAATCCTTCACTATGGGGAGAAATCCCCTCGAAAGAGGGGGGGGATATCAGCCGACTGGATAGTCAGGGGAAACATGAAGAGCAAGATAGGTGGAGTTGGGTTTGCCCGTGCACCGCTACTTGGGCAATACCTCTCGATTCGAGATACAGGGATTTTCGGATACCCTCACAAGCGATACTTGGGAGGAGACGGAAGAGTGATGTGGCGCCGCGCATGAGTACAGCAGATAGCTGAAGAGCTTACCCGGTTGAGCGCTCCAGATGAGGGAGAAACACTGCCACCCTTGAGCCCAGGCAGAGGGGTCAGAAAACTATCCGGCGCACGGGAGATCTCCTTGCCAGGATGGACAATAAAAGCGTCGGAGCGACCTGGCCTATGTCTCCCACCAAGGCTATGTGAAACCCCTTGAGCACGGCAAGACGTCGATGGTCTCCACACATGGGAGACGAGGAATACATCCTGCTCTTGCTGTACGCAGCCGAATCAGACTATCATCCCATCCATGCGATACAGCTGGACGTTGATTGGTTTGCTTGGGGGACTCTGCCTCATCGGAGCCAGCACAACTCAAATGATACCGGTTGCGGCGGAGTCCGTCCGAGTGGGATGGATGCTGTATCTCCTCGCATTTCCTATCACCCTTGCAGGCCTCGTGTGGATGGGATGGAGCTGGACCGCCATGGCCTGCGTTATTTATGGAACGGTGGGATTGGCCGTAGACCTTGCCACAGTCACGAGCATTCTTGGAGGGAAAAGCGAAACCGATACTCTATTCTTCTTCAGCGTGATGAGCGGGATCGTGAATTTCCTATTGATCGTATTCGGTGGGCGGGCATTTTTTCATTCGCTCCAGGGGACCGCGCTTCCAGTATCCCGCCCTCCCAGTCCTCCGTCCCCTTCTTCATCTGGAAGACCTTGATCCGTTCGAATCCGGCATCCGTCAACCATGCCCTCGTCTCGTCTGCTTTATACGTATCGCCTTGATCAGTGAACAGTAACATCGAAACCGCAAAAAGACTTGCTTCCTCGGGAAACAGCCCCTCCCTATCGTGGAGAAAGGCATCCTGAATGAGTAGGCGGCCTCCGGGATTCAATGCAGCCAATGCGCGGCGAAACAGCGCCTGATTGTCTTGCGGCGAATAGATGTGGAGCACGTTCGAATACCAGATGACATCATAGATACCGGGAATAGCTTCTGTCAGTATGTCCAGCGGCAGATAGGAGAGTCGCGCGGCGGCCTTGTGAGTCGATGCGATTTCCTTCGCTACGTCGAGAGCTACAGGACGGTCGCATACGGTGGCCCGCAGCGAAGGATTCTTTGTGAGAAAAGCCATGGCATAGGTGCCGGGGCCGCCACCAAGATCGAGTAGAGTCCGCGCGCCACGCAAACCAATCTGAGCCGCAATCTTCGGAGCCGTCTCCAAGGTCCGGTGATGCATCGCCCATGTGAACCGACGACGATAATCAGGCTCATCCGGCTCGTCGTGATCGAGAGGCAATCCACTCTTCACAGATTCCGGCAGACGCCCCCAATCGGCCCAATGGCTTGTGATGAGCCGGAGATAGTCCCCTCGATAGGCCGGGTGGTGAGCGTTCAACGCCGTGGCGCCCAACCGGCTACTCCGGTAGATCTCGCCCTGCTTCTTCAGCAGCCCAGCCATCGCGAGGTTCCTGCAGAGAATCGCCAACCCCCGCTCGCTGACCTTCATCTCACAAGCCAGGTCTGGAATGGCCCATGCTTCGGTTCCGATAGCGGTAAAGAGGTCCAGCTCAATCGCGGCAATCAACACCCGTGGCAACCGGTACGCCGTAATCGCATTGCGGAAGTCATCGAATGTGGAGAGCTGCCTGCTCACCGAGCCACACCGATCGTCCTCACACACCAGCGCATGAGATCCTGCACGGCCACAGGATTTGTCTTGTCTATGCTCCGTTCGAAACACGCGGCCACATAGTCATCGGTCATTTCAGTCTGTTCAGAAAAACCTGATTTCAGCAGAATCGCACGGTACTTCGAGACCTCGGGTTGGATGTAATACTTGGCCTGCTTCGCGATCTCGTCGGTGCCAAGATCCTCCGGTGTTCCATCAGACAACAGTGTCATCACATCGTCCAGCGCCATACCATACTGGCAAAGTAACCGTCCGTCCGGCGTGAGCTCCAGCATCCAGCCATCGGATCCAAGATCCATCGTCAGCGCACCGCCCGCCTCCAATTCTTGTAGTTGAGGGAAGGGGGAGACCAGCGAAGCCCTGAGAGTGGTCCAGTCTGGCGAGACTTCTTCACTCATGTGTGCGCCTTTCTCGGAAGCGGCGCCCCACCTTGCCCGGCAAGACTGGCATGCAAGACCGCCAACCGTTGGATGTTCTCTTGAAGTTTAGGTAGCTGATATTTCCGATCCATATGCACCACTAATTCAAGAAGATCTGCCGCCGCACGCAATTTGCCGGTCTCTTCATAACATTGGACCAGCACATATCGAGCGCCACCCGTCCGCAGCTCATCGCGCGCCCGTTCGGCAATGGATTGGCTCGTCTGGCAACAGGCAATGGCATCATCATAGCGCTGCTGGAGTAAAAATGTTCGACCGATCATGCGCCAGGCATCGGCGACGCCGCCCTCATTCCCCAATCGCCGCATCAAAACCAACGATTGCTCATAGTATCCGATCGCCTGCTCAAACTCTTTGGTCTCGCGCGCAACCAAGCCAAGATCGGAAAACAGCACCGCCTTGCCTGCATCATCCTGCGTCTTGCACATCAGATCCAACGCTTCGAGATAATAGGCCTTGGCGCGGTCCCATTCACCTGCATCGGCTCTCAAGTTCCCTAAATTGCCTAGCGTCGTACCAATTCCCTTTTCATCGCCAAGAATTTTCTGGAGTTCCAACACTTCCTGGTAATACGTCTGAGCCGACTCCCGACGCCCGCTCACCGCGCAAATGTTGCCAAGATTTCCCAGCGTGGCCGCCAACGCCCGTTGATCTCCGGTCAGCCGGTCACATTCCAGAGCCTTCGCATAGCAGGTATAGGCATCGGTATAGAGCCCGCGTGAGAAATGCTCATTGCCCTGGCGATTGAGTTCCTCTGATAGTCCGTTGCGCAGCGTCATAATATAGGCTGGAGCAATCGTTCGACCGCCTGCTTGGCACCGGTCAAAATCGAAACGCCGTCGCCGACCAACAGACTATCGAAGTTGTACTTGAGGAGACGACGCAATCCCTCTTGGGCATTCCCCACATCGGCGTATTTTTCAACTGGCAGCAGGCTGACGGAACCGGACGGCTTCCCGATCAACGCATCGCCGACAATCAGCACACCCTTCCCCTGCTGAATGAACAAGGCCGACTCACCGGGAGACTTTTGGTCTTTCAACTGAATCACCCAGATCCCACCCGCAAGCAATTCCCCATCTTTGAACGTCTTCGTCTGCTTGAGATCCATCTGCGCTGCATCTGCTTCCGGGACATGCAGTTGGCAGCGAAATTCGCCTTGGCACTTCACCGCTTCACGCGCATGGTCACGATTCGTCACGATGATGTAATCGACAGGTCCGTTGCGGAGAATTACCGAACTCGCATCGCCTGTCATCGGTGGAGGGTCAATCAGAATCTTATGTTCCCCGACCGTCAAGAAGAGCCCGTTGAAATCGAGCTGCTTCTCCTCAGAGAACCAGGACCATTGCCAAATGCCGGGAAGCAGATTCTTCATAATAGAGCCAATGGCGTATAGCTGATCGCGTATGGCACGGGTGGATCACAGTGCGGAGACGGCATCTTTGACGGTTTTCGTGACCTTGGACAAAATGCTCGCCTCGTTGGGCAGATCGATAATGTCATCCTCCGAAACCGTAATGAATTTTCGATTCGGCCCCTTCGTGAGCGAAATCAGAAACATGCTATTAGAAGGCGTCACAGGGATCACCACCTGCACAGCTGCATCAGTCCCCTTCACCACCTCTAAAAACTTCTGCTTCCCCTCTTCCATTTCGTCCATCGCCTTTTCCCCCTCCCTCTCCGCGGAAATCGATATTTCTTCTGTACCGCGGGTGAGGGGTCTTTGCCTGCGCGCGTCGGACGAGCACTGCTTTATCGTGCGCGTTCCGCGAGCAGCGGGATTCCTCACCCGAGGCGCAGTCTTACATTTTCTTGCTTCCAGCCGCCAATAGCTTTTCAACTTCCGTCACAATCGCCTCTTCACCAGCCAGATCCATATTGCCGACACGCTGCCACTGGATCACACCCTGTTGATCGATCACATAGACGTTGGGAATGAACTTTCCGCCTCCGTACGATTTATCGGTTACCTTGTTTGGATCTAGCAGGTAGGGATAGGTAACGGTTACTGGAAAGGCTGCCAAGAACTCGCTGACATTTTTCTTCGAATCGCCGGAAGAATTGACGCCGAGCACGGCCACGTCTTTGCCTTTCGTCATCTCAGAAACTTTTTGGAGCGCCGCCCCCTGCACCATACAGGGATCGCAGATATGAAACAGTCCGAGCACCACGACCTTCCCCTTATAGGTATCCAGCCCCACAGTCTCACCGGTGATGGCAGTCAACGCAAACGACGGTGCCTTCTCGCCCACCTTGAATAGCCCTGCAGCAAGGACCATGTGGGCTGCAAGAACAGGAATCAGCAGCGCGCCAAGAGCAAAGATTATTCGTTTCATCATAGCTTCCAGTTCTCAAGTAATGCTCGGTCCTGGGTGCTGAGTCTTGAGCAAGAAAACTATCGATCTAACTCAATACTTATAACGCAACGTGCAGCATTCACTGTGGACTATCCTACCATGCAGATTTTTTCAGGAGCAACGGCGATAACGTCTTGCGAAGATCAAAAAAGAACGGAGGGCTTCAATGCGTTGCGCTATCGTGAGCGGCTGATCGCTTGACGGAGGGCCTTCACCGCATTGTTCGTGGCTGAGGCACGAAAGAACTTAACCGTGCGTGAGAACAGAGTCATCATGCCCCAGCGTCCCTACCAATGACAGCGCCAGCCTAGAGTTCTCAATATTCCATCTGCGAGGAGTAAACATACTCTTCGACATCCGCCGCGTCAGTAAGATTACATCCTGATCGCAGAGGCCTCGCTCAAAATGTCAGAAGGAAGTGGGGCTTCTCGCGAGACGGCTGTGCCTGCTTCACCTTCTCCTCTGTCCCAATGAAAGGAGCCCTCTTCCCGCCTTTTCGAACGGAAGAAAATAGAGTTTTCGCACAGTCGCAAAGTCTCGTGAGTCAGCGTCTGGCAGACCGACCTGTAGCGTCTCGGGTTCCCTTGGCACATAGAGCGTGCCGAACAGCGCATCCCAGAGGGTGAACCTTACTCCAAAATTCTTATTCCAATGCCGGGTGTCGATGCTGTGATGAAGTTGGTGGTGTGCCGGACTCATCACGAACCGGTTCAACCAAGGCCCATAGGACATCCAGATATGGGAGTGCCGAAGATGAGTCCCCAGCAAACCATAGACAAACCCGAAAATGCTCACGCCAAAGATCATCATGAACTGCCGGTCACGCCCGAGCACATTTTGAAACAATAGGGCCAACAGTCCGGCTACCGGCGCCTGAAGTGCCACTGTGATCAGATTTTCAACCGGATGCACCCGATATGCGGCCGCCGGTGTCAGCACTTCGGCGGAATGATGCACTTGGTGGAATGACCAGAGGACAGGATTCTTGTGGAGCCACACATGCGCCCAGTAATTGATCAGATCGGACAAGAGCATAAACCCCATAGTCGCGACGGCGATCGCCATCGGGGTCATTGACCCGGGAGGCTCCCAGCCCAATTGCTGCATCACCACCACCGAGAGAATCTTGGCGGTCAGGAGGCCGACCCCGGTAAAGACCGGGATCCACATGAGAAAACTCAGTACAGTATCGACAGCCATGAAACGTAAATCCAACAGCGTGGACGGATGGCGATACAGGGGCGCCGGAAACGCAAACTCGCGAAAGGACTTGGCGGTCGTTCCAGCCTGCCGCAGGGCGACAAGATAGAGCAACCAGGCCAGCACCAGACTGGAGAGCAGATACGGCCAGGCCAGGCCGTTCGTGAAGTTGACGAACACCAGCGGAATCCGCCCAAGAGCCTCTTGAAAGCTGGCCCAGGAGTGGAATGACGCAAACATCGTCTCCCACACCCGCTCAAAGAACCAGTTGATACGCTCAATCATGGCCGACACCTATCCCAACACAGATCATCCGGCACAGGCTCTCCTCTTCCCGCGAGGCACTCCGAGGGTCAGCGGCTTAGGCATCACCGCCCATCCAGAAACACCGCTAGACTGATTGGCGGTTTTTCGCCAACCAGTCTAGCCAGCGCACTCTTCGTACCCTGTCACCAGGGGCATCGATTAGTCGACGCAGGTGTTATCCAGCGCTTTTTGACACCCCCCCGACTTCTGCCCAGTGATATCGCGCAGCAATTCATGCACGATCAACACGGGCTCGGCGTACGACTCCTTCTTCTGTTGTTCCATTCTTCTTCACCCCCTTTCGATTGTTAAAGTCCCCCGTGCCCCAGACGGCTCACGGGAGCGACGGCCCCTATCTATCTTCACCCTGCGTCGCCCTCTCGTACCACTGCGCTGCCGAAACAAAAGAATGACGCGCTCAGGAACGAAGATCATCCGTTGCCTCACCGGCAATCCGTAGGCCATCTCGTTCAAATCATGAGCTGGCCGGTTCTCTCGAACCGGCCAGCTCACGTTTTCCAACAGCGACTCGAACCACCCCAACTTAGCCCAAGACGCCGTCGCTCTCCTTGCCGGTCTTGTCGCTAGTCTTCACACCAGACGTTCCGCCGGTGATGTCGCGCAGCATTTCGTGCGCCACCAACACGGGCTCGGTGTAGGACTCCTTCTTCTGTTCTTCCATGCTTTTTCACCCCCCTTCTAGTTTCAAAGTCCCTCAGAACCCCCGGCATCCTGAGAGCGAGTGAGTGGGCCGGACGCGAAGCATCGCCGGATCAACCCTCCTGCACGTTGGAACGGCCCGACATACAGCTTCCCAACCGTCAAAAAATCGTCCTTTTTCATACCGACAAGCCCGAATTGGAGTCGTTCGTGGCGATCTGGCACGCACAGAGTGCCAAATAACCAATCCCACAACGCAAACTTTACCCCGAAATTCTTGTCGTGATGTCGGGGGTCAAGACTGTGATGCGTTTGATGGACAATTGGGCTCATCAGGACGCGATTCAGCAGAGGACCGTAAGAGATCGGAAGATGAGAATGCTGCAAATGAAACCCTGAGAGCCCATACATAAACCCCACCAGGCTGATGCCGAAGATCGTCGAGACGGCCAAGTCCTGCGGCGAAATGTGCTCATAAAAGACAAAGGCCAAGCCAATCACCGGCGCACGCAGGATCGCCGTCACAAAAAATTCCAATGGATGCGCACGGTACGCTGTAATCGGTGTCAACACCTCTGCCGAATGGTGCACCTGATGAAACGACCACAAGAGTGGGACTTTGTGGAGCAGCAGATGAGCCCAATAGTTCATGAAGTCGTGCAGCAGGTAAAACCCCAGCGCCGCGGCAAAGAGGGCGGGCACCGGCAAGGTGGCCGGAGCTTCCCACCCCAGATATCCGATCAATACACCCTTCCCCATCTTCTCAGCGAGGACCCCGATACCGACCAACATGGGAACAAAGAGCAGTACATTGAGCAGAGCACTCACGAGATAAAAACGGTAGTCCAACAACGCAGAGGGGTGACCGTACACAGCACGAGGAAACAGAAACGCCCTGAAGGATGACGCAAGCGGCACATCCCGCTTCTTGGACAAATGGTACGCCACCCCGGCAATCGTTACACTGGCAAGCAGATAGGGCCAGGCCAGGCCGCTCGTGAACCTGGTGAAGGTCCCGCCAAGCTCTCCGATGGCTGCGGCGAAACTGTCCCAGGAAGAGACGGCAGACAGGGAATATTCTGCCACGCGTTCCAGAAACCATCGAATTGCGTCAATCACCATCACCCTCTATCTGTTTTCGCACCACGTAAACAATGGCACCTGCTTGGTCATATGTGTGGGTTGGCCGGCAGAGGCCGGCCAACCCACACACGCGGCTAGGTGGGCGATTCGGTGCCGACTTTCTCACGACCGTTCTTCACGCCCGACTTCTGCCCAGTGATATCGCGCAACAATTCATGCGCGATCAACACGGGCTCTGCGTACAACTCCTTCTTCTGTTGCTCCATTCTTCTTCACCCCCTTTCCAATGTTAAGAGTCCCTCATGAGCCAAATGCGTCACGAGAGCGAGGAGATCGTCGGCAATGCGATCGGGTGAGGCTTCGAACCGCGTGCAGAGCGTAGCGTGAATGTCTCGGAGCGACTGATGGCCGGTACAACGCTCCCATATGGCGCTCCCCACGCGGTTGAACGTGTAATAGCGGCCTGTGCTTAAATCGAGCAGAACGGTTTCACCATCTAATGTGGTGCCTTGTACGTTTGCATTAGGTTGTGGCACAGCCTGCATCAATTCTCGGCGTGTATCCTGCCTCCCTCGTTCTACCTGCTGCCGTTCTTCGTCGGACAACAAGGCTCGTGCAGCATCAGCCAATTGCGCGGTCGTCGTATGGCCAGTGAGCGTCGGCTGTGCCGAATCAGACTGCACGGCCATATCCGGCCTCAGGTCGGCGGAAATAAACGGTTGTCTACTCATGATTGCGATCCCTCCTTTTCATCGTATGTACAGATCATGACTAGGCTCTACCTGCACAGAGCAGATCGGCCAAAGCGTCCCCGATCCGCTGGCCCGTATAGTTTTCGAAAAAAGTAAACCCCGGGCTGGTATTCACCTCGAAACAGTAATAGGCCCCATCTGGTGTCCGACGAAGGTCTATCCCACTCAGGCTCAATCCCAGTCCTTTAGCCAGATTGAGACAGCGGGTCTGTAAGCCTGGCTCCAATTCGACCGCCCGCATCGTGCGCTGTTTGTTTTCACGTGAGGCATAGCGGTAGTCCACGCCATCCGATAGCACTTCGGTGGCAAACAGGCGATCTCCCACCGTATGGATGCGCAGGTCCGTGCCGGGAATCGTTTCTTGAAGCTGCACCGGGCAGTACCGGATCTGTTCCAAGCGAGGAAAATCCTCTGGCGTGAGCGGCTTCACGATTGATCTTTCCGCACTGATAGACTTGTAAATCAGACGCCCCTGGCATTCGTCATAAAACATGCGGGCTTCTTCTGGAATCATCGTCACCAGAGTTCTCGGAACCTGAAAGCCGTACTGCGCAATCAACCGTTGCTGATAGGGCTTGGACATATTCGTATGCGACGCTTGGCGTCGATTAACCACCAATACCGGCAGACTCTCGGCAAATTCCCAGAGCGCTGTCACGATCATCCGCTCGCGAGGAGTCGATGCCGCATGGCTGCCCAACGCCCGGAGATACACAGAATCGATATCGGACAGATGGATGGTGCGGTCGCCGATGCGAAAGCGATCGGACATCGCTCCTCCCTCAGTGGACCACGTGATATCCCAGCTGTCCCCTTCCGACTCCGGATGGACGAGCATGAGGTCAGCGTTGCGGGCTGCGAGTCTCGCACAGATGTTCGCGAGCACTGGGTCGGCCATCGGGCCCATTAAGAGAATCATGACGCGATCGACTCCTCATTTCGGAAAGATATTCGACCAGGCGGCACACGATCTGTGCTTGAACCTCGTGCGGACAACACCAGAATCCTGGAGCACTGCTCACGTTGAGGCAATAGATTGACCCTTCAGGGGTCACGATGAACTGGCATTCGGCAAATGTGAGTCCCATATCACCCACAAGACCGAGACAGCGTTTTGACAGTACCGACAGCATCTCTATCCGCTGCGTTACATCCTCACTTGGCTGCAGGACGGTCGCGACGACTTTTTCCCCGACGACATACACAGTCAGCCCCTGCCCGTGCGGGATGGCTTGAATCGACACAGCCTGCTGCTCCATGACACGACAGATCTGTTCGGCGCCATCATGCGCATACAGAACCTGCCCCGGTTCGACCGACCCGAGAGGCTTGAGATAAGCCGACTCGCCCCAGGCCTTGAATTGCTGCAGGGCGTCGGCTTGGCTTGATGTACAGCGGGAGGCAGGAAGGAGAAACCCATGATCCCGCGCGAGCTTCGCCAGCAGCGGGCTTCCCGAAAGGAGCGTGGGTCTGCCGCCCAGCATTGGTCGGTTGACCACGGGGAAGGGCATGGCATTCAGGAAGGCCAGCCACGCGGCGGTGGCCTCCTTCGTCACATATTGGGCATCAGCATCCGATAGCCCCTCAAGATCCAAATGGAGTGGAAAAGGGAGACGAGCAAACATTCCGGTCAGGTCATTGAGGGGAATCGTCCGGCCGTCGATGTCCAGAGATCCAGGAACGACCGCTTCCCCGGCCACGACTGGCCAATTGAGCAGAATCTTATCCAAAAGCCGTACGGGTTCAACCCACATGACATCCCCACCCTTCCGTTGAGCCTCCCGATGGACAAGCGTGGCCCAGGGATCGGTCGAATCGGCAAGAATAAGAATCACTGAGGGTAACTCCTCTCCGGCGCCTGAGATTGTAGAAATGCTGCAGTGGAGACAGTACGGCGTGCCATGTCTTCGAAGAGAGTAGCCCCGGACGGACGTTCTGCCTAGATCACTGGAAGCGGGGGATCCCCTACTTAAATATGTGCTTAGCAATACGTATTCCGGAAGACTTGACCGGGAGAGTGAGCTGCATGCCATTCGAGTCAACATGCGCGGCCTATCGGGAGTGAAAGACCTGACCAAGCGTCCACTCACGCAGATGCTACAAGACAGACTCGACTGTTCAATTCTGGCAGGGAAAAGGAACGATCAGAAGGGAGGTGAGACTATTGGTAGTGTTGCGCTTGCGTGAGGAATAATGAGGCATAGAGACCTTGGCGGCCCATCAAGTCATCATGGGTGCCCTGTTCCACGATCTGGCCGCGATCCACCACGAAAATCCGGTCGGCCATTTTGACTGTCGACAATCGATGGCTAATTAAGATCGCCGTCCGTCCTTGCGCAAGCTCTTGAAACCGTTCGAACAGTTCCGCTTCCGCCTTGGCGTCCATGGCACTGGTTGGCTCGTCGAGAATAAGAATCTGCGAGTCTCGAAGTATGGCCCTGGCGAGCGCGACCTTCTGCCATTCACCAATGCTCAGTTCATGCCCGCCATCGAACAGCTTGCCGAGCAATGACTCGTACCCCTTCGGCAAGCGTTCGATGGCTTCATGGACTCCAGCCTGTTTTGCAGCTTGAGTCACGGCAGTAAGATCCACATCGGACGCTCGTACACCCAAAGCGATGTTGTCCTTTGCCGAGAGTTGAAACTTCACAAAGTCCTGAAAGATCCCGCTGACGGCGCCGCGTAGATCGGCAATGGGGTAATCCCGAATATCTGTTCCATCGATCGTAATGCGCCCTCCCGTCGGATCGTAGAGGCGGCATAGAAGCTTCACCAGCGTCGTCTTTCCAGCGCCATTGGCCCCGACAAATGCAACATGTTCACCGGGTTTGATCGTAAGGGTGAAGTCTCGTATCGCGACACGTTCTTCATGCGGGTACTGGAAAGACACACGATCGAACGTCAGACCCTGCATAATCGGTCTGGGAAGTTGTTTCGGATGTGACGACTCCGGCAAACGGGACTGCACTCCCAGAAACTCATCCAACGTGGATAGAAACAGATTACTTTCATAGAGGCTTGATACACTCCACCCCAACCCTTCTAAAAATCCTGACGCCCGCTGCACCGCTTGAAAATACATGACAAGGCTGCCCAGTGTGAGCAACCCTTGATACGTCTGAACCGCCACGAAGCTGTAGACGCCGAACACACCAGCCACTCCCACAATCTGCGCGGCAAGACCCGCGAGCACCCATCGGCGCTCTAACGCGATCCGTTCTCGACGCAACACCGAGCGCGCGTCAAGGAACCATTGCCTCAATCGAGGACCAAGGTCGAATAACCGGACCTCTTTTGCTGCCGTCGCTTGGGTCAGCAGCGTATTCACGTACCAGGCCTTCCGTTCAAGCGGTGTCCGCTCGCGCTCCCAGGCATACAGCCGGTTGGATTGCTGCAGGCGGACAAAAAAGTATGGGATAGCCGTCAACATCAAGACCGGAATGACCCCCCAATGCAGCCACCAGAGGATGCCTATCATCGCCAGCAAGGAAATCGCGTCTTGACCGAATTGCAGTAATGCATTCAGGATCGCTGTCGGGCGATAGGGCGCTTCTTGCTGTGCACGATGCAGCGTATCTTGATACTGTGCATTCTCGTAGTACTCAAGATCGACTTCAACCGACTTGGCCTGGAGAAGCGCATGCATGTGATCCGTGACCACTTGAGATTGAATTCTTGATATGAGGGAAGATGCAACGGTGAGGATTGCACTGGCGATTGCGACGCCCGCTAACCCACCAAGGATGGTGGTGATGTGGGTCATCGAAGATTCGCCAGCTGGAGTCTTGAGCCCTTCGGTCACGGCATCGATCAATAGTTTCGTGAGATACAGGACCAGTAATGGTAAAAGGCCTTGGATCACGCGCACGATAATACTGCCGACAGCCAAACTAGGACTGCTTTCCCACACAAACGAGAGGGCACGGCGAACCGTTTGAAGGAAGGGACGGATGCGGAGCAAAAGACTATTCATAGAGGTTGGTTGCGTAGGTTCTCACGTCAGATGGCCGGCGTCGTCCCTTTCCGGGGGCGCACAGGCGGGCCCGGCTCACGGTTGACCGGTTGCTCGGAAGGGAACGAATAGGTGACGGTGAAACGCTGCCAATGCTGGCCGGGCTCGTGAAACGGCTGACGATCCAGCGTCAACCAAGCATGGCCATCAAGGCCGGCCCCGTCCTTTCGCACCCCGCAGTGGAACGACACCGGGTAGCCTGATCGTGTGGCGAACCAATACAACGCCAACGACCGGGGAAAGCAATTCCCTTTCACATTGTAGGGAAAGAGGTGGAGCCACCGGTCCATATAATAGACCAGATCCTCAAATCGCACGGAATCAGGCTCCCCGGACAGAGGGGCAGGATCCAGCCGCTTCAGCACCGCCGGAAGGCTCTCACCGCGCAACCGGAGGCGAATCCAGGACACAACCGCAGCCACCTGCAGCAGCATCCAATACTTTCTTACGACTCGCTTCATCGTGGGCTCACTGTAACAAGTCGTCCGGCAAATTCCAGCAATCGCGCCTCCCGGCTCACTCGCCCATGCCCCTTAGGTTCAAGAGGCTGGGGCCGCGATCGCTGTTGCGTCGAATATTCCCGGCATGTCGGCCAGATTTCGTCGAGCCTGGAGAATGGCTGGCTTGGAATGAATTGGCTCGACGGGGCCATCAGCCTCCGTGTTCAACCCATCGATTGATCGCACCTCGGATTGAAGATGGAACTAGATTCCTCACCGCTCGCTGGCATGGCCGAACGAGATGAGCCAGTCGCATGAGCCCCCTATCACGGGAAAACCAGCTCGGCGGATTCTCCACTACTGAAGAGCCGTCCCGGCACAGCACCAGGCCGAATCGACACCGTTCCCACCAGGTATCCTTCAACGTCAAATAGAAGGCCACGGCCTGCTCCTCACTGACACCTTTCCGGGGACTCGCCAAGAGACTGGCAGGCATACGCTCGGACAACATCCGGACATCGGCATCGGTCGAATAGCGAGCACGGATGGATTCCGGGATCGGCGCATCCAGCACCCGATGGGCCAGCGCCAATCCGATGTGCACCAATCGTTGGCAACGCCAGGCTGTAGCGTTCGAAAAGATCCGCTCCCAATCAAGGTCCGGATGTGAGCGGAGCACTTCGGCGACATCGCAGACCCACTTGAGCTGCTCCCAGGCATGCTTCGATCCATGCACACAGAGAAGGATCAGGAGTTCCTCCGGCGCCAACCCTTGAACAGTCGAACTCCCCAGCGTCATAGGCGTCCGATGTGCCCAGAACTCCGGACGATCCAGCTGAAAAGCAAAATGCTGATGCGCCATCACCCACTGAAGATCGACCCGAAACAAGCTGCGCTTCTTCATAAACACATGATAGGGCCCCTCTTCGTGCTCCGCTTCCGCTGGGTCGCTCGAAGGATTTTTTCGTTCATAGCCCTGGGTGAACAGGACCTCTTGCGCGGCCCCGATCGCAGCTTCTGGAATCAGGAGATCGAGATCGCTGAAATCGCGGAGCGTCAGATCGCCATAGGCGGACAGCGCCAAAGTCGCGCCTTTAATCGGCACAACCGGCACGCTGCGCGCGGCAAACGCGTTACACAGGCGTCCAAGCTCTTGCGCCAGGGATTGATTCAGCAAGGCACAGGCTTGCGTCTTCTGACGCAGCTTCGTCAACGTATCGCCCGGCACAAGAGAAGGACAGATCGTCGACAGATTCCGGTAGAGAAGCGGAAGCACACCGTGATAGGCGGCGAGATCCAGCATCAGCCCCCAATCCAAAGGCTCCTGGACCCGCGCGCAGATCTGCGCGCGCAGTTCCTCGGTGACGCACGTGCGGGCGCACCAGACCAGCAGCTCTGATTCAGGCGACCACGGAAATTGTCGAGGCTCCTTCATCGTCCCTTCTCCAGCAACGGAGTAATCAGCTTCGGCAAGTCTAGAATATCGCGACCGAAATGCAGGCGGTAACAATCGACTTGTTGCACGAGCTTCGCCAGCACCTTGAATTCTTGCCGGGCGACCTCTTGATCGTATACGAGCAGGGCTTGCGGCAAGAGCGATTCCAATGCCCGGCTCTTGGGAAGCAACTCGAGGTGGCTCTGTGGTGAATCCACGACATGAGGAAAGAGTACCAGCGCCGGCTGGCAGCGATCCCCGACCGCCGTTGGATAGAGATCTTCGGCATAAAAAAATCGTTTGGGCACACCAGGATGGAGCACCTGCTCTGATGCCGATTTCAGTTCTGGAAAGAACTGCACCGTCGCGTCCGTGACATTGATCTTGATCGGGAACGGCAGCACCTCCACATGCGTTCCGGAGTCCTGCAGGAGAGGATGGTCGTCCGACAGATAACGAAAGCCCGACCGCAGCAAGGAGATAAACGATGTGGTCTTCCCGCGACCGCTGTTGCCGGGAATCAAGATGGCGCGCCCGTTGTGTTCCAATGCCGTCGCATGAATCGTATAAAGCCCGCGGCGCCGCAGCAATTCAATCAGTGCCAGGTGAAACAGATACTCAACAAGGGTGGCTGGCAATTGTTCCGGATTGATCAGATAACCCTTGGCGTGGCCTTGCTTTCCATCGATCTCCAATACCCCGACGCGGTGGAAGTCTGCGATCAAAATCCCCTGATCCTGAGTCACCTCATAAGGAAGTCCCGTCGCCCGTCGATCCCCAACTGCCTCACCCGTACCCGAAGCTAACCGACATGCCGACGAAGAAATGGTGAGGGGTACATCTGCCCGATTCTGCACAGCATAAAACTGAATCGTAAGGGCAGCAGTCACACCAAGAGAATCCTGGCGAAAATGCCGCAACAGCTCGTTTACAGGATCCGCCAGAGTTGGCGTTCCTGTCGTATACCTTACCGAGGTGCCATAGAGTGAAAAATATGACTCATCCATAACCTTTTCTACCATCCTCTCGGCATTCCTACCGACTAAATTCAATCTGTGGACATGTCCATCTTCGGAAAAGACGGGGCCAGCCCAATTAACCAATGGGCCAGCCCCTCAAAATACATAATTGTACTTAAGCTAATTGTGACGTCTTTCTTTTTCGTCGCAATTGTAGCCGGACTGACCTGCCGTGATGTCGCGCAGCAGCTCATGCTTGACGACCATCGGCTGGACATACTGTTCTTTCTTCTGTTCCATTCTTACTCACCCCCTTTCTTGTTGAAGTAACCCTTCCTGACTCAACTCCTTGGCCAAGGCCACCAGATCGTCAAGCGCTTGTTCAGGGCCCACCTCGAACCGCTCGCACAACACGGCATGGATTGCGCTAATGGTCTGTCGCCCCATGCACTGTTCCCAAATGACGCTCCCGAGCCGGTTTAAGGTGTAGTACCGCCCGCTACTCAGATCCAATAGCACCGTCTCTCCATCCATCGTCGTCCCTTGCACATCAGGACTTGGTCGCAAGAGAGTCCGATCCAATTGGGTCAGGTCAATGCCAGGTGCTGTGACGAGTTCATATATCGTCTCCTGCATTTGATCGGCCATGGGCTCTCCTTCCCAGTCTTTGAAGGTTGTTGTTCGCCCATCAGGACATGTATATCGCTCGCCCTGCAGTGCTCGTATCTGGCAGCTGATAAAAACGAGGATCTGCTGCTTCAAGAATGGTAGCCCGACATTGGAGTTCTGCCTAGACCCCAAAAGGGCTGAGACAGCCCCTACCTTCGTGGTGAGGATCTGGAATCAAGCTACTCCTCACTAAATTGGGAAGAATCTACGTATGGCTATTGATTGCGTCAGAGCAAGAAGAGGCCAACAGGAGGATCAAAAGCCAAGAAGATATAAGAGTTAATTGAAGAGGCATCGCGGAAAACGGCAAGAGGAATAGCTGGCAGGGGAAAAATCGGAAATCACTAGAATCGGAACGATCACAGGGGAGAGGACTGGCCGACTGGGAATAACCGGTTGTCCGTAGCGGAGAACACTCTCAATCGCCAGTTCATCGTGGCGATCCGAACTAGGCGGAGGGCTGGCTTTATCTGGCCGTGATACTTGATCTCTGCTCTCGCCTAGTGATCGGCTTGGCGATGGGACACTGACTAGCCGTGGAGTTGGCCGAGCAGGCCCCACCATGGCGCTGGCAAACCAGGACCCACTGGCAGAGCTCCTGCACCACTCGGGTCTCGGCAGCCAGTATGCCGCCACGAGAGACCAGTTGCTGCTCACCACTCACGGCATTACGATCAACATGTCGAAGCGAGGTAGCTACTGTGACAACGCCTGTGTTGAGAGTTTCTGCGAGACACTCAAGCGTGAATTTGTCTACCATCTGCACTACGCGACCCGTTAAGACGAGAACCGAGATATCTTCGATTACATTTCGGGATTCTATAATCGGAGGGGCTGGCGTTTAATTCTTGGCTGCTACTCTCCTGCCGAGTAGGAAGTAAGGAAGGTTGTGATTAAACCTGGTGTCCAAGGGATTGAAGGGGGGTCAGCGCGGAGTGGGTGCAGGAGTCCAAAAGTAAGCAGCCCCATGACACGTGGGGCGGAGGATTCCGCCCGCGTTTCTGGTACACCATACCGTCGGAAGTGTTCCTTTGAAACTGTCACTTTGACGAGGAAGCTTACGCATGGAGTTCATCCACCACGGTGAAGACCTGGCCCAAGCCGCCCAAAAGTTATCCTCGGTGGTCCTGGTGTAACAAACGAAGGAAGGTCAAAGCTAAATGGATGGTTCGAAGAGGCCCAATTGCCACTCCTCAGCGCGTGTCAGAGGAATGGGGTAGCGTTCGGTAAAGCAGGCGTTGCAGTACTGGCCTGGTACCCCCGGGGAGGCGTTCAGCATGCCATCGAGACTCAAGTAGGCAAGGCTATCTGCCGTGATGTACTTCCGAATCTCTTCGGTCGTGTGACTGGAGGCAATGAGTTCTTTCTTAGTAGGCGTATCGATACCGTAGAAACAGGGCGAGATAATCGGCGGCGAACTGATGCGCATATGCACTTCTTTGGCTCCGGCATTACGAAGCATCTTCACAATTTTACGGCTTGTCGTACCTCGCACCAGCGAATCATCGACTACGACAACACGCTTTCCCTCCAGCACCTCAGGCACAGCATTGAGCTTCACTTTTACGCCAAAGTGGCGGATCGATTGTTCCGGTTCAATGAAGGTGCGGCCGACATAGTGATTTCGAATCAGCCCAAGTTCAAATGGAATCCCCGCTCCTTCGGCATAGCCAAGCGAAGCAGGCACCCCAGAGTCCGGTACAGGAATGACGATATCCGCCGGCACCGACGATTCCTTCGCTAGTTGCCTACCCAAGGCCTTACGCGTGCCATACACCGCATTGGCGCCAAAGATCTTGCTGTCCGGTCTGAGAAAAGTAGACATACTCGAACACACACATAGCGGGATTGACCGGAGCAAACGGCTTATAACTCGTCACACCCTTGTCATTCAGTAGAACCAACTCCCCT
Source organism: uncultured Nitrospiraceae bacterium (assembly GCA_963748375.1). Taxonomy (GTDB): domain Bacteria; phylum Nitrospirota; class Nitrospiria; order Nitrospirales; family Nitrospiraceae; genus Palsa-1315. The sequence continues at coordinate 160,653 of CAVVIR010000030.1, forward strand.
GGCTCGATTTCGCGCACCACTTCGGCACCGAGCAGATCGAAGGCGCAGGTTTCTGAGGCTACCAAGTAGGTGTCGCCCAACCGGCCGAGACAGAGGGGCCGGAACCCATGGGGGTCACGGACCGCAATGATCCCATCATCTGTCTGTAAAACAATCGAAAATGCCCCTCTGACTTGGCTCAACGCATCGATGATGCGTGCTAATAACGTATCGGCCCGCGAATGAGCGATCAGATGGATGATGACTTCGCTGTCTGAGGTGGATTGAAAGATAGCGCCGTACGCTTCAAGCTCATGACGCAACACCTGAGCATTGATGAGATTGCCATTATGGGCGAGCGCCAGATTTCCAAACGCAAAGTTGACTGAGAACGGCTGGACGTTCTTCAGATCGTTCCCTCCAGCCGTGGAGTAACGATTGTGACCAATCGCCATTGAGCCGGTTAACTGCTGCAGCACAGGCGTATTATAAATATCCGCGACAAGTCCCTTTCCCTTATGAACATAAAACTGTGAGCCATCGCCCGAAACGATGCCGGAGGCTTCCTGCCCGCGATGCTGTAACGCATATAACCCCAGATAGGTCAAATTGGCCGCTTCCTTATGGCCGTATATACCGAAGACGGCGCACTCGTCGTGGAATTTGTCTGGGCTCTTATGTGAAAGGTGAAAGGTAAAAGGTAAAACGATGGGAAGTTCTTTCGCAGTTTTCTTATTTATGCTTTCACGTGTCACTTTTTCCGTCTCACGTTTTACGTTTGGCTCAGCGTGCGTTCAATCGAAAAAGCCCAACGGTCGTACAGTTGATTGACTGGAAGATCAATGCGACAACCTTCGCTCCATTGCCCCTCCTCCACATCGATAACGAATCGGTCTCCTCCTACGGTCCCGATTTTGGTTGCTGGAATACCAGAGTCCCAAGCGCTATTTAATACCCTGTCCACCATTCCTGGCTTTACCGAAAGAATGACCCGCGATTGGCTCTCACCGAACAGGAGGGCATCCAGCCGCAAGGTATCGAGACCCAACTTTACCACAGCCCCGCGCCTGGTGTCCGGGGCAGAAACACAACATTCTGCCAATGCAATGGAGAGGCCACCATCTGAGCAATCATGCGCTGATTGCACAGATCCTTCACGTATTACTTTCAGTGTAAAATCGTGAAGCATCTTTTCTGCTTCTAGGCTAAGAAACGGTGGCGATCCCTGTTCCCGATGGTGATGCACTTTGAGATACTCACTACCGCCCAGGTCTTCCTTCGTCTTGCCGAGGAGAAGGATCACATCGCCATCCTGCTTGAACCACTGCGTCATCGTCTGATCAGCCGCATCGATCAGCCCGACCATCCCTAACATCGGAGTGGGATAAATCGAGAGGCCGTTCGTCTCATTGTAGAAACTTACGTTACCGCTGACGATGGGAATCTTGAACATCCTCACAGGCATCCTTCATCCCTTCGATCGCTAGCACAAACTGCCACATGATTTCAGGACGCTGCAGGGTTGCCGAAATTCAGGCAATCCGTCAGCCCGATCGGCTCCGCTCCGGAGCAGACCAGATTCCTCGCCGCCTCGGCAATGGCAATGTCGGCCCCCTCATAGGGATGCAGCAAGCAATAGCGGCCGTTACAATCGACCGACATCGCCAGGGCTTTATTCGTCCCCTTGACCCGAACCACCGCCGCATCCGAGCCAGGACGCACCATCGTGTTGGTCCGCACCATATGGTCGTACTGCTCATAGACCCAGCGCTTACTCGCAATGGTCGGCGAATCCAAGAGGGAGAACAGCGCCGCACTCGCATCCTTCACATCGGGCAGCGCATCGTAGTTCAGGTCTGGTCAGCATGTCCTGATAACCCGGCGGCGACTAGGGCCGCTCATAGCGTGGGCCATCATCGGCCAGCGACTTTGCCGGAATCTCCGCCACCACCTGGCCCTGATCTCTCCTTGAGGACAACCTTGCCCGTCGCCCGTGACCCGCCCGACCACCGCCACATCCAGGTCCCATTTCTTGCAAATCCTGATGCACCTCCTCTTCCTTGCCGGCCTTGCGCCACCATCAACATGCGTTCCTGCGATTCGGAGAGCATGATTTCGTAGGGCGTCATGCCCGGCTCACGCCGAGGCACATCGGCCAATTCCAATCCATTCCGTTGCCTTCTCGCGACGCCATTTCACAAGCCGAACTAGTTAACCCGGCGGCCCCCATATCTTGAATGCCGACCAGCAATCGCCAGCCATCAGTTCCAAACAGGCTTCCAGCAACAGCTTTTCAGTGAACGGATCGCCGACCTGCACCGTGGGCCGCTTCTGTCCGACTTGTTCATCGAACGAGTCCGAGGCCATCGTCGCGCCATGAATCCCGTCACGCCCGGTCTTCGAGCCGAAATAGATCACCGGATTGCCGACCCCTGCCGCCTTCCCAGAAAAATCTTGTCCTTCTTGGCAATGCCCAGGCAAAACACATTCACAAGCGGATTCTGCGCATAAATGTCATTGAAGACGATTTCGCCCGCCGACCGTTGGCACTCCCATGCAGTTGCCATAACCCGCGATACCAGACACAACGCCCTTGACCAGATGCCGGTTGTTCGCATTGATCAAGCCCGCCGAACCGCAACGAGTTCAACAAGGCAATCGGCCGTGCGCCCATCGTAAAGATATCGCGGAGAATCCCGCCCACCCCGGTCGCCGCGCCTTGATAGGGCTCGATGAAGGAGGGATGGTTGTGCGACTCCATCTTGAAGACCGCGCAGAGCCCATCGCCGATATCCACCGCGCCGGCATTTTCCCCCGGCCCCTGCACCACCCGCGGCCCCGTCGTCGGCAATTTCTTCAAATGGATGCGCGAACTCTTATAGGAGCAATGTTCGCTACCACATGACCGAGAACATACCCAACTCAGTCAAGTTCGGTTCCCGCCCCAGGATCTCGAGGATCTTCTTATATTCATCATCGCTCAGATTATGCTGCGCGAGGAGGGCTTTGGTAATGACCAGTGCTTCATGGATGACACATTCTCAATCGTAGGGGGTTACCGACGTTCCGACCACTGTCACGCGAACCGGCCGTCATACTCCAACAATTGGATTGCAATTCGGCCTTCCGAGCGACTCCAACATCGACAGAAAGATCAGCCGGCCGTCTTCGTTGCCCAATACCGCTTCCGCGCAGCGTTCCGGATGCGGCATCATGCCCAGCACATTGCCTTCGGCATTCATGATCCCGGCAATGTTATCCAGCGAGCCGTTCGGATTCGCCTCCGGCGTCACCTTGCCCTCCGGCGTGCAATAGCGGAAGACATCTGCGCATTGGCCTTGCATGCCGCGAGCGTGACCGGATCGGTGTAATAGTTCCCGTCGGCATGGGCGATGGGAATCTTCAGCACCTGGCCGGACTCACAGCGATTCGTAAACGGGTGGCCGCATTTTCAACCTTCACAGACACATCCTTGCAGATGAAATTCAGCGACTTGTTCCGAAGCATGGCCCCGGGCAGCAGACCCAGCTTCCAGCAGAATCTGAAACCCGTTGCAGATGCCGATGCACCAGCCCACCCTTCTTCGCAAACTCCTTCACCGCCCCCATCACCGGCGAGAACCGCGCGATGGCGCCAGTCCGCAAATAGTCGCCATAGGAAAACCCGCCCGGCAGCACAATCGCATCCAGCCCCGCCAGCAAAGTCTCCTTATGCCAGATCATCTCCACATACTGGCCCAGCACATCCTTAAAGATATGCTGGCAGTCGTGATCGCAATTACTGCCGGGAAAAACCACCACTCCGATTTTCATAATTCCGTCAGCCTATGGCGAATGCGATCTGGTATGCGGCTGACCGAGCTCTCGTCGCCATCAGCTCAGCTATACGCCTCGCCCTACCGAGTTCGTACCGATATTCCTCGATCGATCGTATTCGCCAACAACTTCTCGCACATGGCTTTCACCTGCGGCATCGGCCTTCGCCTTATCTGTTTCATTCACGTCCACTTCCATGTACTTTCCGACCCGCACATTTCCCGCATTCTTAAACCCCAGCGAATCGAGCGCATGCTCAATCGCCTTCCCCTGCGGATCCAGAATTCCCTGCTTCAACGTCACATGCGGACTCCATGACTGATGAATTAGGTTACACATCACCTTATCTTAAGCTTAGAGGGCTCCTTTCTATAGTATGCTTGAATATTGGCTGTGGATGACAGAGAAAACTACCGGATAAATACATAAAATCAAAGCGCGTATTTTTATACATATTCGGCTGAATCCTGTCCCCTTGTTCAGTCATCAACTCATGATTGTCTCCACATATCTCCTCGGATAGTGCATTCAACTTGGTCTTATGCACTAGTATTTTCTTTATCACACGACCTTTATTGTACGGGATAAAGACGACCGGCTTCCTCTCATGGAGGATCGCATGGGGGTCGTCCACTTCACGGCCTCTGGTTCGTTCCATGAAAATTTCTGGCTCAGGGTTATATGCCCACGGGGCGTATTTTAGAACTGCAATGGCGATTCTTTTGTGCCGCAAATGATGAGACTCCTCGTCACTTCTGGAAAAAGCTCCAAATAAATAGACGGTTATGAGCTGCGCCGCGATAACGAGGACGAGGCAGAGTCGTCCTAGCTTAACTTCGGAAATTTGGTAAACGGTCCATAGCATCAGCGGTATGGATATCCAGAGTGCGTAGCGGGTGTATACGGCCTGACCGGAGTTCCAGTTGGCTTGTGGTAACACCCCTACAGCCATCAACAGCATGCCGCCCAGCAACCAATCCTCTCTCCGTAAACACAGGGTCTTCCTATGACGACCAGCGGGATTGAAAAGGGAGGAGAACCGAGATGTGAGAACCAGACTGGACAGAGTAATGATCCATCCTGCCCCCACAACCATTCCCTGATTCAAATCAAAGAAAAGGGAGTAGAGCCTGTCAAAGTCGATGACGCCCTGATCCACAAATCCCTCCCTCACAATAAGTGAGGGAACGCCAAACATTACGAAATAAAACACAAACGGAAGGAATGATACGCTGCCGGCCATGAACAGCTTGCTTAACAACTTACCTTTCTCAGAGATCGGCAATTTCAACCAATGGTCTAGATGGCTCGCAAAGATAACAGGTATCATTAGGGCCATCGATGGATTCTGAAGGGCTCCCAGTCCGCATGCTAACGTGGCCAACGTGAGTCGCCGTTCAAGGAAAGCGATCGACGCGATGAGACAGGTAACTGTGGAAAATATTTCCGGATGTGGCCAACGAAGATAGTATGGCGTTCCAACACCATAGAAGAGCAGCGCAGCTGCAATTCTCAGTTCGAGCGCAATCGAACGAACGAACAAGAGATAGGCGAGCCCAATCACAAGAAGAAGGGCGTTCGTGAGTTGAAAGGCCTTCAATTCATTCCCTCCGAACATGTGGAGAGCCCATTTTGCGGGAACACATAGCGCCGCGTAGAACCAAAAATGCAGCCCGTAATATGCCCCAGAGGGAACTCTAAAGAAATAATCGGTTGTATTATTTCCAGACTCGATTTGTTTTTTCCAGTCTGAAAGAACGGACTCTTGAACACCGAGGAGTTTGTGTTCTCGGAGATAATTCGAGAAACTCTCAATGTCACTCAGACGAATATCAGGGGACAGATGAGAAGAAAGAGCCCAAAGCTGAAGGAAATACTCATGCCCATCTCCATCTAGTCTCGGCTCTAGGGTCCCAGCAAAATAGAGAGGAGGTATGAGTAGACAGACCTAGCAAGTATCCCCCTGAAATCGCTAACTTTGCCTTGAAACGAAGAAAATGAACGAGTCTCCAAATCAAAATCTCCGTAAAATGAAAAAAGTCTTCGGATTGGCAAGGTTGCGGTCGATGTAACAGTAAAAATAGTGCCTTTCTCAACGATGATCCTGTTTTGGCATCTTGTTTCGCAGTGCGCATTCAGGTTTCTGATCGCCTCCGCTTCCTAAAGTACGGGAAATTTGATCATGACGAATTCAGGCGAGATGTATAAGACACGTCAATGGTGAACGTAACCTGTTCTATGTGCGAAAAAAACCGCGGTGCTTTTCCGGTCATAGGTTAGGCGGCAATCACCAACACCATTAAGCCACAGGCAAGAACTAACCAACTTGCCCGATCTCGCATAGCATAAATAAGAGGATCGTGGTGCATTTCGCCTCTTGCGGATGTTATCCAAATTCGGCTGCTCCAATACAGGAGTATTGGACAGAGCAACCATACGACTTTAGGATGACTATACATACTATTGATATCCGGACTATTTACATATAGTGCCAATACGAGTACGGAGAGATAACCCGACGATGCGCCTAAACTCATCAACGTGGGCATGTCGCTGACATGATAGTCCCGCCGAGCAAGCGCCAATGTACCATGGGCTTGTAATACAACGAGGTCGGCATAGCGTTTCACTAGAGCAAGATTGAGAAACAGGAACATTGAGAAAGCAAGAAGCCAAAATGTCGGCGTGATACCACTGGCTTCTCCCCCACCAACCACCCGAAGAGTGTAGAGTCCGGCAATCGTCACCACGTCGAGGAACATTACCTGTTTGATAAACGCGGAGTATGCGATTGTGATGATAAGATATAGTCCGAGAACTACCAGAAAACCATGGGATAACAGCAAGCCAAGGCTAAAACTGGCTACTAATAAAAGAGGGATCAGGGCCATTCCATGGTCCAGAGGAATGATCCCTGCCGCGAAGGGCCGCGGTGCGTGCTTCTTGGATGCTCGCGGTCGGCTGTCAAGTCCAACAAATCATTGAGCACATAGATAGCAGAGGCACAGAGGCTCCACGCCAAGAAGGCCAAAAGAGCTTGGATGAGGAGCGCCCATTCAGTTACGAGATGTGCTGTTAGAATCGGAAGAAATACCAGGAAGTTCTTCGGCCACTGATAAAGCCTCAGGGCGTGCAGATAGGACACAACGCCACACCTTCTATCAGAAAATACTTTCTCAACCTGTGTCAGCCGAGGAGCGTGAAGTAACGCCGACTGTGTCGGATTCACTAATATGGCCCGGCGGGCCAGGCGCCACACACTTAGATCGACTTGGTCATTGCCAGCATAGTCGAATGATTGCCCAGCCAACAGAGTCTGGACCTAGCGAGCTTGTTTGAACCCTGAGCCGGATCATGGTCGGATCGCTGGCCAAAACCTGATCGAAGAGTCCTAGGTGCGCCGCAATCGCATTGGCAATCTTCTCGTTGGCTCCCGTCGCCAAAATCAAGCGTCTGGGCCTTGCTCGTCCGCCTTTAGGAATGTGAGGAACGGTTCGTTGTAAGGCAGACTGGCTACCGGAAGGTCAACTAGCTCTGCAAGACGCCATTTAAAGTATGCTTTGCCTCGAAGGAGCCATACAGGGATCAGCCCCAGCACATGCCACCGTCGCCTTGCCAGAAGAAATATGGACTCCCAGAGGGAATCAGTTCGCAAGAGCGTTCCATCTAAATCGGACAACTAAGGGAACGTCGCGAACGGAACTGGTTTGCGGTCCTTCACCGTCTACCTTGTTACCCTTATTTTCGTCTATACCAATGGCCACAGATCCTGCTATCCGAAACGTCTGCTTCTGACTTCTTCGTAGCTATCGAGATATTTCCCACTTCCTGTAAAATTCCGTCAACGGTTAAGCCACTCCCAATGCCAATGTAACAAACTCCCGCCAGCGCATGCTCCTATCCCAGTTCGTACCGATATTCCTCGATAATCGTATTGGCCAGCAACTTTTCGCACATGGCCTTCACCGCAGCATCAGCTTTCGCCTTATCTGTTTCATTCACATCCACTTCCATGTACTTCCCGACTCGCACATTGCCCGCATTCTTGAACCCCAGCGAATCCAGCGCATGCTCAATCGCCTTCCCCTGTGGATCGAGAATTCCCTGCTTCAACGTCACGTGGATTTTCGCCTTCATGATAGTTCTCGCTTTACCTATTAGCATTCAGGTTTTGGTCACGCAATATCTGAATCCTTCCCAAGTATTTCCGGCATAGCCATCACTCACCACATCGACAATCTGAGCGCCATTGCCCATAAGAAATGCTTCAACTTCAGCTCGCTCGGCCCCATACATTTGCATCACAGGCTGTTGCACTGGATACTTGAGATCCACATACCATCTCCATAGTACTTCCGGCACATTCCGCTTGAAGTTCTGCTTAAAACTTATAAATATCGAAGAAGTCTCAGGAGCAGGCACAGCCTCGATTGTTGATTCACGACGCCGAGGTGTCAGCCAGATTTCTGCTCGGCAACTGGAAAATCAACACGCCTTCAGGCATGAGCACACGCAGAAATTCCTTAATGTAGGATTTCGCGTACTCAGGCTTCATGTGCTGAAGCACAATATTGCTGTATATGAAATGAAACTCCTGATCTGGAAAAAGAGTCGCAGATTGTCTTGGTCGTTGACGCGATAGGTGCAGCGTGCGCCAAATCGGTTATATTGCTTGGCGAGCGTTACCATCGAAGGTGCGATGTCGATTCCGACTACCTCATCAAAATAGCTAGCCAGTGCCTGTGTAAGCCGCCCCACACCACAACCAAAATCGAGTGCTCGACCGAGTTGCTGAAGAAGGCCTAATTTCTGAACATATTCCATCACGCCAGCGATTTCTTGCCTTCCTAGTTCAAAAAAAAATTCTTTCAGGATTCCATTTTGTTGCCCTTCTTGTCATCCCACGTCGCAATGGCCCAGAGTGGATCCTGCTTGCCGAATTGATTCCAATGTTTTTGTAGCTCATTCAACTCCATGGTAGCTCCTTTTCTAGGAGATACAAGCCCTCGCAACAACCGAAAAAATAGGCTGCGTCACCTTCCGCTACAAAACACTCACACTCGTCCTGGACTCAGCGATCCGCTCTATCCGATTCTTTGGTAAGGCTATCGATATATCTCCTAATCCATAAAATCCCCACGGCTGTCCCAATCCCGGCCAAAGCCAGCGCCACCATCGGCCAGCGCCAGCGCGATCCCTCCAAGCGATAAGCCAATACAGCCACCAAAGCCGTGGAGACCAAAATGGACGCCACCAACCCATAATTCATGAACCACCCACGAAACCCACTCACTCTTTTCCTTCTTTCTTCCCCTCCCCCCATCCAATGAAGGAAGGATTGGAGGATTCCAATGAGGGGACACCGTGGTTAGCCTCCACTGCGCGCATCGAACGAGCACTGTTTCATCGTGCGCGTTCTGCGAGCACAGAGGCTACCACGGCGTCCCCTCATTATCCGCACACTCTTCTTAGCACCTCTCGATACGCCTCCTCAATCTTCCCCAAATCCTTCCGAAACCGATCCTTATCCATCGATTCTTTTGTCGTCTGATCCCAGAAGCGGCAGGTGTCCGGCGAAATCTCATCAGCCAGAATGAGTTGGCCGTTGTGCAGCCCAAACTCTAACTTGAAGTCGACGAGGATCATCTGTCGCTCACGGAAGAATGGCTGTAAGAGGCTGTTCACTTTCAACGCGAGCCTCTTGATTTCCGTCATGTGCTCCGGTGTCGCCAGCTTCATCAAACGAATATGCTCATCGGCAATCAAAGGATCGCCCAGCGCATCGTTCTTGTAGTACCACTCGACGATGGCCGGTTCGATCGGATCGCCTTCTTTTAATCCCAGCCGCTTCGCCAAACTACCTGCCACGACATTGCGAACCACCACTTCGACCGGCACGATGGTCACCTTCTTCGTGAGCAGTTCCCGGTCACTGAGGCGCTCGATAAAATGTGTCGGCACACCGGCCTGTTCCAGCAACCGAAACAGCCGCTCGGATACTTTGTTATTGATCACGCCTTTCTCAACAATGGTTCCGCGCTTCTGCGCATTGAACGCCGTCGCATCGTCCTTGAAATACTGGACGACCTGATCCGGCGTATCCGTCGCAAAGACCTTCTTAGCCTTACCTTCGTAGAGTAGTGCGCCCGTGGGCATAGGTTGTCCTCAAACCACAATTATAGTTACTGCGCCAACACCTCGATGATCTCATCCAATGATCTGACCGTTCCTAGCAACGTCGGATGACCGAAGCGCCGGTTATACGGAAACTCTTTCACCTTCTCCAGAGCCAAAATCAAGCTATGAAAATCCTCCAGCTTGGACGTTTCAAAATAGGTGATGAAGTCCAGGTCGTCGAGTCCAGTGGAGTGATAGAGCTTCCGCTTGACTGTCTTAATATAGGGCGCCGAAGCTTCCGTATGTTCCTGCATCATCGCCGCGCGCTTCTCCTGATCCAGCCCCCACCAATCTGCGCTCTTACGGATTGGAATCACAATCGCATAGGGCTTCGGACCCGGCTCGCTGGGGGTCTTCAGCTCTGCCTTGAGGTTGTCCGGCATGCCAGGCACATAGTTGGCCTTCTTGGTCAGGCCATGCATGATGGCGGTCGTCGTGAGATGCTTGCCGAAGAGACTGCCTTGAAGATCCAGGAGAAACTGTTGGGTCTCACGCAGCTCGATTGCATGAATACGAAAGAGCAGGTCCGCATGATCGGATAGTCCGCGAAGAAGATAGACATCGATCGCCAATTTCTCTCGATGCTGCTCGACCACTCCCTTCAGAACGGTCAATTGCGCGATGCGAACTGCCTGATCCTGCTTCCCCCAATTCTCATCGAGACTATACGAGGCAAAGGTGCCATAGACGCCCGGCTCGCTGAGCAGCTTGTCGCGGTCAGCGGCCTTAACGGCCGGAACCGTTATCAACCAAAGAACCAGTACAACAAGAGTCATCAATGTAACAGTCGATCGTTTCATCGTGTTCTCCCCTTCCCTGATTTCCGGGCTCCCGATCCGAACACCCGGAGAAAAATCTTGTCGAGGTGACGCAGATAGTACTTCGGATCGAAACAGCGTTGAATCTCCCCTGCCGTAAGATGTTTGGTAATGAAGAGATCCTTGCCGACTAATCTCTGTAGGTCCCCCGCTCCTTTCCATGAAGCCATGGCATTACGCTGAACCGCTTCATACGATTCCTTGCGCTGCGCACCCTTCTCAATGAGTAACAGCAGCAATCGTTGTGAATAGACCAATCCTCCGGTGAGATCAAGGTTGCGTTTCATCCTGTCAGGGTAGACCACCAAATGCTTAATGACGTCGGTGATCCGCGCCAGCATATAATCGATTAGGATCGTACTGTCCGGCATAATCACGCGCTCGACAGACGAATGGCTGATGTCACGCTCGTGCCACAGCGCGACGTTCTCCATCGCCGCAAGGCTATTGCTCCGCACGACGCGCGCCAGCCCACAGAGATTCTCCGACGCGATCGGGTTCCGCTTGTGCGGCATGGCCGAGGACCCCTTCTGTCCTTCTGAAAAATACTCCTCCGCTTCGAGGACCTCAGTCCGTTGCAGATGGCGAATCTCCGTCGCAAACTTTTCAATGCTCGCAGCCAACAGCGCCAACGCCGAGGCATAGGCGGCATGACGATCTCGCTGCACAATTTGATTCGAGACAGGGTCAGGCGTGAGCCCTAGCTTGGCACAGACGTAGGCCTCTACTTCAGGCCCTTGATGTGCGAACGTCCCCATGGCACCCGAAAGCTTGCCGACGGCAATCTCCTGTCGGACGTGCGTCAATCGCGTTCGGTGTCGACAGGCTTCTTCGTACCAAATAGCCAACTTGAAGCCGAACGAAATGGGTTCGCCATGAATGCCGTGCGAGCGGCCGACCATCACCGTGTCCTTGTACTTGAGCGCCTGCCGTTTCAAGACCGCGATCAGCTCGTCAAGATCCTTGAGAATAAGGTCGAGCGCCTCCGTCATCTGCACAGCCAAGGAGGTGTCGACGATATCCGATGAAGTCAATCCCATGTGGAGGAACCGATGCTCCGGCCCCACCGATTCCACAAGCGATTCGAGAAAAGCAATCACATCGTGTTTCGTCACCTTCTCAATTCTGGCGATGCGCTTCACATCGATCTTGGCTTTCTTTCCAATACGAGCCGCAGCGCCGCGCGGGACCTGTCCTGTCCGTTCGAACGCCGCACAGGCGGCCAACTCGACAGCGAGCCAGATCTCGTACTTCCGTTTCAATTCCCAGATGGCTTTCATCGTGGGACGGGTATAGCGGTCAATCATGTCGGCCTCCGTGAAACGTAAACCGTTAGCGTAGCAGGCAGATTCTACGCCTTGCCAGTTTCAACTTTTCACCTTTCACCTTTCACGTGCGCTTTGTCGTCACGTTGCGGCCAGCGTCTGCGGCTTGTCGCTAGCACTTTGTCCAGGATGCCGTTCACGAATTTCGAGGCATCGTCGTCGCCGAAACTTTTCGCTAATTCGATGGCTTCATTCACTGTCACCTTGGCCGGCACATCATCCATCCACAGCAGTTCATAGACACCGGCACGCAAAATATTACGGTCTACAATCGGCATACGGCTGATTTTCCAATTGGTGGCATATTTGCCAATGACGGCATCCAACTCTTTTTTCTTTTCCAATACTCCGGAGACGAGGCGTTCGGCGAAGGCTCGCACCTCATCCGTCGCCTCATTCTCCTTCCAAAACACATCCAGCCACAGGCCCGGCTTGCCGTGAATATCGTACTGAAACAGAATCTGGAGCGCGCGCTCCCTGGCATGATGGCGTGATCCCATGGCTAGGCTTTCCGCTTTCGCGGCGCCGGCTTCTTATCTGACCTTTCACGTTTCACGGTAACGTTTCACGCTTCACGCTCATCTGAGTCTCCTCGCCTACCCGTAAGAGACGCATGACCGTCGCCATTTCGATTGCGGACTTGGCGGCCTCCCCTCCGCGGTTGAACTTAGCCGGATCAGACCGTTCGATCGCCTGTGCGACCGTATGCGTCGTCAGCACGCCGAAAATGATCGGCACGTCGGCATCCAGGGCCGCCTGCCCAATCCCACGACTGGCCTCTGCGCTGATGTAATCGAAATGCGGTGTGTCGCCTGAATGACCGCCCCCAGACAAATGACCGCATCGAACCGCTTCGTCTGTGCCATCGTTCGAGCCACCAAGGGAATCTCGAAGGCCCCTGGCACCCGCACCGCTTCAATATCGTCGGCCTTCACCCCCTGTTTGGTCAAGCCCGTCGACGCAGGAACTCAGCAGTTTGCTCGTGACAAACTTGTTAAACCACGCGACGACAATCCCAAACCGCAACCCCGTCGCATCCTGTGAGCCTTTACGAGTTTCATGTACTAATAGTTCCTTCCACTCAGCACATTACGTTCGGATCAGGCTGCACAAAATGGTCATCCAGCGAGGCCGCAAGTGAGCGAAACGACCGGAGGCGTACCCTCTGGGGTACGTTGAGGCTCGTTTCGAACCGAGAACGAAGCTGGGGGCCATTTTCAGCAGCCGTTATACCTTTTTCAAGAATATGCCCCATCTTATTCTTTTTCGTGCGCAAGTACTTCACGTTCGCCGCGCGTGGCTGAATTTCGATCGGCACACGCTCAACTACCCTCAACCCATACCCTTCGATACCGACGATCTTGCGTGGATTATTCGTGATGAGCCTGATCTGGTGTAGCCCGAGATTGACGAGAATCTGCGCCCCGACCCCATAATCGCGCAAGTCTGCCTTGAATCCCAGCTTCGCATTCGCTTCCACCGTATCGCACCCCTGATCTTGCAACCCATAGGCTCTGATCTTGTTGAGCAAACCGATGCCGCGCCCTTCCTGATTCAAATAGAGCAGCACTCCGCGCCCTTCTTTTTGAATCACCTCCATTGCCTTATGGAGCTGGTCTCGACAGTCGCACCGCAACGACCCCAGGGCATCGGCCGTCAAACAGCCCGAGTGCACGCGCACCAGGGTGGGATCGCCTCCTTCCACACGCCCTTTCACCAGCGCAATGTGCGTGACCCCATCCAATTCGTTTTCGAACGCCACGGCTTCAAAATCGCCAAACATCGTCGGCAGCCGCGCACTGGCCATCTTCCGCACAAAGGGCTCCCGCTGCATGCGGTATTCGATGAGCGCCTTGATCGTCACCATTTTCAACTTGTGCGCTTTGGCAAATTTCCCCAGCTCCGGCACGCGCGCCATCGTGCCGTCCTCGTTCATGATTTCGCAGATCACGCCGGCAGGAATGAGCCCGGCCAACCGCGCCAGATCGACTGATCCTTCGGTCTGCCCCGCCCGCTTCAAGCACGCCGCCCTGCTGCGACTTTAAGCGGAAAAATATGGCCGGGTCGGGCCAAATCGCCGGGCTTGGACTTGCGGGTCGATCGCCACATGAATCGTCGTGGCTCGATCCGCAGCCGAGATGCCCGTTGTAATATCTTTCCGTGGCATCGATGGACACCGTAAAGGCCGTGCCGAAGGTCGCCGTGTTCTCCACGGCCTGCTGCGGGAGATGGAGTTCCTCGACTCGCTGGGGCGTCAGGGCGAGACAGATTAACCCCCGGGCATGGCGGGCCATGAAGTTGACGGCCTGAGGGGTGACGTGTTGGGCAGCCATAACCAGATCGCCTTCGTTCTCGCGATCTTCGTCATCCACCAGGATGATGAGTTTGCCCTGTTTGATGTCTCGAATGGCGTCTTCGATGCTATGAAACGGTGTGGCCATAGGTCCCATATCGATTTGATCGTCAGTGATTCGTTCTCAATGGAGGGTCAATTTATCATTTAACTTTGCAGATGTAACATGATTTTTTCGCCTGCCACCATCAACAAAGAACCCCTTCAGGAAGACGATCCTGCCACAGAGACGACCCGATTCCGCAATGCGACGATTACCGTCCCCCAGGCGCACACCCCAAATCCTGCGAAGAGCCAGAGACCCGTATCGTAGCTCTCTGTAAATCCCTTCATGGTTGCGGTGATGATAGGCAAGAGAAATCCCCCGAAACCGCCGGCTGCGCCCACCACGCCCGATGCCAAGCCGATGTCTTTCGGGAACCATTCAGCCACTAATTGAAAGACCACGCCGTTCCCAAATCCCATCGCACCGGTCGCGAGCGCCATCATGGCCACAGCCACAGGGAGCGATGGACTCGTCACGGCCACCACCGAACCAACAATGACCGGCAACGCATAATAGAGGGTCCGGAGTCCCCCCAGCCGATCGGCAGCATAGCCCCCCACGGGGCGAATCAGGCTACCGAACAGCCCACATACCGCGGCGATGGTGCCGGCCATGACCGCATCCAGCTGATACAGGTCGTGCAACAACAACGGCAGCAGGCTGCAGAACCCGACAAACCCGCCGAATGTGACGGCATACAAGAAGCAGAGCCAATAGGCAGACCGGCGGCGGATAAGTTCCGCCGCAGTGCGCCACCATTCGGCGCGACTGGACACCACGTTCGACTGCCTCTGCGGCACAAGAAACAGGAACAGCACCAGTGTGACGACGACGATGCAGGCCATCACCGCGCAGACCTGGTGCCAATCCATCACGGCAACCCATCGCGGCGCAAGAAACAGGATCAGCACCGTCCCGATGTTCGCAGATGCAGCCAGGCCCAATACGAGCCCCTGCGCTGCCGGCGGATAGGCTCGCCCGGCGATCGGCAACGAGACCGCAAAACTCGCGCCGGCGACACCAAGAAGCAGCGCAAAAACCAACGCCTCGTGATAGCCGGACACACCCAGCCATCCCCACAGCAAGGCCGCCAATTCCGCAAGCAGAATCACGAGAGCAGTGAGCCGTGCACCCACCCAGTCCGCGCTCCATCCCGCCAGCATTCTGAGGCCTGCCCCGCCAAGAA
>CAVVIR010000031.1:0-78162 GCA_963748375.1 uncultured Nitrospiraceae bacterium
GTCCTTGCCTGTTCGCCAGCGCTCGTTGGATCGTGGGAGAGACTTTGTAACACACCTGTTTGCCCTCTCGATGTCCCTCGACCAGACCTGCGTCTCGCAGAATACGGAGATGATGGGAGGCATGGGGTTGAGAGCATTTCAATTCCTGCACAAGATCCGTCACACATTTTTCACCGACGAGCAAGGATTCCAAGATACGCAGCCGCGTTTCGTCGCCCATGGCCTTGAGCACCGTGGCGCATTGGCGCGGAGTCAGCATCTTGGTGCTCAAGGGGACTTCATCAGCAGCAGCTCCCTCGTTGGGAGAGCAGGTAACGGCGTCACCGCTGACGTTCTGGCCCGCGCGGTTGATGATGGCGAAATGAGGCGCGTAGCCGTCGGTTTCCAATACTGTCAGCGTCTTGGAACAGATCTCCACCGGTTCGCCTCGGCGATAGACATGGTGATCGTCATCGGCGGCTTCGACGAAGGGTCCGGCGAGCATGGCGAAATGCCCTTGCCAGTGGCAGGGAGCGTCTGCCGGATAGACCGCGGTCCATCGGTCATCGGCTCGATCCAGCCATAGCGGGTTGGAGGACAGGACAAAATGAGAAGCCAACGGAGCCTGGCTCAAGAGGCACACAGTGTCCGGCGTGATCGGCTGGGGAATGCCTCGGAGATACGTCGTGCCAAGTTCATCGACCACTCGGCTGAACGGCCCGCGGAGCGTGGCATAACGAACATCCGACACAAGCGCGCTCGCGGGAAGTTTATATCCCGTCAACGTGACGGAGAAAAAGTGAATGCCGTCGATCACCTGCCAGGGTGAGGAGTTGATCAGATGAATGCCCAGAAACCCGGCTCCCACCATCCCCGCGATATAGTCGGTGAGCGTCAGCGCCCCGGAGAGGCAATCGCCCCACTTTTCAGCGTCATGCACCAAATACTGCGGAACGGGCTGATCGGCCACGATATCGGAGATCGTAAATCGTCCACCCGGTTTGGCGACGCGAAACATTTCCCTGAAGACCTTCCGTTTATCCGGTGCCAGGTTGATCACACAATTGGAGATGATCAGATCGACGGAGCCGTCAATCACCGGTATCGCGTCCGCCATTCCTTTGCGAAACTCGACATTGGAGGCGGATATCCAAGATTGGCTGCAACGATGGGGGCATTTTTTCGGGCGATGGCCAGCATCGTGTCAGTCATGTCGATCCCGATGACGTGGCCAGTGGGGCCGACAAGCCGGGAGGCTGCGAAGCAATCGATCCCGCCGCCTGAACCGATATCCAGCACAGTTTCCCCTGGGAGACGGTCTTTAACCCGGCCGGCGTCCCGCAACCATACGAAATCTTGAGGACTTCTTCCGGGATAAAGGATTGGAGATCGGCCATGTCGTAACTGGTCGGGCAACACATCTGCTCGCCCGTTGACGCAGCCCGAGCATAGCGATCGCTGACCTTTTGGGTAATCTCATCTATTGGCATAGCCGCCTCATGGTCGAGTAAAAATATGCAGTCCTCTCCATGTATCAACTTTGTTGGCGGTTCGTCAACTCCGTTTTCCCCTTGGTCTCCCGTCACGCAGTAGGGGGAGAGCAGGACCACTTGCAGGGTCCCGATGTATGGGCGAGGCCCAATCCTGAGTCGTTAAGATCGAGCCTATTATATAACCTCGTCATGCTGGTGCTCAACCCAGGTTTAGGAGGTTTTTTTCAGCGGTGGATAGGGTGCCGCACAGGCCATGGGTACATCAGTTGGGGTTTGCTCGAAGTGTGCCGCGAGGTTGCCGGTCAAGGGCACCGCTTGCTCATAGACCGTAAAGAAGTAGGGATCTGGAGCCGTCAGTCCATATTTATTAATCAGCATTTGATGCTGCCGTTCGGACTGGATGTGATAGCGCACCTGGCCGTCAGTTTGAGCCCCGCAATGTCTTTCGGTAGTCGATAGGAAAATGTGTAATCCCGACTCGCGAGCGGCATTAAGCGATTGTCGTGGAGTTCAACAATCGCTGGCTGCCACATGATCCATCGACCCATGGTATCTGTCTGGCTTTCCAATATCTGTTGGTTCTGATCCTCGACAGCAAACTCCACCGTAAAGTGCCGATCAGGGTCTCCCGTTGGGAGTTTATGCCCTGCTCCCGCATTGATGAGGGTTAATGTCACTTGAACCTTGTCCCCTGGCTTCGGTTCAGCCGGTTCGGCAACAACCTTGATACCGACCGCCCGCTTGACCATCTCGGGATCGTGTCCGCCGCGCCAGAGATGTTGACGACCCCGTCGAATGGGGCCGCCTGTGGCTACCGGGCGTTCGATCTCAGGCATGTGGCAGTTTTGACAGATAAAACCACGCTCCTTCATCTAGTACCCGCCCTCGTATTCGGCATAGGTGCCGCAAGGCCCCCCGTTATAAAATTGCGCCGGCCCCCCCACGACGCTATGGCACCGATAACAGAGCTGGGTCGTGCGGAAGCTGGGATCGAATTTCGTGGGATGAGGCGCGGCGGAATCGTCAAAGGGTCCGAGGATCACCCCATCCCGGACGTGGCAGGCCGCGCAGGTCACTCCTTCGTTCTGATAGTCGGGATCATACTGAGGATTCGGCTCCTGAATGGCTCTTTCCACCCGGTCGCGCGGGATCTCTTTGATCAACGTGGGTTGCTGGTTTTCTAACGGGGTGTGGCAGTTTAAGCAGACCCACGTGTGTTTATCCTTCGTCCAATAGGCGTGGAAGAATGGATCGCGATAGGCCTGCGAATGGATGCTGGTTTTCCATTCCGCATAGATCGCCTTATGGCAAGACCCACAGGATTCCGCCCGCAAACTCGTGAGACCTTCCGGGATTTTTTGATACGGAATCGCATGCGCATAGTCTGAACGCAATCCGAAGATGACGGTGGGCTTCACCTCGGTGTAGTAGACATAGGTGAGGCCCGCGAGGACCAGAAGGCCGATCAGGATTTTTGCAAACAATCGCATGGCAGAACCGCGAGTTAATAGGCTCATGAACTTAGTCCGAAATTGTGTGGATGAGAGTCGGTGTCCATTTCGTCCTCTTTCTATGACTGAGGCGTTGGGGTTTCGGTGAATTTTCGATAGATAACGGGGACCAGCATGAGCAACCCCAGTAAGCTGAAAGCCAGAAGGAGTCGCGGCGAGACCAGTTCTGAAAGGGCATTGATGGTGCCCAGCTGACGTCCGGCGAAGGTATACACAACACTGCCAGGAATAATTCCTACGGCGGTCGCCACGACATACGTGCTCACCTTCACTCGCGTCAGCCCTGAGAGGAGATTGACGAGGAAGAAGGGGAAGAATGGAATGAGCCGCAACGTCAGAAGATAACTGAATGCATTCTTTGCAAAGCCATCCTGAATCGGGCCGAGCCGATCACCAAATTTCTGCTCCACCCATTGATGAAACAGATAGCGAGCGGCGAGAAAGGCCAATGTCGCGCCGGTCGTGGCTCCGATATTGACGTACAGAGGGCCCCACAGACTCCCGAAGAGGAAGCCGCCGGCAAGGGTCATGATCGTCGCACCAGGCAGTGAGAAGGATGTTTGGAGGATATAGACCAGGATGAACAAGGCGACGGCCGGCACATAGTGCTCCTGTGTAAAGACCAGCAGGTTGTCTCGATTGGCTTTGAGTGCGTCAAGCGACAGATAGGTCTTGAGATCAAAGAAAAAGAAGGCGCCGATTGCCGACAGAAAGAGCAGCGCCACAACGATCTTCCCTGTGATCGAGGATGTTGCCGATGTGTCTGCCGTGATGGCGCTTTCTTCAGGGAGCATTGAAACCCTCCGTCATACTGCGACAGTGGAGCCGCAATCGTCTGTGAGAAGGCATGTGATGGAAGCGACAGATGCGACAGACATTAACATAAAAACATATGCTGATATCTATATGTGTTATGACATATCATGACAGGGACTTGAAGGGCGAACCGATTACAGGAGTGTAATGAGAGTCATAAAGCAGGCGGCTGAGCATCTATAACCAACGTCATGTTTCGTACATTGTCCAAGGAACAAAGTAGTAGCGTGCAGGAGGCGTCACAATAGAGAGCATCGAGCACGATGTTGCTCCGAAGATCCGATGCTCGATTGAGTCAAGGCGGGCAACACGTCATCCTGGTGGGGGTAAGTCTCTCGCTCGCGTATTTCATTGCGTTCCTGACGTTCATGAACCAGTGGATCAATTTCTGGTTACGTGGCTCGTACTACCTCTCCTATCAAGCGATCTTCTTGACCCTGTTGCTGGTCTTCTTTCTAGTACGGTTGAGTCGCCATCAAACTGGGCATCTCCCTGGCATCTCAATGATAATTTTCGGAGGAGCGGCTGGATATGTCGCCGGCTTAATCGCATTTCTCCTGCATCCGATTTTCCAGGAGAACGGCATCCATCAAGTATTGACAACGCTCCAATTCCCGGCACGCGAAGCGGTGATTGCGTTCTTGTGGTTTCCCGTGAGACTCCTGAGTTGGCTCTTCGGTGCCATCACAGGAATCTTGTAATAGTTGTGGATCGGTACACACAGGCGGGCCTGTCCAGTTCGCGCAGGTTCTTCGCGACGCGCAAAGTCAGTGTAATCAATAAGGGAGGTTGACATGTATGTCTGGAGTAAGCGGCTCGTCATTGGTCTGCTGGCCGCCTTTGTGCTGGTGCTCGTCGTGTTTCTGACTCAAGGTCAGTGGGCGAGGAGAGTGCGCTGAAAATGCATACGACAAGCTGGATCATCTTGAACTATGTCGGCCTGGTGCTGTGGATCTTCGTGTGGATGATCGACCAGACGCGGATGCGGGGAAAGAACGTGTGGGTGTGGCTCTTACCGTTCCTTCTTGCCCCCTTGCCGACGCTGATGGCTCTCATCCTGTTTCTTCAGCGCCGAATGAAAGCGTAAGGGGCTCCGTTCTTCCCCTACTTAAATTTTGACAGGTGCGTAACTGGCATGTGGACTCCGGCATTGAACAGCGACTTCACCTGCGGTTTATGCAGGCCGATCACGTTTGCCCGCGCGACTGAACCCTATCGATTCCGAGATGCACCACGCGCCTGCGTGTGCCAGAGCCACCAATAAACGGCGGCATTGAGGACGACCACGCCTGTGCCCAACAGCAACTGAAGGCCTCGTGTCAGATCCCCAGGGTAGAGCACCGGCAGCAGATATTGTGCGATGAAGTCGGAACGATAGGAGGTCTCGCCATCCTGCGCGCGTAACCAATTCTCCAGCGGTGTGAGCGGGCAGATCCAGCCGGTGAATTCGACGACCGCGCCCCACAGAGCCGCCGGCAGGTGCAGCCATGCGATCCACCGCCACTTCAGTACAAGCAGCCCGCCGCACAGGACGAAGACCACAAACGCCAGGTGAACAACCAGAACCAGGATCGGCCAAGAGAGTTGACGTACATCGTCGACATCGGCTAGAACAACGAAGGGGGATCGGTCGGTTTCGGATAGGTCAGCGTTCCCTTCTCGAAATGGGCAAATGACGTGAGGACGTGCGGGGTGGCTTGCTCGGGAGACATGATATGCCGGACGTTCCAGCCGCGACTCACCAGCGCATCGGCGATCAACGACCGATGGCAGCGCCACGGCACCGCTTCTGCGCACATGATGGCTGTCGGCTGCAATCGGCTTTCAGCCATCAGCTCTTCTAACGCGTTCAAGAATTCTTCCGTCTGCATATAATCGGCGTACCCGCGAAAACTGGCGTTGCGCCATCCGTCGTTTAAGGAATCCTTCTTCGGTTTTCGTAAGCCGCCCAACTTCGGGAGGTGGCGATACTGAAGCCCGGCTTCGCGCAACGACTGGGCCAGCGTATCCGTATTGAACTGCGGATTGTAGCGAGATCGAGGAATAGTGCGGACATCGACAAGAAGGCAGATTTCATGAGCGCGCAAGAAATCGGTGAACTCACCGATCGGCCTGGTCGAATGGCCGACGGTCCAGATTGTCGGTGGCTGAGGCATGGATCAGTGTGGCACAGCGAGCAGGGAATCGCCACGGGCTCGAAGGGGGGTCAATCCGGCGGCATTTTTTCGGGGTCGATTTCGAGTAGCCGCAGCCGGCCGTTGGCGATATGCTCGGTCTTGTAGAGGCGATCGCCCAGCTGCATGGTCGCGACAAGGAGCGAGGCATTGACGACAAAGGTAAAGTCTCCCGTCGAAGGCGGCTTGAACGTACCGCGGATGACGGCGCTATCGTTGCTACGGGAGATCGTCGACGTGATATCCAACTCGTGGTTGGCGCCATCAAACAGCTCAACGCTTATCCTGGGATGGGGTCTGGCCCCGGCATCCTTCAAAATTTGAAGCAGTGAGAGGTCGAGGGCGATCTCCCGATCGCGGAGCACCCACGGTCTCCGCGGCGTCGGCGGCTGATTGGCGGCGGGAGGAGGAAGGACTGTCTGCCACAAGCTCTTCGGTGTCGGGCGCTCATCGGCCCACACAGGAAAAGAACACACACAACTGAGTAGTCCGACAAGAAGCAGGCGTCGGTATGGGACGCGGTTGAGCCTGTGCCACGCGAAAGCCATCAGAGGTCGCTGGCCTGCCGAGCCCATATCGTCAGCTCTCCCGCATCTTCCAGGACATCCACCGGGACTTCGTAATAGTTCTTGAGCGTTTGTTTGGCGTTGGGTCTGAATGGTTTCATCTTACGCTCGCGATATCGTGGCGCCGTGGTCGCATTCGTCTTGAAATACAGGCGGCCCTTCTGGACGATCCCGAAGAACACCCTATCACAGTACAGCCCATATCCGCCGAACATGGCTCGGCAAGTCACGCCCTGTAGGTCGCTGAGTTGATCCAGCACGAAGTCCTTGAATCCGTCGTGCTTCGACGCCACGGTAGTCTCATAGGGGTTTGCGTGCCGCGACCATTCGGACGGCGATGGGAAAAGTGATTCTGTTGCCACGCTGGAATGGGGTCGCAGCCTGGGTGATGAGCCGCCTCACCTCTTGAACTTGGTTCGTCGAGAGTTTGGCCATGAGATTCTGTATCGGTGCAGCAATCTCCAGGAGGCTCGTGTAATACTCATCGGCGGACGCATACGACCATTCCGCGAGAAATTCTTGGTCAGTCACATCGACCAATCCGGCCTGTTGCAGCATCCCGGCGAGATCGCCGGGCTTGGCTAGCCGAAAGATTCCGGGGGCAGTGGGGTCCGGTGGAGGCAGTTCGACCACGCTCTTGATCGCCTCCATCGAGAGGCCGATCGAGGGGTTCTTCTCCGGCGCGGACCAGACGGCCGCCGCGAGCCAGCTTCCGGGCCTCAGCACGCGCGCGATCTCAGCGGCGGCCTTCGGAATCTCCGGCAAAAACATCAGGCAGAAGCGGCTCGTGACGGCATCGAACGAGTTCGCATCAAATGGAAGCGCGGTCACGTCACCCGTGCGGAATGTCACGTTCGCGAGGCCCAACGCCGTTGCCTTGCGTCGCGCGACAGCGAGCATCTGCTCGGCGAGGTCCAGTCCGATCATGCTTCCACTCGGTCCAACGGTTTGTGCGCCGAGCAGGGCGGGATAGCCTGTGCCTGAACCAAGATCGAGCACGCGCATGCCGGCTCGAAGCCGAGCATCGGCTACGAGCCGGTGATTCAGAAATGCCATCTGCTCGTCAAAGAATCGATCCCACTTCTCCCAGCCCCCTGCAACACGGTTCCAATCCTGACGCTGCCCTTCGATGACTTGTTGTGGAGTCTGCGATGACATCGATGGTTCCTCCTTGTTCGAGGCTCACGCTCGTCACAACCGTCAGAAAAATGTCCGAGTGCCAGGGAGCGACGCAACATGCTGTCCGTACTGATGAGGTGCGTAATCGGTTCGTGTACTACCGTTTTTCGGGCGGTATGGTTCTGACCTCAGCTGCGAACTGTGCATGGGCTACCGGATCAATCGGCCTGTGTTTGACCTTGGTGCTTGCCGGGTCCTTGCCGAGAAAATTGTCGTTCCTCCAGTTCATTGACGGTCTGATAGGCCTAGCAACAAAGCCGCCGCCGCAGTTTGGACAAACATTGCTCAACACCGTATCAACGCATGCGGCACAGAACGTACATTCGTACGCACAGATGCGTGCCTCAAGTGAGTCGGGTGGCAGGGCTTTGTTGCAGTGCTCACAGGTCGGTCTGAGCTCAAGCATGGAGTCTCCTCTGCTGCTTCCTCGATCTCGGCATCTGGGCGCTCTTCTTGTGAGGGCCTACTTGATTGTTTGCAGTGTCTCGCGCAGTTCCTTCAGCTCGGCGCTCAGGAGATCAAGATGCAGGTCGCGCTGCGGTTGATCCCCTTTGAATTTCCACAACCGTTTGAAGATAGCCGTCAACTCCTTCTCATGCGTCACGGCCAAGTCGTAGGCCGGCATCTTGGCCTGCGCGTCCGTCACACCGCAGAATGCATCACGAAGCGCATGGAACTGGTTGTGCAAATCATCGAAGGCGGGGTCGATCCCTTTTCCGCCTTTGGCCTTGCTCGCCGTGGTCTCCATCATCGTCGTGAGATTGATCATCGTCTCAACCCCGCTCGCGCCTTTCGCTTGCGTCACATAGTCGGCCGCTCGTGGATAGAACAGAATAGCTGCAGCCGCTGAGTCCGATCAGCAGCATCGAGAGAGCAAACAGTCCAATTGCGCGTGTCATGAAGGCCTCCTTTGTTGAATCTGTTGACTGCGTAGTCAAGCATGTTGACCCGGTGAGGTCAACGTCGATGGCGGCGTTGATTGCTGTGTTCACGGATAGAATGAGAGAGTTGGATTGCCGATTACCCCATCGTGTAGAAGAACTCCTCCTTGACGATTTTTCCATTCTGAACCGTGTAGAGACCTGTCTCATCCATAGTCATGCGTTTTCCCATGTTCTTGGGCGTGACGTCATATTTGAATCGCACAATGAAGCGGTCGCCATGGGGGTATGGTCCTTCGGCTATGCTCCCATGGATTTCATGGTTGTCCGTCCACCATTGATTCTTGCCTTTGATCTTCGGGATCCCCTTCTGAGTCTGCTCCATGCCCGGCATAGCGACGGGTTCGACGCTCTCGATATTCGGGGAGTAGAGTCGATCAATCGCCTCCTGATTCTTGCCCTGCTTGCACAGGGCGACCAGTTCCTTGCCGATCTCCATTGTCGTCATGATGCTTCCTCCTCTTTCTCTGGTGGCGAGGGCCTATCCGTTCTGATCTCGACGCCGACACGTTTGAAACATCCTCTTGGCGCGTCTCCTGCGCACTCATACCGCCATTACTCCCCCGTCGACAGGCAGAATACTGCCGGTTGTCCAGAGTGACTCATCGGACGCAAAATAGATTGCAGCTTCGGCTACTTCTTCCGGCTCCCCCAGGCGACCCATCGGATGGATGTCCTCGAATAACGCTTTAGCCTTCGGGTCCTTCAGCATCTCCTGGACCGGCGGGGTCAGTACGCCCGCGGGACAGATGCAGTTGCAACGGATGCCCTGCTTTGCATACTCGACCGCTACTGATTTGGTCAGCATATTCACGCCCGCTTTCGCCGCCTGGTACGCATGGGCCTGAAAGAAGGGGATGGCTTTCATCCCCGCGACCGTTGAAACGTTGAGAATCGAGCCCCCGCCCTGCTTCAACATCAGCGGGATCGTGGCACGAATGAACCGGAATGTCCCTTTCAAGAACAAGTCGAGCGTCTCGTCCCAAATCTGGTCGCTGGTTTCATGCAGCGGCCCGGCATAGAACAGGTTGCCTGCGTTGTTCACGAGGATGTCGAGTTTCCCAAATGTTCGGACCGTGGATTCCACCGCTTCGCGTACATCCGATTCATTCGTCACGCTTCCCTGAAGCGCCAATGCATGGCCGCCCTGTTGCCCAATGTCTTTGACGACCCGCGCTAATTCCTCCTTCCGCCGACCCGTGATCGCGACCTTCGCGCCCTCTCGCGCGAAGACTCTCGCAATCGCTTCTCCGATACCGGTCCCTCCGCCCGTGACAATAGCCACTTTATTTGTGAGTCTCATGGGTGCACCCTCCTTGAACGAATTGTGTTGAGTGTGTCTTGCGGCATATTTCCGCGCTGCAGTGAGCGATAAGTCTCTTATGTCGCCATCACCAGTTTCTTCAGCCGTTGCCGGCACAACGGGTCAGGCTTGGTCTTGTGGGTAGGTTGATGATGAGCCGCAATCACAGAATCGACGATCGCGCCGCAGTTGAGACAGCGCCAGGCGGAGACCTCATATCCCGCAGAGCCCAATTCAAGATCGTCATACTGCTCCAGAACCATCAGCCCCTCACAACGTTGACATGTCATACGGAGCCTCCTTCCCTGGATGATCGCTGTAATTTCGAGTGTGGAACGAGCGTTCCATAATAGGTTAAAAAAGGGTCCATTCAGTCCATGATCGAGAGCGCGATCTCCGCTGTCTGTTTCACCACATCAGCCGGCGTTCCGGCTTTAATCATCACAATGGCGCCTTGCATCATCGTGACCAGGAACCGCGCCAGCGTTCGCGGGTCTTGTCCCTTTTGGAGTTCGCCCTGTTGTTTTGCGCGGGTCAAGACTTTGAAGAAGGTGTCTTCAACCATCTTCAGGGCCTGGCGAAGCATGCCTGCGATCTCTTTCTCGTGCGGCGACAGTTCCATGACCGTGTTGGAGATAAGGCAACCGCGGCGCTGCGGGTCGGCCAGGCCACCCTCGATCATTCCGCTGATGAACCGACGCAAGGTCGGGAGTGCCGGGCCTGGTTGGTCGAGGAGGGAAAACTTCGAACTGGCGAAGGTGGTGCAGTATCGGTCCACCACTTTCAGGAACAGTTGGCGCTTATCGCCGAAGGTGTCGTAGAGCGAGCCGCGATTGAGATCCATGGCGCTCAACAAATCCTCCATCGACGTGGCTTCATAGCCCTTGTGCCAGAAGACCTGCATGGCCTTCTCGATCGCGTCGTCTGGGTTGAATTCCTTCGGGCGGGACATTCGGGCTCTCCTGCATTTCTGACTCGG
The DNA here is from genome assembly GCA_963748375.1 of uncultured Nitrospiraceae bacterium. GTDB lineage: Bacteria > Nitrospirota > Nitrospiria > Nitrospirales > Nitrospiraceae > Palsa-1315. The sequence goes on from CAVVIR010000031.1 coordinate 10,942, forward strand.
TAGCAAGGTAGCATATATTGGAACGATCGGTCAATAATTGACGATCTATCACCTATCCTGCCGGATGCCGCCGCTATGCTGGGCATGCAAGGGAGTGAGGCGTATACCTACCGAGTTCTATCGCCTGCTTTTGGCTTCTATACAATAACGATGACGATATATAATAACGGTTCAACTACCGGGGGACGACAAAGGCTTCTCGTGACGGTGGAGAGGGTTCAATGAAGCAGATCGTGGAATACATACGGTCATACATCAAGACACTGCTGCGGAAAATGGACGTGCAGGTTGCGGAGAACCCTCGTCATGAAACCGCACAGCAGGGAGGAAGGCCTCTTCGGTCTGAACGTCGGCGGGAAACACGAAGGCCGAGGATTAGTCCCTGCACCTATGGCTTGATGCGCTCGGTGGATCGCGATGGCGCGATCCTCGAAGAGGGGCATGGCACGGCGGTGAACGATAGTCCAACCGGAATGCGACTCCTGCTCGGCATCGCTCCATCCAAAGGTCAGCTTTTGGAAATTCAAACCAACGATCGGATGCTCGCGCGTGCGCTCTGTCTCGTAGAGGTCTGTTGGACGAAACCGCTGCGAGAAGACGAGCAAGGAGCGCTGTACCTCGTCGGCTGTCGCCAGAACTTCGGTGCCCCGCACAGTGAGGCCATTTAGCCCGCAGTATTCATGATGCGCTTGCTGCACGCGCTGAATCGAGATGAATAATTCAGGCTAGGTGCGCCGCGCATTTCCGCTAGCACCCTTCCTGAATCAGACATCTTTCCTGCTTGGTTCAGTCTCGCCGATCGTTTCAGAGTGATTGGTAGCAGCGATGCAGTATTCATGAGCGCTTCTGCTGCACGCGCTGAATCGCCATGAATAATTCAGGCTAACTGCGCCGCGCATTTCCCCCAGCACCCTTCTCTAATCAGACATCTTACCTGCTTGGTCAGTCTTTCCCGATCGCTCCACAGTGAAACCGTAGAGCGATTCCTGCAAATGCTCGTCTGTTTTCCTAATCGAGTTGGTCTTCTTCAACCAAACAAACGAGACAAACCACGTAAACCAAATGACGGGCTTCTTACGCTGGCGGATCGTTTCAGCATCCTGCTAGAATCTCCCGCCATGCCGATCGAAACATTTACCGCACAAGTTGAGTCAATCAAGAATCTCACCCACGATGTGCGTCAGCTCGACTTGCGGTTGATCGAGCCGAAGACCATCACTTTCAAACCCGGCCAGTTCATTTCTTTCGAAATGCCGCATCCGCAGACCGGCCGTCTTGTGACGAGAGCCTATTCCATTGCTTCGCAGCCCAGTTGCGCGGACGTTGTCACGCTGCTGTTTAACCTGGTGCCGGGCGGATCCGGGCTCCAGCTTTCTATTCCATCTCAAAGAAGGAGATAAGACACACTTCAAAGGGCCGGCGGGGATTTCTATCTGCGAGATGACCCGGGGCGTGATCTGCTGTTCATCGCCAGCGGTACAGGCATCGCGCCGATTCGGTCCATGCTGCTGGCGAACGCGGAACGTCCCGATGCGAGACCGGCAACCTTGTTCTGGGGACTGCGCAGCCAGCAGGATTTGTATTATCAGGATGAGCTGGCCGAATTGACCAAGCGGATGCCGACCCTCACAGCCATCACGACGCTGTCCCGTCCAGAGCCAGGCTGGTTCGGCAAATCCGGCCGCGTCCTGCGGCTGATCGAGGAGCGGATCGCCTCGGTCAAGAATCTCGCCGTCTATCTCTGCGGGAACAGTGCCATGATCGCCGACGCGACATCGTTGCTCCAGAAAAAAGGCCTCTGCCCCATCTACCGCGAAAAATACTACGACGACACAGGTTCGCCAGAAGATTAGGAGGCGGGTAGCCTGGTGGTCCTCCTGCTCGCGGAACGCGCACGATAGGAATGTGCTCGTTCGACGCGCGCATTCGAGGATCGACCAGGCTACCCTTGAGGGAGCATGGAGAAATTTTCTGGACGCGCGCAGTAAAGGGCAGCCTTGGCCACTCCCTTAAGGAGAGATGAAGAGGATTGGAAGGCCCTCGCCCCGGTTAATGGCACGTCTCGGCGTGCCAGGGGTGGGCGGGTGAGAAAGTCGCGCGCAGTAGAAGATCAATCAGCCCCCATCCCTGAGAAGTAACGAGCGGGCTTGGAAGGAGCATTTCTTTTTTTATAAGGTGAACACATGCACCGGTTGAAAAATAAGGTGGCGATTGTGACGGGCAGCAGCAGCGGCATCGGCAAGGCGATCGCGCTGCGGTTCGGAGCGGAAGCGGCGAAAGTTGTTGTTACGGCAAGGCGGAGGGCGCTTTGCGAACAAACCGTTGCACAAATCACGAAAGACGGCGGCGAGGCCTGGGCCATTCAAACCGACGTGGCCGATGAACGTCAGGTGGAACGACTGATCGAGGAGACGGTCACGCGCTATGGGCGGCTGGACATTCTCGTGAACAACGCGGGGGTCATTGCGGGCGGGCGGTTAGCCGAAACGACGACGAAGGCGTTCGACGAGGTGATGAACGTGAATCTGCGCGGCACGTTCTTCTGTTGCCGGGCCGGGTTTAAGCACATGAAAAAGCAAGGCGGCGGGATCATCATCAATATGTCGAGCGTCGCCGGCGTGCAAGCCTGGGCGGGCACGGGCATGTACAGCGCGTCGAAGCACGGCATCATGGCGTTGACGAAGTCGCTGGCCGACGAAGGCCGCCCGCATCACATTAGAGTGAGCGCCATATGTCCAGGCGGCGTGGCAGATGAGTTGGTCGATGCTTCGCCGGAAGAGATTCTCCGCAGCGAGAAGATCGACCCATTCGACGTGGCTGAAACGGCGCTCTATCTGGCGACCCTGGGCAAGTATTCTGTGGTGCATCAAATTGTCATCGATCGGTTAGGGGCTGATTGGTGAGGGGAGGGAGAGGGCGGCCTGGTCGTCCTCCTGCTCGCGGAACGCGCACGCTCAGAAGGTGCTCGTACGACGCGCGCACTTGAGGATCGACCAGGCCGCCCTTGAGGGGGCATAGGGAGATTTTTTGGACGCGCGCAGCAAAGGGCAACCTGGGCCAACCGTCGTTGGCACCCCCTCTGCGCTTTGAAATTCAAGGGGGTTGCTCTGGTGGCTTAGAAGTCTGATACGAATTTCGGATAACCCACTCTCAGACAACCTAACCCCACAAGAAACCACAAGACACGATGCTCTTGAAATGGGGCCTGATGGGACTGGTTTGTCTTGTCCTGGTAGCGCCGAGGTGCAAACTAGCTTGTGAAGAGGTACGAGACTATGGCTATTCCCAAAGGTGGATCGAACCGTTGCCACGTTCCTGATGACGCTTCTCTGGGCAATGTGCTATCACCTATGACGCGAGATCGTTCCAAGGGCAAGTCACTGCATGAGATCCGTTACATTGCATGCGTGCAGTGAACCAGACGTTTGGCGGGCCGATAGTTGTCAACGTTGGAGAGTGCAGACCACAAACACGCAATCGGATAGCATGCCGACGAATCTTGTCTCTCTAAGAACGGGGTGCACAGGCGAAGAAGCTCAGCAACGTCACGGTCCCTCGGGTAGATATTCCTCACCGGCGCTCTATTGCTCCCTCACATCGGGAACTGACAGCGCCATATTTATGAAGGGAGTAGTCATGCGACTCAGACATTCCATTCTACCGATGGTCACCTTTCTCGTCTTGAGCATGGGATTCTTCTGCGGAGCCGAGGCAAAAACTATCGAAGCGGGCCATGGGACTGTGAGTTGGACGGGACAAGGCGTCATCGATGATCTGGGAGATGGGGACAGAATCTTTAGAGGCATGATTACCGGGGCTATCCTTGTGAAGCATCCTCCTGCAGGCTCGGCACCGCCGCAGATCCATAAGAGCAAAATGGATTGTCAGGCGATTCTCCATATCAGTGAGAATCAAGAGGGCCCGAAGACGGGCGTCTGCATCATCAGCGCCCATGAAGGCAAGGACCTCGCGTACGTAGAGATACGATGTGTTGGAATGAAAGGTGAATGCAAGGGCGAGATGACCTGGGTCTGGGGCAGGGGAGGATTCAAGGGTATCACGGGGACGACGCCATTCGTCTCCAATATCTATATTGAACAAGAGAAAAAGGGACGGATCCACGGAAGTGCACATTGGCCGAAGATGACCTATACACTGCCGTAGGGGTTCAAGCATGGTAAAGGAACTGTGTTCGGGGAACACAGGGCTCAAAGAGTTTTGTTTTTGAACGGGCTCCAGGCTAGTTCAGATCATTCGAGAAATCGACCGAAGACTGCGTATGATTTCAAAGGGAGGTTTTTGATATAGGTCGTTGGACTCTTCTGCAGGGAGGCAGGAGGGCAGACGATTCGTAGTTGTTGCCCATGAATCGTGAAGTGATTTAGCGAGAGACGAGATGCGCATCACGAGCGACGTGTCTAGTTTGCGCCTTTGTTATCGGCTTGTGTTCCCAGCCTCTTGCCCCTCGCCTTCTCCAAACGCCATCTGCTTTTCCCATTCACCATCCATCATTCAACATTCGTTGGCCTGTAGATCGCGCGGCGCTGGTGGAGACAGTAGGTGATCTCCATCGAGTTCTAAGATGGACAGATGATGGTCTCATCCTTGTCTATAGGCTTATCCATACATAGGTTGACTCATACATCTTCTGCAGCACTTCTTGTTCTGCCCTGGCTACGCCATCGTGGAATGGTTGGAATTTCAATGTCTAAGAGAGCCTCGAAGATTAGCGCGATGGGCACACCTTATGCTCATTACGTATGCCGTGATCCGGTCCTAAATCGGACACAGGAATTTAGACTACAGGGAGGTTATCATGACTCCTCGCGCAGGTATCATGAAGTTCGGAGGCATCGTATTGTCGGTGGCAGTATTTGCGGTGATCGGAGCGTCCTTTTCGGACGATGTCTGGTCGCAGATGGCAAGACTTGCGGCACGCGATCCCGGCGTACGTCCCGGCCCCATCCCCACGGACCTCAAATTGCCGGGCCTCACACCGTCGGAACAACGGGCCTTTGATGTAGGGCTGGAAGCCTTTCAGGAAGTGGCATCCGTCAAAGGTACGATCCCAGAGCACAGAAGCGGGGCTTGGCCCGCGCTTCAACCTGGACGGTTGCGCCGGGTGTCATATACAGCCGGCTGTAGGAGGGAGCAGTCCAGCCATCAATCCGCAGGTCGAGGTGGCGAAAAAAGAAAGGGCGCACAACGAGATCCCATCGTTTATTAAGAGAGACGGTCCGATTCGCGAAGCCAGATTCAAGTCATAATCCGGACGGTACGCCCGACGGCGGAGTGCATGCGCTCTTTACCATCTCCGGGCGAGACGATGCGCCGGGCTGTTTTCTTCAGCAGCCGGATTTCCGCACCGCGGTTGCTCGCCAGAATGTGGTGTTTCGCATTCCGACGCCGGTCTTCGGGGCTGGGTTGATCGAATCCATCGACGACGATGCCATACTCGCAAACATGCAAGCCAACAGTTGCTGCGAAGCAGTCGCTCGGGATTGGTGGCCGTGTGAATAGATTGACGGGCCGGCCAAACACCAGCGGAAACGACGGCACCGTGACCCGTTTTGGGTGGAAAGCCCAGAACAAGTCGCTCGAAATATTTTCAGGCGAAGCCTACAACGTCGAGCAGGGAGTCACGAACGATCTCTTCCCGCAGGAGCGGGATGAAGCACCGAATTGCTATTTTAATACCACGCCGGAAAGTCGGACCAACTTTGAGGCCACGGATCATCTTGAAGGACTCAGCGATGTGGTGAAGTTCGCGATGTTCATGCGCTTCCTGGCGCCTCCGACACCGGCACCAGACACGGACACCATCGTTCGGGGCCGGAAAATATTCGGAGACGTCGGCTGCGCGATGTGCCATACCCCGACGTTGCACACCGGTAAATCGTCTGTGGCGGCGTTGCAGAACAAGGACGTCAACCTGTACTCCGATCTGGCACTCCATAATATGGGACCGGGCCTGGCCGATGACGTGAGTCAGGGCAATGCTGGTGGAGACGAATTCCGCACGGCGCCCTTGTGGGGCCTCGGGAAGAGAATCTTTTTCCTGCACGATGGCCGCACGAAGGATCTGCTCGAAGCGATTCAGGCCCATGTGAGTGGCGGCAACGGAGTACTATCCGCCGTCGGAAGCGAATCAAGTGGTCGGGCAGTTCAATCGGCTCAACGAGATCGACAAGCAGCATGTGCTGAATTTCCTTCGTGCCTTGTGATCCGGAGTAGGTGAGTGTAGGCCGCGGCGTGCCTTCATATGAAGGCACGCCGCAGGTGTGAAAGGGGAGGAATATGGTGATGTCTCAAACCGGCAAGGTCCTGGCTCTCTTCGCGGTGCTGTTCGCGCTGGCGTCCCCACAGGGGCTTTCTGCGGAGGGATTGCGCGGCGGATTCGATGACGCGTTCGGCCCGCGGTTCCATCCGGATGCCAGGCAGGCTCCACCGGATTTGAAGCATCGCCCCCGGCACGGGTTCGATCGGGCCAGCGTCGTCCGCCATTGGAATCAGATCGCCGTCGATGCCAGCGGCCTCGACCATACTCCGGTCGCTCCGGGGGAGACTCGCCTGTTCGGCGAACAACTTGGGCCAGGTCGCGCGGCCCGGGCGATGGCCATTGTCCATCTTGCCATCTTCGAAGTCGTGAATGCCGTCGAAGGAGACTTTAAAAGCTACGTCGGTCTGCCTCATGCGAAGCTGGGCACGTCGATGCAGGTGGGCGTCGCGCAAGCCGCCCACGATACGCTTGCTGCGCTCTTTCCCTCGCAAGCGGCGGCCTTCGACACCGTTCTCGCGGAGGAGCTGGCCGAGATTCCGGAAGGGCGCCTGAAAACCAACGGGATCGCGTTAGGGAAGCGCGCGGCCTCGGCCATCCTCGCCGCGCGCGCCAACGACGGCTCGCAGCGCCGCTGAGCCGCGCGTCGGCATCGAGTTTCTCACGAGCAACGATCCGGGCAAGTGGCGGCAGGACCCCATCAGCATGATTCCGCTCGCGTTGGGCGCCTACTGGGGCGAGGTCAAACCCTTCGTCCTCGAACGAGCCGATCAATTTCGGGCGCCGCCGCCGCCCAGGCTCGACAGTGCCGACTATGCCGCCGCCTATAACGAGGTGAAGACAGCTGGGAGGCGACGGCATTGTGACTCCCACGACCCGCACGGCGGAACAAACCCAGATCGGGATCTTCTGGGCCTACGATGGCACGCCGAGCTTGTGCGCGCCGCCGCAGGCTCTACAACCAAATCACCATGCAGATCGCGCACAAGATGGGCACGGATACCGATGCGCTGGAGCTCGCGCGGCTTCTGGCCCTCGTGAATGTCGCCATGGCGGACGCCGGCATCGCGATCTGGGAGTCCAAATACTATTACCAATACTGGCGGCCGGTGACCGGCATTCGTGAATCCGACGAAGACACGGGGCCGAGCGGATTGGGCGACGGCAATCCAGCCACCGCCGGAGACCCGACCTATTCGCCGCTCGGGGCGCCGGCCAGCAATCTCACAGGGCCGAACTTTACCCCGCCGTTCCCGGCCTATCCCTCCGGCCATGCCGGATTCGGCGGGGCGCTCTTCGAGATGCTCCGGAACTACTACAGGACCGATCGCATCCGGTTTACCTTCGTCTCGGACGAGTTCAACGGGGTGACGCGTGATAACGCCGGCAACGTACGGCCGCTCGTGGAACGCAGTTTCTCCTCCCTCTCGCAGGCGGAGGAGGAAAACGGGCAGAGCCGCATCTATCTCGGCATCCACTGGGCCTTCGACAAAACCGAGGGCATCGCGCAGGGCCGCCGCGTGGCCGACTACGTGTTCAAGAACATGTTGCACCCGCGCACCATGGACGGTAAATCTGGTCTATCTCGTTGTCTGGTCTGTCTGGTTTGTTTGGTTGGATGAACATACTAGGACCAACCAGCCTGCAGCACTCAGTCCTCAGTACGTTCCTCCCTATGGCCCCGCCATCTCAAACGATAATGATCGCTGCAGGTTTGGCAGGCAGGCCAAACGAGGACCGAAACAAGCGCGGTGTTGAGACGCTTCCTTTCTATGGCAAGGTAAAGCGCATCAGGAGGACCGTATGGCCATTCAAAAACTCAGCAGCAAAACCAAATTGTCAATTCCAAAGGAAGCACGGCAGGCGATGGGAGTGAAGGGCGGTGACGAGTTGTCGTTGTGTGAAGGATGACTGACCCTCATCATGCCCAAGCCCAAACGCTATGCGCGTGCGTTGCAAGGGCTTGCCAAGGGCACCTACCCGTCAGGCTATCTCAAGCGAGAACGCCGTTCATGGTAGAGGTCTCCTCCGTGCATCGTCTTCCCGACGAACGCGAATGAATCGGTGCCATCCGCCATGAGTTATCAGTCATCAGCGCCCTGCTCTAACAGGCTGCGAAAAACGATTGTGGCACCGTGAAAATTCAATGATCCGCACGTCCGGGCCATTAGGAGAGGATTATCGGGCAGGATGCTCAAAAAGGCCGTTCAGCAAGGCCGCTGGGAGATCGGCGACTGAAGCGTACCCTTGCGGTGCGTAGAGGGTCTGAACGATGCGAGAACGACGCATGGGAAAGGCGCGTCTCGGCGCGCCGGGGTCGGGCGGGTGAGAAGGTGACTTTTTCAGCATCCTGCTAACGATATTTGGCGAAGCAGATCAGATCTAAGTGGTCGTAGTGGTCGGGGAGAATCGATTCCGCCTTGTAGCCGAGGCTCATGAACAGGTGGATGTTCCGGGCGGTGCGCAGCATGGTACAGGCAAAGAACTTATGAGCATCGGTCGCAACCAATTCGATTTCCCGTATCAGCGCTTTTCCCACACCCCTGCCCTGGTGGGCGGGATTGACGGATAACAGCCTGATAACACAGACACCAGCCACGGTCCAAAAGCGCACCGATCCCACCACAACTCCCTCCTCCTCCGCCACGAAGATGTGCTTCTCTTTGGCATCTTCCCTGAGACTGTCGAGCGTTTCCCTGGTCCAGCCACTGACTTTGTAGACGGCGGCATATTCCCCGAATGCGGCCTGCTGTACGTGCAGCAGGGCTTCGAAATCCGCTTCGGTCGCTGGTCTGATGTGAATCATACACGGCGCTCCAGCCCGGTACTCCGCACCTCAGAAGTGTGAAGATACCAGAGCCTGCCTCTCACTTCCATCAGAGCCGTGGGAGAACTAAACTAGGCAACCACGAGAAGTTCGCTCGTCGTGTCGGATCTCGATCGATGGTACGATAGGAAATGCCAGCCGCACCGGGTGCTCCCATCACCACCAACATTCCGCAGCGAATGGATCGGCTGCCTTGGTCGCGATGGCACTGGTTGGTGGTGACGGCGCTCGGCATCACATGGGTGCTGGATGGACTCGAAGTGTCCATCGTCGCCGCCCTCGGTCCCGTCCTCACCCATAGCACCACGTTGCATCTGACGGAATCCGAAGTCGGGCTCGCCGCATCGGCATATCTGGCCGGCTCGGTGCTCGGAGCCGTCCTCTTCTCCTATCTCACTGACCTGCAGGGGCGGAAGAAATGGTTCATGATCACGCTCCTGCTCTATCTGACCGCCACGGTCCTGACGGCGCTGTCCTGGGACTTGTGGAGCTTCATGTTCTTCCGCTTCCTGACCGGGGCGGGCATCGGCGGAGAATACGCGGCAATTAATTCTGCCGTCGACGAACTCATCCCTGCGCGTCGGCGTGGACAGACCAACTTGGCGATTAATGGGAGCTGGTGGTTGGGGACGGCAGCCGGGGCGCTTCTCACCATAGTTCTGCTGAACCCCGGACTCATTCCGGAATATGTGGGATGGCGTCTGTGCTTCGGATTGGGAGCTGTCCTTGGGATCGGCATCGTGCTCATCCGGCGGCTCGTCCCCGAGAGCCCCCGCTGGCTCATGACCCATCGACGGGTGGAGGAGGCTGAAGCCGTTGTCTCCAGGATCGAAGACCAGATCTCGCGTGAGGAAGGACTGGCCTCACTGCCGAAGCCCGAAGGTTCAATGACCGTCCATCCCCGGTCACACGCGACCTTGGGCACCGTGGTCCGCCAGCTCGTGCACGCCTACCCCAGACGCACAGCATTGGGCATCGTGTTGTTGACCACGCAGTCGTTCACGTACAACGCCATTTCGTTTACATACCCCTTCGTGCTCACGAAATTCTATGACGTGCCGGCCGGTAACATCGGTTTCTATATTCTTCCTTTTGCGCTCGGCAATTTCCTGGGTCCGCTGCTGCTCGGCCGCTACTTCGATACCGTCGGACGGAAGCCGATGATCAGCTGTACCTATGGCCTCGCCGGTTGCCTGCTGGCCGTGACGGGATACCTCTTCTGGCAGGGCATGTTCACGGCAGTCACCCAAACGCTGGCCTGGTCGGCCATTTTTTTCTTTGCCTCGGCAGGCGCCAGCGCCGCCTATCTGACCGTCAGCGAGATCTTTCCCCTGGAGATCCGCGCGATGGCCATCGCGAGCTTCTTCGTCGTGGCGCAGGGGGCGGGAATCGTGGCTCCGTGGCTGTACGGCAAACTCATCGAATCGTCCGCCGAGAGTGTGTTCTATGGCTATTTATTGGGAGCGGGGCTGATGGTCGCGGGCGCGGTCGTGGAACTCTGGTTAGGCGTCAAAGCCGAAGGGCGTCCGCTCGAATCCATCGCCACGCCACTCTCGGCGGAGAAGGGATAGCAGCCAATCGGGTGGAGCCTGTTGGTCTCTTGTGCTCACGCAACGTAACCGCCTCAATCCATATTAGTGGGTCACGCCCGCTGGGGCCCCGTCTTGTGTGGCGAGCACGGTCTGGATGCTCGCCATCAGTTCGTCAGCTTGGACGGGTTTTGATACATAGGCGACCGCGCCCAGCTGCCGCGCCTTCTCTTCCGCTTCTTTTCGATCACGGACGGTGACCACGATCACGGGAATCTCGCTCAGCAAGTGGTTGCTTTTTAATCGCTCGAGGATGAGGAACCCATCCCCGCCTGGCAATCCGAGGTCTAAGAGAATGGCCTGGGGGTGGTGGAATCGGGCAGCAGCCATGGCCTGCATCCCATCGGCAGCCCATACGGGATAGAAGTCATGGGATTTGACGATCGTGCTCAGCAAGTTCCAGCTATCGACGGAATCATCGACGATAAGAATTTTCGGTCTCACGAGGAACCTCCCTTTGTTGAGCGACCCGTCTTCCCTCTAGTCCAACGACCGGCCCCATCACCGAGTCCAATACACCATTATATGTAAGTCCAATGTATCTGATGCGCTGGCTGGTGCCAGACCCCTACGAAGTACTTCGGAAGCGGGGGGGAGGGGATGGAGCCTGATGATCTTCTGTGCTCGCGCAACGCGCGGCCTCAGAAGGCCCTCGTTGGACGCGCGCAGTAGAAGATCAATCAGCCCCCATCCCTGAAGAGATAACGAGCGAGCTTGGAGGGATAATTCATATATGATGCGCGCAGTGAAGGACAGCCTGCCTGCTCCCCTTAGGGCAAAGTGGGAAAAACCAGAAGGCCCTCGCCGGGGTTAATGGCACGTCTCGGCGTGCCAGTGGGTGGGCGGGTGAGAAGGTTGCGCGCAGTGGAAGATCAATCAGCCCCCATCCCTGAAGAGATAGCGAGCGAGCTTGGAGGGAGCATTTAGATGGATGACGGGCGTTCCATGCGCGCAGTAAAGGGCAGCCTCGGCCACTCCCTCCTATAGAGAAACGAGCAAGCTTGGAGGGACCATTTGTAGCAACGTCTGCGGGACAGGAGTCCTGGCATTGGGTCAGTGTGAAATCTGGCTGCCTTGACCGAGGTATACTATCGGGATTCTAAAACGAAGGAAAGTGCTGGGGCTGAGGAATGAACGCGAATCTGCGAAAAGTTGTCATCCTTGTTGCTGCCTTGAACCTGGCTTATTTTGGAGTCGAGTTCGCGGTCGCCCTCGCCATCGGCTCGGTCTCGCTTTTTGCAGATAGCGTCGACTTTTTAGAAGATGCCTCGGTGAATTTCCTGATCGCCATCGCGCTCGGCTGGAGTGCAACCAGCCGGGCTCGTGTGGGCATGGCCCTCGCCGGCATCCTGTTCATACCAGGCCTCGCGACGCTCTGGACAGCATGGGAGAAGTTTTTGGTGCCGTTGCCGCCTGCCCCGCTTCCCCTATCGCTGGCTGGTGGCGGTGCCCTAGTCATCAATCTGTCGTGCGCGTTCATGCTGATGCAATTCCGAGCGCATAGCGGCAGTCTGACGCGAGCGGCGTTTCTGTCGGCTCGAAATGATGTCCTGGCAAACATCGCAATCATTGCAGCGGGGTTCGTGACGGCCTATACGCTTTCCGGATGGCCCGATCTGATCGTTGGGCTTGGCATTGCGGCGATGAACGCCGATGCCGCGCGGGAGGTCTGGAGCGCAGCGCGTGAGGAACACAGAGTGGCGAACTCTTGAACAGATTTCAAAATGACCCACGACACGCTATTGGGCTGAGTTGACATAGGCCACAGTGAGTCGTAGCCTATTTTCAATTCTCATCGCAGTCATTTCTTCAAGCATGAACGCGTAGGATTGTTACCAGACGGACATCTCGCCATGCCCGCGTCTCTCGACCATATCTATCTCAGCACCCCAATGGGGGCCAATCTGATCGCCGACGGCGCAACCTTCCGCGTCTGGGCGCCGAAGGCCATAGCCGTGTATGCGATCGGCGACTTCAACCATCGGGCGCGCAACGACGCCAGTCTGCTCACGCGCGACGAGTTCGGCCACTGGCGGGGCTTCATTCCCAGCGTCCGGGAGTGCGAGCGCTATATGTTCTACGTGGTCGGGGAAGGGAGCGAGGGGCCGAAACGCGATCCCTACGCCCGCGAGCTCGCGACGCCCTTTCCCGGCGAGTGCATCGTCTGCAAGACTGTCTTTCCCTGGCACGAAAGCGGGTATGTCACGCCGCCTTTTCATGAGTTCGTCCTCTATCAACTCCACGTCGGCACCTTTTTCACGCCGAACCTGCCGCACAAAGGCGGCACGTTTCTCGATGTCGCGCGCAAGCTCCCGTATCTGGCCGAAGTGGGCGTCACGGCGTTGCAGCTCATGCCGATTCAGGAATTCCAAACCAGATTCAGTCTCGGCTACAACGGCACCGATTATTATTCACCCGAGATGGATTTCGCCATGGCGGATGCCGAGCTGGCTCCATACGTCGCCGAGGTAAACAACCTTCTGGACGCGAAAGGCCTGCGCCTCTATCGGACGGAGGATCTGCGCGGAGAAATGAATCAACTCAAGGCGCTGGTGGATCTCTGTCATCTCCACGGACTGGCCGTGATCCTCGATGTGGTCTACAACCATGCAGGCGGCGATTTCGACGACCAGAGCCTGTATTTCTTGGACCGCCAACCTTTTGCCGGTGGGCCGCGGAACTCTCTCTTTTTCGCGGACAAGGGACATGCCGGCGGGCTCGTGTTCGATTTTGCCAAGCCGGAGGTGCAGAATTTCCTCATCCAGAACGCCAAATTCTTTCTCGACGAATACCGCGTCGACGGATTCCGTTATGACCAGGTGAGCGTCATCGATCACGATGGTGCGCCGCACGGATGGAAGTTTTGTCAGGATCTGACCGCCACATTGCATGCACACCGGGCCGGGGCATTGAACCATGCCGAGTATTGGAGCGTGAATCCATACGTCGTGAGGGCGGTGCCGGAGGGGGCCGGCTTCGACACGACCTTGACCGACGGCTTGCGCATGTTGATCCGCGACGTCATCGCCAACGCGAGCGGCCCCGACGAGCGTCCCCTCAACATGACGAGCCTGGGCCGGAGCCTCTGGCCTGAAGGATTTCAGGAGCAGTGGCGCTTCGTGCAGGGGCCAGAAAATCACGACATTGTCTACAATGGCCGGGAGATGCGCATCGCCCGTCTCGGGGATCCGGCAAATCCCCGTTCCTGGTTCGCCCGCAGCCGTGCCCGTGTAGCGACCGGGCTCAGTCTCACCGCACCCGGCATTCCCATGCTGTTCATGGGGCAGGAATTTCTGGAGGACAAGCAATGGTCGGACGATTTTGACTCGCACCACGATCTGCTTCTCTACTGGGCTGGCCTCGACCGGGGCGACAAGCAGATGCTCGACCATGTGCGGTTCACGCGCGAATTGCTCGAGGTGCGCCGGCAGACTCCCGGCTTGCGCGGACAGGGATTTCGCTCCGTGCACGCGCACGATCAGAACCGAGTGCTGGCGTTTCATCGCTGGATGGAGGGTGAAGGCCTCGACGTGATCGTGGTCGTGCATCTGGCGCCCGTCAATCGGTTCAGTTATCGGATCGGCTTCCCCGGTGGCGGGGCGTGGCGCGAGGTCTTCAACAGCGACGTGTACGAGAACTGGGTCAATCCCGGCGTGGTCGGCAACGGCGGGCTGATCGTCGCCGACCCGCAGCCGCTGCATGACTTCGATCATTCAGCCGCACTCGTACTTCCGGCGAACAGTCTGCTCATCTTTGCGCGATGATGCATCATAGGAATCTCATCGCGCCGCGCTACTTGTTCGCGGAGGCCGCATAATCAGAAGGGTGAGAAGGAGGCCCAGCCATGGCGTACCAACCCATTGAAAATTACGGCATCATCGGCAACATGCGGACGGCGGCGCTCGTCGGTATCAACGGCTCGATTGATTGGTTCTGCGTTCCCTTCTTCGATTCACCGAGCGTGTTCGCCGCCATCTTGGACGACCAGAAGGGAGGCCGGTTTGAGATCGCGCCCCAGGGGGAAGGCATCCGGGCGAAACAGTTCTATTGGCCGGAAACCAACGTGTTAGTCACCCGCTTTCTCTCGCCGGACGGTGTCGGAGAACTGATCGATTTCATGCCGGTAGGCTTGCCTCGCGAATCGCCCTGGCAGGATCAATTGATTCGGCGCGTCAAAGTCACGCGGGGAGCGCTGACGTTTCGAATGAGATGCCGCCCGGCATTCGATTATGCGCGTGCGCCGCATCGCGTATCGCTCGAAGAACATGGCGCCATTTTTGAGTCCGCCGTTCTGAGCCTGGGATTGGCGAGCGCCGTCCCGCTCTCCTGCGACGGCGAGAGCGTCGACGCGACATTCGCGCTTCAGGAAGGCGAGGAGGCGATATTCGTACTGCGCCCCTTGAAGGCTGGAGAGGGGTGTTGCCAGTCTCCTTTAAACACCGAAACGCAGGAGGTCTTCGAACGTACGGTCGATTTCTGGCATCGATGGCTGTCCAAATGTACCTATACCGGCCGCTGGCGCGAAATGGTGTACCGATCGGCGCTGACACTCAAACTGATGACCTTCGAACCGACCGGAGCGATTATCGCCTCGCCGACCTGCAGCCTGCCCGAGTCGATCGGCGGCGGACGGAATTGGGACTATCGCTACACCTGGATTCGCGACGCCGCCTTTACGTTGTATGGCTTATTGAGAATCGGCTTCACGGAGGAAGCGCAAGCCTTCATGCAATGGCTAGAAGCGCGTGCCGGTGAAGTCAAGGCCGTTGGCACATTGCAGATCGTCTACGGAATCGACGGCCGACACAACCTCAAGGAGGAGACGCTCGATCATCTGGACGGCTATCGAGGCTCCCGGCCCGTCAGAATCGGCAACGGCGCGTTTGCGCAATTGCAGCTCGATATTTTCGGGGAGCTTGTCGATTCGCTCTACCTGTACAACAAACACGTCATGCCCATCAGCTATGACGTCTGGATCCGTCTCCGGCGCGGCCTGGATTGGCTCTGTGACAATTGGCAACAGCCGGACGAAGGCATCTGGGAGGTGCGAGGAGGCCGGCGTCATTTCGTCTATTCGAAACTGATGTGCTGGGTGGCGATGGACCGGGGACTTCGTCTGGCCGATAAACGGTCGTTTCCGGCCGATCGCGACCGATGGCAGCGGGTCCGGGACCAAATTTGTGAAGACATCATGTCCAAGGGGTGGAGTCAGAAACGCCAGGCCTTTGTGCAACACTACGACGGCGACTCGCTGGACGCGTCGAATCTCATCATGCCGATGGTGTTTTTCATGGCTCCTAACGATCCGCGCATGTTGAGCACGCTGCACGCGATCAATCGCTCACCGAAGGAGGGAGGATTGGTCTCCGATGGCCTCGTGTATCGGTACGACAACGAAACCGGAGCCGATGGGCTCACAGGGGGAGAAGGCACGTTTACCATGTGTTCGTTTTGGCTGGTGGAAGCGCTGACCCGGGCGGGACATGTCGATGGCGCGAAGTTGACGGAAGCCCGGCTGCTGTTTGAACGGATGCTGGGACACGCCAATCATCTGGGGCTCTACGCCGAAGAGATCGGGGGAAGCGGCGAAGCGCTCGGGAACTTTCCGCAGGCCTTCACGCATTTCGCCTTGATCAGCGCCGCGTTCAACTTGGATCGTGCATTGGACGGCAAGCCACGTAGCTGACCGGTTGTACAAGCCCGCGGTCGGGAACGTAGTCTCAACACGACGATCAACATGAAAGCCAAGCTGGAAGGGTAGGGCGGCGATGACGAAAACCCGGAACTCCGACTCGCTGGCATTTCTCTTCGATCTGGACGGTACCTTGGTCGACAGCGTCTACCAGCATGTGCTGGCCTGGCGCGAAGCGACGCAAGCAGCCGGCATCGAACTGCCGGTCTGGCGCATTCACCGCCAGATCGGTATGAGCGGTGGCCTGATGCTCAACGCCTTGACTCGGGAAACGGGGCGTAAGGTCTCGCAAAAGGATGCGGAGCGCATTCAACTCGTGCATGCCGAGGCGTTTGCCAATCAGGCTTCATCTCTGCGCGTGCTTCCCGGCGCGCAAGCACTGCTGGACACGTTGGCGGAACATCGGGTGCCTCACGCCATCGCGACAAGCGGACGTAAGCACAACGCACGGCATGCGCTCAAGCTGCTCACTCTCCATCGGAACGTGCCGGTCATCACGCGCGACGACGTCCGCTTCGCGAAGCCTGATCCCGATCTGTTTGTCGCCGCAGGGAAGCGGCTCAGGGTTCCCATGAGCCGTTGCGTCATCGTTGGAGACAGCGTCTGGGATTTGCTGGCCGCGCGTCGGGCGTTTGCCCTCTCGGTGGGACTGCTTTCCGGGGGCTATGGCCGTGAGGAGTTGGAGCGGGCGGGAGCCTATCGGGTCTATCAAGATCCTGCCGACCTGCTCAGACACCTGGATGAAGTCGGCGTCAGACTCTAGCAGGATGCTGAAAAAGTCCGCCAGCGGCGTTCTCGACTCATCGAAATCCTCAACGTACCCCCGAAGGGTACGCCTCCGGTTTCGACTCGCCTGCGGCCTTGCTGAACGGCCTTTTTGAGCATCCTGCGGCCATATTGACTTCGACATCATTATGTAAGATTCCAATGATGTATTGTGTATAAACTGAGTTCTTCCGCAGGCTGTTAGCATAGCGGCGCAAGCAGTCGTGATCTTTATTTTCTCGTCTGATGCACGCAATCTCTCTTGCGCGTTCTTCTCGAACCTCTTACAATTAGTTTCCCTGAGAGGCTCTCCATACTGTCAGCCCACCCGTGTCAATCAAGGAGGAACATGCGCAGAAAAATCTTTCGCGGCTCTCACGTCCTCACCATCACATGGGTTGTGTGTCTGGTCTTCGTGCTTGGCGGATGCTCTATGCTGCCAGGCCACTGGCGGCCAGGATGGAATCAGCAGTGGCCCGCCGACAAACCGGTGCCCGACACAGCCGGCTCATGGAAGTTGACCGAATTCGAATCGAAGGACGACCGGTTTGTCGCGCTGGCCATCTCTGGCGGCGGGAGTCGAGCGGCCAACTTCGGCGCCGCCGTCATGCTGGAACTCCGACAGCGGGGATTGCTGGAACAAGTGGATGTGATTTCCGGTGTGTCCGGTGGAACACTCCCGGCCGTCTACTACGGACTCGGAGACAAGGCCGGTGCATTTACCGATCCGGTGGTCCGCGAGGCCTTGGGCTACGATTTTCAAAGCAGTTGGATTCGCCGGTGGTTTCTACCGCAGAACATCTTTCGCTATTGGCTCTCCGACTTCACCCGCTCGGATATCATGGTGCAAGTCTTCAACAACCAGCTGTACCACGATGCCACCTTTGCCGACCTTCAGCCGCATCCGAAAATCTTGATCAATTCGACCGTCCACAACGACCACACTCGGTTCACGTTTACGGACGAACGCTTCGCCGCGCTCCATTCTGTGCTCGCTCCCTATCCCGTCGCCAATGCCGTGAATGCGTCATCCGCATTTCCTGGCGCATTCCAGGATGTGACGCTGCAGTGGTATATGGAGCCGACGCAGTACATGCACCTCTATGACGGCGGCCCCATCGATAATCTGGGCGTGCAGGCGATCACCCAATACATGAATCAGAACGTGTTAGGCACGACCCTCGATCAGCTGTTCACAAAAGGATGTGTCATTTTCGTCATCGACGCCACGCCATCGAGCGACCATACCGAGCTCAACTTTAAGCGGTCCAGCCGGTCCGCCATCGACTATTTCGTCGACACCAATGCGCTCGATGCCACGGATGCCATGTTGATCGAATCCCGCCGCTCCCTGCTCGAGAGAATGGGCATTCCGGTCGAGAAGCAGGATCGGGAGCCGAGGGGCCGGCTCCCGGTGAACGATCTCCGGCAATGCGCCTGCGAAGTCCGCCATATCTCACTTCGGCACCTGGCCTATGCCGCAGAATCCGATGCGAATGAGGGATTGGCCGAACGTGTGACGCGAATCAAGACGAAGTTCTGGCTTGCCGACGGAGAACAGAACGATCTCTTCCAAGCCGCCAAGGTCATCATGCAGATGCTCGAAGATAAACAGCTCTTGTCGGAACCGTCATTTAAGGTTCGTTGTGGCAGTGGAGGGTAAGGAGCGGCCAGGGGTGCGCCTTCTTGCTCGCAGAACGCGCACGGTGAAGCTGTGCTCGTCCGATGCGCGCAGTAAAGGGCAACCTTGGCCACTCCCTTGAAGCGAAATGAGCAAGCTCGGTAGGATCATTTGTATCGTTGAACGCGCGCCCTCAGAAGGGTGGACGGAGACCGCCAGACCATCCTTCTTGCTCGCTGAGGCCGCACGATCAGAATGTGGTCCCTCAATGCGCGCATTGAAGTATAGTCTTGCTGGTCCCCTTTGGAGGCAAAGTGTGATGTTGCGAAAAAAGAAACGGTAGCCCCTCGTTGGACGCGCGAAGCTCAAAATCACACCTTCCACTGGGAATGTATTCCGTGACCTCGGGTTTCGCCGCGAGGAGGCTGAGCATCTGCTGGTTCGAGCGGATCTCATGATCCAGGTGCAGAAACTCATTGCTTCTCGTCGCCTCAAACAGAGAGGAGCCGCGAAGATGCTCGGTGTGACCCAGCCTCGCGTCAGCGATCTCCTCCGCGGGCGGATCGATCTCTTCAGTACGGATGCGCTCATCGACATGCTGGCCCGGCTTGGCGCTACGGTGCGCCTGACAGTCAAGGTTCGCCCAGCAGCTTGATTGTCGCCTGCCGCACATAAGTCCATACTCAGGTCCGACTCATTTCTTTATGGAAGCCAGCTCACCATCATCTGGAAGGTCCCTCATGTTGCCTCCGTCTGAGTGCCCGCGCGCGCGGGGTTCTGCTGGTGCACGGAAAATCATGGCGAGTTTCCTGCTCGGAGGACTCCTGACCGTCCTGCATGCGGTACCAGCTCTGGCGGGCATGGAATTCGCGCAGTTGTCGGTCAAGAAAGGCGTGCTCTTAGTGGCCAGCCCATCGCTGGAAGATCCAAACTTCCGCAAAGCCGTCGTGCTCATCGTGGAGCACGGGCCTAATGGAACACTCGGGCTGATTCTGAATCGCTCCACGAAGGTCCTCTTATCCGACGTGTTGCCGGAACTCACCGTACTCAAGGGGACCACCTACCGGGTGTTTTCGGGTGGGCCGGTAGACCCATCCAATCTTCTCGTGCTGTTCCGACTCATGGAGCCTTACGCAGATGCACGATCGGTCTTCGACGGGGTATATGTAGGAGGAACACCTCGCCTCCTGGAGCGCATGATTACACAGGCCAAGCCGACCGAAACCTTCCGGGCGTTTGCCGGATCTGCCGGATGGGCTCCGAGGCAGCTGGAAGCTGAGATGCTTGTGGGCGCGTGGGGGATCTTGCCGGCAGATTCGTTCAGCATCTTTGACCAGGACCCGGCCACACTCTGGCGGGACTGTATCGGCCGGCTGCAGGCGCCAAGAGTCATCTCCTACTAATCGGCTGTTGATAATGCCGCTCTTCTCACCCGCCCAAACCCCGGCGCGCCGAGACGCGCCCTTTCCCATGCTTCGTTCTCAGCTCACAAGAATCCTCAACGTTGAAGAGGAGTCCCTCGGAGGTCGGAAGCACTGGAGGGGTTTTACCGTTCGCCAAGATCCATTGAATGGGCGAACGGCCCCACGAAGTGCGGTGGGTACCTCCTCCGGTTCTTGCTCGCCTGCGGCCTTGCCCGCGGAACGGCGCGTCTTGGCGCGCCGGGGTTGGGAGGGTGGGAAAGTTGGGCATTCTGAACAGCCTGCACCTAAATTAGGAGAGGGCAAGCAAGCTCCGCAGAGGGATAGATATATATGGGTGTGCTCATATCTTAGATCCTGCCCCTCAAGGCTCCTTAAATGAGTGTATTTCGCCATTTCGATGAGTTGACGCATCACTAAACATGTCACCGAGCCAAATATCCCGCCGGGAGACAGTGATCCGTCTGACCTCGCTCGCAAAATCTTTTCGACGCGGAGCCTGCGACCGTTTTATCTCGACAGGCTGAGGTGTGGGCCTGATAGGATGCGTCGGCTATGAACGACCGACCTACTGCCTCCACCCCGCGGCCAGCCGCAGTGCTGTTCATTCTCATCACGGTTCTGCTCGACATGCTGTCCTTCGGCATCATCATTCCCGTGCTGCCGAAACTCGTCGAGGAGTTTCTCTCCGGCGATACGGCCCAGGCGGCCATGATCTATGGGCTGATGGGCACGGCCTGGGCGGTCATGCAGTTCTTTGGCTCGCCGATTCAGGGAGCCCTGTCCGACCGGTTCGGCCGGCGGCCGATCGTGCTGCTGTCCAACCTGGGATTGGGACTCGACTATATCGTCATGGCGCTGGCGCCGACCGTCGCCTGGCTGTTCCTGGGTCGCGCCATCTCCGGCCTCGCCTCATCCAGCTTCAGCACCGCCGGTGCGTACATTGCCGACGTGACGCCTCCGGAACACCGGGCGGCGGCGTTCGGCAAGATCGGCATGGTGTTCGGCCTCGGCTTCATACTCGGTCCTGCCATGGGCGGCTGGCTCGGCGAGATCGATCCGCGGCTCCCGTTTTGGGGCGCGGCGGCGCTCAGCCTGGCGAACGCCTGCTATGGGTTCTTTGTGTTGCCCGAATCCCTGGCGCATGACAAGCGGATGGCCTTCTCGTGGAAGCGGGCGAATCCGGTCGGCTCGCTGGTGCTGTTGCGCTCGCACCCTGAACTCTTCGGGCTCGCGGCCGTCGCCTTCTTCGGCTATCTGGCCCATGCGGTGCTGCCGAACGTGTCGGTGCTGTATATGGGCTACCGGTACGGATGGGGGACCGCCGCAGTCGGTCTGACGCTCGCCGGTGTCGGCGTGGCCGTGATGATCGTCCAGGGGGGACTGATCCGTCCGATCACGGCCCGATTAGGCGTGCGCACGACATTGCTGGTGGGGTTGCTCTGCGGAGCGATCGGGTTTTCGGTCTACGGCGTTGCGTCTGAGGGATGGATCTTTTGGCTGGGCATTCCCGTCATGGCCTTTTGGGGTCTCGCGGGTCCGGCGACGCAGGCACTGATGACTCGCCGCGTGAGCAGTTCCGAGCAGGGCCAACTCCAGGGAGCCATTGCAAGCATCAACGGCTTAACCGGCCTGATCGGGCCGATCCTCTTCACGCAAAGCTTTGCGCATTTCATCGGACCGAGCGCCGCCTGGCATCTGCCCGGCGCGCCGTTCTTGTTAGCCGCGCTCATGATGCTCAGCGCCGCAGCCATTGCCTGGCGGGCGACGCATCCCGGTCGATCAGCCATCCAGAACCTTGAATCAGTTGGCACAAGCGGAGTTCGGAGCGGGGAAAAGTAGGTTGTTCCTGCTCCTTTGCGGCTGTTGATAAAGCCCGCCAGCGGCGTTCTCAGCTCGCAAGAATCCTCAACGTACCCCTGAGGGTACGCCTCCGGTTCTTACTCGCCTGCGGCCTTGCTGGACGGGCTTTCTGAACAGCCTACTATTGATTTTGAACGGGAGAAGCAAGTGAGATGAGTAGACTCAGAAGAAGCGTATCTATGGGAATGCTAATTTCTTAGTTCCTGCCCCGCCAAGCCCCGCAAATGGTTGTATTTCGCCGGTTCACTGAGTTGACACAAACTTGTGCAAAAAAGTAGCCTGTCCCCATTTACCTCATTTGTGCTTCAACGTGTGCCTCGTTGAATGAAAGAGGGAACATGAATCATGTCGGATGATCTGTCAGCTTTAAGACAGCCTGCTCTAGAAAAGGCTCTGAGTGAACTAGATGAATTGCTGACACAGAGTGGAAGAGCATTTTTGATTGGTGCAGGCTGTAGTAAGTGTGCAGGTGTGCCTCTAACCGCAGAGCTCACAGAAAAGAGTCTTGCAAGTTCGAGCTTGGACGCTACAGCGAAAGAAATATTGGCTTCGGTTCAGGCAATGTTTGCAGGATCATCTGATGCAAATATCGAAGACTTTCTAAGCGAGCTTATTGATCTGCTAGCTATCGCTGATAGGAGATCCCTTCGTGCCGCCACTAGCACGAGCATTCAGCTTAACGGCAAGGGCTATACTGCAGATCAACTCCGAGCGGCAACAGAGCAGGTGAAACAAGCGATTGCTAATACCATTGATCAAGATGTGACAATCGGTACGCACTGGAGATTTATTAAAGCTATCCATCGTCCGTTGCGCCCCGGGAAGGCTACTTCTATAAAGCCAGTCGATTACTTGGTCCTTAATTATGACACCCTAATCGAGGACGCATTAGCATTGGAGAAATTGACCTATTCTGACGGAATGGGTGGGGGGATCACAGCTTGGTGGAATGAGGATACGTTTCAGGATGGTGGTGTGGCGGCGAGAGTTCTTAAGCTCCACGGCTCAATAAATTGGTGCGAGCTTCCGGATGATCCGCTACCCCGCAGAATTTCGGAGAAGCTCAATCTTCCGGAAAGCAAGAACCGCAGTATACTCATTTGGCCAGCATCTACGAAGTATAGGGAAACCCAAATTGACCCATTTGCTCAGCTTGCCAACCTCAGCCGGACTATCCTTCGACCAAAACCAGGTTCGCAAACTGTTCTAACTGTCTGTGGGTATAGGTTTAGCGATTCCCACATCAACTTGGAAATTGATCGAGCGCTCCGAGAATCTGCCGACCGACTGACAATTGTTGCGTTCACATCAGATGAAAAGCCGAAGGGCCTGTTGAAGAAATGGAACGAAGACCCTGCTGTGCAGAACCAAGTCCGCATATATGCAAAAAATGGATTCTTCCATGGGAGAACCTCGGAGGTCGTCTGCAGTGGAATTACCATGGTGGAAATTTGAAACTTTCACACGGTTGCTAGAAGGTGAACGATGAACCATGGGGTGCGTAATCCCAATGATCCAATCGACAACCTGGCGATTGGAAGAATCATTGAAGTAGATGGGTCGCATATTGTTGCAGAGCTGGATGACAACGTTATCGAGTTGTCACGTGTTCACGGCGGGGAGACTTACCCTATCGGGCAATTCGGCTCGATTGTAAAAATCCATTTCGGTCGTCGCATCGTTTACGCTTTCGTTGGTCGGCTTCGCATGAAAGCTGAGTTCGAGTTGGAACGTGGAATCATCCCGCAGTCTACCTCCGATGAACGAGTAGTAGAGGCAGACTTGTTCGGGGAGGGCGAATGGCTTCAAAATACATTGTCGTCTCCTTCATCTTGGGAGTTGAAGTTTGAAAGAGGTGTTTCAACCTATCCTCTTCCAAAACAGACGCTCTATTTAACCCCAAAGTCCGAGCTACGATATATCTATGGACATGGCAAAGGTGCGGTTATTTTACTGGGGGAACACGTGGATCAGGGGGAACCCCTTGCTATGCAGATATGAATGAGTTGCTCGGAAAGCACACTGCGGTGTTGGGCTCTACTGGTGCAGGCAAGTCCGGAACTGTTGCGGTCATTCTCCATGCCATCATAGATAAAGGGAGTCTAGACAAATATAAGACATGGAATCCACGCATCGTTATTTTAGACCCACACAACGAGTATGGTCAGGCATTTCCTGGACACATCCGTCTGTCGACGGACGAAGCAACGCTCACGCTTCCATACTGGCTCTTCAATTTTCAAGAAACGATTTCATTGCTGATCGGTAAGACCGAGTTCATAGCAACTTCTCAGGCGAACATAGTAAAAACCGCCCTTCTGAACGCAAGATCCGAGGGGGCGGCAAAGCTTAAGCTTGATCCAAAAGCAATTACAGTCGATTCGCCAGTTCCATACTCCCTTGATCGGTTTGTGAAAGATGTTGAAACTCAGAGAGACACAATCAGTGCCGCATCTAAGCACGAACCTTATAATTCGATACTCCAGAAACTCGATGTCCTACGTCGCGACTCTCGAATGGCGTTCATGGTTAGCGAATGGGATGGCCAAAAGGATCCGTTTCCAGAAGTAGTACGTCAATTCCTTGGAGATGGAAATCCAATGAGAATAGTGGATCTATCTGGAGTGCCAAATGAAGTGGCTGGAGCCGCAAGCGCAGTAATTGCTCGAACGTTGTTCTTGGTAAAGGTGTGGCAGACTGCAGTAGAGCGAGAGAGAAGTCCGATATTGCTCGTTTGCGAAGAAGCGCACCGATATGTTCCTGACCGAGGAGAGGCTCAATATGAGGCGGCCCAAGAGGCTATTCGTCGGATAGCAAAGGAAGGAAGGAAATATGGGATTGGCTTATTCTTGATCTCTCTCAACGTCCAAGTGAAGTTGATGCAACAGTCTTGTCTCAGTGTAACTCTTGGATAGTTCACAGAACTACTAACGAATCCAATCGAAGCCATGTGGCAGCGGTCTTGCCCGATTCTGTGGGAGGTTTGACCAAAATGCTCTCCGGCCTGCGGAAAAGAGAGGCGATCTTCGTTGGGCAGGCAGCCATGCTTCCTTCAAGAATATTAGTGCGCCAACTTGAAGAAGCACAAAGGCCTCGATCAAATGATGTCGACTTTGAAAAGGGATGGCAAGACAGACTTTGCTTACTGAGGAGGATTTAACCAAGATTGCCTACGCGGTGGCGATTCCAAAAAAGGTGATGGAGACCAGTAAAGGGGTCGTGAGCTCTTGGTTGATCGTCTCGGTTCGCCTCGGGCGCACATCACCTTCACCGAAGCGTCGTTGGTAGCGTGCTGTTGACCTTCCCCCGTTTATTGCACCAAAGTTGAACGAAGTTGATCTCCTGTGGTAAATGGGCCCCGTGTTGATAGTTGGTGATGAACTCCTGGGGTGTCATATCCCCAATCGTGCTGTGCGTCCGCTCCTCATTATATTCTCGTCGCCAGGCTTCAATCACGAGCTGCGCTTCTTGTAACGTCAGAAACCAGTGCTCGTTTAAACACTCGTCGCGGAACTTGCCGTTGAAGCTCTCGATAAAGGCGTTCTGCACCGGCTTCCCCGGTTGAATAAAGTGCAGGTGCACGCCGTGCTCGGGCGGCCCAGGCATCCAAGGCCGTCCCGGCGAATTCGGGGCCGTTATCCAGAATCAAGGTCTCTGGCAGCGGGCGAGTGAGAAACAGCCGATCAAGAATCCGGCATACTCGACACCGCCAATCGAGACATCCACTTCGATCACCGGCACCTCTTTGGAACAGGGATCGGTCATCGTCAAACACTTGAACCGTCGCCAGTCACGAGCCGGTCATGCACAAAATCCATCGCATAACAGAGTCCCGGCTGTGTCGGCCGTGGATGCGCGACGCGCGGGACAGCCGCCAACTTCTTCCGCCGGCGTCGCCGCAACGAGAGCCCTTCGTCCCGATAATAAATCCGTTCCACCTTCTTATGATTCACTCGCCAGCCTTCTCGTCGCAAGCCGCACATAAATCCGAGGACATCCATACCGTCGCTTGCGCTCGGCAATCTCTCGGATCCGCGCCCGCAGCGCCGCATCGTCCTGGCGTCGACTGCGATACCGAAGCGTATTGCGATCAAGGGCCATGAGGCGGCACACCCGTCGTTGACTGAGCCCAAAGCGCTCGGCCCTCCACTGGGCCGCCGCTCGTTTCGCCTTGGGCCCTACCAGTTTTTTGCGTTGATTGCTTTCAGCGCTTGAATGTCCAGCGCCTGCTCCGCCACCATCTGCTTCAACCGCCGGTTTTCGTCTTCCAGCTGGCGGAGCTTCTTCACATCACTGACTTCGAGTCCGGCATATTTGGTCCGCCACTTATAAAACGTGGCGTCCGAGATGCCGTGCTTGCGGCAGAGCTCCTGGACCAATGACGCCGCTTGGGCGTCTTTGAGCACTGCGATGATCTGCTCCTCCGTGTGCCGTTTTCGAGTCATGGGCCTCCTCCTTAGGGCCCATCACAGCACAGGTGAACTTCCAAGCCGATAACTGGGAAAGGTGCTGCACAAAAATGATAAGACTCATGGCAAAACGAACGCAGTGGTGTTCTGCGGCTAATGCCATTCATGTCATCGTGCCGTACCGACACGCTTCAACTTGGGTCTTTGACGATCCACGGGTAGGACTCTCTCAAGAGCCGTTCGTGTCCGGCATTCCCGAGATGATTGACACCATAGTCGCAAATATACCCAACGCAGAAAAGGGGTTTCGGCTCTTGTTTGCCTCGGAACCGTTCCCTGGCTATCAGGTGAAGCTGGAGAAGTTCGGAAAGAATACGAAGGCGTGTGGTATCGGTGGGACGACAACGGGGAGGGCTGGCTCTGTCCGGCACTCTTTCTGTATTTTCCAGAAGCGCCGACTCGTCTCTACGCCAAAGCGGAGGCTCTGTACGGGACCCATCTTTGAGGTAGACCGTCGGAAGCCGCAACTCTGTACCTGAAAGTGGATTTTACCGATTGCATTTCGTCCGGTTATTCGCCTAGGCTATATCACGTCAACTTCCATCACATCATTGCGCGACGCCTGCGGAGGTGGTCCTCGTAATGATTATTCCATTACACATGTTTTTGTGTGACGCATTTCCTGTCGGATGATACCCGCTATTAGGGCGGGGAGAGGAGGGTATGATGGCCGATCTGATTCGAACTGCTCAATATTTCAAGGTGCAGATTGCGGATAAACCCGGGACATTAGCCGGCGCGCTTACTCCACTGCGTAATGCCGGATTGAATCTGCTGGCCGTGCATGCGTTTCCTCGGAGTCGCCGCACACAGGTGGATGTGGTGCCGGAAGATCCCACTCGCGTTCAAGAACATTGCGAAGATGCATAAGTTGAAAGTACAGGGACCGAAAATGTGCTTGCTGGTGGACGGCGATGATCGCCCGGGAGCGTTGGAGGATCTGGTCGATCGACTTGGTTCAGCCAAGATCAACATGATCGCGGTGACCGGCCTCTGCTGCCGGACAGGGACGCTACGGCGCCATTCTATGGGTGAAGCCAGGGGATGTGAAAAAAGCAGCCAAAGTCTTCGGCATCGGACTGAGTTAGCGACGCACGTTCGAAGGAATAAAAAGCTGTCTGGGTCATTTCAGTCTGACTCGCCGCTGAGTTGGGGTCCTGTTCTGAGCTAGTCGAGGAACTGCCCTCAGTTTCTATGAATGCCTGATGACAAATCAAAGGGGTGGGGAGTCATTGTTGACCGCCTCGCCCGCGCGCGCCTTCTCTTCTTTGCCCGGCCTTCTCTCCTGGTCTGTTGAGCTTCGCTTTCTGAAGGGGTATCGTTTCAGTGAGGATTTGCTGATCGCCCATGTCCGAGAAATTGGATACAGCTATTCGAGACCGGCTGGCTCGGCAACGGACTGAGTTGGCGAACGAGCGTACGCTGCTGTCGTACATCAGGACCGCGATGGGATTTTTTATTGTTGGTGTTCCGGCTGTGTGGTGGCTGGAGCTGCCCGGCGTTCAAGCACTGGGTGTGGTGTCGTTGGTGGTAGGTGTCGCGTTCCTGGGAGTTGGGGTTTGGCGATTCTTCACCATCAAAGCGTGGATCGATCAACAACCGGACTAGATGTGCGGACCCTCGCTCGTCCGCGTGTTCGGGCAAAGATAAAAGGGGTCGGGAGTCTGTGTTCGGTAAGGCTTGGTTGCGCTTTCATGGTCAACGTATTTCTTCGCTCCGTTAGTACAGCGTTGCCTGTCGGGATGCACAAGAGAGCGAGAGCCGGTTGACAACTGGTTGGGCAACGAGGTATCAAGCACGTCATGGCCTGGGGTACAAAGAAGACTGAGCACGCAGGAGCAAAGAAGGGAACGGGTGCGTTCTATGGCGGCAAAGTTGATGCCAAGCGCTGCAGTAACTGCCGGCGACGTCAGGGCGGCAAGTCTGCCATCAACGCTCAACTCCTGCAGTCATTGAAGAATCCTCAGTAGAAGTCGTGAGCAGCTCGTAAGAGGCTGACCCCCCCGCAAACATTTGCCTTAATCTTGCCTGCCCTACTCGGCGGGTTCTGGGCCACCTTCCCACAACTTCACGGTTCGATCCCACGAGGCGCTGGCGAGTTTCATTCCATCCGGTGAGAGGGTCACGCTGCGAACGGCTGCGGTGTGGGCTTTGATTGTTCTGAAGCAACGGCCGTTCGAGAGGTCCCAAAATTTGATCGTGGCGTCGTCGCCGGCACTGATGAGTACCTTGCTGTCCGCTGTGACGGCGAGGGCACGCACCCATCCCGTATGGCCCTTCAGTGTTCGTTGTTCCGCCATGTGGGGCATGTCGAACAGCTTGATTGTTTCGTCACGGCTTCCGGTGATCAATAGTTTGGCATCGGGGGTAAAGGCCATGGCGCCGATCCAATAGCTCATCGGCTTTTGAAATCCACCGTCATCTTCAACGAAGTATCCGCGTGTTTCACTGGTGTCTTCCTCGGTCTCCTTCCAGTGGCCGTTGTGCAGGATTTTTTCTTCGCCACTGGGTAAGACTTCCCACAGTTTGATCTTACCGATATCCATTCCACTGGCAAGGTGGGTCCCATCCGGCGAAAAGGCGACGCAGACAGACCAGTTATGGTCATATTGGTCTTTGCCGAGGAGGGTCATGAGCTCGGTGCCGGTGGTGACTTCCCAAATCTTGATATCTTTATTGTGGCTGCCGCGCGCCAGCATAAGGCCGTCGGGCGAGAGCGAGAGGCTGACAACATTGTGATCGTAGCGTGTGAAGAGAAGTTTCTTTGATTCGCCGGTGGTTGGGTTCCACAGGCGGATGGTCCGGTCCTCGCTGGCCGTGGCCAGTGTTTGGCCGTCCGGCGTGAAGACGACGGATCGGATGTCCGCCGTATGTCCCTTGAGTGAACGTAAGAGGCGTCCGGTTTCAATATCCCACAGGCGAACGAGCCGGTCGACTCCTCCGCTGGCGAGGGTCAATCCGTCTGGTGCGAAGGCCACCGACCAGACTCCATGTGAATGGCCTCGAAACGTCGTCAACTCCCGTGCCCCTGTTTTCCAATATTCGAGGGAGTCGATCGGCGTAGCGCCCGTTCCTGATGGGATTGGCGTGAGCGGTGCGAGAGTGGGGTCAAGTTGGGAAGTTGTCTGATCGGCCATGTACATCCTTACAGCTAGAACAAGGTGGAGTGGCGTGCAGCGACCGGTTTGATTGCAAACCGTCGATTCTCGCCAGTATAATTCGTATGACGCGTATAGAGATCGTAAGAGAAGCTTTGTTGGCAAGTCAAGCCGACTCTAAGCGCACCTTCCAAAGGATAGGCATGGAACTTCGTTTTCAGCCCGCACTGCTGCAAGAGGTCATCGACTCGTTCGTCGAAAAGACGGAACGGGAAGGCGACCCGACCTATTATAAAGAGTTTCACGAACTGGCCGATCCGATCTATGAGAAGTTTACGCTTGACGATCGGGAGAGCGAGTTCAAGAAACTCTACCAGTACATGTTCGGGACCTGGGGGTTTTCCGATATCATCCGGGATGCTTTTAACGAATATCCCTTGCTCAAAGAGCGAGTCGGCATCGTCCTCGTCAAGGGGGTCCTCAAGGAGGATCAAGAGGGTGTCGATATTCTGAGGAAGTGGGGGTCTGTCGAGCACGAGTTGGCTCGCGAGTTTGAAGAAAAAGGCTTGAAGGGCGTCGGGATCAAGCTCATTCCACGTCGATTCTATGACCCCGCGCTCACACGCTATTGCCGGCATGAGTTGTTGCATATCTCAGACATGCTGGATCCGGTCTTTGGGTATGACCCTGATACCAAGGTCGGGCAAAACCCCGGCGAGGAAACTCTCATTCTCCAACGCTATCGGGTGTTGTGGAGTCTCACTGTGGATAGCCGGCTGACCGTTGCCGGCAAAGAGCCGATGCTGAGGAAAGAAGACCGGTTCAAAGAGTTTCGCTCCTGGTACCGCAAGATTCCCGCGCCGCAATTGAAATCGGTGTTTGAGGGGTTGTGGCAGACGAGTTTCTTTACCCACTCGGAACTGATTGAGATGGCGTCGGATACCTTACGTGTCATGGACCGTGCGGTGGATGTCGAGGGAGGCGAGGTTCCGGAAACAGAAAATAAAGTCATGTTGATGCCGGGATTTCCCTGCCCGCTGTGCCGGTTCCCGACGTATTCGTGGGTCGAGGATATGGGCAACAAGCTCGAGTCCTATGTGCTCGATTTCATCCGCGAGAATCACCCTGGCTGGGACATCGAGTTCGGGGCCTGTGATCGTTGTGTCGAGGTCTACAAGCTGCGTGCCGATGGTGTCATGTAACGGGGGCATGATTGTGGCCACCGATCCGACCTATGGGCGTCGCGACTTCCTCAAAGACTCTGTGGTGTCCGTTGCCAAAGCGGCACAAGAGTTTTCCAAACACCAGCAAGCCACACCGGAACAACCGGCTCCACTCCCGGTGCGAACCGATTGGCTGCGCCCGCCAGGCGCGGTTGACGAGGCGTTATTTTTAGAGCGATGCACTCAATGCGGTGACTGTGCCAAGGTCTGTCCATACGGGTCGATTTCGTTCCATCCGCAGAACGGGACCCCATAATTTTTGCCGATCAGATGCCGTGCTATCTCTGTGAGGACGTGCCCTGTATTACGGCCTGTGCGACGGAAGCGTTGCTTCCGGTCGAAGGGCCAGAGCAGATACGAATGGGCCTCGCAGTGGTGTCGCACCGTGTCTGCACGGCAGGGCAAGGCTGCCATGCCTGTGCATCGAAATGTCCCACGGATGCCTTATCGATGGACTTTGATCAACAGCGTCTTGTGGTGAAAGCTGAGCATTGCGTGGGATGCGGGTTGTGTGAACAGGTGTGCCGGACCGTGAACGATCGCGTGGCCATTCGGGTTACACCCGTGAGATTGTTGGCGTCGGCGCATTGATGATTCACAAGGCCGGTCTGAATGTGAGAGGGGAAAGCTTGAAGAGATGCCGTGGCTCCCGAGAAAAAATATTTTGAATAATCCTGAGTTGAGATGATCTCTTGTGAGTGGGAAGATCGTGCTTGACAACCCTTGAGCCGATACCTACCATACGGGAGTTTCGTGCCAAAGGTTTGACCTCGCATGCTCAGGACAATCATGTGCGGGCATGAGGGTAAACCAAGGAATCGAGTCGCATGACCAGTAAACAGCCAGTGCAAACACATTCTCAAGCCGTGGCCGGGGTCATACCGGCGTCGCCGGCCATTAAAGATTCACCCGCAGTCGAACGCGCCCTCAATCGTAGTAAGCTCTATCTCCTGGTGTCGTGGAGCCAGTTGTATCCGGAGGATGAAGAGTTTCTCGATTATGTGCAATGCGGAGAGTTTGTTGAGGATGGACGAGCGGCGCTTGATACCTTAGATGCGGCGCTTGACGGCATTGGCGGCGAGCGGGCCAAGCTTAAATTGGTCTTGCTGCGTAAACAGTTCGATCAGATTGAGAAAGTGGTCGCGTCGGAATGTGTCAACTGGCAACTGACCGATCTACAAGCCGAGCATCGCCGAGTCTTCAGTAACGTCATCACGCTCGATTGTCCTCCTTACGAAACCCTATTCGGAAACGACCACGTATTCGCACAATCGCAAGTGATGGGTGATATCGCCGGGTTCTATCGTGCGTTCGGTGTGGAGTTATCGAAAGATATCCATGAGCGACTGGATCATTTGAGCGTCGAATTCGAGTTTATGCATTTTCTGGCCTACAAAGAATCGTATTCCCGCTGCCACGATGGAGCAGACAAGACACAGATTGTCCTGGACGCGCAGAAAAAATTTGTCAAAAATCATATCGGCCGATGGGTCCCGCTGTTTTGTCGCATGTTGGTCAAGAAAGCCGGGTCAGGGTTTTACAAACACGTAGCGGACTTGATGGCGGAATGGATGGATTTTGAAGTGGCGTTCCTCGGCGTCGCGCCTCAGCCCTACTCAGAGACCGATTATCGTCCGGCTACGTTCAATTCGCCGGAAGGCCAGACCTATGAGTGTGGTGCACAAGATCAGGGAAACGAGCTGAGTCTGTTGTTGAATGAAGTTGGAGCAGAGTCGTTTTTGGACAAGAAGGATCAAGGCAAAGACAAAGAGGGGGAGGGGCCAGTCGGTACGGCCTAATCCCCCTGTCTGTTCAATTGATCCTCGTATTGTGTTATATGATGACGATTTTTGGGCCGTCGCTCTTTATTTTTCATTGAGAAGAGGCGTATTGTATGAAAACAGAAGAGAAGCCAAAGCCTCAAAGCAACCGTTTAAGAATTGGTCTTCTGGTTGTGTCGGTGATCGTGGGTGTACTGTTAGCCATTTTCTCTATGATGAATGATCCGCATTAATTGTCGGCCTGACATTGAGCATTCTTTTTTTACTTGAGAGGAGGGGTATCCTATGAGTGTAGTGCAGACACACAGTAAACGTGTGGTGCTCGGCATTCTTCTCTCTGCATTGATCGTGGGCGTCATGCTGACGATTGGGCAGGTTCCGTTGGCTGTCAGCCAGCCGGTCACCATTCCGGCGAAGATGGTCAAGGGTGCGATCCCGATGGATGGCGCCAACCCGGTATGGGAGGGCGTGCCTGGGGTGATCGTGCCATTGAGCGGTCAGTTGATCACCACGCCGATGCACCCGAATATTTCGGTCAAGTCGGTGTTCGTGAAAGCCATGACGAACGGGAAAGAGATGGGTCTTCGTATCGAATGGCAGGATCAGACCAAGAACGATACAACCATCGGTCCCCAGGATTTCAGGGATCAGGCGGCGGTTATGTTCCCGGTCAACACGGCTGGCGCGCCACCATTCCAGTGCATGGGTCAGTCAGGCGGTACGACCAACATCTGGCGGTGGAACGCCGAGTGGCAGAAGGATATCGGCAAAGATAGCGCAGGTATCTGGGACGTTGACGACCAATACCCAGGCATTTTCTGGGACTATTATTTCGAAGAGCCGGCGGGAGGGGTGACCTATCCTGACCGGATCGGCCGAAGCCTCGGGCCCTTCAATCCTGGCATCTGGTCTGGCAACATCATGTCCGATCCGACGTTGCGTGTGAGCTCAGTTGAGGATCTGAACGCCAATGGCTTCAGCACCCTCACCACCCAAGCACATCAAGATGTCATCGGAAACGGTGTGTGGGAACCTGCCGGTTCCATCAAGGGCGGTGGATACAACGGTCCAACCTGGCGCGTGGTCGTGAAGCGCACCTTGGAAACCGGCGATGCCAACGATACCCAATTCAAGGCTGGAATGTCTGTACCTATCGCTTTTGCGGTATGGGATGGGAACAACATCGAGCGTAACGGCATGAAGGCGCTCTCCACCTGGTTTACTCTGAAGCTGTAGTAGGGAAGAACAATAGCGTAACGAGAAAACCCCAGCCCGGCTTGACGCCGGGCTGGGGTTTCTTATTTGTGTGCCGGCGGAAGAGGGATGACTAGCCCGTATCACTCATGATGGTTCGTCAAGATGTCACGCCGTCGCTACGCAAAACAAATGCACGAGTGGCAAGAACTATGTCGTCGGATCTTGTAATATAATACTGCGCAATTTCTCCCATTCGATCTTTATGGCTCGACTCCACGCTCACCTCGTTGACACGCCCTGTTTCGGACAGTAACCTCTTTGACATGATGATGGGATTGATGATTGTCGGGCGGACTCGACTGCATGCCCTGTTTGAACGTCCAGGGTTGCCTGTGCAGGCAGGAATGGTCTGCCTCGGCATGGTCATGATGCTGTGGCTCGGCGGTGCGCTAGCGTTTGCCCAAGGCCGCTTCACGGATGTGTTGGTATCGGTCGTCAAAAACAAAGTGGTTGCAATCAATGGAGTGGGGCCGTCCGAGATTGACCTCGGAGTGGGCGAAACCGTGGTGAGCACCAAGGCTTTGGGTTTGACGGGGCTGGCGATTACCTCCACGAGACTATTGGGTTTCTCCTCGCAGCTTCGCCACTGGGGCGAGCAGCCGTTGGGCGTAAACGAGCATGTCAATCAGTCACAGGTCCTTCGAGAACTATGTGTGTTGGCTACGGAGCGGAGCCTCTATGGGTTTCAGGAAACCCTCGCGCATTGGACGACCGAGAACTTAGGTATGTCTGAACGGGTTCAGGAACTGCGTGCCCATGGCCACGTGGCGTTGGTTGTGACGACGGAACGGTTAGTGGCGTTCTCGGCGTTCATGAGCCGGTTTCAGGTGATGCCGCTTCAAGGAGACGAACTGGTGCAGGGCATTGAGAACACCGGCGACGCGGTTCTTGTCAAGACGAGCCGCCGGGCGATAATGTTTCGGAGCCGTATTTCAGGCTGGACCGAAATGCGCTGACCGTGCGTGTTGCGATCCTTGAATGACTGAGGGTGCCATGTGCTCGCTTTGGGCTATGGGAGGGAATGATGAAGCGGATATACATTGTGGTGGTCGCAGCGGTGCTCTTCGCCTCGTCGGGAGCTGCAGCTGAAGTTCAAACAAGGGACATTGAATACAAAGAGGGCGAGACGGTTCTACAGGGACTCATGGCCTGGGATGACACATTGAAAGGTCGACGTCCCGGCGTGCTCGTCGTCCACGAGTGGTGGGGCCACAACGAGCATGCGCGGCACCAGGCGAAGCGACTCGCGGAGGCCGGCTACGTGGGCTTTGCACTGGATATGTATGGGAAAGGCAAGGTCACCACGCATCCGAAGGACGCCCAGGGTTTCATGGCCGAGGTCAAGAAAGACCCTATGGTGATCCCGGCGAGATTTCACGTGGCGCTCGAGCTCGTCAAACAGGATCCCCACGTCTTGGCAGAGAACATTGCCGCGATCGGATACTGTTTCGGTGGGGCTGTGGTTCTTGACGAGGCGCGTGCCGGGGCCGATTTGGATGCGGTGGTCAGTTTTCACGGTGCGCTCGCGACGAAAAGTCCTGCGGAGCCGGGTAAGGTTCGTGGTCGGGTTCTCGTGCTCACCGGTGCAGCCGATCCGTTTGTTCCAAAGGAGCAAGTGGAGGCGTTTACTCAGGAGATGAAGGCGGCGGGGGCGACGTTCCGCGTGGTCACCTATCCGGGCGTGAAACACGGATTCACCAATCCGGATGCCGGCAGGGCAGGAATGGATGCTCTCGAATACAATGCAGAGGCCGATCAGAAGTCTTGGGCGGCGATGCTGGAGCTGTTGAAAGACGTGTTCCATTGAAGAGGCTCGTCCGTATGCGAGGGAGATGGCGTATTTTGAATAGAGGATCAGTTGGAGTTGGGTAGCGGTAGAAAGTCGAGTCGTGCAATTCTATGGTGCAGAGTCGTTCTGCGCGCGGCAACGATCATTGTGTCATCGGCATAATCAGAGACAATGGATGAACCCGGCTGGTCGCCTCGTCCGTGCGCACCGGATAGGGCTATCCCCCGTCGAACTACTTGTGGAGCCAGCTACGGAAGTCGCTCCAGAGATTCTGGGCGCGGTCGAGGAAGCTGTTTGAAGTCTGCCCGGAGTTACTCAACTGGCCATCCGTATCAGCGCGAACGACTTCACAGGGATTATCCACACCTGTTCCGGCATTACTGAATCCGGCCGCGACTCCGACCCCGAGCGCTACCACACCGATGACAAGCCCGAACGGATTCGTTACACCGAGGGCAACCCAGGCGGCGCTCTTGGCAATGTCCTTCGGATCCGTGGAAACATCGGGATTGGAGAGCGGCCCCTTCAGCCGGGCGGTGTGCGCCAAGCTGATCAAGGTGAGGTTTTTGGGCCGCGGGGTCAGGACCATGTCGATGTATTCGCCCGCCAAGTCCACCGTTCCAATTCCGGCAACGGTCACGCGGGTCGTATCGATGAGGATCCCATCACTCCGCCCCAGGCCCTCCGTCAATCCAAATCGGGCGATCAGGCAATTCACCTGCGTCAACAACTGCGGTTTCCACGCCTCCGACAGTAGCGCCGGTACAAGTTCGCTTGCCAAAAGATCCAAGTACCGGCCCTTGACATTGCCGGGCCCACCGATGAATTCGGCTTGTCCGTTGACGCGACGGAGCAATTCCTGAAGGGTTTTTCCGCGGCCCTCGAGGTCAAGTGTGATGTCGGCCGGGCCTTCGATTCCCTCAGCCGCCTTCAACCCTTTCAGCAATTGAGCGAGGTCGAGATGTCGCATCGTGGTCTTCAGAGCCACTGTGGGAACCTGCTCGCTCGCATCCAAGCTCAGGCTTCCTTCCATGATGCCGCCAAATAGGCTTACGCGGAACGGCGCCACCTGTAACCGGCCGTTCTCAAGGTGAGCCTTGAAGGCGATTTTACCCAGGTTGGTCGTCCCGGCCACGAACCGGTCCATTTGCCATCCGAGGTCCATCTCGAACTCGCGAAGGCCGCTTATCGGGACCGCCACATCCGGGATGATCCTGGTCTCATCCGGCGGCGGCGAAGCTGCTGGCTGATTGGAGATCGGCAGCGTGACGGTCTCCGAACTCAGATCCCCGCCGAGCCGCCAGCGCGGGCCGCCGACCACGAGGGTGAGGCTGCCGTGGATGTCGCTGCCACCGATGCGACCGTCCATGTTGGTGAGCCGGTATCCTGTCTTGGTATCGGCCAGGGTGCCCGTGAACTCGTAGGGGCCGATGGCGGGCAGCTGCTGATTCAGTATCGGATCGAGGTCCTTGAGGCGGTCGCCTTTGAGGTGAGCCTGGAAAAGAAAGTTATCGCCATCCAGCGGGAACCTCAGTTCCCCCTTCAGATCGAGGGAGGCGCCGGCGGTCCTGGTCGCGACAGCCAGCGGCCAGGCTCCCTGATGCGCGATCAGGCCGGCCACCGTGCCGCCGGATGCGCTGATCGTGACGTGCTGCGCGCGAAAGGTCCCTTCGGCTGTGGTCTGCACCGGTCCGCCTTCCTTGCTTGCCGCTGTGGCTTTCCCTATCGCGAACTGCAGGTCGGGACCCTGGTGTTGGTCGTGAATCGTGATCGTCGTCGGTCCTGTGGCGAGAGAAAGAGATCCGTGCCGGAGCCAGCCCTGAAACGACGTTCCGGTACCAGTCAGCCTGATGTCGAAGTCGGTGTTACCCGCGATACGTTCGGTGATTCCCAGCATCTGGGTCAGCCGGCCATAATCTATCCTGTGGCCTGTTGCAGTGAGGGAAGCGGTTGGAGGTACCCTGGATCCGTCCACGTCGAGGTTGACCCGAATCGTTCCACCCGATGAAAGGGATTGTACCGGTGCTGCATGGAGGCGGCCGTCCAGAAGGTTCACGGTGAGGCCGAAGTTGCCCAGAGGCTTTGCTTGCAGGATCAGGCTGGATACGTGCCAGGACAGGTCGGCATCAAGTTTATTGAGTGCCTCGATCGGCATCTCAAAGTCCCAGAGCGACGCAGGCCTTCTCGGTCCAGCGGTAGGGGGAACTGTGTCAATGAGATGATCGAGCGCGAAGCGCTTGGATGTCAACTTTCCGGTCAGGTGTGGGCGCGGGGTAGTCATGGCGAGGGTGACGGAGCCGGCTACATCGCTGCCCGCGAGCCGAGCAGCCAGGCGCGAGACACGGTATGTGTCGTGGGCCCCGGTCACTTGACCGGTCAACTCATAGGGCCTGTCCGTCGCGAATATCGCACTGAGAGTATGTAATTGCGTCCCCTTCAATGTGACAGCGAGGTCAAGTCCTGGCTGATTCCATGGGGGGGCGACTGTTCCCTTCACGTTGGCCATAAACGTGGGGGATTGAGCTGACAGCGCAATGGGCCATGCCTGCGGCGCCTCGACGAGATGAGCAAGAGGACCGCCGGTTGCCGTGAGGGTCACTGGCTGGTCGCGCAGAAAACTCTTGAGCTGCAGAGTGATCGGTTTGGACGGAGCTGCGGATACTTCGGCGGTGATGAGACGGAAGGAAGTCGGGTTGTCATGCGACTCCTGGCGCAACAGAAATGTCGACGGTCCAGCAGCAGCTTGTAGCGTGCCCTGGGCAAGGAGTGAGCCGAATGTCGAGCCACGGCTGCTGAAGTTGAGAGTGAGATCGGCGATTCCTTCGATTTGATCGGTCACTGCCAACTGGGCAAGCGTCCGGCCAACATCGAGGCGATGCGCCGCGACCTCAATGGCGACGGCCGGCTCTTCGCCTTGAGTATTGACGGCCAGCATTCCGATGAACTGCCCCTCTAAATGGTCTGCCGCGAAGGGCTTCACTTCCAGACGACCCTCTTCAAGCCGCGCTGTCAGGCTGACTCCATTCAGGACTGTGGCGCCGAGCAGCACACGCTTAGCCGCCCACTCCACGGTCGCATCCACGGATCGCAGGGCAGTGACGAACATGGAGAGGTACGGAGGTTTTGCGGAATCGAACGGTCTGTTGATGGCGTCCACGAGTTGATCGAGCCGGATGGTTTGTGAGGTGAGTTTTCCGACCACACGCTTGCGTTGACCGGTCAGCGCAAGCGTGACATCGCCTGCGACATTGCTGTCACCGAGTTTCGCCCTGAGGTCGTTGAACGCAATTCCATCCGCCTGATTCGAAACTTGACCGACCAACTCATAGGGGCCGAGTGCCGGCATCCCCCAGCCGAACAGCGGATTGAGCGCATTGAGGCGTTCCCCGTGCAGGGCGACGTGAAGATCGATGTCACCGGCTCTTGCCTGTAGAGCCGCCGTTCCCTGCGCGGTCAGCGATGCGTCGGGAGCGCGCAGGGAAAGGGTGATCGGCCAGCGTGCCGTCGGTGCGCGAAGGTCGGCCGGCGCGCCGGCCTCGATGTTCAGCGTCAGCGGGACACCGCGGAAGGTGCCCTCACACGACAGGTGAAAGGGCCGATCCTCAACCACGACCGTCTGGACTGTAGCCCCGGCGAGAGCAATATTTGATGTCGGGGAACGGTAGGCGAGTGTTAAGCTCCGAGCTATGATCGTCAAAGAATTGGGCAGCAGGGGAATATTGGGCAGATCACCCGCCTTTTCGCCGAATGTCCAGTTATTGGTCCCGTCTGCGGTGGTTTCGAGCAGAATATCGGCTCCATCGAGACCAATCTGCCGGATCACCAGCTGATCCCGCAGCAGCGGGAGGAGATCGATCTGAATCTCGGCATGCGCCACTTCTGCGAGGTGTGGGCGTGAGGCCCAGGCCGGATTGGCGATGCGGATCTGTTCTGCCGCAATTGTGGGCGAAAGGGAGATGGCGAGGGTGAGAGGGCCGCTTACCGTGACCGCTCTGCCGAGCGCCTTGCTGGCGGCGGCTTCGAGAGAGCGGCGATACTGGTTGATGTCGAAGGATAGGACGAATACGGCGAGCGCGAAGGCGAGGACTCCACAGACAATTGCAGACCAACGGATAAGTGTGCGAAATCGCATAGCGCGGGCAATTGTACGATACCTTGATGATCAGTAGCGAGGAAAGGAAAGACAAGCGACAGCATGGCGCGCTGTCACCGTGCAGACGATTCCCTCCGCCATTGAATCACCACGATAGGGAAGCTATGCTGGTTTTCGAATCGCCTTGTCCGAGCGCGGAGATGTCAATCGGGATGAACCGCATACACGGAGGCAACGGATGAGACCGGGAGAGAACGAAAAAGCAGGGCCAATTACAGACTTTCTTGTGAAAGATCACGCGCGACTCGAAGCGCTGCTGCAATCAGCTGTGGCTAACCCAGGCTTTGTTGATCAGGGGCTGTACGATCAATTTCGAGCCGGACTTCTCCGCCACATCGGGATGGAAGAAAAGATTCTTCTGATTGCCGCCCAGCGACTTCGAGGCGGGGAACCACTTCCCATCGCAGCCAAGCTCCGGCTGGACCATGGGGCCATCGCGTCGTTGCTCATGCCGCCTCCCTCGGCTGCGGTCGTTGCGACGATTTGTGCTGTTCTCAAGGTCCACAATACAATCGAAGAAGGCCCGGGAGGGTTATATGACATCTGCGATGAGCTGGCTGGTTCAGAAGCCACAGAGCTTCTGACAAAACTCCAGGCTGCACCGGAGTTGGCGGTGCTGCCGTGTTCCGATAGTCCCGCGGTGATGCCCGCTGTCCAGCGCGCGCTGGAGCGAGCCGGGTACGACTCTATCGAAGATCAAACCTGAGAGACTGTTTAGTATGTCCTGCGAAAACAGAAACAGGGCCCTTCTACATTACTTCATCGCCGCGTTC
This sequence comes from uncultured Nitrospiraceae bacterium, assembly GCA_963748375.1. Lineage (GTDB taxonomy): Bacteria > Nitrospirota > Nitrospiria > Nitrospirales > Nitrospiraceae > Palsa-1315. The sequence continues at coordinate 51,540 of CAVVIR010000031.1, forward strand.
GTGCTGGATTACGCTATCGTGATGATCGTGGATTGAAAACGATACACATAGTAATCCTTTCTGATACACCCCCATGACTGCGCCCAAATTATTTTCATCATAGGTATGCAGAAAACCTCAAGGCTTTAAGAGCCTGAGTGGACGGTACATATTTTGCTGTTTCGTTATGTGCAGTGTAGAAGGATTCCCATTATCGCCCTTGTCCGTTTCCTTAGGAGGTTACCGATGACCCCATTTTTTCCGACCATACAATCGCAGTGGTTCCTCGTCCGGGCTGCGACATTACTGGTGGTTCTTCTGTCGCTCTTCACAAGCGGATGCATGACGTATCGAGTCAATAGTCTGGCGGATGCGCCGGATGCGAATCCCGGTGACCGCACGTGCGCGCGGGCGATCCCTCCTGGTACGGAGGCCGGAGCGCCGGGCGGCCTGTGTACGCTACGCGCTGCTGTGATGGAATCGAATGCTTCGGCGTGGAAAGACACAATCGAAGTTCCCAGTGGGCTCTATCAGCTCACCCTTCCGGTGGCAGAGGGGGGAGGGCATCTCGCAATCACGGATGGCGTCAAGATTCAGGGTGCCGGCGCCGCCACCACCGTCATTGACGGCAACCATACCAATAGTGTGTTTTACGTCCAAAGCGAAGGTCTTGAGCTAAATCACGTCACTATACAAGGAGGTAATAGTCAGGCTGGGGGAGGAATAAGGGTCGATGCCGGTACGTCCGAGTTTAATAATCTCGTTATTCGACAGAACGAGGCTTTTACGGGTGGAGGAGGACTTCTGGTCGATAGTGGCGCAACACTTAGAATGCGGCGGAGTGCGATCATCGACAATTTCGCCACAGGTGCGTTTGGCGGTGGCATATGGAACAAGGGAGAGCTGTGGGTGTATGACTCCACGCTTGCCAACAACGATTCGAATCGGGCCGGAGGGGTCCGCAATGAAGGACAAATGAATCTCCGCAATGTGACCGTCAGTGGCAACAGTGCCCATTCACCGGACGCGGGGACCGGAGGCATCTCTCAGAATGGGTTTGCTGTGCTGTATAACGTGACCGTTACAAATAACACCGGTGTGGGGAATAATGCGGGGAGTTTCCGTGGCGGAGGCATTCAAACCTCGTCGGGAAAGACGACCGTGCTGAAGAACAGTATCATTGCGGGGAATCATGGTGGTCTCGGACCCAACGATTGTGTGGGGGAGTTGAGCGGCGACAGTAAGTACAATCTGATCGGCGACACGAATGCGTGCACAATCCCCTCCTTTGTCTCGACCTTCCTGCTGAATGTCGATCCTCTCCTGGGACCATTAGCGAACAATGGAGGCCCCACGCAGACACATCTTCCGGCGGCGAACAGTCCAGTCCTCGAGGCGGGCTACCAGTTTCCGCCACCTGCTGCAGACGGTTGCGAGGTACGAGATCAGCGAGGGGTGCCGAGGCCACAGGGTGGGGGTCGGTGCGATATGGGTCCGGTCGAGGTCACGAGCGCGAATACATTCGTGACTGGTTTTATTCTCGTGAATGCGGCCTCGAATACCGACATTCGTCCGGTGCTCCACGGAGATACATTGGTGCTGTCCGAGCTTCCACCTGAGCTATCCATCAGAGCTGTGGTGACGGGAGGGGTCGGAAGCGTGATCTTTGGGTACGATGGCACGCCGTCCATTCAAACGGAAAATATTTCTCCTTACGCGCTCGCCGGAGATAGTCCTGCGGGTGATTACACTCCATTCAACCTGAGTACGGGCAGTCATACACTCACCGCGACACCATTTGCCGCGATAGGGGGAGGCGGGGCCGCTGGTGGGAGTCAGACGATTACGTTCACGGTTCGTAATAATTGAAGCTCAGGGAGCGCTTGATCAATTCTGAACCGGGCTGCGTTGCCACATTGGCATGGTGATGCTACATTTTTATCGCCCTGCTTGCGCACGGTGGATGGATGCTGTTCCGCATGATGAGACCCTGATGCTTTTCGATATGTGCTGGAGCCTGGAGGTTGCGATCGATCGTGAATGACCCTCGCGATATTCGGGCCCAACTTCTGGGGTGTAGTCGGCGGCAGTTTCTCTCATCAGCCATGGCGATGGCGCTTCTTCCTCTGGCTCGGCCTTCGCTTGTCGACGCGTGCAGTATCCCTCCTTCTCCTGCCGGCACATGTGTTTCGAACTCCTGGTTGGATGGAGGGCGATTAGCCGTCGAGGGGTATACCGACCAAAGAAGTTATCTGCCCGGAGAACGAGTCACGCTCTTCATGTCGTCGCAGGCACGCACCAGAGCCACAGTGATCATCCATCGCCTTGGTGTGCAGCAAGACTTAGTCTGGTCAGCGCCGGTGTGGGTGCAGCCGAACATGATCCCAGCTGATGCGTCTGAACATGGGTGCAGATGGGAACGTGGAGAAGACGGGGCGGTGTCGTTTGAAGTGCCGGCCGCATGGCTGTCTGGATTTTACCGCATTACGATGAGGGTGCCGTCCAGCGGCGACCGTGAACGCGATGGTGAGGCGTTCTTTGTCGTTCGTTCGATGAACCCCGGTCGGCAGTCGAGGATTCTTCTCATGCTCTCGACCAACACGTATTGTGCCTACAACAATTATGGTCTGGCGGCCACGCCTGGGCTCGCAACCACCCATGGGAGCTTCTACGACCAAGCGCGTGTTGCGTCTTTCCTTCGACCCCTCCCGTTGGGATTTCTCTCGTCGTATAACTGTGGCGTCGGAGAGGCGCGGAGTCGACAACAACGATATGCGGGGTGGGACAAGTGGGAATGGCCGTTTGTGAAATGGGCTGAGCGGGAAGGTCTCGCACTCGATTATGCGACGAATGAAGATCTCGATAGGCATCCCGATCTCTTATCCTCGTATCGTGTAGTTCTGAGTGTCGGCCATGACGAGTATTGGTCTGCCGGCATGAGAACGGCACTCGATCGATACATCCGCGCCGGGGGAAACGTGGCATTTTTCAGCGGGAATGTCTGCTACCGACAAGTAGGGATGGATCTCCCAAACTCACGGCTCACCTTGGAGGGCGATATGGACGGTCGTGCGCTGTGGAGTCATCGCCAAGGTTCGAATCGACCGGAGAATCTCTTGGCCGGAGTAAGTTTCTGTTACGGGGCGATCCATCCCGATCCGATTCCTTACACGATTTACCAACCTCAGCATTGGCTGTTCGAGGGGCTCTGGCCCGGCGGCGGCAAGCCCAAACAGTTCCCTCAGGTGGGTTGCATCGGCTATGAGTGTGACGGCTGCGATTTCGAATGGGTCAGTGGTGCTCCGGTGGCGAGCCATCGGGACGGTACGCCTGGAAACTTTGTGATCCTTGGGCTCGCCTCAGGGCGGATGCGGGAGTATGAAGCGGTTGTGCATTCAAGAGCTCTCTTCGGTCGCGATGACGGGTTCACGCCTTGGGGAAGAGATCTGCGACAGGGGGCCGCGGTGTTGGGTCTATGGACCGAAAAAGGAACGGTCGTGACGGTCGGATGCACCGAGTGGGCTCGGCACCTCGATGATCCTCTGGTCGCCCAGATTACGAGAAACATCCTCGGACGATTGTCGCAGTGATCGAGGGTTGAAGAAAGGGTTACGTCTCTGAGGTGTGCGTTGAAGCCGGTATGCGGGATCGGGGCGCGGGTATCCCTCAGTGCTTGGCATGGAGGCGATGCTGGCGATTGAGAAACGGCGGCGCCCCAGTCATCTCGACGTCATCACACGACTCTGCGAAGATGTGCCTTTCTGCGCGTTAGGACCTGCTGCTCAGCTCGCAGCCAGTATTCGAGATCACGACCACCCTGCTGCCCCCTTCGAAGTATAGTTGATAGGCAAGCGAACGGGTTTCCTCTTCCACCGATGTAGCCGTAACGGGTGATGTGCCTGCTGCTTGGTTCTGTTTTGCCATGGGGCCTCCTTCTTTGTTGTTGTGAATCACAATAACGAGTGTGTGGTTGAACTAGAGCATCTGATTTCAGGGTCGGCGAGAAAACATGGATAATCTACTTTTCTGATCGACTCGCCCGCGTGCGAGCAGTCAGCCCTGGTGATGATGAATGTGTTCCTGGCGTGGGATGTTTCCATCGAAATCCCTTTCGCGCGCGCCAGGTTTTAGTGTGAGCAAGGCATCGACAACGCCTTCCATCGGTTCTCTGCCAAGTCTGTGCGGGGTATCAACTACCAAAATGCTTCTGTGGCGATACGTCTTGAGGGAGGCTGCTACCCATGGCAAACATTGCTGGGATTGAGTTGAGAAGTAAAACGGTCGCGTCGTTATTGGCTCGCCTCGCCCGCACGAGGCCGGTCACATCGTATCAGGGGCTAGTACTCATAGAGAAAGGCGCGTTCATGAAAGGGATTATTGCCACTCTTGCGATGCTGACGATCGTGCCGTGCTTGGCCGCGGCCGACGAATGGCCGGCTGCGAAGGTGTAGCATGTGTTCAGTGGAAATGGACTGCACTTCGTCCGGATTCTGCCGGGGGAGGGCTATGGCGATACAGTTGGATTCAAAGGCTTGAAGTTGGGAGCTTATGCGCGAGGGGAGTTCTACGAGAAACAACCGGATCGGTCGTACAAGCTGACGGCGGACGTAGCGTTGCAGAACCCAGTGGCTCCCGTTGACGTGCTGCTTAGCAACCGCGGATACGTAGTGACGTTCGACAATTGGCACAATGCGGGCTATGGAAAAGTGGTGGCGATCTACAGGCCGAATGGCGAACTGGTTCGCACCTATGAGCTCGAAACCCTGTATCCCGCGAAACAACCAGAGACGATTCCAACATCCGTGTCTTCACGTTGGTGGCGATGCCGGCCTTTCGGCTTTGTCGACCCAGATGAGCAGACGAAGGTCTATGTCTTTGAACACTTCGCTGGCACATTCGTGTTCGATCTCTCTACCGGGCAACAGGAGTACCATCCTGGGCAGGCGAGCTGTCAACAATCGGGATAGGAGACCGGTACAGGTCGAGGCTTGATCGGAATGCACGAGGAAACAACATGAAGAGAGATCGGCTGTTCGTAGCCATTGTGAGCATCGGGATTGGGTTTGCTGCAGGGTATGCCTGACATGCTTTTCCAATGTCTTTAGTGGCGACAGAGGGCATCCTTTACTATGAAGCCCCGGTTCATCCTGCGGTGACGCCCACGTGGCCTCCGGGGCACTATGTGCTTGGGCGAATTTATGTTGGGGGAGCTTCACCGGAAATGGTGGGAAAGCGTGTGGTGCTGTCTGGCTCGTTGACGGTACAAGGAGATGCAGAAACCGTCGACGTATCCGAAGATCGTTGCCCGAAGCCTCTGGGCGGGACCTCAGGTCGCTCCGCCCCAGGGTTCAGCCGAGGCTCCGGCGCATGAGCCGGTGCCCTCTCGACAGTGAACGAAAAGCGATGTGAGAATGACGCTGGCGGACTTTTTCAGCATTCTGCTAGACGCGTCACTCGAATTCATCCCATCCGCTCAGGCGGCTTCCAAACACGAGTGTGCGGGTGCTGGTGGTGACGATGATGAGGCCTTTCTCGTTGTCCAATCGTGTGATGTCCTCGTGGATGCCGAGTGCCTTTGAGGAGAAGTCGCCGAGCAGGGAGGCAAACCCCACGAGCCGTTCGTTCGTGACGAACACCGCCCCATAATCAGTTGTGTGAGTGACCTTGACTGTTTCTCGCACCCCGAGAGGTTCATCGAGCCAGACTCCGTTTGCTCCACGAAATCCATACAGATGCTTGTTCGTTCTCACCACGCTGAAGGTGGGTAACAGCCGCCGCTCGAGCACCTTTTCATTGAGATCACGATCCGTTTCACCCCAAGACAGGGTGCGGCTAGAAAAACCCAGCAGTCGGCGTGAGGTGACGACAATGGCATTGATGCCGCTTGCATCTGAGCTGATCACGGTTTCGTGCGCGTCGAGAGGGATCGTCCGACGACCGCTCAGCTGACTGGTGGCGACGGCTTGGCGCGGCTCGATCAGGACGGTGACCTCATTGCCGTAGTCGACCGCTTCTGTGACGTTTGGACAGAAGACCCAGGCAAGTGTTGCCAACAGAAGCTGGGCGGTGAGGAACGTCCAGTGCTCTCCGCGGGTTGTATACATAGTTGGGACGATTGTACCGCACACCCACGCACAGCGGCGGTTTTAATTGTCCGGGGCCAAGGCCGCCTGCGCAGGCCGTTTGTTTCGAAGCGTGAGCAGGATGGCGAAGGACACGGTTGCGCACAAGCTCAAGTAGAAGGCGGGTGCCAAGACGTTGCCACTCCATTCGATGAGAAACGTGGCAACTAGTGGGGCGGTGCCGCCGAACAGGGCTGCCCCGATGTTGTAGCCGACTGAGAGGCCGGTATAGCGTTGCGATGTGGGAAACAGCTCGGTCACCGTGGCAAAGAACGGCCCCATGTAGCAGGCGACCAGTAGGGTGAGGAGCACTTGCGCTGCAATCATACGGGGCAGGTGATTGCTCGTGAGCCAGAGAAAGCATGGATACGCCAGGAGTGCAATTCCCGCGGCTCCCGTTATCAGCAGAGGGGCCTGTCCGATCCGATCAGACCAGGCGCCCATCAAAGGGATCAGCAGAGCCAGCAGCAGCATGCATCCCGTATTGAGCACGAGTAGGGTTGCGAGGGGAACCTGTGTTACGGTCGTCAGATAGGTCGTGAGATAGACATACAGGAGATAGAACGCCACGCCGTGCAGCCATACGAGACCGGCGAGTTTTGCCACGGCAAGCCGCTGTGTCATGAAGACGTCACGAATGGGGGAAGACGCGAGCCCTCCTGCCTGGCGAATGGTTTCGAAGGCGGGTGATTCTGGAACCCCTGTTCGCACGTACCACCCCACCACGGCGATGAGGCCACCCATCATGAAAGGGATTCGCCAGCCCCACTGATGGAGTGTGTCGTCCGCGAGGTTTGCTGCGAGCACCGCTCCCACGCCGGATCCTAACAGTGCGCCGATCTGAGCACTAAAGCCTGCCCAACTCCCGACATAGCCGCGTTGCGAAGCGGGCGCATGTTCGACGAGAAACGTGGCGGACCCGGTAAATTCTCCGCCGACCGACAATCCTTGGAGAAACCGGCAGAGCGTCAGGGCTATCGGGGCGATCATCCCGATGGTGTCGTACGTCGGTAACAGCCCCACGAGGCAAGTCGGAACAGCCATGAGAAGGATCGACCAGGCCAAGGCATTGCGTCGTCCAAGCGTATCGCCCCAATAGCCGAACAGCATGGCCCCAAGGGGCCGCGCGAGAAAGCCGACGGCAAAGACTCCAAAGGCGGAGATCAACGATACCGAGGGAGAATTGGATGGAAAGAACAAGGTGGCGAACACGGGCGCGAAGTATCCATAGAGTGCGAAGTCGTACCATTCCAGCACATTGCCGACCGCGCCGGCCAGGAGCGTTCTCTTCATCGCTGAGGTTGTGGACATGCCCATGCGGCTCGTAGCGTGCGATAAAGTTGATCGCCGATACAAGTTTTTTCTCGACGCAGAGGAAATGAGAGAATCATTGGGACCTGAAAGTCGGAAACTGGTGTCGTAACTTTGGATGCAACCTCCCAAGCTTCTTGTGGCCCATTTGGTCACGCCAGAAACAATGAACAGCGTACAAGAAGATGGCGAACACCACGGTTCAGATCGCCCCGGTCTATGTCAGCGCCCATCACACTGTATAGGGGTTGGGAAAAGGACTCGAGATAGGTGTGCTGATCGATGAGCGGGGCTTGGTCGTGACCAATGCCTATGTAGTGAGTGTGGGGCAGCCATCCAGATTCCTCTCCGCAGATACGTAGGAATTGTCCTACCCCAATGTTGCTGAACTTCCGATATGAGGGTTGGGTCCAATCTGATCGTATACCAATCTGATGTCGTGTGAAATACCGCTCTATGATCAGAAGAAAAAGGAGGGGCCATCATGAAGTTGCAGAAAGCACAAGAAACAGGAGAGAGGAAGCCACTCACGGTTATGATCAATCACCCTGGTGCAACCACGCCGATCAGCAAGACTGCGAAGTACGCACAACCGTCATTCGACGATCTGCACGCACACATCGCCACACGGGCCTACGAGTTGTATATCCAGAGGGGCTGCAGAGAAGGTTTTGCCATGGATGATTGGCTGGATGCCGAACGGGAAATCGTGGGCCGTGAATTTCCCGTCTCGCCCGGTTTAGGGATTGGAGGCTCCTTGTGATCCCTACGTAGGCGGCGGGTTCGCGATGATTGCCCATGCGGTGCGCTATGGCGTGTGAGGCGGTATGAGTTTTTGGGTCAATCAAGACGGAGCGGTTTACGGACAGAATCTGGGCATGGACAGGATGGCGATTGTCTCCAAGATGACCACCTTCAATACCTGACGCGAGCCGGATACAGGTCTTCCCGCCAACGCTCGTTCACAGTAACCTCAAGGTCCTTTTGGATTGATCGAGGAATGTTGTTCTTCTACAGTATGAGCGACGACGGAGCGTGGCTGGCAGGTCCGCGTCTCCGGCTCCCTCCGTGATTGTCATGGAACACTAGACGAACCACAGAGAGGTCTATATGACACGTTGCCACGGTCCCAGATGGCGCCTTCGTTCCTGGTTGGTCGCTTGCCTGGTGCTGGCCGTTTGGGTGGGAAGTCCTGGGTGTTTCTCGTCCGCCTTGGTCACGCCGGAAGAAATGAACAGCGTGCGGGTTTACAAGCAGTTGGCGAACACGACCGTTCTTGTCTCCTCGGCCTATCTCAGCGCGCATCACATCGCACAGGCACCGGGAAAAGGACTCGGGGCAGGTGTGCTGATCGATGAGCAGGGCTCGATTGTGACCAACGCTCATGTGGTGGACGGGGCCGCCAACATCACGGTGACGTTGCATGATGGGACTCGTCTCCTGGCAGAGCTGATCGGAACCGACCCGCAATCGGATATTGCCCTGCTCCATGTGATGCTCCCGAAGGGCCGGCACACTCCTGCCCAACTAGGCGATTCTGACAAGCTGGAAATCGGTCAGAAAGTCTTGGCGATTGGGCACCCCTTTGGGTTGGGCTATGCATTTTCGACGGGCATTGTGAGCGGATTCGGGCAACTCCTGGAGACCAAACAGGAAGTGTTCCAAGAGCGCGTCATACAGACCACGACGCCGATCAATCCCGGCAATAGCGGCGGGCCGCTGGTCGATTCCGAGGATCATGTCATCGGTATCAACTCGTCCGTTATGATGGGAGCGCAGAACATCGGATTCGCCATTCCGATCAATACCGTCAAATCCATCATCGGTGAACTGCGGACGAATGGTCGCGTGGTCCGACCGTGGTTGGGCATCAAAGGGAAATTTGTGACCGATGAAGTACGGAACCTGATTGCGCTTCCGCTTGTGAGCGGATTGCTGATTATCGATGTGGAAGACGGGAGCCCGGCCCAGACGATCGGGCTCCGTGCCGGCAACCTGGATGTGACGATTGAGGGCGAGCCATGGATTCTTGGAGGCGATATCCTTGTCGCAGTCGATGGGCAGGACGTCAAGAGCAGCGAGCAATATGCCAAGGTGCTTCGGCCGCTGAAGGCCAAGCAATCCATCGACGTCACCGTGTTTCGAGATGGCACCAGGCGCACCCTGACCGTCACGTTGGGTGAACGCCCGACTCCGTCCAATCCTTCGCAGCATCCCAGGATCGAGGTGCCTCCCTTGGTTCCCCAGGGGATGGACTTTGCGCCATTCTGACTCGGCCTGAGGGACACGAGCGCGCTCGAGATACCGAAGACCCGACGTCGTATAAAAGAAGTCGACTGCCATCCATCACGCGTCATTGCAGCAGGGGCAACTTCTCGTTACCCCGCAGAGAGACATCATGAGCCCATTGGGCATCGGTTCAATCGTATTTGTGTGTCTTCGGCAGTGCGATGCTCGGCTGTTATCTTCGAACCCTGCTGGCCGACCATCACTTGACCGATGATTCGATGCGTGTCGTTACGATGAGCACTATCCTGCTCACGACGTTGGTTGCGATGGTGCTGGGCCTGCTGATCTCTTCTGCAAAGACCTCCGTTGACAGTATCACCGACGAAGTCATGCAGACCGCCTCCAAAGTGGTGCTTCTCGACCGCGCCTTAGTGAATTACGTGCCGGAGACGAAGGAAACCCCCGAGCTGCTCCACCGTGCTATTGCCTCCGCCATTGACATGATCTTTGCCGAGAATGGTTCCAGGCTGGTGACGCTGACCGCCCCAGAAAGGCTCGCCTGGATGGAGCAATTTCAGGCCAAGCTTCGTGATCTTGCGCCACGAAATGACGCCCAGCGTTCATTCCAGTCACGCGCCTTGACACTCAGCGACGAATTGGTGCAAATGTGCTGGGTGGTGATCGTGCATGAGCGGAACGCCATGCTGCCGCCATTCCTGGCGGGACTGGTTCTCTGGCTCGCCATCATATTCGTCGGGCTCGGTGTGCACAGGGCCAACAACTCCATCGTCTCGATGACTTTATTCGCTTCCGCGCTGTCGGTCTCCTGCGCGGTCTTTTTGATCGAAGAGTTAGACCACCCGCTCGACGGGTTGATACAGGTCTCCAGCGTTCCGCTCCGCAACGCCCTCACCCCAGCTGGGGCCGTAGATGCTGACGTGCCGAGCCGCTTCACTTTTGGGGAGAGGCGTCATGAACTTCGACTTGCCGGATGGAACCTGCAGCTCATGGCATGACGTCAACCCTCTGGATCGGCACGTCATCAAACTGTGCCACAACGCGTCGTCTTGTCACCTCATAGTGGATGTCGTATAGGAGGCATATGTGTAGGGCATGGTTGAGTCGTATCCTCTGCTTCTTGGCTCTCTGTCTGGCCGTTGGGTGCAGCCCAGTGCCGAGACAATATCTACGCGAGGCGGTCCCGAACGTCACGTTGTCGGCGCTGGCTACGGCGCCCCAAGCCTATCAAGGCCGGCTGGTCATGATGGGCGCCGTCATTGTGAAGGAGGAACCGCGGGATGGAGATCTCTGGTTGCACATGAAGAATCGCCCGCTCGATGAGGATTACCGCCCGCAACTTCCGCCCAGCGCTGACGATCCCGAAGGCGGGTGGTACTGGGTCGTCGTCGGCAATCATCAGACCTTTCCCAGTTCGCATCATCATTGGGCCGACATGACCGTCGTCGGTCGTGTCACTGGCTTGGCACGGGATAAAGAGCCCATTCTGAAGATGGTCTACGTGCGAGGGTGGGGGATCATCTCCGCCCATGACGGGGTATGGGAGCATGGTGTGACTGAGACTTATGCGCCTACGACGCCGGGTGGGATCATCCGTGAATCAAACCGATACCGATAGGGCGCGCAGCGGAGACTCTTCGTGCATAGAGTCGCCACCATGACTGCCAGGCGATTGTTGTACCGCTCATGTTGGGGAGTGTCGGCATCTCTTCCTGTAGCGTGCTACAAGGACGTGGCTCAATGCTTGAACGTCTGATCAACTTTTCGCTCACGCAACGATTCTTTGTCTGCTTCGCCGGGATCGTGCTGATGTGTAGCGGCTTCTGCGCGTTTCGCCACGTTGTCTGTTATTCCACTAAGCAACAGGGTGCAGCATGGATATGTCGCTAGAGAAGAAGATTGTGGTGGGTCTTGGGGCGGTACTCGTTCTGCTGCTTGGGGTCGGGCTCGTCTCGTATTGGAGCACGACCGACCTCATCGGTCGTGAAGTTCGGGTCGCGCAAACCCATCAGGTGCGGGAAACAATCGAGCGCTTGCTTTACCTGATGGAAGAAATAGAAGACAAGCAAGTGCTTGATCTTTTGACCGGTGAGCACCAGTACCTGCAATCGCAATCCGAGGCGGCCCACAACATAGAAGAAGTCTTGCGCAAACTTACTGACATGACTCGGGATAGCCAGATCCAGCAAGAACAGCTACTTGCCTTGGGTCGTCTGATCAATCTGAGAATCGCACAACTTAAAGAAGGGATCGAGTTAAGGGATAGTGGAAAGATTGATAGGAATGGGCAGGTAGTTCGTCAACACACGGGCAAAGATACCATGGACAAGATCCTCAAGGTGCTCGGTGAAATGCAGATGCAGGAGCAGGTTCTGCTGAGCAACTGGTTGAAGCAGGCAGACGGAGCGGCCTCGTTCACGCTGTCGTTGGTTGTGGGCGGAACGTTCTTGACCATGGTACTCGCTCTCGGGGGAGGAGGGCGGATCTTATATGACCTATCGAAGCGTAGACAGGCCGAGAGAGATGTGCTTGCCGGCCGAGCCCGGGAAGCATTGGTTTTGCGTGCCGTGCCTGTTGTGATGTACTCTGCAAAACCCTCCGGGGACTATGGTGCATTGTGGGTGAGTGAAAATATCGAGGCGGTGACCGGCTATGCTCCACGTTTCTTTTTGGATGATTCATCTCTCTGGGTGTCGAGACTGCATCCCCACGACCATGAAAAAACCCTGAAGGGATTTGAGATGCTACCGCACGATGGCACACTGGCAGTGGAATACCGCTGGCAGACACGCAGCGGCGAGTATCGCTGGTTCAGGGACGAGGCGGTGTTGATCCGGCGATCAGACGGAACCCCACAGGAAATCGTCGGTCTCTGGACCGACGTCACCACACGAAAGCAAGCGAGTGAATTAATACGAAGACAGTCGGACATTATCAATCAGATTCAGGAAACCGTCATCGCCATCGATCTGGGCGGCCGTGTGATGAACTGGAATAGAGGGGCGGAAAGGATGCTGGGATATTCGCAGGAAGAGGCGCTTGGCAAGCATATCTCGTTCATCTACCCGGAGGAAGATCGTGAATTTCTGGAGCGTGAGGTGCTTGGTCCTGTGAAAGTCAAAGGAACCCATCAGGTCGAGGTTCGCAGACTGACCAAGTCAGGAGCACTGCGTATTGCTCAATTGTCTCTTACATTGTTGAAGGATGACACCGACTCGCCCATCGGTATCATCGGCTATTCAATGGACATCACCGACCGCAAGCGTGGGGAAGAGGCGCTGCTCAATTCTCGCAACCAACTCGCGGCGCTCGCCGTTCGCCTTGAATCGGTGCGAGAAGAAGAGCGAACCAGAATCGCACTTGAGGTGCATGATGTGCTGGGAGGGGCGTTGACGGGTGTGAAACTGGATGTGGCTTGGGTTCACAAGCGGATCACGGAATCGATCGAGTCGGCCTGGCATGCCGCGGTGCTTGCACGGCTGGACTCGGCACGGGAGCTCCTTGACTCGACCATTCAATCGGTGCGTGATATCGCCACGACCTTGAGGCCCGGTGTCTTGGATGAACTCGGTTTGGAAGCTGCGGTCGAATGGCAGGCGCAAGAGTTTCAGCATCGGACCGGAATTGCCTGCGACACGACCATCAAGCCCCGCAACATGGCGTTGGGCCCTGAGCAATCGACCGCGTTATTCCGTATCCTCCAAGAGGTCTTAACCAATGTGGCGAGGCATGCTCACGCCACCAATGTCGATATCAGATTGGAACAATCCGGTGAGCAGGTGATCTTGCAAGTTGGAGATAACGGCAAAGGTATTAGCAGCGTGGAGCAGTTCGGACCAAAATCGTTCGGTCTGCTAGGGATGCGCCTGCGTGCCCAACAGCAGGGCGGTACGTTCGATATTCAGGGCATGGCGGAAACGGGGACCACGGTCACCGTCAATATCCCGCTGTATCGGACAACAGATGATTAACATTCTTCTCGCAGACGATCACCCGTACCTGCGTCGCGGCCTTGTCCAGATTCTCATCGATGAATTTCCCGGGGCCGTGATCGGCGAAGCGTCGAACGTCCCAGAGCTGCTGGAGCGAGCGCAGAAACAGCGATGGGACGTGGTGGTCCTGGATCTGACGATGCCGGGACGTGGCGGGCTGGAGGGGTTGCACGAATTGAAACGGCTCTGCCCGAGCCTCCCTGTGCTCGTGCTCAGCATGCATCCCGAGGACCAGTTTGCCGTGCGGGTGTTACGTGCCGGTGGGGCCGGGTACCTGACGAAGGAAAGCGCTCCACAGGAATTGGTGCATGCCATTAGGACCATCTGGAAGGGAGGCAAATATATTTCACCTAACACGGCGGAACTCCTTGCGACACACCTGCAGCAACACGGCGACAGCGATCAGCCGCTTCACGATTCCTTGTCCGATCGGGAGAACCAGGTGTTTAGATTAATCGCCGCCGGACACACGATTACCGATATTTCCAATCAACTCTCCCTCAGCGTCAAAACCATCAGTACCTACCGCTCCCGCATCCTGACGAAGTTGAATGTCAAAACGAATGCGGACTTGGCGCGCTATGCTGTTCAGCATCACATCGTTGAATGACCTCTTCAGTTGATTTGTCATGTGCGTCCTAGTGTAATTTCCTGCCCGTTGTCATATACCCATTGCTTCCTCTCTTTACCCTCTCCCTTCTCCGTCAGCCAATTCTTACAAACAGCATCGGCCAATTACCACAGGCATGAACGACTCACTCCTATCCCTTCCAATGAGGCGATGGTGTTTACTTCAATTCATAGGCCATCGTTGAGAATGATCTCTGACTCACTGTGCCGGGCCAGGCAAAGTATGCGTCCATAGCTGATGGGGCCGGGGGATTACTGGAGAGGAAAGGGGACCGGTTATGAGTTGTCAGCGCTGTGGAGGAATGTTGGCTGCCGAGCTTGCATCTGCGATGTACGCATTGGTCTGCAAAAAAGTTGTGATCGAGACCCGATATTGTCATTGCGCCGACATCGACAGTCCGGTGCAAGAGGGTCGGCCAAGAGAGGGGAGGGGCACTCTCACAGGGGAGCTGCCTGCACCCACTAGATGAAAGGGGGACACCATGTTTGGCTATGGGAAACATGTGCTGGTGGTTGATGACGATCAGAGCGCGAGGCAGGAGACCGCCCTTCTGTTGGAACGGGTTGGCTTCATTGTCGTTCAGGCTAGTGATGGTTTGGATGCCCTGAACGACATGCAGCAACAACACTTTGATGCCGTGGTGGCTGATTCCCACATGCCTCACCTGAATGGGTTCGAGCTCTTGGCGCAGAGTCGGGTCATCCGGTCCGATACCCCGGTCATCATCGTTTCGAAGGCACAATGGGATATGAGTGAAATGGCGACGGCACATGGAGCCTTTGCCTGGATTCGTCAGTCATCTGACCCCGGTCTTCTTTTGATGATGCTCGCCTTAGCTGTGGGAGGGCCTGGAGTGGGAATCCCAGTACGGAATGGAGCAGGTTGGTGCGTAGGGCAGTCGGCGCATAGGAACAAGGAGGACCAGATCATGGGCACAGGAAATGTACATGCAGACGAGGCGATCCTGAACATGCTGCAACGATATGATGGCCTCATGATGGAAGACGTCATCGCCGGCCAACCAGATTTCAGTTGGGCACAATTGTTTCTCGCCATCGATCGGCTGAGCCGAAAGCGCCTGATTGCGCTCTATCGAGTGGGCCGGTGCTATCAAATTCGCCTGACAAACCGAGCGTGGACAGTCGGTCAGGACCAACGGCGTGAAGAACTGGCTGCATCTCATCGGTGATGAGTCAGATCCACGCGAAGTGGAACTGGACTCTTAAGCGGCGGTGAGTAGCGACCATCTCTTACTCCGCGTAAAACTAATCTGAGAAACCGACACAATCCATGGGCAAGCCACAGGCGCTGATTTTAGGCGGGGGCTTCGGTGGCATGTATGCCACGCTGCAATTCGAACACATACTTGCGCGCGGCGGCGAGCAATATCGTCAGCCCAATCCGCAAGTTGTTCCGTCGCGTGACATTCTTCCACGGAGACATCGAATCTATCGACCTCGTGAATCAGCGAGTCGGCCTTTCGCATGGGCACGAGGAACATTGCCATTCGTTACCCTACGATCACCGGTGCGTGGCCTCGGTTCGATCACGAATTTCTTCAACCTTCCAGACTTGCAGCTTATGCGTTCACGATGAGATCGCGAGCGTAATGCCTGCCAGTTACGCTCGACGTTCTAATTCCCTTTCTTGTCCTTTCTCTTCCCCGTAGGACAATTCCTACAGATGGTATCGGCCAATTACCACATGCATGAACGGCTGACTCTTATCCCTCCCAATGAGGTGATGGTGTTTACTTTAATTCAGAAGCCATCGGCGAAAACGGATTTTGGCGCGCTATGGCAGGTTAGATACAGTATTTCTCCGAAGTTCATCGGCGCGGAGTCTGTTGGGGAGATAGGAGAACTGGAGATGAGTTGTCAGCGTTGCGGAGGAGTGTTGGGTACCGAGCTTGCGGCTTCGATGTACGAATTAGTCTGCGGAAATGGTGTGATCGAGAATCGATACTGTCATTGCGACGACGTCCAAAGTCCGGTGCAAGCGTATCCGCTCCGAGAGGGGAAAGGTACTCTAGTCGAAGGGGTACCTGAATCCACTATATCGGAAGGGGAGACACCGAATCGGCTATGGGAAACGCGTGTTCGTGGTCGATGACGACGAGAGATCGGGCGCGTTTGTAATCGGCAATGTGGTGGCAAAGGAGAAACAGATCATGGGCACAGAAAGTGTGGACGCGGACGAGGCTGTGCTGAGCATGCTTCAACCGTATGAGGGGCTGATGATGGATGACCTCATCGCTGAGCGACCAGATCTCAGGTGGCCAGAATTGTTTCTTGCCATCGATCGGCTGCGCCGAAAGAACCTGATTACACTCCATCGTGTAGGACTGAGCTATCAAATTTTCCTGATGAACCAAGAGTGGACCCTCGGCCGGGGGCAACATCAGTAACGAGCCAGACATCTGCGAAGTGGTGGCGAGATTCGTGTGAGGCGATAACTTATGTTCACGAGTATCCTCTTGGTCCTCGTGGTGTTCCATGGGCTTCTCTTACTTGGGGTGGCTGTGTGGTTCGTTGTGCAGTCCGTGGAGCAGGATGGGGGGAAAGTGGTGGCTAGAAAACATTCCAAGACACGTGCGGAGAGCCGGCTCTTTCAGACCAGCCACCAGACGAACAAGGTGAATACTGTTGGCGTGAGCAGGTTGTTCGAAACAATCTCTCTGGAGGGAAGGGAGTTTTTACCTAATGAAGGCGACGATGTATTGGGGTCGAATCACACCGGGCCATGTATTGGCGGCGCTGGTAACCGCACTCCTCTTCACGGGGCTCAGTTTCGCCGGGAGCGAGGACCATCGCACGCTCCGGCTGCTGTTGGAGAAACACATCATCACACAAGAGGAGTATGACCAAGCTGTTTAAGAGGAAGAGCAGGCTCCAATTTAAAATCGGCGGCTTTGCCGAAATCGATTTCATTGACGACGATACGGCGCACCTCGTGATGGAAGGCGTCACCGGAGCCGGCATCGCAGACTTTTTTAGCGCATTGAGCTGGGGGGCTGTAGCCCGGTATGTGGTAATGTCGCAGGCACTGGGTTTGGCGGTGCCGCCTTCGGGCAGGCCAACATCGATAGGGGGCTCGCGGCCTCGCCCTGCCATGAAATCGAGACGGACCGCGCGCTCGCCAAAATCAAGATCAGTTTCTTGTCCGAATTTTCCGCCGGAATCATCCGGGCTGAATGTCCTAACCTGAAGGACAAAATGCACGTGCGTAACGCGGTGATCAATTGGCAGTCGCGAGTACTGGAGGTTATTGATACCAGCGGCGCCTGGTGACACCACGTTATTACACAGCACTAGAGAGAGCGGAGCGCCGATATGCCAGCGAGCATCTATGTAGTGCACACCTCGCAACAAGGGCAAGCGGGGGTTCGTCAAAGGTCTGAATCACAAGATTCGCGTAATGCAACGGCGCGCCTATGGCTATCGGGACGAGGCGTACTTGCGGCTCAAGATTCTGACCGCCTTCTTGCCTCGGAAGTGGATCATTCATCCACTCGAATCTGCGCTGAGCCGATATAATTTTTTCAGGAGGGGCGCTCCATGCTATACGAATTATTCATGTTTTGGATTGTCGGAAGCATTACCATGGTGGTGGCCAGCATGGTAATGGGAGGCTTGTTGTGTGTGTGGTGCGCCTATAGAGGGAGTAAGCAGGCCCGTTGGTCTCCAGCTACACATGCCCACCAGGCCTCCAATCAACTCGCTCCTTCCAAAAATCATGGCGGGTAGCAGATACAGCCACGCCTCTGCCGTTGACCTTATTCTCATGCAACGCCAGCAGGGTGACACTAGTCAGCTGTTTCACGCTGTGCTGCGAGGTCGTGAATTCCTGGTCTTGTGCATGTCGCCCATGGCAAAACCCTCAGGCGCATAGCCGGAGTGCGTTTTTGAGCGTGAAAGACGTCAGTATCTATCGAGCAGTCATTGTGGGAAACCCTGGTTCGAATCGTCCGCAGCCTTAACCCATTATATCTCCTCCTCCCTTCCTAATCTGTCTTTCCTGGGTTCCCTGTAGACACGTAAGAATTTGCCTACCCCAAGGCCGCTGAACATCTGACTGTGGGTTTGGGTGCAATCTGATCGAGCGCTACGCCGAGGTCGTGTGTAATGCCGCTATACGATGAGAAGAACAAGGAGGGCTGCTCTATGACAACTCAATTCCCTCGTAACGCACAGCAGGAGGAAACACAGGTGGTTGTGGCCTCTGATTCCGTCCGTTTTAGCCGCCGGGAGCTTTATCTCGACCGTTGACTTCGCAAGTCTGGCTGCGGCAGCAGAATGCCAGCTCACTGAAGATAGTGGGGCGATCCAAAATATGACAGCATGGAAGGCTGCCATGGCAAGTACTCTGTCACTCATCAACACCTCAGAGCGAGACATTTTTGGTGGATTCGTTCTGCCTCCAGTGCGAGAGGTTGCGCCGTCTATGAATAAGAGCCTATTTGCCTGGGGCAATACCGTGGATCAGGAGATTGCCGCAATCGGTATGTGTGTGAGCCAGAATATTCGCAAGAGCGCACGCGTCAGTCAAACCATGATCACACCCAGCGGTAAGACCCAAGCCAGAGCTCTCACACAGGGCATGAAAGTTTCGGTTCTTCCTTATAACGGGAAGCGACAAGTGTTCAAGATGCGAACGACCCCGCCGGAGATCGGAATTTCTGCGCATCAGCAGGCTCCGACAATCATCGGACCGGTTCAGGAAATCCAGAAACCCAATCTCTCCGATGGGCGTCGCGTGAGCCAGTTCGGTGCTGCGCTACCCTCCACAGTCGAGTTCTCTTCCCAGTTTGGAGGTCAGCCCTTTGTTGCTTTGAACCCATTCCAGAATGCTCTGCAACTGCCGGCAATGAATCCTTCCGTATGAACCTGACGACGACGCAGGCGTTGCATGAAGGAAACTGTGCGAACGGATGTCCATAAGGAGGCGCTAGTCGAATCGGTCAGGCTTTCATCGTTTGGCGGAAGAGGACGAGCGACAAAAGCCAGGAGGGAACGATATGTCGTGTGAACGGTGTGGGGGATTGATGGTCATCGAAACAAATTGTGAACTCATGGATCGAGAATCCCATAAGGGGATCGATATGGCACGGTGCGTGAATTGCGGAAACCTTGAGGACGTATACATTCGTGCCAATAGGGTGATTTCGCGTGTGCCGGCACAGGTAGAGTCGCACACAGAGGGAGCCGGAAGATCGAACACGATTCAGTCACGCGCGTTAGCGCAGCCCATACATACGGAACGTGTCATGGCGGAGATCTCACGCGGTCGAATCCCACGTCTACCCGTAGGGACCCTTTCCGTCAATACACGAAGACGCGAATCCTCACACATCGAATAATCTGCCTTGATCGTACGGACTCACAGGAGGTACGCATGAGTATTGCGCACTCGTTTCTGAGGGGAATCGTGTCGGCAGATAAAGAGGGAGTGCGACAGTATTGCCGAACGATGGGACAGCCTCCGTGCAATGTGATCTGGGAAGGTGCAATGGGTCAAAGAGGGCCATGCTGGGAGTCGTCTTTCTGTGGATGTCGCATGATAACGCGCGTCGGCTTCGCCAACTCTGTAGCGATCGGTTCGAGTTCGAGGGCTAGATGCTGACAGAGCATATTCCATCTGTGCCCTTCGGGAACGTCGAGGCCAGCGTCCATTCCGGATCGGCTATCGGGGTCGATGTGAGTTGCCCTTACTGTTTTTCAGTAGGCTGCCGCCGTTCTGTGCGGCATGGAGGGCGGGATTTACTCCGTCGACTGTTCGGCAGGTTTCCCTGGCGGTGCAATAAGTGCAGAAAGCGATTTTATATTCGGAAACGTTCACTCGGTTAATGGGGAGTTTTATGCTCGAAGGGTTAGAGGAGGGGGCACGAGACTCTTCCCCGGCCTTTTCGGCCCTTGGAGCAAGAAGGATATGCTGTGTATGCGGCCTGTGATGGCGCAATAGGAACAGTTGAGATGCGAAAACGACATTTTGATGTTGTCATCGCGGATGGTCCTATGCACGGATTCAGCGGTGTCGAATTCGCCAAATTCTGTAGGGGCGCGTGGCCTGACACACCAGTCATTTCCTTACTAGAGATCTATACTGTACGAAGAATAATAAAGGTGAAGTCGATGCCGGCAACCTGCATTATTCATGAACCTTCTGCTGCACGCGCGGATACGCGGCTGGCCAGCAAGTCTCGCTGTTCAGCGCTTCGACATACTGTACGAGTATGCCTCAGCGCTTCACGCCTCCGAGTGCTTGTCTCGCGTCGCGTCCGCACGCTTTCGCAACGAACTATCATGAATAATGCGGGCTAAGCGGCTGAGTATGCTGCGCACAGGCACTCAGCCAGTTTTGATTGAGCGGGGCGCTTTCTCCCCGGTCCGGATGACAAACTGAGGATCGTGCGCCCGGGCAACAGGGGGCTGTTCAAAAAAGCATGCTACCCCGACAACGAGGAGCCAACTATGGATGGTTGAGGCAAAAGAATTCTTATTGCGGAAGATTCCGAAGGCATTCGAAAGTTGTTGGGGTGCGTCGGCGCGAAGCCGGAGGAAAGTCGCGAATGAAAGAGTCGTACAAGGTAAGACTTAGCCAGTCGCCTTGGCCTCGCGTGATGCGTGTTGTCGGGCAACCGACAGGACGAAGCGTTCACAGAGGTACAGCCGGGCTGTGTATGGAGCTCCGAAAACATCCTTCTGCGGTGGCCGACCTTGTCCTGACAAGGGGAAGGCAATAGTCATGTCGAGCATCAAAGGCGAGTCCGGCGTGACCCCCACGGAGTCTAAGACCACAGGCACGGTTGGAAACTTTCCTCACGGAAGCCGAGAGACCCCAGCGACATCCGCTTCTCCCATGGGAGCGGATCGGTCGGAGAAGGCGCGAGGCCACACTCCCGACAGGCACGTCGCTGGGGAGTCAGACAGCCCCATAGTACCAAAGAAGCCGGCGAACAAGGGAAGCGTGCGGCTGCCCGCGGAGTTGGTGGAGGGAAGGGAGCTGACCAAGGAAAACACCGGGCAATCGCTACTGGACCGGACTCAACGCCGGAACGCGGACGGGACACCGTTCGTACCTAGATCGCGCGGATTGCTGGGTGTACGTGAAGCGGCACAGAAGGATAAGCAGGTGAAGTTCACCAGCTTGCTGCACCACATTACACCGGAATTCTTGCGAGCGAGCTTCTTCGAATTGAAGAAGCACGCCGCGCCGGGAGTCGATGGTGAAATGTGGCGTGACTACGCGGTGGAGTTTGAACAGCGGATCGACGATCTGCATGGACGAATCCATCGTGGAGCGTACCGGGCCAAGCCTTCCAAGCGGACCTACATCCCAAAGCCTGATGGCCGGATGCGACCGCTGGGAATCGCGGCTCTGGAGGACAAGATCGTCCAACAGGCGGCACGCACGGTGCTGGAATGTATCTACGAACAAGACTTTCTGGGGTTCAGTTACGGTTTTCGTCCCGGACGGAGCTGTCACCAAGCCCTGGATGCGCTGTTTGTGGGGGTCACGAAGCAGAAAGTGAACTGGATCATCGATGCGGACATTCGGGGCTTCTTTGATAACATCAGTCACGAATGGCTGATGAAGTTTCTGGAGCATCGAATCGCCGACGGACGGATGCTGCGGCTCTTGAAGAAATGGCTCAGGGCCGGAGTATCGGAAGATGGCGAGTGGTCCCCCACGAAAGTCGGAACGCCCCAGGGAGCGGTGATTTCGCCGCTGCTTGCGAACGTGTTCTTACACTACGCGTTGGACCTCTGGATTCAGGATTGGCGCACACGCCAAGCCATAGGTGAAGTCACCATCGTACGCTATGCTGACGACTTTGTGATCGGGTTCCGCGAGGAATCGGATGCCCGAAAATGTTTGGCCGCATTGGGAGAGCGGTGTGCCAAGTTCGGCTTGGAGCTGCACGCGGAGAAAACGCGGCTGATCGAATTCGGACGCTACGCAGAGGAGCGGCGAGCGAAACGCGGTGATGGCCCGCCGGAGACATTCGACTTTCTGGGTTTTACGCATATCAGCGGCAAGACCCGGCGAGGCGATTTCACGATCCACCGCAAAACGTCGCGGAAGAAATTCCACGCCAAACTGGCAGACCTCAAGGAGAAGCTCTCACGGAGACGCCACGACGACCTGGCGCAAGTCGGCGCGTGGCTGCACAGTGTATATCGCGGCTGGTGTCAGTACTATGCTGTCCCTGGCAACTATGCACGCCTGCGACAGTTCCGTGATGCGATCCAGGACCTGTGGCTCCGCACGCTGCGCCGTCGCAGCCAACGCGGACGCCGCTTGACCTGGGAAAAGTTCTCGAAGCTCTGCACACGCTGGCTACCGACACCGAAGATCCTTCATCCTTATCCCAACGTGCGGTTTGCATGTCAACATCCAAGGTAAGAGCCGTATGCGGTAGTGCCGCACGTACGGATCTGTGCGGGGGGCGGTCAGCAATGACCGTCCCTACCGCGATAGTCTTTGTTTAAACGACTGATCTGCTGACGGGAATTCATGGTTACTCCTGCCTTTAAGCAATTGATTGTGCAGTTTGCTCGACCTCATGAGGTCGCATGTCGGTAGATCCTCATCCTCATTTTCAGTTTCACCGACGCTGACTCTCCCTTCTTCCCTTCAGCGCTCTTATGAGCTCTGCTTTGGATTCAATCGACAGGCAATAACAAAATCACGTTCATAGGGATAGGCTGCCGCCATCTCAAAGCCTATCCGGTTTCGTTCACTCTGGCATTCCTCAGACGTGGCAAACGTATTCAGCACGGTGATTTTTTCAAGCCCCGGCACTATGTTGAGGAGCACAATGACTAGTAACCACATAGGGCTCCTTTCAGCCGCTCCGGCGGCGTTGGGCCCGGCCTTGTCAAACCCTCCACCCCTACCGTCGTTTCCCCATGCAGTGTTTCGTCACGTACCTACTCGGCCATTCCCCCAGCCTCTGTTGGCCTCCTCTCAGTGTTTATGGATACTGATTATTGGCCAAGTGTCAGCACATCTCGGTCAACGTATGTGTCAGCAGTTCTCGGTCAGCTCGTGTATTTCTCCGACATGGGAGGAGATGACATGATGAGAAAAAACGCGTCACGACCGTCGGTGCCACATGGTTGCGGCAGTCCGCCAAGGCCGACCCCAACGGCAAGTGGCGACCGAGTTTGGGGTGGCGCTTTCGACGCTGCAGTGGTGGCTCGCTCGGGCGGGTACGGCCCCGCTCGAGCAGGTGGACTGGAGCACCCACTCCCGAGCCCCCGGCCGAGTCCACCATGGCACGTCCCCGGAGGTGGAGCTGGCGGTACTGGCCTGTCGACAGCGTTTGGCCACGACCAGTGCGCTGGGGTTTTACGGGGCGCAGATCATTGCCGACACGGTGCGCGCCGAGAGCCCCCGGCTCCCGCTGCCCAGCGTCCGGACCATCGGCCGCATTCTGCAGCGCCACGGCGTGTTGGATGGCCGCCGACGCCTGCGTCGGCAAGCTCCGCCGTCGGGCTGGTATGTCCCCGCACTCCACCTGCGACAAGCCGAGGTGGATGCCTTCGACGTGATCGAAGGGTTGGTCATCGAGGGCCGTGGCGAGATCGACGTGTTGACCGGCAAAGCGTTGTGGGGCCCCGACGCAGTGGCTTGGCCGCTGGCAGGGGTGACCGCCCCCACCGTGCTGGAGCACGTGGTGCCCTATTGGCGCCGACACGGGCTGCCCTCGTTCGCCCAGTTCGACAACGATACGCGATTTCAAGGTGGTCACAACCATCCCGATGTGCTGGGCCGTGTCGTGCGCGTGTGTTTGAGCCTGGGGATCACGCCGATCTTTGTGCCCCCACGGGAGCAGGGCTTTCAAGCCGTGATCGAGCCCTTCAACGGTCTCTGGCAGGCCAAGGTCTGGCAGCGCTTTCACCATGCCGACCTGGCCATGGTCCAGAGCCGATCGGAGCAGTTTCTCGCCGCCTATTGCGGCCGTCTGGCGCAGCGAACGGAGCACGGCCCTCCACGGCGTCCATTCCCAGCCGACTGGTCTCTGAATCTGCAGGCCCACCCGCGTGGGCAAATGATCTATCTGCGTCGCACCGATGCCCAAGGGCAGGTTTCCCTCTTGGGACGACCCTTTCCGGTCGATCCCATGTGGCCCCACCGGCTCTTGCGTTGCGAGGTTGATTTTGAGCATCACCAGATCCGTTGCTATCGATTACGCCGCCGTGAGCCCGACCAGCCGCCGCTGGTCAAGACGATCGAGTATGTCTTTCCCACAAAACGTTTCATCGAGTGACCGAGAAGTGCTGGCACTTCTTTTTCGGAGCATTGGTCTGACCGAGATGTGCTGACACTTGGCCTATTATTGATAACACTCATGGTGTTGCAGTCAACCGGAGGCATTTCGCCTCATCCGGGGGCGAGACGTTATGCCATGGCGATGATGAAGATATTCCTGGCGGGGGATGGCTTCATCGACTCCCTCTCCGAGCGCGCACCGCGCGCTGTCTCAGTTTGGATGCCGGTCCATTTCCCAAGTGATGCATTTAAGTGACATGTGAGTTCTGGCTTAGTCATTCTGCCGCATTGCGTTCAAGGCTTCGCGCGTCTTTTCTTCATGAGACGATGATGATCCAACAGCCTATGTCGCTGGCTTCGCTAGCCTTTTAGCTGTCGGATCATGGCGCTCTCTCGATTTGCCGGTCCAGCATGAGTCTTCTGTGTAGCTTAGCTGTATAGCTGGATAGCTGGATAGCTGGAGGCAACTCCCTTGTTGGCAAAACTGAGGAGGGCCATCCCATGGGCCAGATATTCCACAATGCTGTGAATCAGAGTTCTATCGGTCCCAAACAACGTATCGGCTCGAGCTGGATCGTGATGGCCAGCGCGGCTGTGCTATTGGCGCTGACAGCAACTGGTGCGGCTGCTGCTGAGATGACTCCCACAGAAGCCGTGAAGAGCACGATTACCGAAGTGGTTCATATCCTCGACAATGCTGAATTGAATCAGCCTGACCGCGCTGTGGAGCGACGCCAGCGGATCGAGCAGGTCGTGAGGGGTCGAGTGAGTTATGAAGAGATGGCCAAACGTGCCCTGGGTGTCCCCTGGGGGGAGCTGACGGAGAGTGAACGGCAGGAATTTGTCGGTCTCTTCGTTCAATTACTCCGAGACACGTTTGCCGGGCGGATCGACGACTATACGGGTGAACAGGTGTTCTATCTGTCGGAACAGCTCGAAGGGCGGTTTGCCGAAGTCAAAACGAAGCTGGCCGGCGAGAAGACGGACACGCTCCTCGATTTCCGATTGGCGAATCGGCTGGGCAATTGGCTTGTGTACGATGTGGTTATCGATGGGGCCAGCATAATCGGCAATTACCACGCGCAGTTTACCAGCATTATCCGCGATTTCAGTTACGCAGGGTTGGTGAACCGGATGAAAGAGAAAACACTGGTGGCCAAAGCGTTTGAAACGACCACGGTTCCCTAAGAGCTGGACGTACGATTCGGACTGGGTGCTGTTCCAGAATCTGATGCGAACGCTATTCCCAAGCGGGTTAGGTTTTTCTAGCAGGCCGACAGCATTGCTGCACCAGCCAGGGCCAAGGTCAGGAGCCATTCCCAGTTTCTGATCTCCCCGTGCGCGATGAAGGAATCTTCATTCGATTCAGATCGAAGATCGAGTCTCCTGTCACCGCTGTCATCTCAATCCTTAGCCGTCCTCTGTATCCATTTTCTCAGTTGCGACCTTTCTCTGAGACTCGTATGATGGGCGCATGAGTGTGGAACCTATCACACGCATCAAGTCGAAGACGCCCGTACCCTACGAACTCTCGGCGATTCATCAGGATACCCACGACACAAAGACGTTCTGCTTTGCCCTGCCTGACGATGCCACGTTGGACATGCTGCCAGGCGATTTTCTCTATGTCCATGCGTCGATCGATGGGAAACAGGTAAAAAGGCCCTACACGCCGTCGTCGATGCCTGGGGCTACGGGATATTTCGACTTGACGGTCAAACGGTACGAAACCGGCGTGGTGTCGAAGTATCTCCATGCGCGGGGGGCTGGAGACCCCGTGCTGATGAGCGGGCCGAATCCTGGTGGCCATTGGGTGGACGGCATGGCGAAGAAGGTGGGGTTTGTGGCCGGCGGCACGGGCATCACCCCGATGATTTCTATCATTCGCTGGATTCTTGCCCAGAGCCTCCCTATCGAGTTGTTTCTGGTCTTTGCCAACAAGGCCGAGGCCGACATCATCTTCCGAGAGGAGTGGGACGAGTATGCACGCGAGCACGCGAGTTTCCATTGTTATCATGTCCTGGAGCAGCCGCCCTCTGGCTGGTTGCAAGGTACGGGTCGTA
>CAVVIR010000032.1:0-200869 GCA_963748375.1 uncultured Nitrospiraceae bacterium
TACGCGGCTGGTGAGATGGCCGCGCCAAGCTCCCAGACTGTTAAAGGGGACCTACTGAAAATCGATGGGGAGTTTTATGTGGTGAAGGAGATGTCCGGAAAGGAAATTCGCCTCCATGTAGACAAGACCACTACCTTGGACGGTTCCATCAATGTCGGCTGAAAAAGTCGAGGCCCAGGCCACGGAAAAAAACCACGCAGTGTCCATTAGACACTCTACAGCCAAAGCAGTAGGTTCTCGTCTATGAAGGTAGGAATTCAAGCATAAGAGATTGGGCCAGTCCTCAGGGCCGGCCCAGTCCGTACCTAGAAGAGGTTGGTCTGTTTGTTACTAGTGGGAGTTCAAACAGGTAGGAGGTGTGTCTCATGCGCATTATGACGTTGAAAGGTTTCAGTCGGTGCATTGGTACTGGCGAGCGTTGGGCTTGTCGTTTCTGCCTGTAATACATCCAAGGCCACCGTCGACACGTTCGCCAAATTCACATCGAGCACGAGTCCGGGGGTCATGGATCGACGCCGACGGCGTCATACAAAAAAGCCAAAAGGCGCGTCTGTTTGCCGCAGTTGCGTTCGAGAATCTGGAACAGGACATCGCACGTGGCAATGGAGAATATGTCAGATCGTTGGCCGTCTTGATGAACATTCCTGCCGGTGAACAGGACGAGTTTAGGAGTCTCTCACAGGGGCAATATTCTCGCCTCTTTGCCTCTGACAGGCGAACGGCGGAAAGCTTGTTGACCACATTGATCAGCAACAGGAACGATCGATGAGCCGATAGTTAATAGTAGGAATGTGGCATCGTCGGATCTGATGCGGCTGACTCACCAGTGTCCCTCCCCTTCTGAGAAGTCTGGTGAGAATTCGACCAGACGCAGTCAGGTGCTTTCTATTGACCGATCACGTGTACTCCACTCTCCTTATCCTACTTATTATCGCGGACAACGAGACCGTTTGCATGATCCGTTCACGCAGCATTGCCCAAGGAGCCGGCAGGTCGCTACCCTCAGGACGTAGCGACCTGCCGGCGTTTAGTGGGGCCAATTGCGACCGCCCCCAGCAAACCGGCTTTGCTTAATTTGAGAGGCTGAGTTAGTCGCACGACCGGCTTCATTTTCGTGACCGGCATCACGTCTTCATTTCGCCAAGTGGATCGACAGCGCGTGATTCTGATTGTTCATCTTCGCCTCAATACGATCAACCTTTTTTATTTCGCCCATCATCTTGGTCGTTTTATCGGTATGCAAACGTGATTTCTTCTCACCGTCCTTCACCTTGACGAAATAGTTGCCGTCTTCGATGCGGGTCAGTTCGCCCTTGAATCGTCTTAGTGCCGTCTTGTACGGTTACCTCCCTTCTGATTGTCCACGTTCTTTTGCTTATCATCATCAGACTGAAAACCTTGCCTTATCAGTGACGGAATCAGTTTTCATCACGTCTGATGGTCCAGGCGCATGTTTCTTGCTTTGCACGGCATTGGACAGACCCGAGGCACAGTAAGAAACTACACGACAGGACACCGACGACTTTGGGAATAGATACCATGGGAGCCTCCTCGGTTAGATGTAAAAACACAGCACAACCTGAAAGGGTACTCGCTCCAGAGTCTTGGGAAGCTGGAGCAATATTGACCAGAGCGTGGGAATTACCTCGGTTGTTGGGTGACGCGCCTCGAGGTCAGACAGAGGCCAAGGCTTGTGAGATGGCTGAACTCGACGCCCTCAATAATCCAAAACTGGTGAAACGCGGATTAGGTGCCGCACTCAACCATCCTGGCACATCGATCGTTCAAGCTGGTGTTGATCGAAATGAGCTGCCACTCCTCCCAAGATCACCACACAAGCTTGGCAATTGTCGACGGAGCAGCACGTGGATAAAAAGATTGTCGGCAGATCATCAAAACGATCGTGGAAAACACGATTCGCGAAGTCACCTAAGGGGGACCATGCGTACCGGCTCATGACCAATATCGATATATGACCGAGCAGGATGCTGAAACAAGACCGCCAGCGCCACATGCGTAGCATGTGGCGCGAGATGTGCGAATAACCGAGATTCTCGCATGTCGAAATAGTTGTTTCGCAGCCTGCTAGGTCCGGTGAGCATCAAACCAGACGGAGTCCTACGGTTCCCATCATGAATCTTCCAAACTTGTAGCAATTATAACCACTGAATACGCTCCACCCAGAGGCATAGCATTAACGAGAATATGCGTCGCGAGATCCAATGCGATTTCTCGCATGCTAAAGGAAACCTTATGACGGTCAAGAAGAACAGCCATAGAAGTTCAGCTGTCGAATCACTAATGAGTTCAAAATTGCGATCTCCAGCACTCCGTTGAAAAATGACATCTTCACGGAATATGCAGTTGCCAACCAGGAGGACATCATGAATTGTGAACGTTGCGGAGGACTAAAAATATTGGAGCATTTTTACGGCTCCTCGACTGATGTATCGGCGTGGATGTATGACGGCTTGCGGTGCATAAACTGTGGTTCCATCACCGCGTTTAAGATGGGAGAGAAAGACATGTACTACCTGAGCCCCCGTCATCTTGTATCAGGAGTTCGAACAGGATCTCGCAGCTAAGTCACCGCGAGTAAGAGTGGGCGTGAGCAGACCGATGCATCAGCGATCTCCGACGAAACCACGCAAGAAAAGGCGGGGTGCCGCAGTACCGGCAAGGCAGGCAACGCTGCCAGATCATCTAAGGAGATTGCTGCTAGTTTAGACATCGGCAATAAAAAATAAATCAACTCTGAGAAGAAGGAGTAACGTCATGACCCAACCTACGACACACTTTGCACTGGCCAGTCTGCTGATTGTTGGATTAGCAGGTTGCGCGACAGATACCTCCCCTTCATCCACGAACGCGCCTATGAGACCGGTCTTTCAGTCCCAACTGCCGGTCATCGAGGGCCAGGTCGTACGGAACGAAGGCAACGCCTATGTCATCAGGGAACTATCCGGACGACAAACACGTGTCGCGTTCGACAGAAAAACCGTGAAAGATAATATCGTGGTCGGGGATACCGTAGCCGCACGATTCGATGGCCTGCCTTCAAGTGCCTATGCGACTTCGATCACACGCGGCACAGGGAAACCGACTCCTCCCTCAGCCAACACCTCGCCTCGCTTCCAAACAGTTGAAGGTATTGTCCAACAGCAGGACGGGACCGATTACGTGATCAAAGAGAATTCCGGCAGGGATGTGCGTCTCCATACAGACAACACGACTAGACTCGATCGAGACATCCGAACAGGAGACAGGGTGGTGGTCATTACGAGCACGATGATGTCCGATGCCTCGATGTACAGTATTTACAAACTCGGCAATCCTAACGTCATTCAAGGGGAAGTCGTGCGGGTTGAGGGGGACGGGTACGTCATCAGGGATTCAGGCGGAAGGGACATGCGTCTCCGAGTGGACAACACGACCAGATTCGACCGGAACATCACGGGAGGAGACAAGGTCATGGCGATTACGAATCCCATGCCTTCCGATGCCCCGTACGTGACGACCATGTACAGACTCGACAGTCCTCACCTCGTCCAAGGGGAAGTCGTATGGACTGACGAGAACGGGTACGTGGTCAGGGACTTCACGGGAAGGGACATACGCCTTCAATCAAACTCTACGACCGTCCGGAACGATAACATTCGCATGGGGGATAGAATCATCGCGGATACGGGTTCATCGTCTTCCGTCCATGTAGATTCGATTGCGAAACGATGATTCCTGTTTCTTCAAAATCCTGACGAATGCCGCGGGATTCAGTCTGACTGGAATAAGTCAACGGAGGCCCCTTCTATAGGCGCTTCAAACGATATTCTGAGCCGCTGAGCAATTGTGGCCAGGCATCACACGATGAAATTGCTAACTGGCGCATACCTTCACATGATGAGGCCGTAAACGGCCAAGGAGTGGATTCATGAAGACACATTACTTAGTCACACTCTGCGCCACTCTGGTTGTCGGAGCCATGCTCATCGCGGCGCCGGTGACCGTTTCGGGCAAGGCCACAGAGAAGCCACCGAACGCGCAAGAATTACCACAGAAGGGAACGAGCTATGCTCCCGTTGATCTCAAGGAGGACTTTGCCGTCGTCATGGCTCGGATGAAAGCCGCAAAGCCTGAGGTCATGAAGCGGCAGATGGATTTGCTCAAGGAGCGGTACGACCTCGCGAACCGCCCGGCCAAAGATGTCACGATGTCCCGCGGTAAGCCTATTCAGGAAGGCATACGAGTCACACTTCCGCAGGGGATGACCTGGGAAAAGCTTCAGGCCATGAGCCCCGAAGAGATCCGGGAGAAGGATTCGTTTCCGGCTGGATTCTTTCCGCTTCCGCATCCCAACCACCCTGAAGGAGGGATGGTGTTCCCCAAGTTCCACATCGAGGAGATTCAGAAGCAGGAGGGCCGTGATCTCACTCGCTTCGACCTGGACTTCGACCTGCCGGCCCATTTTTTGCCGGAGTTCCCGCCCCCCATCTATCTGACGACCCGGCCCGATCTCGGCGACGTGTCCCAGGGAAAATTGGTGACGATCGACAACTATTATGAATTCTTCAACGGGATTCTGAATCCGAAACAGCTCGAGGGCTTGCGGCTGCTCGTCACGCCGTTCCCGCAGCAGCAATTCAACCAGACGGAAGACCGTCGTACCGTGCGTCCAAGCCGTGGCGTGACCTGCTTCGAGTGTCATGCGAACGGCCACACGAACGCCAGTACCCATCTGGCCGGAGACGTCCGCCCGCAGGAGTTCCGTCATCGAATTGATACCCCGACGTTGCGCGGCGTGAACATCCAGCGGCTGTTTGGCTCGCAGCGGGCGCTGAAGACGGTGGAGGATTTCACTGAGTTTGAGCAGCGCGGCGCCTACTTCGACGGCGATCCGGTGATCGCGACCAAAAAAGGGGTCAACATTCTCGAACGAGGCAGCCAGGTGCACTTCATGGCGGAGTTCCAGGAACTCCTGGACTTCCCGCCGGCGCCCAAGCTGGGCATTGACGGCAAGTTGAATCCCCAAAAGGCCACCGAGTCTGAGAGGCGAGGGCAGGACCTGTTCTTCGGCAAAGCGACATGCGCTGGTTGCCATCACGCGCCCTATTACACGGACAATTCCATGCACAATCTGAAGGTGGAGCGCTTTTACAAGCCGCGGATGATCAATGGACGTATGGCGAGCGCCGATGGCCCCATCAAGACGTTTCCCTTGCGAGGCATCAAGGATTCGTCTCCGTACTTGCATGATGGGAGGTTGCTGACCTTAGAGGATACCGTGGAGTTCTTCAATCTTGTGTTAGGAACCCAGTTGACGGCTGAAGAGAAACAGGACCTGGTGGCATTTCTACGCGTGCTTTAATTGTCATAAGGGAGACGGCGTTGAAGAATTCTCGCCACAGAGGGACGCACAGACAGCCATGGCGCTGACCGTTTGAACAATCGAAGGAACACAGGAGGTGGCACATGAAATTGGGCAATGACTACGACGTCAAGCCGTTCAACTTACAGGGGCTGGTCGGGATTTCTGATCGCACGCTCGAGATGCATCTCAAACTGTACGAGGGATATGTGAAGGCCACGAACCAGCTCACGACCCAGATTGGTGAGCTGCTCAAAGATGGACGGATTGATCAGGAGGAAATGCCGGCCTATTCCGAGCTGACCAGACGGCTGGGATTTGAATACAACGGGATGGTCTTGCACGAATATTACTTTGAAAACTTGCATAACGGCGTGAGCCAAGAAGCCCGATCAGAGGCTCTGCCTTTTTGAAAGCTGCAGAAGACAGTTTCGGCACCTATGACATGTGGAAATTGGACTTTTCCAGCGTGGGGAAGATGCGAGGAGTGGGCTGGGCCATTTGTTATGTGAACCCACGCAACGGCCGACTCTCGAATCACTGGATCAGTCTGCATGAAAATGGAAATGTAGCGGGCTTCATTCCGCTCCTCGTGATGGATGTATGGGAACACGCGTATCTTCTCGATTACAAGCCTTCAGAGAGGGCGTCCTACATCGAGGCATTCTTCGCCAACATCGATTGGAAGTCAGTGGAAAAGCGGCTGCAGCTTAGCGAGGCGGCTTTGGTGGAAGCAGTCCGAGGATGACCCGAAAGCCTTGGGCGATTCGTGATCGACACAATAGAAACGGGGGTACTCCCCGACAGGAGGAAATCGTGAAAGCAACCACAACGATACAGGTGCAACCTGGAACAACAACGTCTCGTGCTCCCCGAAAGGAGGGCATCATCAAAGAAGCCATCGGTCTGACTGATGTGAAGACGCTCCGGGCTCGGGCACGACAAGGGATTGAAGACGGCGCGATGACAGCGGGGTACAAGGCCAAAGCGGAGACGGTGATCAAGTTGCTGAATGACGCCCTCGCCACAGAAATCGTCTGCGTCCTGCGCTATAAGCGCCATTACTTCATGGCCACCGGGCTCAGTTCCCTCAGCGTGAAGGGCGAGTTTCTCCAGCATGCCACTGAGGAACAAGTCCATGCCGATCAATTGGCCGAACGCATCGTCCAACTTGGGGGTGAGCCGAATCTATCCCCGGAAGGGATGCTGAGTCGGAGCCATTCAGAATATGTCGAAGGAGAGTCATTGGTGGAGATGATCACGGAAGACCTGATTGCCGAACGGATCGCGATCGACAGCTATCGTGAAATGGTTGCCTATGTCGGCACGGATGACCCCACGACGCGTAAAGTCTTGGAGGGGATCCTTGCGCAAGAAGAAGAGCATGCAGAGGACCTGGCCAGCCTACTGAAGGAGCTGGGCCCGTAAGCGCATGCTCAAGATCCGGCTCGTTAGCCGGGCAGGAAAGGAGAGGCCATTATGGGGAAAGCGATCATTCTCTGGTTGCTGGGAGTTCCGCTCACGTTGCTCGTCGTCCTCTGGGCATTCGGTGTCCTTCGATAAGACGGCGCGTGGAGGGCCTTGGTTATCTGATAGCGGAGGAGGAGTCTTATGATTGTCGAGATTGCCCTGTGTGTGGGGGCAGGAGCGTTGGCGGTGCTGGTCGGCTTGCTGGTTCCACTATTGATACAACTCAGGAAACCGGTGGCGGAATCGGAATACCTATTGGTCCGCATGAACGCCGAGCTACCCTTGTTGCTCAAGGAGATGCGGGCGGCGACGGAGAATCTGAACAGGCTCATCGAGCATGCGCGGGGTGGGGTCGAGCATGCGACAGTGCTGCTGCATGCGGCTGGGGCACTCGGCGACACCGTACAACGGGTCCAAGAGACGATGCAGGGTACAAGCCGATCGTTCCTGGTCAAGTTGGTCAGCATGCTGGCGGGGTTCAGGGCCACGGCGGGTGCCGTCAAAACACACATTCACCGAGAAGGAGGGACGAATAATGGCAGATGACAGAGGGTGTTCATTGGGAGCGGTGGGATTGGCGTTTGTGGGCGGAGGATTGGTGGGGGCAGCAATGGCGCTATTGCTGGCGCCGCAGTCAGGTCGTAAGTCTCGGGAGCAGGTGCGCGGGTATGGACAGCGCGCCGAAGAGCAGGTCCATGAGCTGGCCGATACGACCTCCCAGGCTTTGAACCAGGCGGTGGACAAGGGACGCGAGTTCATGAAAGACAAACAGGCAGTCGTGACCGAGGCGATCGAGGCTGGACGGGTTGCTTTATCACGGGAGCGTGAGCGGCTGTCCGGTGAAGCGAAGGTGTGATGGCCGTTGATCTAGAGACAGACGTCAGGGGCTCCCGGCCTCGTCTCCCCTATCACGTCACGATGGCTCCATCATCGTGGAGACTCAGCTCGGGTGGTCAGCATCCAACTGATGCCTGAAGAAGCCCCATACGCGGACCCAGCGCGTTTGATTCAACGCTTCTTCCCAATCGTCCCTGGAGAGGGCGCGCCGGTATACGATACTTCACTTTCATGAGGGTTAAGATAGCAATGCGCATCAAATCAACGGGCTCGCTGGTGGGTGGCAGTATTAGATCCCTGGCCGCTGCCGCCTTCATGAGCCGCAACGGCAACTTGCCTGGCGATCATATTTCGATCCTGCTCGAAGGCAAGAATTTCGGCAAGCTGGTCGTTCGCGTCGGGAACGACTGATCGATCCGGTCCAGACTCGGTAGCCCTGGCCCAGCGCCGCTCGGAAGCAGTAGGCTGGGCGACCTCATGAAAAGGACATGACCATGGAAGCCATAGCGATTCTAGGGATTGTGCTCATCACGCTCGGTGTCATGATGTTCGCCTACAAGGCATCCCCTACACAATCTAAAAAGAGATGACCGGCCACATCTCTCTTCAAATCAGGGCCGGCAAGAAAAAGAGCATTTCGCTAATGTCTTTTGTCAGGAGATTGGCATTCGCCGTCGGCCTGGTGTTTGATGAAAGGGGATAACTAGCCAATCGAGAGCAATGAGACTGAAGAAGGGCGGCACATGAATCGTCGGGTCAAAATTGATCTGTACGCGGGATTTTGATCGACATGATCATAAGCGAACGGCTGCGGACAGGGAAGGCTTAACTATGCAGGCTCTGGATGTCGGATTCATATCATTCTGGTTGTTGGGTGCAGTCGCCGCCTTCGCTGCAATCTATTATTCATTCGGGATATTTCGTGAATGGCTGGGAGCATGGACTTGGGCCACCAACGGTCCGATCCGCAAGACGGTCGCCCACAATGCACCTCTCGATGGGCACATCGCCACCCAATGGACTGAAGGCCGCCTGCGGTTGGACTTTCTTCTGGCGATGATCAAACAGCTTGAGGTCGCGTTGGAGCAGAATGTGAAGACACTGGGCCGGCTCGATCATGCCGACCCCCTGTATGAACGCGAAGCCCGCAAGATGGTCGAACCCAGCCTGCGACGATTCACCTTCGATCAACATCTGCGGGGTGAGTGCCGCATGCTGATCTCCTCACTGCAGTTCTGTGGCCAGGATCTTGCCGAATCTCAGGGCTTAGACATGACACAGAAATTGAATGTCCTCACTGAGATCCAAGCGGCGATCAATTCGGCTGATCGCCGCTGAGAGGTGGAAAGGGACGTTCATCGATAGTTCAAAAAACGATTGCGCCGAATTCATTGGCACGTTGTGAATCTGTCCTCGGCATGTATCACAGGAGGGTCATGTTATGAATGTCATGCTCGCGTTGGCGTTGTTCTCTATCTTATTGTCTTGGCTCCCCTGTATTTGCACAAAACCCTTGCGAAGACTGTCTCAAGGCAGCTCAGGACCAGCTGAAACAATGTCTCGAATAATGCCATTAGCCAAGAGGATAAGAAGTCTTGTGCGGAGAGACAAGAGGCAAAAGCGAAGGTCTGCGAGAAGGGTGAATGCGAGATTGAAAGAGCCAAGACCACGAACAAGCCTGAGGTCCTCCCACAGAAGAAGTAACTGGTTCGTGAGATGAGACTGTGGAATCCGGAGGCCCGCCCTCCTTCCTAGACATCTGGCGTCCGCTGATTGACAATATCACCCCCGTTCTTCACAATTACCGCATCTATCAGGCACCTACGTGATGCAGGGCCAGCTCTTCATATAACCATAGGTCTACGATGGCTCGCAAACAACCTCCGCAATTTTCACCCAAGATCTTTCTCGAAAAAGTTGGCTCCGGCAAATCGAAGCTGCAGAACAGCAAACCTCAACTGATCTTTTCGCAAGGAGATGCAGCGGATGCCGTGTTCTACGTTCAGGCCGGCCAGGTCAAACTCACCGTGCTGTCGGAGCAAGGCAAAGAAGCCATCATCGCGATGCTGGAGCCGGGGAGCTTTTTCGGGGAAGGGTGTCTCGCCGGACAGCTGACATGCATGGCCACGGCGATCGCCTTAGGAAACTCCGTTCTTGTCCGCATTGACAAACAGGCAATGATCCGTGTGCTCCACGACGAACCCAGCTTCTCCGAGCTGTTCCTCACGCATCTCCTGTCACGCAACATTCGCATCCAAGAGGATTTGGTTGATCAACTCTTTAACTCAAGTGAGAAACGGCTAGCTCGGCTACTGCTCTTAATGGCTCATTTCGGGAAAGAAGGCCAGTTGGAGATCATCATTCCGAAGATCAGTCAAGAACGGCTGGCCGAAATGGTTGGCACCACGCGGTCACGGGTGAGCTTCTTCATGAATAAGTTCCGGAAGCTTGGATTCTTGAAGTACAATGGCGGCGTCCATGTGCACAGCTCCCTCCTCAGTATCGTCCTGCACGACTAGCTCTCCTTCCTAAACCTTCTTTGATTTCGACTAGGCAAGCGTGAAGTCGCCTGCCTCTGGATCATTCAAACTGAGCAATTTTGACCAGACTGCTTCAGCCTTGTGGGTAGAGTGGGACATTGAGCAGCCATTCCCCGGCCGGCGTACTGTTCCGCTAAGTCGTTTTCGGGGAAGCTTGCCCTGAAATGGAGCAAACTTCCGAGATCGATCTTACTGGTCACCTTCATCTAGGAAGTCTCTTTCTTGGAAGCGAAGCCTCGCGAGCCTGCCTGCAACCGAGGTAGCAGGTGGGTTGCCCCTCTTCGGCATTTCTTGCTTCGTACAACGGTCGGTTCGGGACGAACGTCTCAAGACCAACGTGTAGGCAACGACAGAGTCGTTTTGTCGTGGGCGGTTTTGATGAGCAATGCCTGAGAATTGAACGGCATCTTTCGCATAGATTTCACTCTGTAGCATGATGGGATGCCTCATGGAGCAGGAAAAGAGGGGTCGATCTCCTGAGAGCCAGCGGGCAGGATCATGCCGGCGTTTCGATCGCCCGGACGCACGGCTTCACAGCCGCTTGAGCCTTCGTGAAACATGTCAGACAGTAGGTGTGCGTGGGAGGAATATCGGCCGGATTTACACCATGGGTCTTACGATACGTCCGTGGCGTGACCCAGCGCGTCCAATGATAAGGGCGAAATCCAGTTTCATCTCGAATGAGCCCGCAGACACAACAGATTGGAAGCATTGTCGGGACGATGAACATCTCTCTCCTTCAAATGGACAGTGCCCTTCGAGTCGTCTGAGCGCCCAGCTTTACAAGAGCCATACACCACCTCTTTCATTCATCCGGCAGACAGGTCCTTCCCGAGGATCGAGCAGGTACTCATGAACTCTCCGGCGATCACCGCATAGATAAATCATCGTTGAAACTCGACATGCACCGGCCCAAGAGTTTGTAAGGGATGGCTGTCTACCCGGGCCAGGGGCGGGAGCGTGTGAGTCTCCTCCCTCCCAAGACCGGTGAGAGTCTCTGCCTTCCATTGATACGACGAAGATCGAAATCGACGGACATAGAGCCCCCTTGTCTGGGGAATAACGTTTTAAGTCTTCTCCTTCATTGTGAGATCGTTCTTCACCGACTTCACACCGGGAACCTGCCAGACAGTCCAAGACGCTTGCGCACTGGCCATCAGGTTCACAACCTCGCCGCTCAACGAGACCACGCCCGCAAAAGTCTGAACGGCAATACCGGCTTGCTTCAGATAGGAATCTTTCGCAATCTGCTCAATGACTCGCGCTGTAATCGTCTCATCCTTGTCATCGGTCGCCTCACGTTTGGTGCGGGCGATGACTTGAAGGTCGTTCTTCACCGTCTTGACGCCGTCGATCCCTTTGGCGATCTCTCCCGCCATCTGTTTTGCCGCGTCAGAATCAACCTTGCCACGGATCGTCGCCGAACCCTGTGAAGTTTCGACTGTGATCTCACTCCCCTTGATCCGGGCATTGGCAAACAAAGCAATCTTGGTCTTCGCCGTGAGCCACGTGTCATTGATCGGCGTCTTCTCGTCGGCCTTGCTGAGCGCATTCGCCGATCCGGCAAGAAGTGACCCACCAATAACCAGCGCCGCGCAAAGTGTCAGGACATAGCGTGTGTTCATGGTGTTCTCCTTAAACGAGATGTAACCGGATTACATCTGACGTCATTCGCGAGTTGCATCAACTCAGTGCGTCTATTTCCCCTTCTTCACGGGTTTTGGCGCCGGCTTCTCATGCCACGCCTCCGCCCACTTCATCAGCTCGGCCTTTTTCCCGGCATACCGTTCCTGAACTTTGCCGACGAACTTGTCGTAGTTGCCTTCAATCTGCTTCAAATCATCATCTGTAAACTTGCCCCACTTCTGTTTCAATTCGCCTTTGAAATGTGTCCATTTCCCTTTGAGTTGCTTCGCGTTCATAGCATCATCCTCCTGTGCACAACATCGATCTCTCACCGTCACGTAGCTGTCAGATCATGACGTCGGGAATCTGTGGGATAGCCCGACATCTCCGTCTACACAACCCGACTGGTATCCCAGTGACCGCATAGATCGTGGCTATCCTGGTTACATGCAGAGCCCCGACTATCGATCCAACCACTCACAACATCAGTGCTTATGTGGCCTTATGTAAAGAAAAGTAAGAGAGCCTGCAATCAATCCAATCACCAGAAACGTCAGTGCGTAGTGCAAGATGCCAACCTTCTTTCACAGAGATCAGGGCCCTCACCGCCATAGGCAAGCAGACCACGACACACGGCATGCAGCCGTTCAGAGAAACTCTGGTATCGGAGCGGCGGAGACTGAGGAATCGGTCACGCTGAGAAGAAGCAGGAAGCGTAAGAGATGGGACAGCCAGCGGGGCTTCACACCGGATAACATCACTCTGGGCGCAATGAATATGAGAGTCAAGCTATATAAATGAGGGTCTGGATTAGATCAACGATAGGGGCCCGTTGCAAACCTGACACAGTGACCTAATCAAAAAACCAGAACAGTGGGCCAGCGGCAGCTTGAGGTTGAGCTGCCGCTGATCCACGGCTGTTTGATCACATTGTTGGATTCCCAACCTATTACTGGTAGGCTTGGACTGGACTTCCCAGGCTTTTGCGGACACCGTTAAGCCCGGTTCGACAGAGCTTCAAATGTCTCCGGACTGACCCCACTCAGATGACTGTGTCGACGGGTGCGATTATAGAACATCTCGATATACTCGTAGATCTCGGCTTTAGAACCCGCTGCGCGACACGTCGAGGAGACGGCACATGACGGCCGTATCAAACTCATGACGATGGGCGTTGATGAACACGTACTTCGCCCGGATACCCTGCGGCCTTGGTTGATGACCCATTGGACCTCCCCTTGTGCTAACAACCACCCCAACGGTGCACGGTAAAGCCTGGGAAGTCCAGTCTTGGGCTATCTCCGGTAATCGACTTTCTTCACAGAAAGAGGCTGGCTCTCAAGTCGGGGCCGGCATTCACCTCCAGGAAATCTTACACTGACCCCCATTTCTGCGTGAATCCTACCAACGAGACAGCACATCACACCAGCCGACTCCCCACCTGTAGAATACACGAGCATCCGTCAGGCTCTGTTGAAAAAGTTGGATATCCTCGCACTCCCCTTTAGTTTGGATGGATCACAACCGATAAATAGCTGAACGCCTCATCAAACTGTACGTAGGCAAGCGCATAGAGGGTGTGTGTTATGGCCTCTGCTCAAGAACTGGTCCAATCCTGCTCAACTCTCTTCACGCTTCCAGAAATCTACCTCCGCGTTCGCGATGTCGTCGACAATCCAGAATCGACCATGGACGATCTTGCCAATGCCCTGAAATTCGATCCGGCCATCTCCGCGCGTCTCCTGAAAATCGTGAACAGCCCCCTCTATGGATTTCCTAAGCAGATCGATAACATCGCTCGAGCCGTCACCCTACTCGGCATGCAACCCGTCAGTGACTTAGTCGCCTCCACCACTATCGGACAGACATTCACGGGAATGACTGCAGACCTCATGGACCTCCCAGCCTTCTGGCGAAAGAGCGTGCGCTGTGCCATCCTGGCAGGAAAGATCGCCAGAACCACCGGCATCGAGGAGAGTGAGCGGTTCTTTATCGAAGGTCTATTGCGGGATATCGGCCATCTGGTGCTCTATCAAACCATTCCGCAACGGGCACAGTCCGCTCTGGTCGAAGCCGGATATCTCGGATCACCGCTCGCCGAAGTGGAACAATCGAGCATCGGATACGACTTCACCGAGGTCGGCGCGGAGCTGATTCGTGTCTGGGGTATGCCAAGCCAGATCGAGCAGGCCATTCGCCATCAACTGAGCCCGAACCAAGCCGGTGAATTCGCTCTCCATGCATCGATTGTTCACCTCGCTGGAGCTCTTGCCGATTATGCAGAATTAGAACCGGCCCAGGCCAGCCTGCTTCCTGCCTGTGATCCATTCGCGATATCCTGCACACGATTCAATGTGGACGAATGTCCCACTCTACTCAATGAGGCTCAAGAACAGCTTCAGGATACCCTTGCCCTCGTATATCCCTTAGCGATGGCGGCGTAGCCCACGGCCGAGCAACCGCTGTTCGGTACCAGTGGCAGTCGACACCTACCTCTCCTCCTCCCACTTCCTCCTAGCAGGATGCTGAAAAAGTCCTCCAGCGGCGTTCTCGCCTCGCTCAGAGGCTCAACGTACCGAAGCGTACGCCTCTCCTCTTCGCTCGCTGCGGCCTTGCTGGACGGCCTTTTTGAGCATCCTGCGACTATTTTGACAGCGGCGCCGTACGGAAGACTTCACGGTGTTTTTTGCACAAACCGAGTTTTTCCGCAGCCTGCTAGGAAGGCCCCTTTTCTGAAGGACCTCCGCTTAGGTCATTGGCAATCAGTCGGAACTGTTCTAGCGCAGCTTCGAGATCGTCGACGATTTCTTGGGCGATGATGTCGGGGTTGGGAAGATTGGCGGAGTCTTCGAGGCTGTCGTCTTTGAGCCAGAAGATGTCGAGGCTGGCTTTGTCGCGGGCAATGAGTTCGTCATAGTCGTATGCGCGCCAGCGGCCATCGGGTTTCTTGTCGGACCATGTCGCTTTGCGGTTGTGGCGGTTGCCTCCGGCCTGCTTGTCAGGCCGGTCGAGATTGCCGTTGTAGCATAGCACGAACTCATCGAGGTCTTCGCGCTTGAGCGGATCGGTCTTGAGCGTGAAGTGCTGGTTGGTGCGGAGGTCGTAGATCCAGAGCTTCTTGGTCCAGGGGGTCTCGCTCGCGGGCTTCTTGTCGAAGAAGAGCACGTTGGCTTTCACGCCCTGCGCATAGAAGAGGCCGGTCGGCAGACGCAGGAGCGTGTGCACGTCGCATTCGTGCAGGAGCTTGCGCCGGACGGTTTCCCCTGCTCCACCTTCAAAGAGGACGTTGTCAGGCACCACGACCGCGGCGCGGCCATTTTGCTTCAGCAACGTTTTGACATGCTGGACGAAGTTGAGTTGCTTGTTGGAGGTCGTCGCCCAGAAGTCGTCACGCTCGACGATGTCCCGTTCCTTGGAGACTTGGCCCTCTTCGCCGACGATGGTCGTGCTGCTCTTCTTCCCGAACGGCGGATTGGTCATCACGATGTCGAACCGATCCCCAGGATCAGCGGCCAAGGAGTCGGCACACTGACATGATCGGGCAGGTCTTTGTCGCTGCCGATCCCGTGGAGCATCAGGTTCATCGCGCAGAGCCGTGGCCGTGCTTTGGACCAATTCCCATCCCTTGAACGTGCCTTGCTTGAGTTCTCGCTTTTCGTCCTTGGTCAGGTTGGGATAATGCTTCACGATGTAGTCATGTGCGGCCAGGAAAAACCCGCCGGTCCCGCAGGCCGGGTCGCAGATGGTCTCGCTGGGCTTCGGCGCAATGGCCTCCACCATCGCGGCAATCAGCGGCCTGGGGGTGAAGTACTGGCCCGCTCCGGACTTGGTGTCCTGCGCGTTCTTCTCCAGAAGCCCTCGTAGGCATCCCCTTTCACATCGGCGCTCATCGTGGACCAGTCTTCCTTGTCGATCAGATCCACAATCAGCCGCCGGAGCTTGACCGGGTCCTGAAACTTGTTCTGGGCCTTCGTGAAGATCAGACCGAGCATGCCCTTCCCTTTGCCGAGTTCTTCCAGGAGATGGCGGTAGTGGTCGAACAGGTCGTCGCCGTCCTTCTTGAGCAGGCTGGGCCAACTGTACTTGTCGGGAATCTGGCTCGGCTGGTTGTACGGCGGCTTCGTGCGCTCATCGGCCATTTTGAGGAACAGCAAATACGTCAACTGCTCGACATAGTCGCCATAGCTCATCCCGTCGTCGCGGAGGACGTTGCAGTAGTTCCAGAGTTTTTGAACGATGGCAGAGGGACTCATTGCGCGTGATCGCCTAATTTAGGGAGTCGCTTGTTTGCTGGAGTCTGCGGAAACAGTTGCAGGACTCTGCCTCTGAGTTCCTCCCGGAAGAGAATTTCAATACACACAATCTTCCTGTCAACCAGGTCGAGAATCAAATGTCCAGAAGAAGAATTCAGAGGGAGGCTTTCGTGATTCGGCCCGTAAGCTCCCTCTGGTTTGGGAGCGGTGTAGAGCGTGGCACAGAAGTCATCGCCGCAGCGACACCGGTCAACGAGTCGAAGCAGTGGTACTTGCTCGGCCAAATCTTTCTCATGTTGACTTCTGAGAAGCGCAGTTAATTCGTCCGCAAGGTCCGGTAGAGTATCTTGCAGAAGTGATGACATGGTGGGTGAGCGGATTATC
Source organism: uncultured Nitrospiraceae bacterium (assembly GCA_963748375.1). Lineage (GTDB taxonomy): Bacteria > Nitrospirota > Nitrospiria > Nitrospirales > Nitrospiraceae > Palsa-1315. The sequence goes on from CAVVIR010000032.1 coordinate 16,473, forward strand.
GCGAAGCAAGCTCACGGGCGTGAACAATTTCGCGTTGCCCAACAGGGCGGACCTGTGACGCTTCCAGCGTGACCACGGCAACAGTCTTTCCTTCCAAGGTCATGAACTCAACCTCGTATGCCTGGCCCTCACGATAGAGAAGCACGACCGTCCCAACATCTCCCACTACAAGGCCTTCCGCGGGAAGGTCAGCGGCCAATACTACTTGTGAGTCCTGCATCTGGACCGCTCCTGTCGCGGCGAGGCGTTTATTCCCATCACGATAACGGATCGAGTTGGTATCCGAATCCGACGGTGCGTTGCAAGGCGCCAGTGAGCGGACAACTTCCGCCTCGGCGCAAACCTCCAGAGGCTGACAGCGCTCGCAACACATCCCGCTCGAATCTGAACCACCTCGACGATGGGTCGTGAACAAACTGCTGGAAGCACGAAGGGAAAACCGGCATTGCTGATATTCGTCGCCGATCGACTCAGTGGCCGGCCGCATTCATAGATATCGCAGGAGCCAGATGCGGTGACAGTGGCGGAGAGTCCGCAGCCTGAAAAACCGTGGGTCTCATCACAGGTCGCTCACCAGCAGGGCGATCGCCTGCTCAAGCTCCCTGCGAATGAGTCATGTCCTGACCGCTTTGAAGACGACACCACTGCCGGTTCTTGAGCACCTGCCCACTCGAAGACTGGACTCAAACTGCGTTTCTGGCCACGGACACATCGGGACGGTCATCTAAGTCGCGAATGCCCATTGTAGATCGTCGCCGCTTGCCTGTGCGTTGCACGCAAACAGGTCGTCGCGCCGGCCTGCGCCAAGCACAGCGCGGCAGGCAGGAAGGACGTTGCAGTAGTTCCAGAGTTTTGGGACGATGTCCGATGAATTCATTTCAGGTCGCGCCGCAGCACTTTTTGAACTTTTTCCCGCTGCCGCACGGACAGGGGTCGTTTCGGCCAATGGTCTGGTGAGCCGGCGGCTCTTGGTCGGGATCGCCCGCTTCTCGCCGTGCCTGAAAGATGGACCACCCCAGGTGGGCATATTCGTTCAACGCATCAGGAAAGATCGTGACGACCGTGTCGGCGAGCTGTTCCAGGCTCGTCTTCCCCTTGCCCTCCTTGTGATAGGCATCCGCTAGCGTCGGGGAGGCAAAAAACGTGAGCACCATCAAAATTGCGCCAAATTCCTCGTCGAGTTCGTCAGGGGTGTACTCGTTCCAAATCTCGTCAAGGTAGGTATGCCCCGCCATGAACCCCCGCGCCCACTGGCTCAGCGGAGCATCATCGCCCAAGTTGTCCATCGGCTGAGGTCTGATCTCGCACCCGGGAGGGAGAGACACCTTCCCCTTCACTCGTCCCCTGACGCAGTTGTTGTAGAGAGCCATCATGGCCTGGGTGACCTCCTCCGCCTCACTTCGGGTCTCGTACCAGGCCTCCTGATCATTGAAGACGATCGGCAGCCACTCTGACGGGGGGATCAATTCCGGCGCGTTCGCCATGCTGAACAAGAACCCAGCAAGCTGCGGATAGGTCATGGTGCCCTTCACGCGTTGGGGCGCCGACAAAAAGGTCCGCAAGAGCGCCGCGTGAGTGTCCGTGAATGTGGGAATGGCTGAGGGACTCATGTTCAGATAATTCTGAAATCGGGGATATACGTTGTCAGAACGGCACCTGGGCGACACTCGGATAGAGCAGCCGGCAAAGGTGATCCGGCCCCGTGCTCTATGTTCCGGTCATGAGTTCGGCTTCGAGAGGGTGGTCCTTTTTGAAACGGCTGACGCCGAGGACGCTGAATCCCAGACATACCGTGCTCGTCCACGCGCTCCATGAAAGCCTCGTAGGCAGTTGGACGCATAAACCCTGGAGCGCCGCTGGACTCCGCCTCCAGAAAATCGCCTTCAGGATCGAACCAGATCTTTACTTTTTCGGCCATATCATTTCTGCTGATACGAGGAGCGTTCAAGGGGAGGTGCTGTTACGATGCCGAACCAGCTAGTGCGCGCGCATGGGCAATTTCACGCTTGTGAGCCGGACGAACCTGAGCGGCCAAGAGCAGCCACAACGGCCACCGTTTCGCCATCCAACGTCGTAAATTCAACCTCGTAGCCTTCGCCGCCCCGATGAACGAGCACGACGGTGCCGATATCGCCACGCCTCAGGTCGTGCTTGGCAAGGTCACACTCCAGAATCACGTCTTCTAACTCCTGAATCATGGCATCCTCCGTTTGAGGGATAGGCGGTCACAAATCGCGGTACCTGACCACCCCCATCTATAAACCAGACCGTCCGAACTTGCAATTGCCGATCATTCGGTGCGACAAGCGGGCCTTCAATCACATAGCGAGTGCCAAACGGAGTGTCCTCCGAAAGGGTCACAGTGTTGTCGCAAAGCCTCTGCCAGTGCTTCCCATGAGGACACCTGAAACCCGAATGCAGAAAAGAACCCCGCCCCTTCCCCTACCTGCTCGATGAGTCGAAGAGAGGAGATACTGGACCACCTTGGCCTTAGGAATCTCTAGGCGATCAGCATGGGGCAATTTCATGACACCGCCTCAACCATTGAATCACGCTCGTCGGCCATCTTGAGAAACAGCAAATACGTCAACTGCTACGTAGTCGCCGTAGCTCATCCCGTCGTCGCGGAGGACGTTTGCAGTAGTTCCAGAATTTTTGAACAATCTGAGAGGTTGGAGACATTCCGCTACTTCCTCATGCGAATTGGTGGTGGAGAACGAAGCCTTTGCACATCGGGAACTAGGAACTCTATATGATGGCTCCTTCCCTTTTTCAGTTTTGTGAGAACTGGTCTAGCATGTTGCCTCTTCACCCCGTATTCGAAACAAACTCGCATGACATCAACTTCATTTAAAAGGCGACCACCCCGCAGCAACCCTTCCAATTCGTTTTCAAAAACCGTCAATGTACTTGGCTGAACCTCACTCATTGGCAGCAGTAACTCGATCTGGCCGAATGTTCTCGCGATTGATGGAAAAGTCAGCTTCTCACGTAAACGCATCCTTCCGCCATGCCACTTCAAGAAACTTGTCGATTCCGAGAGGATGAGCAGAGCCAAAGATGATGCCGTAAATGTTTCCGCCTTTTTTATTGAAAATGGCGCGAGATAATACTCACGGCCTTGAGAAGCAGGCTCCGGTAATACTCCAGACTGCGCGATGGACGTGATAGTAGTCAGTCTGGCCGAACAATCTTCTGCTTGATGGCGGGATGATCACGAAACCTGTGCAGCGTCGAAGAGGAGAGGAAGAACAGAAAATCACATGTCGGCGAATGGACCAGCTTACTGAACACCTCAGGCGTGACCTGAGCTACACCGGTCTGGTCAATGAACGCTGAGTTTGGCCGCCTGCGGGTCCGCCAACGTCAACGCGGATGCTCGAAAGGCGTCATCGAATAGAAGAGGTTGGATGTCAAAATTCACATTGGGGAGCTGGAGGCCTTGTGCAACGATGTTGTCTCTGAGTTGCTCGATCTTATCCTGCATCCCCATCATAAAAATGCCGCTGTGGATGCGAACGTTGTCCCATCCTTCACTGGATTGATAGTCTCTAAGCTGTCGCAATAAACGTAGTGGACTGCCGAGAACATTATTGCAATCGGTTCCAGGTCCAGCGAAAAAATGGAAAAACATAAACAGCCCTGACACACAGGCTTTCCCGGTGATAAGAACACCGGAAACCATTCTCGAGCATATAGTTCAAATATATGAAGCTTTGTGAGCGTGCCCTCGTCGAACGGCTTGTCGTGAAAGTCGTCAGGCGACATGGCCTACGCAAGTTCGAGTTCTTCTCGGATACTCAGCAATTTTGCCGTGGAAGGGACAGGTGCGATGCTTCGAGCAGGAAATTCGCTGTGTTTTAGATGAGAGTTCGTCCTGTCTCACTCTTCCGGACGCCACCCCATTGCTTGAAGAAGAAAGGAACCTGAGACTCTCTGCACAGATCACGGATCGAAAGCACCCACTCTTTGGCCATAGGCCTTGCGCCCGGGCCACTTTCTCCACCAACAATGACCCAACTAATACCCTTGAGGCTGAAAGTTCCAAGGTCTTCGAGTAACAGCTGAAAATAGCAGGAATCGGACTTGTGCTGGAGCCTCGCGTAGGTGTTCGAGGCGCGGCAGCCCGTGTTTCCTATTTTCAACGCTGACTCCCCACCAAATGTTTCTCTGGCTTGAAGCGAATCGCAGCTTTTCCCTTTTAAGCAAATCCAGCATCCGCTCCGAGCCGGCTGCCATTCAAAACCTGATAAGTGTGCCAGTTGGCCAATCGCATGACACGGGTAACGTTGACGATATATTCATCAGGAACCTGTTCGTGGAACAAGTCACTCATTGAATTGACGAAAATCATTTTAGGGGTTCGCCACCGCAAAGGCTCAGCAAGCTTTTCTGTAACCAAGCGCAGATCAAACCCCTGTTCGAAAGGATGGCCAGGCACACCACAGAAACGTTCCGCAAATGTCTCAGCATAGCAATTCGTACAGCCCGGGCTAACCTTGGAGCATCCTCGCACTGGGTTCCACGTCGCATCTGTCCACTCAATTTTTGAATTCTCGCTCATAGGGTAAATCCTTTTGACCGCATACAATTATTCTAGGCTTTTTGCCATTTGAATGTCAGCACTTCGCTCACCGTTCTGGTTGGTATTCGCGCAAACCAGCTTGCCAGCAAGCACATTGCTGAGGATGGACTGCCGCAGGCGGTCGGCGCGGGTCAGGTTGGCTTGGACGGCGGCTGCGAGTTCTTCGATGACGGACAGGCGGCGCTCGACTTCGGCAGTTGATTTGATTTTTGCTCAGCAAGCGAGCGGAAGTGGCAACTGGGAGGCTGCGAACCTGTTCTAAGAACTCAAACCGGGCTTCCCGGCCCCGTAGGCCCACTGTTCCAACATTTTTCGCCCATGTTGCAGAGTGGGATGCAACCCAAGTGAATAGAATTACGTTGATACTGACTTCAAAGAAAGCTTTGAAGCAAGGCAATGTGTTGGCTCCCCCACAATATGCTTGCTCTCCCATAGCTTGACAAGAGCTGACTTTGTGACGTTCGCGCCAGTGATAGTAGATGTAGGATATCACACCCCTGTTCGTCAGACTGAAGTTCGTGTCCCCTTTACGCATTTCTTGGGGGATACTGACGAGAGCAATAGGTCGCGCAGGGGTTTGAGCGAAGTCAGTCTTGATAAAGATCTTGAGCTCGAATAAAAAGTGTAGGCCGGTAGATTTGAATAAAATAAAGTCTTCCAAACTCGCGAACCGCTGGTCACTATACGAGGTAAGTTGGTCAACTATTTTGTCCAGGCCCACTTCTTCAGGAAGCAACGGCAATTGGTTAATGCCTATGGTTTCGTCGTTTGCTCCTTATACTTCCCTCTGCCGTCCCACTTCTCCCTGCGTTCGGCGAGGATGCGATCGAGGAGTTTGCTGGCTGGTTAGACGGTGGGATGCTGCTTGCGCCATTCTTCGGTCAACTTTCCTTCGACGGCGGCTTTGAGGACGGAAGCTTTGTAGCGTTTGAGGTTGGCCTTGACGCGCTTGAGATTGGCGACAGCTTCGTCGAGGAGGGAGAATTGCTTTTCGATCTCCGCGACGATGCTTTTCTGATCATCAAAGAGTGGAACTGGAATCAATGCCTCTTCTAGAAAGGACTGCGGCACACGCTCTGGCCTACCGCGCCAGTCATCCGATGTGCTGCCTCACGACGAAAGCCTTTGCTTGACACGAAGTAGTACACATAGCGAGGATCAATTCCCTCATGCGGGCGAAGAACATGAAACTCCGTCGATCCGAAACCTAAGCCGTTTGTTAGCTCAGGCACGACCGCCATTTTTCCGTTTTCCATGCACGGTGTGATCTTCGCGAACAGGACATCGCTCTCCTTGAACGGTGTGTAGCCTTTCTTAACCGTAGAGAAGTGCTTCGTCTGAGATCTTCCATCCGTCCACTACCAGCCTCAACCGCAGCCATAGGCACGAAAGATACTTCGAGATCGTCTCGATAGCCAGACTTATCGAGGCATGGATGAGGTCTACGACTTCAGACAATGGTTTCACAGGCCAAGCAGCGTTGGTGTTGTTCAGCATAGCTACGCAGCTAACGCCCGTTCAGTTCTTCAATAAGTTTGTTCAGCGTCGTTGCCGACGCGCTGAGAGACTTCGTAGGGAGTTATTCGTCGATTGGTCGTTTGAGAGTTGCGCTATTACTCCATACACCGCGCCGGTTAAGCCATCAAGCTCATGCTCGATATCTTCGACTTTGCCAAGCTTGCTGGTCCAGCGGCCGTTAGGAAGTTGGCGGGCCGCATGGGTTGGCTTCCCATTTTCATCCACATACAGGACAATTTTCTCGTACCCTTGCTCAATTTCGCGTCTCCGCATGGAGTGAATCCAATCGAACCGAACGCTTTGATGAAGGCATCAAGGGATTCCTGCAAAGGAATGTTTGGCGGCCGGTATGCGAAAGACCCGGCAACGGGCCACCACCATCGCTCAACATCGCCAACTGCCCAGGCAATGCAATTGTACTCCGGGGTTGAAGGGCTCGTGATCGCGTAAACAGAACGGGCAAGATGGGGGAACACGGATTCGAGGTCTTGGCTCACCAGGTCAGTCCCTGTTCCTTGCCCCACCTGAGCCAGGCCTCGGTCATCTTTCTCAGCTTGCCTCTGTCTTCGGGCTTGACGGGATCGGCTCCTGTAATCGCGGTCAGCGCCCAAAACCAGTGGTCTGGTCTGCACTCAAGCTCACGAAGCAGGTGGGGAACGACTGCGGTACCCATCCCGATAATGCGTTGATAGGCCGGATGGAGCACCATTTCAGTAACGGATGACAGAAATTGCACCTCCCGGCGCCAAGTCTCAGCGAGCGCCTGAAACTTTCCTGCGTCTCCTCTGTGGCCTTCGAGTGATCGGAAGCCAGTAGTGCTCCTCCGATTTGAGCCATTGTTCCGTCACCACTTGGGAATCCCGACTCATTCCCACGAGAGAGCGATATTGTAGTGCTTGCGGAGAACGAATTGTCGCCATGCTCATTGGAACAACTCCTTTGCCTTGAGAGTAATGCTCTTGAAGAATATATCATTTTTGAGGTCGTGCAGGTACTCGAACGCCTCCCACATTGCATTGTCCTGAATGTTGAAGGCCGCCATACGAAACACATCAATGTCAAAAATCGATGAGGAAATAATGCCTCGATTCGTCAATCGGCTCCATAGTCTCGGTCACGATCGCAACTGCTTGGGCATTCGGATCCTGGATGACCAGCCTCATGAAAAAGCTGCCTAACCCCTGTGGCAAATCAGGGGCTATCTCGGGCGTTGTGAGAATGTAGTCTTTGAAATCTCGCATCGGGATGGGGATTTCAATGCGATTAATGTAACGGAGGGCTACGCGAGTGACCGTTTCGGGTGAAGCGATCCGGACATAATGTTGCCAAAGCTCCTGGGCTTCATCCCGAAGGGTTGTCCATTTGTCGTACGGTTTCAGCCGGCTAAAGGTAAAACCGTCCAAACGCGCTTGGACAACTTGCCTGCCGTCCACCGAAGTGAACAAATATCCGTCGGGCTCGCCCGTAGCCGATTGGGACACTTCAGGAACCGGGCTTGCTTTGATTTCAACATGCCCACGCCAAGCCAACCGTTCTTGTTTAGATGGGTATTTTTGCTTTATGGCATCGTGGAAGGTAGCTAACTTTGCCAAGTCGGTTTGCGCAGGAAGTGTCACCCGAATGTCGAGAAGAGCTTCGGTGATGGGCGCATTCGGAAACCTAGTCGTTTCGACCATGGCTGAATTCTAAGTTCTTTCGCTCAGAAAAGGAAGGCCCAACAGTGTGTTCAAGCTGGGGCCCACCGGACGTGTATCAGGCGTGCTTCTTCCGAAGTTCAGCCATCACGGTATCGGAGTCGATCAGTTCGACTTCCCCATGATCGATCTGCTCACAACGGCGCTGAATCTCATCCTGCCACGCCGGTGAGATCTTAAAGTCCTCCTCGAAATCAAGGCTCTCCAAAAAGTGTCTCGGCGATAAGGGCACGTGTACTCGGCTTCAGTGCATAGCCTCTTCCAGAATCTTTTTCGCGTCAGCTTTCATGGCCGCGTTCCTCCTTCACGCTAGACATCGACAGGCCATTCCAGACCTCGTCCTCCTGGTTGTCCCACACATGGCGCATGGCCGGTTCCTGCGCCTGCTTCAATTCTTCCGTGAGCCGGTCTCTCAGGCCATGCTTGATTTCGATGTACTCGATGAAATCCAACACTTCCTGCGCGAATGTGTCCGGAAGTTTCTGCGCTTCCTTGAAGATTCGTTCAGCCGTCGACATGTGCCTTCCCTTTTAGGCCACCAGGGCCATATTCAGGATTCTATTATGGTCTGAAGGCCCTCTGGAAACAACCGATGTACTTTCCCCAACCCACCTTCTTGCGCAAAGGGCGCGTACTCGAAGTCGTCCGGCTCAACCACAAGGTTCGCGGCGACATGGTCACGGATCATTTCCAGCCAGTGCCTCTGTTCATCGGTGAACTTCTTTCCTCTGTTTCCTGCTCCCCTAGCCACGCCTTGAAGTTGGCGCTGACCTTCTCGGGAAATGGCACCAGCTCGCTGTCTAGATGCATGGCGAAACGAACGAGGGAAACGAGGTCCGTCAGGATGCGCTTGCCGCTCGCGCCTTTGACCTTCGACTTCTCCAACGCCGCGTAGGCCTGCCAGAGTTGGGATTCGTTCCAGAGATAGGGCGGCTTTTCGATGGCGTTGGCCAGATCCTTAATGTCCTCGAACTTCAGCCGCTGTTTGTAGGGCTTGCTGTAGAGGACTTGCAGGGCGGTGATCTCGTCTTTGTGCTGTTGATGAACTGTTCGAAGGACTGCACGATGGTGCGGGCACGAGCCAAGTGCGTCGGCGCTGAAGCCTGCTTCGATGACTTGGTCCTGGCTGACGTGGTCAATCGTCAGTTCGTTCTTCTTTTTGATCTCGATCAGGAGTTCGCGAATTTCGGATCCTGAAACGGCTTGACGGCTTCTTTGATGAGCTTGGTCGCTGCTGCTGGATCTGTTCCTCGGTCGGCTTTCTTGTGCAATTGCGCTTGCACGTTCTCAGGTGCCGATCTGGATTGACCGCTTCAACAAGCGCCGGCTCGAGGTCCTTGAGCGTAGGCCGCCGCTGGCTTTGCTGATGGCCTGTTCATCTTCCTTCGTGATGCGGTGCTCCATGCGGGCCAGGCGTCCAGCGATGCTGGTGAGCACGTCTTCTTCCGTATTCCCCAGGGCGACGGCTTGGAGCAGCTTCTCGAACGCGACGCTGGGTTTTTTCTCCATCGGTCGCGCGTCGGTCTTGTCTTGCTCGCAGACGCCGACGGTATCGACGATGACGAAGTGGTCTTTGGTCGTGGCATCGGGCGTGACTGCCTTCAGATCGTCCGGCTTGATGACGCGGACGCCCCGGCCCTTCATCTGCTCGAAGAAGGTGCGGGATTTGACCGCGCGCATGAAGACGACGATCTCGACGGGCTTGATGTCGGTGCCGGTGGCGATCATGTCCACCGTGACGGCAATGCGGGGATGGTAACTGTTGCGAAAGGCTCTTGATGAGCTCCTTGGGCGTCACCCCGGTGGTGCGATAGGTGATCTTCTGGGCGAATTCGTTGCCCTTGCCGAACTCCTCGCGAAGGATTTCGACGATATTCTCCGCGTGGGCATCGTCCTTGGCGAAGATGAGGGTCTTGGGCACCTCGGTGCGGCCGGGGAAGATCTCGGTGAAGAGTTTCTCCTTGAAGGCTTTGACGATGGTGCGGATCTGGTCCGGGGCGACCACGTCGCGGTCGAGCTGGTCGGGATCGTAGGCGAAGTCGTCGTCCAACTCTTCCCATCGCTTCTTGCGCGTGTCACGTTCCATCTTCTGGACGTACACACCTGCCTCAACCTTGGAGCCGGCTGCAGTGATGGCGGTGCGGATACGGTACACGTCGTAGTTGACGTTGACGCCGTCGGCCACGGCCTGCTCGTGGTTGTATTCCATGACGAGGTTCTGATTGAAGAAGCCGAAGGTCTGCTTGTTGGGCGTGGCGGTGAGGCCAATGAGGTGGGCGTCGAAGTATTCCAGCACCTGCGCCCAGAGGTTGTAGATGGACCGATGGCATTCGTCGGTGACGATGATGTCGAAGGTCTCGATCGGGAATGGCCGGATTATAGTCAATGGGCTCCGGTTGCTTGAAGAGCCGTTCGAGGCCGGAGACGGAGGCTTCTTCGTCCTCGTCCGACAGCTCCCGCCCCTTGAGCATGGAATACATGCGCTGGATGGTGCTGATGCAGACCCTCGCGGTGAGGTCGAGGGGATTGCCCGCCAGCCGCTGGACGATGAACTCTTCGGTGAACTTGAAGTTGTTGTAGGGCGAGACGTACTGCTGGAATTCCTTGAGCGTCTGGTCGCCGAGGTTGCCGCGGTCGACGAGGAAGAGGATGCGACGCGCGCTGCCGAACTTGATGAGCCGGTAGATGAAGTTGATGGCGGTGAAGGTCTTGCCGCTGCCGGTGGCCATTTGGATCAGGGCGCGAGGACGGTCCTGGGCCAGCGACTTTTCGAGATTCGAAATGGCGGTGATTTGCGCGGCCCAGAGGCCGGTGGTAATGAGAGGATGCGCGTCGCCTAACTGTCTGAGGCGACCGCGAAGTGTTGAAAAGACGCGGAACTGCTCACCCTTGAGCGCTGCCAAGTCATCCCTGATCGGAACTTCCGGCTGTACTCCTGATTGAGCAATCCACTCCGCCAGCGTATCGGGCTTGTGGAATCCAAAGGTTTGACGACTTCGGGGTTCTGGATCAAGGCCATTCGTGAATCGAGTTTCGACGCCAGTGCTTTGGTAGAGAAAGGGGAGTGGACGAACATGTGCCGGTAACTGAGGGGGAAGACCCTCGCTATACTAACACAGCGACATATATATTGCCGCATAACTGAGTTATACTGATGACCGGCCCCCCATGTGGAGGTACGGTCATGAGAAAATTGGTCATTGCTGATGCCGACGTCATGCGTCTGGCTATCCAACAGGAAATCGCTCGATCCGATGAGTCGCGGTACGACCATCGCTTGCACGGGTTGCTGCTGGTCACTGGCGGCCACAGCTGCCAGCAGGTCGCCGACTTGTTTGGGGAAGATCGACGGATGGTGCAGCGCTGGGTGACGCGCTTTGAAACTCATGGATTGACCGGCCTGCGCGACGGGGTGCGTTCGGGTCGGCCAGCTACGCTGAATCCCAAGCAATGGGCGGCGCTTGGGCGTGACTTGCGACGCGAGCCGCAGAAGTTCGGTCATGCGGGTCATCTGTGGGACGGCAAGCTGCTTGCGGCGCATCTCCGTTCTGCGCTATGGGGTGACGTTGGGGGTGCGCCAGTGCCAACGCCTCTTCGGCCACATGGGATTCCGACTGCGCAAGCCCAGACCCCAAGTCGCCCAGTCCGATCCGGTCAAGGTCGCGGCGTTTAAAAAAACGGCACCGCCTGGCACGGTGCCGTGGCGTTGAACTCTGGAGCGTGGATGAATGCCACTTCCAACAGCATGGCACCCGATGCCGCATGTGGGTGCCGCCCGAGATCAAGGATCCGATCCTGCGCCATGCGCCCACCCGCAAGTTGGTCGCGTGCTTCGGGGCTGTCAGTTTGCGCACCGGCACGTTCGTCCGTTCCCTGTGCGCTACGTTCAACGCGGTCACGTTCGAGACCTTTCTGGAGACGCTGCTGCGGCATCGCGCCCACGACACGCGCATTGGTGCTGGTGCTGGACAATGCTCGGTACCACCACGCGATCCTGCTCAAGCCCTTGCTTCGAAAATATCGCGCCGTACTCACCCTGCTGTTTCTGCCGCCGTACAGCCCGCAACTGGCCCCCATCGAGCGAGTCTGGAAGCTGGCCCGCCGCATGGTGATGCACAACCGGTTCTTCGCCACCCTGGACGACGTGCTGACCGCCATCTCCACATGCTTCGACCGCTGGAGAACACCCAATGCGGTGCTACGGAGATTATGCGGCATAATTTAAGACGCTATGTTTAGCTGATTGAATTTCGACTCCAATGAGCGGAAAGCCTTCCTTCTTCGCCTCCACTACCCCAGCGGCTTTTCCATCCAGATACAGCAGATAGTCCGCAAAGCCGTGACCACTTTGGAGTGGAAAGTTTCGAAGTACCACTCCCCTGCCTGCCCTGAGATTTGCGCCCTTGTAGTCCTGCACTCTCCAGCCAGCTTGCTCCAGCGCCTGATCGATGTGCGCTCGCGCTTGATCCTCGGGAGTAGGCATGGGCCGAAGAATACCCCTTTCTTTTAGAGAAATCACTTCCCTCCACAGGGATGCCTTTACGTTTCGCGAACATGACCGGAGGAGCGCGGTATTCGCCGAGGCTGAGCCGGGAAAGAAAGCTGGAACTGACCAAGGCACAGGGTCGCTCGACCCCGGCCGTGGGAATTCCAGAAGGTTTCCACTCGGCAACGCCCGAGCTTCCAGCGGCTCCTTCCAAGCTTGCTCGGTCCCCCTTTAGGGATGCAGGCTGATTGATCTTCCACTGCGCGCGACTTCCTAATTCTTGATTTCATTTTCAAGGGTGGCCTGGTTGATCCTCGATTGCGCGCGTCGAACGAGCACATTCCTATCGTGCGCGTTCCGCGAGCAGGAGGACGACCAGGCTACCCTTCCTATCCTTCCGCGACCGCGCGTTGCGCGAGCACAGAAGGTCATCAGCCTTCATCCCGCCCCCTCTGTTTGCGGTTCAAAAGGAGAGTTGCTATAGTGCGCCGCGGAGGAAATGGCCGTGGGTGTGGCGCCGGATTATATTTTGGTGGAAGGGCAGCAGTTCAGCAAGGCGAAGCTCTCGCTCGACAACCACGTCTATAAGAACTGTGCAATCGATGACTGCGACATCTATTTCAGCGGTGGACAATACGAGTTGCTCGACACCCACATTACCAATTCACGCCTCATCCTCAACCACCCCGCCAAGGGCATGTACAACGCCGTTCAGATCTTTAAGATGAAGTCTCCCGGCTCCAGCATCGTCTGCGAATAACGGGTGTTGAAAAAACCTGCCAGCTTCGTTCTCGCATCGTTCAGGTCCTCAACGGGGACCCGGCCGCCTCACCACTCGGCGGCGCGCACAAACGTGGTGCTCCTTATTCGTCGCACCGTGCGCCCCAGAGAGTACGCCTCCGGTTTCGACTCGCCTGCGGCCTTGCTGGACAGGCTTTTTGAACACCCTTCACAAAGCTATTCACGAGTTGCGACTTCGAGTGACGAGCCACGTTACTTGGTGACCGCGACATTCTCCGCGTACTTAACGATGTCGATCGGCTGGAAGACAGGGTCTTGTGATCCTTTGGAGGATTCAGCCTCGACACGCTGCAGGAAGGGGCGGTCCGGTCACGGGAGCGTAGTTGAGGGTCGCTTCGACGTCGAATGTCTTCGTGTCTTTCGGCGTGGGGAACCTAAAGGTTTCGACCCGCCTTTCTTCCGGCTTCAGGACCGTTTCGTCGAGCACTTTGACGGCCTCAAAGTCGAAGCACGTCTTCTGGCCCTTGGCATCGGCATAGGTCCGCCCATAGACGCGCTTGTCGGTGAACACCGTCTTGAGATTCTTGCCTTTGATATCCAAATCCAACACCACGCTCGCCCAAGCCGGATGGGTCGTCGGCAGGTTGTGCGGCACCAGACTTTGCACCTTCACCGTCACGGTGGTCTTCTCGCCCTCGACCTTCGTCGTGACCTCCAGCTTAGCCGCTTCCTGCCTGAGCTTGCCGATACGGCCCGGGAACGTATGGTTGGCGACTTTTCGTTTCTTCTCGCCGTTGGCCGACTCCCCGACCTGCTCCGGCATGTGACAGGTCTGGCATTCTTTGCCTGACTTCACCGCTTTGCTCTGGTCCCAATTCCCCAGCAGATCGTTGCTCTTGCCGAGTTCGGCCGCTGACGGCACCGACTGGTGGCAATTCAGGCAGAGATCGGACTTGTGAAACAGCCCCAGCTCCATCGATTGATGCGCAAGGTTCTGGGCAAATCTTTGTACGGGCCCATACATGGTCTTGCTACCGAGTTCGTACTTCGGCTCCGGCGGCTGCTTCGTCCGATCGACCTGCTTGATGAGATGACATTGCGCGCAGGCCACACCATCCAGCGAGGGATCTCCGGATTTGGCCTGATCACAAAGAGCTGGACGTGGTCAGCAAACTCGCGCACATGCGGCGCGTGGCAGCGGAAACACAGGGCCTTATCTTTCCCGGCCGGAGAGGTCAGATAGGCGTCTAGCGAGGCGCGGAAGGTCGGCGAATGGATCGAACGCGAGAGCGGAGAGGTTTCCCACTCTTCAAACACCCGCTCATGACAACGCTTACATTTGCTGGAACTGGGAAACGCCTTTTCGATCGTGGCCTGGAGCCTTGGCATCCTGCGCCAGACAAGCCTCACCATGCACGCCGCGCCGATAACTTGACAGCCGCGACAGGCCAGCAACAATGCGCAGGATGGCGACCCCCTCCAGCAAACCCTCGTCCATTCTCCACCTTCAGCGATATCCTTTCCGCACATCGATAGCCTTTCTCACCGCCTCGAGTATGACGCTGCACTACCGGCATTGGGGGCCTGTTATAGTGACTTGGCCCGGTAGGTCAGCATGCGAGGCTGAATATATTCTTCGATGACTTGTTTCGCACTCGTCCCGCTCCTTGTCGTTCGCCAGGGTCGCGAGATATTTCGCTTTCAGCTCCGCCTCCGGCTCCGGGATCAACGCGTAGCTCAGCACCACCTCAATCGACGCCGGCTGTCGACCCCGCCGGCATCGCAAGGCTTGCAGAACGGCACATGGCGCGTATTGCCGCCCTTAATGAACGGATCGGGAATCGGCCCGCGTAGAATCTTCTCGTAGGGCAGACCAAACCGTTTCGTTTCCTCACCCAGCACGTTGCCCTGCGCATCCTTGATCGTGATGGAGAGCAAGAACTGCTTCAACACCGGATCGCCGTCTGGAAAGCTGTGCGGCAGACTGCCGACCTTCACCAGCACGTGCCGTCCACTCCCTGCCCCTGACTTCGTCGCCTCCACATCAACGCGGGGCATCCATTCCGCTTGCAGGTTGCGATTCTTCAGCAGCGTACCGGGAATGACGACCCCGCGGAACCAATGCCGGCCGATGGCGCGAGTCATGGCGCCACGCTTCGACGTGGAACTCCCGGTAGAGGGCTCCATATGGCAATCCTGGCAGATCGTGCCCTGCAGAATTTCTCCTGGCAAATCCTTCTGCGTGACATCCTTCACTTTGTCGAAATGACAGGATGTGCAGAAATTCGCGCCACGGAACAGCGGCGATTGCGTCGCCGGATGCACGAGATTTTCCTCCGGATCGGCATAGGGGCCATAGAGCATTTCCCCGGCTCGACCTTGAAGGTCGGCGGCGGAGCCGGGCGTCGTTTCGACCGCGTTGATCAGATGACAGGACGCGCAGCCGATGCCCTCGACCTGCGGTTTGCCTGACAGGACTTGCGCGACAATCTTCTCGACATGTTGTGGAAAGACCGTCACGGACGGCGCATGGCAGGAGAGACACCGCTGGCGTTCCTCCGGCGTCGGATTGGTCTGCATCCACAGCCCCAACACCGTCCGAAACACCGGCGATTCCAACGAGGTGCCGTGCAACAAGGCCGCATCGACCCGACCGAACGTCTTGAGGTCCGGCGTCTGCTCGCGCATGCCTTTCCACTCTTCATAATGTCGATCATGGCATTGCTTGCAATCTTCCGACCGGATAAAGATCTTTTCGATCTCGGCCACCCAATCAGCCGGCGCCTGGCCGTCGGTCTTCTGCGCGATCGCCCGCTCATGGAACAGTGATAATGAGCACTGCCATGATCAGCAGCAGCCCGCCCAGTGCTAGCTTTTGAATCGTTCGTCCCTTGCCGTTCACTAGCGCTCATCCATGACCCGTCCTAGTCCCGCTTGCAACCGACAAAATGAAAATTCACACCCCATCCCACTGGATCGCCAGGATCCGCCGGCTCATAGGTCCCGATGGTGAAGTTGCATTCTTTCATCGCCTCCTTGACGGCCTTCCCGAAATCGATCAAGTTGCGGACTTCCTTCTTGTCGATTTCCTTGATGACGGATCGGACCTTGATCCCGGCATAGTCCGCGCGGGAATTCCCGATCACTTCAAATACGGCAACGCCCTTCGGCTCGCTGCAGTTTCAGCTCTTTCTGATACCTCTTCGTCGACCGCACCGACCGCAATTCCGAATTCTTCACCCGAGCTGCATGGCTTCCTCCACCGTCATCTCGCCGATCTGCCGTATCGGCATCGGCGCCGGCGCGAGCCATCCCAGCCTGCCAGCCGCAAAGACAGCCCCACACACACAAAGAGCCCTTCCGAGAGAAAGGGCTCTGTTTGGCATGATCACGTGATGAGTCTGGAGCATGTCCTCCAAGAGGATTCGCCTCATTCCTACATGAGTAAGCGGACGCCGACGCATCCGGCGATCTGTGTCATCCATACCAGGAAGAATTTACACTTTTTGTGACCGGATCAAGGCGAGCTGAAACCAGGGGGCAACGGCTTTCTGTCCATTGCGCTCTTTGTTCTCGCCATTCCATACCGCAAAGGAGACGGTTTGCACCCGGCCTGGAATCAGCTTGGCTTCATTCTCCTGCTCTTCGCTCACCAGGGGCCGGCGCATCACGACACGCCACATGCCGTCTTTCCACGTGCCTTACCCTGAACCCGCCCCTGCTTTTCCTTGGTGGTCAGAGTACTGAATCCTCCGCCGATCAAGTCTTCCACCGATGAGCTCGCCGCGGAATGACCTCGAAGCGTCGCGGCTCACCGCGGCGGATTTATCCTTTTCGTCGGTCCTGGCGGCGCTCGTCGGTCGATGTCGCTCTGCCAATCGGCTTTCCAATGCCAGATATTGATGTAATGATCCAGCTGGCCCATGCAGAAAAATGCCGGCGCATCGCCGAGCGGCAAGCCCGAGTGCGACGCCGTCGCGGAAGGTGCCCGGCGTCAACCGATCATTTTTGGTATTGTCCTGCCATTCCAGCAAAAAGGCGATGTCGGTGCCGTTATGCAGCGCGCGCACCGTCAAGGCATGGGCTGTCGGCTCCGGCCACACAGGACGGGTAATGATCTGTCCGCTCAACGGCAAGGTCATCGGGGAGATTTTCTGCCACAGGCGGATCCTCCGGCGCCGACGGCAGTATCTCCCCGACGAGCCTGCGCGCGGATGATCATGCCTTCTGAGCTGACAAGGGGAATACCCAGGCCGCCCAGAATGAGGGCGAGAACAAGCAGAACGGAGAAGAGCGTCAGCAGACCTGATGCGGGATGTATGGACCGACGTCATTCGCCTCATGCAAGCTCAGGTGCGATACGCTAGCCGTCGAATAACTCCAGACACCCATTCTGCGTGCCGGGAGCGCTGGCTCCGTTACCGCAAGCGAATTACCACAACTTGGCGCGGCGAATCTTATTTTCACCCCGCTCGCAGATATACAGATACCCTTGAGAGTCGAGCGTCAATCCCACCGGAGAATTCACCACGGCCTCAACGGCGAGAAGACCATCGCCATGCTTGAGCGTGCCGGCGGCATCTTTGGCGACAAACCGAGCGGCGCCGCAGCCACCCATATTCTTGTCATCGTACCCGCTGTCGCCGTTACCGGCCACCGTGCTGATAAAGCCCGTGTCCGCATCGACCTTCCGAACCCGATGGTTCCGGTATCGGAGATGTAGAGCGTGATTATGCTGATCGAACACAATGGCTTCGGGCGCGTGCAGCATCGACTTCGGCCGCCGGCTTGCCGTCACCATCATACCCATACCTGCACACACCGGCGAGGGTCGAGATCAGCCCTGTCTTGCGATCGATCTTACGCACGCGATTGCTGCCCTTATCAACGATATACACATCACCGGCATTGTCCACGGCAATTCCAACGATATCGTAGAGCCGGGCCTCCGTGGCAGGATGTCCGTCATCCAGGTACATGGACAAACTGAGCCCATCCGAACAGACCGGCATGAGCCAGCCTTGATCGTCGCTGAAATCGATGCCGATGGCATCGCCGGACAAGCACCACCAGATTGCGCGCGACCAGCGGCTGCTCCCTGGCCTCGTCTTCTGCGGTCCAGCTACCTGCAATGGTCGTCCACCATGGCCGGTCCGTGAATCGTACCGGCGAATCCGGTGCGCTTGCGTGTCGGCAATATACATCACATCGTCTGCGATCAAAGGCGATCGCGGCAGGCCAGGTCAAATTCACCTCCAGCGCCGGGCCGTCGCCATTGAACCCGTGTTCGCCGGTCCCCACGACGGTCGTAATGATCCCGGTCTCACGATCAATTTTACGAATCCGGTTGCTGCCGGAATCGCAGATATAGAGGTCATTGTGCGAGTCACAGGCGACGTCCAGAGGCAGATACAACCCGGCTTCGCCGCAGAGCCCTTCGTCGCCGCTGTAGCAGGTCTCGCCGATTCCGGCAAAGTTATGGACGGTGCCTTCCGCGAAGGTTGACTCGACGGACACGATCGGACCCGGATTCGGCAAAATACAGCCACTTTTCTTCCCTGTCCAGCGCGACATGATGGGGAAGAGGAATGCCTGCCTTCACGGCGCGTTTTCCGTCCCCCGTGCTCCGGGCCTTCCCGTTTCCCGCAAAGGTTTCGATGTAGCCGCCCGCTAACTGAACATCTGTTTCCATAGACTCTGTAATCCGTTCTGTGCTGAGCCCGTTGAGTCGAAGACCTACGCGCGCGCGGCCGGCTGCGCGGCGGCAACCGGCTGCTCACGACAGGCGTCGTTGCACCGGAGCGCGGCGATGGCCTGGCCGGAGCCGGCGCGGCTTGCTGCTGCTGGCTTGCGCCTGGGCTTCGGCCTCGATCGCGTCGGCCTCATGCACAGACTTCTTGAAGCCCTTGATCGCTTTGCCGATCCCCTCCCCAAGCTGCGGCAACTTCCCTGCGCCGAAAATGATCAGCACAATAAACAGGATCAGGATCAACTCTGTAAAACCAAGACTGCCAAACATGGTGTGTCTCCTTTGCTCACATGTTCAGGATGCGGCTCTCTCTTTGGCCTTCTTCGCAAATCGTTCCTTCAACCGCTGCCGAGCCTGTTCGGCCTGCTCGAACATTTTCGCACTTATCGTAGACGCTGATCAAATTGTAGTACGCCAGGGGCTCGTCGGGATTGTGCTCCACGGCGCTCTCCATGACCTTGATCGCCAGATCGGTCTTCTTGTGATTGAGGGCGATCTCCATCAGCTTGAAACTGCGCTTCCAAATGCTTCGGATCCAACTCAAGTACACGCAGATAACACTGGATGGCCATATCCATCGTGTTGTAGTCGGACACCTGAGGATTATCGAGTTCCACATAGACACCGGCGAGATTGTACCATGCCATCGGATCGTCCGGCGTAATCTCGACAAGCCGCTCGTAGTAGTTCTTGGACTCCATGAACTTCCTCTTGTCCGCATAGCACCCGCCCAAGATTGAACAGCGCCAGGACATCGTGGGCATGCACATCGAGCGCACGCTTGAATTCGGCCTCGGCCTCATCGATCATGTCCTTCGTGGCATAGATGGTCCCGAGATTGGAGTAGTACATCGCGAGCGAGCGATTCATCTCGTCCGGAGCCCCTCGGCCATCTCGATCGACTTTTTCACTTCGGCGAGCGCGTCGTCCATCCGGCCTTTGCTGAAATACAGTTCGCCCAATCGGCAGCGTGCCTGAAAATCATCCGGCTCGACCGCTAAGCAGTTTTTCAATCTCCGCAATTTCCTCATCAGGGCTCAGCGGCTGATCGCCGGGATCCACGCTGGTCTGGCTTTGTTCAGGACAGCAGCGGTTGGTTCGTTCATACGATTCCCTGTCATAAAAGGCTAATACTTTTCAGGTATTCAGGCTGAAGGCTCCGGTCTCGGCTGAAGGTCAGAGATCCGAACACTTCAGCCTAAAAACGTTCATCCTCGCTACCTGAGTCACTCCACAATCTCCTAAATATGTCCGCCAACGAAAGAGTCCGGCCTACTGACCATGGGAGCGTTCGTTGCCGGCGCCGATTCCGTCCATCGCGCCGCTGCCGGTCCATGCGTCAACAGCATCACCCCGAGCACCACCATCAGCGTCAAATTGGAAAACAGCAACGCATAGCCTGCAATAAACATCAATCCGAGACCATACCCTGCCAGACGCCCCATCTTCACAAGCTTGATCACGGTGTACGACCAGCACAACAGGCCCGCCACATAGAAGGCAAACGGGCAGATAAAAGGTATAGCCCATGCCGAACTGAAAGATCCACCCGATCCCCTCCGCCGCCTTCCGAATGGTACGGGCCAACGCCGGCATCATACCGATGAAGCAGATAATCTAAGAACAACATCACCGTAAACACGGATACGGACGTCGCCCAAAACCAGATGGCACGACGGCGCTGCCGCTGGTTCCTGGTCCGAAACGAGACGCCCCGCCCATAGGCCCACAACACCAGGATACTGGCAAGACCAACAGCGCTTCACCCAGACGATGGGCCTCATACACAAACGGCGGTGCCGCAACCGTTCCCATCAACCCATAGATGGTGGACAAAATCTGATAATAGAGCCAGCCTCCGAATCCCGAAGAAATAGGTGATCCCCATGGCGCGATGCGACCATTCGGTGTGGGCCGAGAGATACTCCACCATCAGACAAATCAACGCGATGAGCGCCACGAGGTTATAAATCGCCGACCCCAAAAAGGCGGGCGGAACAAACAAAAATGCCACCGTCAGGAGCAGCAGGAGCGCCACACAGGGAATCACGATCCGATTAGATCCCGTGAACCCACGATTGGCCATACTCGATTGACGGTCGCCACACCAGGGCAAGAAATAGCAGAATCGCCACGACATTCAGCAGCCACGGCCCAACCTGCGTCAGGGCGGTGAAGGTCGGGCTGATCCATTCATGCTCCTGGGCCATCTTGCTGAGATGCATCCCCAGCCGTGACACCAGCCGATAGAGAACAAGTCCGAAAAAGACGACGAACAGCACGAGCTTGATCGTGTATTCGAAACAGCAGCGATTGATCGCTGATCTTCCCTGTAATCCGATCGACGGTGGGGTTACGAGACATATCACGTCGTACACCATTGAGGAGCATCGACCACTATACCGACCTGAAAGGCAGGGGCCACTGTCACACTGGAGACACTCATGAGGACCCGGTCGGCTGCGGCACCTGCACCTCTTGCGCCTTGGCCCGTGCGATATAGAGCAATCCATCGGCCATCGAGTAGTTGAACGGCAATTCGCACACGACTTCGCTGATCTTCTCATACACATGCTGATAGAGCTGCTCCGCCTCGTCCGGCGTCATGCCTTCCTGCACTTCATAGAAGAAACCCCAGGCTCAGGTCCTCTGTCGACGGCCGCATGATCCGCCTGATGCCGTAACTGCCCGGATCACTCATGATCGGCGCTTCTTTTTCCAAATCGAAGAGGCAGGGCTGGCAGGAGAATCCGTACGACCCGTGGAGCTGCTTGTTCTCCACGATGAAATTCATCGTCTCCAGGGCTTCCTCTTCCTTCTCCGTCGGAAACCCGACGATCATGTAGCAATGCACGGCGATCCCCAGATCGACACAATCGTCGACAATCCGGCGCACCCATTCCTGCTTGATCCCCTTCTTCATGAAGTCCATGACGCGCTGATTGAAGGACTCCAGTCCGAACACAATCTTCAAACATCCGGCGTCCCGCATCGACGCCAGCAATTCACGCGTGAGATGTTTCTCGAATCGCAACTCGCAGGTCCATTTGATATTCAGCTTCTGGTCGATCATCTGCTGGCACAGCCGTTTGGTGGGTGAGAGGGCAAAACATTCGTCGGTAAAGAAGAAACGCTGCGCTCCATACCGCTCTTTGAGCCATGACAATTCTTCCACAGTCCTTCCCGGATCTTTCTGCCTGAAGTTCTGGTGATCCAGCGTCAGGGCGCAGAACGCGCAATCTTTGTAATAGCAGCCTCGTGAAAATTGTACCGGCAGGACCGGCTCCGGCGACAAATACAGATCGAGCGGAAAGCCGTCGTAGTTCGGCGCCGGCAGCTGGTTGATATTCTCAGAGTAAAACGGCTGATTGACCGTAATCTTCCCGTTCTGGCGATAGATCAGGTTCGGGACTTTGCTGAAATCTTTTTTTCCGTCCAATTGATGAACCAGTTCAAGCAACGCGGTCTCGCCCTCGAACACGATGATATCGTCGGTCAGATCGAAAAGACTCGGGCAGCGACGCACGTTATCGACCAATCTGGTGAAGATACTGCCACCGATGGTCAGATGGATATTGGGAGCAGCTTCCTTGAGCAAACGGCAGAGTGTCAGACCGGGAATAATTTGCGAGGTCGCCGTAATCGACACGCCGATCAAGTCCGGCTGATCGCCGACAATCGACTGCACGAACTGCTCACGAAAAAGTCGAATATAGGGGTTCTGGGCCTCATCCCTGATGGTCTTCATCAGATCTTTGGATGAATAGATCGAACAGCTGCCGAACTGATTGTCGACGACCGTCAATCTGCGTCGGAAAATACAGCGAGGAGAGCACCTCCAGCCATTTGTCGATGAGAAAGAGACTTTCCTTGTAGGCTTCGAGATCGTAGAAGCCCTCCCCGCGAAGCGTTTCCTTGGCCGGCTCAATCCGATCAATGAAATATGGAAACCGGTCCAGCGACTCCATCACCCTCGCCAAATGCTCGGCGCTGCCAGGCCCGGTATCCCCGATCCGTTCCTGCTCAAGCGATTCGCTGTTTATCGACTAACTCCTGATAGAGGGCCACCCCATAGGAATGGGTCACAACCCTGTCTAGGAATTCGATTCCGAGATCACGCTGGGAGACGTTCTTGACGCCGCCTTGAGCTAGAAATCCTGTGAGTGAAGGGAGGCTAAGATAGGGCTGCGATGGATGCCACGTTGGAGGAAAGAGCAGTGAAACTTTCATGCCAATTCACCACCAACTTGGTAAAAAATAAGATGAATTCTCAATAAATTCCAACTATTTTTATACACTCCAGCCTCGGGCAAATGCAACCATCTGAAATTCTCCTTTGCGCCTCTTCCCGCCTACCCCATCTTGTCTTTTTGATTGAACTTCCATATACATACCATGGCATCTCGCGTAAAATAAGTAGATATGCCGCCACGTTGTGAAAGGAGTGATGTCCATGACACTGCTCGGAAAATCAAAGACCGTCGTGCTGACAGGGGTACTGGCTACAGTCGTAGCGGTCGCATTGCCTCTTCTATCGGCATATGGCGAAGGCGGTGCGCAGCGGGACGCTGTGCGCAACGCGACGACCATGGGCATGCTCTATCTCGTCGAGTTTATGGCGGCCCAACCCGGGGCTCCTCCGAGCCGCGAGCAAACGATCGAGCAACTGGACAAAGTTCTCATCCCATCCCTCGAAAGTCTAGGGAAAGAGAGCAGGGTCCTTGCTGGAGGCATCGCCGCCGGCACCTTTACCGGAGCCTTTGTGATTGAAGCCAAGTCGAAAGATGAAGTGACGGCGCTCATTAGCGCGCTTCCCGCATCGAGCATGATGAAGTGGCAGGTCACACCGATCGAAACCTTCGCATACCGGGCCGACATTGAGAAAAAGACAGTGCAGGGACTCCGCGCGCAGAAATAGTTCGGGCGCGCCAATCCAAATCGCGCCCGATTTGCGCGCCTCACCCGACCGCATCATATGTTGTGTATTCGTAATCCAAGGATTCAACCAGACTAGCAGCCTCTTCGCCATCACCGACGACCCCCAACTCAACTGCACGCGGCATGATCGGCCAGTTGTGGCGGACGGGCCCTTCGGAGGTCAAGACCCAGTTTCGGTCAGCGAGCGTACTTCAGGACAACCGAGTGGCGTTTAATATTGCGGGGAATCACTACCGTCTGGTTGTGAAGGTCAACTATCCCTATCGAATTGTCTATATCCGTTTCGTTGGCACACATGCGCGCTATGACAGCATCGATGTCACGACCATCTGAAACTCCGGAGGCGCCATGAACATTACTCCTATCAAAACCACGCGCGACTATGATCGTGCACTCCGACGCATCGAACGATTGATGGACGCCAAGCCGGGTACCAAGAACGGGGATGAGTTGGACGTGTTAACCACTCTTGTGGAGGCCTACGAAGCAAAGCATCATGCCATATGTCCTCCAGACCCGGTCGAAGCGATAAAATTCAGAATGGATCAACTCGGCATGACGCGCAAAGATCTGGAAGCGATGCTCGGCGGGCGAGGGCGGGTTTCTGAAATTCTGACCAAGAAACGCGGCTTATCTCCTGAAATGATCCGCTGCCTCCACCGCGAACTCCACATCCCCCTAGAAGGCCTCGTTGGGACGGCTGCCTAGCCCGCATTATTCATGACGGTTCGTCGCGAAATCGCGCAGTCGCGTTGTGAGACGGGCACGCGGAGCCGCGAGACCCCGAGGCGTACTTGAGCAGTACGTCGAGGGAACGAGTGGCGAGCCTGCCCGTCGAAGGCTCGTCGCAGCAGCGAATGCGCGATTGCAGCAGAAGTGCTCATGAATAATGCGGGCTAACACCCTCTTCGCCACCGACGACGCCCAACTCGACTGCACACGGCATGATCGGCCCGCTTCGGTGAATCTGCGGCCTTTCAATAAGCCAATATTTATACCTTGGTATTGGCCTATGAATACTCAGAGCATCACCCAACGGGACGGGGCACCGCGGAGTCAGGAATCACGTCATACTCATGACTGACCCTCATTGCTATCCCTTTCCCAGCTATTTCACTCAATCATTCCTCATGCTGCCTTTCCTGACGTGTTCTTGGTTCGCACCAGGAGATCAACATCGCAATCGAGGACATGCAGTAAGGACAAGAGTTGATCGACTGACTTGCGGTAGTTCGTCTGATCGAGCAGACGATAGAACTGCGTGGCGGAAGTGCCCAGTCGCCGGATGATCTCGCGCTTCGACAAGGCACTCGCCTCGACTCGCTTCTGCGCCTCGATCGTCAGCTTATACAGCAGCGCATCCCGCAAGTAGTGCGGATCCTGGTTGTATTCCAATACTTGCTCGCCATGGATCGTTCCCTCCTTGCCCGACTCCAGCACATAGGTAAACCCTTCGCCCCCTAGCTCTTTATCGACGAAGACACGGGTGATCGGGTTGGCGTGGCTGGGCTGAGGATCGACCCTTGAGTAGGGAAGGTCCAACACTTTCTTCGACATCTTCACCTGGAACGCCCTCTTGCGATTGTTGTGTGTGACCGACTGGATCTTCATAGCGCCCCCTCAGATTTCAGTTGCTCGATTAACACGCGAACTCGTCGCGTGGCGTTCCCTATCATCGGCTTCTTGCTATCCAAGTCCCATTTCACGATGAGCGTCCCGTGCACGATATACGTGCACGTGCCGAGGAGAATGATCGCCCTTCCAGGTGACAAAAATATAGCCACCCCGGCGAATCTTACTCATGGCGTAGTGTTACCCGTGGAGGTATCACTTGTCAAGCACGATGGACGTCAACCATACCACGGCCTGCCACCACCGCCGGCGAAGTCCTCCTCGACTACACACCGCATGATCGGCCAGTTGTGGCGGACGAGCATCTTCCCAATACGCCAATAGTCGTGCCTGCCCCTCAATCTGATCGCTTGTACCCCAGGCCATGGCGTGCTTGATACCTCGCTGCCCAGCCAATTATCAACCGGCCCTAGCTATCTTCTGCATCCCGACAGACAACGCTGTGCTAACGGAGCGAAGAAATGCGATGACTGCCTGCGACGACGCAGTCAAGCGTTACCAAACAAAGACTCCCGACCCCTTTTAATTTCCCTATCATCGGCTTCCTGCTATCCAAGTCCCATTTCACGATGAGCGTCCCGTGCACGATATACGTGCACGTGCCGAGGAGAATGATCGCCCTTCCAGGTGACAAAAATATAGCCACCCCGGCGAATCTTACTCATGGCGTAGTGTTACCCTTGGAGGTATCACTTGTCAAGCACGACGGACGTCAACCATACCACGACCTGCCACCGCCGCCGGCGAAGTCCTCCTCGACTACACACCGCATGATCGGCCAGTTGTGGCGGACGAGCATCTTTCCAATAAGCCAATAGTCGTAGCCTGACCTTCTCAATCTGATCGCTTGTACCCAAGGCCATGGCGTGACTTGAAACGCTCGCATGGCCCTGCCAAGCATTACCAAACAAAGCCTCCCGGAACCCTTTTAGTTGGCCTCTTTTCGAACTTTGCCAGGTGGAATCCTTCGGAAATTCCTTCGCGGACTCAGTCAGTTTCCGCTTTCCTTCCTGGCAAAGTCTCGATGGGCACCCCGTTCCTCCGGCGAATTACGCTTCAGGGCCATGCCACCCCTGCCGGTAAATCTTCAGCTATAAAAATGGAAAGGCGACAGGCCGCTTACAAACCTGTCGCCTCAACGCTTCGCCACGTTCAGTGAGTTGCGCTGGTAGTGATTGTCCTAGAAGTTCTGAGCTGCCTTGCATCATCGACAATGGAGAATGCCCCTGTTTCTCCCCGACCCATTTTATTTCGCTGATGCTTTTTCACCAATTAACACCTTTAGCAATGATTCACGCTCACTCTTGGGCAGGACATAATCAAATGTCGTAGGAGGCAACAAATACTCTTCTCGAAAGTGTTCTTCTAGCGTCTTAAAGCAACTCTTTGGAATCAGTTCGACCAGAGGCTCAACTGCGGTGAGTAAACCTCCTCTCGCGTTCTCGCCAGTAACTCCGTAAGCCTTGCGTGAGTAGAAATATCCGGCCACGTGGTCAGGAAGCAGCAATAGCGGCTCTTCCTGTTCGGTGGTGATAGATACCTTGAAGTGTGGCTCAACCCTCGTGGCTTGAACCGTCCGGGGCAAATCTCCTTCTAGTCCCTCGAATACATTCTGGCAAACCTTTTGATTCGCTTCCCCCTGGATGTCTGAGTCGAAGACTGCTTTTACCATTATGCGCTGCACCGACCCATCGTTTCGAGGAAGCCAGTGGGAGTGGCGCCCCAAGTACACACCCAGCAGGTCAGCACTGGCCAGTCCAAATTGATGGAGCTTGAACGTGTTCATTGGTTTCGCATATGGTGCGGCCTCTGAGCATTTTTCACACACTTCTCGTAGAGCTGGTTTCCGTCCTCAAAATAGTGATCCCACTCAGGTGTATTCTTCCAGATTATTCGTACTACCCAGAAGAGCTGTCGCTTCGCGAGGAGTCGAAAGATCGCTCTAGCTGCTTCGTGACTCGCTTCGCTCTTCGACCACTTCACTAGGCTGCCTTTAGTTACGATCAGAAGGCTTTCTCGAACCTCGTCAACAGCCTTCGCCACTATCGCAACGGCTGAAAACACAATTGGCGTTTCTTTGGAGTGAGATCTACCTGCTGCGTCCAAGAAAAACGTCAAATTTGGAAACGGTGGTCTCATAGTGCACACAACCATAGGCAAAGAAACAGGAACATTCTACGTTTTCATCACGTGCGCGCGTCCAACGAGGGGAGTCCTCGACCGCGCGTTGCGCGAGTACAGAAAGATCATCAGGCTCCATCCCCTCCTCTGCTCTGCGAGCAAGAAGTGCACCTGGCCGCTCCTATCCCATCCTCTGCCCCACATCCTCGCGGCAGTGGACGCCACTAAATTTTACGAATCGGTTTGATAGATGACAGGTCGGTAACGCGGTTTGGGGATGGGTTTACCAGCCGCCCGAGCCGCTTCCAGCCAGACTTTCTTGGCCAGTTGCGCTTGCTTCAGAGCGTCGGTCGGAGTTTTCCCGAAAGCAGAGCAGGCGTCCAGATCGGGGATATCCGCAATATAACCCTTGTCCGCATCGCTATAGAAGATGTTGATGTGATAACACTTCATGCGAAGAACTCCCGAATTCCTTATACCTCTCTTGGAGGGAGCGGCCGAGGCTGCCCTTGACTGCGCGCGTCGAACGAGCACATTCCTATCGTGCGCGTTCCGCGAGCAAGAAGGGCACCTGGCCGCTCCCTACTCCTTTCGTCCTCGCCTCTTCTCTCGCCGACGGAATCCCATAGCGCTTGCACTTCTCCCACAGCGCTTTGCGCGAAATGCCGAGAATCTTCGCGCCGGTCGTGCGGCTGCCGTCTACTCGCTCCAACACCGACAGAATATATTCTTTCTCAAACTGTTCCCTCGCCGTCGCCAGCGAGGTCAGCGGACGTTCCGCTCGCTTCTGACCCGTCAGCCCTTCGCTACAGAATCCGCACGATTCTTGTGGCTTCCCCCCGTATAGGGACAGGACTGGAATCCGCACAGATCTTGCGGTTGAACCGCTTCACGATCCCGCCCCAGTGCCACCGCACGCTCAACCATGTTCTCCAACTCCCGCACGTTCCCTGGGAATGAATAGCGCAAGAAGAGCTCGCGCGCGCAGGGGAAAACCCTTCAATGTTTTATTCATCTTGCCTGCGCAGGTCTTCAGCACGTGCTCGGCGATGACCATGATGTCTTCCTGCCGCTGGCGCAACGGCGGAATCACGACGGGCACGACATTCAGCCGATAAAATAAATCTTCTCGAAACCGCCCCTGAGCCACTTCCTTTCGCAGGTCTTTCTGCGTCGCGCAGACCAGGCGCACATCGACGTGAATCGTGTCGTTTCCTCCGACGCGCTCGAACTGCCGTTCCTGAAGGACCCGCAAAAGTTTCACCTGGATAACCGGGGAGATTTCCCCGACTTCATCGAGAAAGAGCGTGCCCCGATGCGCCAATTCGAATCGCCCGCGCCGCTGCCGCAGCGCCCCCGTAAACGCCCCCTTCTCATGACCGAAGAGTTCCGCTTCCAAGAGGGATTCAGGAAGCGCTGCACAGCTCACTTTGATCAAAGGAAATTGGCTGCGCGGACTGTTTTGATGGATGGCATTGGCGACCAGCTCCTTGCCAGTTCCGCTTTCTCCTAAAATCAACGTCGTCGAATCCGTTCCTGCCACCAGCTTGATCTTCTCGAGCACCGCCCGCATCTGATTATTCGCCCCGAGAATGCCTCCAAAACTGAACTTATCTTCCAGCACCGCTTTCAGATCGAGATTTTCCCGCCGCAAGGTGACCATGCTGCCCACCCGCTCGACGATCAGCAGCAATTCGTCCATCTGAAACGGCTTCGTGATGTAATCCAGGGCGCCAAGCTTCATCGCGCCGACTGCTGTCTCTACCGATCCATGGGCGGTAATCATCACAACTTCTGTGTGGGGCAGCCGCTCTTTGGCTGCTGCGAGCACGGCGAGCCCGTCCGCGCCGGGCAACCGCAGATCGGTGATCACTAGATCGAACGGCCGTTGGTGGATGGCGTCGATCCCTTCCGTGCCAGAAGCCGCGGCTTCGATATCGTGGCCGACCGCCTCCAACGCATCGACCATCGACAACCGCATAAGCGGCTCGTCATCGACCAAGAGGATCCTGAGTCCCTTCATGACACCCGCTCCATCAATGAACGGTCTCTGGAAACAGGCAGACAGAGGGTAAAGGTCGTTCCCTTTCCCACTTCGCTGTCCACCAGGATCTTTCCACCATGGCGCTCAACGATACCCAGGCTGACCGACAGGCCGAGACCGGTTCCTTCACCTTCCTTTTTGGTTGAAAAGAATGGATCGAAAATCCTCGGCAGGACTGCCGGCGCGATACCCGATCCGGTATCGTGTACTTCGATCAGACACACCCCTTCGACCACAGACGTTCGAATCGTCAACACCCCTCCGTCTCTCATCGCTTGAACGGCATTCAACACCAGGTTCATCAGCACCTGCTCGATCATGTGCCGATCGAGCATGATATTCGGCAACCCCTGACCAAATCCCGTTTCCAATACGATTCGGTTCGAGGTAAAGAGATGCGTCGTAAGGACCAACACCCGGTCCACGACGTGATGGATATCCGTCAACGCGAAGGCAGGCTCATGCTGCTGAGAGAAATCGAGGAGCTGACGAACAATCTTCTGCACCCGCCGCACGCCATCTTCCATCGACGCCCAATATTCCTCTTGCCGACCCGGCGACAGCGTGCCCTTCCGCAAGTTGTAGAGACAGTTGAGAATCCCCCCCAAGGGATTGTTAATCTCGTGCGCCACCCCTGCGGCGAGCTTTCCGACTGAAGCCAGTTTCTCCGAGTTTCTGATCTGTTGCTCCAACTTCTTGGTCTCCGTCATATCGCGCGCAATGCCCAGCACGCCCAGGATCATGCCCTCAACTCCATGCAGCGGGGACACACTCACCATGACAGCCCTTGGTTCCCCTGTGCGCGTGACCACTTCGACCTCATAGACCTGTTTCGCGCCGATGTCCAATGTGCTTTTGAGGCGCTTCCCTCTATGGCGCTTGGAGAGCAGCGCAAGATACGGGCGCCCGATCAGATCGTCTTTCCGATAGCCCCATGCTTCGATCTTGCTGTTGACATAGGTAAACCGCTGTTCGGTATCAAGGGTGTAGATCACATCGTTGGCGTTCTCAAGAAGATTTTCGAGATATTGCTTGGTCTCTTCGATCTCTCTGGTGCGCTCTTTGACGTTATGTTCCAATTCCTCTCTGTACGTGTCCAACTGCCGTTCAAGCCGCTTCCGATCTGTAATGTCCCGCAACTGCACCATGACCAACAGTTGGTCGGCCACTCCGACACGAATCAAATCCATTTCAGCCGGAATGTCCTGTCCTCCGGCATGGCGCACCATGATCTCCTGAGTGGATACTTTCCGCTGCCCGGAAATGATGTCGTTCAGCCATCCACGCAACGCCTCGTGATACCCTGAGAGCACCACTTCGAGCAGGCTCTGGCCGACGACATTCGCCTCGGCATACCCCAGCGCTTGTTCCTCGCGTTTGTTGACGGCGACGATGTTGCCGTGTGGGTCCACCATAAACACCGAGTCTGCCACCAAGTCGAAGAGCGCCTTGTAACGCGCCTGCGACGCCACGAGTTGTTCGGTGCGCTCCGACACGGCCTGTTCCAGATTCGTGGTGTAGGTTTGCAGATGCCGCTCAAGCCGATGACGTTCGGTCACGTCGTGAACAAACGCGCGCGAGTGAACCAACCCGCCCCGCTCTTGATCGATCAAGGCCGTGGCGTGAATTTCCACATCGATCGAATGGCCGTCTTTCGTCAAAAACACCGTCTCCATCGAACTGCGCCCTTGCGCGACTAATTGCTCCAGATAGTGCAGGACGAGCGGTTCCTGGCCGCGCGGCACGAGGTCCCAGAGGCGCATGGCCAACATCTCATCGAGGCTATACCTCAGCTTCTCGATCCCCGTCTTGTTCACATGCACGAATTGACCACTCCGATCCAATTGGCAGATCATCTCAGGAGAATGCTCGATCAGGTCGCGATACTTCTCTTCCAGGCGGCGGACATCCACCACGCGCTGTTCGATTTGGGCAAACGACCGTTGGAGATTCTCCGCCATGTGATTGAAGGCATCGGCAAGCCCTTCAATTTCATCGCCGGTCTTCAGCTCCAATCGTCGATCCAATCGACCGCTTCCGATTTCACCGACCCCGTCGTGCAGCAATTGAATGGGACGAGCGATCCGGCGTGCAACGAGTACCCCTGTCCCCCACAGCACCGCGAGCACAACCAATCCATAGAGCAGCACTTTCGCCACGAGTTCGGCAAGCGGCGCATAGGTCTCCTTGGGATCCTGCCGTACTACCGTGATCCACTGATGTCCGCCCAAACTGCCCGGGGCCAAGCTCTCGCCGAATCGGACCGGAGCGAACCCGATTAAGGCATTCAGGCCCCCGTGCGAATCGTCTGCCGCAACGGCCCAACCGGCCTCTAGTTTCCCAAGGGCGCTGATCAATTCGGGCCGAACCGTATGCGCTTCAGGAGGCAGGATCGGGCACATCACAGGGCCACCATCGGAACTGAACAACATCGCGTGGCCGGTCGCCCCGATCGTGACTTCGGCAATGGCATGGAAGATGGTGTCTCGACGTAATAATATCGTGACCGCCCCTATCGCCTTCTCCTTGGCATCGTCAAGAATGGGCACCGCAACCACAAGCACGTGACTCCCGAATGCAGGATCGAAGGCAATCTCGCTCACATAGCCACGAGGACTCCCCCCTTGTACGACCGCCTGCCACCATGCAGTCTTCCCGTAAAAATACTCCACTTGTGGAATGGAGCTGACCACCAGCGCCCCCTGCTGATCGGTGACCAGGATCCCGACATAGTCCGATCGGCGGATATCGTGCCACCGGATGAGGTAGTTCGTGACGATGCTGTTAATGAAGAGGGGAAACTCGCTTGGCTTACCTCGCTGCCGCCATCGCTGCTGCCAATCCTTGATCATGCCCTGGATGCTGCGCGCATCCTTTCCCTCATACGTGCGGTTGGCTTCGGTCACGGCGGTGTGGAGAAAGGGGGTCGTGGCGAGCTGCTGGGCTTCGTTCATCCCACGGCTGACCTGCATTTCGATGCGGCGAGCGGCCTCAACGGCGACTTCCTTGAAGTTGGCGCCGGTCATGTCGCGAAGCGCGCGCCGCTCCTCAATGTACGTAAGTGCGAGCAGAAGGGTGAGAGGGAGCAGTCCGACCAGCACGATCGCCGCGATGATCTTATGCTGGAGACTGTGAGCCCGACTCCAGAGTGTCATGGGTGTGCCCCTCGCAGGATGCGACAACCCGTAAAACGTGAAACGTATCTCGTGAAGCGTCCGAAAGGGTCTTCCGAGACGAGCGACGAACGACGCTTCACGAACGACGAGCGATTATTTCACCATCCAGCTAGCTCCGCTTCAAGAGCCGCCCTGCCCCTCCCGGCCAGAGCAACAGCAATGGACTCGCAACGAAGACAGAGGAATAGGTCCCGAAGATCACACCCCACAAGAGGGCGAGAGAAAAGTCGTGCAAGACCTCTCCGCCGGCCAACGTTAAAGGAATCAACACCAGCACAACAGTCAAACTAGTGACGATCGTGCGGCTCAAGACTTGGTTGACCGCGTTGTTGATGATGGTCTCTTCGCTCTCCCGCCTCCGCATCCTGAGGTTTTCCCTGATTCGATCGAACACCACCACCGTATCCGTCATCGAATAGCCGGCTAATGTCAGCAAGGCTGTCACGACGAGCAAGGTAATTTCTTTGTCCAGGATATAAAAGGCGCCCAACACCGCCAATACGTCATGAAAGGTCGCCAAGGCCGCAGCGATGCCGAAACGAAATTCGAACCGCGCCGCCACATACAGAATGATCCCGGCAAAGGAAATGAGAATCGCAATGAGGGCGTCTTCTTGAAGTTTCTTCCCGATAGTCGGCCCAATTTCCGTACTGGAATCGACCACGAAATGGTTCGAGGGAAACTCCTTCGTAAAGACCGCCACGACCCGATCGGCCACTTTTTCCTCGATGGTCGTCGATGCCTTCAGACGGATCAGCAGTTTGTTGTCTTGACCGAACTCTTGCAGCTCGGCATTACCCAGGCCGTTCGCCTCCAAGACTTTTCTCGCTTCGTCGATCCGAATGGCTTGATCGAACTTCAGCTGCACCGCGGTCCCCCCCGCGAAGTCGATGCCGAGATTCGCCGACCCTCTGCCAATTTGAATGATCGCCACAATGCCCAGCACCACCATGATGCCGGAAAAGAGAAAGGCCCAACGGCGCTTCGCCATGAAATCGATACTGGTTTTCCCGAGGATTTCTAACATGTCGGCTCCTTCGAACTAGCAGGATGCTGAAAAAGACACTCTTCTCACCCGCCCAGCCCCGGCGCGCCCTGGCGCGCCTGTCACCAGGCATCGTTCTCGCTTCACTCAGAAGCTCAACGTACCGAAGCGTACGCCTTCGCCTCTTCGCTCGCTGCGGCCTTGCCGGACGGCCTTTTTGAGCACCCTGCGCACAGTAGTATTCTCGCGGACTCCTAGATGCTTAACTGTCCCACTTTGTGTCGTTGATTCAAGAGGTCGAAAATGACCTTGGTCCCGATCAAGGCGGTAAACAGATTGATCCCGATTCCGAGACACAAGGTCACGGCAAATCCTTTGATCGGCCCTGTGCCGAAGAGGAACAACGCCACTCCCGTGATCAGGGTCGTCACGTGCGAATCGACAATCGTCAGTAGCGCCTTGTCATAGCCTCCATCGATCGCCAAACGAACCGCTTTCCCCGATCGCAGCTCTTCGCGAATACGCTCGAAGATCAGCACGTTCGAATCGACGCCCATCCCGATCGTGAGTACGATTCCGGCAATCCCCGGCAACGTGAGCGTGGCGTTCACCGCAGAAAGGGCTCCGATCAAGCACAACAGATTGAGCATCAGCGCAAAATCTGCAATCACGCCAGACAGCCGGTAATACACGATCATAAAAATGATCACCATGGCGCCGGCAAACAGCGTGGCCTGCACGCCCTTCTCGATCGAATCTTTCCCGAGCGACGGCCCGACCGTAAGGTCCTGAATGATCTTAAGCGGAGCCGGCAACGCGCCGGCCCGAAGCACGATGGCGAGGTCGTTCGCCTCTTGCATGGAAAACGTTCCGGTGATTTGCGCGCGGCCCCCGGTGATGCGGTCCTGGATCACCGGCGCAGAATAGATCGTATTGTCGAGCACGACGGCCATGCGCTTCTTGATGTTGTCGCCCGTAATCCGTTCGAATTCACGACCGCCCTTCCCGTCAAAGGTGATCGAGACATAGGGATCGTTGAATTGACCGATCGAAACCCGTGCATCGCTCAACACATCGCCGGTCAGCATGACCCGCTTTTTCACGAGATACGGAATGCGATATTCGCGGCCGCTGTCCTTGTCGACCCCTCGCTCAAAAAGAATCTGATCGCCGGCCGGCAGCTTTGACTCGGCCTGCTTGAGCACCTCTTCCTCTTTGTCTTTTGGAATCCGGGAAGGCAAATCCAGCTTCGACTGGTTGTCCTCATCGAGCATCTTAAATTCGAGCAAGGCTGTCTCTTTGATCAAATCCCTGGCACGCTTGGGTTCTTTCACGCCTGGCAACTGCACGACGATCTGCTTCAACCCCTGCCGCTGCACGATCGGTTCCGCCACGCCGAACTGGTCGATACGGTTTCGGATCGTTTCCAACGCTTGGTTGATGGTAGAGTCCTTGATCCGTTTGACCTCGGCTTCTCGCAACTCCCACACCAGCCGATTGGCCGATCCGGCAGACGCGGTCTCGCTGAAGGTCGGATAGTCGTCGATCAACTTCTGAATCTGCTCCTTGAGTTCGGCATTTTGAAACTGCATCGTGACCTGAGCCTGTCCCGTCCGCGTGACAGACTCTACGGGGATTTTCTTTTCAACCAAGACATCTTGAAGGGACGCGACCGATCGATCGACGGCAATTTCGACCGCGCGATCCTCGTCCACTTCCATGACGAGGTGAATCCCGCCTTGGAGATCCAAGCCCAAGGTAATGCCTTTATTCGGCATCACCTGCTTCAGCC
Source organism: uncultured Nitrospiraceae bacterium (assembly GCA_963748375.1). Lineage (GTDB taxonomy): Bacteria > Nitrospirota > Nitrospiria > Nitrospirales > Nitrospiraceae > Palsa-1315. Next base: position 51,934 of record CAVVIR010000032.1, read on the forward strand.
AACCAGGCAACGCCTGATAGAAGGGCTGATAGGTAGGGATGAAGAAGATCACCGACAGCACCACCACAAGCGCCAACAATGTTAACCGCCCGCCCACCTTTTTCATGTCGTCCGGTACCCCTTTATCCTGAGCAGTCTACGAGTCTTTGTCCTTGTCCTTCTCCTCATCGTCGCCACCGCGTAATCGGGCAATCTGATCCCGTTGTATGCGAATCTTCGTCGTATCCGCGATCTGCAACGTCACCGTCGCCTTCCCGAGATTCGTCACAGTACCCCAGATACCTGACGCCGTGACGACCTTGTCGCCTTTCTTCAGGGCCTCCAGTAGTGACTTCTGCTGCTTCGCGCGTTTTTGTTGCGGCAAAATAACCAGGAAATAGAAAATGACAAAGATCAGCGCGAACGGAACGAGGGAGAGGATTGTGCTGGCCGTGGAACCGCCACCACTACTCCCTCCGCCAAATAACTGAGCCATCACGACCGATTGCATGAACATACACACTCCTTCTCAACCAAGTTAGTCCCCTGCGGCAGACCGAAGCCCCTCACCGTCCGAAGCTAAACCCTCCGAAGCAGCCAGGTCGCGAGATCGGAAAAAGGTTTCCCGGAACGACCGGAACGTACCTTGTGCGATCGCTAACCGCACCTGGCCCATCAGATCAGCAAAATACCAGAGATTGTGGATCGTATTCAGCCTCGACGACAGCATCTCTTTCATCTGAAAGAGATGGTGCAGATAGGCACGTGAGTAACGCGCACAGACCGGGCAGCCGCAGGCCGGATCGATCGGTTGCTCATCCCGAACATATCGCGCTTGCTTAATCACCACTCGCCCGAAACTTGTAAAAAGCGAGCCCGTCCGCCCATGGCGAGAAGGCACCACACAATCGAACAGGTCAATCCCGCGCGCCACGCCTTCGATGAGATCCTCGGGCATCCCTACGCCCATCAAATACCGTGGCTTCGAAGCCGGCAGCTCTGGCACCGTCACATCCAACATGGCGTACATCTCTGCCTTCGATTCTCCCACTGAGAGCCCACCGACCGCGTAGCCCTCAAACCCAAGCCCGGAAAGGTCTCGCGCCGAGGTCACTCGGAGGTCTGCGTCTAACCCACCCTGCACAATCCCGAAGAGGGCTTGATCCCTGCGACGCCGGCTGGCCTGACAACGTTGGGCCCAAAGGGTCGTCCGCCGCACCGCATCGCGCACGATCGCTCTGTCAGCCGGTAAGGCCACACAGTGATCGAACGCCATCATGATATCAGCCCCCAACGCTTCTTCTATCTCGATGGCCGTCTCCGGCGTGATGAAATGTGTGGACCCATCGAGATGCGATTGAAAGCTCACACCCTCGTCCGTCACCTTGCAAAGCTTGGCAAGACTGAAAATCTGAAATCCGCCGCTGTCCGTCAAGATGGCCCCCGGCCATCCCGTGAACCGATGTAACCCACCCATCTCCGCCACGATCTTATGCCCGGGCCTCAGATAGAGATGGTAGGCATTGTTCAGCATGAGACGAAATCCAAGCTGTTCTAAATCAACAGGATCGATCCCCTTCACCGGTCCTAGCGTGCCGACCGGCATAAAGGCGGGCGTGTCGATCTCACCATGAGCCGTGCTGAGTCTTCCCAACCGCGCACTCGTCTCACGATCCGCCTGCTGAACTAAAAAATCCACAATCCCTCTTGCCTGCTACATCTGCTCCGGCGCGGAAATCCCAAGCACGCCGAGCCCATTCTTCAAGACTTGCTGGACTCCACTCATCAACGCCAGCCTCGCCGCAGTCCGTTCTGGAGTCGGCGCCTCCTTCTGCAACCCCTCGGCTGGCGCTAATCCTTCGGGAGTCACCGACAGCAGATCACGGTCCGCAGCAGGAGGCAGAATCCGATGCTTGTTATAAAACGTGTGCAGCAGGCCGGCCAATTGCTGGAGGTAATAGGTCATCCGATGGGGCTCATAGGCCATGGCACTGCCCTGCAGAACAGAGGGATAGGCCGAGAGCTTGCGAATCAGCCCCAATTCATCCGGATCAATCAACACCGTCAAATCCGTCTCGCTCGGCAAGGGACAGGCGATGCCTCGATCAGTGGCCACACGCCAAAGACTGGCGATCCTCGCATGGGCGTATTGCACATAGTAGACGGGATTATCGGATGACCGCTGCTTCGCCAGTTCCAAATCGAAGTCCAGATGCGAACTGGAATCGCGCATCAAGAAAAAAAACTTCGCCGCATCGGCCCCGACTTCATCGATCACTTCCCGCATCGTGATGAACTCGCCGGCACGCTTCGACATTTCTACTTTTTTCCCACCGCGCAACAAATTCACCATCTGGACCAGCACGACCTGGAGGCGATCTTTCGGATGCCCATAGGCCTGTACGACCGCTTGCATCCGAGGAATGTACCCATGGTGGTCCGCGCCCCACACGTCGATGAGAAGATCGTATCCGCGCTGCAATTTATCTTGGTGGTAGGCAATATCGGAGGCCAGATATGTATACTCACCATCCTGTTTCCGCACAACACGATCCTTCTCGTCCCCGAACGCCGAGGATCTGAACCACCAGGCCCCTTCCTGTTCAAACAGGAACTGTTGCGATTTCAATTCATCCAACACCCGTTGAACCGCCCCTGAGTTCACGAGAGAAGCCTCGCTAAACCAGGACTCGAACTCGATCCCGAAAGACGTCAGATCCTCGCGAATCAGACGCAGCAATTCCTGGTTGGCGAACGTTCGACAGCGCTCCTCGACTTCTGTGGCCATCCGTCCAGCCAGCTCAGACTCGAGCTGTTGATGCACTCGCTCAGCTACCGCCGTGATATAGGCCCCGTGATAGCCCTCTGTAGGAAATTCGACAGGCCGGTTTGACAGTTCCTCATAACGCGCATAGACGGAGGCCCCCAGTAATTTCATCTGCCGGCCGGCATCGTTGATGTAGTACTCGCTCACAACGTCATAGCCGACTGCCTTAAGCATATTCGCCACCGCTTGCCCAACCGCTGCACCTCTCCCATGCCCTACATGCAATGGACCGGTCGGATTCGCGCTTACATATTCCACCAACACTCGCCGCCGTTGCCCAATGTCGGCTCGCCCATAGACAGACCCTTCCCGCTCGATTTCCCTGAGCACCTCCTGCCAGATGGCTGGTTTAACCGTGAGATTGAGAAATCCAGGCCTGGCAATTTCTACCCGGTCGAAAAGCTGATCGCGTTGAGTAAGATTGTCGATGATAATTTGGGCGATATCGTGAGGGGCTCGTTGCTCAGACACGGCAAGAGACATGGCGACTGTGGAAGCTAAGTCTCCCCATTCAGGCCGTTTGGGAGTATCCAGACTCACCTGAGGCCAGGATTCCGTCTTTAACTGGCCCTTCTTTTTGGCCCCATCGAGCGCTCCAATCAATGCGCTGGTGACCTTTTCCTGAACGACCCCGCTGGACAAGAAAATAGCTCCTAAGTCCTTAGCAATGAAAGGGAAAAACAACTGGTCACTTTAGCATACGGGATAATCAGTGACAAGGCGGCCGGATGGAATTCTCCGTCGAGTCGCTGATTCATCAAAGCGGGTGAGACACAATTCCACAAGATCGTCCGTGTGTAGATCGAGACAAGGCTTCTCCTTACATTGACTCACCTCGTCCCATGATCGGCAGAGGCACGATGCGCCCTGCACGACGGTCACGTGGATGCCACGAGGAGCCCAGCGAGCGGGATCAGTCGGCCCGAATAGAGCCACCATATGTAACCCCATCAGTCCTGCCATATGCGTGATCCCAGAATCCTGCCCTATAAAGAACTGTGCTTGAGCAAGCACTCCGGCGACAGTGAGGAGATCAAGGTCCTTCAAAACAATTGGTGGGTTTGGGCATAACTGGAGTAGACGCTCAACCGGTTCCCGATCTGCCGGCCCTTCAAGAATCACCGGAATGGCGCCAACACGCTGAACAGCGACGACTATAGGCCGGAGTGTCTCCGGTGCCACACATTTATGGCGGCTGCCACTCCCCGGATGAATGACAACAAGAGACTGTCCTATAGAGTGGCCCGCCGCTTCCAGGCAGGCTCGCCCAAGCTGGATGACCGGTTCCGTTACTTTCAGAAGAACATCTCCCTCATCTTCGGAGGGGACCTCATCGACCGTCTCGAGAAACCTGTCTTGTTGATGTACCGCCAGAATCTCCGTCGAGAATGGAGACCTCACGATCACCTCTCGAGCTCCAAGTGCCTTAAGAGTTCGGCTCAATGTTCCATCGTGCCCTTGCATCCAGCCAACTGCGAGGTCACAGTCCAGCAGCCATGTTCGTATCTGACCATTAACAGTATGTGCGTCCACGAATACGCCCGCGCAGTCGTCCCCCTGCATCGAGGTCCACGCATCGACAACACCGCAGGCGTATAGTAGTTTTGCAGCCTGAACCTCTGCGAAGAGTACCAGCCGATAGCCCGGAAAACGAGTCCGCAGTCGAACCATAGCCGGGACTGCCAATAACACATCGCCAAGACTGCCGGGATGCATCATTACGATCGTCTTTCTCGAAGTCGGCATGGCGGTTATCCTGAGGGAGGTACCCGAGTCAATAGAAGCCGTGCTTTTTCAAGCTCGGCCACTGTATTCACATTGTAAAAGGAACGCCCGGTGGGATCGAGGGTATGCAGGTCAGCCTCGGTGACATACTGTACCCGGAGAGACGATTGCGAAACCATTCCTTGGATCTTGAGCTGCCGCGATTGGATCATCTGTTCAACAACTGGCAGGCAACTTTTCCCATACAATGCATGCATTGGATGTAACTGGCCTGCAAGTTTCGCCATCACAATATCTACAGCTCCTCTTCGATTCGTAAACTGAGCAATGACCGCATGATTGAGAAACGGCATGTCGGATGCGACCACGAAGATCCAAGGGGTCGTTGCCTGTATGAGCCCGGTGTACAATCCTCCGAGACTGCCACAATCAGGCACCTGGTCTCGTACGACTCTGGCATCGACTCCAAGCGGATCGCTATCCTTCGCAATGACGACTAGTACCTCCTGAAAGATTGAGTGAAGCACGCTCAACCCCCTTTGAAGGAGAGTCTGCTCCCCGACAACGAGATATCGTTTATCTTCTCCCATCCTTCTGCTTTTTCCACCCGCGAGAAGGACACCGGTTACTTCGATCTCCATAATCCCTTCATGCAGCCGACTAAAAAGAAAGAGGGGGTGGGTTACCCCACCCCCTCTTGATGCTTCAGACTCTCTCAGTTGTAATGAACGTTAAACGTTCTTTGCCTTCCGCTTGTTCGCGCGTCTCATCAGGATCCAGCCTTCCAGAAAGACAACGCCTACCGCAATCACTATTGGATAGATATAGGCTTCTTTCGGTGTTGGGGGCTCCAGGAAGGTATAATAGAACGCTGAGACGGCCATCTTCCTCCCTGCATCGCCATTGTGCCCATCCCAAGCAAAGAACACCGTGGGAATGTATTGCCCCATTTCGAAGAACGTATCTTCGTCGTAATCCTGATCCTTCTTGTTGCCCAAAGGCCGCTGAATGATCACGGTCCATCGGCCATTCTTCCACTCAGAAAAAAGGAGCTTACTGCTCTCTTCGTAGTTGTCTCGCTCTTCAAAATCTTTATCCCATCCGGTACCCTTGAAGGCGCGGAGAGACCCATCCGCCTCCCACTTCATAATGTCCATTGGGAACTGCTCGTTGCTTCCGAACAGATACCGTGGCTTAATCGGCGCAGGTAGTTCCTTCCACTTCACCGCAGTTTCAATGGCAACTGCATCGTTATACACGGCGTAGTTATTCTGACGCGATGCAATGGATCCCTCTTCACCGGTCTTCGGATCCTGTTCCTTAACATCAATATTGACTGAGGTCGGAGGCCAGGGCAACTTCCCTTCGGCTACGCTCTTTGTACGGTCGTCCCACTGGAACATGAAGGCGACATATTTATCATTGTAGAGCGATTTCACCCAGATGTCGTCGATCCTGTTCACGAAGTTTCTGGGCTTATGGGTGATCTGGCCACCCATCGCGATAATTCTCCTGGCCCGCTTCTGCCAAAGTTCATTTTCAGGATCTGCTGGAATCTCTCCGTTATCCAGGATCACCCCTGAGGACAACACAAAGTTCACCTTTGGTTTGTCTGTCAATTGATCGATCGAGAGGGGTGTCCCATCTGCCTCGCGTTCACAGAGTGAGTTCACAAAGTTCGCAATATGCCACCGCTCTTCGACCGTGGTATTGTCGGCGAATGAAGGCATCGGAGTACCATTGACTCCTGTCGAAAACGTCCGGAAGATGTTCTTGACGTTGTAGGGATCTTGCCGGCTACCTCTGAAGTTCCAACACTTATGCCAGTTGGCTGGCTGTATTGAAAAGCCCCAATCGTCTTTGAGATTGAACGCATTGCCGTCACCACGGCCATCAGCGCCGTGACACTCGACACACTTCTTCTCGACAACGAGTTCTGCTCCCTTCTTCAAACTCTCCTCTGTCGCAGGAATCGGCTTCAAATCGCCCAGCTGCAACACAGTCTGGCTTTCCGACTGCTTGTCCGTAAATTTTCGATCTTTCACAAGCTCGGTGGTGACGAATGACAACACTTGGAGCCGTTGCTCTTCCGTCAGAATGCCTTCCCAAGACGGCATCGCGGAACCTGGCAGACCGTGCGTCACGGTTTCAAACAGATCGTTCTGGCCGGGAGTGGGTTTCTTCGCATCGAATAATGGCAACTCACCGCTGGCTGTGTGCCGAATCTTGAACGTCCCTTGGTTGAAGTTGCGGGGGCGCGGCCAGAGACGATCGGCACCCGGCCCATCGCCCGCACCATCGACCCCGTGGCACCAGACGCACTTGGTGAAGTAGACCCGCTTGCCTGCCTCGATCATATCGGCGGAAGGCTCAGCCGCTAATTCACCCTTCTTAAAGCCCGCAGGAAGAGTCTCTGCGGCAAAGGTCAGGCCTCCTGTGATTCCAGAGACCAGGATCACTCCGAAGGCAGTCGTGAGGAATGCCCCAGCCTTCAGCCTTAACGAATTCTTCATCGCTTCCCTCATGTCATAAATCCAGGTTGGCTATAATCTCGATGAACTCTAGTCCCAGGTTCTCGGGTAATACCCTGTGTGCCAATATTCAAATAAGACGACTTTCCAGATTTCATCGACAGTGAGATGCTGTTCCCATGGTGGCATCACAGAGGCCCAGGGAAACCCTTCATTTGGCAAGCCGATCCCACCCTTGGAGACACGCCAGAAGATGAATGTTTCTTGTAATTGCGCGATTGTACCTGGATCAGTAAAGTTTGCGGGGATCGGATTGAATGCGAAGGCATGGAGACCACGTCCGTTTAAGTTATCGCCATGGCAGAAGTGGCAATTTTGATAGAAGATCTCTCCGCCCTCACGCACATATTTGAGGTATCCTTGCGCATCTTTATCCCAAGGATTGGCGTTCGGCTTCATCAAGCGGCCCATGCCCTGCTCCACAATATTGGCGTTGCTATACTCCTGATCATATTTACCTTCAGGATTAACACGATAGGGATTCTGAGATGTTTGAAGTGTGTAGGTCTTCCCATGCACCTTGGTACTGGCTGGCGGGGCAGGGTGCACGGTCCGTAACTCAATTGGCTCCTCGGATTTTGGGACCATGGCATTGTATGAAAATCCACCGATCAAGATCGGGATAATGACTAGGTACCCAATGCGCAATGCCTTGGCGCCCCCGGTCTTGGCATCCAACACGTTCATGATTGGCTGTTTGAACTTCTTCCAATCTTCTTCGTTCGCAGACACCCACATGAAGATAGCCACCAGAGAGATAGTCCCATACATGGCGCGAACGCTGAACGGAATAGGTGGGTACACGCGGAACTTCAAATAAATAAGAAGGAACGCCCAAAAAAGGATCCCCTGCCAAAACCGTGGGAAGGGCATTCCCATGGCTGCCATCATATAACTAAGCCCTGTAAAACCGGCGACAAACAACGTGAGTTCCGCAATCACTTGAACCGGCATGTACCCTTCGATTAGGCGTACTGTATTTGATGGAACGATGCCCACAGTCATTGCAGCAAGCAGAAGTATTCCTGCTGCCCCCATCAGTGCCGCGACTGACATTAATGCTTTCATCGGTGAACTCCGTTTACTCGATAAAAGAGATAAATAGCCACAATCATGAAATCTTCGGTGGCGGCGAACCCGCCTTTACCTGCGACAGATAATCGACGATCTTTTTAATAGCGCCAGCGCTCAACTTCTGGCCAAATATTTTCGGCATCGTATTATCAGGGAACGGCTTGACTACATAGACGCTGGGTGCAACGATTGACTCCATGATGTAGTCCGGAACGGTCTTTGCCGATCCCTTGTAATCTTTATCTTTCATGCGAAGCAGAGCATTCGTACCCTCTTCAAGCACAGGACCAATCGTCCCCTTCGCCCCTGGAATGCCAGGGATCGTATGGCACGCTACGCACTGAGCCTTCTGAAAAATCTGATCCACCGGCTCAGTTCCATCCGCCATCAGATCGCCCCCGCCACCCCCTGCCTTCTCTTCCTGCTTTTTAGGCCGATCGGCTTCCGGGACAAACTTCTCATACGATTTGATCATCTCATCGTATGTCGGAGCGTCAACCCCCTCGCGAAGATACAGCCATGTGTCTACAGCTGCTAATTCCTCAAGACTCAACGAGATTGGCGGCTTATGAATAGCTGGCATCGGACTTTCTTTATCGTTGGTTCCCTTCACACCGTAGCCCGCAACGACATAACAGCTTGGGCAGGCATGGGATTCTGCAATATACTCTTGGCCATTTTCTGCGGTGCCTGAACCAGGGAATGCCTCTTTTTGCGCGAAGTCTCTGCCGGCCGGCTTGCCCTTGCTATATTTCGGATCCTCTAACCGCTCCTTCCCTGCTCGTCCCGGAAGGCCCTGTAGGTTGGGAGCACGTTCACCTAACATTCCCGCGTGGAATGCGTGACAAAGAGGGCACTGGCCTTTGCCCACCGCGCCCTGCTCTTTGTTTTTACCAATTCCGCCAAAAATGATCTTCTCACCTTCATCGGCAAGTTGCTGGGAAGACATAGATTGAAAATCCAATTTCACTTCTGCGGGAGGAAATCCCCCCTCGACCTGCGGCAACCAATTCCCATATCCTGACAGGCCGGCGGCAACCAGAAACATAAAGCCACCGATCTTAAACAATGCCGCATGATTAGGGAAATAAATCCCCATCATGAAGCATGTTGTCGTGATGAGCACTAAGGAGACGGGAAGCATCCGGTTTGCTTCATAAAAGCTCCCCTTATAATGTGCAATTGCCAGCATTAGCAAGAAGGCGCAACCCGTGCCGATTAAGAGCTTGAACAACGAGCGCTTCTTTGCAGCCCCATCTTTAATGGATACCAGGGAATACACGAAGAGACCGGCTATGAGCGCGAATAGCGGCCACCCTATCGATACAGCTTCCTTTGCTAGATCGCCCACAGATGTAACCTCCTGAAGTTTGGGTGAGAGGGAGCCGCGTATTCAGCAACTCCACCCCCCCAACCAAGATCCTTAAAGATGATTAGTGGCCCCCAGCCGGCTGCGGTGCGCCGCCCGGAACCCCTGCCTTCGCCTCAACAGGCGCCTTCTTCATCCCGAGGCTTCCCAGCCAGAAGACGAATAGGATACTCACCCAGAAGAACAATACATTGAATGAAATCATGTTCGCGGCAAAACCCACCGTATGCGTATAGGCCCACGGTGAGTTATCGCGCATAATCTCATTGACGTGCCAGAATAATCGGACCGAAGAACGGATGTATCCCATCAATCCCATCATCCAGGTAAAGGCCGTTGCGAGCATGATTAACGCATATTGCGATCGAACAGAAATCTTTCCCCATTCAATCGCCCCCATCTGTTTGGCGCCCTTCATCATGGCTGCGTTCAACGGAAACATGAAGAAGAGGCAGGACAGTGTTGTGGCGACCTGAGGCACTGAGAGACCCACTCGCACGTTTGCCGGGATGTAATACCCATAGATGGCCAGCCAGATAATGTTCACATAGGCGCATGCGAAGAAAACGCCCATGAAAATGTTACCGAACTTCGACCAGGACACCGTCGAAACCTTATTCCCTCGCATGTACCAGACGAAGCTCAGAATGGTGGTGGTGATGATCACATTAATTCCACCGTTCTTGGCCGACATAACCCCGTAGTTTCCCAGCACCGGATGCTGTTGACCACCCATCGCTTTGAGTTCCGCTGGAGTCATGACGATCGTGTGGGGGGTAATGAACACGAGGTAGCCGCAACAGAGAACGAATACGAGATACTTAATGTAGCGTTGATATTTCTCAGCCCCGCGCATCCGACCCAGCGCCTGCCAGAGATAATAGTTTGTACTCAAGAAGAGAATGCCGATCATGGTGGCCTGAATAATGAAAAGCCACGCCAGGAGGCCTCCCATGAGCGTAATCCCCATCTGTTGGCGATAGGCGTACACCTCGCGCATCAACCAGTAGCCGGCAAACGGCAAGGGAATTAAGAACGCCACGCCGAGCGCCATCGCGATATACCCCATCCAGTCATAGTGCGCACGATCTTCGTCTGTCTTGGAGGCCAAGAACTTGTATGCTGCGTAGGCAGCCACAACACCGCCGCCAAATGCCATATTTCCCAAAATGCGATGCACGTTGAGGGGATTCCAGAGGGCGGTATGAATGACGTGCCAGATGTTCCCCAGGTAGCGACCCTGCTCATCGACGCCGGCAGGCGACATCATAAAGCCGATCCATGAGTTCGCCAGGAACATGAGCAAGGTACCGATGACATTCAAAATCACGGACATGCTCAAGTGAATCCATTTAAGGAACCCCTCTTTCATCTTGTCCCACCCGTAGTAGTAGATGTAGAGGGTTCCGCTCTCCGCCACAAACATCAACGCATAGATATGCATGACCGGGCGGAAGATACCGGATAAATAGCCGAAGAATGCGGGGTAGAGCGTCAAGAACGTGAAGATGAGAATACCACCCAGAATTGCGGTCAACGAATAGGCCGTCAGGCTGATCTTAATGAAGTCATAGGCGAGCTGATCGTACCGCTTCGCCATCGCTTTATCCTTTGTCACCACCCCCATAAATTCGATCACCATGCAGAAGATCGGCACGGCGAGCACGAAACTCCCGTAGTAGAGATGCTGTTGATTGGCAAACCAGAGCAATACACGGCTCTCAAAGTTGTACCGCGGATAGTCCCGAGGGCCATCGACAGTCTTCGGAGCAGGGGCGCCGACGACAATACCCTCCGTCTTATAATAGACGTCTCGTCCCTTCTCGACTTTCGCCTCACCCTCCTTCTTCACCGCATCAGGGGCATCCGCGCCCATAGCCAGTGACGGAAGCGATACAGCGATGGGGAGCAGGAGAAGGCCAACCATCGCGCAAAGCGCCATGATTGAAAAAATCTTCTTCCCGGCTACACGTCCCATGAAATACCTCCTTGATGCATTCTGAAAAAGACTCATTACAAAACTCTGTAAATCCTACTCAGTGTGAAATGACCCTCAAGACCTATTTCCGGAATAGATACCAGAAATCCAGTCCCTGTGAGTCCATCAAAAAATGGTCTACTGCCAGAAAATAGGAAATGCACACTACTAACGACACCAGTACATACACGATTGTCATGCCCATCGCACTCCCTCCCTAGGCCTCATATCATACTGCAGCGGCCCTGCTTAGCAGGGGCACTGAATTCCAGCGAACCAATAGAAAAACCACAACCCCATCGCACACGTCACGTAAAATATCATCTTCCCAACTCTAATCTTTATCTCGCTATCTGGTGCTGCCGTAGCCATTGCATCTCCTTCTCTCTTAATGCGGTCAATACGACCAGACCCAACTCAGCGAGTTTCTTGACACACAGATATCTGTGTGTTATTCAAAATTCCTTGCAGAACACGAAAAATCAGGGGAAACTCGATGGCAAAAAAATCAAAAGTGTTCGACATTATAGTTTTGGCCGGAATGGTTGTCAATATACTTGTGGCCGTGTTTCTCATTCTCTACTACTTTGATTTCTTGTAGATTTCGAAGAGTCTTCCCGTTCATTTTTTCTCTGATTTCACACCAGAAACCGCACAGCGAAACCCTATCGTTTCATCGCGAAAATCCTGAACCATCTTGCTCCGGCTGGTAATGCGAATATCTGCTCCAGTAGTCGCGTAGCCTCCTCCACGAAGCACCCGAAATACACCATGATCAGGGCTCGGGGGGTTCTGATCCGGAGCCTCTTCGTAGTAGCGTTCCGCGTACCAATCATCTACCCACTCCATGACATTACCTGCTCCATCCATCACACCGTACGGACTCTTATCTGTCAGAACTGTCCCGACAATTGCAGAAACTTCATGGCCATCCTCTACCCTCGCCCAATTGGCTCCGTTGGGCAGCTCGACATTACCCCAAGGCCACAGGCGTCCATCAGATCCTCGCATCGCTTTCTCCCACTCAGCCTCAGTCGGAAGTCGCTTTCCTTTCCAATGACAATAGGCCTCCGCATCCTCCCATGACACATAGACCACAGGCTGATTGATGCTTAACATCTTGCTCATATTCTTGGCGTAACGAGCAGGAGGACCGGACTTGCGATGCCCGGTCGCATCCACAAATTGCTGGTACTGATAATTGGTTGTTTCGTACCGATCGATAGCAAAGGCACCCAGCATCAGCGTCCGTTGCGGTCGCTCGTCGAATCCACCGTGATCGGTCCCACGGATGAAGGGTCCTGCAGGAATTGAAATCATTTCCTCCGAGACCGGCTCTTCATGAGCTGCCTGAGACGGAGCATGTGACTCAGATGGGGTTGAATTTATGGAATCCGCAGGAGGCGCTTCAAATGGAGTCAACGTGGTGCCTCGAAGGATTCCCATGATAGGAATCGCAGCAAATGCAAGGACGGCAATGAGAAACATGACCTTGAATTTGGTTTCGAGCATGTCGGTTATGGCTCCGCGGGACTATCGCTAGCCTCCATATCACTTGCACAACGAAACCCAATCGTAATATCCGTCCGCCAGGCTTTCGCGGCAAATCGCTTGGACAGCCGCGCATTATGCTCGGTCTCCCGCCACGACCCCCCACGCACCACTTTCAAATCTGCACGGTCCGGGCCCTTTCGGATCACGAAAGGGCGCCTTCTGGTAATAATGCTCATCGTATGAATCGGCAACCCATTCCGCGACGTTCCCTGTCATGTCGTAAATGCCATAGGGACTTCTCCCCGACTCGAAGGACCCGGGAGGCGCAAGATATCGATAGCCATCTTCGTTCCCATCCAGGTTCGCATTAGCCCGGCCATTCCTGACGGTATCACCCCACGCATATTTCCGTCTTCCCTCACCGCGGCCGGCCTTTTCCCATTCCGCCTCCGTAGGAAGACGCTTTCCTGCCCATTTACAATAGGCCGCCGCCTCGTCCCAGGTCATGCTCATCGCCGCAAACTCAGGCTTCAGTAGCTTAGATTGATCGTCTTCAAACACTTCGATCTTGGGTAGCTGCCGCTTGGTCATTTTGGCAAACCGGGCATACTCCTCTTGCGACACTTCTTTTCTATCGATATAGAATGCGCCTAAAAACACCTGCCGTTCCGGCACCTCATCTGGATCACCATCTTTGCTCCCCATAATGAACGGGCCATCGGGGACCTGCACCATCTCTCGCCCTTCATCTCCTATTTTCGTCTTATACATAGAATAATCCAGAGAGGGCGCGCTGGTTGGCGCAGGCCGAGCCTCGGTCTTAATCGACGAGGCCAGCGCCTTCATCTGCTTCGCCTTATACGACTCATAGACCAGCAAGCTGATCATGAGGATGAACGCCCCAAAGACAAATACGATCGAGCCGACAAGCACTCCCTTATTTTCCATCGAGCCTCATACTCCTCCGGGTGCAGATTTTTTCTTTGCCGCTCTCATATCCAGCAGCATCGAAATCTGCACACCGAGAAATCCGCCCATCGCAGCACCAGCCCCCGCTCCCACAGATATTCTCTCTGGTCCGGCAATAAGCCACGCGAGCGCCCCACCGAGCAGAGTGCCCACTAAAATACTCGCTAAGAAACGCCGCCCCCCCATAAGCCCAATCACACCACCGAGCACCAACCCTGCCCCACTCGCCAGCGGCATGATGCCGCCCCCCATAATCATCCCGATCAGCGTCCCGACAGTTCCCATCACGGCGACACCGAACAGGATATCGATCACCTTCTTGAGGGGCGCAACGTGTTCCGTGCCGGAATTGGCCATGCTGACGACCGTCCATTTCTCTAATGTCCGGCGCTCGCCACGATCGAACCAAAATCGATTTCAACACCGGATGCGGCAATGATCGAGATGCCCCAGGCCTTGGCGGCCGGTTCATGCTTATGAATCCGTTTAAAATCTTCGTAGACGTTCACACGTTCTTCAAACCACTCACCGACAGCCTTCGTACCGCTTTGCACCACGATCTCTGAGCCGCTGAAGATCCCTCCCTCGGTAAGCGTGCCATCGGGCTTGGTCGCACTCCAGACATACTTCGTAAACACCGGGATAAACATCAGATCGGTATCCAGCGACGCGTACATCGCCGCAATCGGCTCAGTGTCCATCGTGGCTTTTTGCAGACGCCAACGCCAGGTGAGGACGGGAAAGGCCTTGGGATCCCAATCGATCTTCTTTTTCTTGATTCGCTGTCCCGCGTCCTTTACGGCCAGAAAGCTCACACCAGCCTCCGTCTGAACCTTATACGCATCCCGCCCCTTCGACTGGCTTCGTTGATTTTCATGCTCCCAATTCAATGGAAATCCTTCTGCATCTTTCGTCTGAAAATCCTCCAGAACCAGTGACTGGCTTTGGGCCGTGACCGCGCCCTGCATCACCACGCTTCCACACACGACTAATACGACCATTAGGTATCTCAGGATCATCATCCCTCGCCTCATACTCCCTACCCCTTTCGGATGTTAGGCCTCTTGCGACGACGACGGCGGCGCCAAGACCCTTGCATTTCCCTCGGCTAACTCTTCTCCAATCGCTGGCGACTGATCACGCTGAGACATCCAGAACAGGACGAGTACCGCCCCCCAGAATACCATCATGTTGAGCGTCACCATCTTCGCCGCAAACGCAAAATCCGGTGTGAAGGCCCAAGGAGAGACATCCGCCATCAACTCGCTCACATGCCATGCCAGCCGCCCGGATGAACGGATATAACCCATGAGACCCATCACCCATGTGAAGGCTGCGGCCAGTCCAAACAACCCCGCCATGCCCCTAAGAGAAATCCTTCCCCACTGAACCGGCCCGTGAAGAACCGCCCCCTTGAGCATCATGCGATTGATGATGATTCCAACCACAAGAACCGTCAATGTTGTTGCGGCCTGCGGCGACGACAGTCCGACGCGGAGCTTCGCCGGCAGATAGTACCCATAGACTGAGAGCCAGATAATGTTGAGCGCCCCTAAGAAGAACAGCGCGCCGATGAGGAAGTTCCCTTTCGTGACCCAGGGCACAACCATCGTTCGATTGGCGCGACGGTAATACAGAAAACTCATGGTGGTCACGAGAATCATGATGTTGACTGCGCCATTTTTTGCCGACATGACTCCGTAGTTGCCGACCACAGGATGTGACGCTCCGCCCATCGCCTTGACTTCACTCCCGACATAAAGACGGTATGGGGTGTCAGCCACACAAACAGCGCGACCATAAACACTGAGAGCAGCACTTGGTAATAGGGCTGATACCGTTCTCCTCCTTGAAGACGTGCCATGCTCTGCCACAGATAAAAATTGATTCCAAGAAAAAGGACCCCGATCAAGATGGCCTGTACGACGAAGAGCCATGTGAGTAACCCGCCCATCATCGTCACACCCATGCTCTGGCTGAAGGAGTAGACCGATCGCATCAACCAATAGCCGGCAAAGGGCATGGGCAACAATGCGATAACCGTGACAAATAAAAATATATGCCCGACCCAGTCGAAATAGGCGCTCTCTTTTTCTGACTTGCTCGTAAAGAATCGATAGCACGCGTAGGCCATCACCACCGCGCCGCCGGACATAATATTGGCCAGGAAACGATGGACATTCAGTGGATTCCACAAAGCCGAATGGAGCAAATGCCATCCGTTCCCCAAAAACTGCCCCTTTGCATCGACACCGGCCGGCGCCATCATGAAAGCCGACCAGGCGTTTGCCAACAGCAGCAGTGCCGTCCCGAAGAGATTACTCAACAGACCGATCGAGGCATGAGCCCACTTCGAAGCCGGCTCAGCCAGCCGATTCCAGCTATAGTAGTAGGTGATGAGCAGCAGCGATTCTCCGAGAAACACGAACGCATAGACCGGCATAAACGTTTTGAACGTCCCCCCCATGTACCTCATGAAGCTGGGATAGAAATAGAGAAAGATCCCCAGCATGCAGCTCCCGACCACGGCCGTCACCGACAAGGCGAGGAGAGCGACTTTTGCCAGATCCCGCGCAAGGCCGTCATAGCGAAGGGCGAGTTCGGGGTTTTTGCTCCTGAGCCCAAGAAATTCTAGCAACACACAAAAAATCGGTAACGCGAGAACAAATCCACCGAAGTAGGTGTGGAGCTGGGTGACGAACCACACGAGTAGTCGACTATCCATGTCCCCAAAACGCGAGTAGACCGTCTCTTGAGGAGAAGGGGCCGGCGGCCCCTCGGGAGTCCCCGGTGTCTTGAAATACAAGTCGGTGGCCTCCTCAGCAAAAGATTGGCTCAGAAAACCCGAGCCAATCCCCAAGGCTGCGAGAACAACCAGCAATAAGACGGAATACCCGACCGCTCTATATGCTTTCTTCGTCAAGACGATATCCTTTGTGAACTACAGAAATACTATGTCGGCACGCAAGAGCCTGGATAATCCAACCGTGACACGACAAGAGAGCGTTCCCGCAGAATGCTCAAAAAGTTCGTCCAGCAAGGCCGCAGCGAGTGAAGGCCCGAGGCGTACCCTCTGGGGTACGTTGAGGGTCTAAACGATGCGAGAACGAAGTTGGCGGACTTTTTCAGCATTCTGCTAAACCTTCGAGCCGGAACCAGCCTGCATTGACACACCTGCTCCCGTTGACTTGCCAAGAATGCCCATGACGAAAGGACATCGGAGCAAGGCACTCGACATCGTGTGTCCCTGCTGCTCTTCTACCTGCCGGCGACACCCGAGATAATAACAATACAGCGCCATCATCCCTGTGACGAATCCGCCACAGACCATCGCATAGGCAGTGGGAATTCCTGGCTGCCTCAAGAAAAAAATTACACAGCCCGCCGCCACGAGATAGTATGTCGCACCAAAGGAAAGCCCCGGCCACCACCAATACTTGAGCAATTCACCCGGCTTTGTTTGCGACAGCCCTTGAGTCCATGATGATTGAGGATAAAGCCCGCCCAAATAGGCACAGAGCGCGACCCCGCCCCCCAACAACGCGACAGCGGACAATTGCACCAAGGCTGCAACCTGATTCGTCTCCACCAAATATCCCAGGGACGCACCCAGCGCCCCCACAATGAGACCAACTGCGACCCAAGGACCGAATTGCATCGCATGGGTGCCCACCATCGTCCGGAGTGCCACCCCATCGGGAAACGTCGGAAATGGACGGCCCATGAGGGTGACTTTCCGCACATGACCGATCTCGAACGCATCGCGCGCGACCGACGTGCAGGAAATGATGATGGCCATCATGGCCGGCCCATCTGGATGTTTAAGATAGTCGTACCCGACAAGCCAGAGCAACGCCAAGACCAACAGAGACAACTGGACCCCATACACAAACCCGATCCAGCCACCAAGCCACGCGAGTAATCGGTTACCATCCTCTCGCAAGATATTCCCCCACCCAGTGGCCCGACCAACTCGATACGCGAGCAATGCCGTCACCAATGAGACAAGGCCGCTGACCGCCAACAGCACGATCGGTTCAGAAAGCGGCAACAGCAGCTTAGCTATCCGATAGACCGCAAACGCCACCAACCCAGGCACAAACATCACGATCCGCTTTTTTTTACGCACTGAGTGTTCAGTCACAGCCAGACTGAGGCTGGGTAACACTCGTAATGCCATTCGGTGCAACATGATCAACTCCGTCAAAGGCGTAAAAGGTGAAAGGTGAAACGATGGAGGCTCTGCTCGCCATTTCACGTTTACCCTTCACGTCTTCTGTGCCCCCATCCCAAAATAACGCGCCTTCACTTCTTCCATCAGTGCAACGGTAATGCGCGTCTCGCCACGATCCGCCACGGTCCGTTCTAACTCGATGCGTGCCATGGCACGTACCGGCGCCGGCACCTTGTCCAATCGCCGCTCCGCTTCTGGCTCCCACTCGATGCGTTCGCCGGTCCTTGGACGGAGCACGATGTCATAGGTGACAACTCGTTCGCCCCTCATCCGCATATCCTGCTCGATTTCACTTCGCACAAGCGGGGCAAGGTACGGAGGCATGCGATCCAACCGATGGATTGCCTCGTCGGTCCACATCATCCGATCGACGAACCCACTCGGTTGACCGGCAGGAACATCAACCCCGACTCGCAATCCACAGCCTCGACATTCCGTTCGTATGAACCACTGGGGAGTTCCATCCCCATACGACCGTTCTTCAACTCCTTCGGTATGCATCCAGCGACCGCAGCCACAGGTCAGCATGATACGCCCATAGTGCTGCGTGCTGAGTGCTGAGGAATGAGCAGGCAGACCGGATGTTCTGAAAACTCAGCACTCAGCACTTTCGTCTCAGCACTCATTGGTTATCCAATCTTGCCCGGATACAAGAGATACAGCATCGTGTAGGTGGTGGTCCCGGTCACAAACAGAACGCAATAGACGACCATCGTAAACAGCCCGAGTGCCCGATGGCGGCGCGCGCCGTTCGGCCAGATCCGTTGGATCGTCATCTCGACTGAGAACACGACCGCTATGACAGCCAGCAAACCGAGATACACTTCAAATTTCCGCATGGAGAAATCGGCGGTGGCGATGCGCGATAAGAACAACAGCATGATCAGCGCCGTCAGTGTACCGAAGATGATCCCGATCTTCTTCCACGTCGTAAGCAGCAATGTCTCCTTAAGAGACCGGACACCATCGATCACTTGCTGTGCGCGAAAGCCCAGCACAATCATGTAGATCGCCATGACTAATCCGAGAATCACCAGAATGATATGTACCGTCAGCACAGGAATGAAGACATAATCGTAGAGCGCTTGCGATCCACCGAAGCCCTCTTTCCCTTCAAATGCCAACACGCCTAATTGGCGAAAGAGGTAGTAGCTGATGAAAAACGCCACCATCGCGATCATCCCGCCAAACATCATCCAGTGATGCGCATCCGCACGGTGTCTCTTCGCTTGAATCCAGCCGATCACGAAGAGCCCCGTAAAGAACGTCGCCATGAGTTGGCTCATATCTGCCCCAACCGTGGCATGGGTTCCAAAAAACCCTGGCTCTTTCAGCCATTCAAGCATTCAACTCCTAGTGATCACTCGTGAAAGGTGAAACGTAAAACGTGAAAGGCTTCGGACAAACATCACTTGGCTGTCCTACATTTCACGTTTCACCTTTTACCTTTCACGGCAGTTGAGAACGAATGCCCTGCACAACCGCTGACGGTTCCAGTTCTGTCACCGTTGGGAAACCCGCCTCCCCCATCCAGTGAATCGCATCTGCCGTCTTGTAACAGCCACCTTGCTCTGTGTTCACGAGAATATGGACCGCAAATGCGGTGGTCCAGGCCGGACCGGTTCCGGCCTCATTTAAGAATCGGTCCTTGATGACCAACCGGCCGCCTGGCGCCAAATGGTTCCAGACCTTTTTCACCAATGACGCGTTCGTCGAAAAATCTTGATAATGCAAGATGTCGGACATCAGGACGACGTCGTAGGGTCCACTAAGTCCATCTTTGTTAAAGTCTCCTGGAAGCAACGCAATCCTCGCTTCCAAACCAGCCTCTTTCACCGTTCGTTCAGTGAGTCGGAGCGTCGCGGGCAAATCGAACACTGTGGCAGTCAGCTCCGGATAGGCCTGACAAAAGGCAATGGCATTTGTCCCGGCCCCACCTCCCAAATCCAGGAATCGCACCGGCCCGCTCAACTGCAGCCGCTTAGCAAAGTCTGGCCCGCTCTGCTGTCCAATCCTATGAAGAACCGCCAATACGTTACTGCCTAATTCGGGGTCGGTCTCAAAGACATGCCGGTCAACCGACCGCTGCCCCGTGCGAATGGTCTGCTCCAGCTTGCCCCAGTTATCCCATTCTGCATCGTGAAGTAGCAGGAGATGTCCGATATATTGGGAGGAACTGCGGACCAGATGCGTAGCCGCGGCAGCCGAATTTCCATAAGAATCCCCTTCTTTCTCCAACAGCCGCATCGCGACGAGAGCATTCAACAGCAATTCTAGCGTCTGTCCATGGGCGCTAAGACGGTCGGCCATATCATGGAGAGTTTTCTGCTTCCCATCCAAGGCGGAAAACACATCCAGCCTGATGGCCGTGAGCAGGATTTTTGTCTCCCAGTAGTATCCCAGCTGGAAGATTTCCGCGAGCGAGAGTTCTCGTGACACACCACGCCCCCAAGCAAATCGCTTTGAAACTCGTCATCTTACCTAGATTGGAAACTGAAAGGCAAGGCGGCTGACTCGGCGTGGTACGCAGCACAAACACAAAGGGCAGCGGATTGCTCCGCTGCCCTTTGATTACGGGTTGCCCCGCTTATACAGATACGCGCTTACTTGATTTCAGCCTTGAGGTTGGCAGTTCCACCATCGGCTACATCGACCTCGAACTCCACTTTCTTGCCCTTGGCGGCAAACGGATGCCAGGCGACCACTTTGTGCTTACCGGCCGGCACATCCTTGATTTCGAAGGAGCCATCATCCTTCACGACCGCAAAGTGCGGGCTCGACACCGGGAGGAAGAAGCCCTGCATGAATTCATGCTGGTCGCACTGTAAACGATAGAAGCCATCCTTCTCGGCTCCACCACGGAACACCACCGGCTTGTCGAGCTTGTCACCCTTCTTGGCCAAACCGATGTTGAAGCCGGTAGCCGAGCTGGTCCCCTTCACCACAAAGCTGTGCGGATTGTGCAGCACACCTTGGACCGACTTTGGATCATCCGGATCAGCGTCGGTGTTTTCAACCTTAAAAGACTTATTATTCACCACGACACCGGCGAACGGCAGGAACTCGCAGAACGCCGCTGTCACTTCAGTACCACTATACCCATCGACGAATGCCTTATCTTCGACGTCAATGACGGCAACCACCGCGTTCTTCAGACCACCATCCTTCCCGACTTCGATGGTCTTCAAGAACCGCTTATCCCCATCCATCAATTCCTTGTGCGGGTTCTTGGGACAAAACTTGGGGTTGGGGAACTTCGAGAACAAAAACTCTTTTTGCTCAGACTTTCCAGCAAAGGTCACCTTGCCGGCAATCGTTCCGCCTGCGAACGAGGTGAGAGGCGCCGCGACGAACGCGACGGCTGCCACACCAAACATGATTGATAATGCACTCTTCATGGGGCTGCCTCCTTGTGATTAACGATAAACCCTGATTCCTAGCTCGCTGTGCCCTTCCTGTATCCACCGGCCTGATGAGAGAAAAGTGGGAACGGCTTCCTCTCTGGTGTGCTCGATCAACGACATGCTGGCGAGGCTGGTCTGGGACCGAGTATGTATATAAAATCCTACCGTATCCTGTCAATGTGAAACAAGAGGGTGAAACGGCCCATTTGGGAAGCCGTGCGCGACACAAAGCTCGAAGCTCCAAACACTTCAGTCTTCAACCCGTCTCGCCAGTCTAGGGAAGGTCTGATTAATTCCCAATTTCGTTCGATCGGCCTGAAAAAACCTGGGAATCTGATCGATCGCCGCCTAAAATTTTGAATTAATCAGACCTTCCCTAGCCTTTATTTCCTCTGGTCAGCCCGAGCGATTTCATTGACTCCTGTGCAGCGGCACGAATTTTGGTTGTGGGATTAAAAAGCTGGTCCGGATCAGCATGAACACCAATTTCTAAGGCACGGCGGCACTGACGGATCGCTTCATTGAGGGAGATCACCGTATCATCCCGCCGGAAACCTGACGCTGAGAGCTGCTTGATATTCGTCTCGGCATAACGCGCCGCCTCTCCGCAGAGATGGACGATAGCCTTGGCATCTCCCATGCCGCCATGCACCACCATTTCTTGAACGTTCTTCACCAAGCCGGCACCCTGCTCTTGCAGGCTCGCTCCTTAACAAGGAAAGGTCTACTTTGGGCTGAAGGGTCGATCATCAGGGGCAGATGATTTTGCACAGCGGAAGCCGATTGTGGCCAAACGTTGATCGGGCGCTGAGCCACCACGGGTCGCCGTTCGGAGCATGACCTGGTGACTTTTCCACGAGCCGCCGCGAACACTTTTGTATCGCCCGCTGGTCGGGCCCGGTGGATTGCGATCCGGCATATACGCGTAGTAGTCGGGCCCGAACCAGTCTTGGACCCATTCGGCGACGTTTCCCGCCATGTGGTGGAGACCATAGGGGCTCTTGCCGACCTCATGCGAATCTACTGCCGCGAGAATGGGGATCTCATGGACGTGGTGCTGGCCGAACATGGAGACGGTGAGGTTGGGAGCGGTTGTACCCCAGGGGAATAGGTTTCCATCGGGGCCTCGTGCCGCCTTTTCCCATTCAGCCTCCGTCGGAAGCCGTTTGCACCTGTGCCAGGCATAGATCATACGCCTCGGCCCATGTGACATAGAGCGCAGGCCACCGGCTGAGGGTCTGGTCTGAGATAAAGTGGATTGTGATGACGTGCCAGATCAGTTTCTGCAGTTCGTCCGATGGATGGAGCTTTCGCTGTTGCAAGAATGCCAGGTATTCCCCAAGACTTACTTCATCGCGATCCATCTCGTAGGTGTCCAGCCAGACTCGATGTTGGGGGAGTTCCGTATCGTCGAACTGCGTCCAGTTTCCATAGGGATCGTCATCGACTCGCTTGCTGCCGAGCAAGAACGGACCGGCTGGGATGGTCACCAACGGTGACGACTCGGCCAGCCGCGCGATCCCAGTCAAATGGCGGGCCAAAGCCGGTGATGACCTCGATCCAGCCCCCGCGTCCTGCAGGCTTCCCATGATGATAAGGAGGGAGAGAGCGATTGCACGCCATATGAATCTGTGTCGCATCAGGTCTCGCTGGGGGAGGCCACAGCCTCGTTGACTTCCCGAAAGAGGCTCCGTTCAATTTCCGAGGCCTCCTCCCTGTTCACGCTAAGGAGGCGTCCACCCTGGGCCAGTTTTTCGAAGTCGGCCTTGACCTGGAGCTTGGTGACATTCAAGGAGAGGGCGTGAAACGCCAGCACGTAGTAGTTCCGTGAGCCGGCGATTTCAAGCAAGACCGGGGTCAACGGAGAATCTCCTTACGACTTCGGCAAAGCCTTTGACTGTTGAAGGCGGTTCGCCAAAAAAACTTGGAGAAACAGGGTTCGTTTTGACTCATACACTATGCCAAAGCGATGAAAGTCAGAGGTCGGATTTTGCGATCATACATTCATCCAGAGATCGCAAACTTTTCCGCTTGTTTCGTCCAAGACAAACCAAGACAGGCGTAGATTACGCTCAGCTTTTCCGCGCTATCTGCACTGAAAACCCCGAGGAACCTGTCCGATTTGCCGCAATTGAGCCGACAGCTGCGCCTCCTCGCTGGCTCTTATGTTACTATACGCTCGTTCCCAATCTTGAAGAAGGAGTCCACACCGATGTATGTCTGGCCAATACTTGTTTCGACGGTATTCTATATCCTGTTCAACCTACCCCCGCTCTTCGCAGCTGACCAAGCGCCTCAGGCCCTGCTCGCACCACCCACGACTAAAGATGGTGCGCCGATGGTCGAGATCCCAGCCGGCTCGTTCCCGATGGGTGTTCCAGAAGGCGATCGGGATGGTGGGCGCGATGAATATCCACGCCATGATGTGTTTGTGGACACCTTCTTTATCGATAAATATGAGGTGACAAACGGCCGCTATCTGGAGTTCGTCAAAGCCACCGGCCATCGTGTCCCACAAAATTCCAGGAACCCGACGCGAAATCTCTGGCAAGGAGACGCCATCCTGATTCACTGACTGATCGACCCGTCATCAATGTGGATTGGTTTGATGCCAGTGCCTACTGCACATGGGCGGAAGACGGCTCCCAACCGAAGCCGAATGGGAAAAGGCGGCAAAAGGCATCGCCGATCGACGATTTCCCTGGGGCAATGTCGAGCCCACCGTCAAACATCTCAACTTCAATCAACAGTGGATCGGCGAGAAGACCCTCATGCCGGTCGGAAGCTACGAAGCGGGCAAAAGCCCGTTCGGCGTGTATGACATGGCCGGCAACGTCTGGGAATGGGTCAACGATTGGTATGATGCTACGTATTATGAAAAAAGCCCGACGAAAAATCCCAAAGGCCCAGAGACAGGCACAAAGAAAGTCATTCGGGGAGCCGGCTGGCAAAACGAGACTCCCACAGTCCGTATCTTTACCCGCGTGGACAGCGATCCAACGATTAGGAACGAATCGACGGGCTTTAGGTGCGCAATGCACGCCGTGAAGTAACAAGGCGAGAAGGGAATAGTTAGAAACGGAGAGGCACGTACCTTTCCGTGGGCTTCGCTCGAAAGGATCATTCATGTACATCCGTCGTTTCTTCTCTTCACCTTCCTCATACCTATTGGCGTTCGTAGTTGTTGCCGGCGTCACGATGTTCACGGCTCGACTCAATGCAGAGCCGACGCCACTGAGCCAGGAAACATTTCTGCGCGCTAAACAAGCCACGGTCGGCATCCTGGAGGATACCCAAGATCAACGCACGCCGGAGAAACCAGGAAAGATCGTCGTTCGAGGAACCGGCTTTCACCTGCGAGATGGCTACGTCATTACCGCCAGGCACGCTGCAGAGAAACATGATCTTTCGACCGGCGCTATGATCCAGAAGCATGTTCGCATCCTCACCAACGATCTTCATGAGCTCCCAGCCGACCTCGTCGGTGATAGCTCGTTCATGGACGTCGTGATCTACCGTATCGCCGAGCCGCATCGATCCAAGCTGCAGGCAGGAACATCGTTTGCCACTGGCGAGGCCGCCCCTGGGATGGAAGTCTTCACCGTCGGCTATCCGCTTGGCTGGGGACCCACCATGGCCTTCGGCCGTCTGGGAAATACGAATACGTTCCTCCAAACTGTCGAGACACGTTTGATCCAAGCAGACCTCTCAGCCTGCAGCGGCAACTCAGGAGGCGGACTGTTCAATACCCACGGCGACGTTGTCGGGATTATGCACGCCATTATCCAGACAGAAAAAGAAGAGACCCAGGCCCATTGCAGCCGCATGACCTTCGCCATTCCAGGAATTCTCGCCGAGCGGATTGTGAACGCGGCCCTTTCAGGCAAACCGCTCACATTCTCAAAAATGGGGATTCACCTGACCCCAGTGAAGGACGGGACCAAGTGGCGCATGGCCGTCAAGGATGTGGCAGATCCGGCGAAAGAAGCCGGCATTCAAAAGCACGACATCTTGTTGACCATCGAAGACCAGGAAATTCTCGATGCGGCCCAGCTGAAGAACTACTTGATTGAACGGACGACACCTGGGCAGCGCGTCTCAGTCAAGGTTCGACGAATCGATGCTGATCTGACATTCACAGTCGCACTGGGAGGAGGATAGAGTTCGTCACAGGAAGACAAACTTCTAGCAGGATGCTGAAAAATTCCGCCAGCATCGTTCTCGCGTCGCTCAGAGGTTCAACGCACCGAAGCGTACACCACTTCGCTCGCTGCGGCCTTGCCTGCGGAACAGCGCGTCTTGGCGGGCCGAGGCTGGGCGGGTGAAAACCGCGGCCTTATTAAGCATCTTGCCCGATTGTGGCGTCAGCGCCATTCGTAATAATTCGTCGTCGCTTTACGCAAAACCGAGTTTTTCCGCAGCCTGCTAGAGATTCTGCCTCATTCCCTTCGAACCCACGTCCCTCGACGTAGGTTTTACCCTGCTACCCCGCGCTCGGCCCTCAGTCCCGTTTGTTATTGCAAACTGGTCTGGTGTGGCTTTGCTTCCTGTGACTCACCCGGAGTCCTTCACATTCCGCGCACAACGGAACCCCATCCAGTTGATCTTCGTATTGGGATCAGTCCCATTCCGCATGGCGACTCGCATCGTTGTGGTGCTGTCCATCCAGCCACCGCCACGGAAAGCCTTCTGCGTGCCGGTCTCCGGACCTATTGGGTTTCGGTCCGGCGCCGTTTTGTAATAGTCCTGGTCATACCAATCCGCAACCCATTCAGCGACATTTCCGATGGTCTGATAGAGCCCGTATGGGCTCACTGCGTTCTCGTATCTGTCGACCGAAATAATCGGTGGATAGAGCAACAACCGCTCCGGTCGATCCCGCACCGGACCTGAAAGTCCGGTTCTCCCAAAATTCGCCCTGGTCGGCCCTGCATAGTCTTTACCCCAGGGAAAGAGCCGCCCGTCCACACCACGCGCCGCTTTCTCCCATTCCGCTTCAGTCGGAAGCCGCTTTCCCGCCCACTTGCAGTAGGCATCGGCGTCATACCATGACACGTGCATGATGGGGTGGTGCGCCATCGCCTCCTGGAAATTTCCACCGTCATATCGCCAATCCAACTGCGGCGAGCGGTTCGTGGCGAGCACGAACTTGAGATACTCCAGCGCCGTCACTTCATACTTGCCGATCTCAAAGGCATCCAGATAGACGCGCCGCTGCGGAATCTCGCTCCGATAGGCCAGCCGGTCCGTCTTCTTATCGCTGCCCATCGCAAATTCACCGGCCGGCACCAAGATCATATCGTCCTTGGCTTTCCACTTGGCCACGCGTTCCGCCGCGATCTTTTTACCTGCCTCAGTCCATTCCATCGTAATGTCCTGAACATCGAGGCCCCAGGCGACGTTCGCAGTCGCCAAAGCCATCGCCACGACGACGGTCGCCTTCACCGCACGATTGACTGTCCTCCGCTTATCCATTCGCAGCATATTCATGATCCGGGCTCCTCCTCTTATTAACCGCCGTGTGCCTCGCGTTATTCGTGAGGCGTCGCCCGCGAGAATTCTGTGTGGTTTCGGACCGCTTCTTGCGCTTCACGCTTCACGCGTGACGAGTCATGTTCACTTCGCGCACAACGCAATCCCGTCAAATAACTCTTCCGATCCGGCGTGCCGGCATTGCGCCCAGCGGATCGTGCGACTTCCGGATCTTCGTTCCAAGAACCACCACGGAATACTTTGAGTTCGCCAGCAGCCGGCCCGGTTGGATTGTCAGATCGGTTCCGCTGGTAATACTCGGGGTCGAACCAATCCGCGACCCATTCACTGACGTTGCCGGCCATTTGATAAACGCCATAGGGGCTCACGCCCTTGTCGTACCGATTCACATTGGCCAGCGGTGGATATTTGAACCCGCGTTTCGAACCTGGATGCGCGATATTGCTTTTCATCCACCCGGCTGGTTCGTTGCCCCATGGAAAGACCCGTCCGTCCTCCCCTCGCGCAGCCTTTTCCCATTCCGCTTCAGTCGGAAGTCGTTTCCCCACCCACTGGCAATAGGCATTGGCTTCTTCCCACGTCACCCCGATGACCGGATGTGAGGCCATCTTTTCGAGAAACGGGTCCTGCATCCAAAACGGCGGCCAGGCCGCACCTGTGGCCAACACGAATCGAAGATAATGGACGTTGGTAACTTCATACTGATCGATCTCAAAAGCATCGAGGGAGACAGGCCGCTGCGGTAGTTCCTGAGGCCCGGCTGCGCGATCCACCTTGGGATCGCTGCCCATCAAGAATGGCCCTCCCGGCACAGGAACCATACCCTCGGGAACATCCAGTAACGCCAACCGTTCCAACTCCCAGGGCTGCGCCCAGGGGTCATGCTTGGGAGTCAAATGATCGGCCCGCGCATCATCTGAACAAGAGGCTAGAGGCAAAAGACAACAGGCGAGCAAGAACAGAACGACCCGACACCGCTTCTCACAGAATCCACCCCACCGTCTCATGCCCACTGCCTCATGCTTATTAGTACGTTTCCTTCTCCAGCGTCGGAACGATCTGGCTCTGCACATCCTGCGTGATCGTATAGCGCACGTACGGATTCTCGACCATCTGATTGGCTTAAAGACGCCCGTGTTCAGCGATCCTGTTTCTGGATCATCGGATCGATTTCTTTCTTCGTTTCCTCGAGCACGTTGTAACGGACGTACGCATGGTCCAACACCTCGTTGGCATAGAGCCTCCCTGTAGGAGCCGGGACTACGAGATTCGCCTCTGTTGTTCCCTTCGGCGCAATCGTGACGGTTTGCTCGATCGTGGTGCGGACATAGGGATGCCAGACGACCAGCTTATAGGTGCCTGGTGGCACATCGGTCATGGTGAACCGGCCTTGCTCGTCCGTCTTGGCAAAGTACGGATTCATGATGGCCACACCCCAGCTCTCCATGTACGCATGGAAACCGCATTGCATAACGAAAATCCGGCGGCCCTTGCTGAGATTGACCAATTGCTTCATCGGCGGGCCGGCCATGTGTTTGTGGTACAGCCCGGCGTCGCTGCGATCCTTGAAGTTACGCGGGTGCTGCGGATTCATCGGCAGCGGCACGTTGAACAGCACGCGCGCACCCAAATGCGAGGTTTCATAGGCCTGAATGTCGTGCATGACGGGGTCCATGTTGATCACCGTCACCGATTGATCATCCCGCACGACGGTCGTGAACGGGAGGAAGAGGCAGTCTCTCGCTTCGATTTGCGGCACGGTCTTTTCTACGAAGGGTTTGCCTTTGTCGATCCCTTCCAGGTACACCACCACATCGCGAAACTCGCCCGCCGGCCCGACCTGGAACGGTTGCAGGATGCGCCAGCCTTGCCCGTCAGAAATGCGGCCGCAGTAGAATTGGTCCGGCAAGGTTGTGAGATTGTAGCCCTTTGGTTTGGGCACGTGGCCGTCGAGCGTCACAGTGCCGACGAGGGATCCACCTTCCGTGACGGAAATTTCTTCATAGCCCCAAGCCGGCCCTCCTAAACCGATCGCCGCTAACAACGCCACTGTCATGACATAACGCATGTGGATCCTCCTTGTTCTCAATCAGGACCTCAGCCTGAGTCCTCTAGCAGGATGCTGAAAAAGTCCGCCAGCATCGTTCTCGCATCGCTCAGAGGCTCAACGCACCGAAGCGTACGCCTCGCCTCTTCGCTCGCTGCGGCCTTGCTGGACGGCCCTTTTGAGCATCCAGCGACATTGTTGTGTCAGCGCCATGCTGCGATACGTTACTGGTGCTTTCCCAGTGAACCGAGTTTTTCCGCAGCCTGCTAGATGTTCGACTATGGGAATCGCTCGATCCACCACCGGAGCGAGCCAGCCTCTCCCTCGCGTTGAGACGATTTCGTTCACAGGATAACACAGCTTCCCCCTCTGAGACGAGGCGCAACGGTCACAGAACATATCAACGACTCACTCGCGGCACGGCGGCGAGGAATAATCCAGTCACTCAGGAGCCGGAATTGAGATCAGGACCGCGCCCAGCACATCGCGGAGTTTGTAGTCATGCTTTGAACTCCGGGGATCGGCGTTATGACAGTTCACACAGACGGGCGAGACAGCGAGGTCCGCATACACGGCTTGGAAGTATCGAGTGCCCCCCTCCCTGACCAGGCCTTTATACGGCTGCTCGGGATGTGCCATGACCGCCTCAAGCGCCTTGCGCTCGAATTCTGTTTGAGGCCCGCTTTGTTTGTTGATGGGATTGAGGCTGATCAACCGATACTGCACCTGTGCTCCCGTCAGCGCCGCCAGACTCGACGACTCCTGAAAGAATTGGGCCGGAAGCGGGAGTGCGTTCGCCGAACGCCACTGCTCCGACGATTCGATCACCCCTCTCCTCTGCATCCGCTCCACAACGTGGACGGTATAAAACGTCCGGTCAGCCTCCAGCACTGAATGGATATAATCCACGACCGTTTCCAGCGGGACACTGCCGGCCGACTCCTTGCCGGCAAACCCGGCTCCCCAACCCAGTATCACGCACAGCGGAACGCACAATCCTCCTACAAGCCACTTACGAGATGACATGACCCCTCCCTTCGATCGTGCCGCATCAGACCGGGAGACTGGGACATGATGAGGAATGCCGAAGTCCCGCCACAAATTGTGTATCAGTGCCATTTTCCCCTCCAGCCTCCTCTGAATGCTAGGTGCTGAGTTTTCGAATTCAGTTTTATCTCGGCACTCAGCACTTCAATAACACGAAGGGGGGAACCACACATGATGCGCAGTTCCCCCCTTCTTAGCCCAATTCTCTTCCGCCCTCGACTACTTCATCGCCGTCGGAATCGCTTGGGGCTCCGGTTTCAGTTCCACTCGCTTGGCGCCCATCCCTTGAGCGTTCAGCGGTTGGATCCGCGAGTCACCGACCGGTAACACACGGAGATAGCCCCATTGTCCCGACTGCGTGTAGGGCAGCCGCGCATTCGACCACACGAAATCTCCCACCTGACGATAGGGGCCGCCCGCACCGCCACGGATGAAGACATCGAGGATCTCGGACCCGGCATACTCCACCACGCTGATCATGTCGGCACCTGGCATGTAGGGCTCGATCGGCCACTCATGGCCTTCGACTCCGAACATGCCGTTCTGTTCGCTGTTCGCGCCGATCACATGGATCCGGAGCGCGTCACCGGCATGCGCCTCGATCAGAGGTGTCACCGGATCTTCCGGCTTAGCCACGACGCAGGGCTGGAAGATCTTGCCTAGCGAGCAGCCTTGCTCCTCACGGAACTTGTACGGTTCTGCGCGATAGTTGACCGACGTCAGCCCTGCCACATTTTGGACATAGGGCATAAACGCGGTCCCGATGATGTTGTCCTCATCCTGGAAGAAGAGGGCCACATCCCGATAGTTCCGCTTCCCGACGTTTTCCGACAAGCTGGCATCGACAATGACGTCGGCACGCCATGAGTTCTTCTGCGAGATATCGGCCCCCGTGACAGGGTCACGATACTGGGAGCCCCTCGGCCCAATGACCACCGCGCCGTACAATCCGTTCCGCGGATTGACGACCACGTTCCCGCCGTCCCACACCAGCGACGTCGTCTCCTTGTTTGAAGGATGCGCGTAGTAGGTGTAGGTGCGGCTCTCGCCTGGGGCAATCGTCTGATCACCGGGATTGTTTCCGACGTTCAGGCCCTGGCTGTCTTTCGGATCGAAGGCCAGGCCCGGCGCAAAGAAGGAAGCCCGGCTTGCCTTCATCTTATTCTTGAGATGGACCTTGATGCAGTCGCCCAGATTGGCGCGCAATGTGAGCGGATTCGGCGTCACTGTGCCTGCCACCGTGACCGCTTCCTCTTCAAGCGCATAGATCTTACCTTCCGGCATGGTCATTTCGATCTTACGCTCGAAGTCTACCTCGATCACATCCGGTGCCTTCGGGTGGAGCTTCATCGGCCGGTCCAGCGACACGACGTTGAAGTTCTTCACCGGCGCATCGGACGGACAGACGGAACTCGGCGTCGTAGGAATCCCTAGAGGATTGGTTCCCCTGGGTAGCGGCTTCAGATCTGCCGTTTCCTTGTCGAGGACGCGGATCAATCCCCATCCCCCTTCAGCAAAGTGCGACGTTCGACCATTGAAGTGAATATAGTCGCCCGGCATGCCCTGGAATCCTCCGGCCTTGGTCACAAGGTCATACCGTTCGGCGATCCCGACGTGAATCGAGTTCTTCCGATTGGCATCCGCTGCATACCGTTCCGTCAGGAAGGTATGACCCGAAATGGTCCAGACATGCGACTCGTTCATGAGTTGATGCAACAGACGGAACACCATGGTGTCCCCGGTGTAGGCCCGCAAGAGCGGCGTGCCGGGATCTCCATGGATCGCGCTGCTGAACAGTTTCGACGTATCCGGATTGTTAGACAACCGCTGTGCAAACGGCGCTGCGCGGAAGTTAAACCCGCTGCCGGTCGTATGCGTGCCGCCGTTGATGTACTTGTTCGGCGCCGCCAGGATCTTCTCCGGCATCTGGAAGGATACGGTCTTCCCTGCTTCCAGTGCCACCTCGATCGGCTGCCCAGGCGGGTTGCCCGCCTCGATGGTGTTCACTGTATGCGGAACGGTGTCATGGATCGACACCATCAACTCACGGAAGCTCCCACTCACCCCAGCCCCAATCGGCTCGTTGCCGTGGATATCGGCAATGGGACCGCTGTACACCAACTTGCCGTTCTTTGGATCATGATACGTGGACCCGAACGGCTCCACGATCGTCACGCCAAACCCGCCATGCGGCCAGGTGGTCGCGCCGAATGCATGGTCATGCCAGAACACCGTCCCCATATCCACGTCCACCCACCAC
The DNA here is from genome assembly GCA_963748375.1 of uncultured Nitrospiraceae bacterium. GTDB lineage: Bacteria > Nitrospirota > Nitrospiria > Nitrospirales > Nitrospiraceae > Palsa-1315. Next base: position 84,365 of record CAVVIR010000032.1, read on the forward strand.
CGATAACGCACGAACTCCGGCGACACCAGATCGCCCGCCGGGTGGTTCTGCTTCAGGGGCTTGAAAAACGTGACCTGATCGCCCTTGATGTCCTTGATACGTGCCACTTCCTGACAGCTCTTGTCTCGCGGCAATGAGGCCGTCGGGTCGTTGCCTTTTTCCAAACAATCCATGCCGACCATCACTTCCGTGTTGACATGGAAAGGCGTGGCGCCCGGCGCCATCTGAATCTTGATGGACGCGACGCCCGACTTCGCACCGCTTACGAGCTTCGCGACCATCGGCGCCGGCAACCCATGCTTGGTCTTTTTCCCCCACATGGTGAACGGCCGGACCGACATTTCATACTCAAACCCTGAGATCACGCCGTCCGAATTCCCTGTGTCGAACTGGAAGAAGTGAGGGTGGATGTTGATCTTGGACGACTGAAAATTCGTGTAATCGTCGTCGTCCCATTCGCTGGTCAACAATAAGTCTACGCAGTCATACACGTTCGCCCGGATAACTGCCGGAAGTTTCAGGTCGTCATTGCCTCTGGTCAACCGTTCTTCTTCATGGAGCACGTAGATCAAGCCATCCTTGTCCACCATGGCCGGCTCTTTCCCCTGCGCCTTCGCGAGGGTAATCGGCATGCGGACGAAGTGGATGTTGTAATGCTTCTTGTTGGCATTGTCTGGGCAGAGACTCCATCGGCCCTGCTCTCCAGGCATGGCCGGCTCGGAGGTCCGTTCACCATTGGCGTCCTGGTGAATCGGCTCCAGCCAGGGAGCGCCGTTGTGGTTCGCAGAGAACGGCACCCGCTTGCCGAAGTGCGGCTTAAAGAGCGGCCAGGCCATCTTGCCTGTCGTCGCATCGAACAGGATTGCCGGTCTGGTACTATCATCCCACTTCGCCGCCCAGGCGTACTTCGGATTCTGTGCGGTACTTTCCCGCTCGCCACGCGCGATATTGCCGTCCCACTTCCAGTCCCACACGGTCGAATCATAGGCCAGGATCTGGCTCTTCTCATCGTTCGTGTGACCTGGTTGACCTTGGGCAGGCACAAACATTTCGACCCAATCCTTGATGTTCACAATGACCGGATCGGATTTCCAGTTGGTCTTCTGGCTCTTGTCAACAATCTTAAAGACCTTTCCGAACCAATCCACCGTCGTCCCGATCAGCTTGTCGGATGAAACCCCTTGCCTCATCCGGCCCTGACGATCCGGCAACTCCCTGAGGTCGGGCATGCTATCGGTGTGAGCGGCACCCACTTGAAGCGTATTGTAGAACCGACCGTACCCCCACATGCCGGCAACATAGTGGTGTGCCACATGGCAGTGATACAGGAATTCCCCTGCCAGATGTTGACAGCCACCACCGCCGCATTCCGGCTCAAGGTCCAAGGCTTCTGACGGACCGATGACTTCCACGTCCACGCGATCGGACTTCGTCCGGACGACCGGATACTTGACTGGCCCATCCTGCCCCTTATACCAATGCTCTTCCTGATCGGCACGCGGACTCCTTTGCCAACGGATCGTGCCGCTGTGCGGGTGGTGGGAGTGGAATACTTCGGACCCGCCATGAACCAGCCGCCACTTGACCGGATCGCCCAGATAGCCCCGTGCAATCGTGGTCGGCGTATCGCCGAACGTATAGGCGCTGTAGGCCATCGATTCGTCTTCAAATCCGAAATACTCGTGCTGCAAATGCATCTGATCGATGCCGAACGGCTCACTGCGATAATTGATCGCCCGGCCACCTGGACGATAGGCATCGGTCAACGGATCGCGCTGTGGTAAGAAATCCCCCTTCTTGTTCAGCGGACGGAAGGCTTCGTCGCCGATCTCATGATAGAAAAGCACGAACTCGCGGAAATCCGGTCCGGACCCGTTATCGATATTCACCTCCCAGCCACTCCTGGCCTCCGGTGCTGGACCTCCACTGCCGAGGGCATTGAGATAGTTAGACCCCTTTGGCTCTACGATGAATGCACCGAAGAGACCTAACACCGTCAACTCACGGTCATGGCTGTACGAGTGAAACTGCCTGACCCCTTCCTGCATCTGCGGATGGATATACCACTCGAACTCCTGCGCCTTGCCCGGAGCCACGATGGATTCGGGATTGGTTGTGGTGGCCGGCTTGCCGGTAGCACTCACAATCATGCTGGAGGCGCTGATGAACAGGCTGCCGTCCTCACTCTCCATCTGATTACGGAGCGTCATTTTGACGCAATCGCCCTGATTGGCGCGCAGCACCAAAGGTTGAATCATGTCGCCCTGCAATCCGGTGGACACAGCTCCAGGATCGAAGCCGTCCTTTTCGCGAGCCTCTTTGTTCTTGGTTTCCTCACTGCGAATCTTATCGAGATCCTGGGTCAATGCATACATATAGCCCGGATAGAAATCGAGCCAGCGATTCAGCGTGATCTCGATATTAATCATCGAGACATCGTATTGTTTGGTCGGCACACCGGCCGGGCACTTCCCGCCGGAAGTCATTACCGGCTCGCCTTTAGACCCATCGGACATGAGCAGGAAGCTGCTGCCGTCCTGGCCCATGTACTGGTGCATCATCGACATCTCGTTGAACGCTCCAGACGTCTGCTGGGCCTTGGCATCTTTCTGTGCCTGCTGTTCGAGCTTCTCCATCAGGCGATGGTGCTGCATCTCCATCTTCCCCGAACGGTCAGGCTGCCCCTCGATCGTATCCTCCAAGATTGTCTGCCCCTTCAATTGCTGCGTCCAGCCTGGCAGTGCGACTGGTGTCGCATGGCCTTCATGCGACAATTCACCTGGACTTGCGGCAAACAGCCATGGCGTCACTACCAAGCTGCCCGCCAATAGGACACTATGCAGCATCAGCGACAGGCTGCTACGCCGCCGCTGACGCCGTGGTTGAACCAATAATGACCTCATACCTCGGCCTCCTCTTTTAAGGATTGAACAGACCATTTATTCATTGAGTGGGTGGCTCCCGGCTATCTCAACCGGCCTTTTCCAACGAAGCACTCTTCAATGACTAATTCAGCACATCTGTGTTAAGAGCTGGTGAAGGCTTCCTCCTTACGGAGAAGAGGGTCATTCGGAGGCCGGTCCTAATCACCCAGACCTTCACCAGCGATCACAGATATCCGCAACTTACATGCCTCGATACAGATACCGACAGGAATACGCTGCCTACTCCGCATCAGTCCTCGTCAATTCGCAATCGAGGGTCGGATGAAACCGATAGACGTGCGACAGGTCAAATTTCCACAAAACTAGACAGTCATGAGCAGGCCGAAATCATCAGTGCTGGAATTTCAATCAGATAGACTGTCTAATTTCTTGGACGGCTATGATGAGAATGTGGGGCAGAAGTGGCCAGATCAGGACCAGGAACCAGGAAATGAAGCATGAGGAGCACGGATGAACAGCGATCGACCGCGAAGCCAAACCCATGAATAGAACTCTGAGGACTCAGCCTCGGTTCCCTCGCGCTATTTGATTGGCGTCACCGGAAGAATCGTTCCAATTTGCCAGAGCGACTATTCCGAGCAACCTGCTAGGGTCCAGTTTGAGACGAGGTACGATTGGCAGTGCCCTGCAAATCCATATCAAGGAGAACGGCGCTGCCTGGTTCTTTGGAATTGAGTCGGATCGGCATCCGATCGACGACCAGTTTGACCAAGGGTACTGCAACGATATGCGGAGCCTTATCCGAGGGATTGGAATAGAGTCCGAGTCTGACATTCTTTGGCCGCTCACTAGCCGTCAACTGAGGCTTCAGGCTTGCCTCCACAAATCCCACCAGCATTCCACTTCCGTCAGCGAGCTTATGAATCTCAAACGCATTGGAGACGGGCGGTACCTGCTCGATCGAAAGATCCGGACTCTGCGTGATCAATGCCATTGCCAGGAGTTTGGGGGGAATAAATCCAAAGCTCCCTGTTGGTGCGACCGAGAAACGGGTCACCGAGGTAGAGGAACTGAGTTGAGACACACCGTTTTTAACCCGCAATTGACGCCGTAAATCCATTTCGCTTCCGGATGCCTCGATAAAGACCGTTGCCGGCGCAGCTTTCTGCACCGGGAACACCTCCGTCTTGCCTCCTTGTGCCCCGGCGAGTGAGGCTGGGATGAGGCTCATGAGAGCCAACGCAAGCAGGGAGCCGGCGATGAGGTAAGGAACAGGCTTGGTTCGAGTCAATTGTGTGATGTGGCCAGACATGAATGGGAGTCCTCCCAGCAGGATGCTGAAAAAGTCCGCCAGCAGCGTTCTCGCATCGCTCAGAGGCTCAACGTACCGAAGCGTACGCCTCGCCTCTTCGCTCGCTGCGGCCTTGCTGGACAGCCTTATTGAGCATCCTGCACGATTGTAGCGTCATTGCCATAGGGTCACTTAGGAAGGCAAGGGCTCATCAGCCTTGCACACCCGCTGCTTCTTTCACATCCCGCGCGCAGCGGAAACCCATCCAGTTCATCTTGGTACTGGGATCAGTCCCGTTCCGTTGAGCGGTCCGCACACTCGGCGTGCTGTCGATCCATCCTCCGCCACGGAAGCTCCGCTGCGTTCCCTGCTCCGGTCCCTTGGGATTCTTATCCGGCGCCGTCGCGTAGTACTTGGGGTCATACCAGTCGGCCACCCATTCGGCCACGTTACCCGCCATCTGGAACAAGCCGTAAGGACTCACCGCATTGTCGTATTTATCCACAGAAATGATCGGTGGATAGAGCAAAGCCGTTCAGGACGATCGCGCACCGGACCAGACAAACCGGTCCGGCCGAAGTTCGAACGCGACAGGCCGGCCGGCTGATTGCCCCAGGGATAAATCCGCCCATCGTCCCCACGTGCCGCCTTCTCCCACTCAGCTTCGGTCGGAAGCCGTTTGCCCGCCCATGCGCAGTAGGCCTCGGCATCGGCCCACGACACGTGCATCACAGGATGATTGACCATGGTCTCCTGGAAGTTACCACCGTCATACTGCCAATCGATAAGCGGCGGAAGATCCTTCGCGAGGATGAACTTCAGAAATTGCACGGTGGTCACTTCGAATTTGTCGATCTCGTAGGCGTCCAGATAGACCTTCCGCTGGGGAAACTCTGCCGGATAGGCATTGCGGTCTATCTTCCTGTCACTCCCCATGATGAACGAACCGGCCGGAATAAGGACCATCTCGTCGTGAGCCGGCAGCTTCACCCGCTCGGCGGCAAGTTTCTTTCCTTCAGGGGTCCATTCCCGAACGACATCGGCCACGTCCAATGCATAAACCAATCCGCCCATCGCCATCAGTCCTGTGACGACAACGCCCGCGATGATTCCGAGTACTCTCACGATCCGACCTCCTTCCTTAAATTACATGCCAGGCCCGGCGGGCTCCGGCTCTTCCTGTTTTTTGAAATCTTCCAACGGCTGAAAGTTGACCGGCAGGTTAAAGAGGTAGTCTGAGACCGACCGCAGCTTCACATGCTGGTACTCCACGATCCAGCCCCCATCTTTTCTCGCCAACTTCATCGGGAAATGAATATCCGTCGCGATCCACTGATAGTACACCTCGACCTGCTCCCCCTGCTTCGTCGTCACCTCGTAGAGGACCGTCGGATGCCCCTCGCGCACTTCTGTCCCAATCTCCTGTCTCGACACTTCCCCATCCAGCTTTTCACTCACCCTGAGATCGTGCTCCGGACTATAGGGCATCGTTTTGAAGTGCTTCATCCGCGAGAGCAGCAACCACACAACCTGTTTGTCCTTCCGCACAATACTGACGTTGACTGGCCCCGTCGAATGGTGCTCGATGCGCCACATCTGATCGCGATAATAAATGTTGGCTTTGTGGATGCGGCCATCGATCTTCGTCACTTGATCGGCAGTAAACTCCAGCGCCCAGGCCGGCAAACCAACAAGCAACAGGCTACAAGCAATCCAGAGGACGAGACAGGTCTGGCGCATGGCGGAAGATCCTACCATACCATAGCCCCATGCTCGCGTTTATCTGGCCGGTTATGATCCAAATCCAGAGATAGAAATTCCGCCATGTTCATTGGGTAGGAGAGCTCCCTGTCTCTGTAGTACGCCCCTCTCCTGTTGTCGAATGCCCGTGCAAAGATAGGGTCTATTTCTTCTGTTGAAGAAGGTGAAGCAGGGCCCCTGCCGCGGTGGCCCGCACAGCGTCATTCGTGTCGTGAAGCGCTTCTTTCATGAGGGGAACAAGTTCACGGTCCCCGACATGCCCGAGGGATCGAAGCGCCACAATCTTCGGACCAGGAAGCGGGTCGTCCGTCAAACTCGCTAGCAGGGCAACAGCACCGGAGACATTGGCTTTTGTCGCCTTTCCAAGGGCATGGGCCACGGAAGCGCGCATCGCCATATCCTTCTGTTGAGCCATCGATTGCGCTACATCGGCTACAGTCGAGTAGGGCTGACCGAGCTGGAGCAACGCGGCAATTGCTGAGGCTCGCACAGTCACGCTACCGTCACTGAGCGCCCGAGTGAGCACCGGCACCGATTCCACTCCTCCCAGTTCTGCCAAGCCTGTCACCGCAGATTCACGGACGGCGGGCACAGGATCTTTCAGTAACTGCTCAATCGGTCCCCTCGCCTCTTTGTGTCCAAGATGCCCAAGACCTCTGGCTGCAGTCCCACGAACAGAGGGTTGCTTGTAGGTCAAGGCCTCTATCATGATGGGAGCGCCTCGCTGGTCTTTCAACTCAGCCATCGTGCGAATCGCGTCAGCTCGATCCTCCGGATTCGGCGAGACGGCGGCCTTCTTCAATTCGGTCCACACCTCTTTTTTGCCGAGCCTGATCAGTGCGCCATACGCCGCAATCCGAACCGTGGTGAGCTCGTCCTTTGCGGCCGATTCGACTAACGACATTACTCCTGGATCCCCAGTTTTGCCGAGCGTTTTCACGACGCGCGCCTTCACCGATCCTGCTTGATCCTCGATCGCTGTACGCAATCTCGCCGACTTCCTCCCCATTTCTGATCGGCCGAGCCCTTCAACAGCTAGCGCACGGACTGGTCCAGACCCATCACTCAAGCCATCCTCAAAATAGGGGATGATATCGTCAGAGTCTACTTCCTTGAGTGCCGTGTAGGCCGCTCCGCGCATTTGTTCTCGCATGTCCTTCACCAAAGTGACGATGAATCCCAGTGCCACCTCTCGGAGGAGCAACTCATCATCTTGCTTTAGCGCCGATTCCAGTTGGTCATATTCGCCAAGTGCATCCTTCGGGTTACCGAGCTTGAGAAAAGAACGGATCTTCAGACGACGGACCTCTGGAGCGGTGCCCTGCTCCTTCTCCAGCTTGGCTAACTGCTCAAGCACCTGTTCGATACTGTTGCTTGTCGAACGCTTCTTGCGCACCCTTAGGCACAGATGAGATGGTCCCGGCAGCCAGCAGCAACTGGCCTGTTCCACTCCATAGAGAGAACCAGGCCACTGCAACTGCGGCCAGGAGGGTCCAACAAGAGGAACGGCTGAGCATGAACAGCCCTCGCATGCTCTTTCTATCCCTGTCCTTGCGGCACAGAAGTAGACATGCGCCTTTTGTATCCCAGCGGTTCTTCAAAGTAATAGGCGGGTTGAGGCGACTGTCTGAATCGTTCATACTCGAACGACCACTCCCGATCCCTGCTAACCAGCTTCAAGACCACCCCTGTGTCCAGATCTACCCATTCGTAGAAACGCTCGACTCGGCCATGACGGTCCGTCTCAACTTCGAACAGTTGGGCCGCACGACCAGCTGTCGTCGCATTCCCAACCAAGACTCGACCACGCTCCCCCGGTAAAGGCGGGTGAATTGGGAGTAGATCATCGGGATCCAGCCCTGTCACCAACAACTCTTTCTGTTGCGCCAGCAGATACCAGGCCTCGGACTTATCCAACCGGATGATTTCGATTGCCGCATATCCGCGTTCGGTTCGAATGGCATACTTGTACTCCAGACGCACACGATCTCCCTTCGCATAGACTTGCGCATGATACTGTCGTCCCTTGACGGTCTTCACCAGCGAAGCGGAGAACTCTGCGGTGGGAACGGCTGGATCATCAGCTGCTGCGTAGCACGGTAGACCTTCCTGCCCCGCCCACAGAACGATCCCAAGGCAGAGCCCCCATTTGCAGGCCTTCTCCCCTGCGATAGAGGACATGGCCGTTCAGTGCTGATGCTCGACAAATGGCTGGATGTCGACTGAGTATCCCAGCGTGTCTGGGCCGAAGCGGGGATTGTCCATCACTTTGAAGGCCGAACGGTTCCCTTTCGGAGCGAGGAGGGAAAGATGCTCGACCAACTTGCCGCCCGGCTGCACCGTAACCATCCTGGTGAGGCCTGGGCCAGTCTGAGGATGCCAGACCACCAACTGATAGGTGCCTGGAGGGATGTTCTCGATAGAGAACGCGCCGTTCTCATCGGTCATTGCATAGTACGGATTGTTGACGGCCATCGCCCAACTTTCCATGTAGGCATGGAAACCGCATTGCATATAGAACGTCCGCCGCCCTCTGTTCAAATAGAGCGGGCCAACCAACGACTTACCCGGTGCATGGTTGTGTATCGCATGGATGTCACCACGGCGGTGCTGATGATTCATGACTAAGGGCGTATTGAATAACACACGCGCGCCGGCTTCGATCGAAGTCTCATAGCCTTGGATATCGTGCATCACCGGGTCCATATTGACGACTTCCACGGCGTGGCCGTTCCGAACGATGGTCATGAAGGGGGCAAACTGACAATCCCTTGCTTCGATCAGAGGGACAGACAGTTCGAATGGTTTACCGGCCTCAACGCCTTCCAGCAACACAATGGCATCTTTCAACCCACCCCGTTGATTCACTACAAAATCGTGAAGGAGTCGCCAACCTCGTCCATTGGAAATCCGACCACAATAAGCTGGGTCGGGAAACGTGATCAGGTTAAATCCTTTGGGTTCCGGTACTGCCCCATCCAGTCTGATCGTCCCTTCAATCGTGCCTCCGTGCTGGACATCTTTGACCTCATAGGCAAACAGCGGCTCTGCACTCACCGTAATGACGGCGAGCATGATTGCCAGCACCATGAAGTCGCTGATCCTCGTTTTCATGATTATGCCTTTCACGATATCAATGCCTCATGGCTTCTGCAGTTCCAGAGTCGGTCTGATATCGACAGATTTACCCAACGAGCCCAACCCAAAGTGAGGGTTGTCCTCGATCTCATGGGCGGAACGCCGCCCCTTGGGGGACTCGAAAACAAAATTGGCACTGACCATCTGCTTCGCCGGAACCGTCACCTTCTTTTCGATCATCGTTCCCACACCAGGATGCCAGGCCGCCAGGGTATAGTCCCCAGGAGGCACGTCACGAAGCGAGAAGGTCCCATCGGCCTGCGTGACGGCGAAATATGGATTGTCGACGGCCAACCCCCAGCTTTCCATATAGGCATGGAATCCGCATTGCATGACAAAGATCCGGCGTCCCTTGGTCATACGGATAACTTGCGTCATCGACTGGCCTGCCAGGTGCTCGTGAGTATCGGCCCCGACATTGCGCTTGTGATGCGAATTCATAGGTAACGGGGTATTAAACAACACCCGAGGGCCGAGATGAGAGGTTTCGTAGGCCTGAATATCGTGAAAGACGGGGTCCATGTTCACGACATTCACCTCCGACTGATCCTTGACCACGTTGACAAACGGAAGAAACCGGCAGTCCCTCGCTTCAATCGTCGGCGATTCGAACGTGAAGGGCTTCCCCTTCGTTGCATCCACCAACACCACGACCGTATCTTTGAGTCCTCCGTCCCCCGCAACAGAAAACTCTTGTAGAATACGCCAGCCGGTTCCGGTAGAAATCCGACCGCAATAGACCGGGTCGGGAAACGTGATCAGGTTAAACCCTTTGGGAATCGGCGTTCCTTCTGTGATTGTTACCTTGCCGGCAATGGTCCCTCCATCCGCAACCTGAATTTCCTCATACGCCCACGCGGTAGGAAGGCCCAGCATCAGCCATCCACACAATACAACCACTAGCACCCGCATGAGCCCTCCACAATTCCTTCGACTACGCAAGCCGAGTACTTCTTCATCGTATCAAAAGGACGCGCCAAAGAAAAAGGGGGAAGCGCTGGCCTCCCCCTTCTCCTGATTCTCGACATCCTGCACCGCGCAGGACACTCGATTTTACTTCGCTGCGACCGGGATAGCCTGCACCGGCTGCTCAACCGACGCGCTCTTCATCCCTGCACCGGCGCCGGTAAGAGGCAGCAATCGTGTATCGCCTACCGGCAACACACGCACATAGCCCCACTGCCCGGACTGAGAATACGGCAACCGCTGGTTGCTATACACATAGTCACCAGGCAGACGGAACGGTCCACCGGCTGAGGGCAGGTAGGCGTCGAGTACTTCCGAGCCCGCAAACTCGACTACGCTAATCAGATCCGCACCGCGCATGAAGGGTTCGATCGGCCACTCATGCTTTTCAACACTGAACATTCCGTTCTGCTCATTGCTCGCCCCGATCACATGGATACGCACCGGGTCGCCTGAGTGCGCTTCGATCACCGGCGTGGATGGATCCTCAGGTTTGTCTATCTTGCAAGGCTGGAACATCTTGCCAAGGGAGCATCCCTGCTCTTCGCGATATTTGTAGGGCTCCGACCGATAGTTGATGCCGGTCAGACCCGCCACGTTTTGGACATAGGGCATAAAACTCGTGCCGATGATGTTATCTTCGTCTTGGAAGAATAACGCTACATCACGATAGTTGACCCGCATCTCGTTGCCAGGGACCGAACGATCGATGATCACGTCGGCAGCCCAAGCATTCTTGTTCGTAAGGTCGGCACCGGTCTTCGGGTCCCGATACTTAGACCCCTTCGGGCCCACCACCACGGCTCCGAACAGCCCGTTACGTGGATTCGTCATCACGTTGCCCCAATCCCACACCAATGACGTGGTTTCACCGTTGAACGGATCCGCGTAGTACGTATAGGTCCGTTCGGCCCCAGGAGCGATCGTTTGATCGCCCGGATTATTACCGATGTTGGCACCCATTGAATCCTTCGGATCGAAGGCCAATCCGATCGCGGAGAAGGAGGCCTTACCTTCCTTCATCTTGTTCTTGAGATTCACCTTCACGCAATCGCCGACGTTCACCCGGAGCGTGAGCGGCATAGGCTGCATACCACTCGCCACTTTCGCCGTATCCTCTTCCAAGGCATAGATTTTTGCCTCGGGGTTGCTGATCTGAATCTTCCGTTCAAAGTCCACTTCGATGGATTCTGGCGCTTTGGAGTTAAACTTCATGCCAGGATAATCCAATGCCGCGACGTTAAAACTCTTTACCGGCGCGTCAGCCGGACAAACCGGCAATGCCTTGGGGATATCCCCCTTGATCGAGAAACCAGCCGGGAGCTTCTTCAGATCGGCCTGTTCCTTGTCGTAGACGCGGAGGAGGCCCCACGCCCCTTCAGAAAACTTCGAGGATCGTCCATTGAAGTGGATATAGTCGCCGGCTTGTAACCGCGGTCCACCGGCTTGCGGAACCACGAGGTCGTAACGTTCGGCGATTCCGACGTGCATCGAATTCTTCCGGTTCGCATCGGACGCATACCGTTCGCTTAAGAAGGTATGGCCCGCAATGGTCCACGTCATTGTCTCGTTCATCAGCGTGTGCAGAAGACGGAACACCATCGTGTCTCCCGTATAAGCACGCAACAATGGCGTATAGGGATCACCATGGATTTGGCTGTTGAATGCCTGAGATACGTCAGGGTTCGTGGCCAGCCGCTGGGCGATCGGGCCAGCCCTGAAGTTCAACCCGCTCCCCGTGGTATGGGTCCCACCGTTGAGGAACGGCATCGGCGTCATATAAAGCTTGTCCGGCATAGCAAACGACACGGTCTTCCCTGCCTCAAGCGCCACTTCAATCGGCTGCCCCGGCGGATTACCTGCCGTCACAATGTTGACGGTGTGCGGCACAGTATCGTGTACCTGTACCATCAATTCACGAAAGCTATTGTTCACCCCGTAACCGACCGGCTCAACGGTGCGAATGTCCGCGACCGGACCGCTTCGGATCGCCTTCCCGGTTTTCGGATCATGATAGGTTGATCCTACCGGCTCGGCAATGAATGTGCCAAATCCGCCGTGCGGCCAGGTGGTCGCACCGAACGCATGGTCGTGCCAAAACACAGTTCCCACATCTGCATCGACCCAGAACCGCTGCCGGACGAACTCGACCGTTACGATATCCTTCGCTGGATGATCGCTTTTCAGACCCTTCGTCAATGTAATTGTGCTGCCCTTGATACCTTTGATCCGCGCAACTTCATTACCCTTGACGTTATCGGCGCCGACCAAGATCAGCGTCCCAACATGGTATTGGCCTGCGTTTTTCACGGTGAGCGAGGTCGCACCCGCTTTCGCCGGTGCAGTCAACACTGTGTTCATCGGAAGCGGCAACCCCTTCTTGTTCTTCTTCTCCAACATCGTGAACGGACGGACCGACTGTTCGTAGGAGAAGCCGGTGATCACGCCGTCCGAGGCTTGATTATCGAACTGGAGGAAATGCCAGTGTGTGTTGATCTTCGATGACTGGAAGTTCGTGAAATCGTCGTCGTCCCACTCACTGGTGAGGGTCCAATCGACGCAATCATAGATGTTGCCACGAACGACCAACGGATATTTCAGGTCGTCGTTCGCACGGATATTCGCCTCTTCTTCATGGAGGACATAGATCAATCCGTTTGGATCGATCACCGGCGGCTCCTTGCCCTGTGCCTTCGCAATCTTAATCGGCAATTTAATGAAGTGCACATTGAAATTCTTGCGCCCAGCATTCTCCGGGCAGAGGCTCCATATGCCATTCTCCCCTGGCTTCGCCTGATCGTTGCTCTCTTCGCCATTCACGTCCCGTCGGATCATCTCCAGCCAAGGCGCGCCCACATGGTTCGGCGAAAACATCACACGTTTGCCGAAGTGGGGCGTCAGGTGAGGCCAGGCCACTTTGCCGGTCAATGGCTCGAACATGATCGGATGCCGCTTCCCGGGATGCGTGGATTTGAACTTGGGATTGTCCGTCGTGCTTTCCTTCTCGCTCATCGCGCGATTGCCTTCCCACGCCCAATCCAACACCGTAGCATCATAGGACACCAGCTGACCCTTCTCATCATCCTTATGGCCAGGTTTGCCCATCGTCGGCATCTGCATCTCTACCCAATCCTTCACCGTGATGATGGCAGGATTAGTGGTCCAGTTGGTCTTGCCTTTCTCGATGATCGTAAAGGCTTTACCAAACCAATCAACGGTCTGGCCGACTAATTTGTCCGACGAGATCGGAACTCTGATCCGGCCCTTGCGATCCGGCAACTCACGCAGATCCGGCATCACATCGTTCCGTAAGTCTCCCTGCTGGATGGTGTTGTACACCCGCCAATAGCCCCACATACCAGACACATAATGGTGCGCCACATGGCAATGGAAGAGGAAGTCGCCGGCCAGCTGCTGGCAAAGACCTGAGCCGCACTCCGTCTCGAGATCGAGCGCTTCGGAAGGGCCGATGACTTCGACGTCGACCCGGTCTGATTTCGCACGTATCACCGGATACTTGACCGGTCCATTCACCGCAGTTGCCCAGAGGTTCATGTCGTCGATCGCCCGTGGGCTGCGCGGCCAGCGAATGGTTCCACCATGCGGATGGTGCGAGTGGAAGACTTCCGACCCACCGTGCACCAAGCGGAATTTGGCTGGATCGCCCATATAGGAACGGGGAATCGTCGGGGAGGGATCGCCGAACGTATAGGAGCTATATCCCATCGACTCGTCTTCGAACCCAAAGTATTCGTGCTGCAGGTGCATGTTGTTGATGCCGAACGGCTCACTGCGATAGTTGATCGCACGGCCACCTGGGCGATAGGTATCGGTCAACGGATCGCGCTGTGGGAGAAAATCTCCCTTCTTATTCAACGGGCGAAAAGCTTCGTCGCCGACTTCATGATAGATCAACACAAATTCACGAAAATCAGGGCCGGTGCCGTTCTTAATGATCGTCTGCCAGCCACTGGAGGCCGGCGTTGGATCGCCTGCACCGAGCGGCTCGAGGTAGCTCGATCCGCGCGGTTCCACGACAAACGCGCCGAATAAGCCCATCACCGTCAACTCACGGTCTTGAGTATAGGTATGGAATTGACGGACGCCTTCTTGGGTGTTCGGATGAATGTACCACTCAAACTCACCAGTCTTCTTCTCTTCAACGATAGAATCAGAGTTGGTCGTCGTCGCCGCGGCTCCCGTGGCGCTCACCACCATGCTCGACCCGTGAATATGCAGACTGACCGGCCCACCTCCTTCTTCCAACTTATTCGAAAGCTTGATCTTGACGCAGTCACCCTGGTTGCCGCGAAAGACGAGCGGTTGAATCCACTGGGCCTGCACACCAGGAAGCACGGCGCCGGGATCGAACCCTTCCTTGTCGCGGGCTTCCTTGTTCTTGGTTTCTTCGGCGCGTACCTTATCGATGTCCTCATCCAACACGTACATGTACCCGGGATAAAAATCGAGCCACTGGTTGAGGGTGATCTCGACGTTGATGGTGGAAATGTTGTACTGCTTCACCGGGGCCGTCGCCGGACATTTCCCGCCGCCGGTCATCGCCACCGGTTCCACACGAGGATCGGACACGAGGAGCATATCCTGCCCACCGGCTCCATACTGGTGCATCATGGAGGAGGTATTGTACATCCCCGTGTTGACACCCTGCATCTGAGGATCCTGGGCCATGTGGTCCATGATCCGCTGATGCTGCTGTTCAACCATCGCAGCACGCTCGGGCTTGCCGCCCATCGCATCTTCGACGATCGTCTGGCCTTTGAGTTTTTCCGCCCACCCGGGCAACTGATGGTTCATCGCGACATGCTGCGAGGATGTCTGCTCTGGCAGTGCGGAACTCTCAGCTGATACGAGCGGGACGCCTATCAGAGCTATCGCCCCAATCGCGCCGAGCACGCGACCTCCAAGCTTATGCATATACATAGACCGGCCTCCTTGAAAATGAGTAAGTAGAGTAGTCGATAACCCTTGCGACAATCCCAGATTATAAAATTGACTTCCAGGCAATCAT
Source organism: uncultured Nitrospiraceae bacterium (assembly GCA_963748375.1). GTDB lineage: Bacteria > Nitrospirota > Nitrospiria > Nitrospirales > Nitrospiraceae > Palsa-1315. The sequence goes on from CAVVIR010000032.1 coordinate 99,435, forward strand.
TATTCTAATCGATAGACAGCGCGGAACGCGTGATCGATCTTCAATAATTATGGGGACGATACTGAAATTCCAACATGAATTGTCAATCCCATTATTTATGATCTCTTGCGGCGACTGAAACAGCTCGGGTGCGTGTCCTCATGTTGAGTCCTTGTCGCAGCGGGGCTAGGCGTTCGCACACTGACGCATGAATACCTCTTCTTCAATGCGCCCGCCCGCATTAATGTGCAATAATGGAGATTATGTTTCTGAAACGTTGGCTGGTTGGCGATCCACTGAAGAGCACTCAGGCAGCACACGAACGGCTGTCGAAAACCCTCGCTCTCGCAATCTTTTCCTCGAACGCAATCTCTTCCGTGGCCTATGCCACAGAGGAGATCTTGCTGGTGCTGGTCCTCGCAGGAACCGCCGCCGTTGCTTGGTCCATTCCTATCAGCTTTGCGATTCTGTTTCTCGTCGTTGTCCTGACCATTTCCTACCGCCAAATCATCTACGAATACCCGGAGGGTGGCGGGGCTTACATTGTGGCTCGCGACAATATCGGGGAACTGCCTGCGCTGATCGCCGCCGGGGCCTTGATGATCGATTACGTCCTCACGGTCGCCGTTAGCGTGGCGGCAGGCATCGCAGCCCTGACCTCAGCCGTGCCGAGTTTGTTCGAGCATCGCGAAGCCCTCGGCCTCACCGCCATCATCTTCATTATCATCATGAATCTCCGCGGTGTGCGGGAGTCGGGGAAATTCTTCGCCGTCCCCACCTACTTTGCCATCGGCGCCCTCGGACTGATGGTGGTGGTCGGAAGTATCCAGGTCCTGCTCGGACAAGCTGCCCCGGCGTCAGCGGACCCCCAGACAACGGTTGAAGACCTGACGCTCTTCCTGATCCTTCGCGCATTTGCCGCCGGCTGTTCGGCCGTGACTGGAATGGAAGTGATTTCGAACGGCGTGAAAGCCTTTCGCCAGCCAGAACCCCACAATGCTTCGATGACCATGATTCAAATGGCGCTGATTCTGGCGGCATTATTTATGGGGATCACCTTCCTGGCCGACCACTCTGGAGTGCTTCCCAAAACGGATGAGACAATCATTTCCCAATTAGGCCATCTCATCTTCGGCACCGGAGTTCTGTACTACGTGCTCCAAATTGGGACGCTGCTGCTGTTAGTCCTTGCCGCCAACAGCGCCTTTGCCGGCTTCCCTCACCTCGCTTCGATCCTGGCGCGCGACGGCTATATGCCCCGTCAGATGGCGACGTTCGGCGACCGCTTGGTGTTCTCGAACGGGATCGTCATTTTAGGGATCTTCGCCTGTTTCCTCCTGGTTCTCTTTCATGGTGACACGCATGCCTTGATCCCGCTCTACGCCGTCGGCGTGTTCATCTCCTTCACCTTATCCCAATCCGGCATGGTGCGCCGATGGCTGACCAAGAAGGGGCCTCATTGGCACACGAAACTGATTGTGAATGGAGCAGGCGCTATCACAACCGGCATTGCGACCATCATCCTCGCCAGCACCAAGTTTACACAGGGCGCCTGGATCGTCTTCCTCCTCATTTTCATCTTGGTCTTGATGTTCCGCTCGATCCACTCTCATTACAAAGCCGTCGCTGAACAGATCTCGCTCACGCGTGATCATCGACCGCCGCTTCCACGGCGCAATGTCGTCGTGATTCCCATCAACGGCGTCAATCAAGCGGTCATTCGCGCGGTCGATTACGCGCGCAGTCATCCCGGCGAGATTCATGCGGTGATGGTCGATGTGGACACGCAGGCCACGGCGCGCATACAAATCCAGTGGGCGCAATGGGGCTGTGGCGTCAATTTGCGCGCGCTCCCGTCGCCCTACCGCTCAGTCATGAAGTCCTTGCTCGACTACATCGAACAAATTCTCGAAAAGGAACCTGACATCTGGGTGACGGTCGTCATTCCGGAGATTCTTCCCGCCCATTGGTGGCAAAGCATCCTGCACAACCAACGCGCATTGCTCCTCAAGACCGCACTGCTGTTCAAAGATCGCGTCATCCTGATCGACGTGCCATTCCACCTGAAGAGGTGACCGTGAAGCGTGAAACGTCAAAGGTGAAACGTAAGACGTGGGCTCGGATCTTTGGTCTGTTCGTGTTGCCAATGTGTCTCGTCACTCACAGCCCGGCAAGCGCTCGCCTTTAAGATTCTTGAACCGGCGGAGGGGGCGAAGCTGACATCAGGCACAACCGTCACCGCCCGTGTGGATCTCGGCAAAGATTCCGGCATCGTCCAAGTCCGCTACTATTGGTACGGCGAACAGGACGACACGCTGGTCGAACAGGATGACGCCACAGCCACGGGATCGATCGTGGCGCCGGTGGCGCTGATCGGATTGTCCGACCATCGCCCACCCTTCGGCGGCCCATTGTTGGTCCCGAAAGACGGCATCGGACCGATGCGGTTGCTGGCGGTCGCCGACATTTCACGAGGTCGATTGGAGAAACGATCCATCTTCGATGAAATTCTGGTGCAGGTCGAACCCCATGCTGCCCTCGCCTCCATCGAATTTGAAACCGACAAACCCTTGCAACTCGGCCGCGCCGGGCAATCCTCAGCATTCGGGCACGTCGATTCGCTGGGTAAGATCTTCGAGTTGCCGGTCGTGGGTGAGTTCGCCGATGGCGTGACCCGCCGAATCAGTACCCTGGGCAGCGGCACCAGATACCAGTCCTCGAACCCCAAGATCATCGAGGTCTTGTCAGGATGGTCTCCTGCAGATTGTCGGAAACGGAAAGACCATCGCTCACCGTCACCAATCGCGGCAAACAAGCCATGCTCGATGTCAACGTCGAGGTCAACGAGGAACCAAACGAACCTCCGGTCGCGGATGCAGGACCCCAACCAATCGGTCAAAGCTGGGACGAAAGTGAAGCTGAGCGGGTTGAAGAGCCGCGATGCGGAAGGCGAAGCGCTCTACTATTCGTGGAGCCAGGTCCGCGGCAGCAAGATCGCGCTGCTGGACGTGGATAACGCCGAAGCCTCCTTCCTCGCGCCAATCGTGTCAGAGAAACGGACCTATCGGTTTAAGCTGAGGGTGACGGATAAGAAGGGGGCGGATAGTGTGCCGGCGTATGTGGACGTGACCGTTGAACCTTGACGGCTGCTGAAAAAGGCCCCCAGCTTCGTTCTCAGTCGTGCGTCTCCTTGCGACGTACCCTCTCGGGTACGCCTCAGTCGCCCCACTCCCTGCGGCCTTGCTGGATGGCCTTTTTGAGCAGCCTGTTCTTGACCACAAGACTTTGGACATCGCTCTCGACAATTAACCGGATCGCTCCTATCTATTTCTTTCTCAAAAGGTTGAAACTATGCTCCCAACTTCCTTCAGTGATCGTCTCAATAGAATGATGGAATTAAAATTGGAGGAAATCGCTCGAGATACACAGGATGCGTTTTCTGGAGACAGTGCGGAAGCCAACAGCAGGGGATTGATTCATTCAAGTTATAATCTTGGCCTTTACCAACGAAGGCGAGTTCAACAGATAGAGCAGCGCGTAGAAGCTGTACTTGCATGTCAAAAGCGTCTCATCTCGGCAGTGCGCCTTCCATTGAGTGAGACTTTGGCTTCTGACCTTAAGGCACAGTCAGAGGAATGGGTGACTCCAGAGTGGTGCGAGCAATCTGTCCAATCCGACCCCGACTTGGGCTTGATGAAAGACTACAAAACTGGCTTTCGAGAAGAAACCCTACAAGCCAGAAACAGCGCCCTGAAAAAAGCCTCCATCGAAATTGATCTCCTCGTCGATGAGTTGCGCTCACAGTTAACCACTCAGGCTCCAGTGAACGCTAAGGAATTGGACCAAAAATTCTAGAAGATTCTTTTAAGCCCTGACCAAATCAAGAAAGACTTCAATGAGTGGACAGAGAAGCTAGGCCCAGTCAAGGGATACATCGCTGTTCTTTTTATCGACCTCGATAAATTCAAAGCGCTGAACACAAAATATACTGAGCCAAAAATTGACCAGGACTTCCTACCCGGCGCGATGAACCTTGTAGAAAGCTTCGTCCGAATCCGAGGAGAAGCGGCGAAATATGGAGGAGACGAATACGTCGTTATTCTTCCGAACCATGATGCGACAGATGCTGTAGCGTTTTCCGAGAAGCTCCGCCGAGCATTCGAACAACACAAGTTTACAGTAGCAGGAGATGACGGTCGAATTACCGTGTCGATCAGTGTGGGCTCTGTGGCCACTTCATGGTTCAAACTATGAAGACGTGCTCACGAAATCGAGTGCCGCAAAGCAAATCGCCAAGGCTAATCGCAATAAGGTTGTTCTTGTTCAGGCTGCATCGGAACAAAAATTTTCCCCTCCCGAATAGCGGGTTATCCCCTGCAGGACAAAAACTCGCTCAGTTTTTAAACGAGCAATCGGCGAACGCAGATGAAGGAGATCCATTTCTCAGCTCAGGAATCAGTGCTAATAGGAATACAGATGACTGAAGAGGGACTGGCAATTGCGGCCGACGAGCTAAGAGCGCATGGCTGGGTCACAACTCAAGCAGACGGAAGTAAAATTGGGTTTCGCTACATCCAGCCCACAATTTTTCTTTTCGTAGAGACCGATCCAACTTTGAAAGGCTGGAACCCTCGCCAGGACGCGAAAACTGTGGCACAGGCTGCCATTGAGATCGGATCGCCAATCACTCTCACCCAGAGAAATAGGGGAGAACCTCAAATGGGAGCCCCGGCGTCTTAACCCAGCCATGAGCTGGATCGAGGCTCGAGGATTTGAAAATTTTCAAGGACAATGGGTTCTTCGCCGCCGCCAAGCGTGTCACGGAGTATTTAGCACGCCTGAACTCTACCGCCTAGCCTCAGAGACGTAAATCACCAGCGGTACACGTTACACTTCTCAAGTTGCACTGGCCCGTAGGTCGTGCGGGCGCATTTTCGATTTCTCAGCATCGCCTGAAACAGTCTTAGACAAGTCGGGTCTTCCCCGCTATAATTAGCCATCATGGGCACACGATCACCAGCGAAGACCCAGCACCGGAAACGTGCCCGCCGGGGGGTACAAGTTTCTCGTAGTCAAAAATCTCGCCCTGTGTGGGAGGAACTCCTGCGCATTGCGCGAGCCATTCCTGAGTCCGATCTCCACAAACTTCCTACCGACATGTCTGTCAATCACGACCACTATCTGTACGGCAGTCACACCGAGTGAAACGCCTCTTCGCGGACACGGTCTATTGGATCGCCCTCACCAACTCCTTCGACCAGTATCACAGAGAGCTATCGAAATCTCCGAAGCATTGAGTCCTTGCCGTCTGTTTACGACCGACTTGGTGCTCATCGAGTTCCTCAACGCCTTAGCCGACAGCGGTCTCCATGTCCGTGCCGCCGCAGTTCAGATGGTCGAAGCGATCATGAACAATCCACAAGTTTCCGTGGTGCCAGTGAGTCGACGAACATTTACGCAAGTCTCGCGCTGTACAAGGCTCGTCCTGACAAGGGGTATAGTCTCACCGATTGTAGCTCGATGCTACTGATGCGCGAACGCCGCCTCTCGGAAGCCCTGACAGCAGATCGGCACTTCGAGCAGGAAGGTTTCGTGGCTTTGTTGCGTACGCCTGTTCGTCGCCCCAACTGATGAGTAATAACACCCCCTCAGTTTATCTCTTCGGCAATTGGGCCTACTTGAGTTGTATCGGCCCGTGGGCCGTAGGGACGTTGTAGAAGTTCGTCGGCGGGGCGGCGGGTTGGTTTTATTATTCAACGCGCTGCTGGATGTGCAATCCGAAGGTTCGAGCGTAGCCGGGGGAATCCGCTTTGATGAAGACCACCAACGCCTTGAGGTCGTCGCGCGCTACGGACGACCAGACTACGCGAGCCATCCCGCCAGCTCACGCATGACATCCTCGTGCGGGATGACATGTCCGCTATCGACAGCGTCTTGCCCGGCCCTGATTTTTTGAAGCACGTACAAGTGATACTGAATGTCTTCGAGTGTGGCTTCTTCCGGCATCTGTTCGAGCAGTTTGAGGACAGCCGCTTTTTCTCCCATCAGTCATCTCCGGCAAAGTTCATCGTTCCAGGGACGTTGCTCATTATACGAGGATAACGAGCCGGTTGCACGTCGAACGACGTTCCTTTCTCAAGCCCCTCAACAAAATTCTTCACCGTTTGGCAAGCACTTCCAAGACAGGTCGATACCGCCGAATAAAAGCAGCAACTTGTTGGGCAAATGAGCGGGTAATCTTACCCTTCCTCTCCACCGGAGAGGCTTTGAAAGACTTCCTCTGTTTCTGCCTGAACACTTTGCCTCTCATGGCGAAATTGTCCTTACTATTTAGTCCGCTAGCTGCTTCAGCATCGGCCCATATCGCTTGCGTAGTTCTTTGATCACGGCTTTCATACGGGCCGCGCCGACTCCAACCTTCGCTTTTTTCTGCCTCACCTTCTTGGTTTTCATAGCCCGATAATAACGAAGACCTGACGGAAGAACAAACTCGGATTATGCCTTGCTTAGTCTTACTGGCCCATAAGTCTTGCGGGCTTGCTGGAGTTCCTTGATATGGCGGCGGAGGGCTGGGCCGAATTTGGAGGCAAGAACGGCCTTGCGATGCGGCGCGATGTTCTGCTCGACCTGTTCGATCGTTTCTGCCAACTGCTTGACCAACCGCTGGCCTGAGCCGGTGAGCCACTTGAGATGCCAGCTGGCGTACTCCAAATCCTGGATGGAGTAGCGGACGGATTCCACTTCCTCAAGACAGCGAAACCTGGCTCGCTGTAGATCGCGTTGGGTTAGTCCTGCCCGTTTCCATCGAGCCGATCCACCCAGCCCGGACGCCCACGTTGAGAGTCGTTCGAAGAGCATCGCTCCCATCGTAAACGTAAAGGCCGCATGAAGAATACCTCTGAGCGGACGCAGGCTGCGGCGCCAGGGGGAGTAGAAAATCTGCTGGTTATGATCCCCGTGATACAGAACTGTTTGCGAAGAATAGGTTCAAATGGTGATGGCTATTCTCGTGGATCACATCATCGATCAGATCGAGATTGTCCCGATCGAAGCAGTTGATAAAGGAAAGCCCTGGCCGGTGGCGATAGCTGAAACTGACGACGCCCTTGGCCTTGAGCGGAACGATCCGAGTGGTCAAGAGCGCGAGGACTTCGTGCCCTTCCGGCCAAGCCTCTTGTACGATTGTCCACGCCCACCCGATTCGTTCGACCTGATCAGGTGAAGTGGAGGCCACGGTACGAGGCTGACGGTCCTTCCCATAGACGAGCGTCGGCCCGACTGTGACAACCCCCGATCGAACCTCCATGGCCATGACAGGCGGCCGGTGCGTCCAGCTCCATTCCAACCGATTGCCTCGCCTCATGCACAGAAGTGTCGTGGTTCGCCCGATCTTCAGAGATAGCTCTTGCGGAGAGACTAGAATAGTGGCTTGACCGGATGATTGTTTAAGGGCTTTCTTCACCGCGGGGGGGGCCTCGTAGATATCGCCATCCACCCCTATCGCCATCGTTCCGAACAGCTCTGCCCGCTCGACATTGTGGCCGAGATGTATCTCTATGGCCCAAGACGGAATCTTGCGAGAGGCGCACCACAACATCGGAAGTCCCGGCACGAGACAGAGCGATTCCTGTGTCAGCTCCTGCGAGAGGCGGACGCAGAGTTCGTTGAGTCGCCGTTCAAGTCCCGCGGCTTGCGAAACCCCTCGTGGAAACAGATCGTCCAGATAACTGTTCTCAAAGAACTTCTCTTCGCACTCGGCAAACAACTGTGCCGCAAACTCACGGGGATTCTGCTCCTGACGAATTTGTTGCAGCAGATCGATAAAATAGACCAGGTCGTTCAGCGCTTCGATCCAGCCCACCACTTTCCAGTGAGCATAGGCCTCCCGTTCGAGCGCTTGGCCGAGGAACCGGTAGTAGGCCACAGGCAATGCCAATGATTGTGCAACGTCTGCATATTGGCTTTCCAAGTCCAGGCAGAGATCGCCCAACAGTCGCTTCATCGACAGGCGAAACTCTTCCTGAAGGCGGGCCAGTAATGGCACATCGAGCAACGGCATGGAGAAGTCAGGCTCCGGGTTGAAGAAGCCAGACTCTACCGGAGGAGGGGAAGCGCTGCAAGAAGAGTTAGAAGATTGTGAAAAACTACTTCAACACACTAGAATTTTAAGGGTTCACATGTGTGACAGAGCAGAAGAAGACTCCTGCAGGGTGCTCAAAAAGCCCGACCAGCAAGGCCGCAGCGAGTGAAGGGCCGAGGCGTACCCTCTGGGGTACGGTGAGGGTCTAAACGATGCGAGAACGCCGCTGGCGGGGTTTTTCAGCACCCTGCTATGAGATTTTCTTCGGAAGGTAGCCGAGTTCATCCAAGTGCAGTGCTTTGACCTGCTGCATCACGTGATCGCTGAGATCGGTCTGCACGGATGCTTCCAATGGCGGGGTGAAGCCTTGTACCAGCGTGAAGGGCAGTTCATCCTTCCAGAGTAGATGGCCCTTGGGATTCACGAGGTACAGATAGAGGCGTCGTGAGCCCTCCGTTTTCCGCCCCCAGTCGCTCGGATGAGAGGGGGGATAACCGGCAGCGACGCGACTGACAAGAACGGTATCGACACCCAGATCCCGCGTGACTTCTTTGGCCAATGCACTGCGATCTGCATCATCGACGGCTCTTGGAGAAGGCGGAACAGCTGCGGTGACTGTGGAAGCGACCCCCATCGGCACTTCGACCCGCAACGCGGTTTCCTGCTGCAACAAGGTGGCAAGCCGCGCGCGCATCTCCGTGTCGCCCTCAACCGGAAGAACCGCGACGCTCGTCACCTTCGAATAGCGCATCGCATCGTTCGATCGATCCCGTGGGGCTACCCACGATTGCTCAAACGGCCAAAACGTAATGTGACCGCTCTTCATGGTATCCACGGCCATCAATGTCACCCAGGCTCCTGCGAGGCACCCTTGCAGCAGAACGGCCCCGGTCACAACCAGGCCGAGGGTTATGACACGCATCCAATCCAGCCGGTTCCCAGCTCGGGCCGTCGCCAAATCGAAGGCTTTTGCAGAGCGGCGAGTTTCATGAATAGATATGTAGGCAAGAGAAGTACCTGACAAAAGGAGCCTCGAACAGTATCCCTAACCTGTCGAGGTATTTACTGTAGTCGACAAACTAGTGACATTGGGCCCCGTCAGCTCCGCTGAATAGATGACTCCTTTTGGAACCCACCGAACCGCGAGGTGCACGGTCACGCCATGCCCTCTCTGGATCCTCGCTTGTCGGTTAGTAGGCAGAACGGTGTCGAGGGAGCTAAAAGGGAATACGGACGCCTAGTTGGAACTCATTCGGGGAGAGGCTTTGCCCAATCTGACTTCGAAGCCCCAAGTCGTTCTGCGTGGGAGGGACCACAGCCAAGGAACGATTGAACTCTGAGCTGTAGCCTCCAGAGAATCCTGCCCCGATATAGGGCACCAACGTTCTCCCCCCAATTGCGTAGCGACCGTTGATTGAGGGAATGTCTCGAACGTCTACGGATGAAGCAGCCGCTGAAGGCAGCGCAATTGGAGGTTGGCTTGGGCCATTGGTCTTTGGCGTGCTAGAAGAGGGTTGGCTGCTCGTCGCCCCAAGGACAGCAGAATCGACCACGACACGATCCTCTACAGCAAGGCCCTGGATGGGGACAGCAAGAGCCACAACCAATAATACCACGACGACAGCGCTGTAGTATTTCATGATGTCAATTATACAAATGAACCCGCACCTACGCAAGCCCACGCACTGCGCAAAATCGCACAGGGATCAAATGGGTTAGACGAGGAACCAAAAGAGCGGTGATTGATTGACCCAGCACCGGTCGAGCAAATGTCGACACTGGGATGAGAGGGCCATTAATTCCACAACCTATGACGTTCTTGACGTGCATGACTCCTGGTCGCTCGATGCAACCGCGTCTTTTACACCCCGATCACGCGCAGGCCGCTGGCCTTGGCAGCCGTGGCCAGAGCCCCGCCGTGCGTCGCCATCACAAGATCTTCGGCAACCTGTTCTCGCCACAACAGTGCGGTGGCAAGATGCAGCGCATCCAAGGTGCCGAGCGCGGTTGGGAGAGGCTGCGAGGCACGAGACAACACAGGCCCCGTCAGCTCGACAATCTCCATCGCCTCGATCAATCGATAGACAGCTTCACGCCGAGCAGCCACATCGGCATCATCGAACCCTTCAGCCAACCGCACACGGTCCAACGTGCGCAGACATTCCACCGCGACCAGCGCGGAGGCTACCCCCCGTTCAATAGATGACCATTCCTTCAGTGCATTGCGCTGGCCAAGAATTACGCGAAGCAAGACCGACGAATCGAGATAGGCGATCACCGTGCGTCCTGTCGTTCTTCGTTCAGAAACGCGAGGATATCTTTGCGGAGGCGAAGCGGTGGAGGCAACGGCACACGCTGGAGCTTTGGGGAAGACGCGAGAGGAGAGCGAACGGCCAAGGATGCTCCCCTTTTTTCAATCGGCACGAGACGCGCGATGGGATGGTCGCGATCTAAGATCGTCATGGATCGCCCCGCGCGAACCTTGCGGAGATGTTCGCTCAATCGGCTTTTCAGATCGGCAATCTTGACTGTGTTCATAGTCACAAACCCTAGTCATAACTTGTCATGAAAGCAAGTCCCACACATCTAACCCGTCCTTCACCACAACGCCACGACGGTATGCGAACTCTCTTCGTTCATTTCCCATTGCATATTCAACTTCGAAGCGTTCCCCCCTCTCTTCTACCGAACATCTCGGAAGAATGCGCGGGGCAGCACCGGCAAGCGGAATTCGACGTGGAGAATAATGAGGAGCACGCGGAGAAAGCTGCGCCAGATGCCCATTTTCAGAAACTTGCGGGCTTCAGTCACAACCGACGGCGAGAGCAGAAGCGGCGTGGTCACGGCGATAAGGCGCTCGCAAAAGGCCACATCTTCGAGGATAGGCCGATTAGGAAACCCACCGAGCTGCTCGAACAATGCGCGGCGGACAAAGAGGGCTTGGTCGCCGTAAATGATCCGGCTGCGGATGCAGCGGAAATTGTCCAGGAACGAGATCAATTTGAGCCGCCAATCATCGCCGGAGAACTGGTGCATGAACCCACCGGCTTGAATGGTCTGGTCCGCTTCCATCTCGTTCAGCCGCTGAATCTGCGCCGGAGGCAAGACCGTATCGGCATGAAGGAAAAGGAGCCACTCGCCTATGGCCTGCTTGGCTCCGGCGTTCATTTGGGAAGCGCGGCCTTTGGGTGCCCTGAGAAGGACGTGAAGCGTTGTCGTGAAGCGTATCTCGCCAGGCGAACGACGAGTGACGAGCGACGAGTCGACGAAGCGCGCCATCGGTGAATCCATAGGATTCGGCGATCGCGCGCGTCTGGTCGGTGCTGCCGCCATCGACGACGATGACTTCGTAGTCGCCGGTTGCGTGGAGAAGTTCGCGCAACGTATTCGGCAGCGCCTTTCTCTTCGTTGTAGGCCGGGATGACGACTGAGACCATGATCTAGCTTTCAGCCATCAGCATTCAGCTCTCAGCTGCCCGGGACGACAGTCAGCTGACAGCTGATCGCTTCTTGGCTAAGCCGGGTCAGCCATGGAGGCAAAAACTTCCGTACATCCTGTGCCCAAGCCGTTGGATCTTCGGCGATCGATTCGAACAGGTCGCTCAATGTCAGTACCATCTGGTCCGTCAGCGCGAGGTAGTCCTGCGCGCGGCGGCGTAACGTCTCCGCATCGATCCGTCCCTCGGCCATCGCCCGTTCGAGCATGCGCCGGCCGAATCCATGATGGGCCTCTTCTTGCTGGAGCAACATTCGTCGCAGCCGACCGAACGGCGCCGCGCGTTTGACCAATCCTTCTTCGATGCGCGTCAGAATCGCTTCGCCCAATCCTTCAAGAATGACCTGCTCAGCCAGAAATGTTTCAAGCAAGTCCTGTCTGGGCCAGCGCATCGTCGAGTATTCTTCGATACTCTTCCAACGCCGGCAGAAACGGCGCATCGCCGAGATGTCTCGGCGCGAGCCAGGCAATGGCGCCTTGAAACACCAAGGCATGCGCAGCCTCCTGACGGGCCTGGCTCAGGAGAAAGCGCCGCGATCCGGAATCCGGCGCCAACGCAGCCTGTGCCTTGGCACATTCGTTCGCCATGCGCTCGCCATGTTCAAGAAACGTCAGCAGGCGCGCGATCGGCACTTTCTCATCATGACGTACCAGCACGAGCAAGCTCCTTGGGCGCAATGCCGTTAAGACTCCAGTCATAGTCGAGATACTCAATGCGGTAGCCCGGCTGGGTCAGTTCCTTGGCCAATTCAGGATCATCGACATAGCGAGCGATATAGGCCAACACCGATCCAGCGGCATCGGCGAAATCCTTTTCAAACCATTGAAAGATCATCGACAGCGATGCTATTTTCTGCTTTCGATCGAATCGATTGCGCGTGGGATCGTTGATGAAAGCCTTCGCAACCTGAACAAGCTGGCGATCCAATTGCTCCGGCTGATAGGCCCAGGGCTGGAGCTTCGGACAGGATGTGGATGCGCAGACAATGGCAAAGTGCATCAGCGGCTCATGGAACTGTTCGATCAGCACTTGCCGTTCAAGATCGTAGAGATTGATGGTCGTGCCACCGACTTGATAGTCGCGACCGATGAAATAGCGATAGCGCCCCCAGAGGGTCATTGGCGAATAGTGGTCCAAGATACCCTTGACGGCAAAGGCATTGTAGGCGTTGATCCAAAAAGCCAGTTGATCCTGACGCCCCGGCAACCTTGTGGGATCGATCCGGTTGAGTTCTCTCAAGTAGCCATCAAGCGTGCCGTCGGCCTGTATGGCCGGATAGTCTACTTGCCCATCGTGGACGTGAGCCTGGACAATCCGGTCCCAGGCCTGGTGAGAAACCCGATCAGGGGCAATGGGATCGGCCGGTTGGAAGGTTCGCGGGGCCGTTGAACAGCCGGCCAGAATGACGACAAGGAGGATCACACCGATCCAACGACTCATGAGAGGGCTCCTCGCGAGGTGAATGACCGCTGCTGTGCGCAGCGCGATGATCGGATGGCGCAGAATTGTTCCGACGACGCGGCCATCGAGCCTGTTGCACGACGAGTTATCGGAACAGGTCTTGATGGCTTTTTCGATCGAATCGAGCCAAGATTTCACTCAGCGACGATTCGAGCAGGTTCCCCACGGAAGGGAACGCCAGGCAGGGGGACACGTTTCCCGATGCATCGATGGCAATACTGTACCGTCCCGCATCGCAGGGCTCCAGTTTCTGTCCGCGCAACCAGCTCACATTGTCCTCGACGAATTTTCTGAGGTAGCCGGGGGGAATCAGCTCGTCGTCGAGGAGCCCGCTGAACACAGCGGCGGCGCTCGATCGATCGTACATGAGCAGCTCATCAGGCCTGCCATAGGTTCCGACATTCCAATGATAGGCGCCCACCACCGGTAAGAATCCCTGCTCGCGCGCAAATCGCACGACCGCCGGCGCCTCGGCTTGATTGACTGTCACTCACAATGCAGGTGAGAAATTTCGGATGAGGAAAATCTTTCAACAGCGCGATGCCCTCTAAGACCTGGCGCAGCTGATCGGCGCCGCGAATCTGCCGATACTTCTCTCGATCCAACGTGTCCAAACTCACCGAGATGGCGATCGGCAGCCGACCCAGTCGTTCGACAAGATGCGCCGTGAGCTTCGTGCCGTTCGTAATCAGCGTGAGATGAAAGCCCATCGCCGAGAGGTCTTCAAGGATCTCCGGCAAATCGCGCCGCAACAACGGCTCGCCTCCCTGCACCAACACGAACCGCACACCGTCACGATAGAGACCGGAGAAGACCCCCTGGATTTCTTCTCTAGTCATCTCATATCGACCGACATTAAGCGGAAGATCGCAATACCCGCAGGCGGAATTGCATCGGAGATTGACCTGAAACGTGGCCAACACCGGCCGACCCGCCATGAGGTTGATGACGGGTGTGAGCGCTTGGTTCAAGAGCGCCAAAGGGGCGGCCATCATCTAGCCTCGCATCGACACAAACGGCCATATTTGGACAGGACCACGCCGTTTTTTCCCTGTCTCCGTTGCATGGGCACGCCCCTATCTCATCGGCTCCTCTAACCTATTGAGCATTCTCATAAATCTTGCACTATCCTCCGGCACAGGCCTTGCTCAAGAGTTTGCATTGACATCGACTCTTCGTCCTCTAAGGAGGTTCATGATGCAGAAGACACATATGAACATGTTGCTGATTCTGGTGAGCACCGTGGCCTGTATCGCCTTGGCGATGACCCCGGCATTGGCCAAAGACTCAGAAAAGAAGAAGTCCACTCACTTGTCTGCGAACAACAGCCGGTCATGCCCCTCATCAGATCGATGGACCCCAAGCCAGCCATGATAAGAAGCCGGGCCCGGCCTGGATGACGTTCGGAGGCACCGTGAAGAAGATCGAGGGCAACACCTACACTGTGGAAGACTACGAAGGCAATCACGTCGAGCTGTACGTGGGCCAGGGCACGAAACAGATCAGGCAAAAAAAGGTCGGGGACACCTCCGCGCAGAAATTACGCGGAGCGGCTTCGCGAATTCCATTCAGTAACCCCTTTTCAGGATCCGCGCACCCACCTCATGCGCGACGGCGTCCGTAGACGGGCCGGCCCTGAACAGGTCGGCCCGCTTACTATGGACCGCCACACGACACAGCATTATCGAGCCGACGTTCTAACCGATTTCTGAAAGACGATATCGCCGTAATAGGCCGTGGCGCGCTCCTTGGTATTGTCCGTATCGCTCATGATCGCGACGCCGTTGATCATCGGCGGCTCCTCCCCAAACGCCTTCTTATAGTCTTCGTAGATATTCCGCTCTTCGTCGATCCACATGCCGACTTTTTGAGTCCCACTCTCGACGATGACCATCTTGGCGAAGTCGGTATAGGCATTCTCGACGATCGTGCCGACCGGCGTCTTCGTTTCCCAGATATAATTCAAGGCGGCAATGGGAATATCGCCGAACAGCGCCTGACCGGCTTTGAACTTAAGTTTCTTGCCAAAGCTGACTTTGTCGGGATCGTATGCAAAGGTGATATAGAGACGGGCCGGAAAGTCGTCGCCCTCCTTGAGGGTCACGTCGCTGCCCTTCAGGACGTTGTCGATTTTCCAGCGCCACCGGACGATCGGGTACTCTTTCGGATCGATCACCACCGGCTTGGTCAAGCCGGAAGCCGAGGCCTCGCTCACCGCCTTCACAACCGTCACATCTCCATCCTTCACCACTTCATAGGAGGTATGTTTTGGTATCTTCTTAAAGGTGAGCGGCTTCCACCCATCGGGCATCGCCTGCCCGACTTGACTGGCTGAGAATTTGCCCACCTCAAGCACTGCCCCACTCTGTGCCCAGAGACATGCCGGAGCGATCAACAACCACGTCGCTAGGAGTACGCCCGTCACAATCAGCATCTTACCGTTCTCCTGAAATGGCACCCGTGTTGATCCCACTGCGGCCGGCAAAGCGAGGTTACAGATAATCCCTCCACGGAGCCATTAATTAATCGACGCGAAGCGTCAACTCAATGCGCAGCTTTGGGCGATCGGCTGGAATGACGAGTTAGGCGTGAACTTCAACGAACTCGCTGTAGGAATGTGGCTGAGGCACAGAAGTGCCCTTGCCCTTAATGTCCTCAAGATGAAACTCGATAGCTTCCTGAATCAGTTGCAATACTTCTTGCTTGGATTCCCCTACGGCAACGCATCCGGGGAGATCGGGAACATACGCCCCGAAACTTTTTGGACCTTCCTCAACCACCACCATGTAGCGCATACCAACCTCCTATTTCAAACCCGCTTGTTTCAACGCACTGTTGAGCGTTCCGGCCGGAACATCAACGCTGGGTTTTCCTGAAACCGTTACGGTTCCAGATTTCGACGGGTGATGAAACTGACGATGGCTTCCCTTTTGTCGCACTTGCAACCAGCCGTCTGCCTAATCAACGCAATGAGTTCTCGTACTTTCACTCGTCGAAAGCTATCACATTTTCGACCAAAATGCTTAACGGCTCAGCGAATCAGCGGCGGGTACCAAAGTAGAGACTTCCAAACAGCGAAAAACATCCCATTTAAATAGACGGGCACAGCGGGCTGTGAGGCCAAGATGTAATATTACAAGACTTGACCCCCATCCTTGCTCTTCATTCTGTGCCCAGAGGCATGCCGGAGCCATCAACAGCCACGCCGCTAGGAATACGCCCGTAGTCGCTATCAGCATTTACTGTTTCCCTCATTCAAAGCAGGCATGGTTCGCCATCGGCTACAACCGCGACGGCCCGCCGCCGCTCGCTGCAGCGCATGGTTAAGTGGTGTCATCGTGACTCTGTCCAAACTATATCTCGAATCTCTGGGTCGGAAGCGAGAATCTGCTGGAGTGCCTCGGTGAGGCGGGTGAGCCGTGCCGTCGCGTCAATCTTCTTCAAGAACTTCTTCACGATTGGGGTGCTCGGGTCAGTGAAGCATACAAACTCGTCGTCATCTCCGTTCTGGTGTCCGCAACAAAGGGCAAGCCGGAATCCCTCGTTACGCACCGGGACATACCATCCCCAATCCTCGGCAACCATCTCCTCCGTCGCGATGCCCTTCTCGGCAAGCTTCTGGGCAAGATACTCGGCAAGCCGCTTGCCCCATAACCCCGGATTGATCTGCTCCTCCTCGCCTTCATAAGGCGGGAACTTAAATGACCGGAACTCGACTTGAGTTTTCATGACACGTAATCACCTAACGGCTGAGGCATGAGCCGCGGCGCATTTTGTGCGCCGTCGGTTCCATGCTCTTGTTAGCTGCCTCCGTCATGCTGTTGAGGCCACCACATAGCGACACCAAGCTCAGCCCGAGACCACGCATCCTCAAAAAGCGGAAGCTCTGGTGCCGTTTCCCTTGTAAGCTGAACGTCAAGTGGCAGTTCCCGCCAGTGTCGATGGACCAACGTAATGATCCTACCCGTGTGCGATGTGATTTCGGCCAAGCAAATCCGCAGATGGGCGGGATCACTATCAGTGGTAACGCCAGGCGCACCGCTTGGATTTTCCCTTGGATTCGCATGAAGGAACTCACTATGGAGAGCATAGTCGCTCGATTCTTGGGAATCGGCTGACATACATCCCAGCCCCCGCTGGTATCTCTCGCGCAGTTTCACTGAGCTAAACATCTTGCGTCGCTCTTTTGCCTCGAGACTCAACCACTCATCTAGGTGCGATGGACAAAGCAGGAAGTCCCTAAGCAAGAACTCGATTTCCATGGCGCTACGCATGGAATCGAATAGGACGGCATGGAAACCGGTCAGGAATGCGAATACCGCCGTCTCAAGTTCGGCGAGGGCGCGGGCCACAAGCTGCTGAAGCGGTTTCAGTCGCGGGCTCTGCCCGAACGCAGAGTTGGCCTGTCTCAGGTAATCAAGAGCTTCGTCGATGCCTCGGAGCGTTGCACCACCTCCATATATAGACAGGCGTGTCGACCGGTTGGCGTCCGCCAAAGCGAGAACTGAAGCCACACGGGGACAATCCTCTCGCAGGGGCATCTCTCCTCTATTGGCGTCTCTCATGAGGACCGTCCTGTGCAGCTAACAATAATTAGGCGGATCCGCATAACACCACCTTATCACCTCCGTCAGGGCAGACGTGGTTCGCCTTCCACTGCGCGCATCGAACGAGCACCTTCTGAATGTGCGCGTTCTGCGAGCAAGAAGATCACCTGGCCATCCCCCTATCCCCTCCTCATCCACGCAAACAACTTCATCAACAGATTCTTCGTCCGTGGCGTGAAATGCGCCTTGCGCCACAGATTCACGACCTTCTTATTGACCTCGGCCTGTGTGGGATAGGGATGGATCGTTCCGGCGATGGTCTTCGCTCCGGCGCCGGCTTTCATCGCAACGGAAAACTCGCCGATCATGTCGCCGGCATGGGCCGCCACGATCGTTGCTCCTACAATCTTGTCCGTGCCCTTCTGAATGTGGATCCTCGCAAAGCCCTCGTCTTCTCCGTCAAGGATCGCACGATCGACCTCATCGAGTTTGTACGTGTAGGTTTCGACTTCGATCCCCTTCTCCTTTGCATCCTTCTCGTACATCCCGACATGCGCCACTTCCGGCTCCGTGAAGGTACACCAGGGCATATCGAGGGATTCGACCGTGGCATAGCCTAAGCCCAAGGGATGAGGGAATAGCGCGTTCTGAATGACGATCTGCGCCATGGCATCGGCGGCATGAGTAAATTTGTAGCGCGAGCAAATGTCGCCCGCCGCAAAAATCTTGGAATTCGTGGTCTCCAACCGCGCGTTCACCTTGACCCCGTTCTTGTCGTACTCCACACCGACCGCCTCCAACCCGATGCCCTCGACATTCGGGGTGCGGCCGACGCCGACAAGAATCTCGTCGACTGTCACGTCGTACTGCTGACCATGTGACTCGACGGTGAGCCGCTTACCGGCCTCCGTCTTTTGTACCTTCACATCTTTCCCGCAACAGAACAGCTTCACCCCGTCGCGCAACATCTGCTGTTCGACGATATCGGCGGCATCGCGGTCTTCGTTCGGCAGGATGCCGTGAGCGGTTTCAATGAGGGAAACCTGGCTCCCGAAGCGGGCAAACGACTGGGCCAGCTCGCAGCCGATAGGACCGGCGCCGATCACCCCGATACGTGCCGGCAGTTCCGTCAACGAGAACACCGTTTCATTCGTATGATAGCCCGCCTCTTTCAATCCGGGAGTAGAAGGCACCGACGCCCGTGCTCCTGTGCAGACAGCTGCCTTTGCGAAAGTGAGGGTACGATTGCCGGCTGGCCCTTCGACCTGAATGCTATCGGCGCCGGTAAAACACCCGCTGCCGATGTAGACATCCACACCTAACTTCGTATAGCGATGGGCCGAATCGTTATGGCTGATCTGCGCCCGCAGCTTTCTCATGCGCGCCATCACCGCGCCGAAGTCATACTTCACCCCAGGAGGAATATGCAGGCCGAACTCCTCGGCATTTCGCAAATCAGCCCAGGCCCTTGCGGCGCGAATGATGCCTTTCGAAGGCACACAGCCGACATTCAAACAGTCCCCACCCATCAGATGTTTTTCGATCAAGGCCACTTTGGCTCCAAGACTCGCGGCGATGACGGCGGTGATTAATCCCGCAGTCCCAGCACCAATGACCACAATGTTGTAGCGGCCGGTCGGTTCGGGATTGACCCAGTTCGAGGGATGTACGTTGCTGACAAGCGTGCGGTTATGCTCGTCGTTCGGCAGCACGAGGCTTTCTTCATGCTGATTCATCGCCACGATCTTCTCTGTTGACTGTACGGCCATCTCATCACTCTTACTTTTTCCCTACGCCTCACGTTTCACGGGACGTCGGATCATGCCGGTTTCCCAGACCACTTCTTATACAAGCTCGGCACAAGCGCCAGAAGCCCCAGCAATACAAATGCCCCAATCACGCCGGGAGACGCAATATCTTTCAAGGAATTGATCGTACCGAGTTGCCGACCCGCGTAGGCATACACGAAGGAACCAGGGATAATCCCAAGTGCCGTCGCCACCACATAGGTGCCAACGTTCATGCGAGTCAGGCCGGATACCAGGTTTACCACAAAGAACGGAAAGAGCGGAATCAGCCGGAGAGTCAGGAGATAACTGAACGCATTGTTCGTAAAGCCCTGCTGAACCGGGCCTAACCACTTTCCAAACTTCCGTTCGACCCAATCGCGTAGTAAGTAACGGGATGAGAGAAACGCGAGCGTCGCGCCCGTTGTCGCTCCCACGTTGACGAACAGCGTCCCCCACACGAATCCGAAGAGGAATCCGCCTGCCAATGTCAGAATCACGGCGCCGGGGAGTGAGAACCCCGTCACAGCCACATAGGCCAAGACAAACAATGCGGCGGCGGCGGCAGCATGCGTTTCAGTAAACGAGAGTAGATCGTCGCGATTGTCTTTGAGCGCCTGCAAGGAAAGGAACCGCCCCAGATCGAAGTAGAAAAATGCCGCCACCGCCACTCCGATCGCGAGGATGACCGCGATCTTCCCGGCATTCAACCCGCTCTTCGTTTCAGTAGATAGTGTCTCAGGTGTCATGATGGTGTGTTCACGTATCATGGGGACTCCTTTTCTGGCTGTCAATGTGGCTCACTGTATCTTCAGTCAGCCAAAGTCCCAAGGTCTTACAAAGACCACAACCAGGCCAGAGACGAATCCAGGTTTTCTATTGGTCTACGGCGTGAGGCGATGATTTGGATGTGAAGGACCGGAGGAAGCGGCAGAGGCAACTATTGTGGCCTGCGGTCGTGGAGATCGCGATCCATATCGGGCCGGCCGAACACCCGTTCAAATGGATCGATCGTTCCATCCCGGTTGCGATCGAGTTCTTGAAAATGGTCGTGGGCCAATTCAAGAATATCCGGGTTCGGAACGCCTCCACCAAGATGATTCCGAATAGGGTCATAGCGCTGAGGGCTTTCCAGCATGCCGTAGTACATGAGATCGGTTCTTGGCTGCACGACGACTTTCGGCCTGCTCTTCTTATGAACGTTCACACGTCGAGGGTGCTTTGACTTCTTCGGCTTCACCGCAGTCCGTAACGGCTTGGCCTCTTTCTGTATTGTCCCCGATTGACGCTCCGTCCCAATCGGCCTGAAGCTCTTCTTGACACGTGGAGTCGGTGGGTATTCCTCTTGCGCGACAGACTTGACAGAAGCGGCGACCTGCGCTGACTCCTTCACTGGCGTTGTTGCCGCGAGCGTCTGCTCGACCATAGCCGCGAGCATGACTAGGGAGCAGACCACCCCGAATACAACACACTCCAAGATACGCCGACCCATATCTCTCCCAATGTGTACGTTCTCGCAAGTGTAGCAGGTCTAGCCATAGTTAGGTATTAGAATGAGTTACGCGATGTCACACACCCAATATTTTCCGCCGAATACTTGTAAGACAAGACCTTCTTGTCCTACTCTGTATGGGGAGGCCGACCTATGGATGAATCGAGTCGCTTAACGAAGACAAAAGAACAGTGGGCGAAGGTCAGGCGCGGCGGTGAAGAACGGGAGGTGTTTTATGAAGGAGATGCCCGCCTGCCCCCTGGACAACATCTCGTCGAAACCTGGCCTGTGCTGGATCTGGGTTTCAAACCTGACGTCCCCTTGACCGAATGGAGCCTGACCGTCGGCGGGTCCGTGACCACCCCCGTCACCTGGACATGGGAACAATTCTTGGCGCAACCTCAATTCAAGAACCTGTCGGATTTCCACTGTGTGACGAGCTGGAGCCGGTTCGACAATGAATGGGAAGGGGTCAGCTTCAAACATATTCTCTCCGTGGTGAAGCCATTACCATCGGCGAAGTTCGTTCTCTTCAAATCGTTCGACGATTACACCACCAATTTGCCGCTTGAAGCCTGCGACGATACGGACGTGCTCCTGACGTACAAATGGAACGGCAGACCCCTTACGAAGGAACATGGAGGCCCGGTCCGCGTGATTGTCCCGAAGCGCTATGCCTGGAAAGGCGCCAAGTGGGTGAAGGAGATTACCTTTTCGGATAAGGATGAAAAAGGGTTCTGGGAAGTGCGGGGCTACTCGAACAGCGCGTTCCCCTGGGAGAACGATCGATATGGGTGAACCCGTCTAGCAGGATGCTGAAAAAGCCCTCCAGCGGCGTTCTCGCTGCGCTCAGAGGTTCAACGTACCGAAGCGTACGCCTCACCTCTTCGACTCGCTGCGGCCTTGCTGGACGGCCTTTTGAGCTCCCTGCATAGTGTTCTCCTATTGTCCCAAAGAAGCAGGGCCTTCTCTTTCCAATGGACGATACCCCGCACACCATACGCAAGGTAGAATTCTGGCCCATCGACATCCCCATTACGGACCCCTTCGTCGTTGCGACCGGCGCACGAACGATTGCAGAGAACGTGCTCCTTCGAGTCACCCTATCGAGCGGGACACAGGGATATGGCGAAGCGGCGCCATTTCCTGAAGTCGGAGGAGAAACTCGCGAGAGCTGCCTGATCGCACTCCACCAACTCGGCAAGGCCATCCTCGGTCATTCAGCCGCACGTTATACGGACATTGGGCGAGTGCTATCTGAACAGGCGCTCAATTATCCAGCGGCACGCTGCGGGCTCGAAACCGCCGTCATCGATGCCTATTGCCACGCGTTAAACATCCCAATGTGGCAACTATGGGGTGGCGCGGATGTGCGAGCGCGGGAGACGGACATCACCATTCCTATCGCCGACCTCGACAAAACTGTCGCCCTTGCGCGCAGATGGCACGCGAAAGGGTTTCGCCTCTTCAAAATGAAAATCGGCAACGATGTCGTGAACGACATTCGACGCCTGGAAGCCGTGCATCACGCGCTCCCAGATATCTCGTTCATCGGCGATGGCAATCAGGGCTTCTCGTGCCAGGACTGTCTAGCGTTTGTACAGGGGGTGAAGCGATTTGGCGGGACGATGGTGCTGCTTGAACAGCCGGTGTTGCGGGACGACCTCGACAGCATGGCGGCGATCCGCCGAGAGACGGGCATTCCCGTGGCGGCCGATGAATCGGTCCGCTCGCTCGCAGATGCGCACGAAGTCGTCGCTCGTGGCGCGGCTGACTACATCAACATCAAGATCATGAAAACCGGCGTCGCCGAAGCAGTAGAAATTGCTTCCTTCACGAAAACGTCCGGCCTCAAATTGATGATCGGGGGGATGGTCGAAACACGCATCGCGATGGGCTGCTCTTTCAGCTTGGTCCTGGGACTCGGCGGCTTTGACGTGCTCGACCTCGACACCCCACTGCTCCTGGCCAACGATCCCGTCATAGGCGGCTACCGATACAACGGCCCACGCCTGCAACCCTGGTCGGAACCAGGCCTCGACATGAAGACGGAACCTGTCTCTCAGGTCACCATCATCGAGTGATCGAATCAGGGAACACCTTTGGAGCACGCAGGAAATACGGACAACAACTGACCATCAGCAGGATGCTCAAAAAGATCCTCCAGCAAGGCCGCAGGCGAATCTAAACCGGAATCGTACCCTCGGGGGTACGTTGAGGATTTCGATGAGCCGAGAACGACGCTGGCGGGCTATTTCAGCATCCTGCCAGATCACCCGCTCGCCTCGTCACACTTCTTACAGTTCAACATCTCTCCAAGATGCTGGTTACGCCCTTCTGCTGTCAGGACCCACGGTCGATTCGTCATCGGCGGTTGGTGGCGCACATGCTGACCATGGCCGCATTGTAGATCGGCCACCCAATCGCCGACTTCATCCACGTGATATCCCACAATGGGTTGCTGCATTCTACGGACCTCCTTCACAGCCCCGTTATCGATTCCTTAGAGGTATGCTACACTCGCGCACGCGGGCGCATGCTAACACAAACGGAGGAGCAAGCGTGATGAGGCAGTCTGACGTGAAGATCGGCTTTGTAGGAGTTGGGCGGATGGGGGCCAACATGGCCCGACGTTTGAATGACCAAGGTGAAACGATCGTCGCAGTATACGATCAAGATCGCGCCACAGCCACCAGCCTTGCAGAAGAACTAGGCTGTGAAGCGACTGCGTCCCCGGCCCGCCTTGCAGAACTCTCGAGCATCATTTTTACGGTGGTGTCCGATGACACAGCGATGCGCCACATTTTTTCTGCCACCGGCACGGAGAGTCTTCTCCGCCACGCCCAGAACCGGCTCTTCGTGAACTGTGCCACCCTTTCACCGGCTGTGCACATCGAAGTCGAAACGCTGGTGACGCAACATGGCGGGCAGAGCCTCGAAGCCTGTATGGCCAGCAGCATTACGCAAGCGCGCCAAGGCACGCTCTACCTCATGTGCGGCGGACGTCCGGATGTGTTCGAATCGGCCAAGCCGCTTTTAGAAAAACTGAGTGCGCACCTTCGCTACATTGGGTCGGCAGGAGAAGCTGCGAAGGTCAAAGCCCTCGTCAACATGGTCATGAACTGCAATACGGCGGCACTGGCAGAGGGGCTTGGGCTTGGAGCGGCGCTCGGCCTCGATCTGACGATGGTGCGAACCGTATTCGCTCAAACGGGAGCGGCATCGCGTGTATTAGAGACAGACGGCGAGGACATGCAGAACCGCGCCCATGACTGCTACTTCTCGGCTGCCCATGCCGCCAAGGACTCGGGTATCGCTCTCGCGTTAGCAAAAATCGCCGAGATCACAGTCCCGTTAACTCAAGCAGCCTACGATCAATATCAAAAACTCGTTGCACTCGGGAAAGGTGATCTGGACAAATCCGCCATCTCTGAGCTCACCTTCAAAGACCGAAGCCCTCACCTCGTTCAACCAAATAAACCAAACAGACCAAACGAACAAGAGTGAACCGGCTTACCGCTTCTCAAAGGGGAGTTCTGATCGCTGACCGGCAGGAAAGTAAGTCCAAACCTTCTGCTCGTTCTCATCAAAGCTGCCGAGGAACGTCACGTAGCGATCGAGAGTGCGAAACTCAGCCAGTGTGACCGTACAGTGCGACACATCGATCACACGGGCATCGAACTGGCCCACCACATAGAGCACACCCACTCCTGCTTGATAGAGATTCCGCCGGCTCGCATACCCCGTATTCGGAAACAGGTCAACCTCGATGAAGCAGCTCCCAGGCCCTTTGAACGTGAGATGCAAATCATGCCGGGAGAGAAATGGATTGGTGGCCGTTCTGGTGATGGTCACGCGCACCTGATCGGCCGAAAACTCGACAGCGGCCGGTACCGGCACGTCACTGTTGCAGGCAGCCAGCAACAGGAGTAGGAACAGGCAGACCACGCTCCTGGCCGGATGGGCGGTAATCACTTGGGGGCGGGAACTTTCGGCGCAGCGCCAATCGCATCCAACCCCGCTTGAGCACAGACATCGTCAAGGTGTCCGCCTGGTGCCCCGCCGACACCAATTCCTCCGACAATCTCACCGTCGATTTCGATCGGGAGCCCGCCGCCCAGCATTAATACCTGATCGTTGATGTCACGAAGCGCTTGCAAGGCCGGCATCTTATTGATCGACTCAGCCAGTTCAGTCGTGGGACGGCGAAGACTCGCCGCCGTGTATGCCTTCTTCCTACTGCTATCGACCGTATGGGACCCGGCTCCATCAGCCCGCGCCATGGCGCGGAGCACCCCGCCTCGATCCACCACCGACGCGCTGACCTTGTAGCCGTCTTTCTTACACGCATCCAGTGATCCCTGAATCGCCTTGCCCGCCAGCGTAAGCGGCAGCACCGACTCTTTCGGCAAGTCATCGGAAGCGGACACCGTATACGGCATCAGCATCACAAACGCCGTTGCAATGATGAGCCGATGTACCATTGATACAGCCCCCCTACAGTGAGGATGAACGCATGCCATCGGGTTATCTCCTGGTTATAAAGGATGGTGTACGGGAATAAGCGTACGAAGGCAAGAGCGGGTCTGTCAAGATATGAGGCGTGAGATCGAGGATTGAGGAGGTAAAGAAGGTGGGGTCAGCTCCAGACAACGCGTTCTTGATTGAGGAGGTAATCGATCACTTCGATGCTGTTCCGCATCTGGATTTGTGCCTTTTCCGACATAGGGAGAACGGCGCCGACCAGCTTGCCTGACTCCACATCGTCGAGCGATGGGATGCCTTGAGGTCCACGTTTTTCCAACTCTTGTCGAAAACTTGCCACAGTGTCCTCCCGATTCCCCGACTGCTGGATGAGCAATCTTTACGCCAGAAATCTCTACCCATGTGACCGATGGCGTATAAGTAGCATAGCACATGGAAATCCATGCCCAGGTGAAGGACCTATCGTGTTGATTGAAGACTACTTTTCAGTCAATCAACGGGCTGCGATTGGGATGGGAGCGAGGGCTCCAAGGTAGGGAAAGCGACCGACTTTAAGAAGCGGCGTATCCAGGCGTAGGCGAAAATCATCATGCTCTGGGTCAACAAAGTGCGGGTCACCGGCAATATCTGACCGGGCTTTGAGTTCCGGAGCTGGTTGGTTCGGAGTACCCACGCGCAGATAATCGCCATCGGTATTGTAAAACGCGTTGAACGAGCTGGTGGTCTGACTTGTTGGCGCGATCACAAAACCCACTCGATTCAGCGCGACCACATTGCCGCTGACATCGCTCTGAGACTGCCCGAGAAACGCTGCGCCACCACCATTCTTGACCAGGGTATTACTTGTAATCACAGCACGGGCATGGCCGCTGACCACCACCGCTTCAAAGAGGCTCTGCCTGATCACATTCCGCTCCAACCGTACGTTCGATTTGCCGGCTATTGAGACGCCATGATCGTTATCGTGGATCACATTCCCGATGAGGATGGCTTCTGAGTCGGCAAACTGAACGCCGGTCGTCTCACTCCCCCCGATCACACAGTCTTCGATCCGCACATCGTGAACTTGCTGGCTGAATAACATCCCATTGATCTTGATCCGGAGAAGGACAATCCCTTGCCCATTGAAAAGACCGACAGCATGCCCCCCGCTGTCATTGATGGTCATATCGCTGATTTCAATGTCCGTCGCCCCATAGGGCCACTTGCCCACATGCAGCGCACCTACCACGATATCGCGGCCGAGAATCGTCACCTGATCCATACCAGCCCCGACGAGCTTGATCTTGTCTTTGCTATGAATGGTGACGTCCTGAGCATAGCGGCCTGCCTTGACGAAGACGGTGTCACTTTTCTTGGCGGCATCGACCGCTTCCTGAAGAGAGACATAGTCCCCGGTTCCATCCAGCGCAACAACAAGGGTCCGAGGGCCAGGTAGTGCCCCTTCATCGGTTAACGCCAGGCTAGCGCCCGAGCATCCAAGCGCCGCGATAAGCCCTAGGATCATCAGTTTCATAGTCCAGGAACTCTTACAAGCCTACGCCGTGAGAAGTCAACCGAGGTCGAATCTAGGTTGGTTGTGAGGCGAGAAGTCGCGTGCTATGCTCCGCCGCCATGATTGTCGTCGGGCTCACAGGAGGTGTCGCCACCGGTAAAAGCACCGTCGCCAAGATGTTCAAGCAGTGCGGCGCGGTCGTCATCGACGCCGACGAACTGGCCCATGACGTCGTCAAACCCGGCAAACCGGCTTGGCGAGAGATCGTCAAAACATTCGGTAAGACTGTACTGAATGCCGACAGCACCCTCAATCGCCGGGAGCTGGGAGCCGTTGTTTTCAGAAACCAGACCAAGCGGCGTCGGCTTGAACGCATCATCCACCCCCGTGTCGCACGCGAACAAACGCGACTCACCAAACAAGCAGCACGAAAAGACCCTCATGCCGTCGTAATCTACGACGTACCGCTGTTGTTCGAAGCCGACATCGACAAGCGAGTCGACCGTACGATCGTCGTCACGGCTGATCAAAAGACTCAAATCGCTCGTCTCAAGAAACGTAATGGCCTCTCCCGCGCTGAAGCGATTCGACGCATCAAGAGCCAGATGCCGCTGTCCAAGAAAATCCACCTGGCCGATATCGTGATCGATGGGACGCGGCCACGGCAAGACACCGTGAAGGCCATTCGAGCCACATACCACAACCTCCTACAGCAAGCGTAACCAGCATTATTCGTAAATACTTCTGCTGCAAGCGACGATCCGATACTCCGACGAGCCTTCGGTCGTCTGGCTCGGCCCTTTCACAGCTCGAAGAAAACGAACCTTGACTGCCAAACGCTCCACGATAGGCTTTTCTCTCCGTTCTGCGCTATCATAGCCCCATGCCAATTGATCCCGACGACCCACCAATTTGGCTACGCAAGCTGCATGTGACTGCGGCGCAGATCGATCCCAGCGATTACCCCGCGACTCCAGCTGAGGGGATCCTGCAAGTCTGCAGGCTTTCTGATGCACAGCTCGCCTTAATGAAGGCCTTTAGGAAATCGCTTGGATTAGAACGAGAGCCGTTGAGCCGGTAAACTGCGCCGATTGGTCCACTTGGTTAGCAACCATGTCCCCATCAGAAGATCATGAGTTCGGCTATCTGGACGTATTGAGCACAGCCGTCGAGGCATTGTCCATTCCCTCACTCCCCTATTGTTTGATTGGCGCATTGGCCCTGGGTGCCTATGGCCGCCCCCGTGCTACCCATGACGTGGATTTGTTGATTTTGACTGACAGCGCCACCTCTCATTCATATCTAGATTCCCTGCGCGCCAAAGGATTCGCTGTCGCATCCGACTGGCATGAAGCCAATCCGATGGCACGAGATGTCGTCATGCGGTTGAAACACACATCGGCGCCGGACATTCCACTCGACCTGATATTCGCGACCTCACCGCTGCACAAAAATACATTGGACAGACGAAAACTTTTCGATCTTCACGGCATACAGATACCTGTTAGTTCTGCGGAGGACTTGATTCTTCTCAAGCTATCGGCGAGCCGACCGCGCGACTTCGACGAATGGGTATTGTCGGCAATGCTGACTCACCCCTTGACCTCGACTATCTCTGGTCTTGGGCCGAACAATTGGGTTTGCAGAGCGAACTGCACTACGTGCTGATTTCTGCAAAACGGGAGTAGCCTCCTACCGTCTCATTCCCTCTCTGTGTTACAGTCTCCGCATGCGCAACGTCGTCATCATCGGCTCGGGGCCGGCTGGACTCACCGCCGCAGTCTATGCTGCGCGCGCAAATCTCTCGCCCCTGCTTATTGAAGGCTGGCAGTCGGGCGGACAACTGACCACGACGACGGAAGTCGAGAACTACCCTGGCTTTGCCAAGGGCATTATGGGTCCAGAACTTATGAAGGAGATGCGGGCTCAGGCAGAACGGTTCAGGACGGAGTTCCTCACCGGCGAGGTCACAGCCGTAGACTTTAGGCAGAGACCGTTCACGATCACCGTCGATGCTGAACAGACCATCCATGCAAAGACCGTTATCATCGCCACCGGCGCATCGGCTATTCAGATCGGAGTAAAAAACGAGGCGCGCCTCACGGGACACGGAGTCTCAACCTGCGCGACCTGTGATGGATTCTTCTTCAAAGAAAAGGAACTGATTGTTGTCGGCGGCGGCGACAGTGCCATGGAAGAGGCGACCTTCCTGACCAAATTTGCGACCAAGGTTTCAATCGTCCACCGGCGCGACAAACTACGAGCCTCTAAAATCATGCAAGACCGGGCGGCAAAAAACGAAAAGATTACGTTCGTCTGGAACTCCGTGGTCGAAGACATTCTCGGCAGTGACGTGGTGACCGGCGCCCGCATCAAGAATCTCGTGACCGGCAAAACGACGGATCTGCCCTGCGCCGGAGTCTTCGTCGCGATCGGGCACCGCCCCAACACAGCTCTATTCGCCGGCCAGCTTGCGATGGATGCGAAAGGTTACCTCATCACTGGTCATGGCACTGCCACCAGCATCGCCGGCGTCTTCGCCGCTGGCGATGTGCAAGACTCAACATACCGCCAAGCCGTCACCGCCGCAGGCTCAGGCTGCATGGCTGCGATCGACGCCGAGCATTTCTTAGAATCGCAGGATCACAGCTCATAAAGGCATGTAGGATGCTCAAAATGGTCGTCCAACTAGGCCGCAGGCGAGACAAACACCGGAAGCGTACCATCAAGGGGTACGTTGAGGATTTTGTCGAGCCGAGAACGAAGTTGGCGGACGGCGCGTCTCGGCGCGCCGGGGCAGGGCGGGTGAGAAGTCTCATTTTCAGCATCCGACTAAACCATGAGATGCGCCATCGTCCACTACCACGAACTCGCCCTCAAAGGCCGCAACCGAGACTACTTCGAAGAGCGGCTTGTGCGCAATATCCAATGGACCCTGAAAGACCTCGGTGTCAGACGGGTTGAGAATCTTCGCAGCCGGATTCGCGTCATCCTGCCTGACGAGGTTCCGGATCAGACCATTAAAGAGCGTCTCGCACGGGTTTTTGGGATCGCCAACTTTTCGCTGGCCCACGGATTGCCGCTCGATCTGGCCCATCCTGATATTGGAGCGCTCAGCAAAGCAGTCATCGACTCGCTCCGATCCGAATCGTTTTCCACCTTTCGCGTCTCGGCAAAACGAGCCGACAAACGATTGACGCTGACCTCCATGGAAGTCGCGCGGGATGTCGGCGCTGCCGTCTGTGAAGGAACCGGCAAGAAAGTCAGCCTGAAAGATCCCGACCTCACCGTCTATCTCGAACTGCTCTCCAAAGAGGTCTACTACGCGATCGAAAAAATTCAGGGGCCGGGTGGCATGCCGGTGGGTGTCAGCGGGAAAGTCGCCTGCCTGATCTCCGGAGGGATCGATTCGCCGGTCGCAGCCTATCGTATGATGAAGCGCGGATGCCGAGCCCTCTTCGTCCACTTCTCGGGCCGACCGCTCGTCAGCCGCGCCTCGGAAGAGAAAGTGCGCGAACTCGTGCAGCTCCTCACAATCCATCAGTACACATCGATGCTCTACGTGATTCCGTTCGGGGAGATTCAACGAGACATTGTGGCCAACGCACCGGCTCCATTTCGCGTGGTGCTTTACCGACGAGTCATGATCCGTATTGCGCAGGAGCTCGCCAAACGCGAGCACTGTTGGGGGCTCGTCACAGGCGACAGCTTGGGGCAAGTCGCCTCGCAAACACCGGAGAACTTGACGGTCATTGAAGAGGCTGCAGAGTTGCCCCTCCTACGCCCGCTCATTGGGATGGACAAGGTGGAAATTACCGACCAGGCTCAACAGATCGGCAGCTTCGCCATATCGATCGAGCCCGATCAAGACTGCTGCTCGCTCTTCACCCCGCCACACCCCAGCACAAAAACCAGGCTCGATGACATTCAAAAGGTCGAACGAATGTTCGATATCGGCGCGCTGGTAAAACAGGGGCTCGATAAGGCGGAGCGCTCCCAATTCACCTTTCCTCAGTAGCAGGATGCTGAAAAAGGCCACCAGCGGCCATGAGCGTGACGCGCGAGACATGCGAGAAAGGCGCAACGCGAACAGATTGGGCTTCCATCTCGGTTAAGCCCGTCTTGCTCGTCCCGTTTGTCCCACGCGCGACGTCCCCTCAGCCTACTCTACTCATCGCCCCGACTGCTGCACCTGCGCGATCGCCTTTTCCCTCACGAGTCGAAAGTGCGATTCCAGATCTCGCCGCATCGCCAAGGCAACCATCCAATCCGGCGCCATCATGTCGATCTCGACCAGCAGTTCAAACTCGGCTTTCGTATGAGCCCCACCATCGACGGGGTTGAGTTTCCAGAGCCGGCGATACTGCATGAAGTCGCCCCCCTTCAATTCCGTCAGAAACTCGCCGGTCGGCAGGGTTCTGGTCTCACTCAAGAGGCGCCGCTCTCCTGGGAGCAGGGCATGTTCGATCCGAATATCCGTGAACGCCTTGCCGTCTTGCTCCCGTAGCTCCGCCATCCGCATCCGTCCGTCGAAGATTTCCGGCCAATGCGCATAATCGGTGAGGATGGCCCGTATCACCGAAACAGGCGCGGGAAAGAGAATCGTAGCCGTTGCCCGCACGCCGCCGTTGGGTTCCGTGCGAACATCCAGCACGACCGGCTCGGCCGCATGGCTCCATCCAGTCCAGCCGAGTGCGAGACAGCCCATGACGATCATCACGCGCCACAACATGGCGCGATTATATAGACCCATTGAGAACCAAGCGAGGACAAACAGCGACCAGTGAGACGTGAATCGTTAACCGTGAAAGGTAAAAGATTTCGGAAGGAGGGCACATGGCAATCCTAAGTGTGGCCCAATCCCTGTCTGTCTGGTTATCTGGTCTATATGGTCCATCTGGTTAGTCTCTTGCAACCAAACAAACCAGACAGACCGAACAGACAAAATAGACTGACTACCTGGCGGATTTTTTCAGCATCCTGCGAGCGCATCGCTGTGTTACGATGCGGCGTGATGCCGCGCTGGTCCTCTCTGCTGCTCATGTTCATTGGCCTGTGGAGCTTTTCGGAAGAGGCTCACGCGCAGCCCATGGACGATTCATACGCCACGACAGAACAGTCTTGTAGCTTTGGCATGGCGAAGGGAGAAGCTTCGCAGAGCTGTCACGTCCCCTTCCCCACAGGCTGCCTCGTAGCCCATGTCCCTGGAACCGACAAACCCTGGACGACAATCTCCAAGGGTGGAAATACGTTCTGCCGATTCGACGAGAAAGCCACAGATTGGAAAACGCACATCACCGGCTCTTGCACCCACTGTAAATCCGATCATTGTTCGGTCCAATTCTCTGTCCGCTTTGACTGTTCCCAGCAATCGCACTAACAGGCTGTTGATAAAGTCCGCCAGCGTCGTTCTCGGCTCACCGAAATCCTCAACGTACCCCCAGAAGGGTACGCCTCCGGTTTCGATTTGCCTGCGGCCTTGCTGGACGGCCTTTCTGAACAGCCTGGAGGCCATTCAACTTCCGTCAGTGATCTCAGACGTGGTATCGTTTCCGGGGTCATCATCTCGCGTGTCAACAAACTGCTAACCATGTCTCTCGCTGACACGATCAAAGCCGAAGCTCGATCCCTAGGGTTTGATGCTGTCGGCATCAGTCGGGTCGCTGAAAGCAGTCAGCCGTCAGCTATCAGCCATCGACCTGAATCCTCCATTCCTGCCCCTGCCACCCCTCTGCCCCATCGATTACTCAGCTGTCTCGCAGAATGGCTCCAACGAGGGTATCACGGCACGATGGCCTGGATGACTCGCGACCCCGCTCGTCGAAGCGATCCGCAGCTGGTCTTACCGGGATGCCGATCGATGGTGTCGGTCGGCATGAACTACTACACGAACAATCGTGCGAACGAGCAACCTGGAATGGGACGCATTGCCCGATACGCGTGGGGAAAGGATTACCACACAGTGATGACCCAGCGACTCGCGCAACTCGAAGCGAAGATCGTAGCCCTGGCGCCAGATGTGACGACCAAAGCTTACGTCGATACCGGCCCAATTATGGAAAAGGCCTGGGCGCAGCAGGCCGGCCTCGGCTGGATCGGGAAACATTCCAATCTCGTCTCGGCCGAGAGTGGATCTTGGCTCCTGCTCGGAGAGATTCTGACGACCTTGGATCTGGAACCGGATGAACCGGCAACAGACCTGTGCGGAAGCTGCACCCTCTGTATCCAGGCCTGCCCGACCGGCGCCATCGTCGAACCCTATGTCGTCGATGCCCGACTCTGTATCTCCTATCTCACCATCGAACTGCGCGGTGGGCGTGAGGTCATCCCTGATGATCTCGCAACTCAGATGGGTAATCACATTTTCGGCTGCGACGATTGCCTGGACGTCTGTCCGTTTAACTTGCGAGCAGACGCAACGAACGAACCAGCCTTTAACCCCACACCCTTGACCCTCGCTCCCAGCCTCCAAGATATGGCTCAGATCAGCCAAGAGAACTTCTCGGCCACATTCAAGGAGAGCCCCCTCAAGCGAGCCAAACAGAGCGGCCTCCTTCGCAACGTGGGGATTGCACAGGAGAACCACAGGCGACAGACAGGAAGCCGGGCCTCATACATCCAGCCCCCCTTTCTTCTTGGTGGAAGAGGAGTAGGCTATTTTTAGTGCTAAGCAGGATGCTCAAAAAGGCCGTCCAGCAAGGCCACAGGCGAGTCGAAACCGGAGGCGTACCCTCGGGGGCGCACGGTGCGACGAATAAGGAGCACCGCGTCTGTGCGCGCCGCCGAGTTGGTGAGGCGGCCGGGTCCCCGTTGAGGATTTCGATGAGCCGAGAACGACGCTGGCGGACTTTTTCAGCATCCTGCCGGTAGTTCGCAGGGAGGCCTAACTCCTATGCATCCTCCAGTCCTGCTGCTCATCTCGGTCGATTCGCGCACCAGACCACTGCTCGAACAAGCCCTCGACTATCGACAGGCAACCATCCTTACTGCAGCAACAACCGAAGAGAGTCTGCGCATCCTGAAAGAACAAGCCGATCTCGCACTCGTCGTGTGTGATGAGAGTCAAGGACGGATTGGGAGTCAGCTAGTCCTGTCTCAGGCCAGACACATCGCTCAGAATCTTCCTGTAATTATTCTTGGAACAGACGGGTCGGCAAAAGCCGCGGTCGAAGCATTGCACCGTGGCGCCACCGACTATCTCGCACAACCAGTCACGATGAAAGATCTCCAGACTGCCATCGACAAGACCCGCGTCTTCGAAGCGCCAGAGCCCCACGCGCATGAAGAACATCTCATCAGCATTCGATCAGGTCGTCAGCCGATCGCCCCAGATGAAACTGCTGAAACATCTGGCAGCCGAAGTCGCCCAAACAGATACGACGACCATTCTCATCACCGGAGAAAGTGGCACCGGCAAAGAACTCTTTGCCCAGGGAATCCATGCCGCCGGCCCCAGGTCTAAGGGCCCCTTCGTCGCGCTCAATTGTGCCGGCATCCCCGAGCAGCTCCTCGAATCGGAATTGTTCGGCTATCGGCGCGGCGCCTTTACCGATGCGAAGCAAACCAAACCTGGGCGATTCCAACAAGCGGAGGGGGGCACACTTTTCCTCGACGAAATCAGTGAGATGAGTCCTTCCGCCCAGGCGAAACTCTTACGCGTCCTGGAGAATCACCACGTCGATCCGCTGGGCGACACACGCGGCTTCCACGTCAACATTCGCGTGATCGCCGCCACGAACGAAGATTTGCCGGCGCAGATCAAAGCCGGACGGTTCCGCCTAGACCTCTACTATCGGCTGAATGTCTACCAACTGCGCATCCCGCCGCTCCGCGAGCGACCAGAAGATATCGAACCGATTCTGACATCGTTCCTGGAAACCGCCCGCCGGGATCATGGCTGCCGCATCAAGGGCATCACCCAACCCGCACTAGCCATCTTGCAAAGCCACGACTGGCCCGGCAATGTACGGGAGCTGCACAACGTAGTCGAAGGGCTCACCATCACATGTAAAAACGAGATGATCCAGCCGGACCACCTCCCTATCTCCCTGCGAGACGCCCAATCGGCAGGATCGAACGGAGAGATCGAGAAGACATCGCTCCTGGCCTTCGGCCTCTCAGCTCAGGAGATGGAAAAGAAACTGTTGAAGGAAGCGCTGCAACGCACAGGCGGCAACATTTCCGAAGCCAGCCGCCTCCTCAAGATCACCCGCAATACGCTGCGGTATCGCATGGCGAAGTACCACCTCTAGCAGGCTGTTGAAAAAGCGGGGGGATGGAGCCTGATGATCTTCTGTGCTCGCGCAACGCGCGGCCTCAGAAGGCCCTCGTTGGACGCGCGCAGTGGAAGATCAATCAGCCCCCATCCCTAGAGAGATAGCGAGCAAGCTTGGAGGGAGCATGTATATCGTTCGACGCGCGCAATAGAGGATCAACCAGGCCACCCTTTTGAGAGCGAGTAAGAAACTGCTGCGGCCTCGTTGGATGGCCTGTTTCAGCATCCTCACCGAAAATCACTCAGCCACAGAAATGAAAGGATGAAAGAACAGAGCGCTCATGAGGAACGGGCAATCGGTGAAAAATGGAATGGCTAGGGCTTCGGAACTTCTAAATCTTTACAGATCTTCTGAGCGAGGAAATCGTTGATCTCTCGATGGCGGGGGACGGTTGACGTTTTGCCGGCGGAACGATTCACATACACACTATGGCTTCCGCCTTCACGAAGGAGCTGGACACCGTGGCGTTCGAGGTGCCGAATCAGATCGATCCGTTTCATGAAATCGAGGCGAGATGCTCACGGATCACGGTCTTGCTCCCGAGAGATTCTTCCGCTAATGCACGATTAGATTCCAATACCAGCTGGACGGCTTCTTGAAGATTGGTCCGGGCCTCATCGAGCGTGCCTCCCTGCGTGTTTGCGCCGGGCAATTCCTCGACAAACGCAATATACCCTTCTGGCACTTGCTGAAAAACGGCAGTCAACTGTTCCTTCATAGCTGTGATCTCCTCATGCGGCAGTATAGCAGAGAGAATAGGCCATGCCCACCCTCGGCCTAGAAAGGAGCGGCCAGACTACCCATTTTGCAAGTACGCACAAACCGCTGCAGCTTCGCTTGAGGTAGGCGCATCCTGCGGTAATGAGGCTGGCTTGGCAGACTCAGGGCGGGAGGGTGAAATATCTGCCAGGGTTGGGCAGGTGAGAAGTCTGGCCTGTTTGAGCATCCTCACCGGAGCCCCGTTATTCAGCCAGAAACTTCGTTGACTCCCTCTTGCCAATGTCCCAAACTCACGACATACTGCGCCTGCAAGATCAATCACGCCACCCAGGACACTGGCATTTATTGAGGTCATTGAGACTAAAGGAAACATTGAATGCCCACTTTTAAGACCCGCAAGAGTGTGATCGTTCGGACAGCCGAAGAGCTGGGGCAGGTGTTAGGTTTGTCTGCAGCTGATACTGCCGAGATGGAATTCCGCTCGGACCTCACCGTTGCACTCGCAAAAATCATTCAAGCAGGACGGCTCACCCATGCCGAGATTGCAAAATGCGCTGGCTCATCAAGAGCACGCGTAACCGCGATTGCGAATGGAAACACCCACGGCGTCTCAACCGATGTGCTCATCCGAGTGCTCGCCGCAACAGGCCACCGCGCTGAAGTACGGGTGAAGAAAGCTGCGGCTTGATCGGAAACAGACTCTCTCGGCTTGATCGCGACGCGTTCCTGCTGTCAAGTCAGGCAACAACTCCGTGGGTTCCCACTATTGCATTACAAGACGCGACCCCAATTTCTCGCTCTTCTTCTCGCCGCAACAGGCCATTCGCGCCGAGGTTCGAGTGAAGAAAGCCGCCGCATAGGGAAGGCAGCTTGGTCACCCTCCTGCTCGCGGAACAAAAGGAAGGGATGGAGGCTGATGATCCTCTGTGCTCGCGCAACGCGCGGCCTCGGAGGACCCTCGCCTGGGCTAATAGCACGTCCCGGCGTGCCATTGGGTGGGCGGGTGAGAAAGCTGTGCGCAATGGAAGATCAATCAGCCCCCATCCCTGAAGAGACAACGAGCGAGCTTGGAAGGATCATTTAAATCGTTCGATGCGCGCAGGACAGGGCAATCAGACCACCTTTTTGAGAGTGAGTAAAGAAAAAGGAAGGGAGATAGGTTGCGTAAGTGGCAGTGTGTATCTATGAGCGGTGATTGACAGCGTTTCCCGAAGCGAGGATAGTGCCTGGGACTGTGGCTCGACAGGGTTCAGAGTCATGCAAGAATAGGCCGCCAGTACTAAAGCCCCTGCCGTAGCTCACTTAACAGTTAGACAGCATCGATGGGCTCAGCTCAAGACGCCACTACAGAGAACGCCGACCTGGCGGACGTTATAAAAAGGCCGCGGAGCTCCTTGCTGCGTTTTCCATTCCGCTCTATTTCAACGAATGGATCGACCGCAGCTCTTTGGAACGGGATTTTTTGTCAAGGCAGCTACCCACACATTTTTAATCTCGGCTGCACACGTCCTAGATCTCACTGAAGATCGAAATCTATTTTTCTATTCTTCGCCCGGTGTAGTCAGAAACCTCTCGGGACTCGATTGCGCACGCCAAATCGAATGAATCGTTCGGAGGACCACATCGATATAGGTGTCCTACACCTATCGAGGGGAAACACACCACCGTATAAGGATGTGAGCAAGCATGCGTTAGACATTTCATATCTCAAGCCTGAATGCTTACCTCGATCAGGAAAGCACTACATCACGATTGGGTTCCCCGCTACAAAGAGCGATATCGATACGACCGAGCGATCCGTTACAGCCGCCCCATACGCATACCGTAGTGATTCGATTGATGAGAGAAGGATTGGCCATTTATCTCAATCCGAAACGCATAATTCGTGTTTCCACTCGATTTGAAGCGCGGCCGTGATTCTGAAGGTAAGCACTCTAATTTTCCCAAGCCCCAGGGAATGAGCGGCGCACCGATCGTTGTCTTATTTGAGGAACAAGGCGACGATGACCCTAAAATGTTCCCGACGTAGGAGTAGCGATTGAGTATCGAAAGCCTCAACGGGTGATGATCGGCACGGACATCGGTTTCGCAATCAACATTATCGCAATGTTGTCTAACCCGGCGCTCAACGCGGACGCCCGCCGAGCGCTCATGAGGATCATTGCTTGACTTGCCCCCTGGTCATCGACGGATTTCCCAAGAGCCATTCGTGGTCAGATGCAAAGTCAAGAAATGACCTGGGAAACTCACCCCGCTTCACCTAATCGGGAAATGGCGGATGGGGCGAGATTTGAAAACCCTAAGCCTGCGAGACAATAGGCCCTGATCTCACATCATCGTTTCGGTCTCAATTACTTACAGAAGAATCAGAGGTAGGGAAGGACTCGATCAAACCTGATCGGAAATCATAGTTCTGCCATAGCTTAGCCACAGCCTTGAGCTGATTTCGATTGACTGTCCCCTGCGGTAGGGATATGAGCATTTCACTTCTCTTCTTAATTCGGGAGGCATTCGCGTGGGGAGGAGGCCACTGTGAAGGCAGCCTGCGCGTGCAGGCTGCGACCGAGACCATCACCGCCACTCAGCGTACCTTCCACACAAACCCGAGCGCGTCGAGCCGCTGACGACGTTCAGGAGACAGTTTGTCTTGGGCTGCACGTTGATTACTGACCCACTGTCCTAACCGAAAGCCTATGCTCGCGATGATCCCCGGCATGCGACAGTGCCCTTCCCGCTGGCGAAAGATTGCCAGGAAACGGAATCCTTCTTCCCACGAAGCCGCGTGTGGATCCCAGACAAAGCCAAGGGCGTCTAAACGCTGACGTCGGTCGGCGACATGGCATCTTGATCGCTGCGTTGATTGGCTGACCCACTGTTCCTAACTGAAAGCCTGATGCTCGCGATGGAGTTGAGGCACACGACAGTGCCCTTCCCGCTGGCGAAAGGTTGCGAGGAAGCCGAAGCCCTTGTTCCCACTGAGCCGCCAATGGATCCCAGACAAAGCCCAGCACGTCGAGCCGCTCACGGCGCTCAGGCGACATGGTGTCTTTAGCCTTGCGTTGATCGCTGACCCACGGTCCTAACCGAAAGCCTGAGGCTGGGTCGCAATAGGTTGCGGGCACGAGACAATCCCCTTTATCCTGGCGATAGCGTTCGAGGAAGCCAACGCCCTCTTCCCACTGAGCGGTCAATGGATCCCACACGAAGCCCAGCGCGTCGAGCCGCTGACGGCGTTCGGCGACAAAGTGTCTTTGGCTGCGCGTTGCCCGCCGACCCACTTCCTAACGGATAGCCTGAGACTGGGTCGCGATAGCTCCGGGGCACAAGACAGTGCCCTTCACGCTGGCGATAGCGTTCGAGGAAGCGAAAGCCCTCTTCCCACTGAGCGGTCAGGATCCCAGACGAAGCCCAGCGCGTCGAGCCGTGACGACGGTCTGGCGACATAGTATCTTTGGTCGGTGCGTTGCATCGCCGACCCACTGTCCTAACCGATAGTCTTGGCTGGGTCGCGATAGTTGAGGGCACGCAGACAATGCCCTTCCCGCTGGCGAAAGCTTTCAAGGGAGCGAAACGCCCTCTTCCCATTGAGCCGCCAGATAGATCCCACACAAACCCCAGCGCGTCGAGCCGCTACGGCGTTCAGGCGACATGGTGTCTTTAGTCCGCGCGTTGAGCGCTGACCCACTGTCCTAACCGAAAGCCTGAGGCTGGGTCGCGATAGCTTATGAGGCACAAGACAATCCTCTTCGCCTGGCGAAAGCTTTCGAGGTAGCGAAAGCCCTCTTCCCACTGAGCGGCAAATGGATCCCACACAAAGCCCAGCGCGTCGAGCCGCGCACGGCGGTCTGGCGACATGGTGTCTTTGGCTTTGCGTTGCACGCTGACCCACGGACCTAACCGATAGCCTGAGTTGGGTCGCGATAGTTACGGGCACGAGACAATGCCCTTCCCGCTGCTTATAGTCTTTGAGCTGCCCATACCACTCATCCCAACTAATTCCGATTCGATCAGCAATGGCGATACTGATGCTGGTATTCAGGCGCTCCAGATCAACCGCAGGACCAATGACTTCCACCTTCTCGCGCAGTCGTGTGAGGTCAAAGGGTTCGCCAGCGCCTTTCCGCTCTCGCAACTCACGAATAATGTCGAGCAAGTCCTCATCGTGCTCTTGTAAGGCATTGAGGACATCCGCGACTTGGTCGAACGCTTCGGACTCGATCGCCTCATCCAGATGCTCTGTTCGAAGTCAGCGGCGAACAACGGCACCACGACATAGCCCACCGTCTTGGTGCTGGCTCCTTGTGGCTTTCGCATCGCTCGACCCGTGGCTTGCGCGATATCGATGCGGCTCTGTTTGGGATCGAGAAACACCACCATATCGACCGCAGGCACATCCACTCCCTCAGTCAGACAGCGAGCGTTGGTGAGCACCCCTTTCTCAGCATGGCGAAAGGCATCGATGTGGGCTTTTCGTTCGGAGCTTCGTTGTTTGCCATGCACATGGCGCACATCGTAGCCCTTGAGATAGCGTCCGATGCCATGAGGGGTGTCACTGGCAAACTCTTCTGCCGCTTTGACGCGGCTATGGAAGGTCAGGGCTTTTGTCGCGCCTGTGTTCTCCACCGCCTGTCGAAAGGCAAGGAGATGTGCCACCCATCGCGCCCGCATGAGATCCGTCTCGATCAGCGTGATGCCATGCTTCCGCGCAAAGTCGCTGACCATGTGCTTGTCGATGAGCGAAATGACGACTTTATATGGGCAGATGATGTCCCGCTTCGCGGCACTCGCAAACGAGAGCGTATGGCGCGTATGCCATAGACCTGTGGATCGTCCATCGACTGCACACGAAACTCGCCTTCTCTATCGCGATGGCGAATATCGTAGTGACGGGGCGTGGCAGTGAAGAACAGCCGCTTCCTGATGCGTAGGCGCTCATCGGACAACGCATAGCTAAACGCGCCACCCTCTCGTCCTGTGGTCTTGTGGGCTTCATCAAAGATGCCCATATCAAAGGTGTAGCCTGCTGCCCCTGCGCCCACGACAGGCGACGACTGATAGGTCGAGAAAATGACTTTCACCTCATCCGTGGGATGTGCGAGGAAGCGGGTGACTTCTTCGGGGTTGGTATCGATGCGAAACTCGACATCAGAGGGACGGACTTCTAATTCATCATTCGCTAAGCCTACGGTTTGGTCTGAACAGACACAGAGATAGCGAAAGCCTGGTGTAAAGGTGTGATGCTTGCTCCACTCGCCCAGCGTCTGTTGGAGCAGCGTCAGGGACGGCACCAAGACCAGCACCGTTTTCGGTTGGCATCTTGCGTTGCCCACAAGGAGACAAGGGTTTTGCCTGTACCACACGCCATGACGACGGTAGCGCGATCATGTGTGTTGAGCGCGGTCTTGATGTCTGTCAGTGCGGCGGTTTGGTAGGGCTTGGGGGTGAAAGGAGACCGCGGCAGCGGCTTCGCTTTCAGCCATGCTTCGATTCGCGCAAGATCGTCTGGTTCCAGCGCACGAAAATCATCGCCACGTACCAGCCGCATCCCCCCACGATTGAGCGCATCGTCAGCCAGTTCGCTGGCAGTCGTGAAGATACGCGCTCAGTGAAGCGTTCTGTGATGCCAAGAAACGGCGCGACTTCGGTATAGGTGAGATAGCCCTTCTGGCGGTATTTGACTTGATAGGCGACATGCGTCCCGAGGCGGCTTTCATACACGCCATCGATCCCTTTCGCGTCCCTGGGAAGATTGTATTGTTGCGTAGTCAGGGAATGTCGCCGACGACCCAGTGGGTGACGCACTGCATAATGGGTTGGGTGGCGAGAAAACCTTCCACGAAAATCTCAAAGACATCGCCACGGTCTTTCTCTTCCGCAATGCCATTGATGCGTTGCTCGAAATCGTGGAAGAGTGAGCGCGTCAAAGATGCCTGTCGCGATCCAGTGTCTCGCTTTGACGTGCTTGGCGGGCATCGGTTTCCTCTAAGCGCAGAATCCCTGCGGGCAGCGGCATTATAGCTGGTTACTCATATCAACTGCCTTGGAAAAGCTCTTAGCCCTCGTCGAGGGTTTCCTGTCCTCAAAGCGGAGGTCCGATGGACAATCCTGAATCATTATAACCTGCGGTTTACAAACTCGACTCAGACCGATCTAACGCAACCCACACCAAGCTAATCCAAGGAAAATGAAAACTGAAGAGGCCGATTGGATTTCAAAGGCAGTGGATTACAGATTCGGAGCCTCGGAAGGGCACCCATGTTGGTCTACATGCGGCCGTCGAACGAGGCCCTTCTGATTTTTCAACTTTTCCACAGGGAGACAGGCAAACCGTCCTTCACTGCACGCATCGAACGAGCACAGTTTTATCGTGAGGGCTCTGCGAGCAAGAAGGATGGTTGCCTGTTCCCTCACACAGCCTTGGCGGTCTTGGGATGGAGTTCCGCCTGCACTCGTTCAAGCACAAAGAGTTTCAGGAGCGTCTGGTAGGGGACATCGCGCTTGTTGGCCAACGTCTTGAGTTGATCCAGAAGAGATTTTGGCAGTCGGAGTGAAATCGTCTCCGTCGACGGTTTGAGCTTTGGAAAGATCATCCTGCGGCTTTTGGAGTAATCGATATACTCCATTGAGTCATGCGACGCCCAGAAGGAGGCTTCCTGTGCTTCACTCTTCAACGTCGGTCTTGGTTTTAACTTGCTCATGGTATGTCCTCCGTTCCTTCGCACTCAGCTTCCCTTCACGACTCCCCATTCCCAGTGGCATTGTGTCCGCCAAGCACACCGCTATTCTAGCTTCTCACTTGAGAGCAGGCTAGATGAGTCTTCCACTGCGCGCGTCCAACGAGGGCCTTCCGAGGCCGCGCGTTGCGCGAGCACAGAAGATCATCAGCCTCCATCCCCTCCTCTGTCTCAGCGTGAGTGATCCGGCCCCGGATTCACGATGATCGGCACATTCAGCTTGTCCGGCACGATGATCGTCTTGGTGCTGGGGTTCTCGTACAATTTGAATTTGAGATAGTCCGGCGTGAGCGTTTTCGTGATGATCTCCTGCGCCTGAGATTGACCCTTGGCGCGGATGCGCAGGCTCTCACTTTCACCCTCGGCACGAATCTGCAACGCATCCCCTTCGCCCTTCGCTTGAATTCTGGCGATCTCAGCGTTGCGTTGCGCAATCAGCACCTCAAATTCCTTTTGCTCCTTCTCCTGTTCCTTCGCTTGCTTTTGCTCGATGGATTTCAACACCATCTGGGGAAATTCGATCTCGGACAAGGCCACACTGTACACATCCAGATGCCGTCCCTTGAGCGACTCGACCATCACCGCTTCGATCTTGTTGCCGATTTCGCTGCTCCGTTCAGGAAGCGTGACCATCGTGTATTGGGCGACGACCCCTCGCACGGCCGACAGGAACTGCGGCCGCACGAGCTGCGCGTACCAGTTGTGTCCCACCTCCTGAGCGAGATAATAGATTTCCTCCGCAACTGGGCGCATCGTGATCGCCGCATGCAGCGTCACAGAAAGATCGTCGGCGGTCAGGGCGTCGACCTTTTCTGTAAAGCTCTGATACCGGACATCGTACTCAAACACACTGTTCCACGGCGCATGCGAATAAAACCCTTCTTTCAGCGGCTCCTTCCCCAGCCCAGCCGTGAGCGGGTTCCAGCGGAGGCCTCGCTTCCCTTGGTCGACGGTTGTCCCACAGCCGTACATCACCAACAGAACCGGAATTACCAGCACGATCGTGCGAGAATACGCTGAGGGCTTCATAGGTCCTCCTGTATTGTAGTTGTCAGCATTCCTCTCTCTATGTCCACAACTTCTTTGCCAGTCAACGGCGCCGCTGCCGTCCCGTTTTCGCAGCCTCTTCATCGGCGTCAGCCCGACGTTCCAGATCCTGAGCCGCTACGGCATAGTACTGCGAGAGCTGCCGGGCGCCACTCACCCAATCGGACTGAGGACCGAAGAGCCGTTCATATCGGATCGCGCTCTCGGCTATCGCGGCAGCCTTCTCTTTGAGGACCATCGCCTCGGCTCGATTGTAACCGACTATGGCCTGC
Source organism: uncultured Nitrospiraceae bacterium (assembly GCA_963748375.1). Lineage (GTDB taxonomy): Bacteria > Nitrospirota > Nitrospiria > Nitrospirales > Nitrospiraceae > Palsa-1315. The sequence goes on from CAVVIR010000032.1 coordinate 143,307, forward strand.
TGATCTTGTAATGGACCGAACGAGGCCGTATCAACCGTCTGAACAGGCTTGGCGCAACCGGCAGCGGCAAACGAGCCGAGTAGGATCAGAACACTCCATCCAACGTGGTGCGTCACGGTCGCACGCAGTAGATTGTTCATCACATCCTCCCTGTGCAGTTCAGCGTATGGCGTTGATCATGGGAACGACCGACGACGGCATCGGCCAGGTGCCGAGATAAACCGGTTCGAGAGTGGAGGGATGGTCACCTTTGACATACTGAGGCCAACCACGCCTGCTCAACGGAGGTCTTGGCTGCCTCTGAAAAATTCGATGATCGCCTTGTTGTTCCCAGGCCATGTGGTGTGTGAACCCGTGCCTTCGCAGTACCGTGTGGTGGCGTTGTTCTTACACCCCCTATACGTTACACAACCATCTGCATCTTTAACAGGGGGGGTCGCATCGCAACCGTTGCAAGTAGCCCACCATTGTATGGCCTCTTTCCCATATCCCGGGAAATGGGTGTCCTGGCTACTGTGCATGAGCATCACGGGAAGGGGGGCCGGACATTGATAGGCTTTCAAGTCCTCACCTCTGATACCCATGGCGCTGGGAGCAATCGCCGCCGGAATATGTTTGGTACCATTGAGAAACGCGATGGCCATGGCCGTCGTCCCGCCGTCAGAATGGCCGGTGAGGAAAATCCGCTTGTGATCGACACACCACTTCTGTTCGATCAGTCCCGGTATCGCAGCAAGCTCCTCGATCGCTTTAGGAGTCATTGTGCGGTGATCGGCATAGGCCACAATAAAGCCTGCCGCCGTCGCCTCCTGCGTGAGGTACATATATTCCTCCGACTCATACTGATTTCTCCCCCCAGGCGCGTAGACCATGAGTAACGGATGGGCAATGCTTGCATTGTAGTTGACCGGCGTTTTGACCATATAGCGAATACCTATCGATGTCTTCTCGTCATTGCTAGCTCCGGCACCACCCGGCTTTGTTGCTGGGTCGCAGCGTAGGGTATGATCGGTGACAGCATACACCGCCTCGCTAAGCATTTTGCCGTGATTTACGGCTTCCGTATTCTTCTTCCCCGTAAATTGAATCGCACCCACACCAAATAATCCAATCATCAATAGGCCTATCGCTACAGCAACGATCGTTGTTCGCGTGAGCTTTTTTTGCCCGAAGCGTATCCACTCCGGCTTCACAATGCCGACCACTAAGAGCGCGACCGAAAGGACTGTCAGCATGCTGAAGATCATTGAAAACGACTCGTTCATCGGTTTTACCTCGTATCGTTCACTGAGAGAGGATCGGGGAAAGGCCTGAAACTCTTCCGTGTAGACATAGATCTACAATGGGCCGAGAAATGGAAATGTACCAAAAACCTCAAGCTCGTTCACTGCCGAAACAACACGGGCGACCCCTCACCCTGGTAAGAGGTCGCCCGTGGATGACGCATCAGACGCCATCTGTCTCTCTATATCCAGCTAGTCAGCTGACCAGCCCACCAGCACCGACGACCCCGCTTAGTACGGGATCACCTTCAAACAGTCCTTGCTCTCGTTGTTCCACACCACATCGCACAGGTTGGACATGCGGGCCACAATCTGCGCCGCCACGCCGCCCGTGCCGCCGAACAACCCGCACCAGCCCAGGGTCACAAAGCCCCAGTGCAACGGCGCGGCAAAGAGTTCATCGACAAACCAGAACGCATGCCCCCACTCGTTGAGTCCCACATTCGGCAAAATCATCATCGGCCCGACGATCGCCCCCACCAAGGGGAACGAGATGCCCTTGCTGAACTGCGGCAGTCGGGTCATGGCATACAGCCAAACCGCCTGGCCACAGGTGATATACAACGGGAAGGTGAAATAGAAGGCGATGATATGGCTCGCCGTGAAGCTCGTATCGCGGATGATCACCTGGTGCCACGATGCATCCTGCTCGAGAGTGAAGCTTCCCGCCCAGTACACGCCGAAGACGTACACCGCGAGCCACCCCATCCAATAAAAATACCGCTTGAGCTCCGTCTTGGGGTCCAAGTTTGCCAGGTCGCGATCCCGAGTCTGCCAAATCCACCCCAGGGTCGCGGCCGCGAAGATGATGTTGGAAATCACGTTAAATCGCCACAGTCCCATCCAGACAGTCTCGAATTCCGGCGTCATGGAGTCCAATCCGTGGGAGTACCCAAACATGCGTTGAAACACGACCTCAGCTCCCACTGCGAACAGCATCGTGAACCAGCCGATCTTAAGGGGCCTGGAGTCATACCAAAGTGACATATCATACCCGACGTCACTCTCACCGAATGTAGCTGCTTTTGCCATGTTCTGAACCTCCCTTCATGTGCTTGAGGACCACCTCTGCGGGTTGGTCCTGAACGTCTCTTCGAAAGATCTTGCCCGCTATTTCCACCTCCTCCTTTCTATGAGATCCGCACAGGCAGCCGTCAATCCATGGTGACGCACATGAGCAATTCACATTCCAGCAGAGATCTCGCATGACTGAGCCATCGATGATGCTGAAATTCATTGGAATGAGCGATTTCGTTCGAGAGTGTGGCAGCGAACACGATGACGGGATGAAGACGAGATGCTGAATTATCAGCATGGTGCCGAAAAATCAGCATTCACTTGGAACACTCACAGGGGACTGTACGGGAACCCAGATTAGAAGGGGCGAAGGATATCGAGGTTCTCGACTTGTTAGGCCTGAAAGGTTTCCCGTTCAGACCGGGACCGATAGAGAGGGTGGATGAAGGCATGCATGATGTCCAAGAAAAAGACTTACGGTACCCGTGATAATCAGACTAGTGATTTCTTACGAGCATCGGATGTATCATTATCCTACTGTGATATGATTGAGACGCTTCCGCGTTCGTCGGCGGAGCGAGGCGCTCACTCGGCGATCCCCTATTGAAAACTCGCCGGAGTTTGGAAACGTTGCGCAAAGACAGAACGAAACCGGCCCCCTATTCAGGAGAGCACACATGAAAACCAACCATCACACTGAAACCGATCAGCGATCAAGCACGCTCCATGACCTCTCCTATACCTTTGAAGACCGTACACAGGCCGAGACATTGCTTGCCGGAGAAAATCGCCTGCTCGAGATGCTTGCCACCGGATGTACGCTCTCAGAAATCCTTGATGCCTTGTGCCGGCTCATCGAAAATATTGCGAGCGAATCCCTCTGTGGAATTGTGCTGGTCGATCCTATCAGCAATCGACTGAAGCACGGCGCCGCGCCCAGTCTTCCCCTCAGCTACAACGAGTCGATCCATGGCAGGCCCGTGAATATCTACTCAGGTCCATGCGCCATGGCTGCATTTCTCAAAGAACAAGTGATTGCCGCCGATGTCGCGTCGGACACACGATGGGACACCTATGAATGGCGCACACTGGCAATGGCACATGGACTGCGGGCTTGTTGGTCCACTCCGATACGGTCATCCGATGAAACAGTATTGGGCACCTTCGCGATTTACTCGCGCGAACCTGGCAGCCCCAGTGCGTACCATCAACACCTCATCGGACAGATCACGCATCTGGCGTCGGTAGCTATTGAGCATAAGCATAGGGAGGAGAAGCTCCGCCAAGATGAACAGGAGCTGCGACGCATCACCGACGCGATCGCTCAACTCATTTGTGTTCTGGGGCCCGATGGGAACACTCTCTATGCGAATCGATTTGTGCTCGAGTACAGCGGTCTGAGCTTGGAAGATGTCATGGCGGATGACTTTCGCGCACGATTTTTTCACTCTGATGATATCGAGGGATCACAGAACGAGCGCCAGCATGCGCTCGAACGCGAAGCCCCATTTGAATTGGAGCTACGTGCTCGCCGTAAGGATGGGCACTATCGGTGGCTTCTGATCCGCTATAACCCCTTGCGGGACGAAGAAGGACGGATCATTCGCTGGTACGCGACAGGAACCGACATCGACGATCGCAAACGGGCCGAAGAAAGAACTCAAAAAGAAAACTTGGCGTTGCGCGAAGAGATCGATCACTCGTCGATGTTTGAAGAAATCGTCGGCTCGTCGGACGTCATCCGCACAATATTGACGCAAGTCGCCAAAGTGGCGCCGTCGGATTCCACGGTGCTCGTGCTGGGTGAGACCGGGACGGGCAAGGAGCTGATCGCACGGGCCATTCACAAGCGCTCAAAACGATCAGCCCGGGCGTTTATTACCGTCAATTGTGCGGCAATCCCCGCATCGCTCATTGCCTCTGAGCTGTTCGGACACGAGAAAGGCGCGTTTACGGGGGCGATGCAACGCCGTCTCGGGCGATTTGAACTCGCCGATGGCGGGACGCTCTTCCTTGACGAAATCGGGGACCTACCGACCGAAACTCAAATCGCTTTACTGAGAGTGCTCCAAGAGGGAGAAATTGAACGAGTCGGCGGCAGCCAATCGATTTCCGTCAATGTGCGCGTGCTGGCCGCCACGAATCGCGATCTGAAGGCAGCCATGGCGGCAGGCACATTTCGCCAGGATCTCTTTTACAGGCTGAATGTCTTTCCAATCCAGGTCCCCCCGTTACGCGAACGGATAGACGACATCCCGTTACTCGTCACCTACCTGATTGAGCGCTATGCGAAGAAGGCCGGGAAAAAGATTAGGAACATACAGAAAGAGACCCTGGAGCTATTTCAGGCCTACGACTGGCCTGGCAACATTCGCGAGTTGCAGAATGTCATCCAGCGAGCGATCGTGCTGTGCGAGAGCGAAACATTTTCCGTCGACGAGACCTGGTTGAAACGGGAAAAGCACCGGCTGTCGGGGTCGGTGATTCCCCTAGGCGCCACACTTGCCGAGCATGAAAAGGACATCATTGAAGCGGCATTGGCGGATTGTGGGGGCCAGGTCAGCGGCCCTACCGGCGCCGCTGCCAAGCTCGGACTCCCGAGGCAGACGCTTGAGTCAAAAATCACGGCTCTGGGAATTAACAAACATCGGTTTAAGACTCGACAAGCCGACTACGCACGATAAAGAGGCTGAACGTTGGTTGGGCGCCATCTGCAAGAACCGGCCTCGCGTGAATCATTGCTTGTGTTTTAGACGACTCCTCTGACCCCGCACCCGCTCACTATCCTCCACACAACCCGACCAAGAATTGAAATTTCACCGGATACCTCTGCCTCGTTTGCCGATCATTCAGCAAATGCTGATACTTCGGCAGGCATCTCCACACCAAACACAAGCATCTCAACGGTTTATAGCTGGCCTCTTCATTGCACTATTTCTATATCGTCCAGGTTGCAGAGGTCGCAGATGACAATAAAGTTTGAAAAAGAAACCCGCCGTCTCAAGACGATGATTTGTCTAAGCGGACGGTTGCAAGCGAAACATCTGGAGGAATTGAAGACGCAAATGGAGGGCGCTCGGTCGCGGATTGCGCTGGACCTCAACGGAGTGACGCTCGTGGATGTCGAGATCATTCGATTTCTGAACGCCTGTGAAGAGGGCGGTGTCGAGCTCCTCAACTGCTGGCCGTACATACGAGAGTGGATGGTCCGTGAGAAGGGTAGAGAAGAATGAGGCGATGCAATTTTGATAACCAACATCAACGCATGCATGAAAGAGGGATTCTAATGCCAGTTACTACTCTTCAACAAAAAGATAACTCCATGAAGGGCGTCATTTTCATTATTCTTGGTGGTGTGCTTGTGATGTGCCTGGCACTGGCAACGGGCCTCCTCAGGCCCTAATGCCGAATGCTAATGCCATCTATAGTTTTTCAACAAGGAGTTCCCACCATGAAGGGGGTCATTTTCATCATTCTTGGTGCCGTGATTTTGATGTGTCTGGTGCTTGCATCTGGTTACTTCAAAGGCTGAGAAGGGAATCCTCAGCTTGGGCGGATGCCCAGATGTCCAGATTGCGTATCAAGATTCTGTCGCCTTAGCACGTCAGCAAGAAGCCCAAAGGGAACACGTCAAACAGGGGCGTGAGCGCAACAGCCCCAATCCTTCGATCCACCTAGGGTCGTGACACAGAAAGGAACTCATCGCGATGCCAGTGAATAAAAAAATCTCCGTTTCGGTCCTGTGCGCCTTTCTCACGATGGGGGCAGTCTTGTTCGTGCTCAATTTCATCACGCCCATGCAGATGCCTGACGAGCTTCCGTATAGCGAATTCAAGACGCTCCTGGCGGCCGGCAATGTAGCGGAAGTCACGGTCACACGTCAGTCATTGCTCGGGAAACTGAAGCCGGAAGAGAGATCCAAAGAGCCAAAGCTGTTCACGACTGTCCGGGTTGAAGATCCTGATTTAGTCAAGGAACTCAATGCGTACAACGTCAAATTCACCGGCATGGTTGAGAGTACGCTCTTGCGAGATATCATGTGGTGGGTCATTCCTGCGCTGATCTTTGGCGGTATCTGGTTTTTTGTGATTCGGCGCCTCGGGCAGGGGCTTGGACAGGGTCAAAAAGGGTTCATGACGGTGGGGAAGTCGAAGGCGAAAATCTATGCGGAGAAGGATACGAAAGTGACCTTCGCCGATGTGGCCGGCGTGGAGGAGGCGAAGGAAGAACTGCGCGAAGTGATCGAGTTTCTGAAGACACCGGAAAAGTTCACGCGTCTCGGAGGAAAGATTCCGAAAGGCATCTTACTCGTCGGCCCGCCTGGAACCGGCAAGACGCTCCTGGCCCGCGCTGTGGCCGGAGAGGCAGGCGTGACGTTTTTCAGCATCAGCGGGTCCGAGTTCGTGGAAATGTTCGTGGGAGTGGGGGCCTCACGCGTGCGGGACCTATTCGAGCAGGCGAAGGTCAAAGCGCCTTGTATTATCTTCATCGATGAACTGGATGCGTTGGGGAAAGCCCGTGGGGCAGGACCCATGGCGCATGAGGAGCGTGAGCAGACCTTGAACCAGTTGCTGGTCGAGATGGACGGCTTCGATCCTCGCATCGCCGTCATTCTGATGGCGGCGACCAATCGGCCTGAAATCTTGGATCCTGCACTGTTGCGGCCAGGCCGATTCGATCGTCAGGTACTGGTCGATCGTGCGGACAAGATCGGTCGCCTAGCCATCTTGCGCGTCCATGCAAAGCGGGTGACCCTGGGTCCCGATGCAGACCTCGAGGTCATCGCCGCAATGACCCCTGGGTTCTCAGGCGCCGACCTCGCGAATATCATCAATGAAGCGACGCTCTTGACTGTGCGTCGGAATAAGGAACAGGTGGGTCTCCCGGAATTGCAGGAAGCGGTGGAGCGGGTCGTGGCGGGGTTAGAAAAGAAGAACCGAGTGCTCAACAAGATGGAGAAGGAACGCGTCGCCCACCATGAAGTGGGCCACGCCTTGGTGGCCCTGTCGTTTCCTGGAGCAGACCCCATACAGAAAATCTCCATCATCCCCAGGGGGATTGCCGCGTTGGGCTATACCCTTCAACTCCCGACGGAGGATCGCTTTCTGATGGCCAAGACGGAGCTGGAGAACAAGATTGCCGTCCTGCTCGGAGGGCGAAGTGCGGAAGAATTGATCTTCGGCGAGGCGTCTACCGGAGCGCAGAACGACCTGGTCAGGGCCACGGACATTGCCAAGAGCATGGTCAAATCCTATGGAATGAGCGAGAAACTCGGCACCGTGACCCTGAATAGTGAACGCCAGCCTCTCATCATGCAGATTCAGGCGCCTCAGGAGAAAGGTGACTACTCGGAGGAGACCGCCCGCGAGATCGACTGCGAAGTGCGCCGTATCATCGACGAGCAATACGATCGCGTGAGATGGCTTCTAGCTGAAAAGAAGCGCGCACTCGTAGAAGGAGCACAAGTCCTGCTCGAACGCGAGGTAATCAGCGGCAGTGATCTCAAAACCATCTTGGACAATCACTGAGGTGCAAACGACGCAAGCAACACACCCATCAAGGGAGGAGGTCAGTGATGCGGTGCGCACGCTGTGGAGGATTGACAGTGCTCGAGGAGTTTAAAGATTTTGGGCTCGAATCCTGTGGCAACGGATTTTGGGGGCGGCGTTGTGTCAACTGTGGCGCGATTGTCGATCTCGTGATTGCGGCGCATCAGTGCGTCACGCTGCGCACAGCAGTATGTAACTCGATAGTGATACCCGTAGGCAGCTCCCTTCCCCTTAACCGGATCGAGCAGCGGATCACCTCGAGGTTCTAAACAGGAGGGTCCGGCATATGAATAGGCACATGACGCGAGTAAGTTTGATGGCGCTCCTACTTGTTGCCGCACTGTACCCCGGCGCAGCCGCGGCACATGAAGGAGCGGATTTGGAAGTCGATCCTTGCGTGCGCTGGGTCGGTGAGAGTGCGATACATCTCAGCTCCTACCAGCCGCAATATGAGCTGAGATCTCAGTACTGCACGGATATTCCAAAAACAGGCAAAACCTTCCTGGTGGTGGACCTCGTGGACCCGGCATTGCGTACCGTGCCGGTCGGTATGCGGATCGTAAAGGGAAGCGGGAGTAATGAGGCAGAAGCACAGACGGTGGCAGACTGGCGTCCGAGCCACCATCCGACCGGAGTAGTCAGTGGCGAAACCAACCTGGATGAGGGTCTGTACAGAGTCATTATTACGGCAGAGGGACAGAAGCCATATCGCTATCAATATCTCTTGCGAGTCCAGATGATCGATTATCAGAAGTTGGTGAGTTCCGTGGTGGTGCCACTGCTCGGCGTGCTGCTCATGGCCTGGCTCGGGTACAAGCTCGTACGGTCGAAGTGGCTGCGGAATCGGTGGGCAGGCGTCCGTTCGTAGGAAGCCAGACGTTCCGATCCATACCCAGATCGTTCACAATTCCAGAGGGAGGGCCCTGACAATGGCTGTACAATTTCTAAAATCTGCAGGCCTGAGCGCAATGACAATGCAAACCGGTACGCCTTCAACAAAAAAGCGCAGGACTCCATGGTATCTCTATTTCCTCGGAGCATCCATCTATACCGCTCTTGGAGGATGGCTCGCCTCGGAATCGTCTCCTCTGGCAATTATTTGCATCGTTAGTGCTCCGATCGGGTTTTTCTATGCCTGGAGAGCCTGGAAACAAGAGAAACGAGGCAAGGGGTAAAGTCTCACCCCTATGCGACAGCGAACCCGACTATGGCGCGATGGACACAATCGGCTTCCCGCGATTGCGCATCATCTTCGGAGAGCCGATCGCAGTCGCGCGGGCGCGGAAGAACCGGTTGCGGCGACGAAGCTGACCAAGCGGTTACGTGCCGCGGTCGAATCGCTCACTTAGTCGGCTTCTCCACCCTAGGACCGAAAAGAAGTGCCACGGAGGAGACACGATGTTTGTAAAAACCCTAGCTCAGACCAAAATGTGGGGGTTGTGGCAATATATGTTTGATCTCTGCAACGAGAGTTTTTCCTGCGTGCTCGGCTCGTTAGCGGCTATAGTCCTGGTTTTTTTGGCTACCGTATTGGGCTTGAATGCTATGATGACACGCCGCAATAAAAGAGAATAGACATAATCTTCCGACCGCTTCGCAATCGATTCCCCAGGATGTGCCATCAGCCCAGGCGAGGGCTTTCCTATTTTCCACACTTTGCCCTAAGGGGAGCCGCCAGACTGTCCTTTACTGCGCGCGTCGAACGATATACATGCTCCCTCCAAGCTTGCTCGCTATCTCTCTAGGGATGGGGGCTGATTGATCTTCCACTGCGCGCGTTCAACGAGGGCCTTCTGATTCTTCCTACCTAATCTTCAAGGGAGTGGCCAAGGCTGCCCTTTACTGCGCGCATCGAACGAGCACATTCCGATCGTGCGCGTTCTGCGAGCAAGGAGGGCACCTGGCCGCTCCCGCCCCATCCTTCGGAGGCCGCGCGTTGCGCGAGCAAAGGGGATCAGCCGGGCCCTCCTCTCATTACCCTAACTTCACGATCGTCACGCCATCTCCGCCTTCTCCCCGATCTCCGGTGCGGAACTCCGCCACATAGGGCGAGTCTTTCAGATAGACTCTCAACGACGCCTTGAGTTTCCCCGTGCCGTGGCCATGGATGATGCGCAGAAACGGCACACCGGCCAGCGTTGCCCGATCCAGCGCCGCAATCACATCATCCAACGCCTCGTCCGCCGCCTTCCCTCGAACATCCACGACCGTCTGCTCATCGAGCCCCAGTCCACCGCCTGACGAGACCCGGCGAGGACTCGATAATACTGGCGACGTCGGGGCTGCCTGCCCTCGTGCGAGACCGAGGAGATTCGTCACCGTGACCAGCAGCTCCCCCTCCCCAACCTTCACCCTCACACGCTTCTTCCCTTGTGGCGCTTCAAGGAGTGTACCGGTCATGCCAAGCCCGCTGATCTCGACTGGATCCCCCACTCCCAACTGCTCAAGCGGAATCGGCATGCCGGGTGGGGCTAATTCGGCTCTCGTCTGGGCCTCGAGTTCGAACAATCGTTGCTTCGCCGCTTTGGCTTTGATCAACTTCTGTTCGCCCTGGACGGCATCGACTGTGGCTTGCACTTCCGCCCGCGCGCGACTGAACTGTTCACTGAGTTTTCGCTTGAGACCCTTCTGCGCTTCACGTTCCGTCTCTTCCAGGTGAGCCAACTGCGCCTTCGCCCGCTGTTCAGCCTGTTCCGCCTCCCGTCTGGCTTCAACAGCCCGACCCAAATCGTCGGTCAACTTCCGCTGCGTCGCTTGTAGGTCATGCAGTATGGTTTCCATGACCCGCTCGTCTTTATGGAGCTTCAGCCTCGCCTCATCCAGCAACGCTCGATCCATCCCTAATCGGCCAGCAATTTCCAGCGCAGACGACCCACCCGGTACCCCCATGAAGAGCCGATAGGTCGGCGAGAGCGTCGCCACGTCAAATTCGACGCTGGCATTCGCAAAGCCAGGCATCGTGTGGGCCAAGGCTTTCAGCGATCCATAGTGTGTCGTCGCCACGACTTTCATTCCCAGCGTGGCCAACCGGCAGAGCAAGGCTTCGGCCAGGGCCGCTCCCTCAGTTGGATCGGTTGAGGTGACCGGTTCATCCAGAAGGACCAACCATTGCCGCGGCTTGGGCTGTTCATCACCGCGTGGCTGGCGATCTGTCTCATCAAGCAGCTGAATCATCTGGGTCATGTGCGCAGAAAAGCTGGACAAATCTCGGGCTAAATCTTGGGCATCTCCTATGTCAGCATAGACGTCGGGAAAGAACGCCATCTCGGACTCCGCATCACAGGGTAGGGGCAATCCGGCCCGGGCCATCAAGGCAAAGAGCCCCACAATCTTGAGGGTGACGGTCTTCCCGCCCGTATTGGGGCCGGAGATGACAAGCACCTGAATCGATTCATCCAGAAGAATGTCGTTGGCGACGACTTGCTCCTTCGACAACACGAGCAAGGGGTGCCTGGCCTGCAGAAGCCGTACGCGTCCTTCATCGTTGAGCCTAACCGGATGTGCCTTCAATTGACGGCCAAACAATGCCCGCGCCGCGATACCATCCAGCACAGCCAGCGCGTCGAGCCCCGCCAACATGACCTCAGATTGTGCGGCAACGAGGGCAGACAACTCGCGGAGGATACGGCGCACTTCCCGCTCGATCTCAAGGTCCGTCACTTTGATCGAATTATTCAACTCAACCAGCTCGCGCGGTTCGACAAACACCGTCGCCCCGCTAGCCGACACATCATGGACAATCCCCGAGACACGCCCTTGCATATCTGCTTTCACCGGAATGACATAGCGACCCTCTCGTTGAGCGAAATACTTTTCTTGAATGATCTCCTCATAGCGACGTGAGTGCAGCATCTGATCGACCCGGTGCCGCATCTCTTGTTTCAGCCTCTGTGCCTGATGGGTCACACGCCGTAACTCCGGCGTCGCCGACTCCTTGATCGAGCCATCGGGGTGGATCGCCGCGTCCAATGCGATTGTCAGAGGTCTCAGTGCATCGACCGAGAATAGAGGCGAGGCGACAGATGTCAGTGCAGGAGCGTCCTGTTGATGCCGCCTCACAAACCGACTGTTTTCCTCCAGCAATTCCAACACCATCGCGCAATCCCGCAGTTCGGGAACCTCCAATATGGCCCCTTTTTTCGCTCGGGCGAGCGGGTCACGAATATCAGGAAATGACAAGGCCGGCAGGGCCTCGCCGGATGCTTGGATCTGGCCCATCTCTGTGGTTTCCTGCTGGCGCCGTTGCGCGTCATGCAGATCGTTCGCCAATTCGAGTGCTCGGCAGCGCGTCGCCCCCATTGTCGATCGGGCATGTCCGGCAAGGGCCTCAAGCAATCTGGGCCACTCCAGTACAACCGTGGTCTGTTCGAAGAGATTCACCGTCGCCTCATAGGAAGATAGCCGACACAACAATCGACAAACTCTAACGAACCCGGCAAGAACGACGCAAGGTACAGATTCATAGGCCTTCACCCATTCTGTCAACATCCGGTTCGAGTGATAGAGGAAACTTCTGTGATCCAGCGCAGGGTTACCCCATTGGTATGGCTTGACATGGCCCAGGAGCGTCGATACTATCGGCCCGATTCCGCTGGTGGATTCAACCGGCTCATTTTTCTTGAGGGAACTACTCGTCATGGCTATTCGGATCGGCATTAATGGATTTGGACGGATCGGGCGGAACGTCTTGCGGGCATCGCTTGGTGATCCCGATCTCCACATTGTCGCAGTGAACGACCTCACAGATGCGAAGACGCTCGCGTATCTCCTAAAGTACGACTCCGTACACGGGACGCTACAGGGGAACGTCGAGGCCAAAGGCGATCAGATCTTTGTCGATGGCAAGCCTATTAAGGTGCTTGCGATCAAGGACCCGAAAGAGCTTCCCTGGAAGGAACTGGAGGTCGACATCGTCATCGAATCGACAGGACGTTTCACCGATCGTGAAGGCGCGGCAAAGCACCTCGCTGCCGGAGCCAAGCACGTCATTATTTCCGCTCCGGCGAAGGACCCGGATGTCACCATCGTCCTAGGCGTCAACGATGCGGCCTACGATCCGAAATCACACCACATCATCTCCAACGCCTCCTGCACGACCAATTGTCTGGCTCCCGTGGCAAAAGTTCTGCTGGATAATTTCGGCATCAAGCACGGCGTTATGACCACAATCCATTCCTATACCAACGACCAGCAGTTGCTCGATCTGCCCCATAAAGACTTGCGGCGCGGACGCGCAGCAGGCATGTCGATGATCCCGACCAGCACCGGCGCGGCAAAGGCGCTGCATTTGGTGCTGCCACAACTCAAGGGCAAGATCGACGGTCTGGCCATCCGCGTCCCCACACCGAACGTCTCACTGGTGGATCTGACGGTCGAAACCGAAAAGGATTGCGACGTGGCCTCCGTCAACGCGGCTTTCAAAAAAGCGGCAAACGGCCCGATGAAAAACATTCTCCTGTATTCCGAAGACCCGATCGTCTCGATCGACCAAAAGGGCGACTCGCATTCGGCCACATTCGATGCCCCGCTCACGATGGCCATCGACAAGCGGCTCGTCAAAGTCACGGCTTGGTATGACAACGAGTGGGGCTATTCATGCCGCGTACGGGATTTGATCAAGGTCATTGCGGCAAAATCGAAAGGACGCTGAGCACTGCGGGTCATGCCTGCCTCAGGCCAATTCTGTTCCCCATTGACTCCCCCTTTCCCGAAGAACGGACTTGACGGAGCCGTCATGAATCTGCGTAAACAAACGATCGACGACGTCGTGCTGCGAGACAAGCGTGTCATCATCCGAGCCGACTTCAACGTCCCGTTGGACGATTCGCACCAAATCACCGACGACACCCGCATTCGCTCGACCCTGCCGACCATCAATCGAGCCGTCGACGACGGCGCCAAGGTGATTCTCTGTTCGCACCTCGGCCGACCGAAAGGAACGTTCGACCCCACATACAGTCTGGCCCCGGTGGCAAAACGCTTGGGACGGCTCATGGGCAAGGAGATTCTGTTTGCACCCGATTGCATCGGCCCGGCGGTGGAAGGGCTTGTCGCCAAGATGAAGCCGGGCGACGTCCTGCTCCTTGAAAACCTCCGATTCCATAAGGGAGAAGAGAAGAACGACGACGCCTTTTCGAAAGCGCTGGCGGCCCTCGGCGATGTCTATATCAACGACGCGTTCGGCGCTGCACATCGGGCCCATGCCTCCACCGTCGGCATCACCAAATTCATTCCCGTCTCGGCCGCCGGCTTCCTCCTCAAGAAAGAAATCGAATACCTCGAAGGCGCCGTCGAAAACCCCGTCCGGCCCTTTGTCGCCATTCTCGGCGGGGCGAAAGTGTCAGGGAAGATCGGAGTCATCGAAAATTTGGGCAAGCGCGTCGACAAAGTCATTATCGGCGGCGGCATGGCCTTTACCTTCCTCAAGGCCAAGGGGCTGGAGATCGGCAACTCACTGGTCGAAAACGACATGTTGGACTTCGCCAAAGGCATTGAGGACCATGCCTTTTCCCGCGGCGTCAAATTCTACTTGCCGGTCGATTGTGTCGTCGCAGCCAGCCGCGAGCCTGGGGCGGAGTCGAAGATCGTTCCAGTCCAGGAGATTCCGAAAGACTGGTACGCACTCGACATCGGCCCGGCTTCCGTCAAGCTCTTCAACGAAGCAGTCCAAAACGCGAAGACGATTCTGTGGAACGGACCGATGGGGGTCTTTGAAATCGACGCCTATGCGCGAGGAACACTCGCGATGGCTCACGCGATTGCCGATGCCTATGCCCTAACGATCGTCGGCGGCGGCGAAACAGCTTTGGCTGTGCATCGAGCCGGTGAATCGGAAAATATGTCGTTTATCTCGACCGGCGGTGGCGCCGCGCTGGAATTGCTGGAAGGCAAACAACTCCCGGGCTTGACCGCTCTCCCAGATCGAGTGGCGTAGTCGGCTCATCGCTGAGTGCCTCGCCTCCACAATCTTCGAATATCGAGACACCGGTGCGTAAACCCCTCATCGTCGGCAACTGGAAGATGAACAAAACGGCTTCGGAGGCTGCGGCCTTCATTCGCGACCTCTGCGAACGAGTGCCTGCATCCCCTCACGCCGACGTAGTCCTTGCACCGCCCTTTACAGCACTCGAATCAGCCCGTACTGCCCTAGGCCCCTCCTCCTGGATCAGCCTTGGCGCACAGGACATGCATTGGGAGCAGCATGGGGCCTTCACCGGAGAAGTGTCTGCGCCGATGTTGCGCGATCTTGGCTGCCGTTATGTCATCGTCGGCCACTCTGAACGGCGCACGCTCTTCGGCGAACGGGATGAGCATGCCCAGAAGAAGGTCCGAGCGGCGCTGAAACACGAGCTCTCTCCGATTCTCTGCGTGGGAGAATCGCTGGCGGACCGCGAGGCAGGCCGAACGGAATCGGTCATCACGGCTCAACTCAACGGCAGCCTGACAGGATTATCCACACATGAGCTGGCGACTATCACCATCGCCTACGAACCAGTCTGGGCCATCGGCACCGGACGCTCCGCCACGGTGGAACAAGCCGCGATCGTGCATCGTTCAATCCGGCTGTTCGTTGAAACCGGATGGAACAGCGACATCGCATCGGCCATAAGGGTCCTGTACGGCGGAAGTGTCACGCCCCAGAATATTGCGTCGCTCCTTGCCTGCGACGCAATCGACGGAGCTTTGGTAGGAGGGGCTTGCCTCAATCTAGACTCGTTTGCTACAATTCTCTCCCTTGCGCAGATACCGCGTGCCTAATTGATCGGAGCGTCATGTACATTTTCCTCATTATCATTCATGTCCTCGTCTGTTTTCTCATGGTCGGCGCCATCCTCTTGCAATCAGGGAAGGGCGCTGAAATCGGCGCGTCATTCGGGGGCTCGAGCCAGACCGTGTTCGGGAGCCGAGGGCCAGCAAATTTCTTGAGCAAATTCACGGTTGTCGTCGCGGCCATTTTCATGCTGACTTCGCTGAGTCTAGCTATGCTCGCCAAAGAACGGACGTTTTCTTCCACAGTCATTGATCTCAAAAAGAAAGAGACGTCTCAGCCCGTCCCTGAAACCACACCAGCCACGCCGGCAGCCCCAGCAGCGGAGAGCCACACTTCTAGCGACCCTTCCTCCGGCAAACACTAACAAGACATTGAAAATCATATCCTCATCGGTAGGAGCTGGATGATCCAGTTCGTTGAGTTCAGCGCACTCACGAGACCTGCTATTTAGATCAAAGTAAACGGTCTGTTCTCAGGGGTGTATTGCAGGGGGAGCAGGGGAGCACGGACTGAGCCTGCTTCAGCTCGTACTAAATGCGGGTCAGCCACGCCTCGTGGGAAAGGTCTTCCCCGCGGACGATGGCAAAGAAGGTCTTTTGTAGAGATTGTGTAATCGGACCTGGCCTGCCGGTTCCAATGCGGCGGTTGTCGATTTCTCGAACCGGTGTCAGTTCAGCGGCAGTTCCAGTCACAAATACTTCATCGGCGATATACATATCATCGCGTGTGAACCGTTCCTCCACTACGGGAATACGTTTCTCCCGCGCCAACTCGATGACAGAGCTTCTGGTGATGCCGTCAAGAATCGAGGTTAATGGCGTCGTCTTGATCTGCCCTTTCCGCACGATGAAAATATTCTCCCCCGTCCCCTCGGACACATAGCCTTCGGTATCGAGCAAAATAGCTTCATCGTACCCGTCCACCTTCGCCTCCCGTTTCGCGAGAATCGAATTCACGTAGTAGCCGGAAATCTTCCCTCTCGTCATCGAGACATTGACGTGATGCCGCGTGTACGACGACACGCGAGCCCGCATTCCATTTGCCAGTGCATCGTCCCCGAGGTAGGCGCCCCACGTCCAAGCTGCAATGGCCAGCTTGATCGGATTGTCGCCGGGATAGACCCCCATCGCTCCATGTCCGATATACACGAGCGGACGGATATAGCAGGCCTCCAGCTGATTCACCCTCACCGTCTCCACAATGGCCGCTGCAACCTGCTTCTTGTCGAAAGGCATCTCCATCATGCCAATATGGGTGGAGTCGAACAACCGATCGACATGTTCCTGGAGTCGGAAAATTGCGGAACCGGACTTTCCCTTGTAACAGCGGATGCCCTCGAACGCCGCCAGTCCATAATGGAGTGAATGGGTCATGACATGGACTTGCGCGTCCGCCCAATCGACGAACGATCCATCCATCCAAATTTTTCCTTGTGGCTTAACCATTGGTATCGCAAGCGGTATGTGAACAATCAAGCGGTGAAAGCGGAATATAGCAGCGGGCTGGAAGAAGCGTCAAGCAAACGGACGCGGCATGGTCCATAGGCAGTCGGCGCATGGGAATAGGCTCAGGCCGGCGACTGAGGAGCGCGAACCTGCTGGTTCAACGCGTTGCTGATGTGCTTCTTTGCTAACGGGCTGAGACGCACAAAATCCAGGCCGAAATCGTTTCCATCTACCCACCGAACAGTGGCCCGATCAATGTCTATCGTCGGGCCGTCATCTGAAAGCGTGAGGCGCAACGCCAAATCGAGACCCGGTTCAACCTCATGCTCTCCTCGAACACGCATACCGGATTGGGATAAATTGGTCACGACACCCTTTCCCACACATTTCCCGCTGAGATAATAGAGAACGCGATGAGTCGGTACGCGACGATAGGGGCGGAGCACGAATCGGCTGCCTTTCGGCTTCGAGGGATTTGGCTTGGGTGCATTGGCCATCATGATCTCCGATGTCTTGACTCAACAGGGAAAGCATAGCATACGCCAATCCTTTATCTTGACAGGATTCAAATCCCTATGGTACACAGTCATCTTCTGTAATGGAGACGGGGTCTTATGTACGCGATCATTGAGACAGGCGGCAAGCAATATCGAGTCGAGACTGGGACATTGGTCCAAGTGGAGTCCCTTCCCGGCGAGGTAGGGGGAACGGTTGAACTCGGCCACGTGCGGCTGGTCCACGGCGACAAAGGCCTGGAGGTTGGACAACCGTTGGTCAAGGGCGCCAGCGTGAAGGCCGAGATCGTCGACCAAGGCCGAACCCGCTCCATCACGATCTTCAAGAAACAACGGCGCAAGAACTATCGGCGAACGAATGGCCATCGCCAGGGCTTTACCAAATTGCGCATTACCGGCATTGAAACGGCCTAACGAGGATCAGCCATGGCAACAAATAAAGGCGGCGGATCAACTAGAAACGGGCGCGATAGCAATCCCCAATATCTTGGGGTCAAGGCCTATGGTGGAGAAACCGTGAAGGCCGGATCAATCTTGATCCGTCAGCGAGGGACGAAGTTCTTTCCCGGTTTCAACGTGGGCCTCGGTAAAGACCATACCCTCTTCGCCCTCATCACAGGGATTGTGAAGTTCGAGCGCGGCCGCGGGCGGCAGAAGATCAGCGTCTACTCAGAGCCTGCGATTTCATAGTACATTCTTTTCCTCTTTTCTCGTCACAACCTCATTACCGCGAGGACTCCCGGCATGACTGTTAGTGCAACGGGATGTTCCTCGCAGGTCATGCCCATACAGTCATCACGCTGAAACGGTGCACCGATGTTTGTCGATGAAGTCCGTATCCATATCACAGCCGGCCGCGGCGGCGACGGCTCATGCAGTTTTCGGCGCGAAAAATTCGTGCCGCGCGGCGGACCCGACGGTGGCGACGGTGGCCATGGCGGCAACGTCGTATTTGAAGCGTCGCCTCGCATGACCACGCTCCTCGACCTCCGGTACCAAAAACACTATGAAGCAGAAGTCGGTCGCCAGGGTGGCGCTGCCAATTGCTCCGGAAGAACCGGCGAAGATATCGTGGTGGCCCTTCCTGTCGGCACCGTCATCTCCGATGATCAGACCGGCAAGGTGCTGGCCGACCTGGTCACCGCCGGACAGCGGTTTGTGGCAGCTCATGGGGGGCGGGGCGGACGAGGGAATAATCATTTCGCCACGTCGACCAACCGCACTCCCACGGAATTTGAAATCGGCACAGAAGGCGAAGAACGGTCGCTCAGACTCGAGCTGAAACTGCTGGCCGACGTCGGGCTCGTGGGCCTTCCCAATGCCGGAAAATCGACGCTCATCGCCGCGATCTCAGCCGCACGACCGAAAATCGCCGATTATCCCTTCACCACGCTGACGCCAAATCTGGGGATCGTTCGCTGGGGAGAAAAAGGAAGTTTCGCCGTCGCAGACATCCCCGGGATCATCGAAGGCGCCCATGAAGGAAAGGGACTGGGACTCCGATTTCTTCGGCATATCGAACGCACGTCGTTTTTACTCTACATGATCGACGTGTCGGAATGGGCCCCCGAGGAGCCGATAAAGAGCTTCGAGATCATGCGTCGAGAATTAGCGGCCTACGATGAGCCGATCACCACACGCCCCTTCGCGGTAGTCGCGACGAAACTCGACGTGGCTGGTGAGAAGGCGCGCCTGCGTGAGTTGCAGAAGTACTGTGCTCGTCATCACTATACGTGCTTCCCGATCTCTGCCGCCACGAGAGAGGGACTGACAGAACTCGTCACCTATGTTGGACAACAGGTCGCGCAGCTTCGAGCCACACTATGCGAGACGATCTCCTAAGACAGGCCACCCGTATCGTCATCAAAATCGGAAGCAGTCTCATCGCGTCCCGAGACACCGGGCTGCGCCCAGAACGGATCGATCGGCTGGCCGATGAAATCGCAGCACTCCGGTCGAGCGGACGAGAAGTGTTACTCGTCTCCTCCGGTGCGATTGTCTCCGGCATCAAGAAATTAGGCCTGAAAGAATACCCCAAGAGCCTCCCCGTGAAGCAAGCCGCCGCAGCGGTCGGCCAAAGCCGGCTGATGTGGGCATACGAAAAATCGTTTGAACGGCTCGACGTCACGGTGGCGCAGATCCTCCTCACACATCACGACCTCACCGATCGGCGTCGATTTCTCAATGCCCGCCACACGCTGAATGCGCTGATTGGATTTGGAGTGATCCCTATCATCAATGAAAACGATACGGTCGCCGTGGATGAAATCCGGGTGGGAGACAACGACACCCTGGCTGCCGAGGTCGCCCATCTCGTCGACGCGGAACTGCTGATCATCCTGTCCGATATCGACGGCCTCTTTACAGAAGATCCGCGCAAAAGCCCCGCCGCCACGCTGATTCCATTGATTCCTGACATTACCAAAGACATTGAGCGGCGGGCCGGCATGTCCAGCTCATTTGAGGGAACCGGGGGAATGGCCACAAAAGTCAGAGCAGCCAAGAAAGTCGGTGAGTACGGCGTGTCCACCTTGATCTTAAACGGACAAGAAGGCGGCCTCCTTCCACAGGTATTAGCCGGCGGCCCAGGCGGCAGCCTCTTCCTCGCGAAGGAACGCCGTTTCAGCAGCCGCAAACACTGGATTGCCTTCACCCTCAGACCCCGAGGAACCCTGACGCTCGACCCAGGCGCCGTTGAAGCACTGGTGAGACGGGGCAAAAGCTTGTTGGCCTCAGGCATTTTGGACGTCAGCGGCCCCTTCGATACAGGAGATGCGGTGAGCTGCCTCGACCAGGACGGCAAAGAGATCGCCAAAGGACTCGTGAACTTTTCTTCCGAGACGCTGGCACGGATCAAAGGACTCAAAACGACCGAAATTCAACGGCAGCTCGGCCCGCAGGAATATGAGGAAGTCATACATCGGGACAACCTCGTTATCCTCTAGCAGAACGCTGAAAACGTCCGCCAGCGTCGTTCTCGCATCGTTCAGACCCTCAACGTACCCCAGAGGGTACGCCTCGGATCTTCACTCGCTGCGGCCTTGCTGGACGGCCATTTTAAGCATTCTGCGGGAAAGGTATTCCTGTTGTGCCGCAACTGCAGATCATCAAAGCTCTCGTGTGCCTTATTAAATTTTCCTGAACCTGCTAGATCGGAGTGCTGAGTTATTGATGTCACCAGATTCTGAATTTCCGCTCTCAGCACTCAGCACTCAGCACTCTAATCCCATTCGTCTCGGCCTACTCGGCGGTAGTTTCAACCCAGTGCACAATGGTCACCTGGCCATTGCGCGCCAGACACGCGAAGCCCTCAAGCTCGACCAAGTCCTCTTCATCCCCACGAGTCATCCTCCCCATAAGCCGAACAACAGTCTGGCGCCATCGCAAGACCGTTATGAGATGGTCCGCCTTGCCATCGCCTCAGACCCCGCCTTCGCCATCTCGGATGTAGAAATCCGTCGGCCAGGCAAGTCGTACACGATCGATACCGTTCGCCTACTCCAGCAAGAATATGGCGCGCAGACCCAGCTATTTTTTTTGATCGGACTCGATGCCTTTCTGGATTTTCCATCCTGGCGTGAGCCTCAGACATTGCTTAAGCTATGCCGCTTTGTCATCCTCTCCCGGCCAGGCCTGTCGTTTCGTTCCCTTTCGACCGTTGCACGGCTTCCGCCAATTCCCTATCCCTCACTGGCGGACCTGGATGCGGATCGGATTTCCCGAATCGAAGCGCCGATAGGGGAGCAAGGCCTAATCTGCCTCAAACTACCACCCTGCGCAGTTTCCGCATCGGATATTCGCGCTCGCATTCGCCAAGGACTCCCGGCAGCAAATCAGTTGCCGCCCTTAGTGGAATCTTATATACTTCACCATCATCTCTACCAAGAGGACCGTAATCGCACCAACAGCTAGGTCCACGGCCCTCGGTATTGCCCGGGCCATGCTCGACAAGAAGGCCACCGACGTGCTCGTCCTCCAGGTCGCGCCGTTGACCTCCGTTGCCGACTACCTGGTCATCGGCTCTGTGGATTCGGATCGCCAAGCGAGTGCCATTGCCGACCATATCGATACCGTTCTCTCTCGCTCCGGTTCCAAACCGCTGAGGATCGAAGGCACGCGGTCTTCACAGTGGGTTTTAATGGACTTCGGCGATGTAATCGTTCATATTTTTAGGCAGGATATCCGGATGCATTACGCACTCGAACGGTTATGGGCCGACGCCAAGCGCGTTACCATCCCGAGCGAGCGAACGGTCACACAAGCCACCGTG
This sequence comes from uncultured Nitrospiraceae bacterium, assembly GCA_963748375.1. GTDB lineage: Bacteria > Nitrospirota > Nitrospiria > Nitrospirales > Nitrospiraceae > Palsa-1315. The sequence continues at coordinate 165,157 of CAVVIR010000032.1, forward strand.
ACCCCACGGCCCGTGACGCGGAAAAAGGTGCCAACAAAAACCAAGGCCTAGATCCATGCTCCGATTGCTCACCACCATCTTCCTCGTCAGCATCGGAATTTTTCTCTACAGCTACGCGCGCGAATTGAATCCTGGGACGGTTGCGGTCCGAACCAGTCCCTCCATCCAATTCGAAATGAGTCCCGTCACCCTCGTCGTCTTTTCCATGGCTGTCGGCGCCGTGCTCGTGGCCTTGGCCGTCGGGATGCGGCAGACCGCCCACGTCATCGGCAATTGGCGCAGCACGCGGTTGTTGCGCCGCAAAGAAAAAATCGACGCGCTCCATCGTGAAGGCACCCATGCCATTATGTCGAAACGCACCGTCGAAGCCATTGCCCTATTCGAACGTGCGCTGGCCATGGACCCGAATCGTGTCGACTCGCTGCTCTGGCTGGGAAATATTTATCGCGGGGAACACAACTTCGCAGAGGCGATCCGCCTCCATCAACGGGCGAATCGCGTCGACGAGCGTAACATCGAAATCCTGTTGGAGTTGGCCAACGACCTGGAGGGCGCCAAGCGGTACGAGGACGCCTTACAGACCCTGCACAAGATGCTCAAGGTCGAGCCGGATAACCTGACCGCGCTCATCCGGAAACGCGATCTGCTAATCAGGCTCGAAAAATGGGGCGAGGCGCTCGAAATCCAACATCGGCTCCTGAAGGCCAACCTGGCTGAACCGGAACGACTGGCCGAAGCCCAACTCCTCACCGGCTGCACGTACGAGGTCGGACGCCAACTGCTGGAACGAGGCCACCCCGATAAAGCACGACGATACTTCCGCGGCGCCATTAAGCGAGACCGGACGTTCTTGCCGGCCTACGTGGGTATCGGTGAAATCTTGATCCGGGAAGGCAAAACGAAACAGGCCGTAGAAATTCTCAAGAAGGTCTATGCCAAGACCCGTAGTAACATTATTCTGCACCGTCTCGAAGAACTCTTTCTCGAACAGGGCGAGCCTAGTGAAATTATCCGCGTCTATCAGGAAGCCCTCCGGCAAGACCCGAACAACCCTGCGTTGCAGTTCTATTTGGGCAAGCTCTATTACCGTCTGGAAATGGTCGACGAAGCCTTCGACATTCTCTCGACCGTCGAAGGCGTACAGGACCAGCTGGCCGATTACCATAAGATCATGGCCAATCTCTATTTGCGCAAGCAGGAAATGGAACTGGCCGTCACCGAACTGAAGAAAGCCCTGCATTTCAAGAAACGCGTGGTCGTCCCCTATGTCTGCACCGCCTGCCGACACGAATCGACCGAGTGGTCTGGGCGCTGCCGCAGCTGCGGGACTTGGAATACATTAGCCGCGCTGCCCTTGCCGATTGCCGGCGGTCAAGCGATTCCCGACAAAGACAGCAGCCCGCTCCCAGTCTCAGCGGTTCCCTACCAAGGCATTGCTTCTCCCTTCGAAACCGTGTAGGTTTTCGGCCAGTCTGGCTGCCTCACGGACGGGCAGTCGTCTGCATCACAGTCAATACACCCTTGACAGATAGTGGAGTGCCCCATGGTCGACTATCAGGATTACGCTGCCAAAGCCTTGCGCGACGAAACGCTGACCAAAGACGAGTGCCAGAACGTACTTGATACCCCTGACGAACAATTGCTGGAACTCCTCCAAGCCGCCTTTACCGTCCGCTCCCGTTATTTCGGCAAGACCGTTCGCCTCCAGATGTTGCAGAACGCCAAGAGCGGCGCCTGCCAGGAAGACTGTCATTACTGTTCTCAATCCGCGATCTCCACCGCCCCCATCGAACGCTATAACCTTGTGCCTCAACAACAGATGATCGACGGCGCCCGACAAGCGGCGGCCTCGAAAGCCCAACGCTATTGCATCGTCATCAGCGGCCGGAGCCCGTTGGATCGGGAAATCGACGAAATCGCCGGAGCCGTGCGCTCGATCAAGCAGGAGATTCCGATTCAGATTTGCTGTTCGTTGGGTCTCATGAACGAGCAACAGGCCAAGCGACTGAAGGCGGCTGGAGTCGATCGGGTGAACCACAATTTGAATACCAGCGAAGCCTTTCACACGTCCATCTGCACCACGCACACCTTCCAAGACAGGCTCAGCACCATCCGGAACGCGCGCGCGGCAGGATTGGAAATCTGTTCCGGCGGGATCGTGGGAATGGGCGAAAAAGACGAAGATCTCATCGACCTGGCCATGGCCCTGATCGACGTAAAGCCGGATTCAATTCCACTCAACACACTTCACCCGGCAACAGGCACTCCGCTGGAATACTGCGACAACCTGACTCCTCAACGCTGTTTGAAAATCCTCTGCCTCTTCCGATTCCTACACCCACGCACCGAACTCCGCGTGGCCGGAGGCCGCGAACATAATCTGCGCAGCCTCCAACCATTGGCGCTCTATCCAGCCGACTCCATCTTCGTGAACGGCTACCTCACGACCCCAGGCCAGCCGGCCCCGGAAGTCTGGGGGATGATCGAGGATCTTGGCTTCAAAATCGAAGTGGATTACCAGCAGCCGGTAGCAGGCTGACGGGTTCGGACGTGAGCACCAAAACCGCTCGATATCCCCGGTGCATCATCATTGCCGGACCAAATGGCGCCGGGAAGACGACGTTCGCCAGGGAATTTCTTCTTCGCGAGGCTGGCGTCATTCATTTCGTGAATGCCGACCTTATCGCTGGTGGGCTCTCACCTCTTCGACCTGAACTGGCCGCACGGCAAGCAGGTCGGCTTGTCCTGACTGAGCTCTCCCGATTAACAAAGGCACGGGAGAACTTTGCATTTGAAAGCACCTTGAGCGGACGGACTTACATTCGACTCTTGCACCAATGGAAGGCTGCCGGATATCGGATCGAAATCGTGTTCCTGTCAATACCTTCGGTACAACTTGCACTTCAACGGATTGCGGCAAGAGTTCATCAAGGCGGGCACAATGTTCCTCGTGTGGATGTGCTGAGGCGATTTCAACGTAGCTGGGATAACTTTCAAAGACTCTATCGACCATTAGCCGAAAAGTCGTCAGTGTACGATAATTCAGGAAGTGCTCCCATCTTGTTGGAGGAAACCCCACGAAGATGACACTCAAAAAGAAATCACCCAGTGCTTTTTCCCAAGCCGTCGGTCGCGCACTCAGGAGAGCTGCCAAGGTCGCTCGCAAGACCGCCCGGATGTACGGCACGCCGATCTACGTGTGGGAAAACGGCAAGGTCGTGGCGAAGAAGCCGTGAGTCTCTCTCATGGCCAAAGAATACAACCACCGCTCATCATATCGGGGATCGTAGCGGCTCTGCGATCATCCCATCACCCACATTTCCGATAAGACCTCCGCCTGCTCCAGCACTATTTTCGTCGCTTGCTCCTGCTTGTCAGGCGGATAGCCATACTTGCGGAGGATCCGCTTCACAATTCGGAACCTATGGCTCGACTAAGTGAAAGGTTAGCATTCGGCCAATCGAAAGGATCGTGCCAGGCTATTTGAAAGGCACAGACGCCGATCCAACTCCACGCCGCAGTAGTTGGGGTCGCTATGCTCGGTCGCCGAGATCACCGGTAACGATGTCCAGGCCGTGAAGGACAGCATAGCCAAGTGACGCCCGCCAGGCGAGGACAGCGTCTTCGACAACAGATTCGGTAAAGGACTGGCTCATAGGCTCATGGCCCTGCGAACCGCAGCGCCCGATCTACGAAGCCACGTAGTTCGTGGTCGTTGATCCTCTCGGTCTCCCAGGCCGGATTGGGGTCGTGGTGAAACCTGTTCGCGTATTCGACGATCTCATCGAGTTCTTGTATCGCATTCTGATCCAGCAGTTGATTGGGAGTACCGAGGTTCTGTCGGCAGAGATTCCGAAACGGGCCAAGCAGCGTTCCGGGGGGAAACTTCCCTGGGCACACGACGCGAAGAAAGGCTTCGAGGTGCGGACGAATCGACCGAGCGACCTCTCGCATGTCTCCTGCGCCGGTATCGAGAAAGGTGCGCAGCTTGGCATCGCGGCGATCATGCTCGGTAACCGCGTCATGGGCGACGTCCCACACACGGAGAGTGGAGCCTGCCCCGTCGCGCACTACCTCGATAGCCGATCGCACGGTCGCATCGGCGCCCTCCCAGAGCCGGCACATGAACGGCTTGTTGTGGGAGAGGACAATGACCTGGGCGGCCCGCTCCGCGAGACGACGAATCTCCTGCACCGTCGTCAGGGCTCGATGCTCGTCTAGGCTCGAAATCGGGTCGTCGATGACGACGACCTTGTTTGTCAAGCTCGTGTCTTGGTCGAGCGAGGCGAAGAAGAAGGCCAGGGCCAATGTATTGCGATCACCTGCGCTGAGGGTGTTCCGGAAAGACGGCGCGCCAAGTGCGGCCTCCGTACCACCGACAGGCACGGGGGTGTTATTGATGACCACGTTGTATGTGCAGGTTGGCCCCCCCCGTGTGTTCGCATAGGTCACGCTGTCCAGACGGAAACCCGCGTTGAACCGTGCGAGGTAGAGGTTGATGGCGGTCTGGTACCCGGGGAATACCTGTGTCCGATGCTGCTCCAGCACGGCCTTGGCTTGATCGCGCTGCTGTTCAGTAGCTTCCTTGGCCGTGCGTTCCTGTAGGTACTCGTCGCAATGCGCTGCCGTCGCCGGCTCGTGTCGAGCCTTTGTCGCCTTGAGCCGAGCGAGATCTTGAGCGAGCACAGTTGAGTTGGCTGTTGCCGCGCGCTCCCTTGCGACCTCGATTGCGTGGTTGGCGTCCTGAAGCCGTTGGTTAATCGTGGCAATCGTGTGCCGATGAGCTTCATAGGCCACGGCAAACGCCCGAGTCTGGTTGGAGACCTCCATGCGCTCCAGCGGAGCGGCCTGTTTTGCAGCGAGCTGCCCAACGACGGCTTCCCGCGCCGCTCGCCAATCCCGGACGATAGTGGCTGTGTCAATGGTGACTCCAGCCACATCGCAGAAGCGCGACCAGAACTGCCGGCGCTCAATGGTGACCCGCACCGCGCGTTCGAATCCTGCAGGCACATCGCCGCCGTGAGTCTGCTCTACTGTCCTGATGGCGTCTGCTACTGCACGCTTCAGAGACGCGTATCCCTCACTGAAGTACGCGCGGTAATGTTGGAGGATCGGCGACCTTCCGAGATCCTGTCCGCAGAAGGGGCAATTGCTGGACGCGTTACTGCTTTGCCCTTGCGGCATCCGGCGCATCCCGTCAGCTACCCATGCCTCACTGCCAAGCCCCAGACCAGCCAGATGTTCTTGGACACGCGCCAGAGTCGTCGCGTCCACGGCAGGCAAATCATGATGCAGGACTCGCTCGGTCACCGTGAGATCGAACTCGGGCAGATTCAGCGCATCGAAGCTTAGTGTCGTGCGGATTGCATCTTGATCCCGTGCTGCGGCGAGAGCCTGTGCCGCCTCCTCGATCGCCCACTCAACGTCGGCACGTCCAGGCAACGCACAGAAGGCGTCCACGGAGAACTGCCCACGGTCCGCGGCTGGAATTGCAGTCTCCCTGGCCCTCAGCTCGCGATTGTGTTCTTCGATTCTCGCAACGAGTTGCTGGACCTGTGTGCTCAGCGCAACCGCCTGGGCGCCAAGAATCAGCTCGTGCAGATTCTGCCGATGGTGCGCCTGAACAGTCAAACCGGAGCACACGTTCTGATCGATGAAGACGTCGTCGAACACCACGAGATCTGCGAGTGTGCGGTTCCATGCGTTGTTGTCGAAGATCGCTGGCGGCGGGCCGCCACAACAGTCAAGAATGACATGGGGCGGATGCTGAGCAGCAAGACGCCGTCGTTCAGTGATCGGCAAGGCATCACCCGTGGCCAGCGACCGCAGCACAGCCGCGAGGGTCGTTTTTCCTCTACCGTTCTCCGAGTAGATGAGGGTGAGCCGCGTGAGGGGGATGTTCGCCGCGCTGCTTACGGAATCGAATTGGCCAACGTTCCGGAGGAGTTGTAGGCGGTTGATCATACGCCGACCCTTTCGCAGACGCGCTTCCCGTCCTTCACCCGCAGCTCGCCGGAGATGAGCTTGGGCAGCAGCCTGTCGCGCAGGGGGGCAAAGGTGCGTGATTCGCGCTCGTTCTAGCCCTCTCCGCGAGCAGTGGGGCGGTAACTTGCGAGAACTTCTTTATCGCGTCATCGCCCGGCTTGATAGGTTCCACCATCTGCCTCGATCAGGATAACGCGGTGCACCCAAGGGACTGTCCAGAACAAGCTTTCCTGCAAAAATGCCACCTTTGGTGGCATTTTTGGCCAAGGCTTTCCTCAAACTACTGCCTACTCAGAAATTCTGAGTAACCTCAGGGCCGAAGAATACGCTTTTTGCCTAGCGAAAGCACTCCGCCTTTCAAGGGAGGTGAGCCGCGAAAGATGACACGTGATGCGTAAGAGGTGAGAGCGAGAAGGGATAGCCTGGTCTTTCTGATTAATCTGGCCTGTGGAGCAAGGAACTAGAACAGCACAACGAGTGGGACTGGCACGACGGAGTGAGACGGGTATGGTACGCGATGGGAGCCTTAGTGGCTACTGACGTTGATCTCGTAGCTCGGGATCGGCGTTCCAGTCACACGAGCATAGAGAACAGCGGGATCGAGATCGGCCCCGTTCGGCCAATAGATAGTGCCCAGATCTGGATGTACGCGAAGTTCTCGAAAGCGATTGAGATCTTTGAGCGGGGCAAAGACACCCTCAAACCGCATGATGGCTGAGAGATCAAGTTCGCCGACCACTCCATCTTCAAATCGGAGGCGAACGTGATAACCTTCCAGCGGTGTCGCTTCAACGATATCTTTCAGCATTGAAATTATTCCAACGGCTTAATCTTCTTCAGCGGTGCCCGTTGCTCCGCCAGTGTCCAGTCGTCTTTCAACTCGTCCTGATGAAGTGCGCCCCACTCGGCGACTAACCCCAACGCTCGCGGTGGCAAGTGGCCTTCCAGTAGCATCAGCGAATTGATTGCCATTATAGCCTTGTGCTCACCATAGCGCACGTGAAAATGAGGTGAGATGTGAAAGGCGAAGGTGTACAGGGCAGACGATTGGTCAAGTATAAGTCAAGTTATGAGTCAACTACGGATCGGAAGAATGAAGCTCCCCGTAGCAAGCTGTGGGGTATCTTGCGAAATTCTCTGAAGCCCCTGCCTGACCCTCCTTCGCCAAGGCTACGGAGGGTTCTCCTCGCCTTCATCCCCGTAGCAAGCTACGGGGTATTCGGCGAAAGAGAATAACCATCATCTGCTGCGACATCACTCGAAGAGATTTGAGGTGAAAGCACACTCATACCTGCCACCGATTGGAACGGCTATCGGATTCATCAGCGGGCTAGCTGCTCGTTGATGACCATTCGTAACTTTCCGTTTTCTCGAAGTGAATACTCGCGTTTCGCTTTGACACCTGCTTGGTTCTTGCTACAGTTTGAAGACGATGGCCACCATGAACTGTCCCGATTGTCAGAAGATCCTTGTTGAGATTCCGACAAGCCATGGCCCAGAGCTCGATGTCTGCTCATCAGGGCACGGACTCTGGCTCGATGTGGGAGAGGTGAATTTTTTTGTGGAGGATTACGCCTCGCTGAAGCGCGCAATGAGTGGCGCAGGAGGCGTCGCGGTTCAGACAAAGACAGTATGCCCGCAATGCGGCGATCACATGGAGTCTGAGACGATCGCGGGTACGTCCTTTTCGAACTGCGATGCCTGTCGCGGGTGGTGGCTTCCTCAGGGCAGCCTCACTGATTTGAATAAGACCTATCGAGGCGCGGCGGTTCCGATTCAGATCCATGAAGCCGAGCTCTACACACGAGCTGCCGAGAGACATCGTGCGCTCAACGACACAAGCCGCGATCGACCTAGGGTGAACAAGACGCGGTCTAACCCACTGGGCCTGTGGTTCTGGGTCCTGTTTTTCGGACTTGCCCTCGGGATCGGAGGGATTATTTTCGCCGCCGGGATCGATAAAACCTTGAAAACCACTCTGTGGAGTCGGCCACTGGATCATCTCTTCTTATACTTGGTGGCTGGCACCCTAGGAGGATTCTGGCTCCTCGCCGACGGATGGGGGCTTCGCCGACGAAAGCGCTTGATTGAAAGTATTCCGACGTCGACTATCCGTTCACTGGCGCTGGGGTTAGTCGAGATCAGCGGACGAGCACAGCCGGAGGGTCGCCTCCTCTCCTCGCCCTTTCGCGGGCATCCCTGTGTGTTCTATTCCTATGCTGTTGATGAACGTGTCGGCTCCGGAAAACATGCCCGGTGGGAACTCATTGCAAAAGGTACGTCGGAGCAGCCCTTCTTTGTCAGCGATACCACCGGACGAGTGCTTGTCGTACCCTTCGGCGCCGAACTGATCTTGCAGGAAGAGCACATCGTTCGAAACGATTGGCTCGGAGCATTGCCCCCCACGACGGTCGCCGGACTGCAGCGACTGGGGATTACGACCGAACGTTGGTTAGGGAGCAAGACCCTCCGGTGCCGTGAATCGTTCATCCTCCAAGATGAGCAGGTCTACGTCCTCGGGACGGCCCATGAGCAGCGCGATGCAGGAGACCTCATTGAGAACTCCGCCCGTCTCTATATCGGAAACAGCCAAGACCACATGTATATTATCTCCGATCGAACCGAGAAGGACTTGTTGTCTCACATGCGGTGGCAAGTGATGGCGTATGGGACAGTAGGCGTAGCGCTGGCGGCATTTTGTTTGATCGGCTTCGCCAAATACTACCTGACAACCCTGGCCTAGCCGTCATACCCACAGGAGCATGCCCATGAACAGCACCCTCATATTCGGGAGCGTCCTCGTCATCGGACTCTGTGTGCTTGCCGGTTATATTGTCGGCGTCTACAACATGCTGGTCAGGCTCGCCAATAACATCGACAAGGCCTGGTCCAATATCGACGTCATCTTAAAACAGCGGCACGATGAGCTCCCCAAGCTTGTTGAAGTCTGCAATAGCTACATGACACACGAGCGTGAGACGCTGGAATCGGTGACCAAAGCCCGCAACGCCTATCGCGAAGACATGAAGATCGCCGACAAGGCACAGGCGGAAAATCAGATCGTCAGCGCGTTAGGAAACCTCTTTGCTGTGGCCGAGCAGTATCCGGATCTGAAAGCCAATCAAGAGTTCTTAGCCATTCAGCAGCGCATATCGGCGCTGGAAAATACCATTGCCGATCGGCGCGAGTTCTTTAACGACTCCGTCAATGTGTACAATATCGCCATCCAACAGATCCCGACAGTGTGGGTGGCGCAGGAGATCGGATACACAACAAGACCGTTGCTGACAGTGGCGCCATCCGACCGCAAAGACAGGCCGCTCGCCTTTGCCAATCGCACCTCTGCTGCAGCGTAGTCCTCTGCGTACCAATGGTCCGGCCACGCTTGCTCGTTTTTCCTCTCCAGAGTAGCGGCCTGGCTTGGTCCTCTACTGCGCGCGTCGAACGAGCACCGTTTTACCGTGCGCGTTCCGCGAGCAAAGAGGATGCTGGATGCCGCCCTACTCCTCTCTCAATCCTTCCACGACCGGTTGTCTTGCTGCCCAACGCGCAGGCCAGTAGCCGGCCACCAAGGCTGCCGTGAGTGCGAGTCCTACGGCTTGCAGAATCACTCCGCCAGGGACCGTCATCTGGAGCGTCCAGCCGAAGGATTGTTTATTGATGACGCGGATGAGCAGCAGGGCGAGCAACAAGCCTCCCGCAACACCCAACGCCGCTCCGATCAACCCGAGGTAGGCCGCTTCCCACAATACTAATCGTTCGACCTGCCTCGTACTGGCCCCGATCGCCCGTAGTGCGGCAAATTCACGTCGCCGCTCAAGGACGGCCGTCACCAAGGTGTTGACGATGCCAAGGACGGCCACCAGTACGGCGATGGCTTCAAGGACATAGGTCAAGATGAAGGAGCGGTCGAAGATCTCAAGAATTTCCCGCCGCAATTCGTGGTTGCGGATGACCAACGGCGGGAGCGTCATGCCATCCAGTCCAGCGACCTGCGTCACAATCGACTGCCGTACATGTTCTGCATCGGCCCCGGAAGCCAGGTAGACGGAATACACGGTCACCCGGTCATCGTGCCATTGTTGCCGATACCATGAGCGATCCATCACCATCTTCCCGCCGTCGGTCGCGTAATCGTAAAAGATCCCCGCAACGGGCACTGCGGCGGGTCCCGCCGGCGTTGTGATCGTGACCGTATCCCCTTCGTGAAGCTGTAGCCGAGTCGCCAACACTTCCGACAGGAGAGCGCCTCCAGTTTCGGCAGCTCGCCTCAAGGCCGCACTTGAGTCTCCATGGACCATCAGATACCGGCTACGTTGCGCATGGAGCCGAAGATCTCGTGATATCAGCGCTACCGATTGACCCTCGACGCCGACATACGCCTCACGATAGGTATCGACTGCGGCAATGCCGTCAATCGCGGACAGGGTCGAACTCCACGTTCCCGGCAGGGCGCGCGAGGACTGCCCGGACTGCTTCCCCTGAAGCCAGGACTGTGGAGCCACAATGAGATCGGCCATGACGGTTTCGTCCACCCAAAACTCGACCGTGTCACGGAAGCTCCGAACCATGACCACCACACCGATCATGATCGACAACCCCACCATCAAGGCCGACACCGTCACCGCATTCCGGCCCGGATGACGCGCGGCTTGATCTGCCGCGATAAGCCGGAGGCTCCCTCCGACCACCATCGTCTGGCTTTCTCGTCGAAAATGCCGCCATCCCAACGCCTTGATACACATCGGTGAAAGACAAGAGAGCGCCCCCAAAAGACACATAGTCGCGATATAACCAAAGAGCGGCAAGTCTCCAATGGGACCCATCAGCGAGCAGAGGCCTGCGAGCACGAACAACGCGAGGCTGATCCAGCCCCACAGGCCAACCCTTAGCTGATTCGTCGATTCATAGTCTCCTGGCGCCAACGCACGAACCGTCACCGTCCTCCCGGCCTCTACGCTGGGCCCCATGGCTCCCACCATTGAGACCACTGTCCCAAGCAGCACGCCTTTGGCCACAGCCGTGAGCGTCACGATGTCCATCGACAAGATCATCCCGCCAGATACGACCGGCGCATAGAGGTCTGAGATCGTGCGGCTGACGAGCGACACCAATCCCTTGGATAGCCAGACCCCGCCAATACCTCCCACAAGTCCGCCGACAAGACCGAGCAGTCCGGCTTCTACAAGAAACAACCCTACGACGTGCCGTTCTGCCATGCCCAGCGCGCGATAAATCCCAATCTCTCTCCTGCGTTGCGCCACAACAAAGGCAATCGTGTTGTAAATCAAGAACATCCCGACGAGCAGCCCGACCCAGCTCATGACTGACAGATTGAGCTGGAAGGCCCAGACCATGTTCTCGACTTGCTTGGTCCGTTGCGACGGTCGTTGCACAAGAAGATGTGGGGGGAGCACGGCACGGAGGGAGGCGACGATGCCATCGAGCGATCGGCCTGGCGTCGTCACCAAATCGATCCGATCCAACCGCCCGATCGATTGGAATAACAGCTGCGCCGCTGCGATATCCATGACGGCAAGCCGATCCCAGAGAGACGAGTGCGCCTCCTCGTTTTGGATGAGCCCTGCGATCCTCAACCGTACAACACGGCCTGCCACCATCACCTCGAGGACATGACCGACTCCCACGTGCCAGTCAGCCGCCACTTGCCGGCCAAGATACAGGACGTCCGGAGCGAGGAGCATCTCCAGCATATCAAGGTCCTCAGCCTTCGGAATCTGAAAGCCACGCGCCCCAACCTCTGAGAGTAAATCCAGCCCCAATATCTGAAGCACCTGGCCACGCGCTTCCCCCTGGGCGATAACCACCGACTCTTCAATAACCGGTGCGGCGCTCACAACCCCCTCGACCGCACGGATAGCCGTGATGGCCGACTCATCCACCCCGAGATCATGGCCTGCCACTTCCAATGTGGCAGAACCAGCTACCGTCGTGACCGCCTGCTCAAAGGATCGCAGCACTTGAACGTTTGCGGTCCCAATGGCCACGGAGGCCAGGACCCCCAATGCCACTCCGGCGACGCTGAGCAGCGTGCGAAATGGCCGCTGGAACGCATGAGCGCGAATCAAAGCGAGTGGTATAATCATAGAATCCGGGGGGCGTGATGAATGGAACGAACCCTACGGAACGAGGGAGAGAGGACGACTCGAATGGTTCGAGTCTGACACGGAACCCAGCACAAATCAGCCGTTTTGTTTACAGTCAAACGGACCTTTGGTAGACTCATACGAGTCGATGAAAAGAGGGGATCGATGGGCGCACACACTGCTTCGAGCCGAAAAATCCAGCCACAACATGAGAAGATAGACGCCGAACTCCTCACACCTCGGCAACGTGAAATCCTTCGCCTCGTGTCGATCGGACACACGAACCGTGAAATTGCGGATGTACTGGAGATCAGCGTGCGCACAGTCGAAGTGCACCGATTCAACTTGATGCGGCGGTTGAATGTGAGAAACGTCGCGCAACTACTCCGACGGGCTCTACAACTGGGCCTCCTCGCCAAGACGTTCGGAGCCAAGTAGGCTATAACTCCCTCAGCTTTCCCCGGCAGTCCTCCAGCTTCGTATAGCCCTTCTTGCTGAGCTGGGTTGCCAATTCCGTTTCCAATCGGCCAAATACACTTACGCCCTCCTCCACCAACACCGTCCCGATCTGCACGGCCGACGCGCCGCAGAGCAGGTGTTCGAACGCATCCACGCCGTAGACGACACCGCCGGTCCCGATGATTGGGATTCGCCCTTCGAAGATCTTCCAAAAAGCCCGCACGTTGGCCAGTGCAACCGGCTTGATAATCGTACCTCCCAGCCCCCCGAATCCGCCCTTGGGCTTAATGACGACCGCCTCGCGCTCAGGATCGACGACCAACCCGTTGCCGACCGAGTTAATCAGGTTGAGGAAATCAACCCCGCAACGGCCGATGACCTCTCCCATCGCTGTATGATGGGCGGGGTCGAAATACGGAGGCAACTTGACCCCCATCGGAACCGTGATGACCTTGCGAACCCGCTTCAACAGCCGCTCGGACGCTTCAGCGTCATAGCCGATCTGAGGCTTGCCAGGAATGTTGGGACACGAAAGATTGACCTCGATCAAGTCGGGCTTCGCCGCATTGATGATGGCCGCGATCGTCGGGAAATCATCTTCACACAGACCCGCCACACTGGCGATAACCGGCTTTCCGAATCCCTTCAATTCAGGAATGAGTGCGGCATACGCCTGGTATCCGAGATTCGGCAAACCCATCGAGTTAATGGACCCGCCGGGAAACGCATAGTACCGGGGCGTGGGATTGCCGTCTCGCGGCTCAACCGTCATCGACTTCGTGACAATAGCCCCAGCGCGCGATCGACCGAGGGCCAGCAGTTCATCACGCGTGACACAGAGCGCCCCTGAGGCATTCATGAAACAACTGGGAAATCGTACGCCGGCAATGTTGGTCGACAGATCCATCACGCGACGACCGTGACCGGCTCATGCTGCGTTCTCGTCATCAGCCTCCCATCCTTCATAGCCCAGACGTAATCGGCAGCCCGAGCGGCTTCGGTGCTATGGGTCACGAGCAGGATCGTTTGGCCAAATCGCTGAACAAGCGACCGAAGCAGCACGATAATTTCGGCCCCATGCTGGGAATCCAAATTACCGGTCGGCTCGTCGGCGAGAATAATCTGGGGGTGATGCACGATCGCTCTCGCAATCGCCACGCGCTGCTGTTCCCCACCCGAGAGCTCGCTCGGGCGATGGTGCCGTCGTTCAGTCATCGAGACCAAGTCAATCACCTCCGCGACACGGGCTTGGACCGATGCTCCCCGCTCCCCGCGCAACAACAATGGAAACGCGACATTCTCCGCTGCCGTCAACCCTGGGATTAAATGGAAGGCTTGAAAGATAATCCCGATGGTTTCCCGCCTGACCCTCGTCCAGTCGTCGCTCGTGAATCCACTGGTCGAACGCCCTCCGAGAAGAATCTCTCCCGAGGTCGGCACATCTAATCCACCGACCAGGTTCAGCAACGTACTCTTTCCGCAACCGCTGGGACCGATAAAGGCACAGAAGTCTCCCTTTCCCACTTCGATCGTGACCCGATCGAGCCCGGTGATGGTGTCACCGCCGCGCACGTATACTTTCGACACCTGGTCAAATCTCACCATGGCGATCGACGTCTCTCTCTAAACCCGGATCCGCAGCAGGGATGAATGGACGCGCGCGTTATCTGACTGAGTGTTCCAATCGGGTTCATCGAATGCCATCACACATGACACACAATCTGTTCTCGCCCATCACAGCTGTCGCGCAGGCAGAACAGTTTCAATATCCTACTGCCTTCGTATATCATAACCGTTTGCAGGGCAACAACCTTGAAGGACGCAGGATAGTCTCATAGAAGGAATACACACGGTACTCGGAGCGCTTCCCCGACTCATGTTACGTGAAGACACACAAGATCGGCTGATGGGACGATGTCGTCAGCTCCTTCGGTTCGTCCTGCCAGCGGAATGCCTCTCGTGTGGCCACTCGCTCAGCACCGACCCAGTCCCCTTCTTCTGCGCCGCATGCTGGCACACCATCCGCCCACTCCATCAGCCGGTGTGTGCCCGCTGCGATCAGCCGTTCGTCTCACCGGCAGCGACGACCTATACACCGAACCATCAATGCCAGCACTGCCAGGAACAGCCCCCTGACTTTGAACGAGCCTGGACCCTCTTCCCCTATCTCCCGCCCCTGCGGGACGCCATCTGTTCATTCAAATACCGCGGGAAACTGACCCTCGCGCGACCACTCGCGCAACTCATGCTCAACGCCCTACCACAGGGACTCGACGCCGACGTGATTATTCCCGTACCGTTACACCCGACTCGCCTACGCACGCGTGAATTTAACCAATCGTTGCTGTTAGCCGATCAGCTCGGCCGTCACCTGTCCCGCCCCGTTTCAGCCACCAACCTTGTCAGAACCGCCCTCACCGATTCTCAAACCGCCTTATCGCGACAGGCACGGCTACGAAATCTACGGAATGCATTTACGATCCGCAGGCCACACGATCTTGCAGGAAAGCGCATCCTCCTGGTGGATGATGTCTACACCACCGGTACCACCGTGAATGAATGCGCAAAAACCCTGCGAAAAGCCGGCAGCGGGCAGGTCTTTGCCCTGACGTTGGCGAGAACCGTGGAGACGGACCTGGTAGCGGATCGCTTGTTTACTGAACAGACTGGACGACCCCTCACAACCCTGGGAATATAATCGATGCCTTTGTATGAATACCTCTGCCTCGACTGTCGCAAACGGAGTACCGTCCTCGTCTTGAACCTAGCCAATCAGACGCCGGCAACCTGCTCCCATTGCACAAGTGCGCGGGTTGAACGAATCCTGTCTCGATTTGCCTCGCCAAAATCCGAAGAGGCGCGCCTTGAAGCCTGTTTGGACCCAAAAAATCTAGCGGGACTCGATGAAAACGATCCGCAGGGCATGGCTCGATTTATGACAAAGATGGGCAAGGAGATGGGTGAGGACCTCGGGGACGATTTCTCGGAGGCCATGGAGTCAGGTGACGCCGGCGCGATAGAGCCGGATGGCACTGACGGGCTATGACATAGACTGTCATGCATTTTCACTTGACAGATCGATCGAATATGCCTACCCTGACGACTGTAGCATGAGGCTTCGTGAGGCATATGGATCTCTATCGAATTAGGTTCAGCAATGGCCAAAGAGCCCAAGAGCGAGCTGATGACAGCGGAGGAGACCTGCCGGTACCTCAAGATTACCCATCGCACACTCTATCGTTACTTACAGAGTCGACAGATACCCGCCTTCAAGCTTGGAAAAGAATGGCGCTTCGTGCGTTCGGATCTGGAACAATGGATTCGCAATCGCACCAGAGCAACGTTAGCCTCGTAAAGGACAAGTTTCATTGATGTTTGCCGGTGAATATCTGTGCAAAGTGGATGAGAAGGGTCGGTTTATCGTCCCCTCGCCGATCCGTGAGCAAGTCGAGTCGGGTGGACAAGCCGTTGTGTTCCTCAAGGGCCCCGAGGAGTCGACGCTCATCTACTCCATGAAAGAGTGGGAAAAAGTCCTCGAACGGACGAAGGCGACGCTCGATGAAGATCAAAGTCGACTATTCATGCACTTTGTCGTGTCGGAAGCCGGGACATCGGAACTCGATAAAGCCGGGCGCATTCTGATTCCAAGCCGGCTCAGGAAAATTATTCCGTTGGATGAGGACCAGGAAATCATCCTGGTCGGCTTGTATCATCGTATGGAGATCTGGAACCCGAGCACATGGCGTCGGTATATCGGCCGATCTGAAGAGCGATACGACCAGAACATGTCCAAGATCCTCAATCTTCTATAAAATCACAGACACGCATGCCTACGTTTCAGCGTCCGCCCCGGATCCATTCCTCTCCACGGGCCGTTCGTATGACCTCCTACCGGAACCCTGACAAGAACATCGCAGGACCACGTCTCGCCCAGAGAATGGCCCCGATATCCCGTATGCCTACCCCAGCACCGCATCGCCCCACCGAGAACCATGCGGTCACCTTAACCCTCCCCATACCTCCCAGCGTGAACCATCAATATGCCACCGTCAATGGCCGACGATTGATGTCATCAGCCGGTCGCGCCTATAAAGCCCAGGTGGGACAGCTTGTCTGGCTCAAGCTGGCTCAGTCCACTCACCGGGCGTCATTGCTCGCACAACTCCAGTCAGAATGGCTCGCCCTGTCCATCCGGTTCTATTTCACTTCAGCCCTACGCCGAGACGTCGATGGCGGGCTCAAGATCGCGCAGGATGCAATCTGTGAGGGGCTCGGTATCAACGACAACCGCATCGTCGAAACCCACCTCTACAAACACATCGATAAGAACAACCCTCGCATCGAGATCTCTCTTTCAGCCTCATCTGCTCCCGAGATTCATCCAATTTTCACGTCGTAACCCCTCTTCTGCCGACTGTATCCTAAAGTACTTTCGCCGGCCAGCCGATAAGGAGTGGCACTGACTTCACCGATACGCAAACAAGGAAGAGTCTGTCTCGCACCATGCCGACTCGACGCGTTTCCATCAACCAACTCCATGTAGGGATGTACGTCGCCAAGCTGGACGTGTCTTGGTTCCGCTCCCCCTTCCTTCAACACGCATTCCTGATTCAGGAGCCAGGCCAGATCAATAAACTTCGCCAAGCAGGGGTTCAGACTGTCGAGATTGATCCCGATCGCGGGGAGGACTGCAGAAACACTTCGAGCGAGGATGCGACGACACCGACACGTTGTTCAAGCCCGGGCTCTGCAGCCGCCCCCCCAGCTCCTCCATCGAAATCCCTGGCCCAGTTGAATGAAGAGTATGGCCAGGCCTTGGTTGCCCGCAAACGCCTCGAACAGGCGGTTTCCTCCGTATTTTCCACGCTGAACGACCAAGGGGTTGTCGACCGCCAGCAAACCACCGAAGCCATTCGTGAAATCACCACCGTGACCGGGACCCTCGAAAGCTCCACAATCTTGATGGCACTGAGTCAAGACCGGAACGGGGATACCTCTCTGAGCCAACACGCCCTCACGACCTGCACTCTCTCTCTTCTTATTGGGCAGAATTTCAACTTCAATCCGCTTGAACTCCGCGAATTGGCAACAGCCGCAGTTCTCCATGACATCGGACTGTTGCAGGTCCCACCTCATGTCATACAGCGCTTCTACTCAGCCTCGACACCGTTGGCAAGTCGAGAAATGCTACAGATGAAGGCTCACCCCCGATTGGGCATGCTCACGCTGGAACGACAAGGCGGATTTGAAGACCAGGTGCTCAAGATCATAGAAGAACATCACGCACTCCTGGACGGAAGCGGCTATCCCAAAGAAAAATGCGGGGCCTTTACGTCGAATCGGACCCGGATTGTCATGCTCGCGGATCGCTACGATGAACTCATCACCGGATTCGGCGGCGCCTCACCGCTTACCCCTCACCAGACGCTTCAACACCTCTTCCGGGAGGCTGAGGAAGGGCAACTCGATCGCGAGATTCTTGCTCGGTTCATCAAACTGGTCGGAATCTATCCTCTTCACAGTTGCCTCCGGTTGAACACTGGTGAACAAGCCCTCGTCACACAACTCAATCCCGACAAGCTGCATCAGCCCATCGTTGCAATTACCCACCAGCCGGATGGGTCCACCTATGCGCGGCCACTCGTTATTAATCTTGGTTGTCAAGACACGGGTACCCCTCAACGAGCTATCGAATCCGTACTGAATACCACGCTACCCCACCTTCAACTTCCGCCGTCTTGTGCGGCGTGAGCTGCTCTCTCCTCCATTTAACGAGAGTTCACACGAAACGCCTCCTCAGGGGGGCACACAGAACTCCGCGAACAACGGGCTATTCGTACCGGAGCGCTTCGATAGGATTGAGGCGCGAGGCCTTGTTGGCAGGGTACAATCCGAAGAACAGACCCACTACAAGCGAGAAGAAGAATGCGAGGAGAATGACATTCCCGGAGATGATGGTTGGCCAGCCGGCAATCAGCGTCGTCAACTTCGCCCCGGTTACTCCCAGAATAATACCCAAGATGCCTCCCACCAGGCTCAACGTCATAGCCTCGATCAGAAATTGCATCACGATGTGGCGGCGTTTGGCCCCCACCGCCATACGGACCCCGATCTCTCTCGTCCGTTCCGTCACGGACACGAGCAAGATATTCATGATGCCGATCCCGCCGACCAAGAGGGATACGGAGGCAATGGCAAACAACATCATGGTTAAGGTCTCACTGGTCCCTTCCTGAACCTTCCCGATATCGACCTGCGTCCGGATCGTAAAATCGTCTTCCTGCTCCGCCTGAAGCCTGTGGCGTGCCCGCAAGACCTCTCGAATTTGCTCGGCAGCCATCGGCAAATCCTCGACCTGATCGGTCGAGCCGAACATCGCTCCGACCGACCCGATAAATGATGTGCCGAATACTTTTCGTTCCGCGGTGCTGAAGGGGATGAAAATCACGTCATCTTGATCAGACCCTTGCGCAGATTGGCCTTTCGGTGCAAGCACCCCAATGACACGAAACGGGACGTTCTTGATGCGAATCACTGCCCCCACCGGCTCTTCACCAGGTTCAAACAAATTCCCGACGATCGTTTGACCGATGAGCGCGACTCTGGCGGCGCTTTCCACATCCGTCTGCGTGAAGGAACCGCCACTCGTAAAGGACCAGTCTCGAATCGTGAGGTAGCTCGGTGAGACACCATTCACCGTCCCGTTCCAGTTTCGGTTCCCGTAGACGATTTGCATGACATCGCGCTTGGCCCATCCGGTATCGGACAGCAAGGGAACACGCTTTTTTAAGTCTACGGCATCGGACACCGTGAGCGTCACGGCACTGCCTTGACTCCCTCGTACGCCGCTTGCCGAGGTCACTCCTGGGAAGATGATAATCACATTGGTCCCCATCGTCGCAATCTGCGCTTGCACAGCTTGCTTGGCGCCCTCACCAATACTCACCATCGCAATGACCGCCGCCACGCCGATGACGATCCCAAGCATCGTCAGGCCGGCTCGCATTCGATTCCGAGCCAAAATCCGCAACGCAGTCAGAATGGTGAGCCACACAAACGCCGACATCTAGCCCCCCACTGGGCTCGGTGTTGGCCGCCCTTTGGTCAGATGGTCGCTTAACACCTGCCCGTCTTTAATCACGATCTCTCGTGCGGCATAGGCGGCAATATCCACTTCGTGCGTCACCAAAATAATCGTAATCCCTTCATCGCGGTTCAGCTGGTCCAGAATTCTCATAATTTCCTGGCTCGACTGGGTATCGAGGTTGCCGGTCGGCTCATCAGCAAGCAGCAACGAAGGGGAGGTCACCAGCGCCCGCGCAATCGCCACACGCTGCTGCTGCCCTCCGGACAACTGAGTCGGGTAATGGTGCTCTCGACCCTGCAACCCTACTCGTCCTAACGCCGCAGCCGCTTGCGTCCGTTGCTCTTTAAGCGAGAGCCCCCGATAGAACAACGGAAGCTGCGCATTTTCAAGCGCGCTGGTCCTGGGAATGAGATTGAAACTCTGAAAGACAAACCCGATCTGCTGATTCCTAATCCCAGCCAACTGATCGGGCTTCAGGTTACTCGCCTCTATCCCGTTTAATCGATAGCGCCCCTTTGTCGGCTGGTCGAGACAGCCGAGAATATTCATCAGGGTGGACTTGCCTGAACCGGAAGACCCCATGATGGCCACAAACTCACCCTGTTCAATCGTGAGACTCAGCCCACGTAAGGCTTGGACTTCCATGTCGCCGACCCGATAGATCTTCCACACATCTTCACACTGGATGAGCGCGCTCATCATCGTATCTCGTGACGCGTGAAGCGGGAGGCGTGTGTGAAGGACAACAACTGTCTGCCGAAGAATGTGGCGGGGCGTGTGAATTCTTGTTGCGAGCGACGCGTCACGAGATACACTTCACGCATACTACATTCCACGGTTGCGTTGGGGGCCCCGCTGCCCACCGCTCCCAAACCCTGGAGGCAGATCGCTTCCGCCACGCTCCCCTTTAGGGCGGTCGATGCCCACAACGACCAGGGTGCCTTCAGACAACTCCTCTGACAAGATCTCCGTCACCACACCATCAGAAATACCCATTTTGACATGAATCGGCTCGAGTTCCCCGGTGGCCCCTTGCCTCCAGACTGTGCGGCTTGGCGCCTGAGTCCCTCTGCCGGTTCCTGCCGACGGCTCTGCGCCTTTCTCTTTGGCGGGTTTCCCGACAAGCTTGGTGCGATCGACCTGGCCCGACGTCGGAGGGGTGAATCGCAATGCAGCATTCGGCACTTTCAGCACGGCATCTCTTTGGGCCACCACGATGGAAACGTTCGCAGTCATTCCTGGCTTCAGGCGGAGATCCTGATTGTCGACGTTGACCACCACGTTATAGGTCACCACATTTTGCACATTGATCGGCGAAAGACGAACCTGGCGGATCGTCCCGGAAAACTGATACCCCGGGTATGCATCAACCGTGAAGGTGGCCTCTTTCCCCTCAGTGATCCCTCCGATATCCGACTCACTGACGTTGGTATCGACCTGCATCTTCGTCAGATCGAGAGCGATCAAGAAGAGGTTCGGTGTGGCAAAACTCGCCGCGATCGTTTGACCCACCTCCACGTTTCTGGCAACCACAATCCCATTCACCGGCGAGCGAATCACAGTGTATTTCAACTCTAACTCCACAGCATTCAACGCCGCCTCGGCCTGTTTGACTTGCGCCGCTGCGACGTTCATCTGCGCCTCAGCCGCCTGGGAATTCGTCACGGCCACGTCGACGTCGTTCTGAGAGACGAACTGTTGCGCCACCAACGATTTCACCCGATCGAGCTCGCGTTTGCGTTGAGCCAAATCGGTTCGGGCGCGTGCGGTATTCGCTTTCGACATCTCAAGATTGCTTACGGCTTGATCTCGACGAGCTCTGAGAGGCTCCGGATCGATAACGGCCACGATGTCGCCGGCTTTGACCACCGAATTGAAATCGGCATGCAGGCTCTTGATCATGCCGGACACCTGCGTTCCCACCTGAACCGACACGACGGGATTGATCGTTCCCGTCGCCGTCACGAGCGAAATCACGGGACCTCGTTCGACCGCGGCGGTCCGATAGCGGACCGGGGCTTTGCGCTCTCCATTGAAGAACACATAGCCTCCAATGGCCAGTCCAATTGCCAGGACACTGATGATCAGAATAGCTCGGCGCATCGACTGCTTCCCCTACTTCCTCTCCCTACACCGTATGCATTGTACCAACAAGCCTGAAGCGAATCACCTGGCTGAAACGGTCTCCCTGCGATTCTAGCGTACTGTGGAAAAATCTTTTCGGCACGGCAGAGCTTTAATTGCATCACATCTGGACAAGAAGAACCCACCCCTGCAGGATGCTCAAAAAGGCCGTTCAGCAAGGCCGCAGCGAGTGAAGGGCTGAGGCGTACCCTCTGGGGTACGTTGAGGGTCTGAGCGATGCGAGAACGAAGCTGGCGGACTTTTTCATCATCCTGCCAGAAAGACAAACAGGCCGTCCGCCACTCGGCGGACGGCCTGTCAGGCATACCGGACTATGGCTCTAATTAGGGACTGACGCTTATGCGTTCTTTGATCAAATCAAACGTTTCCTTGGGTAACACATTCTTGGCAACCAACTCGCCCTTCACCCGATACGGGCGATTCGTCACAACACGGTCCGCCACATCTTTGGAGAGACCGAGCACGAGCACCATATCACCGGCCGATGCCTTATTCACATTCATAGAAGAAGACAGGGGCTGAGGGTCCTTCATTGCCGGGGGAACAGACGCCGCAGATGGAGCGGGACTCACGGACGACACAGACGGTGCCGGAACCCCTGTCGCGGAACGTGACTGATCTTTTAACTCTTTTTGATAGCGAGCCACTAAGGATTTCAGCGTGTCGTTATGCCGCTTCACATCCTCATACTCATGACGCAACGCCCGATTCTGAGCAGAGAGCTGGCGCGTATGCGCTTCGAGTTCCTTGGCTCGATCTTCGACACCGCCGCGTTCCTTGTCACGACCATGCTGAATACGTTCAAGTTCATCCCGGGCGAGCTGGGCTTCGCTCCCGTATTTCACATTGAGATCCTTGAGCGTCCTGACTTGTTGCTCCAACGCATTCTTTTGCGTACGAGCCAAGGCCAACTCGGACTTGGCCGAATCGACGTCACCCATCGCCTCTTCATACTTCGATTGACTGACACAGCCAACCATTGAGACTGCGCCGATCATCACGATCGCCGCCATCCATCGAAACTTCATGCGTGCCTCCCCTCCACTGTGCGTGGTATCTGCAATCGATGCCGCCCGCAGCTCTTTCACCCAACAGACCGGACGAGAATGAGCCTGCATGACAACACCTCTACGCTCCATATTTGGTGTATGTCAAGCTTTCCATTTTGTCAACAGATTTGAGGTCTTGTACCCGCACCAATTCATCGTGACAGGCTGCAAAGATGTCTCGATGCCCTTGACGGGCTGCCGCCACTTTGTGAATATGCCTGAGACTCGCCGTGTTGGGGCGCAACCTAATCTCAGAAAGCTATCGCATGAATGAATGGGGTCCTGGTCTCGCCACGATCTTGGGTATCGTGGAAGGGCTGACAGAGTTTCTACCCGTTTCCTCGACTGGTCACCTCATTCTCGTCGGCCACATACTAGGGTTCGAAGGCGACCTCGCTGCCAGCGCGGAAATTTCGATCCAACTTGGCGCGATCCTGGCCGTCATCGTCTATGAACGACAGAAGCTCATGTCCATGATCGGACAAGCCGGCCGGGAACAGCGGGACGTCTCCACGATGATCCGAACACGCGGGACGACCCCATGGTTGGCCGTTTTGAAAACCTCTTGGGCGACTCATAAAAATCTCTGGTTTCTCCTCGGACTCGGGCTTGCCTTCCTACCAGCCGCCGCAATTGGGTTCCTCACCCATAGTTGGATCAAGAACCACCTCTTCACACCGCAAACCGTGGCGGCCTCCTCAATCATCGGAGGCTTCATTATTCTCGCCGTCGAAGCACGCCGTGACCAAGCACGAATCCATCAGCTGGAACACGTGAGCCTGCCATCCGCATTCTGGATCGGCATCGCCCAATGCGCCTCCTTACTCCCGGGCATGTCCCGATCTGGCTCCACCATCATCGGAGGGCTCTTGGTAGGATTGGACCGTAAAGTGGCGACGGAGTACTCTTTCTTTCTCGCCCTGCCGACCCTGATCGTGGCGACGTGCTATCAAATGTGGAAATCCCGAGACGTGTTTCAACAAGAGGATTATATGGCACTCGGAATTGGGATGTTCGTGTCGTTCGTCGTCGCCTGGATCGTCATCGCAGCCTTTCTCACATTTGTGAAGCGCCACACACTCCGACCGTTTGCCTACTACCGCATCCTCATGGGGATTGTCGTCTTCTATATCTTCGGCTTCTAGCAGGATGCTGAAAAAGCCCGCCAGCTTCGTTCTCAGCTCATCAAAATCCTCAACGTACCCCTGAGGGTACGCCTCCGGTTTGGATTCGCCTGCGGCCTTGCTGGACGGCCTTTTTGAGCATCCTGCCGATGTTGCCCCAATGGGTAGTTGGACAGCCGGTTGGGATTTCAGTTAATCTATAGGAGTTTTTGGGAAATATCCGTTCCATACTAAGCCCTATTGCTAGAAACATATTTAACCCGATTATACATTGACATTTTACACGCGCGGCAAAGGAGGATATCTCACGATGGCTCATTCTCAATCCGACACAGTACATGTCTTCGATACCTGGGTGAAAGGCACTAAGCGGCTGCTGCACTTCGACGTAATGACAACCGATGAGGCGACGGCACTGACACTCGCCAAGAAACATCTGGCCAGCATTGGGGAAGGCGACGTGCCGGTGACCGTGAAAGAATGTCAGTTCTGCCACACCGAACCGCTCGTGATGTTTTCCCCGGAGCAGCAGAAACAATTCCGAGAGCAGGGCGGGTTTATCATCACCCTTTCAACTTAGCAAGCTGCGGAAAAACGAGTCGGCCCGCAGGATGCTCAAAAAGGCCTGACTTCTCACCCACCCCACCCCGGCGCGCCAAGACGCGCCGTTCCGCAGGCAAGGCCGGAGCGGTTTTTCACTCACGTTCAAAAGGGTGGCCTGGTTGATCCTCGATTGCGCGCGTCGAACGAGCACCTTCCGAGCGTGCGCGTTCCGCGAGCAGGAGGACGACCAGGCTACCCGTCCTCATCTTTTTCAGCATCCTGCTAGGAAGCCGGGGGGGACTCGTGCGGCAAGAGAGTCACATCCTTCTTTTCAAAGGCGAAATGAATAATCAAAAAAACGACCCCTATGCTGATCGCCGAGTCGGCGACATTGAAGGCCGGCCAATGGTAGGAGTCCACATAGACATCGAGAAAATCAATCACCTCGCCATATCGTAATCGATCGATCAAATTCCCGATCGCCCCTCCAAGAATTCCAGCAATACTGAGCTGCCCCATCCAATCTTTTTTCGGCAACCGGAAGAGAATCGTCCCCAATAATGCCAGCGCAAATAGCGACGTGACGCCGAAGAACACCATGCGAAAGGCATCGCTACTGCCGGCCAGCAATCCAAAGGCGGCGCCAGGATTTCGGATATAGGTCAGGCTGAAGAGATTGGGAACGATGGGAATGGACTCATTCAGTCGCATCGACTGTACGATGGATAGCTTCGTCGCCTGATCGATCCCTACGATCGCGCCGGCGAGCAACGCCAGGAGCAGATAGCGAACAGGCCCGCTCATCACTGTACCGCCTCGATGCAGCGATCGCAGAGGGTCGGATGCGTGACGTCTTTTCCCACAGCCTCTCGATAGTTCCAGCAGCGCTCGCACTTCCTGCCTGACGCGTGATCAACTACAACTCCAAAGCCATCAGAAAGGTCGCTCATGATATTCGAATCCACGTTGTCAACAGCAACCAGCTCGACTTGGGACACGATGAACAGTGTGGACAAGAAATTCTCGTCACGCTTAAAGACATCGTACATAGCCGGATTAGCACGCTGCGCATAGATAGTTACTTTGGCTTCAAGGGGGGCACCGATCACACCCTCTCTTCTCTTTCCTTCAAGTTTTGCTTGGACCTCACTCCCTCAAATGGAGCAGATCTTCCCATGTTTGCTCCATAGGAGATTCTGAGGAATGATCCATCCCGCAGTGATATCCGGAAAAGCCGCAAGATGTACGCTTGTCGTGCCAACACTTTTCTTGCAGGCCTCCGGCATTGTCCGCCAGATTTCCTCGGCCGTGAAGCTCAGCACCGGCGCCATCAGCTTCGTCATGGCAACGAGGATCTCGAAAAGCACCGTCTGCGATCCGCGACGCAAAGGCGAATCCGCCCTGAACGTATATAGACGATCCTTGAGAATATCGAGGTAGACGGAACTCAGATCCACCGAGCAGAAGTTGTTGAGCGCATGGAAAATCGTGTGAAACTCAAACTCGTCATAGGATGTCCTGACCCGCGAAATCAACTCGTTGAGCTGATGCAGTGCCCAACGATCCAATTCAGGTAACTGCTCATACGGAACTCGGTCTTTGTCCGGGTTGAAGTCATACAGATTACTCAGTAAAAAACGACAGGTATTCCGAATCTTTCGATAGGCTTCGATCATATGGGTCAGGATTTCAGGAGAAATCCGAAGGTCATCACGATAATCCTGCGCCGAGACCCACAGACGCAGAATTTCTGCGCCCGATTGTTTGATCACATCCTGCGGCGCGACGACGTTTCCCGCCGATTTGGACATCTTCTTGCCCTGCCCATCGAGAACAAATCCGTGAGTCAGGACCGCCTTATAGGGCGCGCGATGATCCGTCACGACACCGGCCAGCAAGGCGCTGTGGAACCAACCGCGATGTTGGTCCGACCCTTCGAGGTAAAGATCCGCCGGCCACCACTTCCGTGCTTTCAACACCGCCGCGTAACTGACCCCGGACTCGAACCAGACATCGAGAATATCCCGTTCTTTCTCGAAATCCGTCCCGTCACACTTTGGACAGGCCGTACCCTTAGGCAACAGATCGGCAGCCGAGTGCTCGAACCACACATCGGCACCTTTGGATTGCATCAACATGGCAAGATGCTCAATCACAATCGGATCGGCCAGCACAAACCGGCACCCCGTGCAGGTAAAACCTGGAATCGGCACGCCCCACACACGCTGGCGCGACAAACACCAATCGGGACGGTTCTCGATCATCCCGTTGATCCGATCACGGCCATAGGCTGGAATCCATCGGACCCGTTCGATCTCCGCCAGCGCTTCTTTTCGAAGATCGTTTGTTTCCATCGACACAAACCACTGTTCGGTGGCACGGAAGATGACGGGATTCTTGCAGCGCCAGCAGTGCGGATAGGAATGGTTCAACGACCCATGACCCAGCAAGCGTCCGTTGGCCTGCAAGAACTCCACAATCTTCGGATTCGCCTTCAACACATGCTGGCCGGCAAATTCCTTCACGACGTCGGTAAACCGCCCGCCATTGTCGACCGGCGCCACAATCTCCAACCGCTCACCAGGCGAGGCCTTAGCATTATGTTCAAGGACGAGGATGTAGTCTTCCATCCCGTGCCCCGGCGCAATATGGACACAGCCAGTTCCCTGGTCGAGGGTCACAAAGTCGCCAAGTAGAATCGGTGACAGGCCGGTGGTCAGGGGACGCTGTGTCTCGATCCCTTCAAATCCTTCACGCCCCTTCTTCACCCCGAACACTCGCGCTCCTTCGAGCTTGCAGGCCTTCGTCACGCTCTCAAGAAGCTTTTCTGCAATGATCAGCACCTCGTCGCCGACCTGGACGAAGGCATAGTCGATCTCGCCATGGAGACAGACGGCTTGATTGGCCGGAAGCGTCCATGGCGTGGTCGTCCAAATCACGACAGAAACCAACTTGATGTCGAGAGGGAACGAGATGCCGGGAAACGTCTGGCTGAGCACCGTGGGTGACGTGACCAACGGAAACTTCACATAGATCGAGGGAGAGGTGTGATCTTCATACTCGACTTCTGCCTCAGCAAGGGCGGTCTGGTCCGCCGTGCACCAGAGCACCGGCTTCAGCCCCTTATAGACGCCGCCCCGCTCCACAAATTTCCCGAACTCGCGGATGATCGTGGCCTCATAGCCAGGATTCATCGTGAGGTAGGGACGCTGCCAATCTCCCAAGATGCCGAGCCGCTGAAACTCTTCACGCTGAATCGTATAAAACTTCTCCGCATATTCCCGGCAGAGTTTGCGGATAGCCGGGGTGTCGAGCGTCTTTTTTTTGTCGCCGAGCTCTTTCAGGACTTGATGTTCGATCGGAAGGCCATGGCAATCCCACCCTGGCACATAGGGCACCTGATAGCCCGCCATCGTCTTCGATTTGACGATGATGTCTTTGAGGATCTTATTCAGCGCGTGACCGATGTGAATGCGGCCATTGGCGTAGGGCGGCCCATCGTGCAAAACATACAGAGGCCGGCCTTTCCCCGCCTCCTGAATCTGTTCGTACAACCGTTCTTTCTCCCAGGAGGCTAAAAGCTCAGGCTCCCGCTGCGGCAGGTTCGCCTTCATGGGGAAATCGGTTTTGGGCAAATTGAGTGTGGCCTTGTAATCCATAACCTAATCTGGTCTCTCCAGAGATTTTTAGAGCGTGATTGGGATCAGAGGTAGGAATATACCGGAATGACAGCCAGGGCACCAGCCCATAGCGTTGATGCGGGATCGTCAAAAACGTCTTCCAGCAAGGCCGCAGCGAGTGAAGACCGGAGACGTACCCTCTGGGGTACGTTGAGGATCTGAGCGATGCGAGAACGCCGCTGGAGGCGTTTTTCACGATCCCGCCCGCTAACTGACGGACATCATGCGGTCGAGAGCGACCTTCGCCCAATGTTTCTCGTCGTCCGGAACGACGATATGGTTCACGACGTGGCCATCGGCGAGATGTTCCATCGCCCAGCAGAGATGGGCTCCATCGATCCGGAACATCGTCGCGCACTGGCAGACCGTAGAGGAAAGAAAGAAAACCTTCTTATCGGTGAGGTCGCGCTTCAATCGATTGACCAGATTCAATTCAGTTCCCACTGCCCAGGCCGTCCCTGCCGGCGCCGCCGTCACCGTTTTGATAATGAACTCCGTCGAACCGGATAGGTCCGCTTTGTTCACGACATCTTCGTGGCATTCAGGATGGACGATCACCTTCCCATCCGGGTACTGTTTGCGGAAATTGTCCACGTGCACAGGCTGAAACATCTGGTGCACACTGCAGTGGCCTTTCCAAAGAATCAGCTTCGCGCGCTTGATCGCCTCGCGCGTATTACCCCCGTTGGGTTGATAGGGGTCCCAGACAATCATCTCTTCTCGTGGCAGCCCCATCTTGTTGGCCGTATTGCGGCCCAAATGCTCGTCAGGGAAAAAGAGAATCTTCTCCCGCCTGGCCCAGGACCATTCAATCACTGCCTTCGCGTTGGAGGAGGTACAGGTAATCCCGCCATGTTCGCCGCAAAAGGCTTTGAGCACCGCGGCAGAGTTGACATACACCGCCGGCATGACAGTCTCTTCCACTGGGATGATTCGCCCCAGCGTCTCCCAACATTGATCGACCTGTTCGATGGCCGCCATATCCGCCATAGAACAGCCTGCTGCCATGTCAGGAAGGATCACCGTTTGCTTGGATCGGCTCAGGATGTCCGCAGTCTCGGCCATAAAATGCACGCCGCAAAAGACAATATAGGGCCGCTCCGACCGCTCTGCTGCCAGTTTCGAGAGCAGGAGAGAATCCCCACGAAAATCGGCATGCTCGATGACTTCATCCCGTTGATAATTATGGCCAAGGATCATGACCCGATCGCCTAGCACCCGTTTCGCCTCAACCGTCCGGCGAAATAGTTCCTCTGACGACAGCTGCTGGTAGTCCGTGATCGGTTTGGGAAGCGTCGATAGTGTTTGCACAGTTTCCTCAGACGAAATAGTGTGAGTGTCATTCTACGTTAGCTCCCCCGACAATCAATGAACCGGCCGCTACGAAGAAGTCCTAGACAAAGGATGATCCACTCGTTCGACCACGGTAGGCCTAATACCCCGTTGACAACGTAGGAGCCCAGCGATACATTCTTAGTTGAAGCTAGGGGGGCCACAGGCTGAGAGTCCGCCCGAACGGACGACCCTCAGAACCTGACCTGGGTAATACCAGCGTAGGGAAGCGAGAACAACTGGGTACCGTTGATCTCTCTGCCGCACCCGCTTCTATCGGTGCGGCTTTTTTTTTGGAAATAGCGATCAGCTCCGCATCATCTACTAAGAGCTGACGGCTGATAGCTGACAGCATCCTGAAGAAAGGATCTCCCATGAGCGACCATATAAACGGCAATGGATCTGCTACTGGTAACGGACGCGAATCTGTTGGATCAGCCTTCACGACCACACCGTTCCCCGCCTCCCGCAAAGTGTATGTGCAAGGAGAACAGGCCGGCGTGCGGGTCCCAATGAGGGAAATCAGTCTGACTGCCACCAAATCGATGAATGGGGGCACACCCCTCGCCAATGATCCGGTCACGATCTACGATACTTCCGGCCCCTATACCGATCCATCCGTAAAGATCGACGCGCGAGCTGGATTGGCGCCCTATCGCCGGAGCTGGGTGATCGGCAGGAACGATGTCGTCGAACTGGCAGATATCTCCTCCCAATATGGCCGCCTGCGCGCAGCCGATCCCAAACTGAACGAACTCCGGTTCCAACATATCCGCAAGCCGCTCCGAGCCAAATCCGGCATGAACGTGACCCAGATCCATTATGCGCGACAAGGCATCGTCACACCTGAAATGGAGTTCATTGCGATCCGAGAAAACCAATCTCGCGAAGTGGCGCGCGAACTGGCCTCGCGGAATGGGCATGGCGGCGGAGTCACACAACACCCCGGTCAGGCCTGGGGCGCCAGCATCCCCTACGTCATCACGCCGGAATTTGTGCGCGACGAAGTCGCCCGGGGCCGCGCGATTATTCCTGCCAACATCAACCATCCGGAGACCGAACCGATGATTATCGGCCGCAACTTCCTGGTGAAGATCAACTCCAACATCGGCAACTCTGCCGTCGCCTCCTCCATCGAAGAAGAAGTCGAGAAAATGATCTGGTCCATTCGATGGGGCGCCGACACCGTCATGGACCTCTCCACCGGCAAGAATATCCACGAGACCCGCGAATGGATCATCCGCAATTCGCCTGTGCCTATCGGGACCGTCCCGATCTATCAGGCGCTCGAAAAAGTCGGAGGCAAGGCCGAAGACCTGACCTGGGAGGTCTATCGTGACACCTTGATCGAGCAGGCCGAGCAAGGCGTGGACTACTTCACGATCCACGCCGGTGTACGCCTCGCCTATGTGCCGATGACCGCGAAACGCATGACCGGCATCGTGTCCCGCGGCGGAGCGATCCATGCGAAGTGGTGCTTGGCTCATCATCAAGAAAATTTCACCTACACTCATTTCGAAGAAATCTGCGAGATCATGAAGGCCTACGACGTATCGTTCAGTTTGGGCGACGGGTTGCGCCCCGGCTCCATCGCCGATGCCAACGACGAAGCGCAATTCGCCGAGCTGGAGACGTTGGGCGAACTCACCAAGATTGCCTGGCGCCATGACGTGCAGGTGATGATCGAAGGGCCAGGCCACGTCCCCATGCATATGATCCAGGTCAACATGGAAAAACAATTGAAGGCATGCCAGGAAGCGCCCTTCTATACGCTGGGACCGCTCACGACCGATATCGCGCCGGGCTACGATCACATTACGTCCGGCATTGGCGCAGCCATGATCGGGTGGTTCGGTTGTGCGATGCTCTGCTATGTGACGCCCAAGGAACACCTGGGCCTCCCCGACCGGGAAGATGTAAAGACCGGCGTCATCACCTACAAGATCGCCGCCCACGCAGCGGACCTCGCCAAGGGCCATCCAGGCGCGCAGATCAGAGACAACGCGCTGTCAAAAGCCCGCTTCGAGTTTCGCTGGGAAGACCAGTTCAATCTTTCGCTCGATCCGGACACGGCCAAATCTTCCATGACGAGACCTTGCCTGACAATGCCGCCAAGGTGTCACACTTCTGCTCCATGTGCGGCCCTCATTTCTGTTCGATGAAGATCACGCAGGATGTCCGAGACTATGCCGAAAAATTGCAGGTGGATGAACAGACAAGCGATTCAAATCGGCATGAAAGAAAAATCGGAAGAGTTCAAGAAGACCGGCGTCAGAAATTTACCGATAGGAGTGCTCAAATGGCAAATGCCGACTAAGCCACGACCGGCCCCGCTGAGAGAGCGAGATATCACGCGCCAAATCGCGCGCGAATACTACAAAGAATTCGACCAGCTCATCGAGAGCGATGTCATCATTGTCGGCGCCGGACCTTCCGGGCTGATCTGCGCCCATGACCTGGCTGCGATGGGATTTCGAACGGTCATCATCGAACAGAGCCTTGCCCTTGGCGGCGGATTTTGGTCGGGCGGCTACCTGATGAACAAGGCTACAATCTGCGAACCGGCCAACGAGATCCTCGAAGAGATCGGCGTGCCCTGCAAGAAGATCATGGAATGCGAGGGGATGTACATGGTCGATCCACCACACGCCACCGGCGCGCTGATCGCAGCTGCCTACAGAGGCGGCGCCAAGATCATGAACCTGACGAGAGTCCTCGACTTAGTGCTTCGCCGCGACGGCTTGCTCGAAGGCGTTGTGGTCAACAACACAACAGCCGAAATGGCCGGCCACGACATGATCCACGTGGACCCCATCGCGCTCGAAAGCAAGGTCGTCGTGGACGCGACGGGCCACGATGCCGTCGTCGTGGAACTGTTGCACAAACGCAATCTCTACAAAGCCGTGCCCGGCAACGGCGGCATGTGGGTCTCTCGATCCGAAGAAGAAGTCATGGACCGGACCGGCGAAGTCTACCCTAATTGTTTCGTGATCGGATTGGCCGTGGCGGCGGTCTACGGCACACCCCGCATGGGACCGGCCTTCGGCTCAATGTTGCTCTCTGGACGCTATGGCGCAGAGCTGATTAAGAAGAAGCTGAAGAACGAATAACCTGTCCCCCCGGTTCCTGGAGGCCGATCAAAAAGGTCATCCAGCGAGGCCGCAGGGAGTGCGAACCCGGAGGCGTACCCTCAGGGGTACGTTGAGGAGTTCGCACGACTGAGAACGACGCTGGGGATCTTTTTCATCGGCCTAACTATGGATGTACAAGATTTTTTACTGCAAGGCGAAGGCCACGAAGAAGATAAACGCGAGGCGTGGCAACTCTTCCAACAAGCCTATGAACTGCAGATGAAAGGCGAGCTGGAAGAAGCGGTCACGCTCTACAAGAAATCGATTGAGAGTCATCCGACTGCCGAAGCCTATACTTTCCTCGGGTGGACCTACAGCTTCATGGGACGGCTCGACGAGGCGATTGAGGAATGCCACAAAGCGATCGCGCAGGACCCTGACTTCGGCAACCCCTATAATGATATCGGGGCCTATCTGATCGAAAAAGGTGAACTCGACGAAGCGATGACCTGGTTTCAGAAAGCCCTGCAGGCAAGACGCTATGAGAGCCCGGCCTTCCCCCACCTCAATCTAGGTCGGGTTTACGAGCGCAAAGGGCAATGGACTGAGGCAATCGATTCCTACAAGAAAGCCCTGGCCCTTAATCCCAATTATGCCTTGGCAAAAAAAGCATTGGGGCGATTGATCAGTTCACTCAATTAGACTTGTTTGTTTGGTTCATTTGGTTTGTTTGGTCTATCTGGTTTGTCTCGTTGTTTTAGTTGATCTGGTTTGTAATTTACTTAGCAGTCTTAGTTGCCTTGATTTCCTAGTTGAGCCATGTAGTTGAAACGACTGCCTCCTTTTGAACCAAAGAAACTAGAAAAACCAAATGAACCAGACAGACCAGAAGACTATTCTCGTTGCAGTTACCGATATCTTTTTCTATACCAAGGTCCGCGACGCCCTGATGGCGAAGGGCTACAAGATCGAACGGGCTCGGACGCAGCAGGACATCGCAGAAAAGGCCTCCTCCACGACCCTGTCCGCCTTCATTGTGGACATGAACGACGAGAGGCTGAACGCCTATCAGGCTCTGGAAACTCTCAAAGCCGACGCAAGCATGAAAACCATTCCCATTCTCGCTTTCGCTAATCACGAAGAAGTCGATACTTTCACCGGGCCAAGGCGCTGGGCGTGACCAAGATCGTCTCGCGCAATGAGTTCTCTTCACGATTGAAAGATCTGGTCGAGGAAGTGGGCTGGCAGGAGACTCACGTCGAGGGGTTCGGATGAAACAGTCACGTCTCCACGAACATCACGCGAAGCTTGGCGCAACCTTTGAAGAGGTCACCGGGTGGGACATGCCCGCTCACTATGGCCAATGGGGCACAGAGTATCAGGCGGTACGCCAGGCCGTCGGCCTTTCCGACCTCTCATACCGTGGGAAAATCCGCGTCACCGGCGATGATCGCGTGAAATGGTTACAGAGCCTCATCAGCAACGATATCCTCCCGCTCCAGCCGGGCCAAGGACGCTATTCAAGCTTTCTGACCCACAAGGGCAAGATGCTCGGCTACTTTCGAGTCTATATCTTCCCTGACAATGTGTGGGTGGAAGATGTCGGCGAGGTCGGCGAGGCCACCTTCCAAGCCCTCAGAAAGTTTCTGCTTTACGGCACCAAAGCGAAGATGGAGAACTGTGCAGAGTCCTGGGGGCTCTTACTCGTCAGCGGGCCGAACGCTTGTGCGACCGTCAGCGCCGCGTTCGGAGTCGAGATGAGCGACCTCAAACCGGTGAGCGCCATCGCAGCGAAAATCGGAGGCCATGCCGCGCTCGTCCTGCGTACAGAAGAAACCGGGGAAGATGATCTGGAAATATTGTTGCCTGCCGATGCCCTCCCCACAGCATGGGAACGGCTGATGGAGTCCGGTGCGACATACGGCATCAAGGCAATTGGCAGTCACGCTCGTGAGGCCCTCCGCATCGAAGCGGGCTTACCGAAGGCCGGCCCTGATCTCAACGAAGAGATCGTCCCGCCGGAAGCGAACCTGGAGGGGAAAGCGTTCAGCTTGAATAAAGGCTGTTACCCTGGGCAAGAAGTCGTGGCGAGAATGGACACCTACGGCAACGTGCGGCGAAAATTGGTTGGGTTGGTTCTCATAGAATCAGTGGTTCCTCCGCATGGAGCCAAACTGTACAGTGGCGATCGTGAAGTGGGCTGGATCAGCAGTGCCGTCCATTCCCCGCAGCTCAATCAAGTCATTGCCTTCGGATTCCCCCTTCGCGACTTCAGTACGCCAGGCACCGAGTTGGCCGTGGAATTCGATCACCACAGATACCCGGCCACAGTTCACAGCATGCCCTTCTACGTCAAGCATTAGCTCGGTCACAACGGCCCCGTAGGCGATGGAGGCACGATGACACAACGGTGGATGGTCCTGATAGCTGCGGTGGGACTGATCCCCCTACTCCTGGCCATGCGGCCGGTGGATGAAGCCCTGCTCGCAGCAGCAAGTAAGGGAGATCTCGGCGAGATCACCAGCGCCGTCGAAAAAGTGGCTGACATCAACGCGGCGGGTGAGGACGGAATTACTCTGCTTTACAAGGCAGCCGAAACGGGCCACCAAGACGCGGTGGCTCTCCTATTGGACAAAGGCGCGAACCTGAAACAGGAAACGATGGACGGAGTGACCCCGCTTCACATCGCCGTTGAGAAAGGCCATAGAGCCATAGCAGAGCTGCTGTTGGACAAGGGCGCAGACGTGAACCAGGTGAGAACGGACAGCGGCGAAGCCCCGCTCTTTACCGCAGCCCAGGAAGGACACCGAGACGTTGTGGCCCTCCTGTTGGATCGCGGCGCCAATGTGAAGCAGGTACGGCTAGGCAACAACGCAACTCCGCTCTTTATCGCAGCGGGCAAGGGGCATCGGGAGATCGTGGCGCTACTGCTGGACAAAGGGGCGGAGGTAACACCGGTGACGACGAACGGATGGACTGCCCTTCATGTCGCCGCCCAACAAGGGCATCATGAGATCGTGGTGCTGCTGCTGACGAAGGGAGCAGACAAAGCGGCAAAAGATGCCAAAGGTCTCCGGCCGATCGATCGCGCGCGTGAAAAAAGCCATGTCGCGCTGATTCCTTTGCTGGAG
>CAVVIR010000033.1:0-109953 GCA_963748375.1 uncultured Nitrospiraceae bacterium
GACACCTCATTCGGCAACAAGAGCGTCACATTCGCCTGGTGTGTGGGGTCCGCCTGGATCGGTGAAAACAACGGTACCGGTTGCGGTACCTGGCTCGGTGGCAAGGCCAGCAGCACTGGAAAGTCGATCAGTGGCGACACTGTGGTCAGGCCAGCCAAACGCAAACGGAACGCCATCAATATGTCGCGCAGCCGGCTGGTTTGATCTTCTTCGGAGAGCGCTTGGTTTGTGACAATGCCCACTTCCCAGAGCGGTCGGGTGATCGTGACAGGGAAGGTAATGCCGAGTTGCAGGGCGGTGGGTGTCACGTCAATCAAGATTCCGGCCTGAATCGCCGCTTGGCGGTCTCGAATGGCCGGGGGTTGTGCCGTCTGTTCCACTAATTCTTGCCCACCTGCATGCTCTAGCGTGAGAGGTACCTGGGCCTGAGCCTGGAGAGCCTCGTCCTGTGCGGAAGAAGCCTCCGTTGGTACTTCGGCATCGGATGGGGCGGGAATCACGATGCTGTGTGAGGCAAGGCTTTGACGATACCGTCGTAGATCGTTCGGGCTGACGCAGACCATGTTTCATTGAACGGGCGGCCTGCAAATGCCGCGTCGGCGGCTTTCTTCTCGTCGTGGGTCAAGGCTTTAGGGGGTGGAGTGTGTGTCATACTTTCAACATAACCCGCTTTGCTGGGATGTCAAGGACCGACAGGTTTGATTCCCACTCAGAAGCGGGAACCCCGCATTATTGATGATGGTTATGGGGAAGTTGTACGGACGCCAGGCTAGAGTTTTCGATAGAGGAGTCAAGGTGAAGCCTGTTAAAACCCCATGCTATAGTCGTTGCCATGGCACGAATCGACTTCTACCGGGTGCTGGGGGTCTCGCGCGATGCGTCCGACGACGCGATCAAGAAGGCCTACCGGAA
Organism: uncultured Nitrospiraceae bacterium; assembly: GCA_963748375.1. Taxonomy (GTDB): domain Bacteria; phylum Nitrospirota; class Nitrospiria; order Nitrospirales; family Nitrospiraceae; genus Palsa-1315. Next base: position 913 of record CAVVIR010000033.1, read on the forward strand.
GCTGGTCTTTCAGCACCATCCTGATCGCAACCCCGATAGCGCGCACGCCGAACCCAAGATCCGTGAGATCAATGCAGCCTACGAAGTCATCGGCGATCCGGACAAGCGTCGGAGCTATGACCGACTCAATTGGGGGGATGAAACGGCACGGGATGAAGCGGCTGATCCAGCCGTCATCCTCGACGAGATGGAGAAGAAGCTCTTCGATGAAGGGCGAAAGGAAGTGTTTGCGGTCTTGATGAAAGACGTGAAGCGGATCAAAGCCGAACTTGCCGTGATTCGTGAGCGGACCGTGGCGGATCAAGGGTATGACACGTTTAAGGAAGAGATCATTCAGGAACGGGCATCGGAGATCATGGAGGAACTTGTCACTGCGGAGATGGAGGGGCGCAAACAGCGGCTCGTCGAAGTGGCGACGGAGATGCTGCTGTCCCAAGACGTGGTGAAACGAGGCGATGAGAGAGGCGTCAGATCGCTACGAGGACAGCTTGAGGAGGTGTTCCGCAAAGGACGGGTGAAGGGCTTCGCCGCCGCGCTGGAGCTGTTTTATGAAAGACGTTAAACGTGAAACGTGAAACGTGAAACGTAAAAGGACAGGACCGACACGTTTAACGTGTATGAGTTCAGATTCGACCTGGCAGTCAGTGTCAGCTATCGACCCAAAGCGGTCATTCGCGGTGTAGATGTGCGGTCCATTGAGGACACGGCGGTGATCGAGTGGTTGCTGACCCGTCCTGAAAGGAACGTCGAGCGATGATTTCAGCACTCAGAACGATCGGGGTGCGAACCCATGTACAGCGAGGTGCCGTGTTGGCGCTCACGAGGAGCACGCAGCGCCTCATTCGCCGCGCATGCCTGGCGACGGTGTTGCTGGTGACGATCGCCGCCGTGGCTCAGCCGGTTCACGCCGCAGGCGGAGGTCAGACGAAGTTCCAGCGCATATCGACGCAGTTCATCGCGGCGTTGGGCGATCCAGGTGCGACCTCCGGGAGCGGCGCGCAATCGTGGGGTCTGTGGCCTCTGGACCCGGGTCCTCGGGGCGTCGAGCTGAACCGCTATCAACGGTTGAAGGATGCCGGTGGCGTCGCCCCGGCGCGCTGGAAATTCGACGGCACGGACTGGTGGCTGGAGGAACACGGCTTGATCATGGAGCAGCCGACCTTTCCGCTCCCTCCCGGCAAATACCTGGTCACGGGTGCCCGCGACGTGACGGCGGTGCTGACCATTCATCCCGCCGACAGGAATGGCGACAGGCGCTGGGAGCTCGATAAAGGCGCGACGCTCTACGACGTGACGCACCTGGCCTGCCGCTCCGCGCGCTATACACCGGCGGCGGTGGGTGGTTCGTGCTCGCCGGCCAACGCGCAGAAGACGGCGTTTCCCGTTGCGCCAGGGGGAGCGATGCCTCCGGTCGAGGGCTGCACGAAGCAGGACTATGCGGTGCTCATCGTGATCGGCGTGGGCGTGGAAGACTGAACGCCGGTGGCGCACCGACGGCTTGCGCGGCGATCGCCGTGTTTTCACCTGCCGCGAATAACCCTGCGGATCCGTTTCCGTGCCGGTCACCGAGGCGATGACCGCTTTCGACCGAGGCTGTGTGAAAACTCGTAGGCAGTTCGATTTTGCATGATTTCAGGGGCCCTCAGACCATTGCCCGGCTCGAAGTAATCGAATACAGCTCATTCTGAGAGGTCGATTTTCTTTAACGCCAATTCCTTTCCCGTTTTCACACGGCCTCGACCCAAACCGGTCGATCACCGAATTGAAAAGCGGCCGTTCAACGTCTGCGTTCTATGGTAGGCGGTTCTCCTTTACGACCCAAGAACGTCCCAGGGAGACTGGCGGGCGTTTGCAGTGGGCTAGGGATGTGAACCTTCTCAAGGAGGGGGTCTTACGTCGATCCGCATAAGAACCTGTGATAAATGGTCGATGGCCCGTCACGCATTGCGCCACCGTCGATGATGGAATATTGTTCCCAATGCCCGATCTTGGGACAATGGACCAGGCCGACCCCTTCGGCAGGGGACACGTCCGTATTTCCGATGGCAGAGCCTGCGGATTAATCCTTAACCAGGTCTTTGGTACGTTCCTGGCCAGGCCAAAAGGCCTTTTAATTTCCTATTCCTTCCTGAGTGGCTGATCCACATCACGAGCTATGCCCGGCTATCCGAAGGCCACGCCGGTCTGGGCAGAGATCCGGATCGCGCTCGCGAAGTGGGAGATCCTGCCACTGCTGGCGAGTCTCGGGCCGGGACGGGATCCGGAGCGGGATCGCGAACGGACGATGCCTGCACGGGGCACATAGACCCACAGACCGAGAGGAACCTGGTTCGCAGATGACCACCCCCGCCGAACCGCTCGAGCAGGAACTCGTCTCGAACCCCCGCCACTACCGCTACTACGACCTCGTGATGGCCGGCTTCGTGACGGTGCTGCTCTGCTCGAACCTGATCGGGCCGGGCAAGACCTGCATCCTCTTCGGCCTGACCTTCGGCGCCGGGAACCTCTTCTTCCCGATCTCCTACATCTTCGGCGACGTGCTGACCGAGGTCTACGGCTACGCGCGCACGCGCAAGGTCATCTGGGCGGGCTTCATCGCGATGATCTTCGCGACCATGATGGGGCTCTTCGTGATCCACATGCCGGCGGATCCGGAGGAGCCCTTCAATGCCGTGATCCAGCCGGCCCTCGAGGTCGTCTTCGGGAACACGTGGCGGATCGTCGTCGCGTCGATCGTCGCCTTCTGGTGCGGCGACTTCATGAACAGCTACGTGATGGCGAAGATGAAGGTCTGGACCGAGGGGCGTCATCTCTGGACGCGCACGATCGGCTCGACCGCGGTCGGCCAGCTCGTCGACAGCGCCCTCTTCTATCCGATCGCGTTCTTCGGGATCTGGGAAGCCGGGACGATGATGAGGGTCATCGCCTTCAACTGGGTCTTCAAGGTCTCGGTCGAGGTCGTCTTCACGCCGGTGACCTACGCGATCGTCGGCTGGCTGAAGCGCCAGGAGAACGAGGACTGGTACGACCGGCAACGGACTTCACGCCGTTCTCGTTGAAGGACTGAGCCGTCGAAGCGCCAGACGACTGCGCTGCGCGATCCCACCGAAGTCTCGCCGTCACTTCACCCAGTTGACGAAGCCCGTGACGATCAGCGCGTTGGCGAAGTCGATGAAGAACGCCGACCAGGGGGATCACGAGGAAGGCCCGGGGCGCCGCGCCGAAGCGCGCCACCAGGGCGCGCATGTTGACGACGGCGTTGGCAGGCATGCCGCCCACCACGTATCGGGCCCAACGTCAGACGCCAAAAGTTCTCCTTTTGAATGCCTCCTTGACGGGGGAGCTTAAAACCCGAGATGTTAACGCGACAGGGCTGAGGACCGCTTTATGGCGGTGCGATCTCGGCGCCGAACTTCCGCACTTGGCCGGGAGCGGTCCTTCGAGGCCCGAATTCATCTGACCTTGTCTGTCCGATTCAGTACCGATGAATAGATGTAACGTTTTACGTCTTTGAAAGAGGCCCCGCGACAAACTTGCCCGCCTGCATCGCCCCCATAATCCTGCTGCGGTCACGGAGTAAATCGATGCGGCGAAGCGGATTGCCTTTGAACAGGACGAGGTTCGCCAGTTTTCCTTTCTCGATCGTACCGATCTGATTTTGGATTCCGATCAAATGTGCAGCAGCAGACGTCGAGGCGAGAATGGCCTGCATCGGGCTCATCCCGAGGGCGACCATCCGTTCAAGTTCCTGAGCATTCTCGGCGGGGAAGTTGAAGGGCGTTCCAGCGTCGGTCCCCATCGCGATGTGGGATGCCGTCCCGCAAGGCATTCTTGAAGCTCGCTTGATGGCGCTTCGTCATGGATTTCGCTTTGTCCAAGGCGCTTTCCGGAATGCCGCATCCGAGTCGGCAGGCGGCAGTGGTAGCCAGCGCAGAGAGTGTCGGCACCATGAAGACGCCCTGCTGTTTCATCATGGCTGAGGCTTCTTCGTCCATGAGTGTGGCATGCTCGATCGAATGGACTCCGGCGCGTATGGCATTCTTCATCCCTGACGATCCATGGGCATGGGCGGCGACTTTCCTTCCGGCTCGCTGCACTTCGTCCACGGCGGCCTGAAGTTCATCCAGAGTCATTTGAGCCTGGTCCGGCGAGGTGCCTGGCGTGAGGACGCCGCCTGACGCAATGACTTTAATGACGACGACGGCCCCGGCGGCATTACGGGTGCAGGTTTATGGCGGCGCGCTGCACGCGCTTGACGCGGATTCCCTTCGCGCGCTTGCGGGTCTCGGCAATGTCGTAGGCCGATTGCATCCGCATAAGGGTATCCATCTTCACGCCGAAAGCCTTTTCAATGCGAAGCGCCATATCGCCGGACAGGTCGGCTTTACCGTTCAACAGGCTGGATAGAGTCACGCGGGACACCTGAAGCGCGGCGGCCGCCGCCGTGACAGACAATTGAGCCGGTTCGATGATCTCCGTGCGAATAAAATCGCCGGGATGGGGTGGGTTCTTCATCGGCATAGCCTGTACTCCTGTGCGTTAGTGGTAGTCTTCCAAATTCACGTCGAAGAATTCGCCTTCGGCGGCGTCAATGCGGAAAGTCAGACGCCGGTTGCGGGTCACGCTTAGGCTCCATGTGCCTTTACGATCGCCGGTCAACGTGTGTACCTTCCAAGCTGAAAGCGCCCGCAATTCCTCCGGGTCTTCGATGTTTTCGAGGTAGGCGAACATCTTCCGCAATTTGTCCACGGTATCGGGCGGCACGCCTTTCGCGTTGCCGTCCTCATAGAGCCGCTTAAGACCCTTGTGGGTAAAGCTCCGTATCTTCACCGGCAGACTGTAGCCTGTAAGGCAACACTTGTCAATATGAAATTGAGCGCGGCGCCGACTAAGATGGCCGCTTTGGTCGTGTCAGTCTGCAGACGCGACCAAAGCGGCCATCTTGGGGAATTTAGTCCTTGTGTCGGGAAATCGACCAGTTGTGCAACAGTGAACGATAGCTTTCAGATCATGAATTTTGAAAGTCGTACGCCGGCTTCTGGGCCGGGAGCGGTCCTTCGAGGCCCGAATTCATCTGACCTTGTCTGTCCGATTAAGTACCGATTAATACATGTAACGTTTCACGTCCTTGAAAGAGGCCCCGCGACAAACTTTCCGCTCTGCATCACTCCGATAATCCTGCTGCGGTCGCGTAGCAGGTCAATGCGACGAAGCGGATTGCCCTCGAACAAGAGGAGGTCCGCCAGTTTCCCTTTCTCGATCGTTCCCACCTGGTCTTGAATCCCGATCAAGCGTGCGGCAGCGGAGGTTGAGGCGAGAATCGCCTGCATCGGGCTCATTCCGAAGGCGACCATCCGCTCGAGTTCCTGGGCGTTCTCGCCGTGAAAGTTAAAGGGCGTCCCCGCGTCCGTCCCCATCGCAATCTGGATGCCGTCCCGCAGGGCATTCTTGAAGCTCACTTGATGGCGCTTCGTCATGGATTTGGCTTTGTCCAAGGCGCTTTCTGGAATGCCGCATCCGAGTCGGCAGGCGGCAGTGGTGGCCAGCGCGGAGAGTGTCGGCACCATGAAGACACCCTGCTGTTTCATCATGGCTGCGGCTTCTTCGTCCATGAGCGTGGCATGCTCGATCGAATGGACTCCGGCGCGGACGGCATTCTTCATCCCCGACGATCCATGGGCATGGGCGGCGACTTTCCGTCCGGCTCGCTGCGCTTCGTCCACGGCGGCCTGGAGTTCCTCCACGGTCATTTGCGCCTGGTCCGGCGAGGTGCCGGGCGTGAGGACGCCGCCCGACGCAATGACTTTAATGACGGAGGCCCCGGCGGCGATTTGCGCGCGCACGGCGGAACGGACTTGCTCTGCCCCTTCCACCTCTTGGCCGATAAATCTGGCGTGGCCGCCGATCATGCAAATCGCTAGGCCTGCTCCGACAATGCGAGGCCCGGGAACGAGTCCTGTGTCGATAGCCCGTTGCAACGTAAAGATGGAATGGTCTCGCGATCCCACGTCGCGTACGGTGGTGAAGCCTGCCTCCAAGGTCTGTCGCGCAGCCTGGCTCGATTTGAGCAATGTCAGCGCAGGGCGTCTCTTTGGCGATCGCGTCGACGACATCCGGTTCAGCGCCAAGGCAGAGATGCACGTGACAGTCGATCAAGCCTGGTAACAGCGTGAGTCCTCGTCCATCGATTTTGGTTGCTCCACGTGGGATGGAGAGGTCTCGATCCGATCCGACAGCGGCAATCGTGGCCCCGCGAATGACCACCGTGGCCCGTTCGATCGTCCGACCGGTTCCGTCGATGACGCGCACTGAGCGAATGGCAATGGACTTCATCATGGTGTATCGAGGGGAAGGGCGATCATGCGGCCCCTCACATCGCCGATTTTGTCGGCGCAGCCTTGTCTGACGGAACGGGATACGGCTCCATGTGATCGGCCAGCGTCAGAGCGAAGAGTAAGTATGCGATCATGGCGATAAGGGCAAAGGCCCCGAGCAGCGAGCATCCAGAGTGATGGTTTGTTTTTCATGCGATCGATGTCCTCCGCCGTCAGGATGCCGTACGGCTATAGACTCGTGCGGCAGCCTGGAGTGCGATCCCTGGAGTGGAGAGCCAGCCGCCGCGGATAAAGAGTCCTTCCAGCGCATTGAGCAGGGTCAAGACATGAGCCTCGGTCGATGATTCACCCATCAAGCCGATGCGCCAGACCTTCCCCTTGAGCGGGCCGAGCCCGCCGCCGATTTCTATGCCATAGGTCGAGAGCAGGTTCGCCCGTATGTCGGCTTCAGGAATAGACGGAGGGACTGTGACACAGGTCAACATCGGGAGCCGCTGGCCTGCCGGGGGAAGGGGAGGAAGCCCGAGTTCGGTCAAGCCCGCGATCAAGGCCTCGCCATTGAGCTGATGGCGAGCGAAGCGGGCAGGCAATCCCTCTTCTTCGACGAGTCGCAACGCTTCCCGAAGGGCATAGAGCATGGAGATCGGCGCTGTGTGATGATAGGCCCTGGTGCCTTCAGCCCAGTAGTCCGCAATCAAGGCCATATCCAAGTACCAACTCTGGCAGGGGGTGCGCCGGGCTCTGATGGCGGCCAAAGCGCGGTCGCTGAGAGTGAGGGGAGATAATCCAGGTGGGCAGCTCAAACATTTCTGCGTGGCGCTATAGCAGACATCGATGCCCCAACGATCGATCTCGACCGGTGCGCCTCCCAACGAGGTCACGGCATCGACGACGAATAGCGTGTCATGGTCGCGGCAAAGGTGGGCGATCGGCTCAAGCGGTTGCCAGACGCCGGTCGAGGTTTCGGCATGCACGATGGCCACGGCTTTGACCGGGCCGGATCGGCGCAATGCCAGTTCAATCGCCTCTGGCTCTATGATCTGTCCCCAGGGGGCTTCCACGCGAATTGCTTTACCGCCGCATCGTTCAACGATAGTTGCGAGACGTGTGCCGAACACGCCATTGACTCCGACGATCACCGCATCGCCCGGCTCAACGATATTCACGATCGAAGCCTCCATACCGGCTGAGCCGGTGCCGGAGACCGCGATGGTGAAGCGATTCTTGGTCTGAAAGACGATTCGCAGCAGGGTTTGGATATCGTCCATGAGCGCAAGAAAGGCTGGGTCTAAATGTCCTAGCAGGGGGGTCTGAGAGCGCACGTAGGACTCGCGGATGCACCATGCTGGGCCCTGGGCCAAGGAGCAGCCGGCGTGGAGGGATAAAGTTTTGAACACGGCATAGCACTCCGAATCTAGTCCATTTGGTCTGTTCGGTCTTCAGGATTTTATGAAACTTGCTGTCGGACGCTGCTACGACGGGCCTTCGCCAGCGGGCACGCCCCTGGACCTTCAAGTACCTGTACTCGGGGCTTCGGCTCACGCGTCGGTTGCGACGCGGAGCGAATCCGCGATGAACGCAGAATAAGCGGCAGTCCCCTATACAGTCCTCTGAGTTAACTACCAGAGCAAGACCAGAAGCCAGTATAGCGGAGTTAGTTAGTGTTCGGCCACGGGTATTCTGAACGGCCCCTTCGTCGCCTAGCCATTCCGGGGGATTTCGAGGGAGAAAAATAGCATGTTATAGTTCAAACGATGATTGAGTCAGCCGCCGTGTCTCTCAACGACCCGCAACAGCCCAAGTCTTGGTGGCGATCCACAGATGCGCCGCCGCCGATCGGGGTCTATTTTGGGCGGTTTTCGCCCATGGTCACATTGTTGTCCGCGCTCTTTCTTACCGTGGCTCTGGGGTCGGTGATAGGGTTGTCGACATCGGCATCGAAGCTGGATCGGATCGAGTCGCCTGAGCAAGCACTGAGTCTGATGGTCAGTCGGACCAGGGATGTGGAGGAAGGACTCAAGCGCGCGCCTCAGTGGGAACAGCAGCTCTTGGCCTGGGCCTCCGGCAACGACGAGGCTGAACGGGCGCACGAGATTGAATGGTATCGAGAACTGGCGGAGATCTCGGAAGACCCGTTAGTACCCCTTCAATTGGCGATTCTCCAAGCCGAGGCCGGCCATGTGTCGCAGGCGCTCCTCTCAGCGCATGAGTGGGTCAGAGCAGAAGACCCGCTTCCTCAGTTCGCCGATCTGGTGACGGCCGCCTATGGTGAAGGACCGGTTCATGACGCGGACCAGATATGTCTTGTGGCAAGCAAAGGCGGCAGAAGGCGTTGCCGTCCGGTTGGTTTTACGATCGCCTGGCTGAACGCCTGGCACGCCGTGCCAACGATGCCGCGCTCGTGGCCAGGATTCAAGAACAGGCCGCTGTGCGTATCGACCGCCAGTTTGTCCGGTCGCATCGCTTGACGCTTGTTGAACTCGGCGCGATGGCTGTCGGTACGGTGGTGTGCGTGCTGCTCTGGTTCAGACGGAATGAGCCGTCCAGTTTCGTCCGGCTGCATGAGCCGGGTGTGCCGCCGCCATGGCCAGGCGGCATAGGTGCGGCGGTGTTGCTGCGCGGCGGTGCGATCGGCGCGATGCTCACGGCGTTGTTTCTGTTCTATGCGCCGCCCGACAATGTCTCGCTCCGGGCATTGGCCATTCCGCTGACGAATGTGCCGTTACTCCTCTTGGCGTACCATCATCTCTTCCGGCCGTCCGGCATGACGTTCGATGATGGTTTTGGGTTGGAAATTGGATGGGCCAATGCCGGCCGCTCTAGCGGCTGCGGTATTGGCGGTGGTGGCAGCAGGTTTGTGGGGCGGGTGGGTCATGGATCGGCTGTCGGAGCCGTTCCACCTGACGAGCCATTGGGCCGAATGGTTCGATGCAGATCTCGTCTGGGCCGCTCCGTCCTTGACGGCCGTCAGTTTGCTTGAATACGTGATCTTTGCGCCGCTGTTCGAGGAACTCGCGTTTCGTGGGTTGCTGTTCGCGATTCTCCGCCGTAAATTCCGCTTTCTGCCGGCCGCGTTGATCAGCGCCGGCATCTTCGGCATCGCGCATGGCTATGGAGTTGTAGGATTGTTGAGCGTCTGTTGGAGTGGAGTGCTCTGGGCGTGGATCTATGAAAAAACCGGAAGTCTCTTGCCAGGTATTCTCGCCCATGCGATCAATAATCTGCTGGTGTGCTTAGCAGTAATGGCCCTCCTCCGCTAGCAGGATGGTGAAAATGCCTTCCAACTTCGTTCTCGGTTCGCCACAATCCTCAACGTACCCCAGAGGGTACGCCTCCGGTTCTGTCTCGCCTCGGGCCTAGCTGGAAGCCATTTTGACCATCCTGAAGACATGGGGCTGGCGTGATCTCAGTTGATGAGAGTGATATCTACTCTCGGCCTGTGGATGACCGTTTTGACAAGCCTGCTCACTGTGCTGATTCGATCAATGCTAGAGCTTCGTATAGGTCTGGGTGCCTCAGAGCGTAGCCTAGGTCTGCTCGAAGCTTGGCGTTGCTGATTCGTTTTCCCGATGAACGGCCTTCTTTGGGCGCTGTCGCTGTCACACTCCATCTCTGCTCTGCCGTTACGCAGATCTCGTTCCAGGTCATCGGCGTGCCATCGCTGACGTTGTAGACCTCGCCGGGTTTCCCCTTCTCAATTGCGGCCAGACAGATGGCTGCCAAATCTTCCACGTGAATAAGATTCACGTACTTGCGTGACGGACTCACGCGGCCTTGCCTGATCCAATCGAGAGGATTGCGCTCCGGTCCGTAGATGCCTGCCACACGCAGCACGATTGCCCCATGCTGTTCGCGCAGATATTCCTCGCCCTGCACGCGCGGCTTGGTTTGGTCGATCGGAGCTGATTCGTCAATCCAGGGGGGAGGGTATTCGGTCGAATGATCGGAGACTTCGTAGGCAGACGTGCTTCCTAGGACGACAATGCGTCGAGCCGACTGGTCCAGCGTGCGTGCAAAGGCCTGTACTTGTTCGAGCGGCATGGCAGGGAAGCACCAGATGAAATCGGCGCCCGCAGGAATGTTCAGCCAGGTTGAGGGCTGCTCCAAATCAAACCGTAGACATTGTTCCGAAGGAATACCTGAGAGATTATTGAGGGGACTCCTGCTGGTGACGTGGACAGCTTTTCCCTGCGAGGCTCCGATGCTGTGCACGACACGGCCCGTGTAGCCGGATCCCAGCACGACCAGCGGAGATGGTATGTGTTGCGTCACTCAATATCTCCGTCCGTGAGAGAAATCCACCTCTTCACCGTTGCGTAAAATAGCATATTTATTGTCTCAAAGAAGAACTCGTAGGAGAATGTCCCCTATGAAATCCATTGCGCTCGTGTTATCGATCATCGTCCTTGTATCTGGACTCTCTGGCTGTACAAACAGTGGGGGCGGAGGTGGGGGCACTGCCTCAGACTTTGCGGTGTCGACGACGGCAGCTGATTTCGGTGTGGTTGGCAATGCCTATACATCGACCCTTGCGGTTACTGGGTGAACGGCCCCGTTCACCTGGACGCTATTCGGCGGAGTCTTGCTGACCGGATTGTCCATCTAACTCCAAGTGCAACACTACGGCCTGATGGGCTAAGGTGTTGCATGTCACAAGATCCTATCGACACATGAGTGCTGAAGACCGTGAGACCTTGAGCCTGGGCCTGGCCACGGCCATTAGTTGCGGATGATGGCGAGGGTGTTGGGGCGGGCCCCAGCACCGTGAGCCGCGAGCACATCCGCAATACAGTGGGGGGACTGTATCGTGCCTGCACGGCGCACACCCTCGCGGCGGCCGAGCCTGTCAGCCACGGCGACCGCAAACTCCTGGATCTCTGGCTGTGGCAGTATGTGCGGACGCATCTGGCCGAGGGCTGTTCGCCGAGCAGATTGCCGGACGTTAAGAGAGAGAAAAAGAAGAAAGGAAAAAAAATATAGGAAGAAAAAAAATATGTGGGGATATATGTGATGAGAAGAGGAAAGATGAGGAGAGAAATGATGGAAGAGATGAGAGAGGAGAGAAAAGAGAAAAGGAGTAGGTAGAGAGGAAAAGAAAGAAGAGGAGAGATAAAAAAAAAGAAGAAGATAGAGGAGAGAAAAAAGGAGGTGGAAAAGAGAAAAGAGAGGGGAAAATGGGAAGGAGAAATAAAAAAAGGGGATAGAAATGGGTAGGAAGTAGGAAAGATGGTGGAGAGGAAGAAGCGATGGAAAAATAGGAAAGGAAGGAAGGGAAGGAAGAGAGGAGAGAGAGAGAGGGATAAAAAAAAAAAAAAAGGAAAGAGAGAGAGATGATGAGAAAAAAGTAGAAATAAGAAAGAGGAAAAGAGATGGAGGAGAAAGAGAGATAGGAGGAGAGGATAAAAATAAGAGTGTGATAAGAGGATAAGTAAAGAGAGTGGAAGAGAGGAAAGAAAGAGAAAAAGAAAGGGTTGATGAGAGAGTAATTGAGGAAGGGCACTGACTTGTGGGGGTACACGTAACGAGAGTTGAACGTTATCGCTTATCGCTTGAATAAGTGTTTAAGAAAATGTTTGAACTTTGTTATGTTTTTGTAAGTTTATGTATAATTGTGTTATTATTTATAATTCCTCAATGCCGGCGCGGGTGTCGTGAGCGGCACCCCGACGGCAGTAGAAAACCCGACTGCTGTATTCACGGTGACGGACAGCACAGGGAAGACCGCGACCGGCTCAGTGCTGTTTGCCATCCATACCAGGACGGATCGTGTGTCGGTCAATGGCAGTGGTACGGGGGGAAGTGGCTCCAGTTCGACTCCCTCCACCAACGGAGATGGAAGTCTGATCGCCTTTGCTTCGTCATCGACGAACTTCGTGACCGGTGTCAGCGGTACGCAGATCTATTTACACAATCGGCAGACGAATCAGGTTGAGGTGATATCCCGCGATAGTGACTCCAGTGCTATCAACGAAGGCGGAGGCGCCAGTAGCGATCTTTCGATAAGCAGCGACGGTCGGCTCGTGGCGTTTGTCTCATTGTCGTCGAATCTTGTGACGGGTGTGAGCGGTCAACAGATCTATGTGCGGGATCGCCAGACCGGTCAAACCACTGTGGTCTCGAAGAGCAGCGCCGGTATCGTCGGAGACGGGACCAGCACAGCGCCGGTGATCAGCGCGGACTGCCGAAATGTTGCCTACGTCTCAGCCTCCACGAACTTGGTGGCCGGCGTCAGCGGGACCCAGATCTATGTTCACGATCGACAGACTGGTCAGACCACGCTTGTTTCACAAAATAACAGTGCGACTCCAGTACCGGGCGACGGCGTAAGTGCCACGCCCGCCATCAGTTCCGATGGCCGCTTCATTGCCTTTGCCTCGCTGTCGACGAATCTTGGTGCCGCCGGCGGTAACCAGCAGATCTGTATCCATGATCGCCTCACTGGCGCGAATGGAACCACCAGCCTTATTTCCAAAGACAGTAGTGCAACAGCCGGAAACGGCAACAGCAGTACCCCGTCGATCAGCGGAGACGGGCGGTTTGTAGCATTCATGTCCCTCGCGTCAAATCTCGTAGCAAGCGTGAGCGGTCAACAGATCTATCTTCATGATCGCAACACGGGGGTCAATGGGACCAACAGTCTTGTCTCGCATGACAACAATGGATCGCCTGTTCAGGGCAATGGGGCGAGCAGTGTTCCATCCATCAGCTCGAACGGGCAAGTGATTGCCTTTACCTCACTAGCTACGAACCTCCTGAGCCCAGCTCCGGCAGTGGCCGGGCAACAGGTTTACAGCCATGATCGGTTAGTTGGTGTGAATGGTACGACGAGTCTTGTCTCTAAAGATAACAGTGTGACTCCCGTTGCAGGAATTTCGCGAGTGACCAGCCTTCAACGAACAGCGACGGCACCTTCATTGCATTTTCATCGCAGGCAACCAATCTTGTGACAGGGAGCGGTTCCCACATCTATGTCCGAGCGATGCCTTAGCGGGTAGAGCTTCCACACTCGGCATGGTAGCATCAATGCGCTATGCCGCTTTCTCAATTTCATCCTCTCATTGGTGAATGGTTTAAATCGTCTGTCGGTGTCCCCTCTGACGTACAGGCTCAGGCCTGGCCGGTCATTCAGTCGGGGACGGATGTGCTCATTGCTGCGCCGACCGGCTCTGGAAAAACATTCGCCGCTTTTCTCTCTTGCATCGACCGCCTCTTCCAACAAGCTCTTGCGCGAGAACTCGACGATCAGACGCAGGTGCTCTACGTGTCGCCGCTCAAAGCGCTCAGCAACGACATACAGAAAAACCTCCAGCAGCCGTTGGCTGAAATAGGACACGCAGCATTATCTGCCGGGATCTTGATGCCGGAACTCCGTGTGCTGGTCCGCACCGGCGACACGCCGATGGCGGATCGCCAGCAGATGTTGAAGCGGCCTCCTCATATTCTCGTCACGACGCCGGAGTCGCTCTATATTTTATTGACGGCAGAGAAGAGCCGCCGGGTATTGCAGACGGTCCGGACCGTCATCGTCGATGAAATCCATGCGATCGCGCCGAACAAACGTGGGGCACATCTCGCGCTATCGTTAGAGCGGCTGGAAGCGCTGACTCTGACGAAGCCTCAACGGATCGGGCTCTCCGCGACACAACGGCCAATTGAAGTCGTGGCGCAGTTCCTGGTCGGGAATCGTCCGATGCCAACAATTATCGACGTGGGCCACAAGCGGGAGATGGATCTGGCGGTGGAAGTGCCGAAGGATGAACTGAGTGCCGTGGCCACGAACGCCATTTGGGCCGATGTCTACGATCGCATTGCCGAGCTGGTCCGGCAACATCGATCGACCTTGGTCTTCGTCAATACAAGGCGCCTTGCTGAACGAGTGTCGCACTCCCTGGAAGAACGGTTGCGAGACTTAGGCGCAGACGTGGTTGCAGCGCACCATGGCAGTCTCTCTCGTCACATTCGCTTGTCGGCGGAAGCACGGCTCAAGAGCGGCAAGACGCGCGTCGTCGTCGCCACGGCCTCGCTGGAACTCGGTATCGATATCGGCACGGTGGATCTTGTCTGCCAGATCGGTTCGCCTCGCGCGATTGCCACCTGCCTGCAGCGAGTCGGTCGGGCCGGTCACTGGATCAAGGCCATTCCCAAGGGCCGTCTGTTTGCCATGACGAGGGATGACTTGCTCGAATGTGCGGCGCTGATACGAGCTATTCGGACAGGAATTCTGGATCGCATTGCCGTGCCTCCGGCTCCACTCGACATTCTGGCCCAGCAGCTCGTGGCGTCCTCGGCGACGCAGACCTGGCAGGAAGACGACTTATTCGACCTGTGTCGCCGGGCCGATCCCTATCGGGCTTTGGCTCGTTCGGAGTTCGATCAGGTGGTGAGGATGTTGGCGGACGGGATTGCGACGAATCGCGGGCGGGGTCTGGCCTATCTGCATCATGATCGGATCAATCATCGTATTAAAGGCCGACGTGGGGCACGGCTGGTGGCGATCACGTCCGGCGGGGCTATCCCGGACAACGCGAACTATGCCGTGGTGACCGAGCCTGAAGGGACGGTTGTGGGATCGGTCGATGAAGACTTTGCGGTGGAGAGTCTGGCCGGCGACATCATGTTACTGGGTAATACCTCCTGGCGGATCAAGGGTGTGGAGAGGGGCAAGGTGCGGGTGGAAGACGCCCACGGTGCCCCTCCCAACATTCCCTTCTGGCGCGGCGAAGCCCCGTCGAGAACGGCGGAGCTATCCGCCGAAGTCGCCAGACTTCGGAGCGATCTCGATCATCTCCTCTTCTCTGAAAATCCACTCAGCACCCAGCACTCAGCACTTCGCTGGCTTCGCCAAGAGTGCGCTTTGGATCAGCGCGGGGCACAACAGGCCGTTGAATATGTGTTGGCGGGCAAGGTGGTCCTTGGAGCGGTGCCGACGCAGCAGACGATCGTGGCAGAGCGGTTCTTCGATGAGAGCGGCGGGATGCAGTTGGTCTTGCACACGCCCTTCGGGGCGCGGATCAATCGGGCCTGGGGCCTCGCCTTGCGGAAGCGGTTCTGTGTGACCTTCGATTTTGAATTGCAAGCAGCGGCGACCGATAATGGGATCGTGATTTCGCTGGGCGAGAAGCACAGCTTTCCGCTCGCGTCGGTGTTCGGGTTCCTGCAGAGTCGGACGCTTCGCGAGGTCTTGCTTCCCGCCGTGCTCCAAGCGCCGATGTTTATGACTCGCTGGCGCTGGAATGTCAGTCGTGCGTTGGTATTGCTGCGTTTCTCGCATGGGAAAAAGGTTCCCCCGCAGATCCAACGGATGAAGGCGGAAGATCTGCTTGGCGCCGTCTTCCCTGATGCGATGGCCTGTCAGGATAATATGATCGGCGAGCGGACCCGTCAGATTCCGGATCATCCGCTTGTGCGTGAGACCCTGCGGGATTGTTTCACCGAGGCGATGGATCTCGACGGGCTGACCGCACTCCTCAAGCAGATTGAATCCGGGGTCATCAGCTGTGTGGCGGTCGATACGCCTGTGCCTTCTCCGTTCTCACACGAGATCTTGAATGCCAACCCCTATGCCTTTCTCGACGATGCGCCGTTGGAAGAGCGGCGGGCGCGGGCAGTGGAGATGCGGCGCACGCTGCCGGCTCAGTTGGCCGGTGAGGTTGGGGCCTTGGATCCCGCAGCGATTGAGGAAGTACAGCGGGAGTCCTGGCCTGTCGTGCGCGATCCGGACGAATTGCACGACGCCTTGTTGACGTTGCTCTGGCTGCCGGTCGAGGGGGTGCAGGGCTGGGCGATGCATTTGCCGCGTTTGATTGAAGAAGGGCGTGCGGTTGAACTCAACGTGAGGAGTGAGGCGCAAGAAGTCAGAGGGTGGGTGGCGACAGAACATCGAGACCAAATGGAATCGATGTTGACATCGGGCGATGAAGCCGCGACTGGATGCCACGGTGCTTGGCTGGATGGAAAGCATCGGGCCAACGACGGCTGAGCGCTGGCTGCGCGACTTCACCTGCCTTCCGACTCGATTCATGGCTCACTGCTTCGCCTCGAAGCATCCGGGCAAATCCTCCGCGGCCAATTCCGTCCTCACTCAGCACTCAGCACTCAACACTCAGAACTGGCGGGCGCTGGAGCGCCCGAATGGTGTCACCGCCGGTTATTGGCGCGCATTCATCGCCTGACCATCGGCAGGCTACGGAAAGAAGTCGAGCCAGTGACTGCGGCCGAGTTCATGCGATTTCTCTTTCAGTGGCAACATGTCGCCCCTGGGACGCGTGTGCATGGCGAGGCAGGTCTCTTGGACATCGTGGCACAGTTGGCCGGCTTCGAAGCGGCAGCGTCGGCCTGGGAGCCACATCTGCTTCGTACGAGGCTTGCGAAGTATGAACCGGAGCTGTTGGACCGGCTCTGTCTGAGCGGAGCAGTCAGCTGGGGCAGACTCTCTCCTCATCCACGGCTTGCGCCCGGTGGCGATCTTGCGCGACGTCGGATCAATCCGACGAGTGTGGCGCCAATTAGTCTGTTCCCACGTGAGGAGAGCGAGTGGTTGATGTCTGCCTTCTATGATAACGCCGGATCGCATGGGCCTGACCCCTGTGCGCAGTTGAGTCATGTGGCGCAAGACCTGCTTCGTCTCTTGCAGGAGCGGGGCGCAAGTTTTTTTGCCGATCTTGTGCGATTGGCCAACCATCTTCCGGCAGAAGTGGAAGATGGACTGTGGGAACTCGTGGCCGCGGGCCTGGTGACGGCAGACGGCTTCGACAATCTCCGTGCCCTTATGGACCCGCGCCGACGCCGCGCAGAAGGACGGGAGCGGGCTCGCCGACCTCGACACACGGCTGGGCGATGGTCGCTACTCCAAACGGTTGTCAGTCATCGATCATCGGCTTCCGCTCAGCCCTCAGCACCCACGCACTCAGCACTTCCCTGCGGTCAAGCTGTCGCGCGACAGTTGTTGCGTCGCTACGGCATCGTCTTCCGTGATTTGCTGGCCCGTGAGTCACTGATGCAGTCCTGGCGTGATGTGCTGGTGCAGTATCGCCGTATGGAGTTGCAAGGTGAGATCCGTGGGGGGCGGTTCGTGAGCGGCTTTACGGGAGAGCAGTTTGCGTTGCCTGAGGCGGTTGAATCGTTACGAGCGGGGAGGAAACAGAACGAGTCTGGCGCTGCCTTTCACGACATCAAGCTATCTGCTAGCGATCCGTTGAATCTCGTGGGAATCATCTTGCCGGGTCCGCGTGTGCCCGCTGTGCCATCGAACTTCCTAATGTTTCGCGGCGGAGCAGTGGTGCGGGCTGTGTTAGGTCGGGAGGCTTCGGACAGGTATAACGAGCAGGCTATGGAGCAAGGACGGGTAAATCTGGTCGGGCAGGAATAGCGAGCAGGGGGCAGCGTATGCCACGGACCACCCGTTCGGTGGTACTTCCACGAAGCAGGTCGAACAGGCCGGTGTGTATTTCCGTCATCATCACGATCAGATCCACATCGAAATCAGCTCCTGCTGCTAAGATCCACTCGGCTGGATCGCCCGTGGCAACGAGGGTATTCCACGACCAACCTAGGCGCTCTGGGTGAGTGAATTTTTGGGGATCTGCGCTTTTCTCAAGAAAGACCAGTTCGAATAGGACCTTCTCGCTCCCCAGCGTGCTCGCTAGGTGCGCGGCATGGTCGATGGCCCGTTGCGAGTTTGGTTTATGGGTAAGCGGAATCAACACTCGAGTCAAGTTCTGGCGGCCCGTCTTCGCTGAGACAAATCCCTCGACGCCGGCTGGAACAAAGAGTGCCATTGCGTGGGAACCGCGAGCCACAGGCTCAGCAACTGCGTGGTGTGTGAGACGAGCGAGTCCTTCACGCTGGTGCGTCGAGAGCACGAGTAGCTCTGTGGGGTGCGAGGTGAGGTGTTGGAGCATGGCGCTCGTCGTATCATCTGAGACGGCGCGAACACGTTTGATTTGGACTCCCAGCCTTGCGACATCTTCCTTTGAACTGCCTTCCGGCAACACTCCCCAGCGAGCGAGGAGTGGGCGGATGCGAGGGAAGTCTTCGAAGCCTTGGCGTCCGACCGTGTGGTCCACGTGCATCATCGTCAGCTCTCCCTGCACGAGGCAGGCGAGCTTTACGGCATGGGCGAACGCTGGCTGGTCCGCGGCGGAGAAATCAGTGGGATGAAAAATTTTGTCGAAATGGGAGCATCGGTGTGCCAGGCGCGTTCGCTCTAGTTCAACTCAGGTAGTTCAGCGGTCAACGGAACGTCGTGGCTGACGGCGTCTTTTCAGCGAGCAGCGCGATGACCTCCTGGGGACTACTCTGATGTTCCCTCACGAATAGGTAGCTGGACTGCGCATGGGCGAAGAACGAGGCCTGGCGATCCTGCGGAACCCCTAACAAAGTGCTCAAGGAGGTGAGATATTCTCCATGACCTTGCGCCATGTCCTGTTTGAGATTCTCGAAATTGATTGCCACGAACGCGTTCACCTTCTGATCCGGCTTCAGGAGCCCATCGCCGGTAAACCAATCGCCTGGCGTTGTGGAGGAGAGAAATTTATTGATGGTCTCGGTAGAGGAGCAGGCTGATAGGGCAACACATAGCGCCGAAGCCCACACGAAATGCCCTAGGATGGTGCAGGTTCTTCCCATGGTCTCCTCCATGTTGATTTGGGTGAGTGGATGGTTAGCTTTTAAATTCTTATAAATGATATCGGCCCATAAAGTCAAAGCGTGCTCTCACGGACGATGTGATGGAAGGTGCGGTGGAATCCAAGGGGCAAAATCATGAATGGGGGAAGGAGTGGCCATGTGCCCTTCTTACTCGTAGAACGCGCACGATGAAAGGGGAGGAATGACACCCGTGCTGATTCCATGATCCCGGAGCACGCACAATCAGAATGTGCTCGCTCGACGGCCGCAGTCGAACCAACACGGGTGCCATTCCTGGGAAAGTGAAACGAGCAAGCTCGGAAGGGTCATTTGCAAGGTGCGGGTCATTCGATGTGCGCAGTAGAGGACAACCTGGCCGTCCTCCTGCTCGCGGAACACACACGATAAGGGGATGGAAGGACACCTATGTTGGTCCTGTGCTCCCGGAGCACGCGTCCTCAGAAGGGCTTCGTTCGACGGGCGCACATAGACCAACATAGATGTCCTTCCAAGAGAGAACAGCAAGCAAGCTTGGACGGGTTAATTAGATAATGGTGCTCGGCTGGGTTAATGGCACGTCTCGCAATCGATTGTGAAGCAATCGGAGGGTAGGGCGGGTGAAATATATCTGGCAGTGGGTGGGCGGATAAGAAAACTGTGGGCAGTGGGAGACCGAGCCGACATACTTGTTTGAGAACAAGGCAAAGGGATCGAGCCGTTTAATATTGTTAGCGGGTGTTGAGTCGTTGGGCAATCGCCTGGGCGAATTGCCGAAAATCGTCCAGATGGTGGCGGCAGATCTGAAAGACGATGTTCCAATCGATGGCCTGATAGCTATGAACGGCAACGTTTCTGAATTCAACCGCTTTTGTCAAACGCTCGCTGAGTGCGGAACTGATGAACTGAAGATTCTTCAGGACATCGAAGTTCTCCGCCATTGTGGAGGGTGGACGAGCGTGAGTTTCGGCGATCAGGTGGGGATGCCAGATCGACGGACAGTTGGACGGCACGCTGAAGATTCAGGGCGATAATGTCTTGCGGATCAGGGTTCTGCGCCAGTTGATCAGCAGACGACGGCGGTTTGGCTGCAATTCGTTCGACGCAACGTCGGAGCGATTCTAGCAGTCTGTTGACAACCTAGATTTCAATGCTCGGGGATAGCCCTCATCGGCATTGTGAGGAAAAGAGGGATTGCGCGCGTTCTATCTCGTAATTTTCTCACGTCCGTCTGACATGCTGCTACGCGTGGTATTGTTCTAGCGGCGGCGTGATACCACCGTATAGATAGATAGCTCATGAGGGTGTGCCTGTCAGTGAGTTTCAACCAGTCAACCTTGTCGAACTCCTTCCATTCTGTTTCAGGGCACGGAACGGGGATAGCGTGATACATCGTTGAGTCACTAAGTTGACAAGGTAAAATTGAGCGGCAAAAAGTTCCGGCAACTACTGATGGCCATATCAGGACTTATGGTCACGGCGTATCCCTGGAGGTGAGAAAAGAGAAAAATTCAGAACGATTTGACCGTCACGGTTCTTGACAAACTGCGGGGGCACTCCTACCATGGCCCCTCGGCTCTGGCTTTCGGTCCAGCCAGGGCTCTTTTTTTGGGAGCAAGGCAGGCGATGGGAAATCTTGTGGTGATCGGGGCGCAGTGGGGTGACGAAGGCAAGGGCAAGATTGTAGATATCTTGGCCCGCGATGTCGATGCGGTGGTTCGTTACCAGGGAGGGTCCAACGCGGGGCACACCGTGATCAATGAACGGGGTACCTTCGTGTTTCACCTCATTCCCTCAGGTATTCTCTATCGCGGGACGCTCTGTGTGATCGGGAACGGGGTCGTCGTCGATCCAGCCTCGTTGATCGAGGAGCTAGACCATCTTCAGACTCAAGGGGTGAAGATCGGGAAGAATTTTGTCGTGAGTCAGCGCGCCCATCTCATTCTGCCCTATCACAAAGCGATTGACAAAGCCTCTGAACAATCGAAAGGCTCTCGCCGGATCGGCACGACGGGGCGAGGGATTGGCCCGTCCTATGCCGATAAGATGTCGCGGGTGGGTATCCGAATGGGGGATCTGCTCAATCCGAAGGCGTTTCGAACCAAACTCGAAGAGAACGTAGTCGAGATCAATTGGTTTCTCGAACAACTGTATAAGCTGGAACGGTTCGAGGTTGAAAAGGTATTTCGACAGTATATGGGCTATGCCGATCGCCTGAAGAGTCATATCGTCGATACCGTTACGCTCGTGAATAAGATCATCGAGAGTCGGAAGACCGTGCTATTTGAGGGCGCACAGGGGACACATTTGGATGTGGACTTCGGCACCTATCCCTACGTGACTTCTTCCAGCTCCACGGCTGGCGGCGCTTCGACGGGAACGGGTGTGGGGCCGACAAAGATCGATGCAGTGCTCGGGGTCGCCAAAGCGTACACCACCCGAGTCGGCAGTGGGCCCTTCCCCACGGAATTGACCGATGCGGTCGGAGAAGGTCTCCAGTCACGAGGAAAAGAGTTCGGATCGACGACGGGGCGTGCCCGCCGCTGTGGCTGGTTCGATGGCGTCCTTGTGCGTTACGCCACCAAAGTAAACGGACTCACATCGCTGGTCGTGACGAAACTGGATGTCCTCGACGGTTGCAAGGAACTCAAAGTGTGCACCGGCTATCGGTATGAGGGGACGCTCTATCGGGACATGCCGGCCGATCTTCAGACGTTGACCGACTGTACGCCGGTGTACAAGACGTTCAAGGGCTGGTCTGGCTCTACCACCGGTGCAACCACGTATAAACAGCTTCCAGCGGAAGCCAAGCGCTATCTCCAGTATCTCGAAGAGGTTTCCGAGTGCCCTATCGACATGATCTCAACCGGCTCAAAGCGCAGTGAAACCATTGTGCTTCGCAACCCGCTCAAGATCCGTTCTCGTCGTGTGTGAAAAGCGAAGCGGAACACGTGGAATGTCCGAATCAGGACACGAAGGGCGCCAGCGGATTTTTCAACTGTCATCTAGGCATAGGCCGAGCGTCGGTGGTAGAATCCGCGCTCTTTGCTCGGTGAGCCGGTAGCTCAGTTGGTAGAGCATCGCCCTTTTAAGGCGAGGGTCCTGGGTTCGAGTCCCAGCCGGCTCACCATAAACAATCAAAAACTTGCGAGGGTGCTCGCTCTCGCAAGACCGTTCAAAATCGCTCCTTGTGCTAAATTTGTGCTAACTCGCTGCGGGTGCGGCTCATCCAAGACGTTCACGCCCTCCGCAAATCTTGTCCCGTCCGCCTGTCCGGTAGGGGATTCAGGTTTGGTTCACCAGTCGTTTTCACCTCAACCGAGCCGATTTCTTCTCGATAGCTGGAACTATTTCGTCGTCACCTCACAATTTCTTTTCCTGTCAGACTGGTTCCTTGCGCGTCTGTGCTCACGGTGTCTGATTCGTGACACACCTCGCCGGACAATCGTGTTTCGCTTCACCCGCTACCCCTTATCCCGCTGTCCCTAGCCCGGCTTCGCTGCAAACACATCGATCCCCGCCCAGACCTCACCTGGTGTCCGCCCCTGCAAATGGTCATGCGGCCGGTCGTGGTTGTACCAGGTGCGAATCCCTCGCAACATCCTGGTCATTTCTCGCTCATCCGCAATGCGTTCAGCGGCCAGTTCCCTCTTCACCGTCCCGATGAACCGTTCCACGCGCCCGTTTTGCCATGGACAACCGGGTTCAATACGCTGCTGGCGGATACCCAAGAGCCAGAGGCCGAGTCGGAACAGGCGCGACACGAATACCGCTTCGTTGTCCGTCCGCACAAACTGTGGCCGACCATAGCGCTTCACCGCGTGAATCAGTTCATGCAAAGCGTCCAGGACGACTTGTCCGATAGCCGCTGCAACCGGAGGCAGGCCCGACTCGCATGATCCAGAATGGCCAGTGCCAGATGCGGCTGGCCGCGCCGATCCGTCTTGACCAGCAGATCGCAGCTCCAGATGCGATTCCGTGGCATCGGTCTCGGCACGCGATGTTTCAGCTTCCGCCGGGCTTCGAGAATCCGATACTGCTGCTTGCTGCAGGTGTCCGCGACATAGGTCTTACTGACCGTCATCTGTCTTCTCGATTTCCATCGCCGATTGAAGTGGTGCGCAATCGTTCGGCAGCCCGCCTGCGGCATCAGGGCTTTCAATCGAATGACATCTTGCTGCACCCATTTCGGCTTGGGCTGGGCAAAGACCGGCGGGGTGGTGCTGTCTGCGCACGGATAAGTGGCCTTCGCCGTCGTCCACGCCGATGCAGCCATGACAGGAGCTGTCGGAACACCAGCAGATACCATGTCAGGACCCTGACTATCCAGGCTTTCATGTGGCGATACTCCTTAGAGGCGAGCATTGTGCTCGGTGGCACCGAGGGCGTTCACTGGAGAATCGCGCGGCGGCTGCTCAGGGGTATTACTCAGCAGGCCGTGCTCCGACTCCCCCGTATCCCATCATGTTGTTGCGGCAGCCTTCGGCCATCCGGGGGCTGCCCTTCCAAAGGACGGGGGTGTTGGTGGTGGAGATATTCGTGATGGACGCCAATAAATCGAACAATGTCCTATTTGACCTTTATGACCTGATCGGCTAGAATATGTTTTATGAAGAAACACCACAGCACTCACGCTCCGAATACGATTACTGCGACCAAGGCCAAAGCCAGCTTCTCGGCGGTGTTGGCTCAAGCTGGCTATCAAGGGCAGCGGATCATCGTCAAGAAGGGGAGGCGCCCAACTGCCGTAATCCTCGGCTACGAAGACTTTCAGCGCCTGGCTGATCTCGAAGATCGATACGAGTCAGCGCTTCTTACGAAGAGTCTTAAGGATGATCGCTTTCTCACGCTCGATGACGTGACCCGTCGGCTTGGCCTGTGAGTTATTCACTCGAATTCTCAGAGGCGGTCTTCGACACACTTGAAGATCTTGGGCATACCGATGCAAAGCGCCTTCGCCAAGTCTTTCTCAAGATCCTGAGTCTTCGTCGCTCTCCTCGTCCTCCAGACTCTGAACAGCTCTCGCATTTCACCTACCGGGGTTTCACCGGCTTTCGTGTTACACAGGGCGAATATCGCATTGTCTATGCCATCGACGAAAAAGCCAAGGTGGTGAAGCTCGCACGGATCCTCCACCGTGATCGAGACTATCGTGAGTTGGATCAAATCTGAAAAACGATCTGCTGCTTCGCGTTACTTGTTGGACTGACCCCCTAGATTGAGACACGGCGAATTGGCACACTTGGCACAGTCAGGGGGGCAGCGCAATGGGACCTCGTTCGGTCTGAATGACCTCAAAGCCCTTCTCAGGGTCGCGCGTGACGCCAAGGATTGGATCTCCGCCCGCGCCTTGAAGCGCGGACCTGCTTCCATGAGAAACCACCGGCCCTCCGGGGGCGTCCCTTTATGTCGAAAGAGTGTCTAGCAGAGAGTGAGAAGGGACACGGCGTGGATTATTCCAAGGATGGAACGGATACTTTCCCCATCATGCCGGGATGAGTGCTTCCCGGTGTTGCTCAATATGCTTCCTGACCTTACCCGGTAGCGCTTGCTCGGCAAGGCGCAGCTCATACGTCTTCTGCAGATTCATCCAGAATTCAGCGGTGGTATCGAACAACGTCGCCAGACGTACCGCCGTATCACCCGTGATGCCTCGCTGTCCTTTGATAATGGCCGTGATCCGGTTCGCCGGGACTTCGAGGGCCTTGGCGAGCCTATTGGCATTGATCGGCGGCTCTGCCGGCTTCATGAACTCCTCGAACAGGATTTCTCCTGGATGAACCGGCCGCATGCCGTTCTTGATCATGACACTTTCTCCGATCGAGTTGCCGCAAGCGTACTCGCTCGTTTGGATACCTTTGCGCGGACCGTGCCGTATCGTTGTCCGCGCGGAGCCCGCCGCACGGTGACTTCTACATCTTGGCCCAGCAAGGAGAGAAAGTGAACGAGACGTTCGACCGAGAACCCGGCCATCTGGCCGGCGAGGAGCTTCGAGACCTTGGCTTGGTCAATACCAAGTTGGGTTGCCGCTTCCGACTGTTTCCAGCCTCGTTCCCTGATGGTCTCCTGAAGCGCCTGCAGTAAACTGCTTTTCAGAATCAGTTCCGCGGACCGTTCTTCCGAAAACCCCAAGTCTCGAAAGATATTCCCACTGCTTTTCGTCACCGTGGCACGTTTCATAGGCCTTCCTCCCTTCTCCACTTCAGCAGATTGGCATATCGGCTCTTGCCGAGTTCTAGATCAGCCATCGCCGTTTTCTGTGAACGCTTCTCAAACACATGAAGCACATACACGGCTTCTTCGAACTTGGCCACATAGAAGACTCGATAGGCCCTGCTTTCAT
The DNA here is from genome assembly GCA_963748375.1 of uncultured Nitrospiraceae bacterium. Taxonomy (GTDB): domain Bacteria; phylum Nitrospirota; class Nitrospiria; order Nitrospirales; family Nitrospiraceae; genus Palsa-1315. The sequence goes on from CAVVIR010000033.1 coordinate 26,215, forward strand.
CACGAACCCGGAGTTCCTGGACTCCAGATCCGACGGTCGGCATCGGCTTCCAATCATCCGGCTCTTTGCCCTGCTGGACTTTGAATAACTGAAAGCCAGCCGTTTCCTGTGCGCTGTCCGGAAGTTCACGAATATCCTCCCGGGACGTTCCGACAAAATGAACAGGCTTCATTCAGCTCCCATGATATTGCGTGTTAGAATATGCCATATATGGCATATATGCAAGGGCTGCAGCGCTTTGATCTAAGCCCCGGCCCCTTAACATACAAAGTCTTTTTCGTTACATGCTACGCGTAGTATGTAACTACCCTTAATGGACTGACCCCCTAGATTGAGACACGGCGAATTGGCACACTTGGCACAAGGAGGGGGTGGCAGGTGGCCAAGAAACGTGTGGGCAAGTTTCCAAAGGCCTTTCGGCAGATGGCCGTGGACCGGCTGACGCAGTGCGACAACATCGTAGACACTCGCGAAGGAACTCGGCATCAGTCGGCGGCTGTTGTATACGTGGCGCGAGAAGCTTGAGCCGCGGGAGAGCGACGGACCGCCGGCGAATTCGCGCGAGGCCACCCTCCGGAAAGAGGTCAGCCAACTGAAGCGGGTGTTGGCCGAGAAGGTCCTGGAAGTGGATTTTTTCAAAGGGGCCTTGCACACCGTCGAGGCGCGACGCCAGCGGAGCGGCACAGCTGGCGCGCAGGCATCTACGCCCACATCCGGGACGTGATGTCGAGGCAAGGCTCATTGAGTATCGAGCGGATGTGTGATCTGGCGCAGGTCAGCCGGGCGGGTTTCTATCGGTCGTTGCAGGCGGACCAGCCCGTAGAAGAAGAGATGGCGGTGCGGACGGCCATTCAGGGGATCGCCGTCGCACACCGGCGTCGATATGGCTATCGGCGCATCACGGCGGAACTGCGTCGGCGCGGGCTGCTGGTGAACCACAAACGGGTGGCGCGGCTCATGCGGGAAGACAACCTGCTCGCCGTGCAGCCGCGGGCCTTCGTGGTCACGACGGATTCCGATCATGAGTTGGAGGTCGCGCTGAACCTGGCCAGTCGCCTGACGTTGACCGGGATGAATCAGCTCTGGGTCGCGGACATCACCTATATTCGCCTGCGAGCGGAGTTCGTCTACCTGGCGGTGATGCTCGATGCGTATTCACGCAAGGTCGTGGGCTGGGCGCTGGACCGCACGCTGGCGGCCCGGTTGCCGATCGCGGCCCTGGCGCACGCCCTCGCGGAGCGGCACCCGCCGCCTGGGTTGGTCCACCATTCCGATCGCGGCGTCCAGTATGCGTCCGAGGCGTACGTGACCCTGCTGCGAACGCACCACATGATCCCGAGCATGAGCCGGCCGGCCAACCCCTATGACAACGCCAGTTGTGAGAGCTTCATGAAGACGCTCAAGCGGGAGGAGATCTACGCCAACACCTATCGGGATCTCGACCACCTGCGCGCGAACATTGCGGCGTTCATCGAGCAGTACTACAATCGCGGCCGGTTGCATTCGGCGCTGGGCTACCACTCACCGGAAGAGTTCGAGCAGGCGGCCAGTTCGGCGACCCCTGCGACCGGAGCCACCATGCGGTTTTTCAGGCCTCGAGCGCTGCTCGAGCGGCATCATCAGCCAGGGATCAGGCTGAAGCAACAGAGGCGGGTGTGAGGAGCAACATTCATTAAACCACCGAGTGTGCTCATTCCAAACTGTCTCAACCGAGGGGTTCACCCCAAAGCTGTGCTAAATTTGTGCTAAAAGTCTGCAGAATGGATCGAATTCTACAGAATCAATAGAATCGGATAGAATCCTCTCAAGCCCTTGTTCGCAAAGAAAAAACGGGGAAACATTCATGAAATCAAGCCATTGACATTATTGGTCTTTTCGAGCTTTTAAGGCGAGGGTCCTGGGTTCGAGTCCCAGCCGGCTCACCATAAAGTTGATCATGTCATGACCCCTTTCTCGCACTCAATGAATGTGTTCTTTTTGAGGAGGGGAAGGATTTCTCCACGTTGAGTTGCGGTTCCACTCGGTGGTGCCACGAGTTCTGCCTCATCGGGCTGGTCGATAGGTAACGACGGTAGGTTCTGTACGGTCGGATCGTGTGATCTCGATAACAATCACGTAGGCGGAAAATTCGATAGCGCCCTGACGGGTTATCGGCTGGCTGAAGTTTCTTCTATTCTCTCCTTTTATTTGCGCGCGTGATCAGAAACCCAAAGCCCAGGACCACACCGAGGACTGCCACAACCCCTCCCACGCCCCATCCAAGCACGCAGGAATATTCTTCATTGCAGAGATTAAACATAAACTCCCAAAAATGGGTCATCTCGGTCTTGGCCATCTGTTGCACAAACATGATTTCTGCTCCGTGGCTTAACTGGTTGAGCGCCAGTATAGCATTTTTGCCTGTGGACTTGACAGCCTTCAAGGCACTAGACAATAATGCGATCCTATCAAAGCATTGTCGCTGTGCTGCATGGCTCAGCATGAGATTGCGCCGCTATAGTTGGAGATATGGGCTGTTGTAAATTGATCGGCATCCTCACTCAGGGTGAACATACCTGAGTGACGGCAGGTGCCTATCACACAAGTATTCCAATCCTGATTTCCTACTGTAGTCGGATCAAGTCGGTTTAAGACACGCGCCGGAAACTTCACGCGCATCGCGCGATGAGCTTGCCCGTTGCGAATAAAGCGGGCGGTTATTGGTGATGCGTAGCTGCAGTTGTCCAATTCTGTCGATTAAGCTGTGCCCGCTGCTACAGCGGCCAATCTCGCCTCATCAATCTGAAAATCGTTCTTATAAACAGCTACATAGACGATGGCGCCACTTCGACTCTTTTACGCGGTGGCCATTGGGTGACGAGGCCGGTTTCATATCGGCTCAAGCCGGGGGTGGCCCACCTTACCGGGCCAGTTTTCAGGCTCCACATTGTCAGGGGCAGTTCATTCACATTATTTATTAATCATTGGAGGGGTGGATCGTCATGAAGAAGTATAGAATCGTCACGCTCGCAGTCGTTGGGCTCTGCGTATCCCTGTCATTCCTTGCCTCACCCGCGATGGCCGTCGAGAAGGATGGCGTCACGATGAAGGAAGGTAAGCTGTGGAGATTGCAGGATGGGAAGGAAATTGGCCGGATGGATCGCGAGACGACCATGTCTAATGGTACGAGGCTCTTGATGAACGGTAAGATGGTCATGAAGGATGGGAAAACGATACAGCTGCAGGAAGGCCAAGCCCTGATGCTGGACGGCAAGCTGATCGAGGGGGCCAAGTAAGTTCTTAGAGTCGTTGCCTCAAACGACATCTGGCGGCTAGCGGAGCCCATTGGGGCTCCGCTCCGCCGGTTTTGTCGGGGTATCCTTTGGGATCCGCCGGTACCAACCATGAGGGGCCTGGGTTCAAGTCCCAACCAGCACACCAGTTTTCAATAACCCTCCTCCATGTTCTTTTCTTGCCAAGCGCTGTAAGAGCGTCCCTGTTTCTCCGACAGACATTCATGCGTTGGACCATGTGCCTGCTCATCATCCTCTTAAGTGGTTGCCATGGTGTCTCGCTATTGGAGCGAACAATGGCAGAGCCTCCGTCACCGATCATGCCATTATGGGAGAGTTATCAACATTGTCTCGCTGCCACCGATCCCACGGAGTTGGTCTTGATCGTTGAACGGTTCGAGCCGGTCGTGTCTGAGGGAGCTGAACCTCCATCCTGGATGAAGGCATGGGGACATCACGTGACGAACCAACCGCGCCGTACGTCGGTCGATCCCCAAGCTCTTGGAGCTGCCTGTACTCTCAGGGCTGCCGGGGTGATGGCCGAGGCCGAATGTATGCCTGAAGCTCGGGCGCTCTATCAGCGTGTGCTCGCACGATATTCGAACCGCGAATGGGTCTACTATGTTGATCGAGCCAAAGCGGCGTTGGCTGGGCTTCAAGACTCAACTCCCGCCGTCGTCGCGTTTCGCCCTGATCCGCTACTGTCTCGCTGACTCTCAGCGCAATCGAGACCAGACAACCGACCTCCAATGTCGCATGGGGAGAGGATGGGCAGAGCCTGTTCATCACGGGCGGTTCGTCGATCTTTCGTCTTCGCTTGACGACATCCGGAGCTCAGTACTAGGCTGCTGTAAGACTTTTTGTAGCGCGCCGACACTAGTTATGTGACGTTTCTACCGAAGGAGTCGTATGGCCTCTCCTCGTCAGACCGCTTCCGCCCCTCAACCATCACTCCTGGCTGAACAGCAGCGCCTTGAAGAGGACGCGCAACGTCAGCGCCACTGGAAACGTTGGGGCCCTTATCTGAGCGAACGGGCTTGGGGAACTGTGCGCGAGGACTACAGCCCTCATGGAACGGCCTGGGAAGCGTTTCCCCATGATCAAGCGAGATCCCGCGCCTACCGCTGGAACGAGGATGGTCTCGCCGGCATCTGCGATCGCCATCAATTGATCTGTTTTGCCGTCGCCTTGTGGAACGGGCGCGATCCGTTTTTAAAAGAACGGATCTTCGGCCTCACCGGCAACGAAGGCAATCACGGTGAGGACGTGAAGGAATGCTACTTCTATCTTGATTCGACGCCGACGCATTCTTACATGAAATACCTCTACAAGTACCCGCACGCGGCGTTCCCTTATACCCAACTGGTTGAGGAAAACCGCCGTCGAGGCCGTCGTGATCCTGAGTTTGAATTGATCGACAGCGGAGTGTTTGATGAGAATCGCTACTTCGACGTTTTTGTGGAGTATGCCAAGGCCTCGCCGGAAGATCTGTGCATCCGTATCCAGGTGGTGAATCGTGGCCCCGAGCAAGCAGAACTCACGCTACTTCCGACAGTCTGGTATCGCAACACATGGTCCTGGGGATCGGACATTCGGCGCCCCCGTTTTAGGCAAGGGGAGTCGACGAATCAGATGGAGGTCATCGAGACCCAGCATGATTACTATGGCCTCCGCAGGCTGCTCTGCGAGGGCGAGCCTCCCTTACTGTTCACAGAAAATGAAACCAACAGCCGCCGCCTCTATGGCGACCAAGAAGGCGCCCGGTACGTGAAGGACGGCTTTCACAATTATGTCGTGCAGGGCGAGAAGGACGCGGTCAACCCGGACCACTTGGGGACGAAGGCGGCGGCTCAGTACGTGCTGACGCTTGCCCCAGGCGCCACGAAGACGATCAAGCTGCGATTTACCAACGACGCGCAAAGTCCAGGTTTCGCCAACCAGGACTTCGACACGGTGTTTTCGACACGCCTCAAGGAGGCGAACGAGTTCTATGACAGTCTCGCGCCGAGCAATCTGTCTGCTGATGCGCGCCGCGTGCAGCGGCAAGCCTTTGCCGGATTGCTCTGGAGCAAACAGTTTTATCACTACGATGTGAATCGCTGGCTCAAGGGCGATCCAAGCATGCCGGAACCGCCACGGGAACGTCTCCACGGCCGCAACTCAGACTGGACGCACCTCTATAACGCCGACGTGATCTCGATGCCTGACAAATGGGAGTATCCCTGGTATGCAGCCTGGGATCTCGCGTTTCACTGCATCCCGCTCGCGCTCGTCGATCCGACGTTCGCCAAGGAGCAACTCGTCTTGATGTTGCGTGAATGGTTCATGCATCCCAACGGACAGATTCCAGCCTACGAATGGGCGTTCGGCGATGTGAATCCGCCGGTCCATGCCTGGGCCGCCTGGCGCATCTATAAAATTGATAAGAAGCGCAAAGGTGTCGGCGATCGACGGTTCTTAGAGCGCGTCTTCCACAAGTTGCTGTTGAACTTTACCTGGTGGGTGAATCGTAAAGACGCCGACGGAAAGAACATCTTCCAGGGAGGTTTTCTCGGCCTCGACAACATCGGGGTATTCGACCGGAGCGCGCCATTGCCGACCGGCGGCCACATTGAACAGTCGGATGCCACCAGTTGGATGGGCATGTATTGCCTCAACATGCTGACGATTGCGCTGGAGCTTGCCCGTGACAATCGGGCCTATGAAGACGTGGCCAGCAAATTCTTCGAACACTTCGTCTATATCTGCCGCGCCATGAACAACATCGGCGGCGAGAAGATCGAGTTGTGGGATCGCAAGGACGGTTTCTTCTATGACGTGCTGCACCTGCCGAACGGGGACACGACACATATGAAGGTCCGTTCGATGGTCGGCCTGATTCCTCTCTTCGCGGTCGAGACGCTCGATTCCGAACTCGTGGATAGCCTGCCGAGGTTCAAGCATCGCATGCAGTGGTTTATCGAAAACCGACCGGACTTTGCGCAGCATCTGGAAACGCAGTCCCATGATGGAGGTGTGCGGCGCTTTCTTTCCCTTGTGAATCGCGATCGGCTGAAATCCGTGCTGCGGTATATGCTGGATGAGGAGGAATTCCTGTCTCCCTATGGTATTCGCGCGCTCTCGCGTTATCACAAAGAGCATCCTTATATCGTCTCGGTTATGGGCCATGAACATCGTGTGGACTACGAACCGGCGGAATCCAGCACTGGGTTGTTCGGCGGCAATTCGAATTGGCGCGGACCAATCTGGTTTCCGGTCAACTATCTCTTGATCGAGTCGCTGCAAAAATTTCACTACTATCTCGGCGACCAGTATAAGGTGGAGTGTCCAACAGGATCGGGCCGTCAATCCACGCTCTGGCAAGTGGCAGCCGAGATCTCACGTCGTTTGACGCACATCTTCCTCCAGAATGCCGAGGGGAAACGTCCAGTGTTCGGTGGGACGAATCGACTACATGACGATCCGCATTGGCGCAATAATATTTTGTTCTATGAATACTTCCACGGGGACAACGGGGCCGGTATCGGTGCGAGTCATCAAACAGGCTGGACGGGACTGGTGGCGAAGTTGATTCAGCAATCTGGGGAGTGAGGAAGCTGTCAGCTCTCAGCGATCAGCCAGAGAGGGAAGCGGAGTTGATTCTTTCTGACGCTGAAAGCTGACCGCTGATAGCTAAAAGCTGGGAGTCTGATGATGAAGATTAGCACCCAAGATTGCCAGAGTCTCGATAGTGCGCTTGAGTCTCGAATGGCTTGAGACGAACGGAAGAGGGGGATTCGCTTCCGGTACGATCGCGGGCGCCAATACCCGCCGATACCATGCGCTCTTGCTGACGGCCCGCAAGCCGCCAAGTGAACGATTCGTCTTGGTCAATCACCTCGAAGAATGGCTCGACATCGACGGCCAGGCGATTCCACTCTCAATGAATGTGTAGCCGGGTGCCGTCCATCCGACCGGGTATGAGCACTGTATCCAATTTTCAACAGACCCCTGGCCGACCTGGACCTTCGACTGCAATGGAATGATGATTCAGCGGGAGATCCTGTCGATTCACGGCCGCGATATGGTGATAGTGCGATGGAGGCTGGTTAGTAAGAAGCCAACGAAGGCTGCGCTGCGTGTGAGACCGAAGCTGACTGGGCGTGACTATCATGGGACACATCACGAGAATGGCCACCTCTCGACGGAAGCCCATGCTGGGAGTGGAATGGTTATGTGGCATGGGTATGCCGATCTGCCTCCAGTGCGGGCCTTCCACTCCGGAGCGTATCGGCACGAACCGGCTTGGTATCGGCACATACAATTCTCCGTTGAACAGCAACGTGGGCTCGATTCCGAAGAAAATTGGTGGTTGCCCGGAGAGTTCACATTCGAGCTTGAGTCAGGATCCACCAGGACCTTAGCCTTCACCAGCGAGAGCATCGACCGGCTCGATGTCGCGGCCCTTGCGAAACGCGAACAGTCTCGCCGAGATACCGTTCGACAAGCAGCCCCAACCGATGATTCTTTGGCCGGCCAACTCTGGTGCGCGGCGGACATGTATCTCTCCGTGCGAGGAGCACAGCACACAGTCATCGCCGGGTATCCCTGGTTTACCGATTGGGGTCGCGACACATTCATCTCGTTGCCCGGCCTCTGTCTAGTAACCGGTCGATTGGATGTGGCGTGGCAGGTTATCGCTTCTTTCGCCGAGCATGTGTCCGAAGGCATGGTGCCGAATCGTTTCCCCAATGTAGGCGAGCAGCCGGAATACAACACGATCGACGCCTCGCTCTGGTTTATCCATGCGATCGATCGCTATTTCGTGGCGTCGCGAGATGAGGTCGGGGTGCGAAAGATTGCTTGGCCTGCGATAAAACAGATCCTCGATGGTTACCGCCGAGGTGCCAGGTTTGGGATCAGGATGGACGAAGACGGTTTGATTTACGGGCGGAGTGCCCGGCGTACAATTGACTTGGATGGACGCAAAGGTCGACGACTGGGTCGTCACGCCGCGCCATGGAAAGCCGGTCGAGATCCAAGCGCTCTGGGTTCGAGCGCTGGAAGTCGGCGAAACTCTTGCGCGAAAATTTGGTGAGGCGGACTATGCCGATCGGTGCCAACATGACCGCAGCAATGCGATCGCGTCCTTCCGCAAACGGTTTTGGTACGAAGATGGTGGCTATTTATACGACGTGATCGATGGACTGGAAGGGGACGATGCCTCAGTGCGGCCGAATCAACTCTATGCTATTTCGTTGGTTGACGAGCTAGTCCCGCACGACCGGGCGCTGAAAATCCTTCGCCTCGTCCAAGAACAACTTCTGACGCCGGTGGGACTTCGGACGTTGTCGCCGCACGATTCTCGCTATCGTCCGAGGTACGAAGGCGGTGTGCTTGAACGCGACGGCGCCTATCATCAGGGCACGGTCTGGCCTTTTTTACTGGGTCCGTTTGTGACAGCCTGGATCAAGGTTCATGGAAAGAATCCCTCCACGCTGAAGCAGGCGCGTTCGTTCCTGGATGGGATCAGCGCGCATTTGAAAGAAGCGTGCCTTGGCCAAGTTTCAGAGATTTTCGATGCCGAAGCGCCCCACCGTGCGCGCGGTTGCTACGCGCAAGCCTGGTCGGTTGCAGAACCGCTGCGAGCCTTGGTCGAAGATCTCGGCACCCATGCCGATACGCAGAAAGCCACGGTAAAAGGCGCAGTTGTAGGGAGGCGTAAGGAAACGGCTCCTCAATCGACTCAGAGGCAGGAAGGCAAGAGCCTGTCGAGAGGAGAACAGGCCACACGTAATCCGTGATGTCTTAATAATAGGAGCGAAAGAACCAAACGGTTCAGCACCACATGATTACGACATTACTCGCTCGGATCACACCACCTTGCAAAGACGTCACCCAATTGGCGTCGCAAGCCATGGATCGCCCGCTGCCTTGGTCGACGAGGCTCACTCTCCAACTTCATTATTGGATCTGCGAAGCTTGTGCACGGTATCGAGACCAATTGCGTACGATACGCCAAGTTCTGCGCAGCTCGACTGACACAACAGGGGATCACAAACTCGAATCCTCGTCACCTGCGCCCGCAATCAAAGCTCGCCTGACAGAAGCCTTCCGTGCCAAGCACGAATAGCCGCTCTACTTCTCCATTGCTCGGCCTGTGCGTAGTATTTGTCCTTGAAAATTCCTTGTAGCTTGCGGCGCGGGGAGTTTTTATTGGAGCGCGTCAGGAGGCGTCTTGAGCAGCTTGGCGAACCGATTCTTGTCGATAGACTTCTCATAGGCTTCCTCGGGCGAGATCCACTTCTTCGTCAGAAGATCCTGAATCGCATCGTCCAAGATCTGCATCCCCATGGCTTTTCCTGTCTGCATGGCCGATGCGATCTGGACCGTCTTGGCATCGCGAATGAGGTTGCTGATGGCGGACGTACAGACCAAAATTTCCAGTGCCGCACAGCGTCCTTTCTGGTCGATCCGCTTAAACAGATTCTGTGCGACCACGATTCGTAACGCCGTGGACAACGTATTCCGGATCTGCGGTTGTTCTCCATGGGGGAAGACTTCCACGATTCGATCGACCGTCTTGGCCGCATTCTCGGTGTGGAGTGTTCCGAAGACCAAGTGGCCTGTGGCCGCCGCTTCGACCGCCAGAGAAATGGTTTCGAGGTCCCGCATTTCTCCGACAAGGATAATGTCAGGATCTTCCCGCAATGCGCCGCGCAACGCCGACTCAAACGTCATTGTATGCAGTCCCACCTCTCGATGGTTGACGATGCAACCCTGACTCTGGTGCACGAACTCGATCGGATCTTCGACCGTCAGAATGTGATCCTTTCGATTCTTGTTGGCATAGTCGACCATCGCCGCCAAGGTCGTGGACTTACCGCTGCCGGTCGGGCCCGTGACCAGGACGAGCCCCTTTTTCAACATGGCCGCCCGTGTCAGGATCGGAGGCAGCCCGAGCTCTTCTGCCGTCAGAACCTTGCTGGGGATCTTCCGGAACACCCCCCCGATACCGTATTTGTGATTGAAGAGGTTAGAACGAAATCTGGCGAGCCCTGGAATTTCATAGCCAAAATCTACGTCGCCTGTTGACTCGAACTGATCCATCTTCGATCCCGGCAAGATTTCGTGCAACAATGGTTGGAGGGTGTCCTGGGTGAGAACAGCCTGTCCGGTAATCCGCTGCAACTCGCCGTCGATCCGCAGGGCAGGTGGTTGTCCAGAAATCAAGTGCAGGTCGGACGCGCCCTGTTCCGCCATCATTCGAAAGAGTTCATCGATCTTAGCCATGCTGCTCCGCGCCTCTATTCGGGACTGGGATTGTATCTCTGCGTTGGAGTATACGTGCTTATGAGGAGGTTTCAAGAAAAACCACACGACAATGCAGGCATGCTGGCGGTGGAGAACGAGAATTTGTTTGTGTGTTGATGGAGTGCGCCACGATGGCTCACGCGGATGGTCCTCATGCCGGCCATGACATCTTGGACAAGGACACACCACTTCCCAAGGATGGTTTAAAAAAGCTGTCGGATAGCTCTTTAGCGAAACTGTAAACCGATCGCAAACGATGACGCATAGCCGTCGGCGGTTGTTGTCGTATCCAGGATAAGTTGATTGCCTCCGCGGCGGAAGATCCAATCATGCTGATTTCGCGCCGTGCGTGGTCCTTTCGAGGCATACGGAGGGGCGGCATGGGCGCGATCCGTCACCTCGTCGTCGAAATACAATTGCGAGGTAAACTCGAAGGTCCGTTTGGCCACAGTGGCGGTGCGAATCTTGAAATGAATATGCACCGTCCGTCCTGGATACCAGCCAGGGTATATCGTGATAAACCGAGCCTCGCCGCGCGCGTCGGTGATCTGATAGCCACGTAAAAACTTCTGGCCACTAGTGTCGAAGCCAGGATCCTGCACATCCGAGTACACACCCAACGCATCGCAATGCCAGATATCCACCTGGGCATCCGGTAACGGCTGACAGTCTCCGGCGTTAAGGCGCGAGACCTGCAGGGTCAGAGCCAGTGGCGTACCCGGACTCACTCGTCCATTGGTCGGATCAGCCCGAATGTCGGAGCGATTCAAGCGCTCGTCAACGAAGTACGGACCTTCGGTTTGTTCCGGTCGGACCACACATGAGGGTCCACGTGTGCCCGCAATCGCCCATCTGGGAAAGAGACTGCCACCCGCCAGCCAGACCGCACCAGTGGCGCCGAGATATGCCATCACTTCACGGCGGGAAAGGAGCCGCCCCATAGGTCTGTCTTCATCTATCATCGCGGTTCTCCTTCTTTCGAGTAGGCCGGCGTATTGAGCAAGTCGAAAGCGGCGAAGTGCGGCAGATGGAGGCTCTCGTGGAAAATCAAGGTGGTCACGATGCCACCGTCCATAAGGGAGAGTTCCCCCTGAAGCTGTGGCAGTGCTTTGCGGTAGCGAGCCATACCAACTCCTTCGGTTTCGAATCAGAGAAGATATTACAAATTACTTATAGGCAGAGATCGTGTCAACGGGGCGAGACTGGACCTGCTCGTTATTCAACTTGCGAGACGCCGAGCGCTGAGAAACGGGAGCGCGAACTGCCACGTTAACAGTCTGTTCAGGTCAGCGCGAAATGGTATTGTGCAGGAGAGAAAAGACGGTGGGAATCGATGAGCAAGTATCGAGCGATGGCTGGAGGCAACAGCGGTTGCTCGCATGGAACGTATCCCAGAACTCCGGCCCGCTCATTGTCGAATCTCACAAAGGCGATACCGGAGTTCCGATGTCTTCCAGGCGCTGTGTTACACGGTGGCTGTCTCGGCTTCTTTCGTGGCTTTGGCCGCGAGGCTGTTTCTCCGATTTTTCGCGATTGTCCGATCAATGACGGCTCCGCAGTTGACGCATTTCCAGGCATAGAAGGCCAGAAAAAAGTCCGAGAATCGTTCCAACATCATCAATCCTTTGCACTTCGGGCAATCCATAACTTTCTCCCTTGTGAGGTGAATGAACGTATACAAGGGAATAGCAATTAATGGTCCAGCACGACTCTGCCGTATTATCAATGGCTTAGAACTGTGGCAACTACTTATACGTACAAATTTGTACGCTCCATTGTATATATGTTTTCAATTTTGTGCGGCACCGTGGGGACGGAAGGGGTCAGGCGTGAAAGGTAAGAGATAAAAGGGTAGTGAAGCATGAGGTGTAAACAGGAGTGTGCGGCATGAGTGAGGGGTTGAGGTAGGCATAAGAAGGAAAAAGCTCACAACAGTCCGCGCGCCGCGAAACAAGAGACCGAGTCGCTCTTTTTTCTACGCAGCCTTCAGGATGGCTTTACGGAGAGACTGGGGTACCGTGATAGGCAGGAACAAGCTTTTGGGGTAAAGATAATCCTCGCCTGACTCATCAATGACTCGAACCTGACCATGTTTGAGCGCTATTGAATCAGGAAGCGCCACGTAGATCTTCCGCTTCTCAAGTGACATTTTGTAGCCCTTGTTATCAATGCACACAACCAAACGACACGACCTCTCGATTTTCATAGATCTTCCGGTGTGAGCCCGGTCACTTTGGCGAGTCGAGCCAGCATGCGTGGGCCAATTTCTTCCCGGTCATGAAACGCGAAGACGATGTCAGCCCATCCGGTTCGTTGAAGGATTTTATGGGAACCAGTGGCGCGTTTGATTTGCCAACCGAGGCGGAGAAGGGCGGAGAGCACGCGGGAGGCTTGAGTCGAAGGCCAACGGCTCATGCCGCAATGAACGAGACGTTCAGCAATTCCTCTGGGACGGCCTCGTTATGCTCAAGACGATCGGCCATGGCTCGAAGAGCAAGAGCTTGGACAGCGGCCAGCGCAGCGGCCTTCGTCTGCCCATAAGCCATCACACCCGGCAGCGTCGGCACTTCGCCAATCCATCGGCCGTCTTCTTCCTCTTCCAGCTCGATCTTGAGTTGAGTGACTTTTGCCATGGCCATTAGGCTAAGCTCCAGCAAGCCCAAAAGCAAGCAGCTACTCAAACTGCCGCGCGCCGCGAAACGGGAGTCGGTCTATTGGGCGAGTCGTAAATTCTGGCTATTTCTTTTGATTCAAATACTTCTCCGTCTTTTTTTAACTTCGAGGGCAAGTATACCCGAAACGATTACAAGGAAATGCCTATGTTCATAAAATCGGAGCCACCATATGCTGCTACCTGGATCATCTGTGGCCATGCTATGCCGATACTGAAAAGCAGTTCCGCCTATTGAAGAAATGTTCGTGAGTTGTAGGGTCTCCATAATTGGGGTGACATCTGCGTCAACATAGAGGTCAAAAACAGTTTCGGGATCTGTCTTAACCCCGTAATGGTGCCACAGAAGGCCGCGGATAATTCTCACGACAACTCTCTTAATTCTGGCGTTTTCACCCTCGAATGCGTGGCCAGTCCCAATAATAACCCCTACCGGAGTGACAATCTCGACCGCTCTTGTACGACCGAGCAAGTGCTTCCTTAGTTTCTCACTGCGCCGCAAACTACGGATGGCTCCTTCACGCCATACCCTTTGACCCTCCAAACTGTCTTGTACGCCTATGGAAATCACAATGCGGAAGTATTCATCGTCTAGCTTTGCAGCATTGTTGCATCCTTCGCAGGCCGGAACCGTGATGAGATGATGAGGTCTTGGCTTTAAGAAAAGGCACCGCGGAGGCACATGGTCGGAAGTAACTCTCTCCTGGGATCCACAATAGACACATTGATCTCGTTGTGGTTTTGAAGTTCTGATTACCAAGAGACACCGATTAATGACGAAAAACCCAGGAGCAATAGCATTCTACTTTTAAAAGGCCGATCCAGTCGATCCTATTCTCATGCACATGTCGAACGAGCACTCGATATACATGCTTTCTCCAAGCTCGCTCGTTGTCTCTTCAGGGATGGGGGCTGATGGATCTTCCACTGCTCGCAGCTTTTTCACCCGCCCTCCCACAGGCATGCCGGGACGTGCCATTAACCCGGGCGAGGGCCTTCTAAGGCCGCGCGTTGCGCGAGCACAGAAGATCACCGGGCTTCATCCCTTCCTCCGATCCAAATATCTGCTAAGGGGAGTGGCCAAGGCTGCCCTTTACTGCGCGCATCGAACGAGCACATTCTTATCGTGCGCGTTCTGCGAGCACGAAGGGCACCTGGCCACTCCCTTCCCTGTCTCATTCTCGGCACCGGTTCAGGCAGGGACATGTTGGCGTGCATGTTGGCGTCGTGGGCAAGACAATACTGCCGCTGGAAGATCGGGCTGAGAAGTGAGGAGAGACAGAATATCGCGCTGGGGAAAATGGCTAGCTGCGCCTGGCTCTGATGCGTCGAGTGGAGCCTCGCGTCGTAGTTTCTGTACGATCCGCAAGCCATTTCTTAAACGAGGCCTGGCTTTCGCCGGAATGTTTGCCGGCCAGGAGTCCCTCAACGCTGATGTCCTCGTCGAGCTTGCTCCAGTGGATGCCGTGCCCTCGCCCGATTAATCGCCAACTCCTGCGTTCCGCAGCTGTGGCATGGACTAGCCTGGGAAACCAGGCGAGCGGAACTGACAGACTCCGTCCGTCGCTGAGTTCCACTGTCAGCGTGTCCTCTGTCACTGCTACAGTTTCTGCTACCGGAACTGCAATTTCAATCGCCGAAGTATTCATTCCACACCTCCCTCAGACGGTCTTGATCCCTGATCAGAAATCACGCGGCTCAGCGCACCAGGGCCTCTTTCACAAGAAGCCCTGATGACGTTGAAGATAAATGATTGCAGTATTACTGCACGTCGACGGTGATGGTCTGGCTGGCGGCGACGAGGGCGTGGTCCTTTGTGGCGCCGGTCACGGTGATCTGGTGCGTCCCTCTGCTCAGGCCCTTAAAGGTCCCTTGAAACCCCTTCTGATACTCATTGTCCACGAACACGTGAGCATGGGCAGCTTGAGAGCCCTTGGTCAACTCATACTTCAATTCAAAGCTGTCGCTGACCTTGTCCTTATCCTTAGGAGACGTGATCATAATCTTCGACCCGTCCTCTACTGGTTTATCCGCTGCGAAGACTGGTGCTCCGCCTAGGCAACCCACCAACGCGATCCCTAACCCCATGAATCCGATACGTCCCATCACATGCATCACGACCTCCTTGTGTAAAACCGTTTAATGATCACCAGACCCTAACACACCCTACGCACGATCTGTTTGAATGGATTTCCAGAGGCCGATGAACGCGGGTGGGTTTCACCCTCGTTGAGCGTGAACGGAGCCGTTCCCTTCATCATCACATCTGAGGGCGCGCACTCCGGGAGCGCAGGGCTAACGTAGGTGTCCTACCATTCTTATCTTCTGATTGTGGGGCTTCGGCGAGCACGAAGGAGGGTCTTGCTACTCCCTCACCCTAATAGCGGGACTTGGAAGTGGTTAGTGAAAGAATAGCGCACCGGGCCTCTTTCACAAGAGGCCCTGGTGGCGTTGAAGATGACTGCTTGCAGTGTTACTGCACGTCGACGGTAATGGTATGGGTGGCCGCGACGCTTGCGTGATCCTTGTCGGCAGCTTTCACGGTAATCTGGTGCTCCCCCTTGCTGAGACCTTTAATCGTTCCATGAAAACCCCTCTGATACTCATTGTCCACGAACACGTGGGCATGCCCGCCATGAGACCCATTGGGCAACTCGTACTTCAGCTCAAAGCTGTCGCTGACCTTGTCCCCGTCCTTCGGAGACGTAATCATAATCTTCGACCCGTCCGCTATGTGTTTATCGTGTTTCTCCCCTGCGAAGACTGGTGCTCCGCTGAGGCAGCCCACTAACACGATCCCAAATCCCATGAACCCGATGTGCTTCATGATATCCATCACGACCTCCATGTTCGAACCAGCCCAATCAATGTACCACCGTGCCACCTTCTACGGAAGACCCTCTCATCTCAATTCATTTCGCTCAGAATCGCCGCTCTCCTTGTGCCACTACCGACCATGCCCATCCACTATGACATCATCGTTATCGGTACAGGCGCTGGCGGTGGCATCCTTGCCTAGGCGCTGGTGCCTTAGGCCAGGGAACCCTACAAGTATCCTGCTCTCATGCACGAACATCGTATTCAAGAGTGACCTAACGACTGGTTCATCTACCGATTGGTGTGATGCGAAGAAGCGAAAAGAAAAATTTAGAAAAGGTTGCATCGAGACAATACCAGTGCCTTGACAGGCATCGTACCCGCTCGCTAGGCTGCTCTCCTGTTTACTCCTACTCACCTGTCAAGAGGCTTGATGATGTACAGCCTCGCTTCCTTCTCGATCTCGGACATGACCGAATGCGCCTCGGAACTCCGCAAGCTAGGGGCGGGGGCCTCATCTGCGCAGGACGTTGCCCAACGGATTGCCTCCTATCTCTATCAGCAACTTGGGAATGATCAGACTGGTCGGCAGGATTGTGTCCTGGTCCGCTGCTTTCTCACGCGCGCCTATCGGGACCTTGACCCGAGGTCCCAGGACTGTGCCAGGCGGGCCTTGGCTTGTGGGCCCGGCTCGTTGGACATGACATGCCTCACGTTGTTCGGGACGGCTGGAGAGCGGCCCGAGTGGAATCGAGCGGGATCTTTCCCGGCGCTACCGATCGATTCCATTGGCCGGCACACAGGTCGTTTCCCAGTTCCCCATGGTTTCGCAATTGTTGCAAGAGCTCGGCCTGGAACCCCAATCAAAAACACAACCCGAATCAGACTTACCTGTCGATTGGACCGAACACACACTCGATGTCTTTTATGTGGCAGAGGCCAAGGGCAGCCCTTATGTGCCGGCCCAAGATAGTTTTGTCATTCCCTACGGGATCGAATCGGTTCTGGGGTTCGGTGGGGTGCTCCCGTCCAATGAGTTCTTTGTGGTCATCCTGTTCTCAAGGGTGAGGATCTCTCGCGAGACAGTAGAACTGCTCAAACTGCTGGCGATGAGTGTCGAATCAGCTCTGTTACCCTTCGAGGGACGCGGCGCGAAACGTTCTCTCATCGGAGTGTAGACCCAGCCGTTGCATGGACGGCGCGTTCAAGAAACATAGCGTAACGTGATGCAGAGGGCAGGGCAATGACTCTCCCGCGTATCGGGGAATGGGGGCTGTTACGCCAGATCCTTGGCGAGATGAAGGGCCTTACCCGACCTCCGAGGGTGAATGGTGAAATTCTTCAACCACTGGAAATACGAGTGCGGCGAAGTCCATGTAGCGCATACGGATCGCTTCCGAATGTGTCCCTGCTTGGAAGACGATCGCATCGTCCTCAGTGAGCGAGCGATCGACGAACACGGGGAGCCCATAAAGGATCCCGAATGGTGGCATAGCGCCCAGATCGCAGTCCGGGAAGAGATCTTTAAACTCCTCCTCGGTCGCGAGTCGCACATGGTGGGTCATGAATACGTCTTTGAGGCGGTGGAGATCCACCTGTAAACTGGCTGGGAGCACGGTCATCACGCACTGCTCATCCACCTTCACGATCACGACCTTGGCCATCTCTTTCTCCGGAGTATGGAGCGTTGAACATGTTCACGATCGAGATACTCTTTGAGTGTGTGTGAAATGAGCATGGCTGCACCTCCTATGGTAGCCGATCTCCAGACGAAGGTCGTTTCTAGAGTGGCTGAGAGAGTCAACGGACTGCTCGACAACGACGTGAATGTGGTGGGGACGTGTTTCATGATTAAGACTCCGCTCTGACCATGACGACAAAAAGTGGTCGGCAGTTATACTCCGTTTGCACATCCAGGTCTTGGGGAGGATGGCGTGATGTAGATAGCACATCATCTGTCCGCTTTTTGTAGCACGCGAACTGTCCGGTTTAGGGTGGTCCCTCAAGGAGGACCACTATGACACGGGTGACCGTACTACAGGAGGTGAGACAGATGCGGTTTGAGGAGCTGTACGAGCGGCGACAACGGCGGACACTCACGATGGCGGCGGCGGCGGAGATCTTAGGGATCACCGAGCGGACGTTTCGCTGCTGGAGTGGCCGGTATGACGCGGAGGGGGCCGAGGGGTTGCAGGATCGGCGGATCGGCCGGCTCTCGGCCCGCGCGGTGCCGGTCGATGAGGCGCTGCGCATGGTGACGCTGGATGAGACCCGGTACACCGGGTGGACCGTCAAACATTTCCACGAGCGCTGGCAGACCGAACACGGCGGGACGCGGTCGTATAGCTGGACCAAGAAGACGTTGCAGGCCGCAGGACACGTGGTCCGGGCTCCACGCCGTGGCGCTCACCGCAAGAAGCGGCCACGCAAACCCTTGCCCGGCCTGATGCTGCATCAGGACGGCTCGACCCATGAGTGGGGGCCGGACTGTCAGTGGGATCTGATTGTGACGCGGGATGATGCGACCCGCGAGATCTCTTCCGCCTTCTTCGTGGAGGAAGAAGGGACGCTGAGCCGCTTTCGAGGCCTGCAGGAAGTCATGGGGACCAAGGGGCGCTTCCGTTCACTCTATACGGACCGAGGCTCGCACTCCTGGTTGACGGAGGCGGCTGGTGGGAAAGTCGACACGAGTCGGCCGACGCAGGTACACCGCGCCGTACAGCAACGGGGAGTGACGCTCATTCCCGCCTATTCGCCGGAGGCGCGAGGCCGCTCGGAGCGGGCCTTCCGGACCCTGCAGGACCGGTTGCCCAACGAGCTGGCCCTGGCCGGGATTACGGAAATGGCGGCGGCCAATCGGTAGCTGACCGAGCGGTTCCTCCCGCAGTACAATGAGCGGTTTATGGTGCAGGCGACGGAACCGGGCACCGCCTTCATCCCGTGGGTCGGCACACATCTCACCGAGATCCTGTGTGTGCAAGACGAGCGGGTCGTGGCCAAGGACAATACGGTGCGGTATCAGGGCACGACCCTACAGATTCCGCAAGATCCGCACCGGTTTCATTATGTGAAGGTCACGGTACGGGTCCATGGATATCCGGATGGGACCTTGGCCGTGTTCCATGGCCCCCGGTGCTTGGCACGCTACGACGCGGATGGCCGGCTGATTGAGACCGGGCGAGCCCACCCAGGCCCGACCCATCGGTCGGACGTTCCGCCGATCGTTCATCCTAGGCCAACGGTGCGCGACATAATGTCGGCGCGCGGCTGAAATACTCGACAGGAAGAACCGGACAGATCATATGCTACATACACCGGACAACGTAACTTGCTATCTACATGGGAGGATGGCGTGAGAGGTGTGGGGCTTCCCTGGCTAACGACAATTGGTTCCTCTCCTATCATTCATTGACTTCATGTGCTTGTCTATTAATAGAGAAAAGGCTTAGACTTTGGTTTCCGATGGGCCCTTAAGCCGCGGACAACGACTGCTTCGTGCCGCGGTCCCCGTCATGCCGAGGAGCAACACTCTGTGGCTGC
Organism: uncultured Nitrospiraceae bacterium; assembly: GCA_963748375.1. Taxonomy (GTDB): domain Bacteria; phylum Nitrospirota; class Nitrospiria; order Nitrospirales; family Nitrospiraceae; genus Palsa-1315. The sequence goes on from CAVVIR010000033.1 coordinate 45,808, forward strand.
GGCACGAAAGACTAGAACAGCCTCTCCCACAACTCGCGCCAAGAACAAGCGTACCAAGCGATGCCCTGTGAAAGCCGCGCTGCCTCAGGCGAAGCCTACTCTATCGACAAGGTTGCTCGAAGATCCACCCGGTTTTCTGATTGTCGGAATCGGCGCCTCTGCCGGCGGGTCGGAGGTTAACCTGAGCCTCAACCTCAACCTCTCGTGAGAAGGGCGAGATGATGGCCAAGGAACCAGACGGAATCACGAAGGTCACGGGGCTCCCCCGACAGGCGGAGGCACTGCTTCGGGCGACCAAGTGTGACGTGGCTGCCATGCCGGTCGAGGATGTGCAACAGCTCGTGCACGCACTACAGATCAAGCAGATAGAGCTGAACAAGCAGAACGAGGAGCTGCGCCGGACCCAGGTGGAGCTCGAAGCGGCTCGTGACCGTTATGTAGCTCTGTACGATTTTTCACCGGCCGGGCATCTCACACTGGATGCGTCCGGCACGATTGTGGAGAGCAATCTGAGGGCTGCGACGCTGCTCGGCCTCAACCGGCAGGAGCTGATCGGGCAACCTCTCGCCCGCTTCGTGGAAGCGGAAGATCAGGGTATCTTCCAGCGGCATTGCCTGGAGGTCGTGAAGCTCGGCACGCGACAAACCTGTGAGATGCAGTTCCGGAACGAGAGCGGCGTTTCGCGCTGGCTATATCTTGAGAGCCTCGCGGTGCAGGAGGAACCGGAGCGCATCACCCATTGGCAGACGGTGCTGCTCGATATTACCGAGCGCAAACGGGCGGCGCATGCGAAAAACGAGATCATCAGGGACCTGAGCCGGTCGCAACAGCACTTTCAAACCCTTTTCAACTGGACTCCTTCGGCTATCGGGATCAGTACAGTGGCGGAAGGCCGGTTTATTGATGTGAATGACGAGTTTAGTCGACTGACCGGGTACGCGCGAGAGGAAGTGATCGGTCGTACAACCGTAGAATTGGGATTGTGGGCCGATCCATCGGAACGCGCGATTGTGCTCCAAGAAATGCGGGAACGGGGTCGCCTGCACAATCGGGAAGGACAGCTTCGGACCAAGGCCGGAGAGATTCGCGCTCTCATGGTCTCCGTCGAATCGATTCAGCTCGGGTCCACCCCCTGTCTGATCTATCTGGCCCATGACATGACCGAACGCAAGCGGACGGAGGAGGCGCTGCGGCTTGCGAAATTCTCGATGGAACGAGCCGCTGACGCCGTGTACTGGATCGATCCGCAGGCCAGGATCCTCGATGTTAATGAGGCGGCCGTCCTCATGCTGGGCTATTCGAAAGACGAGTTGTGTGCCATGACTGTCCACGATCTGAATCCCGACTTTCAGGCGGACATGTGGCCGGGGTTTTGGGCCGACACCCAACGGCGAGGGACCATGGTGGTGGAGACGGTCCATCGGACCAAGGATGGCCGGTTGGTCCCGATTGAGGTGAGTGTCAATTACCTGGCCTACGAGGGCAAGGAATACCACTGTGCGTTCGTGCGCAATATCACCGAACGCAAGCGAACGGAGGAACTGTGGGCCAGATTCGCCGCCATCGTAGAAGGTTCGGATGACGCCATCATCGGCAAGGACCTTCATGGCATCATCACCACTTGGAACCAGGGGGCTCAGCAGCTCTTTGGGTATACAGCTCAGGAAACCATAACCCGGTCGGTGTCGATTCTGGTTCCGCCGGATCGCGTGGAAGAGGAACGGCACATCCAGGACCAGATTACGCGCGGTGAACGCATACAGCCTTACGACACCGTTCGCCGGCGCAAGGATGGAAGCCTGGTCGAGATTTCATTGACTGTCTCGCCCATCAAGGACTCCCAGGGGCGGGTCATCGGCTCGTCAAAGATTGCGCGCGACATCACTGCACACAAGCGGACGCATGAAGAAATACGGCGTTCTGAGACATTCGTCACGTCCGTGGTGGAGAACCTTCCCAACATGATCTTCGTGAAGGACGCGAAGGATCTGAAATTCGTCCGCGTCAACAAAGCCGGCGAAGACTTGCTGGGCCACTCCCGCGAGGTCTTGATCGGCAAGAGCGACTATGACTTTTTCCCGAAAGAGGAAGCGGACTACTTCACCGCAATAGATCGACAGGTCTTGAAGGCCGGCAGTCTGCTGGATATTCCGGAGGAGCCGATCGAGACCAAGGATCAGGGGCGGCGTATTCTCCATACCAAAAAGATTCCCATTTGTGATGACACTGGCGAACCGCAATACCTATTGGGCATCTCCGAAGACATCACGGATCGGAAGCGAACGGAGAATGCGCTGCGGGAAAGCGAGGAGCAGTATCGCAGCATTTTTGAGAACGCCGCCGAAGGCATCTTTCAGACAACCCTTGACGGCAAGTATGTCGCCGTTAATCCAGCCCTCGTGCGTATGTATGGGTACGACTCGCCGGAGGACATGATCGCCACGATCACGGACATCGCCAGTCAACTGTATGTGGACCCCTGGTGTCGGGAAGTGTTTATTCGCCTGATACAGGAAAATGAGGAAGTAGCCGACTTCGAGGCGCTCGTATATAGAAAGGACGGCAGCTTCATCTGGGTTTCAGAAAACGTGCGGGCTCGCCGCGATCAGGCAGGGCTGCTCATTGGGTACGAAGGGACGGCGCAAGATATTACAGAGCGCAAACTTGGGGAGGAACGATTGCGCAAGACGCTCGAGGAGGTTCGCATGTTGAGCGGACGACTCACCACGGTGCAAGAAGAAGAACGCACCCACATTGCACGCGAGTTGCACGATGAATTAGGGGTCAGGCTGACGTGCCTAAAAATCGATTTGTCACGACTGCAGACGGTGGGAAGCGAGGAGACCGGAGCCAGCGCTCTCAAGAAAGTGAGAGGCATGATCCCGTCGATGATCGAACAGATCAATGAGACCATTGCCTCCGTGCAACGACTGGTGACGGAACTGCGACCGATCGTCCTGGACGATCTGGGATTAGTGGCGGCCATTGAATGGCAATGCCAGAATTTTCAGAAGCACACCGGTATTCCCTGCACCTGTGTGACCAGCGCGGAGGACATCGAGATGGAAGGGGGGGAGGCGACGGCGCTCTTCCGTATCTGTCAGGAGGCTCTGACCAATATAACGCGGCATGCCCATGCCACAGCGGTGACGGTCAAGTTAGAATCCCGATGCGACTTCTTGCATCTAGTGGTCGCCGATAATGGTGTGGGGATTTCCGATACGAAGGGCTCGGACCGCCGGTCGTTCGGGTTGCTCGGGATGAGGGAGCGCGCCACTCTCTTTGGAGGAGAAATCTCGATCCAGAGTCATCCCGAACAGGGCACGACCGTCACCGTATGTCTGCCGCGGCGTCAGCCGTGAACCTGCATCCATGGGAGGCATCCCGTGTTAAAAGTTCTGGTGGTTGACGATTTCCCTCTCTTCCGTCGAGGAGTACGGGACCTTGTAACCGAAGGATTTCCTGGCGCGATCATCGGCGAGGCCGGTGATGCCCACGAGATGCTGGAGGTGTTGAGGCGTGAACCGTGGGGCATGGCTGTGATGGATATCAGCATGCCAGGCATGAAAGGCTTGGACGCGATCAAACAAGTTAAACAAGAGTTCCCGGACCTGCCGGTATTGATCCTCAGTATGTACTCGGAGGAACAGTACGCGATCCGGATGCTTAAAGCCGGCGCTGATGGGTACCTCACCAAATCCAGCGCGCCGGAGGAATTGGTCAAGGCGATTACGAAGCTGTACGGCGGCGGCAAATATGTGAGCGCTGAGCTGGGAGAGGCCCTTGCCTTCTTCGTTAAGCCAGGAGCCGAGAAGAACCCTCACGAGTTGCTGTCGGATCGGGAGTACCAAGTGTTGTGCTTCATCGGCTCAGGAAAGACCGTCGGTGAGATTGCCCATACAACAAACCTGAGCGTCACGACGATCAGTACCTACCGTGCAAGGATTCTCGAAAAGATGCGCATGAAAACGAACGCGGAGCTGGCCCGGTACGCTATCCAGCAGGGACTCACGGACTAAAAGTCCTGGATGCTGAGGTGAACGGGAATAGGCCTGTATGCGCCTGCCATACGTGTGAATCCTGATCTCTGTCCTCTGCGACCTCCCCACCGAACCAGCAGCACCTCCCCACTTTCTGTCGTACAAACCACGACAGTACTCTGCTATCGATTCGACAAGGCAATCCTGTTCTTGTCGATAGGGCTTCGATCACAATTCGGCTATAACCCCGCCATACGAGACGAAATCGAGATCCCACAGTGACTCGGAGGTGCATCGTGAATTTCAAAGAATCAACACAAGCCCAACAGCCGCTTCTAGTTAACCTGCCGTGTGTCTGTACACACAGTCGCATGATCTCAGATTGCGTCTCGGTGGAGGAACGGAAGGGTGGCAAGGTGAGTTGTGTCGAATGTGGAGGCGTCATTCCCGATCCGCATCTCCAGCGCAAGGCCAACGGCGCGTAGCCCTTACACAGGAGGATGCCATGGCACAGGAGCATGTCCCCAGCATTGACTCAGTGGTTTGCCACGAAGTGACCACTGTGGTGTCCTGTACCTTCGATGAATTGGTTCAGAGGTTGCCGGCCTATTCATGGGCGCAAGTGTTCGCGGCGGTGGATCGGCTCAGTCGGCAAGGTACGCTGACGGTGAGCCGTACACGCTGTTTCGGGTACACCGTATCCATTAGGCCTGATTCTCTAGCTCCCCAATCTTTGCAAGACCGGAAGGACCAGGCACTGTTCGGTCGGCTCAGCTGATTCAATCCTGCTGGAAGGTACACATTGAAGAGCGTGAGAAGCAGGGATGACGTGGTGTGTGAACACGAGCGTTCAGGGAATAGGGAAATCGAGGCGGGAGCGATATTACGACCCCGCAACGGAACCGTAATGTTCTCGTCACAGCGATCCTATAAGGTGCCGAGAAAGCATTGAAAGGAGATCTGATGATGGTGAGCCGGCAAAATGGTGAGAGAACGAGGGTGATGATTGTGGAACATGACTTGGATTATGGGATGAAGCTTGCCGATTGGCTCGCCACTCATGGCTACCACCCGGTGCTCCTCCGGAACGTTGAGTCCGCGATCGCTGAGGTGAACGACATCCGCCCACAGGCGGTCTTTATTGGGCTTCAGTCGACCCAAGCGTGGGCCGCAGATGAATGCGGTTGAAGCGCTGCTCCTGATTCAGACGATCTGTCCCCTTGTTCCGGTGATCACGATTGGGAGTCAACCCAGCGAGGATTTCGCGCAACTCGTCGTCCGTCAAGGGGTTCGACGGTTTCTGGTGAAGCCGGTCGAGTTCGCTGAGATCGGCCAGGTGCTTCAGTCGGAACTGAGCGCGGTCACGGCCTAAGTGGCCATGGATGGCACATAGGTAACGTCTCCGCTCTTTCGAGCGAGACATGGTGGCGAAGGAGAGGACGCCAAGGATGCGTGATCGATGGGTGATTGAGAGCCTGTTCCACGATAGCACAGGGTTCCTGTATGACGGGAGCAAGTAGCGGATGAATTGTCATCGTTGCCACGGCTTCATGTGTCTTGTAGATTCTTTTGCTGGGGCGGGCGGCAGTGGGCCTGACAGTGTGCGTGCGTGGCGATGTGTTGTCTGCGGCGAGGTCATCGACTGGGTGATCGTTCGGAATCGCATTCGTGCGAGGGACCGGCGATCGGTCAAACGACAGAAGAAGGCCGGCCAATCGGTTCGCAGGGTCTTGGCCTTTTAGAGGCCCGCGTGTGGTGCATTCTCGAAAACCGAGCCCGGGGTTCGAGCGAGGGTGCCATGGGGGATTTCGTTCCGATCTGCTGCTTCTGCTCCAAGGTTCGAGACGATACGAATATGGAAGTAGGCAAAGGTCCATGGGTCGATCTGAACACCTATGCCTTAAGCCGGCAGTTGCCGCTCAGTCAAGAGTTTGTATTCACTCACGGCTACTGCCTCGATTGCATCACACATTATCACGAGCGCATGTTGGCCTATCGTCTGCCGAACGTCGAGGGAGTGTATGTTGCGGAGCGTTTTAAAAATACTAAGGGAGGAGAGCTTGTCATGTCATCGAAAACTCAGTCAGTCTCAAAAGCCGCAAAGCGTGCCACAGGAAACTCGGTCGAACCTCGGAGTCACGAGAATGAGATGACCATTCAGTCCAATGGACATTCCCTAGACGCCCATGCGCGTATCTTGGAGCGAGCCTACGCCCTGTATGAAGAGCGTGGCCGAGGGGACGACCGTGCCCTCGAGGACTGGTTGGAGGCCGAACGACAGGTGCTCAATCAAGGTTAGCCCGCCGGCTCCGTTTTCACGCCGCTCTTCAGAGCCATGGAGTATCCCTCGTAGGGCGATTGATGAATTGATCCATTGACCCGTTGAATTAATCCCCCATGTCATGCACCGGCCATGGGGGATGGTGAGAGCAGCCGGTGTCGGCAACACCATTCGTGAGGAGGAGGAATGCAATTCAGCATGGAAGACCAGGTGGAGGAGTCTCAGCAGGAGATCAGCAGTGGAGAGGTCCTGTTTGGAGGACCGGGAATTGTGGTGCTGTCTCCTTCGATGAAGATTTTGCATTTGAATCGTCAAGCCCGATTCTTGATAAACGGCTTGGCTTCAACTACTTCAGAGGCTCAACAACCGAACAATCGAACGGACATTCTCCCTCCGGTACTGATCAATCTGGCGGGTGAAATTCTCAGCGTGCTTCGAAGCCGCCATGAAATGAAAGAGAAGGGGGAGTTTGAGATCCGGCATTCTGCCAACGGGTCCGGCAAGCCGGTGCTCATTCGCGGAGTGGGAGTGCCGAATGGACATGAAGTAGAGCAGGCGCGCATCGTGTTCCTCCTCACAGAAACAAGCGCCGACCACTCAGAAAATCACCGAAGTCTTGGAAGCGGGCTTTAAATCTACAGCATATCGACGCGTGTTGGTAGTCGCAGGTTGACCCTGCTTGCCTGGAGTTGCAGCTTTTTCCCCCCGATGCTAGACTTCACCGCTGTTCGCCTACCCATCGAGCCCGTCACAGGGTGATGCCGATGTCCGTTCCTCATCTCGAAGAAGCCCTCAGACGCAGCGAGGAGTTCGCCGCTCGTCTCATCGAAAGCAGCCGTGATTGTATCAAGGTGCTCGATCTCAAGGGGCATCTCCTTTCGATCAATGCCCACGGCATGACGGCATTGGAGATTTGCGACATCGGCCCCCTTATCGGCTCGCCCTGGATCGAATTCTGGGACGGGCAGGATCGGGAGCACGCGAGGGCCGCGATCGAACAGGCGCGGCAGGGCCATGTGGGACGGTTTACCGGCTACTTCCCGACGACGCACACGAAGATCCCCAAGTGGTGGGATGTCTCCATCACAGCCATCCTCGACAAGGACCGCCAGCCTGAGAAGCTGCTGGTGGTCTCTCGAGATATTACGGAACTGAAGCAGGTAGAGCAGGCGCTCCGACAATCCCACGAGCAGTTGGAACAGCAGGTCGCAGCCCGTACGCGTGATCTGGCCAAGACCGGCGCTGTCCTCCAGGAGATTGTCGAAGGCGTCGAATCCAAAGTCGGAGAACAGTTTTTCCCGTCGCTCGTGCAGCAATTGGCAACCGCGCTCGGCGTGAACTATGCCTATATTTCAGAACTCAGCGAGGACAGTACCAAGTTTCGCTCGAAGGCGGGCTGGGGCAAGGGCCACCCGCTTCCGCAGTTTGACGTGCCGTTGCGCGGCCCCTGTGAAACCGTCCTGACGCGCAAATGCGTCCACCACCCGGACCAACTCCGTGCCTTGTATCCCCACGTCCAGCTGATTCAAGACATCGGTGTCGAAAGCTACTGCGGCGTCCCGATTGTGGATTCCTCAGACAGGGTTGTGGGACATCTGGCTATCATGGATTCCAAGCCGATGCCGGATCACCTGCGCGCGACGTCGATTCTCGGGATCTTTGCGACGAGAGCCGCCGCGGAATACGAACGGCTGCGTTTCGAACGCGCCATGCGTAAGAGCGATCTGACGTTACGGAAGATCGACGAGGGGACGGCTGCGACGACCGGCGCGGAATTTTTCAATTCCCTGGTAAAGAGTCTGGCCGAAGCCCTGCAGGCCAAGTATGCCTTTGTCTCCAAGCTCGTCGAAGGCAACCGCGCTCGCGTACGGACCTTGGCCTTTTGGAAGGGCGACGGGTTTCTCGACAACTTCGAATACGACTTGCTCCACACGCCCTGCGAACGGGTGCTGGCAGGAGAAGTGTGCCTGTTCTCCGAGAAGGTACAGGATTTGTTTCCAGAACATCGGGAAGATCTTGCCAAGTTGGGTGTCGAGAGCTATTTGGCGATCCCCGTCTCGGACCGTTCCGGTAAGGTGATGGGGCACCTCGCCATGATGGATACCAAGCCGATGCACGACGATCCTCGCGTGCTGTCCGTGTTCAAGATCTTCGGAGTCCGAGCTGGGGCCGAGCTGGAACGGGAACGTATGGACGTGCAGCTCAAGGAGAACGAGGAGCGGCTGCGCGATCTGTTCGACGAAGCGCCGATCGCATACGTCTACGAGGGGCTCGATTCCAAGTTGCTCCGCGTCAACCGCACGGCGATGAGATCCCTGGGTATCACGGCGGATCAGGTTTCGGGCCTTTATGGCAGGGATTTCGTTCCCAATACACCAGACGCACAACGGCGTCTGAAGGAAGCGTTTGCCTCCGTCGGCAAAGGCATCGACACCAGCGGTGTGGTGCTCGAACTGCGGCGCAAAGACAACGGCAAACCGCTCTGGATGAAGTGGTGGTCGCGGCCCGATCCCGGCGGCACCTATACGCGCACCATGTTCCTCGACATTACCGAGCAGGTGTTGATGGAGCAGGAGAAGGCCCGGCTTGAGGCCCAGAACGTCTATTTGCAAGAGGAAATCAAGGGCACCCACAACTTCGAAGAGTTGATCGGCGGATCGACTTCGCTGAAAAAGGTGCTAAAGAACGTCGAACGGGTAGCCCTGACCGACTCGACCGTGCTCCTTACCGGCGAGACCGGCACAGGGAAGGAGCTGATTGCGCGCGCAATCCATAATCTGAGCCAGCGCAAGGATCGCCCCCTCGTCAAAGTTAACTGCGCTGCCATTCCAGCCGGCTTGATTGAGAGTGAACTGTTCGGTCACGAGAAGGGCGCCTTCACCGGTGCGCTCACGAAGAAGATGGGCCGCTTTGAGCTGGCCGACAAAGGAACCATCTTTCTCGACGAAATCGGGGAGCTGCCGCTCGATCTGCAGGCTAAACTGCTCCGCGTGTTGCAGGAAGGTGAGTTTGAACGGGTCGGCGGTACGCTGACCTTCAAAGTCAACGTGCGCATAATCGCCGCGACGAACCGGGACCTTGAACAACAGTCGAAGACCGGTCACTATCGGCCTGATTTGTATTACCGCCTCAACGTATTTCCGATTCACCTGCCTGCGTTGCGCGAGCGCGAGGGCGATATTCCCCTGCTGGTGCAATATTTCGTACGCAAGTTTGCAGTGAACTTCGGCAAGACGATCGATCGGATTCCGGAACGGATGATGGCAGCGCTCCAGCGCTATCAATGGCCGGGAAATATTCGCGAGCTGGAGCACGTGATTGAGCGAGCGGTAATCTTAAGCGAAGGATCGGAATTGGAGCCGATCGACTGGCTCTCGTCGTCACACAGCAAAGTCGGCGAGGGGAAGACACTGACGCTCGAAGAAATGGAACGCCAACACATCGTCGATGTGCTCGATCAGACCAACTGGCGCGTCAGCGGCGAGAAGGGCGCAGCCAAAATCCTCGGTCTCAACCCCACCACTCTCGAAGCCCGCATGAAAAAGCTCGACATTAAACGCGTGAGGCCTGAAACGTAAAACATGGTTCGTTCTCGCCTTTGAGCCCCCACCTTCTCTTGGTTCCTGCCATAAGCCACATGCTATAAGCTCTTCCTCCTCGACTGTCAGCCATACGCCATCAGCCATTCGCACTTTTCCCATCGAAAGTTCCCAACATATTGGGACGCTCCCAATATATTAGGGATTGATCTCCGCTGTTGTTCGCCTCTCTCTGCTGAAATCTGCGAATCTCGTCTTTTCACATCAAGTACTTACGATCATTCCTCTCCTTCACAACTCACATGGCATCACTGTTGCTGAATACCCGGTCATCAGACGAACACAAAGGAGAGGCAGAGATGATGCTCAAGATTACAAAAATTCAAGAAAGCAGGCGCGATGTGCTCATCAAGCTCGAAGGAAAGATCACGGATCAGTGGGCCACCCTCCTGGATGGTGAATGCCAATCGTATTTCCGGCAGGAGAAAGCCGTACATCTGGATTGTTCCCATGTCGATTTCATCGATGCCAGGGGGGTTGAGGTTTTGAATAACTTCCCCCAATCACAAGTCACGCTTATGAGCGCTCCAGTCTTTGTCACGGAGATGCTACGAATTGGAGGCCGGTCATGAATGCAGACGCCACTACCTATACAGAGTCCATTGGTCACAGCCCATCGATCAGTCGGTGGTCGACGGCGGTCAAGTCGCCCGGTCTCACGAAGGCAGAGAACACACTCCTCGCGAGGCTGAGGTGCGGTGACGAGGAGGCTTTCGATGAACTGGTGAATCAACACCACAGCGCGCTCATCCGAATGGCCAGGGGCTACGTGTCCGATCGAGAAGTAGCTGAAGAAGTCGTGCAGGACACCTGGATGGCAGTGATCGAAAGCCTGAATCGGTTCGAAGGCCGGTCGTCCCTTCGCACCTGGGTCTGCGGGATTCTGATCCACAAGGCCAAGGATCGCGGCGTCCGCGAGAAGCGGCATACGACCTTCTCGGCCTTCGAGTCCTACGATGACGACAATGACGAAGCAGTCGATCCGTCCCGTTTTCAGCAGACAGGTGAATGGGCCGGCCATTGGGCCTTCCCCCCTCAGCCCTGGGATGATCAGACCCCGGAGAAACTCTTAGCCGCCGAAGCAGGCGGTCGACGCGATGCAGCGGGCGATCGAAGCCTTGCCGGCAACCTTAAAGGAAGTCCTGATCCTCCGTGATGTGGAAGGAGTGGATGCCAAGGAAGTCTGCGAGATATTGAAAATCACCGAAACCAACCTGTATGTACGGTTGCACCGGGCGCGGGAGCGGGTACGGGCGGCGGTCGAATCGTATTTAGGCTAAGGTCGAGGTTTAGGTTGAGGAGACCAAAAACGAGTTGACCGCACTGAACCTTAGCCTAGACCTTAGTCTCATGGCAGCGGTCTGTAAGGAAGCCAGGGGAAAGGAGACTCACAGGTGACACCTCAACCGGAGGACATCCTTCATGAACGATTATCCGTCACAATGGATGCAGAGTGGACTGAACTGCCGCAACGTCGCGGGTTTTGCCTCTGAATATCTTGATGACCATCTCGCCGATGCCTGACAAAAATCCGCCTCAGCCTCCACCTTGCCTCCTGTGCAGACTGCCGAATCTACATGAAACAGATGGCGTTGTTGTGTGAAGTTGCAGGAGCTCTTCCGAAGCCATACCCGCACTCTCGTTACCACGCCTGCGTTTGCGGCAACACTTCGTCCGCGCAGTATCTCCGTTAGAACGGTCTATAATGACGTTTGTAAGGATTGGCCGTTGCGCCAGACAGCATCGCCATAACAGAACGAAACGCTACCGGTAACGGCGATAGATTCGGCCTGTGATAAGATAGGAGAATGTCCGATGAGAGCCATTGCTGTACTTCCAGGAAAGCCAAACTCGATCCATCTGACAGAATTACCAAACCCTCGGTTCACGAAATCCCTAATGGCCGAGGCATGTTGGTGCAAGTGCTGCAGGTCGGCGTCGATGGCACGGATAAAGAAATCAACGCAGCGGAATATGGCCAGGCACCTCCCGGCTATGACTTTCTGGTGATCGGTCATGAGTGTTTTGGCCGGGTATTGGAAGTCGGCCCAGACGTCACGGAATTCGTGCCGGGCGATTATGTGGTACCGACTGTACGGCGTCCAGGCGGCAGTTTCTACGACCAGATCGGCCAGTACGACATGACCAGCGAGGACGTTTACTACGAGCGGGGAATCAATCTCCGTCACGGTTATCTGACCGAGCTGTTCGTCGACGACCCAGAATATCTGGTGAAGATTCCCAAGGTGCTCAAGGATGTGGCTGTTCTGCTTGAGCCGACCTCGATTATTGAGAAAGGCATCATTCAGGCCTATGAAGGGCAGCGCCGGTTTAAGGTGTGGCGGCCCAAGAAAGCGGCGGTGCTGGGTGCGGGGACAGTGGGATTGCTCGCGGCCCTCTGGCTGAAGATGAAGGGTTTCGACGTCACCAGCTTTGGGAAAGAAAGCAGGCCGTCGCGCAACCTTGATCTCTTGGAGGAATTAGGTGTGCGGTACATCTCGACGAACGATCTGTCGATCCGTGAAGCCGCAAAACGATTTGGCCCGTTCGACCTCATGTTCGAAGCGACCGGTTATTCGCCCGTGGTATTCGAGGCCATGGAATGCCTCGGCAAGAACGGCGTCTTGGTGTTGGCGAGCGTGACAGGAGGGGACCGAGAACATCCCGTCCCTGCGGATAAGATCAACCTGGATTTCGTGCTCGGGAACAAGCTGGTCGTCGGCACGGTGAATGCCAACCGCGAATATTTCGAGGCAGGCGTCTACGACTTTGCGCGAGCCGAGTTGGAATTCCCAGGTTGGCTGCCGAAGTTGCTGACCCATCCGGTGACAGGGCTGGAGAATTATCAGGAGATGATGCAGGCGCTCACGACGCAACGAAACGCAATTAAGGTCTTTGTGAACGTCGCCTACGAATAGCCCGGATGTTGAAAACGGGCGGGGAAGGGGCCGGCCAGTCAATCTTCTGTGCTCAGGCCCCGCGCACGCAGGCTCCTCGTATTTGTAGATCAAGGGCGGTGCTCGGTGCATGCGCGCAGTTGAAGAGTGATCTGGCCGCCCCCTAGGAGAAGGCGTAAGAGAATCGCTGCGGCCTTGCTTGCGGAACGGCGCGTCTCGGCGCGACGGGGTTGGGCGGGTGAGAAGGTCGACCGTTTTGAACATCCTGGAAGAAAACGATGGGCGTGGGTGCGCCTGATCGCTGCGTGCTGGGAAACGAGGACCTGCTTCATATGTAAGATTCAACCTTCTTGCTCGACTGATTGTTATGCATCCTTTATCAGGTGTTGCAATGAAGAAACTCGTGAGCCATCGGTTTCTAACACTTCTGCTGGCAGTAGTCTTTGCTACACCGGCCTTTGCTGGTGAGTATTTCGAAAGGGATGGTGTGGCCATCTACGGCTATGATCCGATTGCGTATTTTGCCGAAATAAAACCGGTGAAAGGTTCGGCGGAGTTTCATGCAGAATACCAGGGCTCAACCTTCCACTTTTCCAGCGCGGCCAATCGCGACACGTTCACGACCGATCCGGACAAGTTCGCACCTCAGTACGGAGGCTATTGCGCCTTTGGCATGGCCAAGGGGTACAAAGCTGTCATCGGTCCTGACGCCTTCACGGTGGTGGGTGAGAGGCTGTATCTCAACTAACTATAGCGAAACTGTCCGCTACCGATGGCTCTCGGATATCCCCGGCTATATCCGACAGGCAGGTGCGAACTGGCCGGATGTGAAAAAACTCACCAAGGTGCGTGAGTAGTTAGATTGGCATCGTTCATAGGAGGTGCAGGTGTATATCTGGGCGTTCAATCCATCACTATTAACCAGGAGGTTTTCGATGAAGAAGATGATGCTGTCGGTCATCGCAGTCATATGTCTGGCAGGGTTCAGCTCCCTTGCATTTGCCGGGGAGATGAAGGGTGAGATGAAGGACATGAAGGGCGAGATGAAAGGTGAGATGAAGGGCAAACAGGATGAGATGAAGGGCGACATGAAGGGCGAGATGAAGGCGAGATGAAGGGCAAAGGACATGAAGGGCAGATGATGAGATGAAAGGCGAGATGAAGGGCAAGATGGGAGAAATGGGCAAGTAAGCCAAACGACCGCCTCAACCGACCCCTCCCCCCCCACGGCCTGCCTTCGGTGACACCGAGCGCAGGCCGTCCTGTCTCCGCTCCCGCAACTGCCTGTAAGATTTGAGGCCGGACGCCGACCAAGTAGCAGACAGGTGATCCCAAGCAGAGGAGACACAATCATGGCCTCACTCATTCACGAAGGAACTGGAATCGGTCAAGGTCGGGAGGGCGAGCAGGTCTTGGAACATGGGATGAGGTTTGAATCCATTCCACCCACGGAACGCTCGGCTGTTGCTGGATTGGCTGTGAAGCACGGTGACGCCTCAGCCGCACAATCTGCCTCAGCTCCGATGGTCGAGAAGATCTACCGCCATCGACTACCAGTACGAATCAGCCATTGGCTCAACGTTCCTATTCTTATCATCCTGATTATGAGTGGGCTCCAAATTTTCAACGCGCACCCCGCCCTCTATTGGGACGACCGTTCCGACCGCGAACATCCGTTCCTCTCGATTCGCCCCACGAAAACCGAGAGCGGCGAGATGCGTGGCATCACAACAATCCTGGGCTATAAGTTTGATACAACCGGCGTGCTTGGCTATTCAGATGGCAAGCGCCGAGCCTTCCCTGCTTGGGCCACCATTCCGAGCGCCAAAATTCTCGCGATGGGACGACAGTGGCACCTGTTCTTTGCCTGGCTCCTCGTCGTCAATGGCCTATTCTTCACGGCCTATGCATTGATCAGCCGGCATGCGGCTCGCGATCTCGCCCCGACCGGCAAGGACCTGCGCGGTATCGGCAAGGCGGTTAAAGATCACATTGTGCTCCGGCATCCCCAAGGTGAGGAGGCCAAACGGTACAACGTGCTGCAGAAACTCGCCTATGTCGTGATTCTCTTTGTGGTGGCGCCGCTGATTGTCCTGACGGGCCTCACGATGTCGCCGACGCTCGATACGGCGTTCCCCTGGCTGCTCACGCTCTTTGGTGGGCGGCAGGCGGCGCGGACGATTCACTTTATCGCCTGTTTTACCTTCGTCGGGTTCATCGTGATTCATGTGTTGGAAGTGATCCTGACCGGATTCTTCAATAATATCCGGTCGATGGTGACTGGGTGGTTTGTTGTCAAGCACGAGGCATGATGTTGAAAGAAGCCGCCAGCGTCGTTCTCGCATCGTTCAGACTCTCAACGTACCCCAGAGGGTACGCCTCCGGGGCTTCACTCGCTGCGGCCTTGCTGAACAGCTCCTTTGAACATCCTGCGGGGAAGTCGTCCAGCACTTGCTTTGGCATCGCATTGACACACTGAGGAGGCACCATGATTCCGCATGAACGAGCGATGGAACGAAGACAGTTTCTGAAAGGGACGTTGGGCGCTGCGAGTCTAGTGGCCCTTGCCGGTTGCGATAACCTGTCTCAGAGCAGCTGGTTCCCTTCGATTTTAAACAAGGCGGAGAAGCTCACTGAACGAGTGCAACGAACCGTCACGCCTGCTAATGCCCTTGCCAAAGAATATGGGGAGGCCGACATTTCAAAGGTGTTTCCGGCGAACGGGAATACCGATCCAGGTACGGAAGAGTATGCCGAGCATGCAGCGAAGAATTATGCCGATTGGACTGTGGATGTCGTCGGCTTGGTTCAGACTCCGATGAGTTGGTCGCTGGCAGCGCTGAAAGAATTGCCGTCACGGACGCAAATCACCCGGCACGACTGTGTTGAAGGGTGGAGTGCAATCGGCAAGTGGACCGGTGTCCCGCTCGGCGATCTGCTGCGGCAAGTCACGCCGTTGCCGAATGCCAAGTACGCCGTCTTTCATTGTGCCGATGTGGACGAAGACGGAATACCGTACTACGAGAGCATGGCCCTGCCTGACTGCTATCACCCGCAAACGATCCTGGCCTACGAATTAAACGACACGCTGCTGGATATTCCGCATGGCGCGCCGATTCGACTCCGCTTCGAACACCAACTCGGGTACAAACAGGCCAAGTATGTGATGATGATCGAATTGGTGGAGACTCTGTCCGGCACCGCCGGCGGAAAGGGCGGGTATTGGGAAGATGATCAGGGGTATGAGTGGTACGCGGGCATTTAGCAGCGTGCTGAACAAGTCGCTCTTCTCGCCAATCCAACCCCGGCGGCTACCTCACCCTCCCGCCCTGAGGCCGCCAAGACAGCCTCTTTGCCCAGGGATGCGTTTGTTCTCATGAATCGTTCAGACCATCAACAGGACGTCCTCCTCACTCACACGGCGGTAGAGATAGACGTGGTTTCCTTTTGAGTATCCTGCCACAATAGCTTTTCTGCAGCCTGCCAGCTCTGAGATCGGTTGAATCATCGGCATCAGGTCCTCTTTGCAAGCGCGGTAGATGATAGTGGCAGGATGTCGCGAGTTGCGGTATTGTTGCGACCTACGGCCAGGTAAAGGCCAAGCGTCGTGGCGCACAGGGTATGAGTGCAACAAGAGGTTTTCCTCTCGCCTTGAGAAGGCTGCGGAAGTACGCCATCAGCAAGGCCGTAGCGGTGAACGAAGTGGCGTATTTCGAGGTACGTCGAGCGTACGAGACGTGAGTGCCGGACTATTTCAGCATCCTGCTAGGAAGGGGTTATGGTTGCGATTATCGACTACGGCATGGGCAATCTCCGCAGTGTCTCCAAAGCCTTTGAGGCGGTGGGGCATCAGGCGGTGGTCACGCGGGATTCGCACGTGATCGGCAATGCGAGTCATGTGGTGCTGCCTGGTGTGGGAGCCTTTGGCGATTGCATGGCCAACGTTGAGCGTTATGGGCTAGAGGAACCGATTCGTATCGCGATTCAATCGGGAAAACCATTTCTAGGAATCTGTTTAGGGCTCCAATTGTTGTTCACGGAGAGCGAAGAGTTTGGCACTCACAAAGGACTTGGCATCATTCCGGGCAGTGTCAGACGGTTTGAGATCGATCCAACGCTGAAAGTTCCTCACATGGGCTGGAATCAAGTTGCCATTCAGCGGGCCTGTCCCTTGTTCGAGGGGATTGCGGATGGAGACCATTGGTATTTTGTGCATTCGTATTATGTTGAGCCGGTCGACCGGCAGATTGCCGCGACAACAACCACATATGGACTCCCGTTTGTGTCAAGTATCTGGAGGGATAATGTCGTGGCTTGTCAGTTCCATCCTGAAAAAAGCCAGGCCGTGGGGTTGCGGTTGATCAAAAACTTTGGATTGTGGAAATGAGCACGATGAGTCATACGAGACGGTCGATGGTCTTGGTGGGACTAGCGCTGCTGGTGGTTGTCGGCTGCAGCGGATCAAAAGTGACTACGAAAGCATCTGCGGAATTGTCGCGCTATCAGATTCGTACCATCGCCCTGGTACCGTTCACGACTCTTGCGACGCCACAGGCGAGGGACGTCGCTGATCGGACCTTCTCCGTGCCGCCTGACATTCTCAGGTCTGATATGGGGAGGGCGGTGCCGCTGAATATCGAACGGCCTCTCAGCCAAACAGTCTCAGTGCCGACTGGCGCTGGAGATATCGTCACGCAGTTACTGTGGAGCCGGTTACAAGCGCGGCAGGGTGTCACGGTGCTCTCGCCGAATGAAGCAGCGAAAGCGCTTATGACTCAGGCGGCGTCGCAGCCTTCCGCCGGTCAGTCACCGGCGGTGACAGTGGCCAGACAGCTCAAGGCGGATGCGTCGTTGATCGGACAAGTGCGGGTGTATCAGGAACGGGTCGGGGGCCGCTTTGGCGCCAGCCCAGCGGCGACAGTAGGGTTTGAAGCCAAGGTGGTCGCGGCTGACGGGCAAGTGCTGTGGGAAGGAAATTACTACGAGAGGCAGCGGCCGATGACGGAAGACCTGATGGGCTTTATTCAGCGGCGTGGAGTGTTTGTCACGGCGGAGGAGCTGGCAGCGTACGGAGTCGAGCACATGCTCAACGAGTTCCCATTTGGAACGGCAGTGGAACATTAAGAGGAAGCGGTTCGTTGTATGCTGGTTATTCCTGCGATCGATCTGAAAGATGGCCGCTGTGTGCGGTTGCGTCAGGGCGACATGGCGGCAGAAACGGTTTATTCTCACGACGTGCCGGCTGTCGCGAGGCAATGGCAACAAATCGGTGCGACGATCATCCATGTGGTGGATTTGAATGGAGCCGTGGAGGGGGAGCCTCGCAACCTTCGTCAGATTGAAACGATCATTCGCACCGTGAGCGTAAAGGTGCAAGTCGGAGGAGGGATTCGGTCGATTGAGACGGTGCGTCGCTATCTTGGGGCAGGTGTGGCCAGGGTAGTCCTCGGTACCGCAGCATTGACCGATCGGTCGTTTTTGGAGAAGGCCTGCCGGGAGTTTCCTCGTCAGATTCTGTTAGGGTTGGATGCGCGTGATGGGAAGGTGGCGGTCAAGGGGTGGACATCGGTATCGGAGACAAAGGCGACAGATCTGCTCAAGGAATTAACCGACTATTTCCTGGGTGCCGTGATTTATACCGACATTGCCCGCGATGGTATGTTGGGTGGGCCGAATCTGGCGGCGTTGCGGGAAGTGGTGGAGTTGTCGTCCTTTCCCGTGATCGCTTCCGGGGGGATTTCGCGGGTTGAGGATCTTCGAGCCGTACAGGCGCTCGGTCCCAGGGTTGAAGGTGCGATTGTGGGGAAAGCACTCTACGACGGTAAACTGGACTATCGAACAGCTCTCGCTGCTCTTGGTATTGAAAAGGGACAGGCGTGAGACATTTCTTACTGGCATATTCGTTTCACGTTTCACGTTTCACCTTTCACGTGCTGCGATGTTGACCAAACGCATTATTCCCTGCCTCGACGTCAAAGACGGTCGCGTCGTCAAAGGGGTGAGTTTTGTAAACTTGCGCGATGCGGGAGATCCAGTCGAAGTGGCCACCGTGTACGATCGTGAAGGGGCCGATGAACTCTGTTTCCTCGATATCACCGCCTCGCATGAGAATCGCAAGACCATCATCGACGTGGTCGAGCAGACGGCGGCACGGGTGTTCATGCCGCTGACTGTGGGCGGCGGGGTGAGAACAATTGACGACATTCGGGCCCTGTTGAGCGCGGGCGCGGACAAGGTGAGTATCAATACAGCGGCGGTCCAACGACCGGAATTTGTGAAAGAAGCGGCGGAGCGATTCGGGACGCAATGTATCGTCGTGGCTATCGACGCCAAGCGCCGTCCCGCACCGGCAACAGGGTGGGAAGTGTTCACCCACGGCGGCCGCAAGTCGACCGGTCTCGATGTCGTCGAATGGGCGAAGAAGATGGTGCAGTATGGAGCAGGTGAGATTTTGCTCACGAGCATGGATCAGGATGGACAACAGCAGGGCTATGATCTTGCATTGACTGCTACCGTGTCAGAGGCTGTGTCGATTCCGGTGATTGCGTCGGGAGGCGTAGGGAATTTGGACCACCTCTATGACGGATTCGTCAGGGGCAAGGCTGATGCGGTCTTGGCCGCGTCTATTTTTCACTTCCGGACTCACACAATTCCTGAGGCGAAAGCCTATCTTCGTCAGAAGGGAGTGGCGGTTCGATAATGGATGTCGGGCGTTTGACATTTGATGCGCAGGGGCTGATTCCAGTGGTCGTCCAGGATTGGCGGGATGGCACAGTCTTGATGGTGGCCTTCATGAACCAGGAGGCCTTGCAGAAAACAATTGAAACGCAATCTGTGCATTTCTGGAGCCGGTCGCGCCAGACGTTATGGGAGAAGGGTGAGACCTCCGGCCACAAGCTACAACTGAAAGACCTGTTTCTCGACTGTGACGGCGATGCCCTTCTTGTGAAGGTCGAACCAGTCGGCCCGACCTGTCACACGGGAGAGCGGGCCTGCTTTTTTTCTCGTTTGGACTCGCCTGAGACGAAGACGCCCGAGTCCTGGGGGGGAATTCTCGAACGTCTTTACCAGATGATCCAAGAGCGGAAGCGCCAGCCGTCGAACGAGTCCTATACCTCCAAGCTTCTGGAAGGCGGGGTTGATCGAATCCTCAAGAAAGTGGTGGAAGAAGCCGGAGAGGTCGCAATCGCTGGCAAGGGCGGGAAGAAAGACGAGATTGTCTATGAAACGGCGGATTTGTTGTTCCATACCGTGGTGGCGTTGGGATACCACAACATCACGCCGCAAGAGATCTATCAGGAGCTGGCAGCCAGGTTTGGCAAGTCTGGATTGAGAAAAGGACCCACCTCATGAGCGAATGCCTCTTTTGCAAGATCGTGGCGAGAACCATTCCAGCCACGCTGGTCTATGAAGACGATCTGGTCGTCGCGTTCGACGATATCAATCCCCAAGCGCCGACTCATACGCTCGTCATCCCTCGGAAACATGTGACGTCGATTGCCGAGCTAGAAGATTCGGATGTCGGGCTGCTCGGATGGTTGATGCTGGCCGGTAACAAGATCGGCACATTGAAGGGAATTGCCGATTCCGGGTATCGTTTCGTCATCAATACCGGTGAGGATGGTGGTCAGAGCGTGTTTCACCTGCATCTCCATGTACTGGGCGGGCGACACATGGCATGGCCTCCCGGCTGAATACGGTGTTGAAAAAGCCACCGATTTCACCCACCCAGCCCCAGCGCGCCAAGACGCGCTTCGCCTCAGGCTTCGTTCTCAGTCGTTCGAGCCCCTCAATGTGTCCTGCCCACGTACGCCTCGGGGTCCTCACGCCTTGCCGCCTTGCTGGCCAGACTTTTTGAACATCACACTGGGCGTCTCGCAACGTTGACAGGTTTCTTTTCCTTCTGTTACCCTGACCGGTCTATTTTACGATCATTTACAGGTATTCATTTCACCGGAATTCGGTGGGGAAATAGGAGCTGCGACTCCCGTGGGCCGAGGTCTGATTTCTGAAAACGTGATCAACCAGGTCAGAGATCGGGTCGATATCGCCGAGGTCGTTGGACATCACGTGAGCCTGACTCGGGCTGGGCAGAATCTGAAGGGGCTCTGTCCGTTCCATCAGGAAAAATCACCTTCTTTTACGGTGAGTCCTTCCCGCCAGATTTTTCATTGCTTCGGATGCGGCGCGGGCGGCAATGTGTTTACGTTTCTGATGCGGATTACCGGCGCGAATTTTCCTGAAACGGTTCGTGATCTCGGGCAGAAGCTTGGGATTGATGTGCCGGACAGTGGACCAAGCGCGGGACCTCAGGCTGCGCAGGTGAATCGCCTTGAACCGCTTAATCGGGCGGTCACGGCATGGTTCCAACAGAATTTGCGGGATAACGTGACCGGCGCGACGGCACGGGGCTACTTGGCCGGCCGGGGCATACAAGCTGAAACGATCGAGCGATTTGAAATTGGCTGCGCCCCGGCTGAGTGGGACGGCCTCATCAAGGCGCTGAGCAAGCAGGGCTTTGCACAGAACGACATGGCCGCTGCTGGATTGACGATAGCCCGCGAACATGCCGCCGGGGCCTATGATCGTTTTCGTTCCCGTGTGATGTTTCCTATCACGGACTTGCGCAAGCGGGTCGTTGGGTTTGGAGGGCGTATCCTTGGCGAGGGGACTCCGAAGTATCTGAATTCGCCCGATACTCCCTTATTCAAGAAGGGGCAGACGCTGTACGCGTTGGATCTTGCACGGGAAGCGGTGGCTCGGCTGAAGACCGCGATTGTGGTGGAAGGGTATTTTGATGTGGTTGCGCTTCATCAAGCCGGACTGACCCATACGGTTGCGACGCTGGGGACTGCGCTGACGGAAGAGCATATTCAGGTGCTGAGACGGTTTGCCTCGAAGGTCGTGTTGCTGTTCGATCCGGACCAGGCTGGGGTCCGTGCCGCATTGCGAGGGCTCGATCTGTTTGTGAACAGCGGGATTGGTGTGAAAGTTGTGACGTTGCCAACTGGAGAGGACCCCGATACGTATGTGCGGAAGGAAGGACCTGACGCCTTCGCCCGGTTGGAAGAGCAGGCTCCGAGTCTCTTGGATTTTGCCCTCGAACATCGGTTGGGCACCGCAGAGTCCAGCACGATTGAAGGGCGTATTCGCAGCGTGGATGATGTGTTGCGGATTCTGCAAAAAAGCGAACATCCAATCGAACGAGAAGAACGGATTCGTGTCGTTGCAGAACGATTGGGGATCAGCCAACAACGGTTGATTGAACGGTATCCGGCATTGGAGCAGTCGGAGCGAACTCGTCCGACGGTCGCTCGATCGGCCGTTCCCACGCCAGCGACGTTCAAGGGTGTGAGCGAGGAGCGGGATCTGGCGTATCTACTGCTGCACGGACATCTGACCTCTGCCGATGTGCAACGACTGAAGCCCGAAGCCTTTTCGGTTCCGGCCTGTCGGTCCCTCGTCGAGGCGGCGCTGAATTGCCTTGATCGAGACGGACGAGTCGGGCTCAGGTCGTTACTGGACGCGGTGGTCGATCACCCAGATTGTGGGTCGTTGGCAACTGAGTTGTCCATGCGGGAAGACCATTTTGATGACGTGAAGGCCCATGTTGCGGGTTGCTTAGAGACGTTGGATAGGAAGCGGGCCGAGGCCGTGTTGCGAGATTTGATCGTGCAACTCAGGGCCGCCGAACGGGAAGGCCGTGTGGAGGATGCGCGGATGTTGAACGGACGAGTCAATGAATTGCGAATGCACAAGGCCGGCCGGTCCTCTGCCGGAATGTTGTCCTTAGTGAAGGAGTAGTCATGGCGAAACCAGAGTTGCTCGGCGAAGTGAAGAAGCTGATCTCGATGGGAAAAGAGAAGGGCTTTTTGACGTACGACGAGCTGAATAGCACCTTGCCAGCGGAAGTGGTGTCCTCCGAACAGTTTGGCAGCATCATGACGATGTTCGGTGAAATGGACATCGAGATCGTCGATGCGCCTGAGGGGGAACGGATCAGGAAAGCCCGGGACAGTGAAGATTCAAGTGAGGACGCAGAGGACGCCGAGGTCGAAGCCGGTGCCGGTGCCGGATCCGGGGAGGAGAATGAGAAGGAAGAAAAAGAGGAGAAGGAGATCGATCTCACTCCCGGCGCACTCAGCCGGACCGACGACCCGGTACGACTCTATCTCAAGGAGATGGGCAGTGTGGCGTTGTTGAGTCGTGAAGGGGAAATCGAGATCGCGAAACGCATCGAAGAGGGAAAGAAGGACATCGCCTCGGTCATCTATGGGATGCCGATGACGATTGAGTTTGTCCTCGCTCTGTACGATCAGCTGAAGAATGGGACCATCGATGTCCGTGAGATTGTCCCGATCGTCGAGACCGAGGAGGAATTCGAGGAAGAGCAAATCCAGCGGGACTATGAAGAGCTTCGGGTGAAGACGCTCGAAGGGTTGAGTTCCGTCCGGAAAATCTCGACGTCGCTCAAGAGTCTCTACGAAGTGGCCCGGCATGCCAATAGCGATCCTGCGAAACAGAAGAAGATTAAGAAGCAGATCGATACGATTCGCGATCAGGTCGTCGAGAAGATGGAGTCTGTCAACTTGCACGGGGTGCTGAAAGATCGGATGGTGCAGCGTGTTCGGGAATTGGCGATTCAGATCCGAACGTCGGAGCGGGAGATTGTCAGTTGCCAGCGGCGGCTTGGGATCAGCGGTGAGGCCGGGGCTGAGGCGCTGAAGAGACTCTGTCGCGAACGGAAAGACTTTCTCGCCGTCAAACGCAGGACGAGCTGCTCAGAGGAGGCGCTCAACGAGATAAAAAAAGTGTATCAGGCGGCGAAGGGTCGGATTCGAACACTCGAGACCGAAGAGGCCCTCGCCTCTGCGGAAGAGATTAAAGATGCAGTCAAGCATCTGGATGTGGCGGAGGACAAGGTCAAGCGCGGGAAAGCCGAGCTGGTCGAGGCAAATCTGCGTCTCGTTGTCAGCATTGCCAAGAAGTATACGAACCGAGGTCTTCAGTTTCTCGACTTGATCCAGGAAGGTAATATCGGCTTGATGAAGGCCGTCGACAAGTTTGAGTACAAGCGCGGTTATAAGTTCAGTACCTATGCCACCTGGTGGATCCGCCAGGCCATTACTCGTGCGATTGCCGATCAAGCCCGGACGATCCGTATTCCCGTTCATATGATCGAGACGATCAACAAGCTGATTCGAACGTCCCGCCATCTGGTCCAGAAACTGGGGCGCGAACCGACCCCGGAAGAAATTGCCGAGCGCATGGATTTGCCGCTCGACAAAGTACGGAAGATTTTAAAGATCGCGCGCGAACCGATTTCTCTGGAGACCCCGATCGGCGAAGAAGAAGACAGCCACTTAGGAGACTTTATCGAGGACAAGAAGGCGGTATCTCCTCTGGAGGCTGCGATTCGGTACGATCTCCAGCGCCAGATCAATAGCGCACTGGAGACGCTCACTCCGCGGGAAGAAAAAGTGTTGCGGAAACGGTTCGGTATCGGCGAAGCCACCGACCATACTCTCGAAGAAGTTGGTCAGGATTTCGAAGTGACCCGCGAACGTATCAGGCAGATTGAAGCGAAGGCCTTACGCAAGCTGCGTCATCCGAGCCGGAGCAAGAAACTGCGCAGCTTTGTGGAAGGTCTGTGATGCGCCATGAAATATTTCCCTCGGAATTTGACTCCCTTTCCTGGACAGCCTAAAATCGGTTGTGCGTGTTTGCGGGGCAGGCACGAGAGAGTCACCGCCTGATCGGGCCCATAGCTCAGGTGGTTAGAGCGGCTGACTCATAATCAGCTGGTCCTAGGTTCAAGTCCTAGTGGGCCCACCAGTGTAGCTGAGGAACGTATCGGTCGAGATCGTTGTTCGGAACAACAGCAGTTAGGAGTGCATTGAGCCAGAATCTTTCTCCTCTTATCGATCTGCAGAAATTAGATCTCCGCATTGCGGAAATCAAGGAACAGCGCCGAAAAATTCCCGAACGACTCCAAGCGATTGACACCCCGCTTCGAGAAGCGCGGCAGCATCATCAGCAGACCAGTGGGTCCGTGGAGACACTCGTCAAAGAGCGGCGGTCATACGAACAGGATCTCGAATCGCATGAAGCGCACACTGAGAAAATGAAGTCGCGGCTGTCCGAGTTAAAGTCCAATAAGGAATATCAGGCTCATCTGTTCGAAATCGAAGTGGCCAACAAGAAAAAAGGGGATATCGAAGAGAAGATCTTGTTGTGCATGGAGAAGGTTGAACAGGTGCAACAGGCGGCGAAAGAAGCGCAAGAAAAGCTCAGCACCATCGAGAAATCATTCGCACAGGATAAACAGGCGCTTGATGAGCTGGAACGCAGGCTCTCAACGGAATTAGCGGATCTGGAATCGCAGCAGCAGGCCCGCTCGGCTCATGTCGAAAAGGGGCTTCTCAATCGCTATAACTCCATTAAAGCATCGCGCAAGGATCATGCGCTCGCCGAAATCAAAGAGGGGAACTGTTCCGGATGCCGGTTGCAGCTTCCCCCACAACTGATTTCAGAAGTCAAACGGTCTGAGGATCTCCATACCTGCCCCTACTGCCGTCGGATGCTCTACTGGAATGGGGAGATTCCTGTCGAATCTACAGCAGGCCTCGATCTCGATAAGTCGTCGGTTCTTGAGATCGGTGAGTCGGTCTAGCAGGATGCTGAAAAAGTCTGCCAGCGGCGTTCTCGCGTCGCTCAGAGGCTCAACGTTGAAGAGCACCCTCGGATATTCGGAACACTGAAAGGACTTTTCCGTTCGCCAAGATCTATTGGAAGGGCGAACGGCTGCACGAAGTGCGGTCCGTACCTCCTCACCTCTTTGCTCGCTGCGGCCTTGCTGAACAGCCTTTTTGAGCATCCTGCCGGTGATCCGGCACTATCAACCTACCTATGACCCGTGGACCTGCCGCGCAAAAACTGAGTTTTCATCAAACTGCTAGTCGGTTTTCCTCAACACAGCCTGAGTCGTTTTAAAGTGCAGTTTGGCAACCGATTCCAGCCGTTCTTCTCCATGTTTTTTGACGATCATGCGTCCGGCTAATTCGACGGCGGGTGATGCTCCTTTGGGCAACGTCGTGCCGATCTCGTCCGAGAGGCGTTGTAATCGCAGGAGGAATTCTGCGCGGGCTACGATGGACGCGGCAGCCACTGCCAAATCGGATTCGGCCTTATGCCGTTGTTCTAATGTGATCGTGCGCCCCTTTTCCTGTAAAGCGTTGAGAATCAATCGTTCGTTGCCAAACTGATCCGCGATTGCCCGCCCGCACGAAACCTTTTCCAGTAACGTCTCTAAGGCCTTCGCATGTCCCCATGCCAGCAGGCGGTTTAAGTTTCGGATCTTTGCATAGAGTTCATTGTATCGTTGAGGGCCGATTACAATAATGCTGTGCGGGCAAATTGTCCGGATATCGGGCGCCATATCGAGAATACGTCCGTCTGATATTTTCTTGCTATCCCGGACCTGCATGAGGGTCAGTTCGCGCTGTGTGGTGGCGTCGACGAAGACGGCGGCGATGACCAGGGGGCCGAAATAGTCTCCTTTGCCGGATTCATCGATGCCGATGCGTTCGATGGAGGTGTGCGGTGTCTTGTCGGTCATGGGCCCTGGCCCTAGTAGGCTGCGAAAACTAACTATTGTGGCACGGTGGAACTCAAAGGTCTGCCCATCTAGGACAATGAGAGAACCGAACGCAGGATGCTCAAAAATGCTGTCCTCGTCGTTCGTGAAACGTCTGAGTCCGGAACGAACGACGCTTCACGAGATACGCTTCACGGATGTTGAGAATGCCGCGGGCGGACTGTATCAACAGCCTGCTAGTAGGAAATGTCAGAGCGGCGCGGTAATCTAACAGACCAATCTAGAGTGGTCAATTTTCTTGGAGTCGACACAATCGACTGGAGAAGAGGAGGTCGTTCAATGCGTATTGTGAAACAGCGTTCGCGTTCGGCATTCATTGTCGTGATGAGTCTGACGCTCCTCTCGCTGGTAGGGTGCCAAACCAATCCTTACACGGGGCGGTCACAGCTGCTCCTGACATCGGTGTCGGATGAAATGAAAATGGGCGTGCAGGCCTATGATCAAGTGAAGAGTGATCCCAAACTGCGACCGTCTCAAGATCCTCGCGAGATCGAGCCAGTGAAGAGAATCGCGGCCCGCATTGTCGAAGCGGCCAAGCGCTCGAAGTATGCCGAAATGGCGAATCAGTTTCAGTGGGAAGTGACAGTCATCAAAGACGACAAGACTGCGAATGCTTTCGCGCTGCCTGGTGGAAAGATGGCGGTGTATACCGGCATCTTCCCGATGGCTAAAACTGAAGCGGGGCTGGCGGCGGTCATGGGACATGAGGTTGTCCATGCGTTGGCTCGACATGGAGCAGAACGTATGAGCCAAGGCCAGTTGACGAATACCACGCTGAAAGTCCTCGGCTCGGCGGCCGGGGCTGCGGGAGGCGGTGGGATGCTGGGGCAGGCGGCGATGGCGGCGCTGGGTGTCGGCGCGCAGGTGGGCGTGTTGCTGCCCTTCAGTCGCAAGCATGAATCGGAAGCGGACTATATCGGAATCTTACTCGCGGCAGACGCCGGCTATGATCCGCGCGAGTCGATAGCCCTATGGGAGCGGATGGGGCAAGCGTCCGGTGGCGGAGGGCCGTCAGAATTTATGTCCACGCACCCGAGCCACGAGACCCGCATCGACCAGCTAAAAAAATGGATGCCGGAGGCGATGGCAATTTACCAGACTAGGCAGCCGGTTCCCGCGGCGTTTTTGCCGGGCGTGCAGTAGGTCGAAACTTGTGCAGAGCGCCCTTGAAAGCGCACCGCATGCAGCCCTATAGTGTTCTGGCGCGAGGGAGAAGACTGGGTGATCGCTCGTGGCGGAGACGCTACGAGAGGAAAGTCCGGACTTCATGGGCAGGGCGCTGGGTAACTCCCAGGCGGAGCGATCCGACACCAGCACCACAGAAAACAGACCGCCGATGGCCCAGGTGACGGGATTCCAATTCGGTCACCTGGGCTCAGGTAAGGGTGAAACGGTGGGGTAAGAGCCCACCGCGGTGGTGGCGACATCACCGGCACGGTAAGCGTTGCCCGATGCAAGGCCAAATAGGAAGACATCTGTCGGCTGTCTTCGGATAGCCGGCGACCGGCTGGCCCGGCCGAGGTCTTCGGGTAGGTCGCTTGAGGTTCGAGGTAACTCGAATCCCAGAGAAATGATCACCTCTGCTTGGGAGCATATCCCAGGCAAGACAGAATCCGGCTTATCGGTCTTCTCCACCGCGCTTTTTTTATTGCTCGTCGCAACTCTCCTTCCGTCACATGTCCTGAGAAATACTCGATGTCGTCGAGCAGGATCACAGGAACCCGGGTACCATAGCGCTTCAACAGATCTGTATCATCTTCGATAGAGAGCTTCTTTGTGTCGATGCGTAGCTCTCGTTGTAGGCGCACAGCCATTCGGTGGACGACATCGCAAAGGTGGCAGTCTTTACGAGACAAGATGATCACGCGGATAGGGTTGCTCATGGTTGAGGCGCGATCCGAACCATTTCGTTGGAGTGAGGAAAATATCATGCGGAGAGCTACGCTGTCAGGGAAGAAGGTTGCGAGACCAACCCCGCCTAATCTATTGACGCGTAGAAACACGTGGTGATAGGATCAGCTATCTTTCTCCCTGAATTTTCAGAATGTTCTGAGTAGTCGTAGGGTTGGTGTCTCGTCTAAGCGTGGACAAGCTGCCGCGCATCCTATTTCTTGCTGGCTCCTCTGTCTAGTTCTTAACTAGCGGTGAGGAGGGAGGCTCTGTCATGAAGCTCACAGGTGCTGAAATCCTCATCGAATGTCTCAAACGGGAAGGCGTCAAAACAATTTTTGCGCTTCCTGGCGGTGTCGTTCTGAAGATTTTCGACATGCTTCATCAACAGAAAGACATTGAAGTGGTGCTCACACGCCATGAGCAGGGTGCGGGCCATATGGCGGAAGGCTATGCCAAGGCGACCGGAAAGGCCGGAGTCTGTCTTGTGACGTCCGGGCCGGGCATGACGAACGTCATCACCGCATTGGCGGATGCATACATGGACTCCGTGCCGTTGGTGTGTTTTAGCGGGCAAGTTCCTACCAGCCTGATTGGAAATGATGCGTTCCAGGAAGCGGATAATGTGGGGTTGAGTCGCCCTTGCACCAAGTACAACTTCCTCGTCAAAGATGTCAAAGATCTGGCGGTCACAATCAAAGAAGCCTTCTACATTGCGACAACGGGACGTCCGGGTCCTGTGTTGGTAGATATTCCAAAAGATGTGTCCATGGAGAAGACGGAATTCATCTATCCGAATTCCATCGCTATCCGGAGCTACAATCCCGTGTATGAAGGAAATAAGTGGCAGATCAAGCAAGCTGCCGAGGCCATGACGAAAGCGAAGAAGCCGGTGTTGTATGTCGGCGGCGGTGTCGTGTTCTCTGGTGCCTCACAGGAATTGCTAGAACTGGCAGAGCTGACCCATATGCCGGTCGACATGACGTTGATGGGGCTTGGGGCGTTTCCTGGTGAGCATCCCCAATCCATGGGCATGCTGGGCATGCATGGTACCTATTGGGCGAATATGGTCATGCATTATTCCGATCTTGTCGTGGCCATCGGAGCACGGTTTGACGATCGTGTCACCGGAAAGGTGTCAGAGTTTTGCCCGCATGCCAAGGTAATTCATATCGACATCGATCCGACTTCGATTCGCAAAAATGTCAATGTCGACATTCCAATCGTGGGCGACTGCAAGATGGTGCTCCGTGAGTTGATCCAGATTCTTCGTGCCACGGTGAACGGCGATCAACGGGAGTTGCGCAAGCCCTGGTGGAATCAGATCCGCGAATGGCAACAGGCGAACCCGCTTGCGTATCAACAAGAAGCGGATGGGCCGATCAAGCCGCAGCATGTTATTCAGCGACTGTATGAACTCACGAAGGATCGGGATCCGATTGTGTCGACCGATGTCGGGCAACACCAGATGTGGGCTGCCCAATATTTTAAGTTGGCGAAGCCGAATCGCTGGTTAACCTCGGGGGGGCTTGGGACCATGGGGTTCGGTTTCCCTGCTGCGATGGGGGCGCAGGCGGCGTTCCCGGGCCGGCTGGTTCTCTGCATTGCCGGAGACGGCAGTATCCAAATGAATATGCAAGAAATGGCGACGGCGGTGGTGCACAAGCTGCCAGTCAAGATCATTATTCTGAACAACCGATTCCATGGGATGGTTCGGCAGTGGCAGGATCTCTTCTATGAAGGTCGGTATGCCTCGAGCGATTTGGAGACGACGCCGGACTTTGTCAAGTTGGCAGAGGCGTACGGAGCAGTCGGGCTCAGGGCCAGCAAGCCGTCTGAGATTGATGCCGTTCTCCAGGAAGCGATCGCAGTGAACAAACCGGTTATCGTCGATGTGCCGACATATCGATATGAAAACGTCTATCCGATGATTCCCGCTGGCGGCTGCAACCATGAAATGATTTTGGAAGATCCGCCGGCCTTGAGAAATAAGCAGTCTGGAGCGGGGCAGGTGACTCCGAAGGATTCAGACACGATCCTCACGGCCTAATCGTCGGTGTCGGGAGTACAAATTGGGCATGGAACATATTATTTCGGTGACAGTCGAGAATAAGTTTGGTTCTCTGTCTCGCATCGCCGGCTTGTTCAGCGGACGCGGATTCAACATCGAAAGCCTCTCAGTCGCGCCGACGCTTGATCCGTCTATGTCGCAGATGACTATTGTGACATCCGGTGACGAACGGATTATCGAGCAGATCGTGAAACAGCTCAATAAACTTATCGATGTCATTAAGGTCGTGGATCTGAACGAGAGCGATTTTGTCTCACGGGAGACGGCACTCATCAAGGTGCATACGCGGCCGGAGGACCGGGCGGAAGCGTTGCGAATCGCAGATATTTTTCGCGCGAACGTCATCGATTCTACGCCCGCGACGTACACGATCGAGGTGACCGGGGACCCGCGAAAGATCGGAGCCATCATCAACCTCCTGCAGCCGCTTGGAATTAAAGAACTCACACGTACCGGACGGGTTGCGGTTGCCCGCGAGTTGATTCGGTCGACGGACGTACCGGCGAAAAAGATTGCCCGCGAATAGGCGTTACCTCGGACTCAATGCCCAATCGGTTTCTTGACACGATGATTACCCTAAGGAGCGATCGATGAAGGTTTACTACGACAAGGATGCCGACATTCAGCAGATTCGGAATAAGAAAGTTGCGGTGATCGGCTATGGCAGTCAGGGCCATGCCCATGCGCTCAATATGAAGGAGAGCGGTGTGAGTGTGGTGATCGGGCTGCGTGAAGGCCCCTCATGGAAGAAGGCGGAGCATAGCGGGCTGAAAGTCATGCCGGTCGCCGATGCCGTCAAGGCGTCGGATGTCGTCATGATTCTTGCCCCAGACGAAGCGCAGGCGGCCATTTATCGGCAGGACATCGCACCGAATCTGAAGCCGGGCTCTTCGCTCGCATTCGGCCACGGTTTCAACATTCATTTTGGACAAATCGTTCCACCGTCAACGATCAATGTGTTTATGGTTGCGCCTAAAGGGCCAGGCCATCTTGTCCGATCGGAGTATACAAAGGGTAGTGGGGTGCCGTGCTTGCTTGCGATTCATCAAGATCCAAGCGGAACGACCAAGCAGCTGGGTCTTGCCTATGCCAGCGCAATCGGCGGCGGGCGGGCTGGTGTGATCGAAACGAATTTTCGGGAAGAAACCGAGACGGATCTTTTTGGCGAGCAAGTCGTGCTCTGTGGAGGTCTCACGTCTCTCATCCAGGCTGGATACGAGACGCTCGTGGAAGCCGGCTATTCCCCTGAGATGGCGTATTTCGAGTGTCTGCATGAAGTGAAATTGATCGTAGATTTGATCTATCAAGGCGGTATTGCCAACATGCGGTACTCCATTAGTACGACGGCCAAGTATGGTGACATCACTCGAGGCCCTCGGATTGTGACGGAACAGACCAAGCAGGAAATGAAAAAAATTCTCAGCGAAATTCAGCAAGGCCAGTTTGCCAAGGAGTGGGTATTGGAAAACCAGGCGAACCGCCCTGTCTATAATGCGTTGCTGGCAAAAGGTGAAGCCCACCCTATTGAAGAGGTTGGGGGCAAGCTGCGTGCGATGATGCCTTGGCTGAAGAAGGACCAGCTGGTCGATAAGAATAAAAACTAGCAGGAGGTTGAGCCGCGACTTTCCACGCCGTATTTAATCGCTGCGGTCTTGCCTGGGATTAGACGAGTCTCAGCATGGCCAGGCTGGGTGGATGAGAATGATCGTCGGGTCGGGCATCCCTCCTGAATAACTTGAGGCGACTCTGTGGCGGATCGTGCCGTCGGCATTCCGTTTGCCAAAGAGGGAATTCCCTTCATCGGGGCAGCTGTTGGCGTTACACTGCTGGCAGGATGGTTGGGCTGGATCATTGCGGCGGTCGGCGGGGCGATCCTGACGCTCTTTGTTTCGTGGTTCTTTCGCAATCCATCCCGCGTGATTCCCCGGGGCTCACGTCTCGTTCTCGCCTCGGGTGACGGGAAAGTGATTGCTATCGAAGAGGAGTTCGAGTCCCGTTTCATCAAGGATCGTAGCATCAGGGTCAGCATCTTCTTGAACGTCTTCGATGTGCATATTAATCGGATTCCCTGTGAAGGGGTCATTGAGGATGTGCAGTACCAACCAGGTTTGTTTCTGGTCGCCAGTAAGCCGGACGCGACATTGAGAAACGAGCAAAATGCGCTCATGATTCGAACCGTGGAGGGTACGAAAGTATTGTGTGTGCAGGTCGCCGGGTTGATTGCCAGACGGATCGTCTGTTGGGTTTCGCCAAAAGATCGGGCAGTGCTGGGTGAACGGTTCGGTTTGATTCGATTTGGCTCGAGGATGGATACGTTTCTTCCTCTCGGGACGTCTATAAAGGTTGCGGTCGGCGATCGAGTGAAAGGTGGGGAGACCATCTTGGGACAACTACCATGAAAACTACCGGACTTCGCCAATCATTTGGAAGAGATGGGAAGCGGCGCAAAGCCGCCATGCATTTGATTCCCAATCTTTTTACGACAGGGAATCTGTTGTGCGGCGTGTTTTCGATGTTGTCCGTGTTTAATGCGGACTACATGATTGCAGCAGTTGCCATTCTGGTGGCGATGATCTTCGATATACTCGATGGAAAATCCGCACGGTTGACGAACAGCACCAGCCACTTTGGCTTTGAGTACGATTCGCTGTCCGATGTGGTGTCGTTCGGGGTCGCACCAGGCCTCTTGATTTATTCCTGGGCATTGAGTGGGCAGGGTATGTTCGGTATGGCGGTGATGTTCGCGTATGTCGCGATGGGCGCGGTCCGGTTGGCCCGGTTTAATTCGACGACCTCTGTGCCGGACGGCAAATACTTTACCGGGTTGGCGATTCCTGCAGCGGCTGGGGTTGTGGCGTCGCTCGTGATTTTTGATCACTATAGCCTCAGGATGGGGACGGAAGTGAAGCCCTTCCTTGTGTTGATTATTACGCTGACCTTGTCGTTCTTGATGGTGAGCACCATCAAGTATCGGAGCTTTAAAGATATGAAGTTCCGTGGCGGTCGGCACATTACCTATCTGGTGTGGGGAATTTTGACCCTCATGCTGTTAGCAGCCTGGCCCCAAGTGATGTTATTTGTCATCTTTGCAGGGTACGCTCTCCTTGGCCCGGCAGAGCGGCTTGTCGGACTTTTTTCCAAAGTGGCTGGGAAGCGTCCATTGCCCAAGACCGAACAGCCAGTGAACGAATCGAAGGTCTAATTGGCGACGACGAGGAGTAGTACGCGATTCGCACAGCAATAGAGAGCTGGTGATGTGGTGCAAACCAGCCTGTGTGTCGCCGAACTCGCCTCTGAGCCAGAATCTATGAAACCCGAGTAGTAGATTCCGCCTCGCCCCCGTGACAGGGCGTAATGAAGAGCTGTGGATAGCGTACGTTGTCCAAGGCTAAATCAGGGTGGTACCACGGAGCTTCTTGAGCCTCCGTCCCTGGGCGTAGGGATGGAGGCTTTTTTATTTGCGATTGCTGAAAATGCTTTCCAGCTGCGTTCTCAGTCGCGTGCCTCCCTGCGACGTACCCTGTGGGTACGCCTCAGTCGTCCCGCTTCTTGCGGCCTTGCTGGAAAGACATTTTGAGCAATCGCATACGATAAGAGAGGTGAAATCATGACACGCATGATCAGAATTTTTGATACGACTTTGCGCGATGGCGAGCAATCGCCGGGGGCCAGCATGAACGTGGAAGAGAAAATCATGGTGGCGAAGCAACTCGCGCGGTTAGGGGTCGATATCATTGAGGCAGGGTTTGCGTATAGCTCGCCTGGGGATTTTGAATCGGTGCGTCGGATTGCACAGGAAGTCGAGGGACCGACGATTTGCAGCTTGGCGCGAGCCCGCCCGGAGGATATCGATCGAGCCTGGGAGGCATTGAAGGGGGCTCCGAAGGTCCGCATTCATACCTTTCTCTCGACCTCGGATATCCACTTGAAGCATCAGTTTAGAATGACGCGTGATGAAGCGAAGAAACGCGCGGTTGAAATGGTGCAACGGGCTAGGGGCTATGTGGACGATGTGGAGTTTTCACCCATGGATGCCAGTCGCTCTGATCCGGCTTATCTCTATGAGGTGATTGAGGCGGTGATTGCCGCAGGAGCTGGGACGATCAACATTCCCGACACGGTCGGCTACGCGGTGCCGCAAGAGTTTGGTCGGCTCATTCGGGGCATTCGTGAGCAGGTGTCGAACAGTGCACAAGCGGTGATCTCTGTCCACTGCCATAATGATCTTGGCTTGGCTGTGGGGAATAGTTTGGCGGCGGTGTTTGAAGGGGCAGGCCAAGTCGAATGCACCATCAACGGCATAGGCGAGCGTGCGGGGAATACGGCATTGGAAGAAATTGTCATGGGGCTTCGGACCAGGAAGGATTTCTACCAGGCCGACACGAGGATTCGCACCGAAGAGATTTCGAAGACCAGCAGATTGGTCAGCAAGATCACCGGGATGGTGGTGCAGCCGAACAAGGCGATCGTCGGGGCGAATGCCTTTGCCCATACGTCCGGCATTCATCAAGATGGTCTGCTGAAAGACAAGACAACCTATGAAATCATGCGGCCTGAGACGATCGGGTTGATTGAGAGCAAAATGGTCATGGGAAAGCTCTCCGGCCGGCATGCATTTCGGCAGAGGCTGGTGGAGTTGGGCTATGCCCTTTCTGACGAAGAGGTCAATCATGCGTTCGAGCGGTTTAAAAAGCTGGCCGATCAGAAGAAGGAGATCTACGAAGAGGACCTCGAAGTCATCGTGTCCGAAGAGTTAGCGAAAATGGCTGATCGAATTACTCTGAAATCCTTCCATGTATCCAGCGGGACGGATCAGGTGCCGACCGCCACAGTCGAGCTCGAGATCGATGGACGAACGATTGGGCAGACCGGGGCCGGAGATGGGCCGGTGGATGCGGTGTATCGGACGATTGCCGCCATTACTCAGACGAAAAGCACGCTCCTGATGTATGTGGTAAAAGCAATTACGGGGGGGACCGATGCCCAAGGCGAAGTCTCGGTCCGTGTGCAAGAAGATGGGCGCACGGTTTCAGGGCATGGCGCGGACACGGACATCATCATGGCCTCAGCAAAAGCCTATCTGAATGCGCTGAATAAGCTGTCATACTTGGCGGGAAAGCCGGCACAGGGCGAACATAGGGTAAGCTTGATTTAGGGAAAGTGACCACGATACAGTCAGCGGCTCCGGTCTGAATCCGGGACGATATTGTTGGCTGTGAGGTGATCCGTGGTTCATGTGAATCTGGCAGCTCGGCCTGAGTTTCTGGCCGGGGATCATACGCGCCTGCGAGAGCTCCTGCATCCGGCGAAACAACCGCTCGAGCTTGGGTATAGTATGGCGCATGGGATCTTGGCTTCCGGTGCTCGGTCGAAAAGGCACCGTCTCACGTCCTCAGAGGTCTACTACATTATTGCAGGTCGTGGGCGATTGACTGTTGATGATGTTGTCGTCGCGGTGGAACCAGGTTCCGTTGTCTATGTGCCTCCTGGAGGCACACAGTCTTTGGATAATGTTGGGCCTACTGACATCGAGTTCCTGTGTATGGTCGATCCTGCGTGGCGACCGGAGGATGAAGAAGTGTTGGAATAGAAGTTGCGGCGGTCAATACTTACAATGGGGGAGAGTAGCCTGTGAAAGCGAAGATAGCCGTATTGGCTGGTGATGGAGTGGGTCGAGAGATCGTTCCTGAAGCGGTAAAGGTGTTGAAGGCTGTGGCCGATAAGTTCGGCCATACATTCGAATTTCTCCCCGGTGATGTTGGCGGGCAGGCCATCGACAAAGTGGGTGTTCCACTTCCTCAAGAAACGCTGACCTTGGCGAAACAGAGCCACGCGGTCTTGCTCGGTGCGGTTGGCGGTCCGAAGTGGGAGGGGTTAGAGTATAGCTTGCGTCCAGAGCGTGCGCTGCTGGGTTTGCGAGAGCACCTCGGGCTCTACGCGAATTTGCGCCCGGCGAAGCTCTATCCGATGTTGGCCGATGCCTCCACGTTGAAACGCGAGGTGATTGAGGGCATCGACATTCTCGTCGTTCGTGAACTGACCGGCGGCATTTATTTTGGGAAGCCAAAGGGGATTGAGAAGCTGCCGAATGGGAGCGAGCGAGGCGTCAACACGGAGGTCTATACGACTGAAGAAATCCAACGTATTGCGAAAGTGGCATTCGAGGCGGCGAGAAAACGCCGGAAAAAAGTGATGTCTGTCGACAAAGCGAACGTACTGGAGTCATCCGAGCTGTGGCGTCGTGTAGTCACGGACGTTCACAAAAACTATCCGGACGTAGAGCTGAGTCATATCTATGTCGATAATGCGGCAATGCAACTTGTGCGTAACCCGCGGCAGTTCGATGTGATGCTCTGCAACAATATCTTTGGCGACATTCTGAGCGATGAAGCCGCGATGTTGACCGGATCCATCGGCATGCTGCCGTCGGCCAGTATCGGCGCGCAGGTCGGATTGTTCGAGCCGATTCACGGGAGTGCGCCGGACATTGCCGGAAAGAATGTGGCGAATCCTATTGCGACGATTGCTTCGGCGGCGATGATGCTATCCTATGGGTTCAAGTTGGATGCGGAAGCGGAAGCCATCTGGCAGGCGATTGTGAAAACGCTCGATCTCGGTTATCGCACGAAAGATATTCATAGTCTTGATACTCGCCTGGTCAGCACAACGGAAATGGGCGAGGCCATCCTGCGAAATCTGAACTAAGCGAGATGTTCGATACAGATGAAGACAGATCTCAAATCCGGATTGATCCTGACCATTGCCGGTACCGGAGTCTCAGGCTGGTCCGGTGATGGAGCGGTCGCCTCCACGGCTTGTCTGAATGAGCCGAAGAGTGTGACCCTCGATGCAGAGGGAAATCTCTTCATCGCTGATTCGGAGAACCACATCGTTCGAAAGATCGATCGAAATACCCTCAGTATCACAACCGTTGCGGGTATGGTTCAGTCGTTCGACGCAGGGACGACACCCGTTCTGTCGGCTTCGACGTCTGAGGATGTCGATGAGGATCCTCTTGCTGAAACCAGCAAGGTCGACTTGCGCGCTGTGACCCAACAGACCGACCTGAGTGGGACGGTGCGATATATTGCGGTCAGTACCGCGCCGGCTATCCACTTCAGTGGTGATGGTGGACCCGCTGATCACGCTCTACTGAATTTTCCTACAGCAGTGGTGGTTGATCGGGCGGGGCATCTCTATATTGCGGACACCCTGAACCATCGGGTTCGGCGCGTGGATGCGGTGACAAGGGCGATTACGACAGTGGCCGGCCTGGGTAAGCCTCGGTACTCTGGCGATGGAGGATTGGCTGAGGAGGCCGGATTGAACGAACCGGCTGCCTTAGCGCTAAGCGACGACGGGATCCTCTACGTTGCTGATCAGAGTAACAATCGTGTACGGGCGGTAGATTTGACCTCGGGAATGATTCGGACGGTCGCAGGGACAGGCACAGCGGCGTATAATGGAGACGGTATGACTGCGACAGAGACCGATCTGGCTGGCCCCAACGGATTGGCATTGGCGTCGGATGGTACGCTGTACATTGCCGATTGTTTCAACGGAAGGATTCGCGCGGTTGATCCTGTCACTGGTCTGATACGAACTGTAGTAGGGGACGGCGGAGAGTATCGGTATCAAGGGTTGGATGAACCACCCAGCGTCAGTGTCTCTCGGCCAGCGGGGATTACATTGGATGATGAGGGAAATCTGTACATGACCGATTCGGATAACCACCTGGTGCGGCGGTGGGATCGAATCTCCGGGCGTATTGAACGCATCGCCGGCGTGGGTGTGTCTGACTACAGTGGTGATGGGGGCGCAGCCCTCGAAGCCGGTTTGAGCTACCCGTTTGGAATCGTGTTGGATCGCGCAGGGCATCTCTTCGTGGCCGATACATTCAATCATCGCATTCGTGAGATCATCTTGTAGGTAGGGTCGAGGGGGCATGGTGAAAAGGAAATCAGGGTATGTGGTGGCCATCCTTGGCGCAACGGGGGCGGTTGGGAAAGAAACTCTTGAGATTTTAGAGGAACGAAAGTTTCCGTTGGCCTCCCTACGTCTGTTTGCCTCAAAGCGTTCGGCCGGTGAGGTGATGTCGTGCCAGGGCAAAGAATGGAAGGTTGAGGAGCTGACGACGGAGTCGTCGTTTGCCGATGTCGACTTCGCGCTTATTTCAGCGACGGATGCCATCAGCCGCGAGTATGGTCAACGGCTTGGGGCGGCAGGGGTTGTCGTCATCGATGACAGCGGCGTCTTTCGGATGGAGGCCGATGTTCCGTTGGTGGTACCGGAAGTCAACGCCCATGCGTTGCTGACGATGCCTCGCGGCATTGTGTCCATTCCCAATTGTACGACGACCCCGCTTGTCATGGCGCTCAAGCCGTTGCAGGATGCCGTGGGGGTCAAGCGCGTGGTTGTGACCACGTTTCAATCGGTCTCCGGGACCGGCGCCGCGGCTATGGATGAACTGATGACGCAGACAAAAGATCTGATGTCCTTTCGCGACACGAAGGCTGAAGTGTACCCCTATCAGATCGCCTTTAACCTGCTGCCGCATATCGGATCCTTCAACGATGGAGGGGATTGTTCCGAGGAAGTGAAGATCGCTCGAGAGACGCGGAAAATTCTTGAAGCACCGGCGCTTCGCGTGACAGCGACGACGGTGCGTGTTCCGGTGTTACGCTGTCATTCCGAAGCGATCAATGTGGAACTGGGACGTCCACTTAAGCCGAATGAAGCCCGTGCGCTCTTGGCGGCGATGCCGGGGGTGATTGTGTACGATGATCCCGCCAAGAAACTCTATCCCATGCCCTTGGATGCGACCGGCAAGGACGAGGTCTACATCGGCCGCGTCAGGGAAGACGAATCGATCACGAACGGCCTGAATCTCTGGGTAGTATCCGATAATCTCCGCAAAGGGGCTGCACTCAATGCGGTGCAAATCGCAGAACATGTAGCTCGAGGCTGATGGCTGAATGGGGAAATCTCGGAAAAATATTTGTCTGGGTTGGAGTGTGTGTGGTGTTGGTCGGCTTGTTGCTGCTGGTCGCAGATCGCGTTCCTGGAATCGGAAACCTCCTAGGATGGTTCGGGAAACTACCTGGCGACATCTCCGTTCGACGAGATAACTTCAGCTTTTCGTTTCCCATCGTCACCTGTCTGCTCCTCAGCGTCATCCTGAGTCTGGTATTCTATCTCATATCATGGATCTTTCGCCGATGAACCGGTTGCAGTGTAGCCTGTATGGCGCCATTGCGGCAGGGGCCTGCATTCTCAGCCTGTCTTCTGGAGCAGAGGCGGCAGAATCGATCCGGGTGCTGCTGTCTGCCGATGTACTACGGCTCGATATCCATTCAAGCAATCCGCTGTGGGCGACCGACGCAAAAGG
Source organism: uncultured Nitrospiraceae bacterium (assembly GCA_963748375.1). GTDB lineage: Bacteria > Nitrospirota > Nitrospiria > Nitrospirales > Nitrospiraceae > Palsa-1315. The sequence goes on from CAVVIR010000033.1 coordinate 85,571, forward strand.
CCGTCGCCAGGCTCTGCGCACGCCGGCTCAGATCATCGCTGCCGGCAAGGGATTTTCATTGAATGGCATTCGTAGGCAGACGGAGCAGTTAACATTGCATGGTGGAGGGCAAGGTCTCACACTGACCTTCCCGCGACCCACTCGAAAGTCCAAAGGGGCGGCGGTGTTATCGGGCGACTCCGGCACAGAGGTCTCGGTGAGCGGTCTCATCCATCTCGTGCGAAAAGATAAGGGGTTTCTGGTTATTAACCAAGTCGATATGGAAGAGTATGTCAAAGGTGTGGTTCCCGCCGAGGTCAGTTCAGCGTGGCATCCCGAGATGCTGAAAGCACAGGCGGTTGCAGCCAGAACCTATGCGCTCTATCAGCAGAAGTTGAGTGCCGCGCGGGAGTATGACGTGGCGGCGACCGTACAAGATCAAGTCTACCGCGGGAAGCAGGGGGTTGATGCTGCGATCCTACGGGCGGTTGAAGAGACGAGAGGGCTGGTTGTGACCTTCCAGGATGCGCCGATCTACGCAGCGTTCTCATCAACTGCAGCCGGATTGACGGAAGATGCGACGAATGTGTGGTCGAAAGAATATCCGTATCTCAAGGGTGTGGAATGCCCCTTCGACCTGATGTCGCCCTATTTTCAATGGAAGTCTTCCTTCAAAATCGACACTCTCGAGCAGAATTTGCGGGAGCAGGGGTTTCCTGTGGGTACGATTGCGACGATCACGCCGTTGTCGTTCAGCAGAGGGGGGCGAGTCGCCACGCTGCGTGTTCTCCACTCCGACGGTGAATTGGTTCTTCGCGGAGAAGAGTTGCGGAAATTGGTTGGCTACACCATCATTCCCAGCACGCAGTTTGCCATCGAGTCGATCGGCCAGGATGTGGTACTTTCAGGTTTTGGTGCGGGCCATGCTGTTGGCATGTGCCAATGGGGCGCGAAAGAACTGGCTGAGTTGGGCTATCCCTTCTCGATGATTCTTCGATATTATTACCCAGGGACGGAATTGCAGAATATGACGTTGACGAAGGCTCCGACCCCGCCGTCTTCCTGATGCAACTCTCAGCATTCGACTTTCCCTTCGATGCCTCGCTGATTGCCACTCAGCCAAGCCTTCCGCGCGATCATGCCAGATTGCTCGTGCTACAGCGTGGCGACCGCTCGCTTGCCCATCGCCGCGTCGACGAATTACCCGAGCTTCTTCATCCCGGGGACCTCCTTGTTGTCAATAACACAAAGGTTATGGCCGCACGCGTGGCTGGACGGAAGCGCCCGTCCGGGGCGGAGGTCGAGATCCTCTTTGTGAAGGATTTGGGTGATGCGGTTTGGGAAGTACTGATCAAGGGAACTTTTCGGCCTGGACAGATTCTTGAGATGGGCGCAGAGGCGGTTGCCGTGGTGGTTGAGCGTAACGCCATCAGAACGACAGTTCGGGTTGAGAGCCCTATCCCCGTGTCTGAATGGCTGCAGCAACATGGCCGGATGCCGCTTCCTCCTTACATAAAGCGGGCGCCGACCGACCAGGATCGAGCATGGTACCAAACGATGTTTGCGCGGCATGAGGGCGCGATTGCCGCGCCAACTGCCGGACTCCACTTCACATCGGATTTGCTGGCCCGACTGCGACAGCGAGGGGTCGAACTGAGGGCTGTCACACTGCATGTCGGTGTTGGGACGTTCAAGCCGGTGACGGTTGATCAGATCGAAGATCATCGAATGGCCACGGAGTGGGTCGAGGTCGGAGTAGAGACGGTGCGTGCTATCGAACAGGCGCGCGCAACAGGAAGGCGAATTGTGGCTGTCGGGACCACGGTCGTGCGCGCACTCGAAACTGCGGCTCGCGCGGATGGCCAGATCCGACCCTATCAAGGCGAGACCGATATGTTTATGACGCCGGGGTTCCCGTTCAAGGCGGTGGATGCCCTTCTTACGAACTTTCACTTGCCACGGACCACATTGCTGATGCTGGTCTCCGCATTGGCCGGGACAGAATTTCTCAGACAGGCCTATGCTGAGGCGGTTCGACAGCGCTATCGTTTTTATAGCTATGGCGATGCGATGTTGATTCTCTGACAGGCTCCTAGCAGGTTGCGGAAAAACTCCGTTCATACGGAAAATGTCGATGAAATATCGTAGGGTGGCGCTGACACCCTAATCGCGCAGGATGCTCAAAAAGGCCGTTCGGCAAGGCCGCAGCGAGCGAAGAGGCGAGGCGTACGCTTCGGTACGTTGAGCCTCTGAGCGATGCGAGAACGATGCTGGCGGACTTTTTCCGCATCCTGCTACAGTAACTCGCGGTTGATCTTGATGGGAATGGTCGTTTTGAGGGATTGAGTGTAGGCCATCAGCGCACGTTGCTGCTTTTGAAAGAGGACGTCCTGTATGGCGCGGTCTTTCGCTTCGGTAGCTTTCGCGGGGTCTGATTCTGTTTGCCGCAATGTGAGAGCTTGCGCTTCGGCAAGTTCGGCAGGAGTGAGGGCGACGGCGTCACGGATGATCATCCTGGCCTTGTTGCTCAGTACTTCCTTCGCTTCCATTGCTTCGAATGTTGCAGGCGTCAGATGATTCGCTGCCAGGAGCTGTTTGTAGACTCCCGGATCGAAGGTGCCGTTCTTTTGGAAATCAGGGATCTGCATGATGACGTCGCGCAAGTCGTCGTCAGTGACAGTGAGGCCCATGTTTTTTGCCGCGATGAGCCAGGTTCGATTATCGACCAGTTGATCCACTACTAATTGCTTGATCGTTTCGTCCTTGAATTCTCCAGGGACTTTGTCCTTATAGAAACGGTACGTATTTTCATAGGCACGTCGGAATTCATCGTGGGATACTGTAAGATCTCCGACTGAGGCGACGGCGGCGCCGGTCTGCTGCTCGCCGAATCCCCACCAACCCATCGTGACGAGGAAGGTGAGGGCGATGACCCCCATGATAGATTTGAGAAGCCAGGGATAGCTGTGCGACCCTTCGCGAATCAATTTGAGCATGACAACCTCTGGAAATGTTTGCCTCTGTTGATTTTACTCAGGGGGGCTGCACAAAGGCAAGAGACCACCGCGCCACGCACGACCATATCACGATCGAGTAGAGTTTTCGCTCATCATGACAAGGAAGATTTCGTATAATGTCTGATCTGCAGAAGAACGCTCTTTGTTTGTGCTAGGTAGTTCGATTTGTTATACTTTGCCTCTATTTGTAAGGAGATCCCTTGACAGAGGAGGTCAGAGGGGTTCAGTCAATCAGCGCCGGGGTCTATCCCAAGGCGCAGATGTTGAACCGTGGTATCGCCAGGCTGATCGATTTGTTTATTGTCGCGGCAGCTGGTCAAATGCTCGTGCCGGTAGGTTTTCTTGGGGGATTGGCGTATATACTGATCGCTGATGGATTTTCCGGCGGGCGTAGCATCGGTAAACGGTTAATTGGTCTTCAGACCGTGCTTCCAGGTCAGCGTGAGGCGGCAGGCTTTCGGGAATCCATTATCCGCAATCTTCCCTTTGCGGTAGCGCACGTAGCCTTCGCTGTTCCTTATGTGGGATGGCTGATATCGATAGCAATTATTGCATTCGAAGCGGTATTGATTGTTGGAAACGAGCAGGGGCGGCGGTTTGGTGATGAGGTAGCCGGTACCCAGGTCTTGGACGTTGGGCGGCTGGTATTGCCTGACTGAGCGCTTCCGTCGTGTGAGGGGAAGGGAGAATAATCGTGGGCTTTGGTAGTGATATTTTCGGGTGGTTCTCAAACGACCTGGCCATCGATCTCGGAACGGCCTCGACCCTCGTGTATGTGCATGGGAAAGGGATCGTACTGAACGAACCTTCGGTTGTGGCGGTTGAGAAAAAGACGGAACGCGTACTTGCGGTTGGCATAGAGGCGAAGAAAATGTTGGGACGCACGCCAGGCAACATCATTGCGGTGCGGCCGATGAAGGAAGGCGTGATTGCCGACTTTGAAATGGCAGAGCAGATGTTGAAGCGGTTCATTCAGAAAGCGCACAACCGCAGTGCGTTCGTGCGTCCACGCATCATCATCGGTGTGCCGTCACGCATTACGCAAGTGGAGCAGCGGGCGGTTCGAGACTCGGCTGAATTAGCCGGGGCCCGGGAAGTCTATCTGATCGAAGAGCCTGTGGCCGCCGCCATTGGTGCCGGTCTTCCGATCACCGAACCTTCGGGCAACATGGTGGTTGATATCGGCGGCGGCACAACCGATATCGCTGTTATTTCGCTTGGTGGAATCGTCTATAGCGAGTCTGTCAAAGTTGCGGGCGATCGCATGGACGATGCCATCATGAATTACATCAAGAAGAAGTATAACCTCCTCATCGGTGAACATATGGCGGAGCGGATTAAGTTTGAAATCGGATCCGCCTATCCCTTTGAGGAACGCAAAACCATGATGATCAAAGGGCGCGACTTGATTTCTGGTATCCCCCGTACGCTGGTGGTGGATGACGCAGAAGTCCGGGAAGCGCTGCAGGAGCCGATCGGAACAATCGTCAACGCGATTAAAGTGGCACTGGAGAATACCCCGCCTGAATTGGCGGGTGACATCATCGATCGTGGCGTTGTCCTCACGGGTGGAGGATCTTTGCTGAAGGGCATGGACACGCGCTTTCGAGAGGAAACAAATCTGCCGATCATCACCGTGGACGATCCGTTGACTTCTGTTGTCTTAGGGGTCGGGAAAATCCTCGATGAATTGGATCTGCTCGCTAAAGTATCGGTGATGTCCCAGGCTAATACCTACCGATAAGGTTCCATCCCGAACTCCCTATATGTGGATGGCTCACTCTAGTTCTCCCTACGGTGCCAAACGTATTGCGCTTGCCTGCTTTGCCCTGTTGCTGGTAGCCCTTTTCCTGTTCCCCAATCAGATCCAAGGACTTTCGCAGTATCTGGGTGGGCCGGTCGGATACGCCGTGAGTGTCCCACTCGAAGCCATTGCGTCCATCGATACCGGCATTGCGGATCGCTGGGAACAGTACGTGGCGTTGCAAGGGGTTCGAGAAGAGAACCAACAACTGCGGAAAGAAAACGAATGGCTACGCGGGCAACATAGTCAGTTGCGAGAGTCGGCTGCTGCGACAGAGCGATTGACGGCGTTGTTGCGTTTTAAAGAACAGGCCCTTCCCACGATGGTCGCTGCGCAAGTCATCGGGCGTGATGCCACGAATCGGTATCGCACGATTATCCTCAATAAGGGCGAAAGCGATGGGATCAAGCCGGACATGGGAGTCGTGACACCTGCTGGTGTTGTTGGACGGGTGGTGAAAACGACAGGGGTGTCTTCGGTGGTGCTCTTGGTGACTGATCCAAACAACGCCATCGCTGGGCTTATTCAGCGGACGAGAGATGAAGGCATTGTGGAGGGGACTCAGCAAGGGCTGGCCCAGCTGAAGTATATCCCGCTGTTGTCGACGCTTCGGGATGGCGATCGGGTCGTGACCTCAGGCCTCATCGGAGATTTTCCTCGAGGATTGATGATCGGGACGATTACGCACATCGACAAACAGGAAGGCGCCCTCTTCCAGTCCGCCGATCTCATGCCGGAGGTCGATGTCGGCCGTGTGGAAGAAGTGTTGGTCATTCAGACCTCGTATGGGCAGTCGTCGAAGGCGGGGTTGGGCGCAGACCCGCTTGAGAAGCCCTTGCCATGAAATTTCTCTTCTACCTCATTCTTGTGTTGCTGCTGGTCCCGTTGCAGACGACGCTTTTGCCACATTTGAGCGTGTGGAATATCAAACCGGATTTGGGGCTTGTGGCCGCCGCGCTCATCGGGCTTTTCGCCGGGGAGTTGGAAGGTTTTCTCATCGGACTCACAATCGGATGGGTTCTCAATCTATTTTCAGCCGGCGAACTATGGTTGAGTCTGTTTACGAATGGAGGGGTTGGTCTCTTGGCAGGATTCCTGGGGCGGCAGGTGTCGCAAGTGACGTCGTACTCGCTGGGAGGAATGCTGTTGCTGGTATCGTTAGTGAGTGGGCTACTTGCCGCGATAAATTTCAAAGGTCTCGACATCTCTCAGATGTGGTGGATGGTCGAGTCCATCGTTGTTCCGCAGGCGTGTTTCGATGGAGCGGTGGGGGCGGGATGCTACTGGTTACTCTCTCGACGGTTTGATCTCACCCGCCTGAGGACCGACCGAATGGACGGTCTCTTATAATGGGCGTGGCAGAATGCGACTTGTGACGCATGGCAACAGCTGGTCTGCACGATTCTGAACTCGGGGAACTCCAACGCCGACTGATCATTCTTCGCGTCGGCTTGTTGCTGGTCGTGGCGTTACTCGGACTGCAGCTTTGGAACTTGCAGATTCGAGAGGGGCCCTACTACCGCGATCTCTCGGAGAACAATCGAACACGCTCGGTCATCATGGAGCCGGCTCGAGGGCTCATTTACGATCGCAACGGGGTATTGTTGGCGAATAATGTCCCCAGCTTCACGCTCTATGTTTCGCTTGAAGACGTGACAGATCGTGAGGGGCTCATTCGTCAGCTCACCAACCTCCTGGGGCTCGATGAGGCGCTCATAAGGAAGAAACTGATGGCTCGCGGCAGTAAACAACTGCCACGTAAAGTGAAAGATCGCTTAACCCTACGAGAAGCCACATTAATCGAGTCTCACCGTCTGGATTTGCCCGGGGTCATGGTGCAAGTCGAATCGCAACGGAACTATCCTGGCGGAACGACGGCGTCACATCTCCTGGGCTATGTCGGGGAAGTCTCGCCTGAGCAATTGGAGAAACCTGAATTTTCCGAGCTGCACCAAGGGAGCGTCGTTGGACAATATGGGGTGGAGAAGTTTTTCGATCGGCTTATGCGCGGTCAAGCCGGGCAAAAAAGCATAGAAGTCGATGCCATAGGTCATGAGAAACGAACTGTGGTAATGGAGCAGCCCCATGCCGGAGACAATTTGTATCTCACGATTGATGTGCGGCTGCAGAAAGTGGCCGAAAATCTGTTGGGAGAAGAATCGGGCGCAATTGTCGCACTGGATCCGAGGACCGGTGATGTGCTGGCGATGGCGAGCCGTCCGGGTTTCGACCCGAATGTCCTCTCGCGGGAGCTCACACCGAAGCAGTGGGCTGAGATCGTGCAAGACGAGGGGCGTCCCTTAAATAATCGAGCCTCGCAAGGGCAGTACCCACCCGGTTCGGTCTACAAAGTGATGATGGCCGCTGCAGCGTTAGAAACCAAAACGGTGACCCCTTCGACAACCATTTTCTGCAATGGAGGGTATCAGTTCGGTCGCCGTCTGTATCATGACTGGAAAGCTGGGGGGCATGGTTCAGTGGATCTTCGGCACGCGCTTGTGCAATCGTGCGACGTGTATTTCTATACGGTCGGACAGCGGATGGGGATTGAGACCATGGCTTCCTTCGCCCATCAGTTTGGGTTGGGAGAAGAGACAGGGATTGAGCTGCCGTCTGAACGGATTGGGATTGTGCCTTCCGAGGCATGGAAAAGGAAGGCCAAGAATGAACCCTGGCTGCCTGGCGAAACGATTTCGGCATCGATCGGACAGGGCTACGTGAATGTCACTCCGTTGCAGATGGCGAGTTTGATCGGCACCGTTGCAAACGACGGCGCTATGTTTCGTCCGCGCTTGGTCCAAGCGGTGATGGATCGAGCGACGGGGGAACTCCAACGTCGTCCTGCGGTGCTCAAGCGGACGTTGAATCTGAGGCCTGGAATCTTGCCGGTGATTAAAGAGGCGCTGGCGGGGGTCGTTAAAGAGGGGACGGCCACAAAGGCGCAGTCGGCGCTGGTGACGATTGCAGGGAAGACTGGCACGGCCCAGATGACGGCGTTACGAACCGGTCCGGAGAAAGACATCCCAAAGAAATTTCGTGATCATGCGTGGTTTGTTGCCTTCGCTCCAGTTGAAGCGCCTACCATCGCCGTTGCGGTGCTGGGTGAGCATATGGGCCATGGAGGTTCTGCATCGGCGCCTCTCGCCAAGGAGCTGATCGAGACCTATGTGAAATTAAACCTTCACGCGCCCTCTAACGTAAAAGATGGCGCCGCCGTGCGGGTAGGGGATGCCGGAGGCCAGGGAACACGATGATCGACCGAGGATATATGAGCCGCGGCTTCGACAATTTCGATGTTCGCTTTATCGGGCTGATCTTTGCCATCCTGGGGATCGGTGTCCTGTCGATTTACAGTGTGACGCACGACCAAGGGGTTGCGTTCCCGTTTTATGCCAAACAGGTTGTGTGGATTCTGCTTGGTACGGTCGCGTTTCTTGTCATGTGGCTCTCGGACTATCATCGGATTGCGCGGTTAGCGTATCCTGCCTATGCGATTATCTTAATCCTATTAACTGTCGTGTTGTTTGAAGGCAGGAGTAGCCGTGGAGCGCAACGCTGGATTCCGATGGGTCCCTTTGCCTTCCAGCCTTCGGAATTCGCAAAGCTGGTCCTCATTTTGACCTTGGCGCACTACTATTCACAGGCGCCGCGGGTGGGCTGGCTCCAACGAGTGGTGCTTCCAGGGCTCTTGGTGTTGCCGGGGCTGCTTCTCATCCTGAAGCAGCCGGATCTTGGGAGCGGATTGAGCTTCCTGGCGATTTATGCTGCGATGCTGCTGATGGTGGGTATGCGGTCGAAGGCGGTGGGGGTCATCCTTTTATTTTCATTGATGCTGTTTCCCTTCGCCTGGGAAATCATGTGGGGGTCATTGCATGATTATCAGCGTCAGCGCATTATGACGTTTGTCGATCCGGTGTATGATCCAGGCGGCAAGGGATACCATGCGCTCCAATCGCGGATTGCCATTGGCGCAGGAGAGTTGACCGGGAAGGGGCTCTACGGAGGAACGCAAAGCCAATTGAAGTTTTTGCCTGAGGGCCATACCGACTTTGTCTTTTCAGTGTTTGCAGAAGAATGGGGATTTCTCGGAGTGCTGGTACTTCTATTGTTGTTCGTCGGGTTGATCTGGCTGTCGCTCGAAGTTGTGGCTCGCGCGAAGGATCAGCTCGGGGCACTGTTGGCGGTCGGCATTCTTTGCATGCTGTGTTTTTGCGTGGTGATCAATATCGGCATGACGGCGGGCATGTTTCCCATCGTCGGCATTCCTCTCCCGCTGATGAGTTACGGCGGGAGTGCGACGATTATGACGATGGCATCGTTGGGTTTGTTGTTGAATGTCAAACGCCGCCGATTAAGTTTCTTTTAGGGACAGATGATTGCACGGTCTCGAATGGATCGGGATCGAAGCAAGCCGCTATATGTTGGGTGCGAACCGTTGAGTTAGCGCGTCGGCGAATGGAGGCCGAACCTGGGGATTCCCCGCGTTCGTCCCGCATGTCGACGCGACGATTCTACGGAATGGAAGGAGTCGGTATGGGACTAGAAATTGCGATTACAGTTGCACGGGAGGAAACTCGCGTTGCGGTATTGGACGGCGGAGTCGTCACGGACCTCTTTGGGGACCGTGCGAAACACAAGGACTTCGTCGGCAACATTTATAAAGGAAAAGTGGCGAAAGTGCTGCCCGGCATGCAGGCGGCATTTGTCGACATCGGTCTTGCGAAGGCGGCGTTCATGCACGTGTCTGATCTGTCCTTGGATTCCGAGCCAGGCGATACCCTTGTCGATGCGGATGAGGAAGACAAGGATGCCGACAAAGACGGGGATATGCTGGGTCCTCGGCGCCAAAGCTCCAAGCCGATCGAGCAGCTGCTGAGCGAAGGGCAAGAGCTGATGGTGCAGATTTCCAAGGGGCCGATCGGCACAAAAGGCTCACGGGTGACAACGTATGTGTCGCTCCCGGGCCGGTATCTCGTGTTTATGCCCAACGTGGAACATATCGGTGTATCACGCCGGATTGCCCGAGATGAGGAACGGGCTCGACTGAAGGACATTATGAAGCGCGTGCGGCAACCAGGTTGCGGATACATTGTCCGCACAGTGAGTGAAGGGGTCAAAGAAGACGAGTTGCGTTCCGATGTCGACTTTTTGCACGTGCTTTGGCAGGACATTCTGGCGAAACGTGAGCAGAAAGGCTCGCCGGCCTTGCTTCATGCCGACCTGAGTCTGAGTTTTCGCGTTGTGAGAGATCTTTTCGGGAAGAAAGTCGATCGATTATGGATCGATTCGCGCGAGGAGTACCAGGCGGTTCGCGATTTCGTGCAGCGATTCTCGCCGGAGCAAACGTCACGCATTCATTTGTACGACAAAGATGAAAGTCTCTTCGACCATCTAGGCGTGGAGCAGGAGATGGCGCGGGCTCTCAGCCGCAAAGTCTGGCTGAAGTCAGGCGGGCATCTTGTAATCGATCATACGGAAGCGATGACCGTTATCGACGTCAATACTGGACGGTTCGTGGGGAAGCGCGATCAGGAAGAAACCATTCTTCGAAACAATCTGGAGGCGGCAAAAGAAGTAGCTTATCAGATGAAGTTGCGCGGGATAGGCGGCATCATTATCGTCGACTTTATCGACATGGAACGAGAGAAAAATCGGGACAAAGTGTACCACGCGTTGCTCGATGCGATGTCGACCGACAAGGCCCGCACCCGAGTGTCTCGAATCTCAGACTTGGGATTGATCGAGATCTCTCGTGAACGGGTGAGAGAGGACCTCCTCCGCTCGCTCTCCGAGCCCTGCCACTATTGTGAGGGACGAGGCTATACGAAGTCTCCGACCACGGTAGCCTATGAGATATTCCGCGATGTGCGTCGGATCGGCAGCAGCCCTGAGCCTCAGCGGATCGTCATCGGCGCGCACCCTTCAGTCGTCGGGTTGTTGCAAGATGAAGAACGGCAGGGGCTTGAGGCTGTGGAGCGCGAATGTGTGGCGAAAATCATTGTGATGCCGGACGAACACTTGCACCTGGAACAGTACGATCTCGCGGTTCTCTAAAGATTGTGGCTCTCGTGCTGCAAGCCTCACACAATCTTCTTGTAACCAGACCGCGGGTGTGGATTTTTCTCCTAAGGATTCGTGTGCGCCCTCCGGTCAGCTCATGACAACACCGATGTTAGAGCCTTGGCTCCGCCTGCGGGCGATCGATGGAGTGGGAGACCTGACGATTGTTCGGTTAGTCCGCGCCTGGCGCTCTCCAGAAGCTGTCCTGCGTGCTTCCCGCGACGAGTTGATTCAGAGTGGATGTAGTCCGCTCTTAGCAGATGCGATACGGCGTGGGCCTGATCGTTCCTCCAGCAGAAGTATCGAACATGAGATCGAAGCGATCGAGCGTGAGCACGTTGAAGTCCGGAGCGTGTTAGATCCTCGATATCCTGCGCGGCTGAACATGATTACGGACCCTCCGCCACTCTTATACATCACCGGCACATTGACTGAGCAGGATGAGCTGGCGGTGGCTATCGTGGGTGCACGGCGTGCGACGGCAGCTGGACGTGCCGTAACCGAAGAGTTGAGCCACGACTTGGCAGAAGCAGGCATGACGGTGGTGAGCGGGCTGGCGCGTGGGATTGATGCGGCGGCCCATCGAGGCGCGCTTTCGGCACATGGACGTACCATTGCGGTGCTGGGATGCGGGATCGATCGAACGTATCCACCGGAACATGAGCGGTTACGTCGGCAGATTGAGGAGCGGGGCGCAATTGTATCTGAGGTGGCGATGGGTGTGGCACCTCACAGCCATCATTTCCCTCGGCGAAATCGCATCATCAGCGGATTGTCCCTGGGGGTGATTGTAACGGAGGCGGCTGTCGGCAGCGGATCGTTGATTACTGCAAGACTGGCCGCTGAGCAAGGCCGAGAGGTGTTCGCAGTTCCGGGCTTTGTGAAGCAAGACACCAGTCGTGGAACAAATGCACTACTCAAAGAGGGTGCGGCCTTGATCGAACGCGCACAGGATGTCATCGACGCATTGTTGCCGCAGTTGGAGCCAGCGCTGCGAGTACGCGTGCAGCCTTCTTGTGAGAAGAAGGTATCCGGCGATCCTTTAGGTAAAGAAGAACAGTTGGTGTATGATGCCTTGTCGTATGACCCCAGTACTGTGGATGATGTGGTTGTCGCTACACGATTATCCGTATCTATCGTGATGGGGTTGCTTTTGTCCCTGGAGCTTCGACAGCACGTTACACAGTTGCCGGGACAGCGGTATCTCCGAACATAATTATCGAACAGTTGCGCGGATGTGTATTATTTGGTACGGATGAGAGGGTCACCCTCGTAGCGAATCGGAGTCTTCATGGCCAAGTCACTCATCATTGTCGAGTCCCCGACGAAAGCACGCACGATCAGTAAGTATCTGGGGCGTGGGTATACCGTCATGGCCTCGGTCGGACATATTAAGGATCTTCCCACCAGCAAGCTTGGCGTGGACCTGGAGCACGATTTCGAGCCCCAGTATGTGACGATCAAGGGGAAGACAAAGGTCTTGGCGGATATTAAGAAAAAGGCGGACGAGGCCGACAGGGTGTATCTTGCGTCGGATCCTGATCGAGAAGGCGAAGCCATCGCCTGGCATCTCGAACAGGAATTGCTCGAGAGGCCAAAAACAAAATCGAAGTCCAAATCCAAGTCGAAATCGAAGGATCAACCAGAGGGCAAGGTGTTCCGGGTTCTCTTTAATGAAATCACGGAATCGGCCATTAAGCGCGCACTGCAGTCACCTGGGCAGGTCGATATGAAACTGGTGAACGCGCAGCAGGCCCGCCGGGTGCTGGATCGGATCGTCGGTTATCAAGGCAGCCAATTACTCTGGACCAAGGTACGGCGCGGACTCAGCATGGGTCGGGTTCAGTCCGTGGCGATGCGATTGATTTGTGAACGGGAACAGGAACGAGAAGCGTTTCGGGCGGAAGAGTACTGGTCGATTGCGGTGCTGTTGTCCGGGACCAACCCTCCGTCGTTCGAAGCCAAGCTGCAGAAGATCAATGGACAAGATGCATCGATTGAGACCGCGAGCGATGCGCAGCGTGTCGTCGATGCCATCCAGGGGAAAGAGTTCGTCGTCGATTCGATTGAGCGAAAAGAAAAGAAACGGAATCCCGTCGCACCCTTCATCACCAGCCGGCTCCAACAGGAAGCGGCGCGTAAGCTGCATTTCTCGTCGAAGAAAACGATGACGTTGGCGCAGAAGCTCTATGAAGGCATCGAAATCGGGGCGGAAGGCCAGACCGGTCTCATCACCTACATGAGAACCGACTCTCCGCGTATCTCGACGGAGGCGATGAACGAAGCGCGGCAGGTGATTCAGGAACGGTTCGGGGCCGAGTACCTGCCTGCCACACCGAACTTGTATAAAACGCAGAAAGCGGCACAAGAAGCACACGAAGCCATTCGCCCCACGTCGGCGTCCCGTGACCCGGAATCGATCAAGCAGTACCTAGAGCCGGATGTCTATCGGCTGTACCAGTTGATCTGGAATCGATTTATTGCGTCACAGATGGTCCCTGCGATCTTCGACGTAACTCGCGTAGACTCGAGCCCCGTCAAGACGAAGGAGAAGTTTCTCTTTCGCTCGACCGGCACTGTCGTGAAGTTTCCCGGTCATACGATCGTCTATATGGAGGGAGTCGATAAGGAGTTGCTTGCGCAGAAGCAAAAAGGCGAGCAGGAGGTTGAGGAGGAGGCGGAGCGTCAGTTGCCGCTGCTCAACGAGGGAGAGAAGTTACAGCTTGTGTCTTTGGAGGGGCAGACGGTTCCGGGCTTACTCTCGAAACAACATTTCACCCAGCCGCCGCCCCGGTATAACGAAGCGTTGCTGATCAAAGAGTTGGAAGAAAAAGGCATCGGTCGGCCATCCACCTATGCGAGCATTATTTCGACGATTCAGGATCGCAAATATGCCGAGAAGGCGGATGGGCGGTTTGGTCCCACCGAAACCGGGAAGACTGTGAATGATTTCTTAATGAAGGGATTCCCGGACCTGATCAATGTCGATTTCACCTCGCACATGGAGGAGGAGTTGGACGCAGTCGAAGAAGGCAATAAACCGTGGGTGATGGCCGTGCGGGAGTTTTACGGGACCTTCATTACGGATCTGGAGAAGGCCCAAAACATTCCTGGCCCCAAGGACACGGTGGAGCCACCGACGGATCTTCCCTGCGAGAAGTGCGGCAAGATGATGGAGATTAAATGGGGGCGAAATGGAAAGTTTCTCGCCTGCCCTGCCTACAAGGACAAGCCGCCCTGCAAAAATACTCAGAATTTTGAGAAGCTTGAGGATGGTACCTTGAAAATAGTTCCGAAGATTGAGTTGACGACGGATGAGAAGTGCGAGAAATGCAGCAGTCCGATGGTGGTGAAGACCGGACGATTTGGCAAGTTCATCGCCTGTTCTGCGTACCCGGAATGTAAGACGACCAAGCCGCTTGCGCTGGGCGTGAAATGCCCACAGCCAGGCTGCGGTGGCGATCTTGTTCAAAAGCGCACCAAGAAGGGCGCGCGGGCATTTTTTGCCTGCAGCAAATATCCGGCCTGTGAATATGCCATGTGGGACCGTCCGATCAACAAGGCCTGTCCGACCTGCAGCGCCCCGTTTCTCATTGAAAAAGTGACCAAACAAGTTGGCCGAAGCGTCCAATGCCGTAGTGAAGAATGTGGTTACCGCGAAGCAGGATAAGCTCAAACGGATCCATTCTCCATTCCACCGTGCCTTCTCTTCCAACCGAAAATAGGACATGGCGGTGTGTGCCTTTGTCGTCGCACGATGATGTGCGAGATTGAGAACCAGTGTCGCCAATGATGAAAATCAAACTCAAAGAGACTCTACCGATCAAGTTGACGAAGGCCTTAGACGTAGTGATAATACACTCAAAGAGAGTTTCGACCGCGAAGGTTTCTTGAACGATGCGCCCTTGAGGGCCTAGCAACCTTAGAAAGGAGAGAAGACATGAAAGCCAAAGAAGGCGTCGTCAACATTCTCAATAAGATCCTGACGGCAGATCTGACGGCGATCAACCAGTATTTCGTCCATGCCAAGATGTGCGAGAACTGGGGTTATGAACGACTTCATCATAAAGTGCGGGAGCGTAGTGTCGCCGAGATGAAGGATGCCGATGAACTTATCGGCCACATCCTCTATCTGGACGGCGTGCCGAACGTGCAGCGTATGAATACGGTGCAGGTCGGTGAAACGGTACCCGAACAGCTGAAGGTGGACCTCAAGGCCGAGCAGGAAATGCTCACGTTGTTGAGCGAAGGCGTTGTCCACTGCACGAAAGTCGGGGACTTCACCACGCGGCATATGCTCGAGGATATGGCGAAAGACGTGGATCAACATATCGATTGGATCGAAACACAGCAGGAAACGATCAAGCAGGTGGGGCTCGAGAACTATCTGGCGGAACAGATCAAAGCGTAACGGTGCTGGCGTCAGGCTTCCACCGCTAGCAGGGCTGCTATGGGAACTCATGGTGTTTCCTCCTTTCCAGGCGAGGCGCACTGTCCTATGAGGCTTAGATTCTTGCCAATGCCGTACCTTTGAATCAATCGGTCGTCGAGCCGATTCTGAACCTGTATTTCCGCGAATGTTTCTCCGTGCCGTCACCCTCCCTACGGGCTATTGAACAACCATTGGTTCTAGACTTGATATCCGTCGGCCTTGCCTGTCCTGTTCGATACACGAACCGAAAGAGAGGCGGGGGCCTCGGGAGGAAGACCGGGCCCCCGCTCTCGAGTGGGGGATCCCCACCCCGCTGTCGGTGTGGTGGGCACCGGCAGCTTGCTTCTCTGTTCGTTGATGACGCCTATTGATAATCCTCATCCAGCGATTTGAGGAATGCGACAAGCGACGCAACATCGCCAGCTGTGAGTGCGATACCCTGAAGTTGCATCGCGCCATTGCGTAGCGTTCCTGCACGGGCTTGAGTCGAGACATCGATATAAAAATTGATGATGTCGTTCAATGTGGCAAATTGGCCGTTGTGCATAAAGGGAGCGGAATGGCTGAGATCACGCAGGCCCGGTGTTTTGAATCTGGCGATGGATCGATCCAGTAACGTGGCATCGGACAGCGGACAGGGCACTTGGTCATCGCATAAGATTGCTCGAATCTTTTGCTTGCGGGTTCGGCATGTCTGGGTTAGCAAAGACGTTCCACGTTCCAAGATCGGTTAGGGTAGGGTCGGTGAGAACAGGAATGGCTCGGAAACGTTCCGAGGCGTTGGGATGGACCTCGGTTGCGGGGAGGAACCCATTGTAATTTCCGTTACGAGCAGCAAGGGTTGGAATGGCGAGAGCCGCAAATGAGTTGGCTCCGTGAATGCGGTCGTACTCTCGTTGCGTTGTGCCGGTGTTATGTAACTTGAAATCTGTAAAGTTCGGGCCGGATGGCACGCGAGACAATTGCCGATTTTCCCTGCGGATAGCTCCTGCCTGGTGGGCGGGGTCGCCGATGGTTCTGTGAGGAATATTTTCAATCCTTCCAATTCTTGGGCTCCAAACTGGAATGGTTGAGTGTGGAATTGGAATAGGCCATCTCCTCGATGTGGATTAGACGTCACGAACTGCGGACTCGCAAGTCCGTTCACGAGTGTCAGGAGGCGGCGGCTGTAGTCGAGGGGAGTTCATCGCTGTTCGGCTCTTGCGGAAGGCCGTTGAGACGCAAAAACACGTCGAACGGTGAGCGAATGAGCGCACCACTTTCCTCCTCTTGCGAGAACTGAAGCTGTTTTACATAGGCGGCGACCACCTTGACGACGGCATCAAAAATTTCCTGATCGGACCGGACTCAATATAGGCGCGAAACTCCAGAGGAAGGCGAAGTTCATCCGGAATGGCTGGATCGGCTCCGGTGAACAACATGCGATAGGAAAGTCCATCAAATTGCTGTGCAATGACCCCGTTCCATCGTCGCCTCGCATCACCCGAGCAATGTGCGCGATGGCTTCCGTCTTTTGCCCCGGGAGCCAGCCGAAGTTCCGACCTGTGAAGGTGCCGGCGATCAAATCTTCCATCGTTGAGAATTCGCCATCGAAATGGAATAGCTCTCCACCTGATCGATCAAGCGATGCATTGACCAGCGGCGGAGAGTTCGTGGGAGCGGTTCTCTTGCCGTCGCTACGGTGGAACGGACTCCGTTGAGCGAAATCCGCGTAGGTTCGCATTCCTCCCCCTGGTGTGCCGACATGTTCATCGACGAGGTGGCAGGCTCGACAATTCATGGTAAGCCCTGCGAAAGGTCCAGGGAGACCAACTCCTGGCCTTGTCGTTTCAGAGAGATCCATGACCGGATCGCCGACAGGCAGGGTATCATTCACGTTGCCGCCAGAATCCAGATACGCCTTGAAAGCTTGGGCAAAACGGGTTTCGACAAACAGCCGTTCTCCGACCGAGGCTTCGGCTCCGGGTGTCCCTGCAGTTGCGACTGAGACGGTGCAGGGCTGCTGCTGCCTCCACTCCGCACCCGACAAGGAGAAGAGAGAGCAAGATCCAAGAGGCTCTTCCTCTGACATGAGACGAATTTGTTGTGAGGGCAATGAAACAAAAACATGGTGTAGCCTCCTGTACTTCTAAAGTGAATCGAAATAGTCACTGTATCGTTGGCTCAACAAGATCTGAGGGTGGAAGAGATTCCTCGAAGCAGATACAATGCTTCGACTAACTCCGGGTCAAATTGGGTGCCGGCTGCGACTTGGATAATTCTGAGCGCGATCGTGTTTCGCATGACGCGGTTCGAGACTTCGGGGATGCGAATGGCGTCGAAGGCGTCGGCGATCGAGAGGATTCTGGCTCCAAGGGGGATGAATCGCCCCCTGATGCCGTACGGATAGCCAGACCCGTCCCATCGTTCGTGATGATGGGCCACGAGGACGGAAGCCTCCCGGAGAAAGAAGAACGGTTCAAGAAGCAAGGCGCCAAGCCGAGGATGATTTTGAACGGCGACATAAGATTCTGGTTCGAGACAGTCGCTGGTCGACATCGAGGTGGGGCGGAAGCATCAAGAGCCCGATATCGTGGAGGAAGTGCGGCGAGTTTGAGATCATGCAACTCGACTGAGGTCAGGCCGACCGCTTGTCCGATCAACATCGAGATCGTAGCCGTGCGGCGGCCGTGACCTGCCTGCCAGGGGAGTGCGCGATCAATTTCCTTGCCGACCTGCCGCACGAGGATGCGTTCGACGTCGCGGCGTGATGCCAAAGGAAGTCGGAGGCGGTCGATCTTCCTGAGCATTGCCTGGATCGTGAGGATCCCAGGGTGAATGTGTTCAGAGAGATATTGTTGCATCGTCATTTCTCCGAGAAAAACACAGAGCCCAAGACCACATCGCGTGATCTTGGGCTCTGGGTGAAAAACCTCTGGCCGCAGTCTGTGTCGAGCGTCAGGGTGCGTTAGGTCATTCTTCTTTCCCGTGTTTTCCTGCCAACAGTGGCTGGTTCAAGACCCACATCTCGTAGAGAGGAATCACCATCATGATGAGAAATCCCACCGTCATAAGGGTATCGCCCGTCAGCATGGTGAGGACGAATATGGGCGAGACGTAGCTGATGAGCCAGGGAGAGACGCAGATCCAAGATCACTCCACCGAACGAGACCCAGGTCGTGATGATTTTCAGTCTGTTGCCGGCGCTGGTGAGATAGAGCACATGCACCAGAATCATAAACACGACCGGCATCGTAAAGAGGTGAAAGTGGGTGATTTCTGCCAGCTCTCTGAACGACATCGGTTCGCCGAAGGTGGCATCCGATCCCCGGTAGTGATCTGGCGATGCCTTGCGGCGACAGCCCTGTCATGCTGTGGGCCCAGAAGAATGAAAAGGTAAAGCCGGCCAGCATCAAGAGAAGAAAGAAGGTGTAGACCAGCCGGATGTGCCGATCGGAGTCGCGGAGACGGAAGCGGGTGTTGAAGTTGCGCATGGTGAGAATGGCGGTCTGCCCCTGTTAGTTTCCGAAGATGGAGCCGAAGATCCCTTGCTCAGATTTCTTTGCGGCCACAGTATCGCTGCCGAGCCCTGCCGGTTTCAAATAGAATTCATCGACGAGGACGAGCACGCGTTTGACGCCGGCGCTGATCGAACGAACCGACATGGTGGCGCCGCTGATGTTGATGATGTCTTTATTGATGCGGATGGGGTCGGACACCGTCTTGCCTTCATATTGCGCATTGAACCGCTTTCTCCGCACTTCGCTGCCTTTGGCCTCGCGAAACACCAGCAACTCCACATCGGTACAGGCGCCTTCGGCATCGACCCCGACCATGTAGGTCATGTGTTTATGTTTGCCGATGGTGTTGTGGACCATGGCGTAGCCGTCGATTTTGTCGCCGGTTTCACCGATATAGACTTCGAACGACTCTTCCGGGAATTTCCAGCCGATGCGCTGTTCGATGACTCTTTCTTCTCCTGGCTCAGGCGAATAACGTCCTTGCGGATTCGTTCCGACTTGGGAAGCATGATCTTGACCGCCTCTTCCTCCGTCATGAAGACTTCCGCATGGTTCGTCTCTTCTTCGGTGAGATAGCGTTTGAGTTCGTTATCCCAGATGCGCTCGGCGGCGAACACATCAGTGGCCAAGTACAAGCCACGACAACAGCAGAAGCGGAACGCATCTCAGGTGAGTGAACATCCGTGCTCCTTCAATTTGCTGTCCAGACGGCGTTGGACATCGTGCATGACTTCTTCTGAAGGGTCTGTCGAGGCCCAGCCAAAGAGGCGAGAGCCGCCTCGAAAGGCCCAGCGTTGCCGCTCTTCGATAAAGCTGACTTTGGTCACATCATCGAGTCGTTTTACGGTGAGGGTGAGACGGGACCGATCTTTGCTGTCCGCCACCTCTCGTTGAAGGGCACCAAAGGTCCGTCCAGGCATTGGGATTTCCAGCCAGGCAGTCTCGATCAGTCCGCCGACTCTTTGTCTTTCGGTGAGATGAGCGATCTTTTACTGCGTCAAGGGCGGCCTCCCAGGCATGGTCGTAGCTGCACACGGCATAATCGTTCCTGCACGCCGCTCAGGGAGGCGCAGGCCGTCAGAGAATCGGCACATGCGATGAAGATGACGAGCAGTCGGTGAAAACTCGTAAAATTGCATACGGTGTTCCTAAAGGCTTGCGCCGCCTCACGGCGGCGGAAGCCGACACAGACTGATCATCTAGAAGTATGTCGCCGCCATAAATAGGAAGCCGTTGCCGTCTATACGGGTCGTTTGATTGTTACTCGGGTTGTTCACGGTGCGGGTAACGACCTGTGGCATTTTCCTGCGTGTTGAACATGCCAGTCGAATTTGAATACGGTGTCTTCGATCGGTCGGAAGTTGAGGCCGAGCGTCAACCGTTCAAGCTCCCGCTGGTTGCCTGGGCTGGCCGTTAGCCGATTCGGTTGTTACTGTGTCGGTATCCACCGTGCTCCCATCGGACAACGGCGGTGAATGTCGAAGCATCCGTGAAGTGGCTCGGCGCCACTTCTTCAGAAACTCCGGCATGAAATGATAGTTGCCTTGAACGTAGTAACCGAACATTCCGGCAGGTCCTTGCGTGGTTACCGTTGTTCCCTGGTTCCTTGATACGTGACCAGGCAGACTTCACCGATGACTTCGAATGGGCCTCGTTGGAGAGTCCAGTCGAGGGCAAAGATGCTGATGTAGTCCGGTCCGATTGTCCCCGCGCGGTTTGTATGTTGAACTGTCCGTGATAACGGATCCCGCGACTTCGATGCCGAGCATCGGGCTGAAGGCCACGCGGCCGACAACGGCCTTATTATCGTCACGATCGCGGGAGACGCTGCCTCGCGCAGCTGCGCACTCCTCATATCCGTGATGGCGCTCTGCGCGTCTGGAACTCATGCCGTTGACCGCGTAGAATTCATAGTCCAGCTTTGAGAGGAACTCGGATAGAGGGTGCCGTAGATACCGGCTCCCGCTTCGAACCAGGTGCTGGGAATGATAATGCTCGACACCATCGGTCGATCGACCAGATCGTTCAGCGGCGAATCGTGCAGCAAGTTGAACTTGCCGACCGGCATCAGGAGGATACCGGCGCGGATGTTGATGGCCTCATTGACCAGATAGTCGAGTTGAGCGAACTCAATCTGCATGGAGCCGTCGCATTGTCCCGGTCTGTCCGGGAGCATTTGTTCCTCCTCGTTCGAACTCGATTTCTGTGGCGAACTTGATATGGTCGGTGATGTCCGCATAGATAAAGGGAACCATCCGCTGTTGGCCGAAGCGAGTTGACGGCTGGGATTGTCCAGGTTCTGGTCGAGAGAGATTATTGTACATCACATCGACATAGCCACCGATGGTGGCCTTCGGTGCGCTCAAAAAGGGCTTGGCGTAGACCAGTTTTCCTGACCCGGTTGAGCCGAATCCCAGGGGGACATTCTCCTCGCCTTTTCGTTCGACTCTGATGTCGGTCATCGGTCCAGTTGGAGTGGGATACTGTACGGCTGCCGGAGGCGGCCTTCTTTCTTTTCCATGGCCCGTTCTGCGGCTTTGTTCATGTTCCTGCATCTGCTTGTTGACGGCTTCGTCGACTAACTTCTTAATGTCCTCCGGGGTCATGTTCTCAGCCCAAACCGGAGTAAACGGCAAAGCTGCAATCACGAGAGCCCCGAGGATTGACCTGATCTTCATCGGTATCCTCCACGGTGAGTGAGATGGTTGTAGGTCTGACTCGGGACTCGATGGTCTCTGGTCTTCTGCTGAATAGACAGAGAAGGTCGTGACTTTGGTGTATCGTTGTGATGCCTCCTTTCGTGAAGTCGATCATGATGCGACGGTGCCCCATCCTTCGATGGAGGAGAAGGGGATGACGACGATGCGTTTGCAGCGCTTGCATTTGAGCTCCAACCCTTGCCCGCGCACCTTGGCGATCAGTTGGCCGCATTCGCAGCGGGTTTCTTCGCAGTCGACGGAGTGACTGTTGAAGATGTCGCGTGCTGACCATTGGAGCGGTATCTCTGGTTAAATGAAATTGAGAACGATTATTAATATCTCAATCGGTCTTTAAAAGTCAAGATCCTTCGCGATGTTCAACGGCAGTGCATTCGTCTTGGACCTGCCCTATAATTCGGCGTCTTTCTAACGTGGGCGAAAGAAGGAAAAGCGCGTGCATTCGATCCGACCAAATCCATTACGCCGTATCCAATCATGTCTTCTACCTCTGCTCTGTTGCGCCGTTGTCGGCTGTGCAGGGATATCTCTTGGCCAGGAATCGGCCGTTGTGACCAGGGTCCAGATGCAAATGGGCACGTTGGTCAAGATTACGGCGGTGGCGCGGAATGAATCGATCGCGCAAGCTGCGGCGACCGCTGGGTTTGCCGAGATCCATCGTTTGGAAGAACTCCTGAGCACATGGATTCCTGCGAGCGAGCTTTCTCGCGTCAATGCCTCGGCGGGCGTGGGGCCGGTCGCTGTGAGCCAGGAAACCATGACGGTTGTTCAAGGCGCGATTCAGGCTGCGGAGATGACCGACGGCGGATTCAATATCGCCATTGGTCCGGCGGTAGATGCCTGGAATGTAATTGAAGGCCAACGAATACCCACAGAATCTGAGCTGGAGGCTCTCCGCCCCTTGGTGGATGTACAGGCGGTTCACGCTGACGTGAGGGAACAGACGATCTTTCTTGGAAAAGCGGGGATGCGGATCGATGTCGGAGGAATCGGTAAAGGTTACGCCGCAGACCAAGCGGTGATGGCGATGAAGAAGGCTGGAGCATCGGCTGGAGTCGTGGCCCTGTCAGGGGATATTAAAACATTCGGGCAGTTGCCGGGGGGGAGGAAGTTTCCTGTCGGCATTCGGCATCCGCGCGAGGAGGGGGAGATCCTTGCCTTCATCGACTTGGAAAATGAAGCGATCTCAACGGCCGGCGACTACGAACGATTTTTCGAGCGTGATGGGGTCCGATATCATCATATTCTTGATCCGAAGACACTTCAGCCGGCGCGCAGGTGCCAGAGTGTTACAGTCATCGCCCGTGAAGGCATGGTGGCAGATGGGTTGGATACAGGGATATTCGTGATGGGGGTTGAATTAGGGATGCGGCTTGTCGAAGCCTTGCCCGACGTGGAAGCCGTTATCGTAGACCATGAAGGGGTAGTTCATGTGTCATCGGGGCTACGGGATCGGATCCGCAAACCGTAACACAGCTGGTGATGGGACTTTCAGCCTGTCGATCGACGGAGGAAGGGGCCAATTTATGCAATGGTCTGCGCGTGTGGGATGGGTTGCTGCCATGCTGATGGGGTCGGTGGCTTGTGCTGAGTTTGAGACAGGGTACTTCCAAGACCGTGTCAATGAGGCGACAGCGCAAACAGTCGCCAGCCGCTATGGTCCGCCCCATAAGGTTGAGCAGCGTGAGGGATATCAAACGGTCTGGATGTACTTTGACCGGGGGAGTGGCACTGCAGGCTTTAGTGGCAAGGCCCATTCAGCCTTTTGCCGGGTGTACGTGTTGACATTTGATCGACAGGAAATTCTGCGAGGATGGCAGCAACAGGAGTGCTGAAACTGACATAATGCATTTCTGTTCCCGTTTCGGCCCAGCCTATTCTATCGGTCCAACCGATAACTCATCGGGATCTTGATGGTCATGCGTGGCTGTCCTAATGGGTGCGAAGATGGAACGGGGCTGCTTGCCGCATAGTTTCAACAGCGGCCTTGTCGAGCGCGGGGTGTCCTGAACTCTGAAAGATTTCCACCTCACCGAGATTCCCGTCCTCGTTTATCACGGCTTTTACCACGACTTTTCCTTCAGCCCGATCTACTCGCGCTGAGGCAGGGTAGCGTTTCAATTCTTCCACACGACGTAAAATTTCTTCTGAGAGCCACCCATAGTCGCGCTTCGTCGGCGCGGCCGATGGTGCTGTGGAGATGGCTGCCATCTGTGCCGGCGTCTGAGCAGATTGCGCAGTCTCTTCGAGAATTGCAGCGGTGCGCTCGACGGTGAAGTCTGGGCATCAGGTTCGGTCGAGACTGCCACCGGTGCGTCGACAGATTTCATCGTTGATGGGGCTCGGTGACCATCGGTGCGGCAATCTCATGTCTGATCGGTTCAGCTGGTTCTGTTGTGTGAGCGGCTGATCGCGGAGGGGTCGTGAGTTCCGCCGAGGTTGGCGTAGGGATTCAGTACGCAGGAGTAAGAGGTTGTTCTGAAATCGGTGAGTGATCTGTTGTTCAAGCGGCTGGGGCGACGAGAGCGGCTGTGCTTGCGCAGTCTGCCGCGTAGGAGGAGCGGGGAGCCGGTGTCGGATGGAACTGATCGGGCCGGAGTCTGGCTCTGGGCTTGTGCCGTTGATTGAACATGTTGTTCGGCCGATACCATGGCAACGTTCCACTTAAACGCTTCGTCCTTCGGCATGATAGCAACTTGTTTCACAAGCAGGATTGCTATGAACGCGACGGTGCCGTGTAAAAGGACAGAAACGAGCCATCCTTGGACGTGAGCTTCATTTAGGGTCGGTGCGATCTGGTGGCCAGCAGCGATCACAGTCGAATGACCTCTAGACTGACTTGTTGAAATCCCAACCCGCGAACTTCATCGACTA
>CAVVIR010000034.1:0-503701 GCA_963748375.1 uncultured Nitrospiraceae bacterium
CGGCCGAGAACTCGGGACACTTCTCGGCGGCGCGTATGTGAACCGGTTCAACTATTTCGACCGCAGCTACAAGGTCATTCCTCAAATCGGTGAAAAAGACCGCGCGACGGTCGATCCTCTCCTCGATCTCAAGATCAAGATCCCAAGCGGCCAGCTTGTGCCGGTCTCGACGTTCACGCACATCGAAACGAGCACCGCACCGCGCACCCTGAACCGCTTCCAGCAGCGCAACGCGGTACGAATATTCGGCGGCGTCAAGCCGGGCGTCACCAAGGAAGAAGGGCTGCGCGTCCTTGAAGCCGCAGCCGCTGCAGCGAGCGGCCCCGGCGTCGCCATCGACTACGCGGGCGAGTCACGACAGATCCGTCACGAGGGATCTGCGCTCATCGTCACGCTCGGGTTCGCAATCGTGCTCATCTATCTGGTGCTCGCGGCGCAGTTCCAGAGCTTTCGCGACCCGCTCATCGTCCTGGTCGGCTCGGTACCGCTCGCGATTTCCGGCGCGCTGATATTCACCTTCCTGGACCTGACCACGATCAACATCTACTCCCAAGTCGGACTAATTACGCTGGTCGGACTGATCGCGAAGAACGGCATCCTTATCGTGGAATTCGCAAACACGCTGCAGGCCCGTGGTCTCTCGAAGGCTGCCGCGTTGCGCGAGGCGTCGTTGACGCGACTGCGACCGGTGTTAATGACCTCGGCGGCCACAGTTTTCGGGCATCTCCCTCTGGTGCTGGCTTCGGGACCGGGAGCGGCTGCCCGCAACAGCATCGGCATGGTGTTGGTCACCGGCATGACCGTGGGTACGGTATTCACCCTCTTCGTCGTGCCGGTCTTCTACTCGCTGATTGCGGCGCAGCACCAGCCGAGCCCCTCGCAGGAGGATCATGAGCGCGACGAGTTGCTGACAGAAATGAACGGTCGGTCGCTTGAGCAGACAGTTTCCGCTGGTTGACCGGCTGGCCTATGCCGTCTTCTTCGGGGGATCCTGGCGGCAATCCACGTGAGTTTCATTATTCTCCTTCGCCGAATACCTCGTAGCATGCTACGGGGATGAAGGCAGGGAGAACCCTCCGTAGCCTTAGCGAAGGACGGGTAGTTTCGGAGAATTTCGCAAGATACCCCGCAGCTCGCTGCGGGGAGCTTCATTGGGACAGCAGGATGTCCTCGTAATCGGACTCGATCACCCCACATGCCGGTGCGCGAATCGGTGAACCCTTTCCCCTTATGGCGAGAGAGAAATGGTATGTCGCTGACGATCTATCCGAGTATTCGTGCAGGCCGGCTTACGTGTAGAAACTCGTCTTGGCAGCCCATTCTGTAGTCTCTTCCTTTATCGTCTGCCGATAGTTCGTCGTGTGCCGGGATATCGGCAAGACTCCATCGTCAGTTAGGCGGCCCGACCATGCAATGCTTGAAGTCTTTACCGAAATAACAATGGGTTATAAAAGTAGACTCGATCTTGGCTGCTGGAATGCCCCTTGCGCTTTGATGCAAACAAAGTGGAGAATCCATGCTGAAAATTACGACTCTCATTCAGACAGAATTGACAACTTTCAGGCTTGAAGGGCGTCTGGCCGGACCATGGGTACAGGAGTTAGAGCGCTGTTGGGTGTCGACCGTCGACATGAGGAAGAAACACCCTTTTTCGGTAGATCTATCAGCGGTGACCTATGTTGATTCAGAGGGGAAGGATCTGTTGAAGAAAATCCATCAACAGGGAGCCACGCTCGTTGCCTCCGGCTGTCTGACAAGCTCGATCGTGAATGAGATTGTGCATGTGGCTCGAAGGGGTGAACGTGGGAAGTGACCAGATGATTTTCGAAGGACGCCGTCTGTCAAACATCACGACGCAGAGTCGAGCGCAGAAACTCACGTTCAGTCTGTTCGGCGTTCTGCTGGTTTTTGGCCTTACCGGACTACCTGGCTGCAAGCAGGAGGCGGCCTCCACGCCGGCTCGTCCCATCCCGGAGGTGCTGGTGGTCACGGTGTCGTCTATCTCGATGCCGGACGAACCGGAGTTCATCGGTCAGACCGAAGCGTCGCGACCGGTGGAGATCCGCTCCCAGGTGACGGGTATCCTCAAAGAGCGGTTTTTTACTGAGGGGCGTGACGTCAAGCGAGGCGACCGGCTCTATCAAATCGATCCGATTCCGTTCAAAGCGGCTATGAGCAGCGCCAACGCGAGGGTGGCGCAGGCAGAGGCAAGGCTGGTGCAAGCCAAGCAAAATTTTGCTCGCGTGAAACCGCTGCTGGCGGATCAGGCCGTCAGCCAAAAAGATGTGGACGATGCGGTAGCGGAGGAATTAGCCGCCAAGGCGGCGCTGGAGGCAGCCAAGGGCGATCAGATGAAAGCCAAGTTCGATCTCGACAACACACGCATCACCGCGCCTATCAGCGGTCGGATCGAGCGGAGTCGGCTCTACGAAGGGCGTCTCATCTCCGCGCAGACCGATCTCCTCACGACGATTCATCAGTTAGACCCCATGTATGTGAACGCGAGCGCCCCGGAAACGTTTGTCCTCAAACGTTTCCGGGACCGCGCAACTCATCGGATCCAAGGGGCGACACTCTACGAACTGCGCGGTGTCATCACATTTACGGACGGCAGTACCTATTCCCATGAAGGCAAGTTTGATTTGCTCGAAGTCGGCGTGCGCTCGGCCACCGGTACCAGGGACTTTCGCGTGATCTTCCCTAATCCGGATAGCGTCCTATTCCCGGGACAGTTCGTGAAAGTCCGAATTTTGGGTGCCGTGAGAACCGGCGTCATCCTGGTCCCCCAGAGCGCGGTCCAGCAGGGCCCCAAGGGGCCCATTGTCTTTGTCGTTGGGGCCGATAATAAGGTGGAGATCCGCCCTGTTCGGGCCACGTCCTGGCGTGGCAGTCAATGGTCCATCGAAGATGGTCTACACGAGGGAGAGCGGGTGATCATCGCGGGATTTCACATGATCGCGCCGGGCGCGCCGGTGAAAACCGTTCCGTATAATCAATCCGACCCAGCCGCTTCCGGCCAGCCGGCAGATGCGAAGCCGGAGCAGGCAAAATGATCCCGCACTTTTTTATCGATCGGCCGATCTTCGCTTCGGTCCTGTCCGTTGTGATTGTCGTCCTGGGGTTGGTCGCCTTACGAGGCTTGCCTATCGCCCAGTTTCCGGAAATCACCCCGCCCGTCATCCAGATCGACGCGGACTATCCAGGCGCGAGCGCGGAAGTGATCGCAGATTCAGTCGCGCGCCCGATCGAAGTGCAGCTTCCCGGCATCGACAACCTTCTCTACTACGATTCCACCAGCACCAATGACGGGCACATGACCATCAAGCTCACGTTCGAGATTGGGACGAACGTGGACATTGCTCAGGTGCAGACACAGAATCGCCAGAAGCTGGCGGAGCCCCAGTTGCCGCCCGAAGTTGTCCGTCAAGGCATTTCGGTCAAAAAAGTGTCGCCGGACCTGCTGGCGGTCGTCGCGCTCAGTTCCAGCGATCCCACGAAAGATACGGTCTTCGTCTCCAACTACGCGCTCCTCAACGTAATTGATAATCTCAAACGATTGCGTGGCGTCGGAGACGCAGTGGTCTTCGGCGGACAGAATTACTCGATGCGCCTGATTCTGAATCCGACCAGGATGGCGCAACTCAGCCTCACGCCCACCGACATTGCCAATGTTGTCCGCGAACAAAATCGGGATTTTCCAGCCGGGACAATCGGGAGGGAACCGGCGCCGAAAGGCACCGAACTGACCATCCCGGTGATCACACAAGGCCGTCTCACGGACGTGAAGGATTTCGAGGAGATGATCGTCCGGGCGCTCCCCGACGGGTCGATGATCCGCTTAAAAGATGTCGCCAAGATCGAACTGGGCGCTCAATCCTACAGTCTCGAGGGTCGGTGGAACGGTAAACCCAATGTGTTTCTCTTGACCTTTCTGGCGCCAGGCGCCAATGCCCTCGACACGGTGAAGCGAGTCAGGAAGGAAATGGACATGGTATCAAAGAGCTTCCCACCGGGAGTCTCTTTCGATATTCCATACGATACGACCAAATTTATCGAAGTGTCGATCAAAGAAGTGGTCAAAACTCTGGCGCAAGCAATGGTGCTGGTCATCCTCGTCGTGTATCTGTTTCTCCAAAGTTGGCGCGCAACGCTCATCCCGGGTGTGGCTGTGCCGGTGTCCCTCATCGGTACCTTTGCCGGCATGCAGGCACTCGGCTTTTCGATCAACACCCTCACCCTCTTTGGGATGGTCCTTGCCATCGGGATGGTGGTCGACGATGCCATCGTGGTGGTGGAGAACGTCGAGCGCCACATCAGAGAGGGACTCTTGCCGAAGGATGCTGCCAAGAAGGCGATGGATGAGGTGACGGGACCGGTGATCGCGATTGTGCTTGTTCTCTGCGCCGTGTTCGTGCCGGTGGGTTTCTTGGGTGGGATTACCGGAGAGCTCTACAAGCAATTTGCCATTACCATCGCCATCTCCGTCATCATCTCCGGGATCACTGCCCTCACGCTCAGCCCAGCCCTCTGTTCCCTGGTGCTGAAGCCAGGCCACAGCCAGCGTAGAGGTTTTTTCGGTGTCTTCAATCGATCCTTCGGTTGGACGCAGGCTCGCTATACAGCCATCGTGGGGACGGTCCTCAACCGGTCGGTCTTATCCCTGGTGCTCTTTGGCGTCATCGGCCTCTCCGCCGCCGGGCTGTTTAAGACAATTCCCTTCAGCTTCTTGCCGGAAGAAGATCAGGGTTACTTCATCACGATCGTCCAGCTGCCCGATGGGGCTTCGAAGCAACGGACCGATGCGGTCCTGACCAAAATTGAAAACTACTTTCTCTCAGTTCCCGCGATCCATTCGACCGATGCGTTGGCCGGCCAGAACTTCGTCTTCGGGACCAGAGGGCCGAACTCGGCGACGATGTTTCTGCCGTTGCATCACTGGGACGAACGAGAGGGACCGCAGAACCACGTGAAGGCCCTGATCGGCGCCGCGTATGGAGAGTTCGCGAAAATTCCAGAGGCGCTGATTTTGGCCTTTAACGCCCCGTCGATCCGGGGCCTCGGCGCCACAGGCGGATTTTCCCTCCAGCTTCAAGATCCTAGCAGCGGGGACTTCAACAAGTTTGCCGGTGTGACCCAAGAGTTTCTCGCCAAAGCCAGACAGCACCCGGCGATCGGAGCGATCGGCTCCAGTTTTCGCGTGAGCGCCCCGCGAATCTTTGCGCATGTGGACCGGGAACGAGCCAAATCGTTGGGCGTGCCGATCTCCGAAGTGTTCGACACGCTGCAGGCCTATTTCGGCAATCTCTATATCAATGACTTCCTCAAATTCGGCCGTGTCTATCGGGTGCAGACGGAAGCCGAGGCGCAATTTCGATCCACGCCTGAGGATGTCGCCAAGATCTACGTGCGTGCTGTGAATGGAGAGAGATCCACCATGATTCCGCTCGATACAGTGGTCACGACGGAATTTACCAGTGGACCGGATCCGGTCACCCACTTCAACGGATACAACACGGCCCTGGTCTTGGGAGCAGCGGCTCCGGGGTACAGCTCCGGCCAGGTGCTCGATGCGTTGGATCAGGTGGCCAAGGAGGTGTTGGTTCCCCAAGGATACGGAATCGATTGGAGCGGGATCTCCTACCAGGAACGCATGGTCGGGCGGCAATCGCTTTTTGCCTTTGCCTTCGGCTTGCTGATGGTGTTTCTTGTGCTGGCCGCGCAGTATGAGAGTTGGGCTGTGCCGTTTGCCGTGCTTCTCGCCGTGCCCTTTGGTGTGTTCGGGGCCTTGTCCGCCGTGTGGGTGATGGGGATGTCCAACGACATCTACTTTCAAATCGGATTGATAACCCTGATCGGACTCTCCGCCAAAAACGGAATTCTGATCGTCGAGTTCGCGAACAAACGCTATGAAGCCGGATACTCCCTGGTCGATGCCGCGATGGAAGCCGCCAAGATTCGGTACCGGCCGATCGTGATGACCTCGATGGCCTTTATTCTGGGCGTCGTGCCATTAGTGCTCGCCACCGGCGCGGGCGCGGCCAGTCGTAATTCCATTGGCACCGGCGTGTTCGGTGGCATGTTGGCTGCCACGTTCCTTGCCATAAACTTCGTGCCGCTCTTTTTTGTGCTGGTGCGGAAACTGAGTCGGCGGGGTGCTGGTCAAGCGGCTCCCCGTCCTGGGGCACGCTCAAATCCGTTAGGAGTAGAAGGAGGAGAGTAATATGCGCAGCCTCGCCCTCGCAGTCTTTTCGTTGCTCTTGCTCGCGTGCGCGATGGGGCCCGACTATTCTCGTCCCGACATTCCCACCTCCGACGCCTTTCGCATGGCTGAAGAACCGAAAGATTTGCCTTCCCTGGCGAATATGCCGTGGTGGGAACTCTACCAGGACGAAGAACTCCAGCATTTGATCCGTATTGCACTCGAAGAGAACAAGGATCTCAAACGAGCGGTCGCAAGTATCGACGAATTCCAGGCGCGCCTGTTCACGGCTCGAATGGACTTTGCCCCTCAATTAAGCGCGACCGGCAACTTCCCCGTCGCTCGCCAGGGCGGCTTTGCCGTCCCCGGTTTCCCCAATCCTTTTAACCATTATGGGCAAGGATCGCTAGCCTGGGAGCTGGATATCTGGGGGCGCATCCGCAGGGCGAATGAGGCAGGCCTGGCGGATCTTCTGGCTCGGGAAGAGAACCGACGAGCCGTCACGCTGCAGATAGTGGGCGGAGTGGCGCAGGCGTATTTCGATCTTCGGCAATTCGATAAGCAGTTGGAAATTGCCAAGCGCACATTGCTGGCATGGGAGGAGTCGGTGAGAATCGGTCAAGCACGGCTCCGGCAGGGATTGATCAACAAACTGGATGTTGATCAATTTGAGGCGGAGCGTGAAAATGCCGCCGCGCGCATTGCGGAGCTGAAGCGTCAGATGATTCAGAAAGAAAACGAGCTCAGCGTGCTGCTGGGGAGAAATCCTAGCCAAATTGCCAGGGGGCGATCGCTGACTGAGCAAATAATGCCGCCTGTGGTGCCCGCCGGTCTTCCCTCAGAACTGCTCCAACGCCGTCCGGATGTCGTGGCGGCGGAGCAACAATTGGTCGCCGCTACCGCGCGGATCGGGGTGGCGCAGGCCGAACGGTTTCCCAAACTGTCGCTCACGGGCATCCTCGGTGTGGCGAGTCCGCACCTGACGGATTTTGTGTCGCCGGGAACCGATTTCGGCGTGCTCGCGCCGTTCGTGACCGGCCCCTTGCTGAATGCGCAAACGTTAGGGTTCCAACAACGGGCGGCTGAGGCCCAAGCCAAGCAGGCTGTGGCCCAGTACGAACAAACGATTCTCGTCGCCTTCAGGGAGGTCGAGGACGCATTGGTGGGGGTTAGCACGGCCCGTGAGCAGGCAGCCGCCCAGGAAAGGCAGGTCAACGCCTTGCGGTCGGCCTTGAATCTTGCCAATTTGCGATACAAGGGCGGCTTGGCAAACTATTTGGAAGTCCTCATTGCGCAGCGGAGCCTATTTGTGACGGAATTGGCACTTGCCGACACCCATAGGCTTCATCTGGTCTCGGTCGTACAACTCTACAAGGCCCTAGGCGGTGGCTGGTCTCCCACCCACACTTATGGCGCCGTGCCCATATCCCCAAGACTGGAACAGTCCAGCAAGTGAAGACGATGCCAATGATCTGAATCCCTCGGGTACTCACAAGGCTGTCCATCGCAGGTATGTCCAGAAAAACCGTTTTGATCGTCGCGCCTATCCTGATTGTAGTTGCCGCCGGCATCTTTGCCGTGCAGCGATTCGTCGTCTCGCACGGCCTGCCCGAGGGATTGATTCAGGCGAACGGCCGGATCGAGGGAGACCACATCACGATCGCGAGCAAGTTCTCGGGGCGGGTTCAGGAATTGCTCGCGCGAGAAGGTGACACCGTCCACGCAGGCCAGGTCCTTGTCCGTTTGGACGATGTGCAGACTCGGACGCGCGTCGAGCAGGCTCGCCGCGGGTTCGAGGCGCTTGAATCCCAGGTCCAAGCCGCTCACGCTTCCCTAGCGGTGCTGAACCTTGAGGTTCCGCTGGCCATCGAGACCGCCGATGCAGGCATCTCAAGCGCTCGTGCCGCCGTCGACCAGGCCAGGGCTGTGGAGGTTGAGGCGCGCCGTGACGTGGAACGGATGCGGCCGCTCATCGCTGAACAGGCGGTCTCGCGGCAGCAGGTTGACCAAGCCGAGGCCCGATGGAGCGTGGCCAAGAGCGAGATCACTACCGCCCGATCGAGACTCACGCAGGCCGTCAAGGAACTGGCGCAGGTGGAGCTGGGCTGGAAACGTATCCGAACCAAGGAAAACGAGGTGGTAACGTGGGAGCGACAGCGGGATCAAGGCGAGGCGGCCTTGGCCGAGGCGGAGAGTATCCTGGCCGATCTGACCATTGTCGCGCCGACGAGTGGCACGATCACGACCCGCATGGTGGATACAGGAGAAGTGGTGATAGCCGGCGCTCCTTTATTGGAGTTGATGGATCTCGATCGGCTGTACCTCAAAGTGTATATTCCGGAAATCGAGATAGGGAAAGTTCGCCTGGACTTGCCGGCCCGCATCTACACCGACGCCTTCCCTGATCAGCATTTCGATGCGACGGTGGGCTACATTGCCTCCAAAGCCGAGTTCACTCCGAAAGAAGTACAGACACGGGACGAGCGGGTGAAACTGATCTATGCGGTGAAGCTCTATTTGGCTGCAAACCCGGATCATCGGCTCACGCCGGGTCTTCCTGCTGATGCGATCATCCGATGGCATGAGGGTGTGGTGTGGATGAAACCGAGATAGTCAGTGAGCTCGCTGTCCGCACGTCAGACTGTGAGCTCGCTCAGATGCTCAGCAGCGAAAGCTTATTCGGCATCAGCTGCCTAATGGATGAAACAGCCATACCGTCAGGAATCTCCAATTGATTCAAGTTTCCAACTTCGTCAAACGCTACAAGAAGCATGTGGCGGTGCAAGGCGTTGATCTGGAGATCCAGCGAGGAGAGATGTACGGCCTGATCGGTCCTGATGGCGCTGGAAAGAGCAGCCTGATGAAAGCGATCGCAGGAGTGTTGTCGTATGAAGGGGGAACGGTCGAGGTCTTCGGGACGACCGTCGATTCCGAGCGGTCGGCGGAGCAGATTAAATCCAAGATTGGGTTTTTGCCTCAAGGGCTGGGGCTGAATCTCTATCCGGCTCTTTCGGTTGAAGAGAACATCGACTTCTTCGCTCGCCTGCGCCTCGTTCCTGAGAAGGACCTGGCCGAGCGCAAGGTCCGGTTGCTGTCGATGACGAGACTGGATCGCTTCCGTGACCGCCCGATGAAGAACCTCTCCGGCGGGATGAAGCAGAAGTTGGGGTTGATCTGCACGCTGATTCATGAGCCGGCGCTGACGATTCTGGATGAACCGACCACCGGCGTGGACCCTGTTTCTCGTCGGGACTTTTGGACCATTCTTGCTGAATTGCAGCAGGAGCAAGGCATGACGGTTCTGGTCTCCACCGCGTACATGGATGAGGCGTCTCGATTCCATCGGTTGTCCTTCTTGTCGGAAGGACGGGTGCTTGCGTCCGGTACGCCGGCCAGCGTGCAGGGGCTCGTCCCAGGAACGATGGTCACGTGTCAAGCCTCTCCGCAAATCGAAGCCGTGATCCGCTTAAAGAAAGATTTCTCTCAGGTGGAAACGCTCGGTCTGCTGGTGCATGTGTTGACAGAAGAGCAAGACCATTCAGCCGCGGTGCGACGAGTGGAAGAGAGTCTTGGTGACATACAGGCAGAGCAAGTCCGGGTCGATGATCCTGAACTGGAGGATGTGTTCGTCGCGCTCCTGCTTCGGCAGGGAAGAGTCAAGGAAACCGTCGGACCGCTGGCGCCTTCGCCTGGACTTCATCGGAATGATGGGCTGGCCATCGAAGCGCGCGGGCTCATTCGCGAGTTCGGCGCGTTCCGCGCAGTTGATCAGGTGAGCTTTCAGGTGAAACAAGGCGAGATTTTCGGGCTGCTCGGTGCCAACGGGGCGGGCAAGACGACTGTGATCAAGATGCTGAACGGGATCATGCCGCCGAGTGGCGGTGCAGGGTGGGTGGCGGGGGCGGATATGAAGACCGC
The DNA here is from genome assembly GCA_963748375.1 of uncultured Nitrospiraceae bacterium. Taxonomy (GTDB): domain Bacteria; phylum Nitrospirota; class Nitrospiria; order Nitrospirales; family Nitrospiraceae; genus Palsa-1315. Next base: position 10,118 of record CAVVIR010000034.1, read on the forward strand.
CGGCGGAGCGATCAAGGAACGGATCGGCTACATGTCCCAAGCCTTTTCGCTGTATTTCGATCTGACGGTGGAGGAAAACATCCGCCTCTTTGCCGGAATCTATGGTTTGGACAAACGAAAAACGAAGGAGCGGCTTGAGTGGATCATCCACATGGCGGGGCTCGCAGGCTACGAGTCCAATCTCACCAGCCGCCTCCCGATGGGCGTGCGGCAGCGTTTGGCGCTCGGCTGCGCGCTTGTTCATCAACCACGTGTGTTGTTTCTCGATGAGCCGACCTCCGGCGTTGATCCGATCGGCCGCCGCCACTTCTGGGACATCCTTTCCCGATTGGCACGAGAAGAAGGCGTCGCGATTCTCATCACCACCCATTACATGAGCGAGGCAGAACATTGCGACCACCTCGCGCTGATGTATGCGGGCCGGATCGTGGCGGAGGGATCTCCGGCTGAGATGAAAGGCGAAGTCGAAAGGGAGGCAGGGCATCTTCTCGAAGTGGCAACGGATCAACCGGGGCTCGCACTCCGACGATTGAAGCAGGCGGGATTCGCCGGAGCAGCGCTCTTTGGAACGAAGATCCACCTGCTCTCGATCGAACTCGTGCAGGACGAAGTGCGGATTCGCGCGGCCCTGTTGACAGACGGCGTGCATGTCCAAAACGTAACCGCCCGTCCCCTCAGCCTCGAGGATGTGTTCGTTCATCGCGTCATGGCGCTGGAGCGGCAGGAACGTCAGACGACCACAGGAGCGGAAGCATGAATCTCCGGCGTATCGCAGCCGTGACCTCCAAGGAGTGGCGCGAGATCATCCGCGACCGGATGTTTCTGCTCCTTGCGTTCTTGATGCCGGTGGCCTGGATGATCGTATTCGGCTATGGCCTCGCCCTGGATGTGGAAAACATTTCCTTCGTGGTGGTGGATCGGGACCACACGTCACTCAGCCGGGAGTATCTACACCGCTTTGTGAAGTCGCGCTATTTCAGCTTTCAAGGAGAACTTGCCGGCGAGAGAGAAGCAGATGCCTGGTTGCAAAGCGGGAAGGCGCGGGCTGTGATCATCGTGCCGGAGAAGTTCCAGGAGCGCCTGCTATCGGAGCAGCCGGCCAACGTCCAGACGCTCATCGACGGTACGTTCCCGCTTCGCGCGGACATCACCAAGGGTTACGTCATCGCCATCAACAGCGCCTTCAGCGAAGAGCGGCTCGTCGACTACTTCTCCCGCCGGAGCGGGATTTCCCGCGAACAGGCCGAGGCTCGGGTTCGGCCCATCACGTTGGAGGTGCGCTATCTCTTCAACGAAGAGGTCCGGAGCACCTGGTCCATGGTGCCGGGGCTCGTGATGTTTACCTTGATGCTCTCGTCTCCCTTGCTGACCGCGCTGGGGATCGTCCGAGAGAAAGAGACCGGCTCCATCTACAACATTTACAGCTCAACGGTGACTCGGTTCGAATTTCTCGCCGGCAAGCTGGTCCCCTATGTGCTGATTTCCTGGGTGAACGCCGTGGTCCTGTGGGTTATGGCCACCCTGTGGTTCGGCGTGCCGTTTAAAGGCAACCTGCTGTTCTTTCTCGCAGCCTCGTTGGTGTTCGTGCTGAGCAGCACCGGCATCGGCCTGCTCGTGTCGCTGCTGGTCCGTACCCAGATAGCGGCCCTCCTCATTACAATGATCGTGAGCATTCTCCCGACAATCCTGTACTCCGGCCTGATCGTTCCCGTCTCTTCCCTGAGTCCCGGCTCCCAGATCCAGGCCCACCTGTTCCCGGGCATGTACTACACCAACATCGTCCGCGGAGCGTTTCTGAAAGGGGTGGGTCCCGAGGTGTTATGGGTGGACGTCCTCGCCCTGGCCGTGTATGCCGCCGTCTTGCGAATCGTCGGGTACCGGCTCTTTACGAAGAGGCCACAATCATGAAGTCTGTGCTGGGACCCAGTTCACAACGCGCCGTTATCTGGTGGCGTCGTTTGGTGGTCATGACCCGGAAGGAGATGCTTCAGTTGTTTCGGGACGTGCCGATCGTCCTGTTCCTCGTCTACTCCTTCACGCTGGCGGTCTACATCACAGGGAACGGCCTCCGGTCACAACTGCACAATGCGAGTCTGGCGGTCTACGACGCCGACCACAGCTTCTCGTCGCGTGAACTCATCCACAAGTTCCAAGCTCCCTTCTTTCGCCTGGAAGGGGAGATTGCCGATCCTCAAGAAGGTCTTCGCCTGCTGGACCGGGGCAAAGCGATGGCGATCTTGGAGATCCCGCCACGTTTCCACGAACAGCTCGTGGCGGGCGAGCCCACGGCGGTGCAACTGCTCGTAGACACGACCAACTCGCCGCAAGGCCTGTCCGCCGCCGGTTACGCGGCGCGCATCGTCGCGCGGTTCGGACAGGAGGCTGCGCTGGCACGAGTCGGGAGTTCAGAGGAGTCGTCACAGAACTTGCCGGTGATCGAGAACGACCAGCGGGTCTGGTACAACCCGGACCAGAATGAGGCCTGGTTCGAGTCCATCTCACATCTCCTCCGCCAGATTACGATCTTTGCGATTCTACTTCCCGCGGCAGCCCTGGTTCGGGAGAAAGAGCGGGGCACGGTGGAGCAACTATTGGTCTCACCATTGACGCCGTTGCAGATCATGTTGCCCAAGGTACTGTCGATGACGGTGGTGATTCTCTGCGCCACGGCGGTCGGCCTGTTCGGGATCATGCAGCCGGTGTTCGGGGTGCCGATCAAAGGAAGCATCGTGTTGTTTTTCGGCCTCACGGCCCTGTTCGTCTTCACCACTGCCGGCATGGGATTGGCTGCCGCGACGCTGGCGAGGAATCAAGCGCAAGTGGGTATGATGACGTTCTTTGTGGTCGCTCCGATGTTGCTGCTGTCAGGCCTCATGGCGCCGATGGAGGCCATGCCGGAATGGGTCCGTCACCTCATGGTGCTGTCGCCTCTGCGCTATTTCGTCGAGATCACGCACGGCATTCTGCTCAAAGGTGCGGGCCTGAATATTCTCTGGGTCTCTGTGCTTGCGATGGTGGTGCTTGGCGCAGCGATGTTCGGCTTTGGCATGTGGCGATTCCGTCGACAGTTCGAGTGAGGCGACGGAACGCTGCACCGCAAGGGCTCCGACGGCCATTGCGATCAAGATAGCACGACGGCCAGGACGGTTTTCCTGGACATACTTGTGGTGGACAGTCTTGTGAGTGCGGGAGGGATTCAAATTGTCGGCATCGCCTTCACCTGCTGGACTGTTCCAGGCTTGGCGATATGGGCACGGTTCCATACGCGTCGTCGGGCGGCACCCACCGGCTCTATCTGGTGTCCATCATCCAGCTCTACAAGGCCTTAGGTGGTGGCTGGTCGCCAGAGCAAGCCGCCATCAGGGAGCAGAGCTCTCCCTCGCGCGACCAGCAGAAGAGTTGATTCGACATAAACACTGATTGAAATCGAAAGGATGAACAATGGAGAAACCGGCCCAGACGCAATTTCCCATTCACGAGCTGTTGAAAAAGCGATGGAGTCCGCGCGCGTTCGACGAACGGCCGGTGGAAGCCAGAGAAGCTTCGGAGCCTCTTCGAAGCGGCACGGTGGGCACCCTCATCGAATAACGGGCAGCCCTGGCGGTTTCTAGTTGCCGGGAAAGAGAACAAGGCTGAGTACGATCGGTTGTTCAACTGCCTGGTCGAAGGCAATCAGAAATGGGCCCATCGTGCACCGGTGCTGCTGCTGTCTGTGGCGAAACTGCAGTTCGAGGATGGCTCAGCGAATCGCCACGCGCTCCATGACACGGGCATGGCGGTAGAAAATCTCGCCATCCAGGCCACAGCGCTCGGGCTTGTGACCCATCAGATGGCGGGTTTTCTGATCGATCGAGCGCGGATGGACTGTCAGATCCCGGAGGGCTATGAGCCGGTGGCCATGATGGCAATTGGGTATCCAGGCGATCCCGCCCTACTCTCGGATCGTCTGCGTGCACGGGAAACTCAACCAAGAGTCCGCAAACCTGTGACAGAATTCGTGTATTCAGCAACCTGGGAGCAACCGTCGCCCCTTCTCCGGTAAAGAGTGAATCGCGTCGCACTCCAAGTGTAGAATCAATACGTTTCGACGACGAAGCGAAAGATGGACAACAGTCACACAGAGGAAAGGTAAAGGAAACATCATGGCGTCATTCAGTGGAAAAATCGCGATCGTCACCGGGGCGTCCAGCGGGATCGGGCAAGCGATTGCAGAGCGATTGGCCGAAGACGGAGCGATTGTGGTGGTGAATTACGGCACGAGCGCGGAGAAGGCCCGGCAAGTCGTGACGGGCATTCAGGCCAAGGGTGGCAAAGCGGTTGCGGTACAGGCAGATATGAGCCAGGTATCTGAAGCGCGGCGACTGGTGATTGAGACGGTGAAGCAATTCAGTCGGCTCGACATTCTGGTCAACAATGCCGGGCGATTTATGCCCAAGGCGCTTCTCGACACAACCGAGGCTGATTTCGACCAGATCATTGCCTTGAACGCCAAAGGTCCCTACTTCGCGATGCAGGAAGCGGCCAACGTGCTCAAAGAGGGTGGCCGCATCGTCAACATTTCAACCGATGGAACCCATTTGAGTTTTCCCGGTGCGACGGCTTATCTTGGCAGCAAAGGCGCACTGGAACAGTACACCAAAGGACTGGCGCAGGAACTCGCTCCGCGAGGCATTACCGTCAATACGGTCTCGCCCGGTTTTACCGAGACGGGCATGATGACGGACCAGTTTCGCCAGATCGGCATCCAGCTGTCGCCGTTGAAGCGGCTTGGTCTCCCCAAGGATATTGCCGACGTGGTGGCGTTCGTCGTCAGTGAGGAAGCGCGGTGGTTGACGGGCCAGAATATCCATGCCGGTGGCGGCATCGTCATGTAGCAGGATGCTGAAAAAGTCCGCCAGCAGAGGTGCGGAAGTGGCCAGGTGCCCTTCTTGCTCGCAGAACGCTCAACGATACCGAATGTGCTACGCCTCGAGCGCTCTGGTAAGAGCAGCTCGGCTGCGGCCTTAGAAATTATATGAAGTGGACGGATTCTTTTTGAGCATCCTGCGGCTTTGTTGCCATCGCCCCAACATGGAAGATTCCAATAGTATATTATGTGTAAACCGAGTTTTTCAGCAGCCTGAGTAGGAGGGAACGGATGGGGCGGCAGAATATTTCCACAGGCGGTCCGTGGGAGAGCAAGCTTGGGTACTCGCGAGCGGTACGAGTCGGGGCTTCGATATCCGTTTCCGGTTCGACGGCCATGACGTCGGCAGGTCTTGTCGGGAAGGGGGATCCCTATGCCCAGACGATTCAGACGTTGAAGACGATTGAAGCGGCGCTCCAGCAGGCAGGCGCCTCGCTCGCCGATGTGGTGCGAACGCGCATGTACCTGGTGAACATCGACCAATGGCAGGACGTCGGTCGAGCCCATGGCGAAGTGTTCGGGACTATTAGGCCGGCGACGACGATGGTGGAGGTGAAGCGGCTGATCGATCCGGACATGTTGGTCGAGATCGAGGCCGATGCCATTTTGACCCAGGGAAAATAGTAGCAGGCTGCGGAAAAACTCGGTGTATACACAATACGCTGTTGGACTCTTACAGGTGGTCCTCATACCAGAATAGTCCCAGGATGCTCAAAAAGGCCGTCCAGCAAGGCCGCAGCGAGCGAGGAGGCGAGGAGGTACGGACCGCACTTCGTGTAGCCGTTTGCCCTTCTCAATAGTTCTTGGCAAACGGAAAAGCCCCTCATGTGTTTCCGATCTCCGAGGAAGTTTGTCTCCACGTTGAGCCTCTGAGCGACGCGAGAACGAAGCTGGCGGACTTTTTCAGCATCCTGGTAAGGGTAGGAGTGCGGGTTCTCAGATGGACCGACAGGCATCGGAAATCAGGCATTTGTCCAAGACGGACCCGGTCATGCGCCGGTTGATCCGTGAGGTGGGTCCCTTCACCTTGACTCCCCGATCGAGGCGGTCGCCGTTTGAATCGCTGGCACGGGCGATTGCCTATCAACAACTGCACGACAAGGCGGCGGAGAGTATTTTGCGCCGGTTCGTGGCCTTGTTTCCGACAAAGCGGTTCCCTCAACCAAAGGATCTGCTTGCGATGAACGAGGAGGCGATTCGTGGCGCAGGCTTTTCACAAGCCAAGGTTGCGGCGCTCCGCGATCTGGCTTCGAAGACACTCGATGGCACCGTGCCGACAGGCGCCATCGTTCGGAAGCTCGACGACGAGGCGATCATCGAACGGCTCGTGGCGGTCCGTGGGGTCGGCCGCTGGACGGTCGAAATGCTGCTGATCTTCCAACTGGGGCGACCGGACGTCCTGCCGGTCGACGACTTCGGCGTGCGCAACGGATTCCGCATCGCCTATGGCCGGCGATCGATGCCGAAACCGAACGAGGTGCTGCGATACGGGGAGCGCTGGAAGCCCTACCGTACTGCCGCATCCTGGTACCTCTGGCGGGCGGCCGATCGCGCGAAGGCGGGATCGTGATGTAGTGGAGCAGGAGTTCAATGCACATCTCTCATCGAAGATGTTAACGCGGTGCGGCTAAGCGGCCGCGTTTCCCAGCGGGTCGCTTGAGCCGCTTGTTAGGCCTCGATCGACGGCGACGTATTGGCCCTGCAGCCGCACTGGCGGCATCGAGCAACGTGCGCAGTGCCCGATTCACGGAGTCAGTGTCTGGGAAAGCCTTCGCAAGATCCGGCTCGATCAAGACGAGATTCGTTCCTGCGAGTGCCCGCTTGTAGTACTTGCCACGCACTCCGCCTTTCAGTTGGGACAGGTCGTACTCAGGTCGAAGCTCGTCAACGAGCTTCTTCGCCGATTCTCTACTCATATCGCAGTCGCTCCTTGCGGGTGGCCCTTCGCGCGCTGATTATGCGGATGCGGTCGCCTCGCTCACAGTGTGAAACGAACAGCACTCGCTGTTTTGAAGACATGCCTATGGTGATTTCGCGATCTTCCGCATCCGAATGGTCCGGGTCGGAAAAGGTGAGCGCCAAAGGATCGAGAAAAACGGACGCGGCCTCAGCGAACGACACCTTGTGCTTGTGAAGATTAGCCGCGGCCTTTTCCGGATCGTACTCATAGACCACAGTGGGAGCCTATCACGAATCGGCTCGTGGTTTCGACCTCCAGACGGCAAGCTAACGACACAGCTCAGCAGCACCGCCGCCCCAGCGGATACGCGGTCCCGGAACGCGCCCGGGCGGCGGTGCCTGCTGCAGCGCCTGGTTCGGCATTCGTCTACAGGTTTGCCAGCGTATCCGTCATCGACGCAAGACAGGCCTCGCAAATCGCGTGCGTCAGCCATGGCATCCGTTCGAATTCAAAGAGCTGCAGACGCTCCGTCGCGTCCTCGACTTCCACCCAGTCATTGGAACCGAATCCCACGTCCACTCGGTTGCACCACGCACACATCCGAACTACGTCCGTCGAGCGTGTCATCTTCTGCGACAGCAAGGCCACCGGCTCGCGGTCCTCCACCCACCTGGCGCGCGTCTCGAACTCGACAGACCCGTCAGACGACGCGCGGACCGTCATTTCTAGAAGCCGCCGACACGAGGGGCCATCACACCGGAGGGTAAACACTGCCGATTTCCCTTGTCGAACGCGGGCGACCACCTGCTGATAAAGCGTGCGGGTCGTTGCATCGGTGATGTGATCCCAAAGTGACTGACCCAGAATGGCCGGTGGCCTCAGTTCTTCTGCGTGATTCGCCTCTGCGAACCGACACCACCCCTCATCGACGAAGGAGATCTTGTCCTCCACGTCGATCGCATACCTAACCCTCGATTCCGTACTCATCAGGCCTCCACTTGGAACAGCAACCGAGCCGAACGCGAAGGCTGAGCCGCGTCTTCAACGCCGGTCTCAAGCCGTTGGTTAGGCGACGAGTCAGGCGGCCAATTTCACGGCGACTGAGACACCAGCCTTTGCGCACAGGCCCACGAGGTAGTCCAGAGACAGCTTGTCAACCTTGTTGCGCGCGATCTCGGAGATGCGGGGCTGGACCACGCCAAGTCGCTTGGCGGCTTCCACCTGGGTAATTGCCTCACGGTCCATCCACTGACGTAGTGCTTCGGCCAACTCGCAACGCAAGAGCATCACAGCGGCCTCATGCGGTGGGAAGCCGAGATCAAGGAACACATTGTTTGCGCCCTTCACTTGCCGTGCTTGTTTTTTCTTCATGACTGCCCTCCGATTAACCTGTAACGCTGCACTGCCAGCTCAATGTCCGCCCGGGACGTCTTTTGGGTCTTCTTCTGAAAAGCGTGCAAGACATAAACCGCTTTCTCGAACTTGGCCACTTACACGACGCGGAACGCACCGGCGGCATCTCGCATTCGAATCTCGTAGGCGCCAGATCCAACGGCCGGAAGCGGCTTGAAGTCTGCTGGTTCACGCCCGACTTGCACCATGAACAACTCGTATCCGGCTTGTCGACGCGCCAACTCGGGAAAGGCCGCTAAGTCACGACGAGCTGTGCCGAGAAAGCGGGGCGGCTTCATCGAAATAAATTATACGACTATTCGTATGTGCCTGCAAGTGTCCTGCACACCTAACGCCGCCGCTAAGCTGCCGCCGAGGGGCGCAGCGACGAGGGGATCGGCAAGCCCCGCTTGCCGACGGTCAGCTTCAGCGGCTTGTTAGCCGGTCACCGGCTCTTCGCCATTACCAGATGCCGAGCATCTCTCGAACGAGAGACCCTTTTTCTATCTCACTTCCCCTCTGCATCGTCACCGCGTGACTGTCGTCGAGGTTGCGCCGAAGTTGCACAAGTTTTATGACTGTTTCTTCTGGGCGAGATTCATCAGACTCCCAGAACTTGCCGTCCCCTTGTTCAATAACATCGGTGGAGTCATCGAAGTCGACTTCTCCCAAACCCGGGAGCCACGCAGTCGTTTTGGCATCGAGACGCTGGCATTCCCTGACATAAATGATCTTCTTACCGTCGAGATTTGCTGCTGCACTCCTCCAGTTCGCCACGTGAGTACCGTCCGGGCCATAGGCTTTGCCACGGAGCCGTACAGAGCTGTGGGCGTCGTCTAGCTCGATGGTGACAAAACTCAGGGCTGGCGCCTGTCCCTTCAACAAAATCCGCTCCCACCACGTCCCAGTGATTCGGTCAGCGAGCCTTCGCATGGCCGCCTGGGCGGCACGCTCTGCGTCACCGAGTTTGGGGCGACTGGGAAGCGCAATCGTCGCATCGCGGATTGCCTTCCCGATCCGGGCACACGCGGAGTCGAGCGCGGTCTCAAGATCCTGGCCCGGAGACATTGAGAAGTCTGCCGGTTCGACGCCGAGCAGGTCACTCGGAAGCTTCAAATCAAGATCGCGCCGCTTGATGAGAAAACAGCGCTCGCGACCCAATCGTCCAAAAAACAATCCGAGTTCGAACACCACATTGTCGCGCGGCGACGCTGTTTCGGCCTCCCGGCTCGTGGTCCGGTCATCCGGCGTGAGGACCATGACGGCATAGTCAGACGTATCCAGCAACCGCTCGAGCGACTCGATGTACACCTTCGTCAGCTGAAACGCGTCGGGCCATGGCCTCACCTCAACCGTTCCGCTCAGGGTTCGCTCCAACAACTTGTGGACTGAGCGCACCACATCCAGTCCTTCGGAGGAAGATGCAATAAATACCGTAGGGAGAGTCATCGTCTTTTCTCCTTCTGTGGCTCACTTCGTCTGGCTAACGCCGCGAATGAGCCGCGCGCCATTTCGTCTCGGCGGCGCGTCGGCTCCATTCGCATGTTCGGCAGTCCCGTAGGGTTTCGCGCGCTGCGCCAGGGTCTGCGCCGTCACGTGCAGAATCCCGACGAATCGCAACCGCCTTACACCAGGCCGACACGGGCCCGCCGCCGGCATCCCCCGGCGCCAAGCTGCATGATCGATCCGAACCAGCCAGCGGGTCGGATTGAGGAGGATCGTCACTCTCCTGGCCGCCGGCTCCACCAGCGCTCACCAGCCTTGACCAACGACTCAAGCGCGGCGGGCGGGTAGGAGGCGCTGGCCTCTGTGGTTGATAGGACGGCCTGGGCGTTTGCCTCGTGCATGACGCGATGGAAGCCCTCGAACCCGTCCGGAAATGTCTCGCGGATGCGCTCCTCGATGAACGCCTTGTCGTCGGGCTCGGTTGCCTCCGCAAGATCCCAGCCATGGTAGACGACAAGGGTCGGATTGACGAAGCTACGCAAGGTGCTTGAGGGGTTAATCGGGTTGGGTCGGATGTCGCGCGCTAGGTGGCGGTTGGAGAGGGCAATTTCATAGCAGCACCACACCCGCTCAAGCGGCCGCTCGCCGATTACGAAGTGCGCGCCGACACCTTCCAGGAGTTCGGGGAGTACCTCCAGCTCCTGGCGAATGTCGCGCGCGGCCTGGTCGATGAAGACGAAGTCGAACCAGAGCCGCACTGAGTCGAGGAAGGTCGCGTATAGGTCGTCGACGGACACGCCCTCCAGTCTCGGCGACACCTCTGCTGCGGCGAACCGCATGGCGCGCCCTGCGTTCAGCACGACATTCTGGAGCTCCTGAGAGGACTGGCACGTGAAGAACCCGTCCGGGGGACGACTGTCGCACAGGTGCCCGAGATCGCGTGCTGGGTACACGCCAGCTTCGGCGAGCGCGTGGTGCAGCTCCTTGATCGTGGAGGCGCGAATCCCCCGAACTCTCAGCTCCTGGAGCAGTTCGAACAGGTTCCGCGCGGTGATGGAACCCATCCGGGGGTCGCCCTCGGTACGCATCGCTCTCCCTCGATGCCGATGTACTTATTACGTCATTCCGTCGTGATCGTGTTCTTCGTGGTCGGCCGAACCAGTTATTAGACAGTTATGCGCGCTAGCAAAAAGTTTTCGATCCTGTCAATTTCAAAGAAAAATTATTTGACATACTTCCTTGATATCATTCATCGTTCTAAACGAATAACATGCGAGTTTAGATATTAAACATAGCGACATAAATAACGCCTCATGATAGACCATGAAACACAGTATTCATGCGGTGTTTAGGTTGCAAATGCGGCAACACTTAGCACGTCGTGTTTAGTCATCATTTATTTATTCTCCTTCGCCGAATACCCCGTAGCTTCCGGCCTTCGTAGCCGAAGTGGCTACTTCGGCGGAGTAGGCTGCTGCGGGGAGCTTCATTCTCCTATGCAACTTATCCCAGATGATATTTTGGCCCAATATGAGGCCGCCCTTAAGACGCGGGCGGTTTCCGTCTCCCGCCACGCGGAGTATCGGAAATGGCTGCGCTACTATCTTGATTTCCGAAGCAAATATCCGCTTCCGGATTCTCAATCGGGACAGGTACGTGCGTTCATCGAAAAATTGCGGAAAAAGAATCAGTCTCACGAACAGCAAAAGCAGGCAGCGCATGCCGTGTCTCTCTTCTTTGAGTCGCAACTACAGAAGAAACATGTTTCTCCATCTCAGGCCGAGGCGATCACGCCGACAGCTCCTCCTCTTTCGGACAGACAACGGTCTCAGTCTGTGCCGGAAACAAAGCCTGCCATACCACAGCAGGCGGATATCCCCCCCGCCGAGGGACGGCGATCACCAGGCGCCAGATCCGCAATCGTCGTCACGGTCTCCTGTCCCTCGCGGGTCGGCTGGAAAACGGTATCATGAATGGCGCAGCCTTGAGAAATCCGGCTCTCCGTATCGGGACACGATCATCGACAGTCTGGCGGCAGAGATTACGACGCGGCACTATTCCAGAAAAACACTGAAAGCCTACGCGGATTGGAGCCGCAAGTTTCAGGGATTCTTGCACAACAAGCCTCCTGGCGAATTGTCAGCGGTGGAGGTCAAATCGTATCTCACCCATCTTGCCGTACCATGTCACCTGCCGCATCGACGCAGAACCAGGCGTTCAACGCGTTATTGTTTTTGTACCGGCATATTCTGAAGAAAGACTTTGGCGATCACAAGGATATTCCCCGCGCAAAGAAATCGAAATATATCCCCGTGGTTCTTTCTCGCAAGGAAATTGATGCTGTCGTGAAACACCTTGTGCATCCCTCTGATCTTGCGGTCAAACTGCTGTATGGCTGCGGGCTTAGTCTCTTCGAATGCGTGACACTGCGGGTGAAGAATTTCAATTTCGACGCCGGAATCCTTACGGTTCATGGAAAGGGCAGTACAGACCGGACTGTGCCTATTCCGCAGAAGATCTCTGCGGAATTGATGGCGCAGCTTGAGGCAGCAAAAAAGCTCCATGACGAGGATATCGCGGCGGGGTTTGCCGGCGTGTTTTTAGAGGACCGACTCGAAAAGAAATATCCGAACGCCGCGAAGGATTTCATCTGGCAGTGGTTTTTCCCCCAACAGTCGTTGACGTTCGTGGAGGACACGAAGGAGTGGAGGCGGTATCATCTTCATGACACACACGTCCAGCAAGCACTCTACGATGCCGTCCGGCGGGCGAAACTCACGAAGCGCGTCACGTGTCATACCTTCCGCCACAGTTTTGCCACGCACCTGCTTCAGGCAAATTACGACATTCGGACGATCCAGGGACTCCTTGGACATAGCGATATCAGAACAACGATGATCTATACGCACTGTGTGCCAAGCAGGACACTCAAAGAGATGAAGAGTCCGCTGGATTTTGGAATACGGGCGTATGTTTATTACGTTGACTCCGGTGAACTCTTTTGCCACTCTCCAGAAATGGGGCGGCCGGGTTATCCCAAGAACATGCGGGAGTGAAGTTGTACAAGTTTTGGGGCTCGCGTACGGAGGGGTTGCGAACCGGGATGCCCCAGAATGAAGCGACAGAAGGCGGGAACTTTTTCGCCGCGCTCTATGCGGACCCACTCAAACTGGAAGGGTTTCTCAAGGCGATGACAGGCTTGAGTTTCGGTGCGGCGCTGGCGATTGCGAAGCGATTCCCATGGAAACAGTACAAGACGTTTGTGGATGCGGGCTGTGCCCAGGGAGGAGTCCCGGTCCAAGTCGCCCTTGCGCATCCTCATCGCACTGGCGGGGGTATGGACCTGCCGGTTGTGCAACCGATCTTTGACGCCTACGTGCGTGAGCACGGGCTCGAGGGACGCCTTCAATTCCACCAGGGAGATTTTTTCAGAGCCCCCTTACCCCATGCCGACGTCATCATCATGGGGCATATCCTCCACGACTGGGACATGGAAGAAAAACGGATGTTGCTCAAGAAAGCATTCGACGCCTTGCCGAAAGGCGGGGCGTTGATCATTCACGGGTCGCTGATCGACGACGACCGCAAGAAGAACGCGATGGGCCACCTCATGAGTTTGAATATGCTCATTGAGACGCCGGGCGGATTCGATTATACAGGCGCGGATTGCCGTGGCTGGATGAAAGAGATGGGCTTCCGCAAGAGCTACGTCGAACCTCTCGCTGGGCCTGATTCGATGGTTGCGGGGATTAAATAGACCATGGCGGACTCGACAAAACGACTCGACTCCAATGTTGCAGGCAACTTTTTCGTTGATGCGACCTGCATCAACTGCGATACGTGTCGCCAGTTGGCGCCCACAAGTTTCGAGGAAGTCGGCAAGTTTTCCGCGGTCACCAGACAGCCGACCGATGAGGGGCATTCTCATCAGGCCTATCAAGCGCTCCTCGCCTGCCCGGTCGGCTCGATCGGCACCGAACACAGCGACCCGTTGCGGATGAAAGGCGCCATGGCGAGCTTCCCGTTCCAACTTGAAGACGAGGTGTCGTACTGCGGCTTTAATTCTGAGAAGTCGTTCGGCGCGAATAGCTTCTTCATCGAACATCCGGACGGCAACTGGCTCGTCGATTCGCCACGTTACCTTAAACATCTTGTCGAGGCCTTCGAACATAAAGGCGGCATCGCTTACATTTTCCTCACGCATAAAGACGATGTAGCCGATGCAGAGAAGTATGCCGCACACTTCGGTGCGAAACGGATGATCCATCGGGCGGATGTCGAGGCGGCTCCAGGTGCGGAATGGATTATCGAGGGGGCCGACAGTATCCAAGTCATGCCGCAGTTTCTGATCATTCCTGTGCCGGGCCACACAGCTGGCAGCATGGCCTTGCTCTACAAGAACCGATTCCTCTTCACGGGGGATCATCTCTGGTGGGATTCCGCGCAGAAGAGGCTCAGTGCTCCGAGTCAGCTAGTGTGGAGGAAGCATGTACTGGTGAACTCCATCCAGAAACTTCTCGACTACTCCTTCGAATGGGTGTTGGCCGGACATGGGGATCGGACGCACTTGCCGGCCCACGAGATGCGCGCACAGCTGCAGGCGCTGGTCGAGCGTCGACAGACCATTAGGGTCGTGTCGTAGTAATGTTCACAGGTCTTGCTCAGTGGATCGACCGCAACTTGCTTTCCCTCGCTCGTGAGATGCGGCTCTCCTATCTGCCTCCCCTCATGGTCTACATGGCCTATGGGATTTCCGGCCTCACCGGCATCGTCGGTACCTTCTTTGTCAAAGACTACTTGGGCCTCTCCGCCTCGTTCCTCGCCGCGCTGGGATTTTGGGCCGGCATTCCCTGGGCGCTTAAGATGCCGATCGGACATCTCGTCGATCTCTTATGGCGCTGGAAAGGTTGGCTCGTGGGCCTCGGAGCCGGTTTGCTGGCGGCCAGTCTTGGGATTATGGCGACATTGATCGGGAGTCGGGAAGCGATGACCGCCATCTTACCGGCGGAAGTCTGGTATGTGGTCAGCGCATTGCTTGGGCCGATCGGCTACGTGGTGCAAGACGCAGTTGCGGATGCGATGACGGTCGATGCCGTGCCTCGCGTGGATGAGCAGGGGCAGCCGTTTGACCAGCCGACACTCAAGCTCATGCACACCACTATGCAGACGCTTGGGCGGGTGGCGATCGTCGGTGGTGGGATTCTGGTGGCACTGGTCAACGTGTATGTCTTCGCAGGGGTCGAAGGGCTCCCACAGGCAGAGATCGTTCGGCTCTACAAGCAGGTCTACCTCATGGCGCTCGTCATCCCATTCATCTCAGTGCTCGGCGTCGGTATGGCGTGGATGTTGAGGCGGCAACAGAAAAACACACTGCTCCGGCAAGGCTTCTCTCCTAACCATGTAGAGCGCATCGTGAATGTGCGTGATGACACACATGAGCCGACGAAGCCCAACTGGTGGATTCTAGGAGGGAGCCTCGCCTTTGTCCTGTTCACGCTCACAGTCGGATTCGGCGGTTTCTCATATAGCGAAGAGATCGTTTTTGTCGGCTCGATGGCCATCGTCTTGTTCTTGATGGCTCGGCTGGTCCGAGAACTGGAGCCGGACAAACAATTCACTCTGGTCGGGACAGCGGTCGTGGTCTTTATCTTCCGGGCCATCCCAGGGACCGGGCCAGGGACGACCTGGTGGATGATCGATCAGCTGAAGTTCGATCAGCAATTTCTCTCCATCCTCTCGCTGATCGGCAGCACATTGACCTTGGTGGGCATGTTTACCTTTCGCCGTTTCATGGCCGAACGGTCCATCGCCTATGTCGTGGGGTTTCTGACGGTGATCGGAACCATTCTGACCCTCCCGATCGTGAGCATGTTCTACGGCTTGCACGAATGGACAGCGAGAATCACCGGTGGGGTCGTCGATGCGCGGTTCATCGCCTTGATCGATACGGCGCTGGAGTCGCCACTCGGACAGATATCAATGATTCCGATGCTGGCCTGGATTGCAAACTCAGCGCCCGCGAACTTGAAAGCCACCTTCTTTGCCGTGATGGCGTCATTTACGAATCTCGCCTTGTCATTGAGTCAGCTCGGCACCAAATACATGAATGAAATCTATGTGGTCAGTCGAGAAGTCCGTGATCAAGCTTCGGGCGTTGTTCAAACGCCTGCCGATTATAGCCAACTTGGGTCGCTCCTCATCGCGCAATTGGTCCTGGGCCTCGCCCTCCCCTTCGCGGCGATTGTGTTTGCCAAGGTCACCCGCTTCAAAAGCGCGTGACGGTTCTGCTGCAATCGCAGATCGGAAACTCGCAATCGGCGGGGTTCACTCTCGCACAAGAATCGATTGGATTGTGCTCGACCTCGCAAGCGCAGGGGCGACGCACCAGGCCACGAATTGGGTGGCCAGGCCGACGGGCTCGTCGCTTAGTCCCTCAACGCACTTCTTGAGTACGCCTCGGCCCGCGCGACTCCGCGCGTCGGTCTCGCGACGCGGCTTTGCGATTTCGCCACGAACCGTCCAGGAAAAGAGGCCGTACCTGTAAGTATGGGAAGCCGTTGACATGCCGTGGGCTTCTCGTTAGGGTCCACCACAAGCGATATAAACACCAATTCGATTGGCCGAATATTCCAAGCAGATAGCCGGGAATATCCCAGGGATGAGATGCGAAGCAGAACACTGAAACGGAACATAACGATACTTGAGTCGTGGGAAGATGGCTTGGCACGGATCGGTGAAGTTATCGTACATTTTCAGCGTATTGAGGAGGCGATCGGCCAGTGTATTGCTGCAATGGTTTCTCGTGAGCGGCAGATAGGGGAAATTGTGACATCCGAACTATCCTTTCGTGCGAAGGTTAATGTATTCGGAGCACTTTTTCTTTATCGCTCAAGGCTGATTAACCTTCCTTCAGATGTTTCGGAACTTATTGGTCGACTTTTTGCCGCGGAACAACGGCGTAATGTAATCGTTCATTCCTGCTGGGATGCCAACTATCACAAGCCTACTACTATCAAACGACAAAAGGTTGCGTGCAAAAGCAAAAGGGTCTTCATAAGGTCACGGAAGAGATAGAGCCGGAGGAGCTTGAAGAAGATATCAGAGATTTCGAAGGAGTGGCCGATGATTTGTTGTACTTCATGGACGAATGTCTCCCGAAGTACGCTCAAAGACTCAGGTAATAGAATCTTTACCTGGCATCCCCTTGACCGGTGCGGTATTATGGGCACCTGAAAAGAGCGTATGGCTTATAGGTGTTGGCTCATACATCTGTTGTGGCTGTTGTCAAAGTGAAATCTCACTACCAGTTGATGATTCCGCCGAAGGTCCGTGCTCAGGCGCGCGTGGCGGTCGGGGATCTCTTCGAGGCGAAGGTCGAAGGGCGAACGATCGCCCTGGTTCCGAAGTGTCTAATCGACCGCCAGCTGACGTTGGCGCTCAACGAGGTCAAGCGCGGTCGCGTCAAAGGTCCGTTTCCCACCGCCCAGGCGACTGCCCGTGCCCTCCGCCGCCGGACGGCATGACTGCGTCTTTCACGCTCCGTTTTCGTAAGCAATATCAAAATCTTTCTGCCCAGCATCAAGCCAAATTTGACAAGCAGCTGGCCTTCCTCCTTTCCAACATTCGACATCCATCGCTCCGAGCCGAGAAATCTGACGAAGCGAACGACATTTGGCAGGCGCGTGTGGATGACGGATATCGGTTCTATTTCTAGATCGACGGCGAAACTTACTTCCTCCTGTCAATTATCCCCCACCCAAAATAACCGTTCACGCCTGATCAAGTTAATGTGGGCTCTGGCATTCCCTTGACCCATGCGGCATACGGTGATCGAAATCTCAGCTACTCTCCAGTCGGTTCATTGCCTGTAGCCGCTCGGCTTACGTGCAGGATCATGGCTGTGACGGGGGGGCTGGTGTTCTCGGAACGGATGACAATACCAGGGTTGCGGTCGGCAAACACGCGGAACACCTCGTCGGCGAAACCTTGTCCGACAGATCGGACGTCCCGAAAGTCGAGGACGATCTCGCGAAACTTTTCGAGGTTCGCCAAAAGCCTCCTGGCTTCTGAACGGGATACATAGTCAGGCTGCAGTAGTTTGACCAAGACTTTGGTCTTCTGAAACTGGAAATCGTACTGTTCCGGAGCGAACTCGCTAAATACTTTCTCAAGTGTCTGCCGGGTGCTGCGCTGAATAGAAAAGCGTACGAGTGTCCCGGCTGAAAATCGTGACTGAGAGACGAACACGTCCTGCTTCGCCCGTTTCCATTCAATTTGGATACGGTGAGACTTCAACGCAAAGTCGTCACCGGCCCGTGAGGTAAAAAAAATACCTTCTCCCGTATGGGCTTCCGGCATGGTTGTGGTTCTGCCTTTAAGGAGTTCGATCAGTGCGGCTTCCTCGTCGGAAAGCTTGAACTTCGACGCAATAGAGTGAAAGACACCGATGCCACGGTCTCGGATCTCAAAGGACGAGCGACTTGGTCCTAAAGTGACTCGAATGGCGCACCGCTCTGACTGTGAGTGCTCAATGGCATTGTTGAGCATTTCTGTAAACGCATAACGCATGATGGCCAGTACATTAGGGCGCAGCGCCCGTTTGAGCTGAAGGCGCGTCTCCACTTCATCCCAGACACGATCTTCGTCGCAGCCACCCGTCGCCAGAGTACGAGCTAGCGTGGCGGGCTGAGTAGCTCGGTTTGCCAGGATATAGCGAGCCCCTCTGGTCGTGCCGGAGCGCACCACTTTGCCGATCGCAAGTAAACTTCGAAGATGGAGACTCATTGCCTGCCGACTGAGATCGAGATGGGCGCGTAGTTCTCCCCCTGCTGCCGATTGGCGCCTCGAAAGAAATGCGATGATTTTTGCCTTGGTATCCACGGGATGACGGTGTCATATTGTCAATGTATTGTCAACGATTCTGCTTTTCAATTGTCAATCAATTCGGAGAGGGAAGGGCGGGTGGCTTGGAACCTCGCGGCGCTTCTAACCCTATCGGCGCTGGTAACTGCGTGATCCATGCGGCATCATGAGCATCCATACCTCACAGCACGGAATAGTCGATGGTTGAAGACAAGACCATACTAGGCGAGAGGACGGTCTGCGCTAACCGATGGGGGTAGGTGGCGGAAAAATGGAAATGATCGACGCCAAGATCTTTGGCCCCGTGGGCGGACGTTGTGAAATCATGCACGCGGTCGTCACCCGTACTGACTACTCTCGCAATCGGTAAGTTCAACTTCCAAATGGGCTGGGCGGTTGTGGCCTGGGTCGATCAGATCACACGAAGAGCCACCGGATCAGCCTCTCTGGGCCAGTAACATTCGGAGAACGTCCACTCTTTTAGGCTGCATTGGCTTGTGGTTTCGCGTCATCGTTCAACGCCCCAAATCTGGACTCATATTCGGCGACCACGCGGTTGAGCACGGTTGCTAACCGCTTCGCCGCATAGGGGTTCAACACGATACGGTTCGTCAGCTGAACCTGGACATTCGCCTGCGCCCGCTCCCACACGTTATTGACGCCAAAAGCCAGCACCACTTCTTCACGGGTCGAAGACACGTTGCACACGTTGGCGTAGGAACTTTGAAGGTTGGAGACATCAAACTGGACCGTCGGAGTGGCATTGGCTGGCTGGCTTGGCTGTGACGGGATTGCCAAGGACAGGCTCGTTGCATTCGCTGTTGATCCTGCCTCTTTCATAAAGACCTCCTTGGTGATGGATGAAACTGTTCTCAATCGAAAGAAACACATTCCCAACATCTCATACGCAAGTTACCAAGGAATGTGATGCACAAAAAGGAAAAACAGGGTTTGCGCGACCTCTTCCGTGCCATCGAGGACGATCATCGCGATTGCGAGGTGTAGTATGCGCTCGGGTTTTACCGTGAACAAACTGGAGACGTGCCAAAGGCAGAAAATGGATGACAATTCATGGCAATCAAGTACTGTGATAGCAATCTACGTAGGCTATAGAGCCGATTGGTGGTAGGGCGGCAGAGCGCTGTTGGGCTGCAAGGAGCGAGAGAGGTCTGACTCAAGGGATAGGCCTGAGCAGGAAGTGACGTGGTGAACAGACCGAATGTCTCCAGCCGAACGATCTCGCGGGATGATCGACTCTATACTGGTGGTTCTGACGACCTTCGCCGTCATCGGTCTGAGTAGTTGTGCGATCAAACCGATACCGTTAACGACGGATGAAGTGCAATCGCGAGTGAAAGAAGACCGGGCCGTTCTGACAAAGGATCAAGAGCCCGTCTCGGGCGCGATCGATCTCTACGAAGCGATGGCGCGGGCGCTGAAGTATAACCTCGACGCGCGAGTCGAGCTGATGCACAAGATGCTGGCACAGACGCAACTCGACCTGTCTCACTATGCCATGTTGCCTCGTCTCGCGGCGAACGCTGGATTCGACGGCCGGACTAATTATTCCGGCGGGTCTGCCCTATCCTTGATCACGGGGCAACAGCAGATCCAACCCTTTACCTCGTCCGAGAAGAACGTCTTCTCCGCCGATCTATCACTCAGTTGGAATGTGTTGGACTTCGGATTGTCGTACATCAGGGCGAAGCAGGCAGCCGACGACGTGTTGATTGCCGAAGAAGAGCGGCGGCGTGTGGCTAATCGTGTCATGCAAGATGTGCGAAGTGCCTATTGGCGGGCCGTCAGTGCGGAGCGGATTCTTCCCTCACTCAAGATGCTGGATGAATGGGTGAAGAGCGCGCTGGAGAAAGCTCAGGCCGTTCAGGACGAGAAACTCAGTACGCCCTTGGTTCCCTTGCAGTACAGGCTGGATCTCCTCAACACGCAACGGTACATTCAACAGCTGTTCCGGGAGCTCAACACGGCCAAGCTTCAATTGGCCTCGCTCATCAATCTACCCCCCGGTCAAGAGCATAAGATGATGCTCCTGGTTCCGGAGCGAGAGGCCGGAACGCTGAACCTTCCCCTCGATATGACGGTGCTGGAGGATCGGGCTCTGGAAGCCCGCCCGGAGTTGAGGCAGATCGATTACCGTCGCCGCATCAATGCGCGAGAGACCAAAGCGGCGATCCTCGAAATGATCCCCAGCCTGAATCTCCAAGCGGGCCAAAACTATAACAGCAACGCGTTTCTCTTCAATCAGAATTGGGCCGCCTACGCCGCACGGGCCAGTTGGAATTTGCTGAACATCTTTCGGTATCCGGCCCGGGCGAAGACCATTGAGGCGCAAGATCAGGTTCTGCACACGCAGAACCTCGCGCTGACGATGGCCATCATGTCGCAAGTGCACGTCAGCGTCGCGCAGGTGGCACAAGCGAAGAAAGAAACCTCGACGGCGAAACTCTATCACGATACACAGTCTCAAATTTCCGAGCAGACTCGCTTGGGTTGGCGGATCGGACGGCAGAGCGAACAGGCTGTGCTGCGCGAACGAGTCAATCAGGTGGCGGCGCAACTGCGATACGACGCCATAGAATCCGAACTCCAAGTCTCCTGGGCCTCGCTCCTGGCCGCCGTCGGAGAAGATGTACTGCCCAACGATCTGACACGGGAGCAGAGCGTGTCCGACCTTGCCCTCGAAATTCGTACACGATGGGCGAAAAGTAAGGAGTTGCTCAAATGACCCGTACCGGCTGGTTGCTGATCGGTGGCTCGATCATGGGCCTGTGCCTCCTGATGCCGATGTTGTTCGCGACGGCCGGCACAAAGTCAGATCCCAAGCCTACAAGCAGTGCGGCAGAACTCAGCACGATCCGCGGGCTGGTGAAGGCGACCGCACAGGCCACCTTAGCCAGCCAGGTCCAGGGCCGGATCAGCCAGCTGCCCTTCAAGGAGGGACAGCGGTTTAAAAAAGGAGCCATCCTGGTTGCTCTCGACTGTTCGAAGTATGAGGCGGAACTGGCGAGCGTCCAGGCGGAATATCGCGGCAAGAAGAAGACCTACGAGAACAACGTCCAGCTCGCCAAACACCAAGCCGTTGGTGAACTCGAACTCGTGGTCTCTCACTCCGAAGCCGAGAAAGCGTTTGCCGCCGTGAAGGTCGCGCAAGTCAATGTGACCGGCTGTACCGTGCGTGCACCGTTTCCCGGACGTGTCGTCAAAATGATCGTGAACGAACACGAGAATGTATTTCCCAACGACCAGCTCATAAGCCTGTTGGATGATAGCCTGCTGGAGATCGAGCTCATTCTGCCGTCGAAGTCCCTCGCGTGGCTGAAGGTCGGCACGCCTTTCGAGTACGCCGTCGATGAAACGGGGCTTCGGTATCCCGCAGCGGTTCAGGACATCGGCGCGAACGTCGACCCTGCCAGCCAGACGGTGAAGGTGAAGGGTTTGTTCCGCACCCAGCCTGACAATGTGCTGGCTGGCATGAGCGGGACCGCCTCCTTCGCGGAGCTCTCGCGCTGATATGATCGCAGCAGAAAGTAAGTCACCCAGCCTGCCGAAGAACGCGGTTGTCTACACGCTGCTTCAGGTGGAAGGGAAGGTTCGCGCCGTCCAGAACCAGCAAGAACTGCAATTTCTCTTCGTCAATGAAACGCGCCGGTTGGTTCCCTATCAACAAGCCATTTTGCTCAGCCCGCCGTCCCCGTCGACACAAAATTATCAGGTAAGAGCCGCATCGAGCGTCCCGGTGGTAGATCGTACCGTGCCCTTGATGCAATGGACCGAGCGATTGATTGGAGGTCTGCGCAAGACCTCGACAGGTCCGGACATGTGTCACGTCACGGAAGAGGAGTGTCCTGCCGGGCTCAGACCAGACTGGAAGGAATTCACCTCAGGATTTGGATTGTGGTGCCCTCTCAAGCACCCTGGGGGACAGATTATCGGCGGCCTGTGGATGACGCGGGACCAGCCCTGGGCAGACCACGAGTTGCCGATCCTGCAGCGGCTCAGCGAAGCCTATGCCTATGCCTGGCATGCCGTCGGCCGATCGAACAGCCGTCGGTGGAGATGGGGACTGAGCCGAACCACGACGTGGATACTCGCGATTGCAACGCTGGGTGCACTGGCCATTCCCGTCCCCATGTCGACGCTGGCTCCTGCGAAGATTGTCGCAAAGGATCCTCTGATCGTGAGCGCGCCGATCGATGGTGTCATCGCCGAGATTCTCGTCCTCCCCAATACGGTCGTGTCCGAAGGCCAAGTGTTGTTCAAGTTCGAAGATACCACGTTCAGAAGCGAGTATGACGTTGCGGAACGGAACCTCGATGTGGCGATGGCGCAGTATCGGCGCGCGGCGCAAGGCTCATTCGTGGAAGCCGACCAAAAAGCCGATGTTCCGTTGTTGAAAGCCGAAGTCGAGTTGCGAGAAACCGAGCGGAACTATGCCCATGAACGACTGACGAAGGTCGAGGTGAAGGCGGAGCAGGCCGGGTTGTTGCTCTACTCAGACAAATCCGATTGGATCGGAAAGCCGGTCGTGGTCGGCCAACGCATCATGGAACTGGCGAACCCGCAACAGTTGGAGGTGCGGATCGATCTGCCGGTGGAGGATGCCATTGTATTGCGTGAAGGCGCATCGGCGACGCTGTTCCTGAACGCCAATCCTTTTTCCAGCGTTCCTGCCACGGTCAGTCATGCGAGCTACCATGCCGAGGTCTTGCCGAACAATACGCTGGCCTACCGTGTGACGGCACAGCTCGAGCAGGGATCATCGGAGTTCCGCATAGGCTGGCAAGGAAGCGCAAAAATATACGGAGAGCAGGTACTGCTGTTCACCTATCTGTTCCGTCGCCCGATTTCCGCCATCCGACCATGGATCGGCCTGTGAAACCGACAATGCCCTCCACGCAGGGTGTCGCGCTGCCGCCGTTGCGAGGAGATCTCCAGCTTGTCGCGGGTGGCTCGGCCGCCGACGGTTCGCCGACTTGGGTCATCGTCGATCCGGTCCGCGGGAAATATTTTCAGATCGGCTGGGCTGCCTACCAGATTCTGTCGCGCTGGGCCGACCAATCCGCAGAGGCCATCCTTGCGCAGATCCACACGGACACGACCTGCCGAGCCACAAAGCAGGATGTCGAGGACCTCCTCCGGTTTTTGTACGCCAACCATCTGATGCGCGATCCGCCGCAGGGCGGGTATCGAGCCTATGCCGAGCAAGCAGAGGCTGCGCGGCCATCTTGGGTGACCTGGATGGTGCATCACTATCTGTTTTTCCAGATTCCACTCCTTCGGCCGGATCGGTTTCTCCGTGCCACGCTTCCGTTCGTGGACTGGCTCTATTCACGGGCCGTGGCCTGGGCGATAGGCGGTATCGGGCTTGTCGGGCTGTATCTGGTCTCGCGCCAGTGGGACACCTTCATGGCCACCGCCCTGCATTTTTTCACCCCCCGTGGCTTCGCGCTGTACATCCTCTGTCTGGCTGTCGTCAAGGTATTCCATGAACTCGGGCATGCCTATACGGCGACGCGCTATGGCTGTCGGGTCCCCACCATGGGCTTTGCCATGATGGTGATGGTGCCGATGCTGTATTCGGACACCTCCGATGCGTGGAAATTGCCCTCCCGTCGCCAGCGTGCCGCCATCGGCGCTGGCGGTATGATCGTTGAATGCGCGTTGGCCGCCCTGGCGATCTTCGCGTGGAACTTTCTCGACGACGGCCTGGCGCGGAGCCTGGTATTTATCGTGGCGACCACGAGTCTGATGGTCGGTGCTGCCATTAATTTGAGTCCGTTCATGCGATTCGATGGGTATTACGTGCTCTCTGACTGGCTGGGCATTCCCAACTTGCACGATCGAGCCTTTGCCTTCGGGCGGTGGCAGCTACGGCGACTCCTGTTCGGTTTGGATAGGCCGATGCCCGAGCCGGTCGCCGCTGCCCGACGCCGATTCTTGGTCTGGTTCGCCTGGGGGGTGTGGGCGTACCGTTTTATATTGTTTCTCGGCATCGCGCTGATGGTGTACCACTATTTCTTCAAACTCCTGGGACTGATTCTCTTTGCCATAGAGATTGGGTGGTTCATCGTGCTTCCGATGGTGGGGGAACTGAAGATCTGGTGGGCGTTGCGCGGAGAAATCGTCGAACGTCGGAGGGGGTGGCTCTCCGCCGGGGTGCTGGCCTGTGTCATCGCCGTACTGTTCGTGCCCTGGTCCGATCGCATCAGCCTCCCTGCGGTGTTGGAATCGACGCCGCACGCGACAATCTATGCGCCGGCGCCCGGGAGGATCGTCGAACTATCCGTGAAAGAAGGGCAGCTGGTGGGGGTGGGGGATAGGCTGGTTGTATTGGAGTCTCCCGTACTTGAAAAGGATATGGCGTTGACACGCAAGCGGATCGAGGTCGAGCGATTGAGAAGCCAGCGGCAGTTCGTCGATCGAGAAGAACTCGCGAAGCACCAGGTAACGTTGGAAAACCTGAGGGCACGCCTCTCACAGCTCGAAGGTCTACTCCAGCAGCAGCAGAATCTGTCGCTAACGGCGCCGATTTCGGGAGTGGTGACCGATCGAGTGGAGGCCCTGCACGTGGGTCAGTGGATCAACAAGCAGCTGCCGCTCGCTTACGTGATCGATCAGGCCGGTGAAGAGTTGCATGCGCTGGCTCCCGAGGCAGACGTCGGCTATCTCCATGCGGGTCAATCAGCCCGATTCATTCCAGAAGGTCCGGATCGGCCTAGCTTGGAGGCGCAGGTTGCCGAGATTCGAGGCATCGACGAAAGCAGCTTCACGGTGCCCTACCTCCTCTCCGTCTATGGCGGAGAGGTGTCGGTTCGTGAAGATGCCAATCATAGACTGAAGCCCGAAACCTCTGTCTATCGCATCACGCTGCATCTTGTCGAGTCGCCGCCCCGATGGAACCAAGCCGTGCGAGGAACTGTGCTGGTGAAAGGCCCTCGTATCAGCTTTGCCCAACGAGCTTGGGAACAGACCGCCCGCATCTTCATTCGCGAAAGCGGTGCGTAGGAGAAATGTAGCGGATCAGCCCTCACTGTCGACCCCCCTCTAAAGTGTCAGACCAGAAAAAGTCGTCCTCTGGCGCATTCTGCAGCTCTCGACGAACCTCCCTACCAAGAGCGCTCTAACTCGGCTGCACAAAAGAGGAAATTAGTAAGGGGAATGGCACCCTCCTTGCTACATTATTGTGGGTAATAACGGACGTGTGGTGTTTCCGGTCATACCATGAAGATACTACGTAGGCAGAAGAAAGCGGAGGTCAAGCCAGCGCGAGGGCAGCGTCCTGCCTCAGCGGACACGCGCGTCACCCTTTCGACGTTCGGCGGCTCGTTGATTGCGCTCGAATCGCGCATCATGTTCGACGGCGCTGCCGTGGCCACGGTCAGTACCGTGACCACCGAGCAAATCGCGCAAAGCCAGGCTGATGCGTTCTCTCGAATCATGACGCGGCGACAGCCGACAGCGCGCCTGCTGCGCCGACGGGCGAACCGAAACCCACCATCAGGCGACCAGGCGTTCTTCGATGCCCTGGCGGCGTACGATACATCGGCCGCCCGCCAGGAGATTGTGTTCCTGTCCCCCAGCGTCCTCGACTACCAGCAGCTCCTCGACGGCATCAGCCCCAACGTCGAAGTGTTCATACTCGACCCTGGCCGCGACGGCGTGGAGCAGATGGCGGAGATTCTCGCCGGTCGTACGGGCATCGACGCGATCCATCTGATCGGCGATGGCACCGAAGCCGAGATGCATCTCGGCGCGAGCTTCCTGACGCAGGAATCGATCAGCACAACCTACGCTGAACAGTTTCAACAGATCGGTCAGAGCTTGTCGGTAAACGCCGACCTCCTGATCTACGGCTGTAACTTTGGCCAGGGTGTGGACGGGCAACTGGCAATGAATACGTTGGCCGACCTCACCGGCGCCGATGTGGCCGCGAGCACGGATCGGACAGGCAGTGCCGCTGAGTATGCAGACTGGAAACTTGAAGCCACCACCGGGTCGATTGAGACCTCAGTTGTGATCAGAGAAAGCACGCAAGCAGACTGGAACCATGCGCTGGCGACCTTCACCGTCACCACTGCAAACGATGCAGGTGCCGGCTCGCTGCGTACGGCGGTCACCAGTTCCAACGCGGCCGCAGGCACCGACACGATCGTGTTCAACATCGCCGGCGCCGGCGCACACACCATCTCACTGACCACGGCCCTTCCGACTATCACCGACACGGTCACCATCGATGCCACCACGCAAACCGGTTATGCGGCTGGGTCGCCCGTAATCATTCTCGATGGAACGGGGGCAGGGGCAGAAGCCAGCGGGTTTGTGTTGCAAGCCAGCAACAGCACCATCATAGGATTCCGCATCCAGAACTTCGTCAACGGGACAACCAGTATTACCGGTACCGGCATCGTGATCGATGGCACCACCGGCGGCGGCGACAACAATACCATTTCTCAGAACTATCTCACGAACAATAGCGAATCCATCACTGGTTCGGTCGGAGCGATTTCGATCACAGGTGCCGCGAACAACAACCTCATCACGGACAACCAGCTGATCAACAATAATAGCGACGGCATTCGCTTTGCCGATGCACTCAGCACCGGCTCGCAGATCACGAACAATGTGATCACCGGCAGTGGTGACGACGGCGTCAAATTGGTCGGTGCCAATATCACCTTCACCGGAAACACCGTTTCGAACAGTCAACGCCTGTCTGCGACAGCGGCTGGAGTCGAACTAGACACTGTCAGCGGCACAAGCGTCATTTCGAACAACACGATCACCAATGACGGCACCCGCGGCATCGAAGGCGGTGTGTGGATCGCTAATAACTCAACGGGCGTCACAGTGGACAATAACACCATCACTGGCTGGAGCGGTTCGGGCATAGCCATCGGGGGCAACAGTACAGGCATCCATCTTACGCAGAACTCAATCGCTAACAACGGCTTACTGGGAATCGACCTGGGTGCAAACGGCGTCACGGCCAATGACGTGGGCGACGGGGACACCGGACCCAACAGCCTGCAAAACTTCCCGGTGCTGACTTCAGCCCAAGTCTTATCCAGCAGCCAAGTGACCCTCGCCGGTTCGTTGAACAGCACGGCCAGCAGCCAATTCCGCATTGAGTTCTTCAGCAGCGCTGCCCAGGACGGCACCGGCCACGGCGAAGGCCAGACGTATCTGGGCTTTGTCGATGTCACCACCGATGGGAGCGGCAACGCGAGCTTTAACACGACGTTGGCGGCCACCGTGTCCGCGGGCAGCTTTGTCAGTGCCACTGCCACCAGGAGTAACGTCACATTCACGACCTTCACTGACACATCTGAGTTTGCCCAAAGACGTGGTGGCAGCGAATACCGCACCAGGTCTGGATGCCAGCCGGAGTCCGGTCCTGACGGCGATCAACGAAGATGCCGGCGCTCCCGTGGGGGCAGTGGGCACGCTGGTATCGAGCTTGGCGGACTTTGACGCTCCGGCGGGCCAGGTCGACAACGTGACCGACGTGGACAGTGGCGCGCTTTTGGGTATCGCGGTCACGGCCGCCAATACGACGAACGGGACCTGGTTCTACTCGACCAACAACGGCGCGAGCTGGAACGCGTTGGGGGCCGTGGCGACCAACAGTGCGCGGCTCCTGGCCGCGGACGCCAACACGCGGCTCTACTTCCAACCCAACGCCAACTATAACGGGACGCAGGCCAACGCCATCACATTCCGGGCCTGGGATCAAACCAGCGGAGTCAACGGCGCGCTGGCCGATACCTCGACCAACGGCGGCACGACGGCCTTCTCGACCGTGACCGATACGGCCTCCCTGACCGTGACGGCGGTGAACGATGCGCCGGTGGTGGATTTGAACGCAGGCGCGGCGGGCAATAATGTGACGACCGCGTTCACGGAACAGACGCCGGTGCTGATCGCCCCGGTGGGGACGCTGACCGATGTGGATTCGGCGAATCTGACCTCGTTGACGGTGACACTGACAGCGCGACCCGATGGCAATGCGGTGGAGTCGCTCTCGCTCAATGCGGCGGCGACGACGGCGGCCTCGGGGGCAGGCTTGACGGTGAGCTATACGGCCGGGACGGGGGTGCTCTCGATCACGGGCGCGGCCACGACGGCGGTGTACGAGTCGATCCTGCAGGGCATTCAGTACAACGACACGAGCAACACGCCAACCACGAGCAACCGGACGATCAACGTGGTGGCCAATGACGGGGTCACGGCAAGCGTGACGCGGACGGTGACGTTGACCGTGGCGGCGGTGAACGATGCGCCGACCGCGACCAACCTGAGTGCCGCGGAGACTTACACCGAAGATACGGCGCTGAATCTGATCAACATTGTGGTGAGCGACGTGGACAGCGCCAACGTTACCGCCACCCTGACCCTGTCCAACGTGGCCGCCGGCAGCCTGAGTACGGGCACGTCAGGGGCCGTGACCTCGACGTTCGTGGGTGGCGTGTGGACCGCCAGCGGCGCCATCGCCAACGTCAACACCTTGCTTGCCGGCGTGACCTTCACGCCGGCCCTGAACTTTAACAGCAACTTCACCATCGCCACCAGCGTCAGCGACGGTGTGGCCCCGGCGATCACCGGGGTCAAGAACATGACCGGCACTGCGGTGAACGATGCGCCGGTGGTGGATTTGAACGCAGGCGCGGCGGGCAATAATGTGACGACCGCGTTCACGGAACAGACGCCGGTGCTGATCGCCCCGGTGGGGACGCTGACCGATGTGGATTCGGCGAATCTGACCTCGTTGACGGTGACACTGACAGCGCGACCCGATGGCAATGCGGTGGAGTCGCTCTCGCTCAATGCGGCGGCGACGACGGCGGCCTCGGGGGCAGGCTTGACGGTGAGCTATACGGCCGGGACCGGGGTGCTCTCGATCACGGGCGCGGCCACGACGGCGGTGTACGAGTCGATCCTGCAGGGCATTCAGTACAACGACACGAGCAACACGCCAACCACGAGCAACCGGACGATCAACGTGGTGGCCAATGACGGGGTCACGGCAAGCGTGACGCGGACGGTGACGTTGACCGTGGCGGCGGTGAACGATGCGCCGACCGCGACCAACCTGAGTGCCGCGGAGACTTACACCGAAGATACGGCGCTGAATCTGATCAACATTGTGGTGAGCGACGTGGACAGCGCCAACGTTACCGCCACCCTGACCCTGTCCAACGTGGCCGCCGGCAGCCTGAGTACGGGCACGTCAGGGGCCGTGACCTCGACGTTCGTGGGTGGCGTGTGGACCGCCAGCGGCGCCATCGCCAACGTCAACACCTTGCTTGCCGGCGTGACCTTCACGCCGGCCCTGAACTTTAACAGCAACTTCACCATCGCCACCAGCGTCAGCGACGGTGTGGCCCCGGCGATCACCGGGGTCAAGAACATGACCGGCACTGCGGTGAACGATGC
The DNA here is from genome assembly GCA_963748375.1 of uncultured Nitrospiraceae bacterium. Taxonomy (GTDB): domain Bacteria; phylum Nitrospirota; class Nitrospiria; order Nitrospirales; family Nitrospiraceae; genus Palsa-1315. The sequence goes on from CAVVIR010000034.1 coordinate 40,075, forward strand.
GCCGGTGGTGGATTTGAACGCAGGCGCGGCGGGCAATAATGTGACGACCGCGTTCACGGAACAGACGCCGGTGCTGATCGCCCCGGTGGGGACGCTGACCGATGTGGATTCGGCGAATCTGACCTCGTTGACGGTGACACTGACAGCGCGACCCGATGGCAATGCGGTGGAGTCGCTCTCGCTCAATGCGGCGGCGACGACGGCGGCCTCGGGGGCAGGCTTGACGGTGAGCTATACGGCCGGGACCGGGGTGCTCTCGATCACGGGCGCGGCCACGACGGCGGTGTACGAGTCGATCCTGCAGGGCATTCAGTACAACGACACGAGCAACACGCCAACCACGAGCAACCGGACGATCAACGTGGTGGCCAATGACGGGGTCACGGCAAGCGTGACGCGGACGGTGACGTTGACCGTAGCGGCGGTGAACGATGCGCCGACCGCGACCAACCTGAGTGCCGCGGAGACTTACACCGAAGATACGGCGCTGAATCTGATCAACATTGTGGTGAGCGACGTGGACAGCGCCAACGTTACCGCCACCCTGACCCTGTCCAACGTGGCCGCCGGCAGCCTGAGTACGGGCACGTCAGGGGCCGTGACCTCGACGTTCGTGGGTGGCGTGTGGACCGCCAGCGGCGCCATCGCCAACGTCAACACCTTGCTTGCCGGCGTGACCTTCACGCCGGCCCTGAACTTTAACAGCAACTTCACCATCGCCACCAGCGTCAGCGACGGTGTGGCCCCGGCGATCACCGGGGTCAAGAACATGACCGGCACTGCGGTGAACGATGCGCCGTGGTGGATTGAACGCGGGGGGCGGGCAAAATGTGACGACCGCGTTCACGGAACAGACGCCGTGCTGATCGCCCCGGTGGGGACGCTGACCAATGTGGATTCGGCGAATCTGACCCGTTGACGGTGACGCTCACAGCGCGGCCCGATGGCAATGCGGTGGAGTCGCTCTCGCTCAATGCGGCGGCGACGGCGGCGGCCTCGGGGGCGGGCTTGACGGTGAGCTATACGGCCGGGACCGGGGTGCTCTCGATCACGGGCGCGGCCACGACGGCGGTGTACGAGTCGATCCTGCAGGGCATTCAGTACAACGACACGAGCAACACGCCAAATACGAGAAACCGGACGATCAACGTGGTGACCAATGACGGGGTCACGGCAAGCGTGACGCGGACGGTGACGCTGACCGTGACGGCGGTGAACGATGCGCCGACCGCGACCAACCTGAGTGCCGCGGAGACTTACACCGAAGATACGGCGCTGAATCTGATCAACATTGTGGCGAGCGACGTGGACAGCGCCAACGTTACCGCCACGCTGACCCTGTCCAACGTGGCCGCCGGCAGCTGAGACGGGCACGCGGGGGCCGTGACCTCGACGTTCGTGGGGGGTGTGGACCGCCAGCGGCGCATCGCCAACGTCAACACCTTGCTGGCCGGCGTGACCTTCACGCCGGCGCTGAACTTCAACAGCAACTTCACGATCGCCACCAGGGTCACCGACGGGTGGCCCCGGCGATCACCGGGGTCAAGACACATGACCGGTACCCCGGTGGACGACAGCTTCACCGATGCGGATGAAACGGTGAGCGTGCTTGAGGACAGCGGCGCGAACCTGGGCAACGTGCTCACGGGCACGAGCAGCGTGGACGGCCCGGTGACGGTGACGCAGTTTCAGGTGGCCGGCGATGTGACGGTGTACGCGGCGGGTTCGACGGCGACGATCGCGGGGGTGGGCACGCTGCAGATTGCGGCGAACGGGGCCTACACGTTCACGCCGGCGGCGAACTACAACGGCCCGGTGCCGGTCGTCACCTACACGGTGACCGACGGGTCCGGGACGGACGACACCTCGACGCTGACGCTCACGGTGACCCCGGTGGACGACAGCTTCACCGATGCGGATGAAACGGTGAGCGTGCTTGAGGACAGCGGCGCGAACCTGGGCAACGTGCTCACGGGCACGAGCAGCGTGGACGGCCCGGTGACGGTGACGCAGTTTCAGGTGGCCGGCGATGTGACGGTGTACGCGGCGGGTTCGACGGCGACGATCGCGGGGGTGGGCACGCTGCAGATTGCGGCGAACGGGGCCTACACGTTCACGCCGGCGGCGAACTACAACGGCCCGGTGCCGGTCGTCACCTACACGGTGACCGACGGGTCCGGGACGGACGACACCTCGACGCTGACGCTCACGGTGACCCCGGTGGACGACAGCTTCACCGATGCGGATGAAACGGTGAGCGTGCTTGAGGACAGCGGCGCGAACCTGGGCAACGTGCTCACGGGCACGAGCAGCGTGGACGGCCCGGTGACGGTGACGCAGTTTCAGGTGGCCGGCGATGTGACGGTGTACGCGGCGGGTTCGACGGCGACGATCGCGGGGGTGGGCACGCTGCAGATTGCGGCGAACGGGGCCTACACGTTCACGCCGGCGGCGAACTACAACGGCCCGGTGCCGGTCGTCACCTACACGGTGACCGACGGGTCCGGGACGGACGACACCTCGACGCTGACGCTCACGGTGACCCCGGTGGACGACAGCTTCACCGATGCGGATGAAACGGTGAGCGTGCTTGAGGACAGCGGCGCGAACCTGGGCAACGTGCTCACGGGCACGAGCAGCGTGGACGGCCCGGTGACGGTGACGCAGTTTCAGGTGGCCGGCGATGTGACGGTGTACGCGGCGGGTTCGACGGCGACGATCGCGGGGGTGGGCACGCTGCAGATTGCGGCGAACGGGGCCTACACGTTCACGCCGGCGGCGAACTACAACGGCCCGGTGCCGGTCGTCACCTACACGGTGACCGACGGGTCCGGGACGGACGACACCTCGACGCTGACGCTCACGGTGACCCCGGCGCCGAATATTGTCCCGAGTCTCGCCACGAATGCGGGCTCGACGGTGATCCAGGGATTGACCGATCTCATTACTTTAGGCGAATTGCAAGTGACGGACGCGGACAACACTCCGGCCCAACTGATCTACACGGTGACCGTGGGACCGGTGAATGGTCAACTCGAACTGACCACAGCCCCGGGCGTGGCGATCGTGAGTTTCACGCAAGCGGATATCGATGCGGGGCGACTGGTGTATGTCAACAACGGAGCCAACAGCACGAGTGATAGTTTCACTTTTACGGTCAGCGATGGCGCTGGGGGCACGATTGGAGCGACGACGTTTAATTTGACGGTTACACCGTTTTTCCTCCCGCCCCCACCACCCCCTCCGCCTCCCCCGCCTCCCCCGCCTCCGGACCCAGTTCCCGTTCCCATCACTGTGCCGGGCCCTCCTGGGCCAATCCCCGGTGGTGTTGTGCCGCCTGTGTTGCCATTATCACCGGTACTGGTTACGGCGGTTGGCGCAACCGAGGATCCAGTGCGGCGAGCGGCAATGCCGAGTCGAACGTTTGCCAGGGTGGAGCAGCCGGATATCCTACTCGAAGAGCCGACTGCCCTTGAGCTGGAGCCGCTCTCGAATCCGGTTAAGACGATATTGGCAGCGGGCCACAAACTTGCTGAGCATTTGACCAGGCTGGCCGGCAACCTCGAACGAGCGATTGAAGAGCGTGAAAATCAGGCGCGCCTCCTTGGGCGGGTGGCATCGTTCTCCGGGATGGCCTTATCTGTAGGGTTCGTGGCGTGGATCCTGCGCGGCGGGGCTTTGTTGGCAAGTTTTCTCGTCTCGATGCCGGCCTGGCGCCACTTCGATCCTTTCCGGTGTTGGGTTCGGGCGGCAGAGATCGCCGGGAACGAGACCGCAAGGTGCGAGAGGGAGATGAACAGGAGAAAAGGCAGTTCCGTGGTCTGGATCGGGTGTTGAGACAAGTCGGCAAAACCGGCCAAGCAGCAAGAGACGGACCGCGCGAGGAGGCCGAAGTCATAATGCGAGTGACGCCGTTGGTGTGGATAAGTTTCGGACTGGTCAGTGTTACGATCAGTGTGATGATGGCGGGCGATGTAGTCGTCGACTTGGTGCCAAACCGCGATCGCCAAGTATTCGAATATCGCCGTGATTTGGCGGAATCATTGACGGTTCAGTATTCGGTGCTGGCGGAGCGTGACCAGATCGAGACGGTGAAGTTTGCGATGGAGACGCTGGCCAAGCGGATTCCGGATATCTTGTCGCTGGCACTCCTCCAGGAAAACGGGACGGTCGTCGCGCAGATTGGTGACCATGCGAGAGCATGGGTCCAGCCGCCTGGTGAAGAGTCCACCCTCGAGTTTATCCAAGTTCCGATCTTTTCCGGTGACCAACGGTGGGGCGTGATGCAGATTGCGTTTCGCCAAGCGAACGTGTCCGGGCTTCAGTGGTTCCTCACGGATCCGTGGGTACGCTTCCTGGCGTTTGTCACGTGTCTCGGGATTCGTCGGCTACCTCCTCTTCATGAAACGCACCCTCCGTCAGCTCGATCCCTCCGGCATTGTTCCCACTCGGGTGAAGTCCGCGCTTGATGCGCTTACGCAAGGCGTGGTCATGATCGACACGCGGGATCTAATCGTCTTGGCGAATGATACCTTCTGCCAGGCTGTGGGAAAGCCAGTGACGTCGTTGATCGGAACCGATCTCAGCTCCCTGGCGTGGAAGTCGGCTGTGTCGGCTGACAGGGTGTCGGTGCATCCCTGGACAGAGGCGATCATTGACAAGCAGCCTCAAGCCGACAGGTCCCTTCTCCTGGACATTCCTGATGGTGGCTCACGAAAGTTCATCATCAATACTGTGCCGATTATGGACGACACCTCCACAGTGAGAGGGGCCCTGGTCTCCTTTCACGATGTTACCGAGCTCGATCGAGCGAATTCTCAACTCAAGGCGGCGAATAACGAGCTGGAGTTGTCCCGCTTCCAAATTCTGGAAAAGAACCAGGAGCTCGAAACGACGAATACGAACCTCCATGTCGAGATGAGCGAACGGAAAAGAGCTGAGGCAGAGAAAGAAGAACTGCATCAGCAGCTCGTGCAGGCGTCGCGCCGAGCCGGTATGGCGGATGTGGCGTCGAGCGTGCTGCACAATGTCGGGAACGTGCTCAATAGTATTAACGTGTCGACCGATATTTTGCTGAAGACCCTCAAGAAGCCGATGGTGGGGGACGTGTGCCGAATTGCTTCGATGTTTCATGAGCATCAGGACAATTTAGAGGCATTTCTGACACAAGATACGAAAGGCAAGCAGATTCCCTCGTATTTGGGCATGGTTGCCGAGTCTCTGAGCGGAAGTCACCAGACCATCCAGGGCGAAATCGACTCACTTGTCAAAAAAGTCGACCACATCAAACAGGTGATCATGTCGCAGCAGGATATCGCTCACGCAGGGAATATCCGTGAGGCGGCCTCGGTCGAGGACTTGATGGAGCAGGCTTTGTTGATGGGGATGCCCGAGCCGGAGAAGTACGGTATCCGAGTCGTGCGGGAGTATGCTCAGGTTCATACCATCATGACAGATCGACATCATGTCCTCCAGATTCTGGTGAATGTGATCACCAATGCCAAGAACGCCATGGCCGAATATCCGGCGAATTCGCATTGCCTCACGGTCCGAATCCTCTTGCCTACCGACCGTACAGGATCCGTGCGATTGGAGGTGACCGATACTGGCGGAGGCATCAAAGCTGAAAACCTCCCGCGCTTGTTCGCTCAGGGCTTTACGACGAGAAAGGCCGGACATGGCCTTGGTCTTCACAGTGCTGCCATCTCCGCCAAGAATCTTGGCGGGGCCTTGCACGCCCGGAGTGAAGGAGAAGGGCGTGGCGCCACATTCATGCTCGATCTTCCATTGACCGCGATGGACGCGGCGGCATGATGAGCGATAAGACAACCGACAATCGGCGTATTCTGATTATCGATGACAACGCGTCCATCCATGACGACTTTCGTAAGATATTGGAGACGCCGAAAGATTCCGGCTCACTGGACCAAGCGCGAGCGGCCTTGTTCGGAGAGGTTCCCAGTCTTCCTCAACGAGAGGATTACGAACTCGACTTCGCGAGCCAGGGGCGAGAAGGTTGCGGCATGGTCCATAGCGCGTACGGGAAGGGCCGGCCCTATGCACTGGCTTTTGTGGATATGCGCATGCCGCCGGGATGGGACGGTCTCGAAACGATCGAGAATCTGTGGTACGTCGATCCTACCCTTGAGATCGTGATCTGCACCGCCTATTCCGATCATCCGTGGGAAGACGTGAGTCGCCGAGTCGGGAACACCGATAAGCTCCTCATCCTGATGAAACCCTTCAACAGTATCGAAGTCGTTCAACTTGCGCATTCGCTCACGAAGAAATGGAACCTGGCCTGCTCAGTCAAGCAGCAGATTCAACGCCTCGAGTCCTCAGCCCAACGACAAACGGCAGAATGGCGCGAAGCGAACGACCGTCTTCAAGAACGCATTGCCAAGAGAATGGCTGAAATCGAGAAGGATGTGCCTCAGGGCGATGCGGCGGAATCGTTCCGAGAGAAAGAAGAGTTTTTGGCAATCATGAGTTACGAAATCCTGATGCCTGTGAATGAATTGGCCGGCACGGTGGGTCTGTTGCTCGATGGCCCGCTCGATCCGGGGCAGCGAGCGCATGCGACGACCATACAAAGGTGCGCGCACGATCTCCTGGCCCTTCACACCGACCTGCATGAATTCATGGCTGGCCCGAGGCAAGAAATTCGGGCTGGGGGTCGTCAATGATGACGGTCGACCCTTCGGCCTGGACAGAAAGAAACGATTGTAAGAAAATCACGATTTTCAGCAGCCTGTTAGGCTGTTTCTAGTACCGGAAACGATTGTCCGAACCCTCTCAGCACACGCTGCATAGACGTCACTGACGTGAGCGTATCCATTGGCGCAGAGAGAAGGACCTCATGACCACTGATGCCAAGAATCTGAACCTTCGGGTTTTGGTGATCGACGACAACCCTGACATCCACGAGGACTTTCGCAAAATCCTTCACGCGAAAGTTGAGGAGGAGAGTCTCAATGAGGCGCGGTCGGCGTTGTTCGACGATCCGCCGCTCTCGGAGACATTCGAACCGTTTGAACTGGACTGCGCCGATCAGGGGCAGGCTGGTCTCCTCAAGGTGCAGTCGGCACGGAGTGAAGGACGCCCGTATGCGGTAGCGTTTGTCGATATGAGGATGCCACCCGGATGGGATGGCTTGGAAACGATCGAATACCTCTGGAAAGAGGATCCGGAACTTCAGGTGGTCATCTGTTCGGCATATTCCGACCAGCCGTGGGACGAAGTCACGAAACGTGTCGGCCGAAACGACAAGTTGCTGATTCTTCAGAAGCCCTTCAACAGCATCGAAGTGTCTCAGCTCGCCACAGCACTGTGCCGAAAGTGGGCCCTTGCCCATGAGGTGGCAGGACAACTGGAGGAATTGAATAGACAGGTCGACAAACGAACGGCAGAACTCCAGGGTGCGAACGAGCAACTGACACAGTTCAACGCGGACTTGGTGAAAACTGTGGAGGATCTTGAAGTGGCTCAAGCGGAAATCTTGCTGAAAAATGACGAACTGGAGCGCCTCGCCTCTCGAGATCCGCTCACCGGCTGCCTCAACCGCCGCGCCTTTTTTGCGCAATTTGAAGCAGCGTTGGCCGAGAGCCGCGAACATGGCATTGAACTGAGTTGTCTGATGGTAGACATCGACAATTTTAAACGAATTAACGACAAGTTTGGGCATGCCGTGGGGGACCAAGCCATCCAAGCAGTCGCCAATTGCCTGAGTGCCGGGCTTCGATTGATGGACACCATTGGCCGCTATGGTGGAGAAGAATTCTGTTTGATGTTTCCGCGTACGAAGCTGGCGGAAGCTGCTGCGCTGGCGGAACGTCTTCGAATTCGCGTCGCAACAGAGGCCGGGGTGAGAATGCGAATGGCATCCCGCTTAGTGATCACAGTGAGTTGCGGTGTTTCATCCACGAAGCTTGGCGCGTGGGCGCCTTTGCAGTTGATCGATCAATCGGACAAGGCACTCTACGCGGCTAAGGAAGGTGGACGGAACTGTGTCATGGTTGTTGATCCGATTATCGGGGTGAACCCTTCCGATCAGCTTGAGCCACAGGTCAGACGGATTACTCCAAAGGCCTTGAGCCCACAGGGTTCTCGGTAATGGCGTCTTGCTTTGTGGCGATGTGAGGCAGCGAGGCTCTGCATGGAAATGAGAAGGAACAGATGACATGAGTCGCATTCTGAGCTGTCCGCGGTGCCAGAAGGCCGGTCCATTGCGATCTTCCCCGCAATCGCCACGCGAGCATTTCGCCTCCTTCCTCTTCGTGGCGCCGTTCCTTTGTCCGTCGTGCAGTCATCGTTTTCTCGCGTCCCATCTTTGGCTGGACCATTCCACGCATCCTCTCGATCGCCGTGAACACCTCAGGATTCCTGTACGACTCTATCTCTCATTTTCCGGGGGCAAGGTTCGAGGTGAGGGAACGGTGCTCGATCTCTCGATGGGCGGCTGTATCATCAGGAGCGAGACGCAGGTCCATAAGAACGACATCTTCTATTTGCAATTGTCGCTTGATGAAGGGGAACCTCCTCTTGAATTGGCCGCGATGGTCCATTCTGTGGGTGCGCGAGGCATTGCCTTCAAATTCCTTCGAGCCGCTCAAGAAAATAAACGCCTGCATGCGTTCGTCCAATCCAAAACTCCTGATCAGCCCGACAAGTTCCCACGCAACGCTGGTATCGCCGCTTGAACGTCCCGTCGTTCGTGAAGCGTCGTTCGTCTCTCGTCCAATGAACAGAACGTACGTGTATAGCCAGAGGGCTCTTCAAGGCAATTCTCTCCTGCTATGCGCCATTAGCTATCAGACCCACCCTCCAACGAGATACGCTTCACGCTTCACGAGCCACGGCCTGAGGTGCTGGCGGGATTTTTCAGCACCCTGTCAGAGCGGAGTTTCCCAGGCAGAATGAAGCGGATGGTTGTTGATCAATTCCTCGTGTGCGGCAAGGTCATAGGGTTCAATGGTGAGGTCCTTCTCGTCAAGCGGTTCGGGGCAGGTGGGAGAACAGAGATAGGTACGATACGATTCAGCCTTCTCTTTCGTGGAGAATCGGCATAGCCCATACTCAGGCATTCCGGATGAGGGATACCAAAATGCCAACTCGATCGCACTGCCCTGATAGATGCCAAGGGTGCGGTGTACGATCTGAAACCCACCGGGTAAATGTGAAGAGGGCTCAAGCGACATCGAACGACTATGCCTCCATATCATAATGGTTTTTCTCATGATAGCATGAGCAGTACTCAGCGCTATAGCCAGCGCGGGTAGAAGGAGGATAGCTATGAGGCGTCGCAATTCTTTATTGGCCACCGTCGCGATCACGGTCTTGCTCATCGGGCTCTCAGGATGCGGCTACAACGATCTTCAGGGGTTGGATGAAGACACCAAAGCCGCTTGGAGCGAAGTGGTCAATCAGTATCAGCGGAGGGCCGATCTGATCCCAAATCTGGTCGCCACCGTCAAAGGCTATGCTGCCCATGAGAAGGAGACGCTTGAAGGAGTGGTGCAGGCGCGTGCGCAAGCCACAGGGATTCAAGTGACGCCCGAAACGTTAAAAGACCCGGCTGCCTTCGAGCAATTCCAAAAGGCGCAGGCCGGCCTCACTTCGGCATTGGGCCGCCTCATTGCCATTGCGGAGAATTATCCCAATCTGAAAGCCGACCAGAACTTTCGTGACCTCCAGAGTCAACTCGAAGGGACGGAAAACCGGATCGCCGTCGCGCGTAAGCGCTACATCGAGAAAGTGGCGGAATACAACAAAGGCGTCCGCTATTTCCCCACGAATCTGACGGCCAAGTTCCTCCTCCATATGGAAGAGAAGCCGAACTTTACCGTGGCGGATGAAAAGGCTGTGGCGAAGCCGCCAGAGGTGAAATTCTAGCAGGATGCTGAAAAATGAGTTGGGGTAGCTGGGATCATCCCCGTGCTCGCGCAACGCGCGGCTTGAGAAAGCCCTCGTTGGACGCGCGCAGTTGGGATCATCCCAGCCACCCCTTGAAAGTGATAGTTCGCTGTGGCCTTGCCTGCGGAAGGGGGCGTCTTGGCGCGCCGGGGTGGGCGGGTGAGAATAGCGGGCCTTTTTGAGCATCCTGCAGGCTGTTGTTGAATCATTATGGGTCATCGATCTTTGAGGGCAAACAGAGATCAGAGCTGTTTTGCTACAGCCTGCTAGATCGAGGTTCAGGTTGAGAGGCAGAGCTCGAAAGCAAACAGTCAGCGTTTTCCTCGCTTGCGTCTTATCCTTCGTCTCAGTCTTTACATCTCTTTCTTTCGCGCTCGATGTGCCTCCGCTCACAGGCCGCGTCGTGGACCTCGCGCAGGTGCTACCGGCCACTGTTGCTGCCTCACTTGTCCGAGACCTCGAAGCCCACGAGTCGAAAACCAGCAATCAGGTTGTTGTTCTGACCCTTCCCTCGCTCGAAGGCGAACCACTCGAGTCCTTTTCTCATCGCGTCGCAACGACCTGGAAGCTTGGCCAGAAGGGAACGGAAAACGGTGTCTTGCTGCTGCTCGCATTACGCGAACGAAAGGTCCGTATCGAAGTGGGCTATGGCCTTGAAGGCACCTTGACAGACCTCCGCTCCGCCCACATCATTCGCCAGGAAATCGTGCCACGGCTTCGAAGTGGAGATTTGCCGGGTGGCATTGCCGCCGGGGCTCATGCCATTCTCGATACCATTGAAGGCACCTACAAGGCTGACGAGGTGCTGGCTGGAGGTGCTCGCTCCGACCAGGAGCCGACTGCCTTCGAATATGTGATCATCGGGATTGTGGTCGGGACCTTGGCCGGCATCGTGTTGAGCCACGGACTTCAAAGCATGCGTGCGCTGTTCGGGAGTCTACTCGCATTTCTCGTCGCGCAGTTCGCCAGTGTGGTGCTGGGGCTCGCAGCAGCCGGGGCGACAGCTGTTTTACTATGGCTCATGCTGCAAGCCAATCGAGGTAGAGGGAAGGGTGGAGGGTGGGGAGATGGGATGGTGATAGGCCCGGGCGGAGGGTTCGGCGGCTCATTTGGCGGAGGTGGCGGCGGAGGATTCAGCGGTGGCGGCGGTGACTTTGGCGGCGGCGGAGCCTCGGGAAACTGGTAGATGACGTCTTTCACTGACGCAGAGCAAGAACGGATCAGGCAAGCGGTCCAACAAGCCGAACGAGTGACGACGGGCGAGATTGTGCCGATGATCGTCCCGGCTTCAGCGTTGTACCGTGAAGCCGGCTATCGAACGGGACTCATACTCGCCTTGCTCGCATTGGCCTTTCTGCTGACCATCGAGATCTATTGGTTGTCGTGGGGGTGGCACGCCGGTAACGCGGGCTGGCTGTTATTGGCGGTGGTGGCCTCGTATGGACTCGGGCAATGGCTCGGCAGGGTTCCGATGGTCGTTCGCCTCGTCACGTCGCGGGAGCGCATAGCGCATAAAGTGGCCTTGCGCGCCGAGCAGGCATTCTACAAGCATGGGCTTCAGCACACGAAAGGCCGCACGGGCATCCTGATCCTTGTCTCAATGCTAGAGCGGCGCGTGCATATATTGGCAGACAAAGGCATCAACGATCACGTCCCCGCCGGCACATGGGATGGATTAGTCAACGGCATCATCGCCGGTATTCGAACCGGGCACGCGACCGACGCCATCTGTTCAGCGATTGCTGAGTGCGGCGTCCTCCTCGCACAGGTCAGTCCTGCTGATTCACGTGACAACCCCAACGAGTTGCCTGACACAGTGATTCAAGAACCGTAATCATTAATCATTGGCTTGATAGACTGACCGGCATCGTTCCGCTAGAATCTCGATACATGTCCGATCCTACGGCAGTGACCCCAGCCCCAACGAATACGCAAGATGAGACGCGCTCGGTGGTCAAAGCTGCCGGTGTGATCGGCGTGGCGACTTTCTCCAGCCGCATCCTCGGGTTCATCCGCGACATGGTGCTGGCAACCCTGTTTGGCGCAACGCCTGCAGCGGATGCCTTCTTCGTGGCCTATCGTGTTCCCAACCTGCTCCGTGAGCTCTTTGCGGAAGGATCGATGTCTTCGGCCTTCATTCCGGTCTTCACGGAGTATCACACTCAAAAATCAAAGCGTGATGCATGGGAACTGGCGAGCGCCGTGTTCACGACGTTGCTCACGATTGTGATCGGTGTCACGATCGTGGGGATTCTCGCCGCGCCCGGGATCGTCTGGCTCCTGGCGCCGGGATTTCATGACGATCCGGCAAAGCTGAGTGCGACAACCCTTCTCACACGGGTCATGTTTCCCTATCTCATCTTTATCAGTCTGGCTGCGCTGGCCATGGGAATTCTGAACTCCTTGCGTGCGTTTGCGGCGCCGGCCTTCTCGCCGGTGTTCTTCAATGTTTTTATCATCGGCTGCGCGCTGTTTGTATCGCCGATGATGCCGGAGCCGATCCTTGGTGTGGCCCTGGGTGTGGTCGCGGGAGGCGTGGCGCAGTTTGCCATGCAGTTGCCAGGTCTGCGTCGACGAGGCATGTTATTCGGATTTCGGTTTTCACCTGGCCATCCTGGAGTGCGGCGGATCGGCAAGTTGATGCTGCCGTCGCTCCTCGGTCTCTCCGTGACGCAGATCAACATCACGGTGAGCACGATCCTCGCCTCTTTTTTTGCAGGAGGGCCAACCTATCTTTTCTATGGGATGAGGTTGATTCAGTTTCCGCTCGGGATTTTTGGTGTGGCGTTGGCCACGGCCATTTTACCGACGCTCTCGGCGCAGGCTGCGCGCGGGGCGATGGATGAATTGCGGAAAACGTTCGGATTCGGCCTTCGCATGATTCTTTTTATCATTCTGCCGGCGATGGTAGGCCTCATCATCTTGCGTCAGCCGATCATCCATCTCTTCTTCGAACATGGCACGTTTACGGCGCACGATACGACCGAGACCGCGTTGGCGGTGCTCTGCTATTCAGTCGGCCTCTGGGCCTTCGGCGGTGTTCGTATCATTGTCTCAGCGTTTTATTCGCTGCAGGATACGCGCACGCCGGCCATTTCTGCGGTGATCGCCGTTGTGGCTAACCTCATCTTCTCGCTTCTGCTGATGTCGTCCCTGGGTGCGGCGGGGCTGGCGTTGGCCACCGCCCTTGCGGCGATGGTGAATGGAGGTATCTTGATCGCAGTACTGAACCGACGATTGGGCGGGGTGGAATGGGGCTCTGTGGGACGATCGTTGCTGCGTGTGCTGGCCGCATCCGTCCCCTTGGGCGTGGTCTGCGCGTGGGTAGCGGCGGCACAGATTTGGACTCATCCAGGTGAATGGATTGAAAAGTCTGCCATGCTTGCTGTGGCCATTGGATTGAGTGTGGGATGTTATACGGGTGTCCATGCCTTGCTCCGGTCCGAAGAACTCGGTTTGGTCTGGGGAATGGTCAGACGGAAACTCAAACGAGGAACGGCATAGCCAATGGACAAACGACACCTCTCACCCCTCACCCCTGACCCCTCACGTCTCAGGGCCTGCGTCTTCCGTACGCCCTGGGGATGGATGGGAGTATCAGAAACGACAAAAGGGATCGACGCCGTGGTGTTGCCGAAGTCATCGCGGCAGGCCGTGTTGTCAGAGTTGGGATTGCGTTCAGCGAAACTCTTAAAGCAACCAATTTCTCCACGATTGCGTGAGGCGCAGGCGCAACTGATCGGCTATCTGGCCGGAACCCGCCAGTCCTTCGACTTGCCGTTGGATCTTTCGCGCGGGACAGGTTTTCAGCAGAAGGTCTGGCGGACTCTTCGACGCATTTCCTATGGACGCCTTCGATCCTATCAGTGGGTGGCGGCCCGTGTCGGAAGTCGCCAGTATGCTCGTGCCGTCGGCAATGCGGTGGGGGCGAATCCGATGCCGATCCTGATTCCTTGCCATCGGATAGTGGCGCAGGATATGTCGCTGGGCGGATTTTCATGCGGTTTGCCCACGAAACGAAAGCTGCTCACCCTCGAAGGAACGTTGTCGACGCTTCGACCTGGACGAGCGTAGCCTATGAAGGCCGTGATTCAGCGGGTAACGAGCGCGTCGGTTCACGTTGAGGGCAAGATCGTGGGGCAGATCGAATCCGGTCTCCTGGTCTTGCTGGGTGTGGCGAAGGGCGATGGAGAAACCGACGGGCGTTATCTGGTTGAAAAGATCCGCACGCTCAGGATCTTTTCCGATGAGCAGGGGAAGATGAACCGTTCGTTGGTAGATACCCATGGATCGGTCCTGCTGGTGTCCCAGTTTACGCTCCTTGGACGAACGGCGAATGGCCGTCGCCCCAGTTTCGACGAGGCGGCTGCTCCGGATGAAGCCAAGCGACTCTACGAGCAGGTCGCGACCGACCTACGAGGCCAGGGTATTGCCGTTGAAACAGGGGTCTTTGCCGCGCACATGCAGATTGAATTGCTGAACGATGGACCGGTCACCTTTGTACTCAACAGCCGTGAAGCGTGAAGCGTATCTCGTCGGGGATAAGAGCGTATGGCGAATAGCGTATAGCACGAACCGATGAGGACAGTCGCTTTGAATAGCCTGCTGGTTCTGCTAAGCCCGGCCCTGCTCAAGTCTGTTTCGTGATGACCGATAGAAAGATCAGAGGGGCAACATTCGCGCTTCGACCGACATCTGCTATACTGAATCATGCGTCTTTAGAATGTGTGAGAGGTGGAGATGCGAACGCAAGTTCCGCCACGACATCCGCTCCGGCAGCTCTTCGGCGCCCTGACCGAGAAAAGCTTTACGGAGCATCTCGGGTGGCCTGATCCGAACGTCACCAGCTACGTCTCCAATCTGCTCGTCGATTTTACCCACACAGACCACCTGTATAAAATTCGAAATCAGCAAGACCAACTGGTCGATTCAGTGATGGACTTGTTGTTTGAGTCGGAAGTGTTGCTTCAGGCCCAGTCGATGGATCGTGAACGGGACGTGCACCAGCATATCGGCGATTTCACGCTCTTCATGGCCGGACTGTTTCCCGAATATCTGCGCCGACTCAAAACGGCCGGGTTGATCTACCATAAGGATTTTCTCGTGGACTATATGAAGACGGGAAAGCGCTCCTACGGGATTGTCGCGCAAATGGCCGACGGCCCATCAGGGGAAGAGCCTCCTCTGTTCCGGAAACTCTCCGACAACTTCGAGCTCTGCGTGACCGGCCTGGGGTTCGTGCGGTCCGATCTGGATCGCATGAAAGATCCAGCCTACCGGCAGGCTCGCAATATTCTCCTCAATTGAACAGCTCACTCGTCCTCTCATTCTTGCCCACGGAGGCGCCGGTTCCCGACGTATCACGCGGGCGCAGGTAGCCTGTCTGGCCGATGCAATCGCGGCGGGCTACAGCATCCTCGCGACAGGAGGCCCTGCTCTCGCCGCTGTTGAATCTACGATCTGTCTTCTGGAACAATCCGGACTATTCAATGCAGGACGAGGAGCGAATCGTCAATTGGATGGGGTGCAACGGATGGATGCCGCCATCATGGAAGGGGCGCACCTGAAAGCCGGAGCCATCGCCTCGGTCGAAGGGATCGTGCATCCGATTTCGGCGGCCCGCCTGGTCCTGGAAGAGACGAATCATATTCTGTTAGTCGGACCATTCGCCGGAAAATTTTCTCGACACTTCAAGCTCAAGCGGCATCTTTCCACCGGCCCGTCTCGCCGTTTCCCTTACGACCGGATGCTCTCGAAGCATACACGTTCAACAAAAGAACGGCATGGGACCGTCGGTGCTGTCGCCTTGGACCGGTCCGGAACGGTGGCGGCAGGGGCCTCGACCGGTGGGGTTGAGTCGATGTTACCGGGGCGGGTTGGCGACACCCCCCTCATCGGTTGTGGAGTGTACGCGGACAATCAGAGTGGTGCTGTCTCGATGACGGGCATCGGCGAAGGCATCATCCGCCTTGTCATCGCCAAGAGTATCTGCGATCGTCTCGCGATGGGGAACAGTCCTACAGTTGCCGCTCGACAGGTGTTGCGCTTGTTAGTGGCCCGGATCCGTGGATCAGCAGGGGCCTTAGTCCTCTCGCCGGACGGGCGATTTTCCATTAGGCATGTAACGCCTTATATGGCTGCGGGTTGGTGGAACGGGATTGGACAGCCGACTGTTCGAGGACAATTTGCATGAAGGACGTGCTATTTCACTTGGCGTTTCCCATATACGATATAGCAGCGGCGAAACGTTTCTATGTTGATGGGCTTGGCTGTACGTTGGGTCGAGAGTCGAACCACGCCGTCACGTTCGGACTTGCGGGGCATCAACTCGTGGCCCATCTGACGGCGGAGCGTTTGCCACAGCAGCAAGGCATTTATCCCCACCATTTCGGTCTGACTTTTTTGTCGAAAGATTCGTGGCAACGGTTTTTGGAACAGGCCCAGGCGAAACAGTTGCCTTTCTATCAACAGCCCCGCGTCCGTTTCCCCGGCACCAGGATCGAACACCACACATTCTTTCTCGAAGATCCCTCCGGGAACCTCCTCGAGTTCAAACACTACACGCATGAGTCGGCGATATTCGGTGAGCGAGACTATTCTGAGGTTGGCGACTCGTTGTAACCGTCCGCCTGCTCCTGGTCTTGAGGCTCTGTTGACTCTTGCTCCGGCTCCAATTCTGGCTCAGGTTCTGCCTCTGCCTCCGACTTTGGCGCTGCTTCTAGCCGGGGAGGCTGGGGAGTTTGGGGAGATCCTCGGGTAATCCATTTGAGGATTCGGTTGTGGCGGCGAGTGAGGAAGGTCGTTTTTCGTAGTGGGTCGTATCGCCGAGGCGCCGGCAGGATAGCCGCCAGCCACGCGGCCTCATCGGGAGTCAGATCGTGCGCGGGTTTTTTGAAGTGATGTCGCGCTGCTGCTTCAGCGCCATAGGTACCCTGCCCCCATTCCGCGACATTGAGGTATAGCTCGAGAATCCGTTCTTTCGTGAGGTGCTGTTCGAGGGAACGGGTAATCAACGCTTCTCGTGCCTTTCGCAGCAGAGACCGTTCGGACGATAGGTAGAGGTTTTTGGCCAGTTGCTGAGTGATGGTGCTGCCCCCACGCTTGAATTCGCCTGCTTCGAGATTGTACTGGGCTGCCTTTTTAATCCCTTCCCAGTCGAATCCTTCATGGGTAAAGAACGACGAATCTTCTGAGGCCACGACAGCTTGGCGAAGGCTAGGGGAGATCCGTGAGAGCGGTACCCAGGTCCAATGCCGTCCAACGGTATGGCCTTTTGCCTTCGCCTGAGCCTGTCGCGTTTCTATCAGCGCCGTCACGGTTGGATTGGTCGTGCGTAAGCTCGACACATCCGGCATCGCCAATAACCAGAAGAAGAGGACCGCCCCGACCAGGAGGCCCAGGCCGATGATCAGAAATGCCTTCAGGCGGGACCGGGATTGTTTGGTTGACTTCCTCATGAGAGGCTGCGTATCACAGAGACCATCAGTGCCTGTATCAATACCATGTGTAATCGGTGAATGGCTGGGGAGCGCATGAGAATCCTTTCGGCAGAGTTTATCAGAAGTTGTGCGGGGCCAGAGCAGTTTCTGAAGAGCGACCTGCCGGAAATCGCCTTCATCGGGCGGTCGAACGTCGGGAAGTCCTCTCTCATCAATTCTCTCTTACAGCGTAAGGGGCTGGCCAAGGTCAGCCGCACACCGGGGAAAACCCGTTTGGTCAACCTCTTTCGGATCGCCAGCGACGATCCTGGGTTGGCGCATTTCGTGGTGGTGGATTTGCCCGGGTATGGCTATGCGAAGGTATCGAAAGCGCTACGGGCTCAGTGGGCCCCATTGATCGAGCAGTATCTCGACGGGAGTGAACAGTTGCGCGCAGTAGTGGTGTTAGTGGAGAGCCGTGTGCTGAGCGAACAGGATAGAGAGACGATTGCATGGCTGCTGTCCGTCGGACAGCCTCCCATCGTCGTGGCGACAAAAGTGGATAAGTTGAAAATGAGCGAACGTGTCGGTGCGCTTCGCCGACTACAAGAATGGCTTGGACTGGTCGAAGACGATGCGCTTATTTCTTACTCGTCGGTAACGGGCGAGGGGCGTGAGCGCTTGTGGGCTGTTTTGAAAGAGCGGATTCGAACTTGATTTCGATGTAGGCCTTATTCTTGAGGTTCGTGAGCCACGCTTGAAAGGCGTCCTCGCTTTTCTGCTGAAACACGAGGCCCCGGATTTCATTGCCGACTTGCGCATACGGGCGGAACTGCCTGGGTGTCTTGTCTTCCAGGCGCATAATGTGAAACCCTTCCGAGGTCTCTATCACATCTGAGATGCCGCCTGGCACTAAGGTGGCGACGGTGCGCTCGATCTCCGGCAAGAGTTCTCCTTGGCGCACTAGGCCAAGATTTCCTCCGTGTGAGGCGTTCGGGCCGTCGGAAAAACGCAGCGCCATGTCCGCGAAGGACTCCCCCTGTTTGAGCCTCGTCATCACCTCACGAACCTTTTCTCTTGCGTCGGCCGTATCCTCGGGTGAGCGGGGTTTGATGAGAATTTGGCTGAGCGTATATTCCTCGGAGAGTGCGAATCGATCGCGGTGCTCCTGGAAATATCGTTTCATATCGGAATCTGCGACCATCACCGCACTTCGCACTTCTCGGTCGACGAGCTTGAGGAGCGTCAACTGTTCTCGGATCCGTTTCATATCTGCAGGGTTCGACTCGTCGATCGTTTCGCCCTGTTGCTTCATCTGTCGAATCATTTGCTGGATTTCTTGATCCGTGACCGTGATACCCCGCGTTTTGGCTTCCTGGAGCTGCAGTTTGCGCTCGATCATCGAGGTCAACGTGGCGTACTCCGCTGTCTTGAGGCGACGCGCAAGCGTGTCACCGCGAGAGTCTTTCTGAATCCGCTCGCGCTCCGACGCGAGTTCCCGCTGCATCTCAGACAGCATGATGAGGTCTGAGTTGACAATCGCGACGATCCCGTCCTCCACCTGTGCGGCTGAAAGTAGGGACGCGGGTGCGATGAGCCCGAGCGCGAAGAAGACGGTATGTCTCAACCAGTGTGGTGCCATTGTGCTGAACGGACGGATCGTGGATAGAGGTCTCATTCTACGCCAGGGTGGCCGGCCGTACGGCGGAGCCCGACGGATTGTACACGAACTTCATTGGACTTGAAGCCTCTGAGGAGGGAAATTTTCTGCCCTAGCAGGCTGCGGAACAACTCTGTTGATGCACAAAACTCCGTTGGAATCTTCCGTCTGGCCCCGACGTCATATGTATAGTCGCAGGGTGCTCAAAAAGGCCGTCCTCGTCGTTCGTGAAACGTGAAGCGTCCGAATCCTGAAACGAACGACGCTTCACGAGATACGCTTCACGGATGTCGAGAATGCCGTTGGCGGGCTTTTTCAGCACCCTGCTAGACGACTCAGCGTTTGCCGACATCGTCGGTGACATAGCGGGCGGCATCGGCGAGGCGAATGACCGCTTTTGTGCGGATATCGGCAATCACGTCGGTAAATCGTTTCCGGCGCTTCTCGTTGAGTAGTTCCTGACGAAGGCGTTCCCGAACGGCCACGTCCGCCTGAATAATTTCCTTATCGAGCGGCGCAATCATGACGAGGTAGTAGCCGGCGGCCGTCTTGATCGGCGCACTGATCATACCGGTCTTGAGGGTATGAATGACCGCATCGACTTCTGGGTCGACCAGTTCTTTTCGATAGGGTCCGAGATCGCCTCCGTTCGCTTTCGTTTTGAAGTCGATGGAATACCGCTGCGCAAATTTGGCGAAGTTCCCTCCATGATTGACCTGGTATTCGAGATCTTTCGCGGCGGAAATATTGGGCAGCAGCATCTGTGCCACTCGTACTTTCAGGGGCGGGAGGAGTTCGCCGGCATGCTGCTCATAGAAGGCGTTCAATTCCTCATTCGTGAGTTCGACCTTGGCTTTGATCCGGTCCTTGAGCAGTTCATCGATAATGAGTTGTTCCCGGTAGCGCTGTGCGCGATCGCGAATGGCATCGCTCTTATCGAGCCCGAGCTTGCGTGCTTCCTGCATGAGTAGCTCTCGGGTGATGAGTTCATCGAGGAAGAGGCGCTTTCCCCCTTCTTTCAGGTACCGCGCCCTGGTGGCCTCAGCCAGTTCTCCCCAGTGGATATCGAAGTCGGTCTGTGTGATCTGGCGACCGTTGACAAGGGCCAGGACGCCTTCCTCCGGGGGTGGCGCACAGCCAGTCAATAAGAGGAAGATCCCGCTGATAACGCAGGCGAGCAGGGTGACGAGACGGACAGTGGCCACGTTCATGGATTCCTTCGATAGTCGAGTCATGGGCGTCTGAGATCGTGTCATGGAGATGAGTATGACGGCATTGTGGTGTTGGTATCACAGCCTCCCAGGCTTTGCAAGATTCCGGTGAGTTCTGGAAAGATGGAAGGCCAGTCTTGATGCGGCATCTGTAGCTCAAATGACAGCGGGGATAGGAAGCACACCCGTTTCTTGTACCGGTCCATCATCCGGTGAATCGCCTGGCTTGAGACCCGGCTTTTGGCGTCGAGCGTGACGATGACGGAGTGGGTTTTGAGTTCGATTGCGCTCAGGCGCAAGGCTTTTGCCTGGAGTCGTACCTGCATCACTTCGAACAAGCGCTCGACGGAGTCCGGGGCCAGCCCATATCGATCCTGTATTTCGCCGTGAAGAAGGGCGAGATCTCCAACTTGGGTACAGGACGAGAGCCGTTTGTAACAAGAAAGTCGCTGGTGGGGGTCGGCGACGTACGCATCGGGAATAAACGCGGAGACATTGAGTCGGAGTGTGGGGTCTGGTTCTTCTTCCACCGTCTGGCCTCTGAGGCGCTGGACGGCCTGTTCCACCATCTGCATGTACAGATCAAGCCCGATGGCGGCGATGTGCCCTGATTGCTGTTTCCCGAGGAGGTTGCCGGCACCCCGGATTTCCATATCGGCTGCGGCGATGCGGAAGCCGGCGCCCAGTTCGGTAAATTGCTGAATGGCTGTGAGGCGTTTCTGCGCGTCGTCGCTCAACCGTCCCTCATCGGGTACCAGGAAATAGGCATAGGCTTGATCGCCACTTCGGCCCACCCGTCCGCGTAATTGGTAGAGCTGCGCGAGTCCGAACATGTCGGCGCGATTGACGAAGATCGTGTTGGCATGGGGCACGTCGATTCCCGATTGAATAATGGCTGAGGCGATCAGTACGTCCGCCTCACGGCGAAAGAACTTCAGCATCACGGCTTCAAGCGGTTTGGCGTTCATTTGCCCATGAGCCATCACGATCCGCGCATCGGGCACCAGTTGGTGGAGCCAGGCCCCTGTCTTTTCCATCGTTTCGACCCGGTTATGGACGAAGTAGACCTGCCCACCCCGTCCTAGTTCGCGCAAGATCGCCTCCCGGATAAGAGTGTCGTTGGATCGGACGACCTGCGTGCGAATGGAGAGGCGGCCTGCCGGAGGGGTCTCGATGATCGAGAGATCTCGCACGCTCGCCATGGCCATTTGCAAGGTTCGAGGAATCGGAGTGGCCGTGAGCGTCAAGACATCGACTTGGGTGCGGAGCTGTTTCAATCGTTCTTTATGTTTGACGCCGAACCACTGTTCTTCATCGATGATGACGAGGCCTAAATCGCGGAATATCACATCCTTCTGGACAAGTCGGTGCGTGCCGATTACCACGTCGACAGCGCCGGACGCCACGTCTTTGAGAATGGCTTTGGCCTCTTTCGGCGATTGGAATCGGGAGAGCAGCGCGACGCGAGCCGGGAATGGCGCAAACCGTTCGGAGAAGTTGTCGTAATGTTGGTGCGCCAACAGGGTTGTGGGGACGAGTACCGCCACTTGGCGATTGGCTTCCACGGCCTTGAAGGCCGCCCGCATGGCCACTTCCGTTTTCCCGTACCCGACGTCGCCACAGACCAATCGGTCCATCGGCTTGCTGGATTCCATGTCGTGTGTAATGTCTTGGATCGCTTTGAGTTGATCGTCTGTTTCTTCATACTCGAAGGCCGCTTCGAACTCGTGGTACATCGTGCTGTCGAATCCATAGGCATGGCGTGTCACGAGCTCGCGGTTGGCGTATAGATCGACCAGCTCGTGAGCCATTTCCTCGATGTCCTTCTTCACACGTGCCGTGGTCTTAGCCCAATTGGCGCCGCCAAGCCGTTCCAGGCGCGGTGCATGGCCGTCAGCCCCGCTGTACCGTTGCACCTGGTCGAGCCGTTCCAGGGGAACATACAAAGTGTCGCCGCCTGCGAACTCCAAGATCAAATAGTCGCTGTCGAAGCCCTGCACCGAGAGACGTTTAAGGCCTCGATATTTGGCGATGCCATGTTGGACATGGACGACATAGTCCCCCACATTGAGATCTTCGAGCGATGAGAGGAACGTTGCCGCTTTACTTTTAGCTTGTGGCTTGTGGCGCGCGCCTTTTGCAAACAACTCTTCTTCCGTCAGCACGGCCAGGCGCAAGTCCGGCGCAAGGAATCCAGCCGACAGATCGCCGTGCAAGACATAAAACGGTGCTTTGGTTTTGCTTGTCACAGCCCAGGTGCCCGCTGTCCATCCCATTGCCGGCACATCGTGCTCGCGCAAGAGCGCCAGCAATCGGTCCACTTGACCACGACTTCGTGCAACGAGGACCACGCGGGATTCATCTCGCAGGCGATCCATGATGGCGAGGGTCTGGCTGAAGGGCATGCCACGGGCTCCAAGGCCGGCGCTGGCCGGAGCCTGAGCCGGGAAGGCCTGAACCGGATTCCATGACGCATCGCGTGGAGTCAGGGGTTCAAGCGCAAGCGTGGACCAACCATTCGTGTGATCCATGAGTTCCGGCCAGGAAAGGAACAACCGCTCTGGCGACGGATAGGGGACCACCGTCTCCCGGTCGGCGTGGCGGAGATAGCCATCGTCGATTTTTGTCCAGAGGTCCTCACAGGCTTCCGTCAATGCTGCCGGCTGATCCAGAACTAACAGCGGTTGCTCGGTGAAATAATCGAGGAGGTTGTCCATGTCTGGATAGAGATCCGGTGCGCGCCATTCAGCGTCTACCGGAATTGGAGCGAGGGCGTCCGGCGACGTCTCCGCACGCAGGTATTCGCGTGCGGGAAGGACGACGGCTCGATCCAGCTTCGCGGTGGACTTCTGGGTGGCGGGATCGAAGAGTCGGAGCGAATCGATGGTTTCGCCAAGGAACTCGACACGCAGCGGGTCGGCATAGGCCGTCGAGAAAATGTCCACGATACCGCCTCGAATACTGAACTCCCCGGGGATCTCCACCACTGAGACCTTGCGGTAGCCGAGTCGTAAGAGCCCTCCCGTGAGGACCTCTCGTTCAATTGTGCCGTTCAACTTAAATTGCAGGGTGGTGCTGATGAAGGTCGCGACGGGCAGCAGGCGTTGCATCAGAGCTGCGATGGAGGTGACGAGACAGGTATGTGGTGTAGTCCGGATGTGATGCAGGGCGTTCATCCGACGCGCGATGAGACTGACATGGGGCGCGCTGCCCTCGTACGGCAAGGTTTCCCATCTCGGGAACAGGGCGAGGGAGGTAGTTGGAATGCCGGTGAGGTCATGGAAAAAATGCAGATCATCAAAAAGGCGTTCAGCTGCCTCATCCGACCCAGTGACGATCAGCCATGATCGATGCCCCAATTTCCCCAATTGGGAATGCAGGAGGGTGGTGAGGGCAAGCCCGGCAGCGGAGCCATGCAGGCCGGTCACGCAGGGGCGGCCCGTCCCGTCTCCTAGCGACGCGGCGACAGGATCGAACCATTGAGCTGCAGATATTGGAGAGATCGCTTCGGACATGATGTATCAGGCTAGGAACCGGCTAGTTTCTCAAGACAACATTTCGATGGGCGAGAGGGTATCGAATAATACAGAGGGGAGCAGGTGCGCAGGATGCTCAAACAGTTCAGACTTCTCACCCGCCCAACCCCGTCGCGCCAAGACGCGCCATTCCACAGATAAGGCCGCAGCGAGTCGAAACCGGAGACGTGGTAGTTTCCACCTACCCTCCCCGAGCTGCCAAGACAGCTCCTTCCTCGTAAGGGGTACGTTGAGGACTTGAACGAAGCGAGAACGAAGCTGGCGGACTGTTTGAGCATCCTGCTTACGTGGTGGTTGAGCGAATGCGTTCGATCAGCGATGTGGTGGACATGCCTGGAACCAACGGAATGGTGCGGACGACTCCACCTTGCGCTTCGACGATCTCGCGGCCGACGATCTGTTCCACTGCCCAATCTCCACCTTTCACCAGGACATCCGGTTGCAATGTCGCGATCAGGCTATGGGGGTCCGGCTCATTGAAGATAATCACATAATCGACCGAGCCGAGTGCAGCGATCACTTCCGCGCGCTGAGCCTCTGAAACGATCGGCCGATCCGGCGCCTTGTTCAAACTCTTGACGGAGGCATCGCTGTTCACCGCGACGACCAGCAGGTCGCCCAGGTCTTTCGCAGCCTGGAGGTAGCGCGTATGGCCTATGTGCATGAGATCGAAGCAGCCGTTGGTAAAGACGATCCGTTTCTTCTGTGCTCTGGCTTGTTGTAAGAGCGGAGCGAGCTGCTCTTTGGTCACGATCTTCGTGGGCATGGCCCCATCATACCGACTGCGGGTCTGGATGGAAAGAGAGGAACAATACCAGCAGGACGCTGAAACAGTCCGCCAGCATCGTTCTCGCATCGCTCAAATCCTCAACGTACCCCAGAGGGTACGCTTCCGGTTTCGTTCGCCTGCGGCCTTACTGGACGGCCATTTTGAGCGTCCTGCGGAAACGTTACCTTATTATGCCATACATGTAGGTCGTTGAAGTTCTGCGGTGATGATACAGTTTTTCTGCGGCCTACTCGGCATCATCATGGTTTACGCCGCCTAACCCAATCACCGAGGACCCATGCTTAGCCATCAGCGCGTCCATCGTCTCAATCGCTTTTGTGCGCCGCTGGTCGAACAGTCCGGTCGGCGCAGGAGTCAAGGAGGAGAGCGCGAGTCCGGCCAAGCGGTACTCGATGCCGGGCTGGATGAGTTCCCGTAGTCCCTGTTGGACGGTCGGCCACATGTCGGGATCATAATTCAACGGGTGAGGAAAGCGATGCTGTTTGGTTGTGATGGCGAAACGGGCGTTTTTCAGTTTCACCGTGCAGGATCCGGCGGCCAATCCTTCCTGTCGGAGATCCCGCGCCAGATCACGGAGGAATCCGCGTAAAGTCTGCTCAAGAAAAGAGCGATCATGTGTGTCGTATTCGAATGTGGTCTCGTGGCTGAGGCTTTTGGATTCTCGGTCGGCGACCACCGGTTCGTGGTCGATCCCTCTCGCCGACTCTCGAACCCAGTGGAGTCGCGTGCCGAAGATATGACGCAACGGTTGATCCCAGCGTAGGTCCAACAGTTCGCCGATCGTCTTGATTCCAAGCGGTTCCAGGCGCGCGGCGGTTTTTGGACCGATTCCCGGTAAGGCGCGCAGAGGCCGCTGCGCTAAGAATGTTTCTTCTGTGCCGGGCGGGACCGTTACCAATCCATCTGGCTTGTGACTATCCGCGGCAATTTTTGCGACGGTCTTGCCGGTTGCGACGGCAATAGTACAGCGCAATCCCGTAGCTTCGTACAGCGCATCTTTCGCGAGTTGTCCGAGTGAACGAGGATCGGGATGGCGGGTCTGGAGATCCGTCGTGTCGGCATAAAATTCGTCGATGCTGCTCCATTCGGTGAGCGGGAACAACTGGTCGGTGACGGCCCGCATCGCATCATGCAGCTGCCGATACAAGGACCGATCAGGAGGCAGCAGAATGAGGTTGGGACAGAGCTGGAGGGCTTTCGCCGTCGGCATGGCCGAATGGATGCCGAATGGCCGCACGGCGTAACTAGCCGCAGCGATGATCCCGCGTGGCGGTGGACCGCCGACTGCGATGGGTTTGCCGGCGAGACTCGGGTCCTTCACCACGGCCGCTGACGCAAACATGGCATCGACATCCCCGAAGAGAATCTGACGCGACCAACGCAATTTTTTCTCCTAGCAGGCTTTGGAAAAATCTGTTTCAGCCAACACTGCACTGCGATCTTGCAAGTATTGATGTCGCAAGAACGGATTACAGGATGCTCAAAATGGCCGTCAGCAGGGCCGCAGAGAACTATCACTTTCAAGGGGTGGCCGGGATGATCCCAACTGCGCGCGTCCAACGCGGGCTTTCTCAAGCCGCGCGTTGCGCGAGCACGGGGATTAGCCCAGCTATCCCCAACTCATTTTTCAGCATCCTGCTAGAAGGTAAAGGACAATTGAAGCGGTTGCAAGGGACGTTGAGATAGGGGGACTTTCGTGTGGGGAAGGCGTTCGGAGTCGGTTGGAATACGGCCGACTGATCCCACCAGCTCCTGTAGCAATCCTCGACAGATCCCGCAATGGTGGCGACGTGGCTCAATCGTTCGTCGCTGGCGTCGGTATACTCGGCCGCATTGCCGGCAACGCCAGGCAAATTGCGTGAGAGCCAGGACCTCCTTCTGCAGGGAATGGTAGATGGTGATGGCGAGAGCGCCGTCCCGATTCATCTCGGTCATCTTTCGGAGAAAGCTCGCCCCATGGTTTGGCCGTTTTTTCAGAATGTCGTATTGCCATTGATGAACCATTTCATGCGCCAGCGTGCTCCGGATCTCCTGCTCGCCATACTCGCTCTGCTGGACAACTTGTTGGAGTAGAGGAAGGGACAGGCGAATTTCACGCCTTGTCGGCGGGCGAAGGCCGTCCCGATCCAGTCGGGGCCGCGGTCCTCGACGAGTCACAAAGAGGCCGACTGAGGAGGTCAGCCTCCGACTCCAGACCAGATCAATCGGGGGCAGGAGGCCTCCGAAGTAGCGTTCATTGAGTGCGCTCCACATCTGGGTCAGATGCTGCGAGGTCACGGGAGGGGATGCGTGTGAGCGTGAAGACATGCGAAGGGGTTACCCCAATTCTTCGTGCACTGCCGCGGCCAGCAACGGTAACATAATTTCGTGGTGGCCGATCAGAGAGTAGCCTTTCCCGCCCTTCTGGGTTGGCCGACGCACTACGTTGGTCAGCGGGCGGTAGTGAGCGAGGAAGTCCATGTCCACGGTCGTAATATTGGTCAGATGATGGCCGAGATTGCGTCCCAGCGACACCGTTTTGAGAAAGACTTCCGGCAAAATAACGGCAGAGCCGAGATTGAGGTACACGCCACCTTCCATCCCTGACACCACGGCCGCAAGTCGCCGAAAGTCCAACAGCGAAGTTGCGCCGATCGCGGCTCCATCTGCCGCAGGATGCATATGGATGATGTCGGTCCCGATCGCGACGTGTACGGTCACTGGAATGCCGAGCTTCGCTCCTGTCGCGAGGATGCTCGTGCCGCGGTGGGGAAATTGACCCTGGCGTCGGTTGATGTAGTGGCCGATGGATTCGCCGAGCCCTTCCCGATCATGGGCTCCACGGATGATCGCCTCGTTGAGCATGCGGCCGGTTTCCTCTGCCATCCCGAAGCGTCCCTCGTCGATTTCTGCATCGACCTCTTCAGACGTGTGCCCCATGAGCGCTAATTCGAAATCATGAATAATTCCGGCTCCATTCATGGCCACGGCCGACAGGATTCCTTGCTGCATGAGGTCCACGAGAATCGGACTCAATCCGACTTTAATGACATGGGCACCGAGTCCCACGATAACGGGCCGGCCTTTACAATGAGCCTTGACCATGGCCTTGGCGACCGCGCGCAACGATTTCACGCCCAGGATATCCGGCAGCGAGCGATAGAATTGGCTGAAGCTGCCTCCTCGGCGCCAGGGGCTGGCAAAATCGGAGATGCGAACCTTGCTGTGCCGTTTCTTGAGCGGATACGTCGTGAGGTCCGTCACGTTGATCGGCGCGATCAGGCTCGGAGTCGTGACGGGGGGCCGCTGCCGGTCAGGAGGCTTTGCCAAGGAGCTGTTCCTCGATGAGTTCACACAGGACGTGGCCGAGCGTGATGTGGCTTTCTTGAATACGGGCGGTGACCGTCGAGGGTACGACGAACGGATATTCCACCAGACTGGCCAGTTTCCCGCCGGTCCCACCGGTCCAGCCGATGGTGGTGAGGCCACAGGCTCGCGCGGCCTCCACGCCTTTCAGCACGTTGGGTGAATTGCCGCTGGTGCTGATGGCAATGGCGATATCGCCTTTCTGGCCATGGGCTTGGACCTGTCGAGCAAAGAGTTCTTCAAAACCATAGTCGTTGGCGATGCAGGTAATGGCGGCGATGTCGGTGGCGAGGGCGAGAGCCGGAAGTGGGGCTCGCTCACGCTTGTAGCGGCCGACGAACTCGGCGGCGAGATGGGCCGCATCTGTGGCGCTGCCTCCGTTGCCGAACAATAAGATTTTGCGTCCTTGGCGAAAGGCCGTGGCCATCAATTTCGCGATCTGCACGATGCGATCGGCATGGTCACGCGCGAACTGTTGCTTGACGGTCGCGCTCTCGGTAAACGCACTGAGTACATGCTCTTTCATGGAAAGGGATTCTAGGCAACCCTCCGTCATCTGTCAAACCTGACTTGCCGACCGGTTAGCCCGCATTACTCACGAGAGTTCGTGGCGAGTCCGCCCGCCGCCAGGCTTGTCGTAGCGGCGTATCGGCGGTTGTAGTAGAAGTCTTCGTGAGTAATGCGGGGCTAGGACTTTACTGTGGCGATGGGACCTGTCTGTCGAATGGCGTTCATCGCAAGGGCGATCATAGAACCGACATCGGAGACCGTTGCCGGCAGGATGAGGGTGTTGTTCGTTTTGGCCAACTCTCCAAACTTGCTGATGTATTGCTCCGCCACACGTAGCTGGACGGCTTCCTGGCCTCCCGGAACCTGGATCGTCTCCGCGACCTTCCGCAGCCCTTCGGCTGTGGCTTGAGCAATGGCGAGGATAGCTGCGGCGGCTCCCTCTGCCTCGTTGATCTGTTGCTGCTTCTTTGCCTCGGAGGCTTTGATGACTTGCTGCTTCTCGCCCTCGGCCTGGTTGATCGCCGCGTCGCGTTCGCCCTCCGACGTGAGAATCACCGCCCGCTTTTCCCGCTCCGCCCGCATCTGCTTTTCCATCGCATCCAGCACGCCCTTCGGGGGGGTGATGTTCTTGATTTCGTACCGGAGAACTTTCACTCCCCAAGGATCTGAAGCCTTGTCGAGTTCGTTCACCACCTGGATATTGATATTGGTCCGCTCCTCGAACGTCCGATCGAGCTCGATCTTGCCGATTTCGCTCCGCAGTGTGGTCTGCGCAAGCTGGATCAGGGCGAAATTATAGTCGCTGATGCCATAGGACGCGCGCTGAGGATTCAAGACTTTGAGGTATAGGATGCCGTCCACTGACACCTGCACGTTATCGCGCGTGATACACACTTGCTCGGGGATATCGATGGCCGTTTCCTTGAGCGAATGTTTGTAACGAATGCGGTCGATGAAGGGGACGAGAATATGAAACCCTGCATCCAGCGTGGCGGCATATTTGCCGAGCCGCTCGACCACATAGGCGCTTTGCTGCGGGACCACCACGGCGGTCTTGGCGATGATAATCAGCACCAGCACAGCCAACAACAGCACGACAAATAGTCCGCCACTCATCGTTACCTCCTCCATGGTCGTTGGCCCTCTAGGTAACTCTCACTCATTCGGCTGTAATCCATAGGGTGAGCCCTTCGACCCGCTCGACCTTGCAGCGTTGGCCCTTCTTCAAGAGGGCCAGCCCCGCATTATGCGCGGTCCAGGTGGTGCCGCGCAGTTCCGCCTTGCTGGTGCCGCCTGGCGCCAGATCCTCAAGCGGGATTGCACTTTCGCCCACCATTGAGTCCACGGTCGGCAGTTCTTTGTCTTGGGTTTTGATCCGGGCCAGCAACGGTCCGCGAAAGACGAGCAGTGAAAGGATGGCGAGCACCGAGAATAATAGCCATTGGAGCCATTCTGCTTGGATGAATCCCACTCCGGCCACAGTGCCCACGGCCAATGCCGCAAGCCCAAAGAAAAGAATATAAAAGCCTCCGGGCGTGGCCATTTCGACGCCGAGCAGCACGAGACCGAGAAGCATCCAATACCACCAGATCATCGGGGGGGCCTCATGTACGGTTCGAAAGAGCAGCAAGGAGTGAGAGATCGTTCTGAAAGTCTAAGCGCCTTTCCGAAGACCGTCAAGCAGAAGGCGCATTATCTGGCATGAATTGATCGTGCTGCGGGCCGATGTTATAGTCCGCGCGCAATGGCGCACGACCAACCAGTCAAAGCCTTAGTGATCGCGCTTACCGACCACGCGGCGGCCGCAGTCTATTCGATTAATCGCCTCCAACCGGACGCGCTCTGCTTCGTGTTGCCGGAAGGGGCGAAATCGCTCGTAGAATCAGAAGTCCAGCCGAAGATCGAGCATCTGCCCAGACGATGGGATTGGGTGATCCTCGACTGAGATCGGTGAATTTGCCGGTTGTTATCAGACGCTCGCCCGCACGCTCCCTGAGATGTTGCGTACATGGGAGGTGCAGCCAGGCGAACTCGTCGTCGATGTGACCGGGGCGACCCCGGCCATGGCAGGGGCACTGACAGTCGTGACCATGCCGATGAGTTCACGGATTGTGTCGCTTGTGCCGGCACGAAAGGGACAGGAAGAGGAAGGAATTGATATTGCTGGAGAGTCATTCATATGGACACAGGTGAATCCATGGGATGAGGCGGCATCTGTCTCACGCCGCGAGGGCTGTGAGTTGTTCAACCGAAGATTGTTTGTCTGCAGCGGCAAAGCTGTTCCGCGAAATCGAAGCACGGGTGAGCGGCGGGCAGAAACCCCTCTATCGTGCCTTTGGGGATCTGGCCGATGGCTACGATCTGTGGGAGCGATTTCATTATCGTCAAGCGTGGGAGAAGTTGAAGACTGCCATGAAGGCTTTCGAGATGGCGGCCCTGTGGGGTGGACCGCCAGGACTCACGTCGCTGTTACCGGCCATCAAAGCCAACGCGGGATTCTTGGAGAGGCTCGTCCTCGATCCTGCTCCTGTGAAAGACCTGCAGGCCCCCGATCTGCTGGCCCATGCCGGCCGGCGACTGCATGGCCTGCATGATCCAGAAGGCGCAATGGTCTCGCTCGTGCGTGCGCTCGAAGCCTTTGCCCAGCGAAACTGTTCAAGCAATACCAGATCAAAACCTGGGACGTGCAGCCGGAGCAATTGCCGCAGGCGCTGCAAGAGACCTGTCGATCCTGTTGGCTGGAAGATCTCGACGGCAAGTACAAATTGCCTGTACAGGCGCAGTTTCGCGCGCTGGCCGGATTGGGCGACCAGATGGGCCAAGCCTTTCTGCGCGAGTGGTCGACGATGAAACCGCTGCTCGACGCCGCCAACCATGCCGTCCTCGGCCATGGTTTCGAACCGGTCAAGGCTGAACGAGTGCAGCAGCTGCACGATGTTGTGGTCAAGCTATCGGGCGTCAGCGAAGCGTCGTTGCCGAAGTTCCCGGTGCTGAACGTCTAAAGAACGTCGTTTGTGAAGTGTATCTCGTTTGAAGATGGATCAACGGAGTGAAATGGGCAAGATACGAAACTTTCGCGATCTCGAGGTGTGGAGACTTGGGAAGGCAATCGGGCTCGATGTGTATCAATCGACAAAGGGTTTTCCTCAAGAAGAACTCTATGGATTAGTCTCGCAAATGCGCCGCGCAGCCGTATCAATCGCGGCAAATATAGCAGAAGGATTCAATCGAAAGCACAACGCAGAATATCGCCAGTTTCTGTACATCGCTCTTGGCTCCTGCGCAGAGCTGGAGCTTCACATCGAAATCGCTCATGATCTGAAGTTCATTGCGGGAGCTGATCAGGACAATCTTTTAGAGAAGCTTGACCATGAGCCCAAGATGCTCAGAAGCCTCATCAAACGGCTTTAACGAACGACGCTTCACGAGATACGAGCGACGATCTCCTATGGAAATTCGCATCTATTACGAAGACACCGACTGCGGCGGGGTGGTGTACTACGCCAACTATCTCAAGTATTTCGAGCGGGCGCGGACGCAGTATCTGGAAGAGCGCGGTCTGTCGGTCGCAGGGCTGATGAACGAAGGCACGGTGTTCGTCGTGGTCCATGCTGAAGTGGACTACCGGTCACCGGCTCGTTACGGCGACCGATTGGTCATCGAGACGGTCGTCTCCGACATGACGGCAGCCTCCTTCACGTTTTCGCACGTGATCCGAGAACGAGAGAGCCGGCGAGTGATCGTTGAAGGATCGGCCAGGTTAGCGGCAACGGATGGAAACGGTAAGGTAAAGCGCCTCGACAAGGCGATGGTCACCGTATTAAAATGATCGTCTCCAATAAAGGGGGCACTCCATGGAAACAGGTTGGGAAAGTTTTGGAATGGCAGGGCTGGGAAGCTGGCTCATTATGGCCGGCTGGACGATTGGCCTAGCTATACTCGCCTGGTGGTTTTATATGCCAAACCCGATGGATAGAGACAAGAAGGGCAAGAAGAAGCCGTAGCCATCTGCCAGTATTCTCCTCCGCCTCGGTCTTTGCCGCAGCCAATATCATAGTCGTCAAGTGCCGGGGTTGCTCGTTCTCCAAAGCGCATGACGCAAGGGCGCTCACCGGCATCCTTCGTGGACCGTCCGGTTCAACCCTCTGGCGGGACATCTGTATCGCGAAAGCGCTGGTTCAACGCGATGCCGAGTTCTTGGGATGTTTTCACGAGGCCTTCGTAGCTCTTGAGATCGGCGTCATATTCCGACATCGCATACGTACTGAGATTGCCTTGGCTTTGCTCGTGAAACCGCCGACAGATCTCTCGGAGGGCTTGGATTGCTTCGAGCAGCGCCGCTGTGTATTGGTGGGAACCCTCCAACGCCCCTGGTTCCGCCTTCAATGCCGCAGAAGTTTCCGTCAGGTCTGATGCCAGCCGATCAAGATCTTTGACGTGAGCTCCAAAGTCAGTGGCCTTGAACAGCCTTGGAATGGATGAGAGTGCCTTGCGCCAGGAAAACTTAAAGATCGAGTCATGAATTTTGACGTATTCGTCGAGGAGAGCATTCGTTCGGATCAGCTCATCGGGAAGGTCTGGCATGAGTGGCCCGCGAGAGTTCAGCGATTCGGCCTATGAGGAGCGAGGATCCCATCCATCGGGCAATGGTCGCGTTCACTCCTGCACATGGTTAAGTTCTACCTCTGTGGTGTTTCTCTTCTTTCCAAGCTCTCCAAGCATAGAAAAACCCCACCGGCGCGCTGAGGATGCACACAATTGCCAGAGGAGACGAGTCTGCGGCCAGCCACCCGCCAAGAGCGGTATAGATGCTTGATCCAACGAAATAGACATACCAGGGAATCCCGCGTTTTTTTTTCGTTGATGGGTGAGTTTCCGATGACATGTGAGATCCTTTGAAAGTCCTGTCTAACTATGAATTATCTGATGTCGTTTAACAAGCCACCGTCCTAGGAACCGTGAAACGTAAGACGTAAAAGGTGAAACGTAGGATCACCGAGGACTCCTCCTCCGAGGCCTTTCACGTTTCACGGATCACTGGACTGGTTAGTCATCGACTTTTCCGCCTGCGGTACGAATACATTGTAGAATATACGCCTGCGTGTCCGGCGACAAGCACGAAAGCGGCAACGTGGTGAACTGTGCTTTGGAGTACAACAATAGCCACACGTTCGAAAACTGCCACAACTCTTTGACCGCGGACCACTGCAGCGTGGTCGTGCCGATATCGGAAATCATGGTGAACGAGGACTCCTCAGCGCGAAACGTGGCTTGAGGGCTGTTCATCTGGCGAAACTTCTGCAGCGACCGACGATAGTGCACAACATAGACCACGATGGCGAACGCGGCCCCGACTGCCAGCACGGTCGCAAGCCCACCGATGATCCAAGAGGACTGGCCAAGCGCGACGAGTACGACGAGACCGAGTGCGGCAATCAAGAGTGCAACAAAGAAGCCGATACCGACGGAACGCCGCCAAAACGCGAATACTGCCTGACGGAGCAACGTCTCGCTGTATATGAGTGTGGTCTCATGGGGCATGGTAGCTATCGATCCCCGCTCAAAGACCCAACGCATAAAGGGCTTGGATTGCCACCCCAGCATGATGGCGTGGTGCGTTGCAGCGCATGGCTATGTGTCGTGATCATGCCCTCAATCTATCAATATAAAGTGACGGAATGCTACTGGGAGTAATTGGTCCAGTGCGACCCGATCAATAGGGTAACTCGCGTGCACGGACGCGCAAATCACCCCTCACCGCTTGTGGCAACGATCAGCAGACGATTGCTCATCACAAGGCCGACCGGACGGATTTCTTGACACAGTTCGGACAGGAAATTTTGCTGCGGCGATGACGGAGTGCAAAGTCCTGCGATGACCCCATCTGTATACCTGAATTGCCCGGATTTCATAGCCGTCAGTCAACCGGTGTGTGGCAAAGAAGTGCCGGAAGGTGTGACAGCTCGTTTCATGCGCTAATAGGCGGCTGGTTGCCACCATGGAGCGGTCAGCAGTTCCAGAGGCAGAACGGAACGGTCGGCGGCGGAGGTGCTAATCCAGGCCAGGAATCGGAGGCGCTTGTGAGACGGCCGAAAGCAATTCCGCTTTCGCGTCGGCAATCCCAAGCCACTGAAGAGCATCATCCATTTTCCGGAAGATCTGCAGCTCGTCAGGCGATTCGTCCGACAAAATTTGGTACATGCGTGCCATGCCGAAGACTACGTCGCTAGTGATCACCACGGCACGCCTGGCACCGGCTCCGAAGGGATTCAGTCTGACCAGCTCTTCGACAGTGGAGGCAGTGAACTGGACGTTCGTGACATCGCGCAGGTCGATGAGCTGGTGAAAGTTCCGCGCGAAGCGTGGGTCGGCGATCAGAGCACGTACGTGCGCCAGAATCTCGCGTTCCATCACTAGGTCCCATCCGCGGGTTAGGACTAAGGACCGTGCCAGGTCGATGGTGTAGCTGCCAGGCATAGGGTGATAGCTTAAGGCAATTCACAGAATACTACAACGGGAAAGGTGGGAGAAAAGAAAGACGAAGCTTCGTACGGGCTAAATGAAGAAGCCCTTGTCGCCAGCCGCCTTAACGACTTGAAGTAAGCGGCGGCGCGGCCTTTTGCGCGTCCGCTGGAACAAAATGTTGGGCGCGATCTCGGCGCGCTAGACAAATGGAAACCGAAGATGTACAGTAACGCGTACATATTTGGAGGTCTACTATGGATGCTATTACGTACACCACCGTTCGCGCAAACCTCGCCAGCGCAATGGACCGCGTTTGCGACGACCACGAAGCCCTGATCATTACGCGCAATGGGGAACAGTCGGTCGTGATGCTTTCGCTGGAAGACTACAAATCGCTGGAAGAAACCGCATACCTCTTGCGCACTCCCGCTAACGCCAGGCGTCTTCTTGCGGCCGCTGCGCAACTGAACGCCGGCAAAGGCGTTGAGCGGAAGCTGGCCAAGTGAAACTGATCTTCGCTGACGATGCATGGGGCGACTACCTATATTGGCAAAAGCAAGACAAGCGCATGGTTGAGAGAATCAATAAGCTGATACGCCAGACACAACGAGAGCCCTTCGCAGGAATAGGTAAGCCTGAGCCCTTGAAGCATGCGCTTTCGGGGTACTGGTCACGCCGAATAAATGATGAGCATCGGATGGTGTATCGCGTAGAGGGAGATGCGCTCATGATCGCTCAGTTGCGCTTCCATTACTGAGACGCCTAACGTAGCGAGTCGGGTTGAGTGCCTTGTTGGGCGCTCACTCATAACCGTAACCTCCATCTGGCCTCACACAGACCTTGGCAACGCTCTGCGCTTCTTCTTCCAAGCCGAGATCCTCATTGAGCCACTTCCAGGTTTTTCGGATACGCATGTAGCTTCCACGACCTCCAGAGTATTTGGCAAAGTAGAAAAGTAGGGTCAAGGAGGAGTCACATCTTGCACGATGATGTCTTCTCCAATGCCATGATGATGTGGCTGATCGTGGCATCGTGCAAACCGACGGCCCGGCCGTAGTGTATAGCTGTGTGTGAAAGAGGCCTCAGCCAGGAAATTCAATGGGCAGTGGAGAGCCATGGCCGATCCTGCACCGCAGCAATATAGCAGTACAAGATGTGACCCCAATTATTTCTGTGACCCCAATTATTTCGTTTTGGACAGCAGTGGGCAGTCCCTTTTATTCTGACCCTCAGTATCTCGTTCCCGCGTGACAGAGGTATCAATTCCCCAAACCGGTTTCGAATCTGATCTTCTTGGCCCACTTCGGGCGATCGATGAGCGGATTGCGGTTGCCCTGTCGGTGGAAGATGGCTTGGTTGCGATGCCGCTCATAGTCATCTACCGGGAATGCCTGGTGCCATTGGAGCAGCGTGGCAATGCGATCTTGGGTGTATTCCTTTGCCGTGGCATTGATCTCGCCGGGATAGCGGAGCAGGAAGTAGAGTGTGGCGCGTGCGACGACACCCTTGCCTCCGCTGGGTTCGAATTTGTTCTCTTCTCGCTTGCCGCACTCGTTTCGCGTGACCTCTTCAAAGTCCGGGAAGTCGAAGTAGGGCGTATTGCCACGGAAGCTATTGCATCCCGATTCGCAGGCGAAGAGGTGATGAAGGTCTCCGCGCATCGGCTCCTTTTTCCCAAACCAGGACTGGGGCACCACGTGTTCGCAGTTATACGGTAGCGCCGCCTCCAAGAGGTCCAGCTCCTGACCGAATTGCGAGGCCGTCACAGTGGATTCCCGCAGCGCCAGCTCTCGCATTCGCAGACCACGTTCCTGATCGATCCTGAAGTCCTCCCGGATCAACTCTTCCGGGTCAAACTCCATTCCCGAGTAGATGCTGCGCAGTTTGCGATTCGGGCGAAGATCGATCCATGGGTAGAGTTCCTTGCTCGGCTTGTACCCGGGTTTTGTCGCATGAGTGCGTTTGACCAAATCGGAGAGCGTGCTGAACAGTTCGTCCGGTGAAAGTGAGGAAGAAAGGTCCGCGTAATAGGATTTTTTATCTTTTGCGTCGACCTTCTTGTCATAGTAGGGCCGGGTCCGCGCTTGGCGCGCCTCCTCCAGATAGGCTCGGAGTTCTTCATCCAGCGTCGTACTCGTGGCGGGGAGTGACGGTTCGGTGGAAGGCTGAGTCGGCTTGGCGTGACCGGTTGCAGCTGGTTGGGAGAAGTCTTGCATGAGTCCGGCGCCGCCCAGCTGAACGCTGATGCTTAGCGGGATGGTCCATGTGGCGACCCCTTCACGAATGTGCGGTGCGCCAAGTGATGGCGAAATGCGCGGCGGTCCGAGCGCCCCTCCCACCGACATGTTTGGGGTTTGGGCGGCCACCGTTGGTACTGCCTCGAACATTTGGTCTCTCAATCGATGACCCAGGCTGGCCAGCGACTGGCTCTTGATATGCTTCACGATGCGACTGACTCGGACCCCCTCGTTGGCAATCCAGTTGATGGCCCCATCATCCATGTCCGTCGTCCAGAGCGTATTATTCCGGGTCAGGATCCGACCCTGGTCGTCTCGTTTCGGCACACCCGAATGGTGGAGCCCCACCACTTCCCACTGGTCATTGAACAATGGCGATCCCGACGAACCCGGAGCCGTATCCGTGTGATAGTGAATAAAATTTTCCAGCATGTCGATAATTTGATTCTCACGCAGGGCAATCTGCTTGGGGAGCCCGTTCGGATGCTGCACAATCGTGACATACTCGCCATTGATCACCTTGCCTTCGTCTTCGACCAGACGAAGCCAGCCGAACTCCTCGATCCCGTGCCCCTCCACCGATTGTTCGACCACCGCGATGAGCGAAAAATCCAGCGGCTTGCTGGTGAGGAAGAAGCTCTCAGGGTCAAGTGCAAACGTCACAGTGGGCTGGGCATTTCCCTCGGGGTCGTCCTGGAAGTTGAACAGGACGCGGGCTTCACGTCCCGCCTCTGCATTCTCCAGTACATGGTTGTTCGTGAGCAGTAGCCGCGGTGAGACCATGAAGCCGGTCCCCGATCCTATGTGCCGGCCATCCTGAAAGAGGCGGACGCAGCCCACGGCACGACTCGCCCGTAGGCCTAGATCCATATATGAAATGCCCAAGAGATCGTTGCTTCCGATAATTCGCTCAAAGAGGATGTCGCTGAGGTTTTGGCCGGGGATGATACCTGGCGGTGGGAGCGTCCCGATCGCTGGTATCTGCTCCCGCCACGGCGCATCGCTCTCCCGTCTTGAGGGGATGGCCGCTCGGCCTTTGGCCCCGCGGCGTTTGCCCAGTTCAACCACCGCCTGAGAAATATCTTCTGCCGCGATGCCGCGACGTGTGGATACAATAGTCTCCACCACGTGCTCGTTGATCCCCAGGCGCCTCAACCGAGCCCGTACTCGGTCCGGCCTATCTGCTTGCAGAATATGTCCCGCTCGAATTGCTTGAACGCCTTTCTCTCGTTCGGTCCGGCGTTCCCTGTAACGCTGTTCGGTCTCTGTGAACATCTGATCTTCATGAACCATAGTGCCTCCTTAAAGAGCAGGGGCCGCCTGCATGGCAACACTCATGCTCGCCCCTGTTCGCCTTTTCTGTTTTGATCCCGACTTGATAACGTTAAAGAGTAGATATGTTTTCTGGAACATTTGTCAGTTCCAGGCTAATTACTCAGAAGGTTCTCCTGGTTGCACATACCGCTTTCCCTGATTTTCTGGAGGTGCGAGGGGACGACGAGGCAACGTCGATTTGATGCTTTGGTCTATTGAGCGATGGGTTCCCTTCGGGTTCTTGTGCGGACGCAATCCTTTCTCGTGATGAAGCCGATTAGGACGAAGATCGCTCCCCGCCCGTGCGTCTGGTTTCCGGCAGAGGTCGCAAGAACCGCGAAGTTCGGACTCGGTTGACCCAGGAGCCAAGGGCCTTGTGGACAATGATGAGGGCGGGGCAGTCGATTGTTGTGCCAGGACCTGATGGGGAAAGATCAGGATGACGCCGACGACTATGAGCGCAGCGAACATGGTTTGGCTGTGTGTCATGAAGTGTAGAAGAAAGCACACTCTATGCCAGGGCGGTTTGGTTGACAATGTAAAAAGCCTCGTGCTGTTATAGCAGCGTATCTCGTCGCTCGTGAAGCGTATCTCGTAGGATGGGCTCCTTCTCTCTTGCGAGATGCGAGAGACGAACGACGCTTCACGATTTTATGGAGGTTTATGTCATGGATATGATGGGACGTGTGGGGCTGATCGAGATTCCGATCTTGATCGCACCCGATCAAAAAGTCTGGATGGATCGTATGATCAAGGAAGGCAAGATTGCGATTCCTCCTGGCGGAACGCTGGAAAAAGGCTCGCTCTATTCGATGTTTGTCAGAATGCTCCTGCATAACGCCATGGAAGAGCAGAAACGGCAGGAGGTGTTGGACGCCGAAGACGAGGACGACGAATGAGCAGGATGCTGAAAACGCCGCCTTTCTCACCCGCCCAGCCCTAGCGCGCCGAGATGCGCTTTGACCCAGGCGTCGTTCTCACTTCGCTCAAGCTCTCAACGTACTGAATGAGGCTCTCGGAGGTCGGAAGCACTAGAGGGGCTTATCCGTTCGCCAAGATCAATTCAAAGGGCGAACGGCCCACATGAAGTGCAGTTTGTACCTCCTCGGGCTTTCGTTCGTTGCGGCCTAGGAGCCTGTCCGACATTGACCTTTCTACTACGGCGAACGATCCGCGATCATCTGCGTCGTGCTCGGCCCGAAAAAATCCTCAATGTATTCCAGTGAATACACCTCCGGTTTTTCCGGACCTGCGGCCTTGCATCTGGTCGCACCTCCTTCGCCTCGTCACGAAGGCAATGTCGGACAGGCTCCTAGCAATCAACTCGTTTTGAGCATCCTGCAAGCTGCGTGACTGTATCGAAATCGATTCAGCGAGTATTTCGCCGGATACAGCCGCAAGAGCCTATGGCTTATCGCCAAAGCCAGACCGCTCATTCTTTTCCTGCCATATGCTATCAGTCATTATTGATATTTCGATAAATAGTGGATACATCTGGCATCACGTCCAAGGAGGCTCAGGAGCCTCGATGCAAGACCACAGAAGTCGCTGGGAGCTTTGTAGGGTGAGCATCGGCGACATCAAACGCGGCCTGTTCTTTTCCTTGCTGTCCGATGCCTGAGGAGCCTTGAGGCAATTGGCCTCCCCTATCGGTAGCCTCCCCGGCGGTAGAGTTTCCAAAGCATCAGTCCCATAGCCAGCCATCGATGGCGCTGGAGGCGTGGAGAAAGAATGGGTCTCATGCCCGAATGCCGTTCAATCTTCCAGAGAACGTAGTCCATACCGCCCTGGAACGTCATCAGTCCTTTCAACAGCCGCAAGACGTTCAGCGTTTTTCCGAGGGCTTTCCGAAGGCTCCACGCAAGACCGCCCCAAAAGCGAACCCTCTCCGGTATCGCGGCTTCATATCTCACCGAAGGATCTTCCTCGTGTACTCTGATATCGAAAGGAATGCTGGTCATGGCCGCCCGGGTCACCTGCTCATAGTAGCCGAGATTATCCTGGACGAGGCGGGCCACTGCATCCAACCGTTCAGGGCGGAGTTCAGTGCGATAGGTTCGACCGAGCCCCTCTCGCCATAACAGTTCGGCATCGAACGTAGCTGGAAGCACCGGAAGGACGCGGGTGATAAACGTCACAATCGCGCGGCCTCGTGCCGCGTGGATCTGCTGGGCGATCTCCTCGTTTCTGACATACAACAGGCTGGCTGGCTGCGCAAAGCGGGCCCAGAGATAGGAATGAAACCATCGCGGAGAGGTTCCGCGCCGGAAATCCGCCTGGGAGATTACTGCATATTTGGCACGAACTCGACGATTTTCGAGGGGAATCTCGAGGTAAAAGACAGTCGGCGGCAAGATGCGGTACAGCAGGCGCAGGAACGATGTGCCTGGGAGACTTCGATAACGGTCCACCACGACATAGAGATCGACCAAGCCTTCGTCGGTACCGGTCCGGAAACAGGAGCCATAGACCAGGATGGCCGCGACGGCCTCGCCATACCGGACACGGAGGGCGTCCGCGAGCGCGTGAACTCCTGGGGCCAGAAGCCCTGACCTATGCTGGGCAAGGAGGGCGATGAGCGGCGAGCAGTGCTGAGCACCGCCGTGCTTACGGCTTGATTTTGGCATCAAGCCACAAATGAATCGGATTTTGATTGGATGTGGCGGCAAGGGAAGCACTGACCGGAGCCGAAAGATAGACCGCGGCCAGTCCGTAAGCGACGAAGACGGAGAGAAACAGGTCGCCCCAATAGAAGACCGAAGGTTTGGGGGGGAACAAATCCTGAACCAGCGTCTTGACCTCTCGGAGTGAAAACGCCGGAGATTCCAGCTCCGAAGCAGCCGATGAGTCGGATCGCTGAAGGGCGACAGATGCAAGGCGGATTGGTAACGTCACCGGATTTCTCTCCTGGGCTCTCTTGCGGCCGCGGTGTCAATCATCTTTGTTTTTCAAACGAGCAGATTCGCCGGACGGCGAAAGCAGAAGATCCGAAAACCGGCGGGCCGCCTTTAGAGTCGTAAAAAGTCTGCTTCCCCCCCATAGGTAATCATGAGTGGGTGCTGTGTCGGCTTGTCGATAAATTGTCCATCAAGAGCACATTCGGCTTCCAATTGCAGCACGGCTTCATAGATGTTCTTACTCGTGTATCCAAACTCGGGCGTTAGGTAGCGGTTGGGTTTCCCGCGCAAGAGCGAAGGCGTGGCGAGCAGGAGATGGCGCGGCTGATATGCCACAGCCGTATACCGAAGTGGACCTGCTTCCTCGCCCCAGTATGGGTATATTCCAGGGCTCAAACGTACCAAAGTGGTGATGAAGAGCGCAAGGTAATCTGCCGGATCACACGTTTGACCGTCCAAACGAATCGCGATCGAAGTGGGCTCGACGACACGGCGACGCAGTGCCAGGCCCAAAACATATCGCCCCACCGTGAGCGCGGTCCCCAGGGCACCGCGCATTACATGGGATCTGGCGCGGCGACGTGTGTCCCACCGAGCCCGGGTGACTTGAACGATGCCGGCCGCGCTGAAGAACATCCCGAAAAAAGGGGTACAGTCCGGCCCCCGGTCCACGCGTAAGACGCCGCGTCGCTCAATATGACCCACCGATCCGCTCCCTTCCGACCAGGCCAGCAGGCGCTGCAAAGCTGGGGCTGGTTTCCCTGCTATGCCGACATCAGCGGCGGTCATGTTCGTGGTTCCACCTGCCAAGAGCGCCAGGGGAGGTCTGACGCCAAATGGTTTGGTGTGAAACAAGGCGGTCAGCGTGGCCTGGACGGTTCCGTCACCTCCGCAAACGGCCAGCACATCTACTTGTTGGGCAGCCATCTCCACCAGGGCGGCAGCGATGTCTTCGGGAGTCACAACCTCTCGGTGGATGACATGCTTGTGCTGGGTCAGGAGCTGTGAGCAAGCGTTGAAGCCAGATCGGGTCGTCCCACTCCGTGGATTGAGCAGGATACCGACTCGTCGTTGGCGGTGGGCATCCCAAGGCTCAAAACCGGACGGGGCACAGCCGATTTCATTTTTCACAAGCATACTTGTTGTGGTGCAATGTGGCGCGGACGCAACACGCGGGACCGTCAGGCTTACCGGGTGGGAACGTGCTGCGTGAACAGCCGTACGGCAAGCGAACGGGCACCAGCTTTTTCAACCCCATCAGCCAGCCAGGAATGCAGCGGTCCATGCACGACTCGGGTGCGGAAGGCTACCCCGAGGCGGACCAGGAGCAGGAGACTTGAAAGGATCGTCCATGCGGCCACCGCCACTAGCCCCATATCCGGTCTGTTGATGAGAAGGCTGATAGTTAAGAGGATCAGGTTCGGATTCCGTCGGGCAGTCACGAGTCTATTGTATGAGTCGAAATGGCGCCAGCAGAATATGCCGAAATTGCCGAACCATAGCTGAAACGCCCCTTCAATAAGGCGGCCGGCAATGTATCCAATGAAGATCGCTCCTATTATGATATTCAGCGTGAGCGAGGGAAGGACCGGTTGGAACGACGCCAAGCCGAGCCCCCACAGCAGATACCAAAACGGGGGATGCACGATGTCCAAAATCTTGTCGAGGAAGTGGCCAAGCCGGGTGGAGGTGACCGTGACGCGTGCGAGCTTCCCGTCCACCGTATCGAGAAACGTCATGATCCATGCGGCCAGGAGCCCCCATGCATAAAAACCATTGGCAAAAAGGGCTCCGGCAACGACAACCAGGACTATGCTGAGCGTGGTGACATGATTCGGCATCACTCCGCCGGCCACGCACAGACGCGTGGCCCATTTCGCAGGAACGGGCCACAGCCATTTCGTGACCAAATCCGTGATGCCTTTGTAGGAACTGCTAAATAAACGCTCTTCCAGCGCTCGTTGCGTGTCCGGTCTGATGGGTTCCACAAAAAGCGGCTGCGACTTCCGCAGATGCTCATTAAAGGATTCCGATCGGTCTTCAAGCTTCTCTATACGAACACCAGGCAGCGTGTCGCTGAGCTTGCCTCCGGACAGAATTGCGCTGGCCTGCCTCGCCAGATTGGCCGGCACATGAGCCGCAACGATCTGGCGTGTTGGTCCTGCTGATGCCTCGAGCATCACATTCAACGAATTGGCCAAGCTCTGAAGCACACGGCCATCGAAGAGGAAATCCCCACGAATGATGAGTACTGAATCCCCCGGCGCCACGGAGGAGACATCTTCCACCATCGCTGTCATGCCCGCATGCTTCAGCATGCGGCGATACCGCTCGTGGGACGATAGCCCCCACAAGGGAACCGGAGTTTCTCCGACTATGTGGGCACATACACCCATCAAAATCTAAATGCACGGTTAGCCCAACCTCCGGGTCCAATATAAAGAGGGGTTGGGTAAAAGAGTAAGAATATATTATACTGAACTTGTTTTAGTCAAAATTGAGCGCAGTTTTTGCTGAATCCGGTACCGACATAAGCAAGAAGATGAATAGCAGCTTCAGGTTTGCCCACATTTCCGATCTCCATCTCACTTCACTGGAAGACGTCAAGGTTTCGGACCTGTTGAACAAGCGCGCGCTCGGCTACCTGTCCTGGCGGCTGCGACGCCGTCGCGAGCACGCTCCTGAAGTGTTAACCGCCCTCCTGCGCGACCTGCGCCAGCTCACCCTGGACCACATCGTCATTACGGGTGATCTGACCCACGTCGGCCTGCCGAGTGAATTCCAGCAAGCCAGACAATGGCTTGAGGCCCTCGGTGCGCCGACCGACGTCACGGTTGTCCCCGGCAATCATGATGCGTATGTCCAGACAGCGTGGGATAATACCTTTGCCCTATGGACGCCCTATATGGCCTCGGACTCGGGACTCC
Organism: uncultured Nitrospiraceae bacterium; assembly: GCA_963748375.1. GTDB lineage: Bacteria > Nitrospirota > Nitrospiria > Nitrospirales > Nitrospiraceae > Palsa-1315. Next base: position 84,297 of record CAVVIR010000034.1, read on the forward strand.
GGACGATAACAGAGCAGTGGCCCGGCCGTGAACTCTTTCCCAGTGTGCGCGTGCGTGGGCGCGCCGCCCTGATCGGACTCACCTCGGCCTGTCCATCGGCTCCTTTTTTCGCCACAGGAAGCCTGGGACCCACGCAGTTGAAACGGCTCGATGAGATCCTGGATCAGACTGGACGACAGGAATTGTTCAGGATCCTTCTTATCCACCACCCTCCTGTTGCGGGCACGGTGGGGTGGCGAAAACGGCTCACCGACGGTTCGGCGTTGAGTGGTCTCCTTGCTCGGCACGGCGTGGAGATGGTGTTACACGGGCATGCCCATCGCCCCTCCGTAGTGCACTATTCAGCAGCGCGAGGGTCTTTTCCCGTTATCGGGGTTCCCTCTGCTTCCGCGCTTGGGAGGAAGCCGGACCGCCGCGCACGGTACCATGTCTACGAGGTGTGTCCCTCGCCCGCGGGATGGGTTGTCCGGATATCGGTGCGCGGGTATGTCCTGCGAGACCGCTGTTTTTTGGGCGAGGACCAGCGCGACATGGCGGTGCCCAGCTCGGGAAACTGAAAAAATCAGCCTAAACGACGGTACAACCAGAAGGCGAGACCGCACAGCACCGCGATGGGGCTTAACACGGTCAGCGCGGGGCTAAGATGTAAAATGGTTCCGAGATGGGCCACGATATGGCTGATAAAATGAAAGGCAGCGCCTAGCAGAGATCCGTGAAGGATTCGTTTACCAGCCGTTGCCTCCCGAAGCGGACCGAATACAAAGGGAATCGCGACAATCACCATCACGAGGGTCGAGAGCGGCATACTGAACTCCTGCCACAACCTCATCTCCAAGCGCTCCACATTCTGCCCGGTCTCTTTGAGGTAGGTTACATGCTGGTACAGAGCCGAAAGCGATAAGATCTCGACAGGCAGGACGAGCAATTCCACTTGCGCTGGCATGAGTGAGACATCCCAGGGAAGGCTCGGTAAGCGTTTCGTTACGACAGTGTTCCCCTCAAAAATCCGTTGGACCGCTCCCAGAAGCACCCACTGATGTGGATTCTGGGTATCGGCTCGCTCCGCCCATGTCACTAGGCGTAACCGGCCGCGGTCGTCAAATTCATAAATCTCGATTTCTGAGGGAACTCGACCATCAAGGACTTGATGCACCTTGATAAAGCGACGATCGTCCCTTGTCCAGAACCCCTGCTCGGTACGAAGGGATTCCAGTCCAGAAGTCGCCAGGACGCGGCGCTTGAAGGCGAGTTGATCGGTATAGGGTGCCACCGACTCTTGAAGGCCAACGACCGCGACCAACAGAAGGAGGCCGGTCCCGGTTACCGACCAGCCGATACGCAACGGGGAAATGCCCAATGCCAGCATGGCGATGAGTTCATGGCCTGCAGCCAATTCCCCCAAGCCGATGATGCTCCCCATTAAGGCGGTCGCTGGGGCCAGCTCAACCATTCGACCTGGGGCTGTCAAGAGGACGTTCAGAGCGGCATCGGCTATCCCGTACGTGCCGCGTCCCACCATATCCAGCTCGTTGACGAATGCTATTAAGCTGAAGATGGACAATAAGATAGCCATCACGAGGGCATATCCCTTGATCACTCTGAGCCAAATGTGTCGATCAAGTGTGAGCATAGGCTTTAGGAGGCTGCGGAAAAACTCGGTTTATACACCATAAGACCGTTAGGATTTTCCATATGGTGCTGACGCCTGAATAGCCTCAGGATGCTCAAAAAGGCCGTCCAGCAAGGCCGCAACGAGCGAAGAGGCGAGGCGTACGCTTCGGTACGTTGAGCCTCTGAGCGACGTGAGAACGATGCTGGCGGACTTTTTCAGCATCCTGTTAGGATCGACGCCCGCGGCTTTGCCAGAGTGTCGGCCCAAGGCGGACCCCACAACAGGCCCGCGACTAGGATCGCCAAGAGGATATGGACCCACCAGATTCCCGGAATGGTGCCGACGACTTCTTTCTCTACCCACGTCTTGGCCACCATAATCAAATTGTAAACCGTGGCGTAACTCAGCACCGCGACGAACAACTTGGCAAACTTGCCCTCCCGTGCCCTGGCTCGACTAAGTGGAAAGCCGAGCAAGCCCATCAGAAAGGTGGCCACCGGGGTGGACAGGCGCCATTGCAGCTCGGCGATATCCGAGGACGAATCGGACAGGGCCAACTGCCAGGTCGGCGCGGCCTTTCGCTTATATTCCAGCACTAAGTCGCTTGATCTGTCCAACTCGATGACCAGGCGCTGAGCGGCGGCTTGGACCAGGTCGCCATGATCTTGAGGTAGCATGTAGATCTGCGCCTCAAGACACACCAGCGCCCCACTGGTTCCAGTCTCGACAGCTCGGCATAATAGGCTTCTTCTGCCGAGACGACCCGCACCTGATTTCCCTCGCGTGATTGGATAAAAACCTCCTGCATGCGACCCGTCTGTTGATCGAGATGTTGGAAGAACATGACATGTTTTCTGGACGAACTCTCATAGAAGCGCCCAGGCTTCATATTGTTGAAGTCGAAATCGGCAACGGTTTGATTTTCCAGCCGGTAGCGGATGTCGTTGGCCCACGGCCGCACGTAGATGGACAGGTAGGCCACTAATCCAGCGACGACGAGCGAGACCACCAACACGATACGCACAATCCGTCCGGGGCTCACACCACAGGCAAAGAGGGCGGTCATTTCGGAATCTGTGTAGAGCCGTCCGAGGGCGACCACGATAGACAGGTGCAACGCAATCGGCAACAGGACCTCCATCGCGATGGCGGCCTTGAGCAGAACAAACAGCAGGACGCTATTCCCAAGCATGGTTCCGTCAGCAACCTGATTCAGGTAGCGAGCGGCGGTGAAGTTGGCATACAGGAACACCAAGCCTGGGCAAAAGATGAGGAGCGGCTTGGCGATTTCCCAAGAAATATAGCGGTCGAGTATCAACGTACAGGCCCGTTACAGTGTTTGTTCTGCCTTTTCACGAACGATGACGGGACAGGACCTTGGATTTCATGTCTGGAAGCTAGGCCTATGGCTTGAGGGGGCCCTCTCCGCGTATGATCCTTGCGAGGTGGGCGCTTATTAAATTCCACTTGCTCGTGTCTCGCAAATTCTATATGTTAGCCTACCTGCGGTGGGCTGTACAGGCGTGATCTTCCGGGAGGGATCATCGGGAGGCATCACCGGGACGCGTCGCACTGACGCGCGATCTCGCGTCGGAACAAGGAGTGTGCACATGAAGGCTATTATATTAAGTGCGGGGCAAGGACGACGCCTGCTTCCGTTGACGGCAGAAGTCCCCAAATGTGCCCTCCAGATCGGAGGACGGTCCCTCGTTGAGTGGCAGATCACGCAATTAATCAAGTGCGGCATCGATCAGGTGACCGTGGTCGTGGGGTTTGAAGCTGACAAGGTGGAACACCTCTTGCGCAGCCATTATAAGCCAGACCAAGTACAAACGCTGTACAATCCATTTTTTTCCCGCAGCGATAATCTCGTCAGCTGTTGGCTGGCACGCCACCTGATGACCGAGGATTTTATCCTATTGAACGGGGACACCTTGTTTGAGGGGACCATTCTGGATCGCCTTCTTGGCACGCTATCCCGGCCGATCACTCTCGTGACGGACAGCAAGTCGACCTATGATGCCGACGACATGAAAGTCACGCTAGACGAGCACCGAGTGCTTAGAGTTGGGAAAACCCTTCAGCCTGATCAGTCTCATGGAGAGTCGATCGGCATGATGCTTTTCCGTGGAAATGGGCCCGACCTGTTTGTCAGGCGCGATCGAGGGTGCGATTCGGAAACCCCAGGCTTTGAAGCAGTGGTATCTGTCGGTTATTGACGAAATGGCACAGTCAGGTCTCGTGTGGAACTGTTCCATCCAAGGCTTGAGATGGGCCGAAGTGGACTATCCTGTTGATCTCGAGGACGCCCAAAAACTCGTAACCTCCTGGGACGCCCCCTCATCGCCTCAAGACCCCTTCCGCTCGGCAATTCTCTGAGCCAATTCCCAGTCACTAACTTTATCCACGTCCAATGACGCTTCAGGAAACGGAAGCATCACCGCTTCGATCGAGAGGTCTAACCGGCGCGAGAGACGAGAGAGGGCCTCACGAAGGGTGAATTGTCCGAGTAGATACCGCAAAACAGGTATCCATCCTAGTGCCGAGATAAGCTTGATGGGTTTCTTGCGGAGTGATTCCACTTGGCGCCAAAATGCCGCTGCCGAACGTCCTCGTGCGCTCAAAAACGCGTACAGATTGCATCCGCATACTCGACTACCCCTAAACTTCATCACCGTTCGCTTCATGTCCGGGTAGGCTGAGGCCACCAGATCGTAAGCGGCGAATCCTACCGCCACATCACAGTTCCTGCTCCGTGCTTCCGAACAAAAATAGTCGATGAGTCGCGCGCTCAAGAGGGCATGGTCGGCCGTGACCAGCAGCACCGGTTGTTCGAGGGGAAGGGATTGCATCACAGCGTAAGCGCTGGAGCTGGGAGTTGCCTGAGGCTCAACCCATTTCACCTGGCCCGAAGCAATCAGATCGTGAAGCTCCTTGTGTGTCTCTACCGCGTGCCACGCGGGCCCGCATAAGATCCGGTTTCCGATGGCCTGCGCCTCGGCCAGGGCACCCAGCACGCGGAGAACCATGGGGATGCCTCCAACAGGCGTTAAGGCTTTGCACGACACACCGGCTGCGCGGGCCACCGGATCGTCCGGCGTCCGGTCTCCGGCGAGGACAATGGCGGTGAACGGCGAACTGCTGCTCATCACAACGTCCTTTCATAGATCCGGTAGCGTTTGTAGGGAATGCTGCCGAGCGCGGCCAGTATATTCCGCATTGGCATATTGTCTTCCAGGATCCAGGATAACTCCACCTCCCGGACTCCGCGCTTGAGGCCGTGACTGCGCACCCTCTCGATGAGCAGGAACGCCAGCGCGGTTCCGAGCGCGCTCCCTTGGTAACGCTTACGGACACCCATGAGGGGCACACGAGCCGTTTGAGGAAATGCCACCTTGAGGCGCCACAAGAGCTTCAACCATCCGAAGGGAAGCAAGCGTCCATCTAAGTCCCGAATTGCCTCATTTAAATTTGGAAAGACGACGATCATTGCGGCAGGCACCCCGTCGACTTCGGCAATTTGGACAAAATCGTCCTCGACCCACTGTCGCAAGCTGTTCCCTAAATGCTGAAACTCTTCCTCCGTGAAGGGAATAAAGCCCCAGTTTGTGGACCAGGCATCCTCGAAGATATCTCTGAGAATCTGGAGTTCCTCCTTCCATTGCGACCTGCGCAATGGCCTGATCCGTGCGATGCCGGAAGCTTTGGCTAGAACCGCCCCCATGAACTCGGGAGGCGTGAAATCGGTGGCGAGGCGGTAAGCCAACAGGTCTTTGACTCCCTTGTATCCCTCGGCCAGGATCCGATCGGCGTAATACGGGCGGGCGTGGCCCATCATAATCATTGGGGGCGTGTCGTAGCCCTCCACGAGCAGCCCGCACTCCTGGTTGCTCGAGAAATTGAACGGGCCGCGGATGCGCGACATCCCTTGGTCACGCAGCCAGGCTTCCGCCGTGCCCAGCAACGCGTGGAACGTCTCTGCCTCATCCTCGGCTTCGAGCATGCCGAAGAATCCGGTTGCATCCCGATAGCGGGACTCCCATAATTCGTCCACCTGAGCGCTGATTCGTCCGACGGGATTGGCGCCGCGGTAGGCAAGCCAAAAACAGGTGCGAGCGTGCGCGAAATACGGGTTGCGCTGAGAAAGGTGGTCGCGTCGCTCGACCAACAAGGGCGGGACCCATGCCGGATCTTCGGCATAGATCGACCAGGGAACACGTATGAAGCGGTGAAGGTCGTGGGGCCCGCTTACCGTAGCGATTCGTAGGGGTTCAGCAGTCGACGGCATGGGAGGCGTTCGCATAAGAGTGAGTGGGGTGAGTGAAAGCCAGTTTGGGAATCCTGGAGGGTAGAAGTAAGAAGCGAATCGTATTATAGTGGAATGACTTAGAAGGATCAAGCGGAGTCGTCGCACACAAGAGCAGGTGCGTGAAAGCAGAAAGCGCAGGCACACACGTGAACGATACGATGAGAAAATTTGGGTATCCTGACAGTACCGTCAAGGAATTCCCAAATTGGATCATCTTGTTGCGTCCCCAGCAACTCACGCTCGGATCACTGGTTCTGGTGTGTAAAGAGCCAGCGACCGCCTTCTCCGCGGTGAGCACAGAAGCCTTTGCAGAACTCCGGCAAGTCACCACGCAGGTGGAACGGGGACTACAAGGTGCCTTTACGTATGATAAGATTAACTATCTGATGCTCATGATGGTGGATCCACATGTGCATTTTCACGTTGTGCCTCGTTACGGCCAAGAACGCACATTCGAGGGGCAGAAATTTTACGACTATGCCTGGCCGGGTCCGCCGGACTTCTCACGGGGCAATCAGACGAAGGAAGAGACCAATCGAGCCATTTTGGCCCATCTGAAGACCTTCTTCTATTAACGCCGGCTCTGCCCAGTTGTGAGGTATCTTACAGAACCCCTGAGGGCGGCCATGTTACAAGGGTCAGACTTCCCAGTCCCTTCAACCGCCATATTCAACTGCCATACTGGGCCACCCCCTAACGACAATGGCCCCCCTCTGGTTATGAAAACACGGATCGATAGCCTGAGGTTCTGCTGATGGCCGGACGTATACTCACTGCCAGCGCCAAGGGGTCAACAACCGCAAACAGGTCGCCACAGATGACGGTCGAGCGAGGAGTGAAGCCAAGATAGATATCGTTGTAAAAAATCATCAACCGTGTACTTTTCACAATATATGACTGTTATATTCCAGGAGTGTTTTATCGAGTATAAACAGTCAAATGTCATAATTTCTTCATAATTTTAATGCGATTATACGATATTTTATTTTCAAGGTATGAATATTGCTATGGGTACGGCTGTGTTGGCTTGTTTTGTTGGGAAGGTTTCTGCCAGGTCTTGAGAACTTAAGCCAATTCAGAGGGTCACGACAGGATTCCCCACCCTCCTACTGAGTCTGGAGGATGGGCTCATATTTGTGAGGAAGCTGGACGAAGGATGACACTGCAGCCAACCCCAACTGAAAACTCAATCCCACTTCGAACCGCGGACTTTACCACGTTAGCCGAAGCCCTGGATTATGCAGCCCAGGGACAAACCGGGTTCAATTTCTATGGGGACCGTGGTGAGCTTTCCGTGGTCCAAAGTTATGCCGTGCTTCGCGAGCAGGCGCGGACCTTGGCGCGGCGTCTTTTGAGCTTGAGGCTCGAACGAGGAGCGCGAGTGGCGATCGTGGCGGAGACGGATCCCGATTTTCAGCGCTTTTTCTTTGCCTGTCAGTATGCCGGTCTGGTGCCGGTTCCTCTACCGGCGGCGCTTGTGATGTCCGGACACAAAGGCTATGTCGCCAAACTCAGGGCGTTGTTGGAGAACTGCCAGGCGTCCATCGCGATGGCGCCGTCTGAGTTTCTGCCATTCCTGGTCGAAGCAGCCGAAGGGTTGAGGTTGAGCCAGATCGGCGCCGCGGATGTGTTTGATCGTCTTCCGGAGTCCCAGGAGGCGTTGCGCCCCTCGGAGCCCACCGAGATGGCTTATCTTCAATACACCTCGGGGAGCACCCGCTTCCCACGCGGGGTGATGATTACCCAATCGGCTGCGCTCGCGAACTTGGAGGGCATCACCAAGCATGGCCTCAAGATCCGCCCCGGAGATCGCGCCGTGTCCTGGCTCCCGTTCTATCACGACATGGGACTTGTGGGGTTCGTGCTCGCACCGATGGTGTCCCAAGTATCTGTGGACTACTTGAAAACGCGGGCATTTGCCATGCGACCCCGTTTGTGGCTGTCCCTGATGACGCAGGCCAGGGCAACCATTTCCTTTGGCCCGTCTTTCGGATATGAGATGTGCGTGAGGCGTCTCAGGCAGGATGAGGTCGGCAAGTTCGACCTCAGCGCCTGGCGAGCCGCCGGTGTGGGCGCTGAAACCATCCGGGCTGATGCTTTAGAGGAGTTTGCCGATGTGCTCGCACCGAGTGGATTCAAGCCCAGCGCATTTTTGGCCTGTTACGGAATGGCGGAATGTTGCCTCGCCGTCAGTTTTGCGCCCCTTGATGAGGGGATTGCCATTGATCAAGTTGACCGGGCTCATTTGTCCGAGCGGGGAGAGGCGTTGCCTGTCAATGCACGCAGTGGGAGTTCCGAAATTGGCAGCACGAACACGAACCGATTTGTGAACTGCGGCGTTCCTCTCCCTGGCGTCCAAGTTGAGGTGCGGGATGAGCTAGGGTGTGTTCTGCCGGACCGCCACGCGGGCGTGATCTTTCTTCGTGGACTCAACGTCATGTCCGGATACTTCGGCGATCCTGAAAAAACTCAGGAAGTCTTGTCATCGGACGGGTGGCTTGACACCGGAGATATTGGCTACATCATAGAAGGCAGCATCGTGATCATTGGTCGGAAGAAAGACGTCATTATCATGAACGGCCGAAACATCTGGCCCCAGGATTTGGAGCACCTCGTCGAAGAATTGCCCGAGATCAGGACGGGCGACGCGTGCGCGTTCTCGATCCAGGGTCCTGACCAATCGGAAATGGCGGTGATGGTGGTCCAGTGCCGTGAGCTCAATACTGCAAAACATACCGATTTCATTCATCGGTTACAGGGGTTGATCCGCGAGCACTTCGCGCTCGACTGTTTCGTTGAACTCGTGCCTCCCCATACCCTACCGCGCACGTCTTCCGGTAAGCTTTCCCGTTCCAAGACACGGGAGGAATTTCTGAGCCGAAATGACGTCGCCCAACTCTTCTCCAGCCGAAACAGGCCCGGCAACACCCGCCCACCGCAGCGCAGCCAGCAAGCGGTCTCATGCGCGGCGTCATTGCGTTGACGGGGGCGACCGGATTCATCGGTAGCGCCGTAACTCGAAAGCTGGTACAAGACGGGTGGTGCGTGCGTGCGCTCATCCGCTCGCCCTCATCTTCAGCACGCCTCGCAGGCACCACGGTCCAGTGGGTTCAGGGCACGTTCGAAGATCTCGATAGCCTCGAAAAGTTGGTGGGAGATGCGGATGTCGTGGTCCATTGCGCAGGGTCTGTGCGGGGGATCACCGAGGCCGACTTTTACCAGGCCAATGTAGAAGCGGTCGCACGATTGGCCTACATCGCGGCCAGCCGGAACCCCACTCCACGGTTTCTCTTGATTTCCTCTTTGGCAGCTCGGGAGCCGGATGTGTCACCCTACGCGGCCAGCAAGCGGATGGGGGAGATCGCCCTCTCCAAAGTCGCCGACCATCTTACTTGGACCGCGCTTCGCCCCCCGGCGGTCTATGGTCCCGGGGATCGTGAGATGCTTCCCTTGTTTCGCTTGATGCTGCGCGGGATCGCCCCCGTAGTTGGTCGAAATGGTGCTCGATTCTCCATGCTCTACGTGGACGACCTGGCTGACGCCATAGTGAAATGGCTGGTCAGCGACAGCCGGGAGAACCGCACGTTCGAGCTGGACGATGGACACCCCGGTGGGTATAGCTGGTGTGAGATCGTGGAGACAGTCGAGCGACTCCGGGGAAAAGGGGTGGTTCGTGTCCGAGTGCCGGGACCGGTTTTGAATTTGGCCGCGAAACTCAACATGATGGCCGCATCTGTGATAGGGTACAGGCCCATGTTCACCCTGGGGAAAGTGCGTGAACTTAGACATCCGGACTGGGTGTGTGATAATTCTATGTTTTGCCGTGTCGCCAATTGGGCGCCGACCGTGCGTTTCGAAGAAGGCCTGCGGCACACTCTTGGCCTCAGTGCTTCTCCCGCGCAATAGGCACTCGCGCATAAGACGACCACTTTGAGGCTTGTTGGCACGATGACGCGCTACGAGACGATCCTTCTTCAACTCTACGAGATTTTAAAGCCGTACGCAAAGGATGGGCAGAGCCTTTCCGAGGACACGGAGCTCCTGTCCGATCTCGGGCTCGATTCGATGAAGGTCATGCAACTCCTGCTCGAGACGGAGGAGCGGTTCGACATTTCCATTCCATTAAACATCATCCCGAACGTCCGGACCGCCGGGGATTTTGCCCGACAGATCGAGCAGCTCACGGAGCAACGATAATGGCCCTTTTGGAGAAATTCCGACAACTCGCTGAAGCTCACGAGGCGCTTGTGCGGACGAGCATCGGACCCGTTCCGGGTGACGATCGAGCGGATCCTTTCGCCGACCGAAGCGATCGTGAACGGCAAGCGGATGATTCTGGCCGGTACGAACAACTACCTCGGCCTCACCTTTGATCCCGAATGTCTGGATGCGGCGGCCAGAGCCGTGTACGAGCAGGGGACGGGGACCACCGGATCCAGAATGGCCAATGGCAGCTTCAATGGCCACGCCGCTCTGGAGCGCGAGTTGGCGGACTTTTATGGACGCCGGTGGTGCGTCGTGTTCTCAACCGGTTACCTTGCCAATCTAGGTGTCATCTCAGCCCTCACCGGCCAGGAAGACGTGATCCTCATCGATGCCGATTGCCATGCGAGCATTTATGACGGCTGTCGGATGAGCGGGGCCGAGGTGATTCGGTTCCATCACAACGACCCGGGCGATCTCCACAAGCGGTTGCGGCGCTTAGGGGAGCGTCGCACGAACACTCTCATTATCGTGGAAGGCATCTATAGCATGTTGGGAGACCAAGCGCCGCTGTCGGAATTCGTAGCCTTGAAGAAGGAATACGGGGCCTATCTGCTCCTGGACGAGGCCCATTCACTGGGGGTCCTGGGTGAGCAGGGGCGTGGACTGTCTGAAGCGGCTCACGTGGAGAGCGGTATCGACTTCATCGTCGGGACCTTCAGCAAGAGTTTGGGAGCGACCGGCGGCTTCTGCGTCTCGGATCATCACGAGATGGAGCTGACCCGATACGTCAGCCGCCCCTATATTTTCACGGCGTCCCTCTGTCCGTCGGTCATTGCCTCGACGAGAGCCGCCCTGCGGATTATCCAGACCCGACCGGAGCTGCGCACGAGACTGTGGAACAATGCCCGCCGCTTGTATGATCGCCTCAAAGAACTGGGGTTCAAGCTCGGACCCACCCTGAGTCCGATTGTCGCCGCTTTGTTCGAGCGACGGGAGGAGGCGATTGCGTTCTGGAACGGCCTGCTCGAGCAAGGCGTCTACGTGAACATGATCCTGCCTCCGGCCGCCCCCGAAGGGGGAAGCCTGCTTCGCTGCAGCGTCAGCGCGGCCCATACGGAGGAACAGATCGACCGCATTTGTCAAGCCTTCGAGTCCCTCAGGGGGTCCTGATGGGCAGGGAAGACAAACCGACCGTATGGGTCTTGACCGACGATCGGCCAGGGAACAACTCGCAATCCATCGGATTAGCCGAAGCACTGGGCTGGCCCTATGAAAAGAAGCCCATCCAGTTTTACCGCTTTGCCCGGTTCCTCGCTCGCTTACCCAACGGACTCCTTGGCATCAGTCGTGTTGGCATCCGAGCGGGCCGTCATTCCCCACTCCTTCCACCGTGGCCGGACCTGGTGATTGCCACAGGCAGGCGTCTCGCTCCTCTAGCACGGTGGATCGGCGGCAAAGCCGGGGGTATTCTTGTATTGTTCATCTGGGGCGCAGGGGTGCCTATAATCCAGAGCATTTCGATCTGGTCGTTTCCTGCGCACACTTCGGTCTGATGCCGCATGTCCGCCGAATGGAAGTCGTTGCGCCGGTGAATCCTATAGGACCAGGTCGGCTGGCCCAAGCAGCGACCCGATGGCCCAACTTGTTCGGTCAAGCTCCCCGGCCACACATCGTGTTGTTGGTCGGGGGAACGTCCTCCTTCTGCAGCTTCGATGAAGAGACCGCGAGGCGTTTGGGCCGGGAAGTCCGTGCCTTTGCCGCGTCAGCCGGAGGGACCGTGCATGCCGTGACCAGTCGCAGGACCGGTGAACGCCAGGCATCGGCGCTTGAGGAGGAACTTGGCAAATCACACTCCGTGCGCCGTTGGCAACCGACGGGCAAGGAAAATCCGTATCTGGGATATGTGGCGACAGCGGATGTTCTCGTCGTGACCGGCGACAGCGAATCCATGCTGGCGGAAGCTGTTGCCTCGGGCAAGCCGGTGTATATTTATCCATTGCCGGAGTGTTTCCCCGGAACTCTGGGGAAGGTCAGGGAACGATTCAGAGAATGGGTCGTGGCTCGCGCCACAACCGGCCGGTCTGGCTACGACGCATCAGGGTCAGGGCGACAGGGCTGGCAAAGAAGGTTGTGCGCATTTCTGCTTTCTCGATCGCTGGTGTTGCCTCCTCGAAACATAAAGAGATTACACCAGGGACTGTACCGTCTAGGGGTTGCCCGGCCTTTTGGGACCGAACTGGTGATGAGACCATGTCCGGCGCTGTACGAGGCCGAGCGAGTGGCTCGACAGGTGCGCGCGATTCTGAGGATGCAAGAGGAAAATCCCGTCGAAGCCGTGACGAAGGAAGTGGAATCGGTGATGACGAAAGCCTGACTCAAGGAAGGGTTGACGGAAAGGCCATGACATACCTCGACTGTAACCGGCTGAACAAAATTGATCCGAAAATGTTCCGAGCACAGGAGCCGTTCCCGTGGCTCAATCCGGATGGTCTTCTGACCGACGAAGGGTACCAGCGCTTGCGGGAGACGCTCCCCGACGTCTCGCTTTTCGAACGGCGATTCGACGCCCAACGCAAGTATGGTCAGAAGAGTCATGACCGCTATACGCTTGAATGGCGTACGGATCCTCCCGTTGCCCGTCCGTGGAAGGAGTTTATTGCCGAGCTAGAAGGACAGGTCTATCGGACTTTCCTGGAGAGTCTCATCGAGACCTCCGCCTTCTCGTTAAATTTTCACTGGCATTACACTCCGAATGGCTGTTCGGTGTCCCCGCACTGCGATGCCAAACGCAAGCTCGGGTCTCATATATTCTATTTCAACACAAAAGACGACTGGGATCCATCGTGGGGAGGGACAACGGTTATCCTGGATGATCATGGGCGCTTTCACTCGGACTCGGCGCCGAGCTTCGAAGATTTCGATCATGTAATAGAATCGCAAGCCCTTGGGAATTACAGTTTGCTGTTCTCGCGTAAGGGGAATTCGTGGCACGGGGTTCAAGAGATCCACTGCCCGCAAGGGGCTCTTCGGAAGGTGTTCATCGTGGAGTTCATTCATCGAAGTCTCGCATCGCGAGTCCGCTATTTTCTGTTCGGACAACATGCCGCAGGATATTGAGTCGATGGAGTTGGTGGTTCCCACGCCGATCTCGAACGTGCAACGGACGACCGTTGATCCTCAGGAAAAACTCCATCTGGCGTTATTCATCTCAGGCCTCTCCGTGGGGGGCGTGGAGCGGACGATGCTCGCGCTGGCTCATGGCCTGGCCCAACGCGGCCACCGAGTCGACCTCGTGGTCACCAAAGGGCAAGGGTTCTTTCATGAGCGCCGTGTCACCCCTCGTGCGGCTGGTTGATCTCGAGCGCTGGTGGATGCGCCTGCCCCTCATTGGATGGTCGAAACGGGCTCGTACCCTTGCCAGTCCGCCGGCCCTCGCCGGCTATCTGCGCCGCCACCGACCCGACGTCCTGCTGGCGGCCTCCCACTACGTCAACCTGGCGGCGATCTGGGGCTGCCGGCTCGCGGGAACCGGGACCCCCTTGGTGATTAGGCAGTGCACGCATCTCTCCCGCGCGATCGTCAACACGAACTTCCCGACAGGGCGCCGTCCGTTTCTGGGATGGATGGCGCGCCGGTATTTCCGGGAAGCCGAGGCAATCCTGGCGGTTTCCAATGGCGTGGCCGACGACCTCGCCGCCGTCGCAGCGCTGCCCCGTCAGGCGATTCGCACGATTTACAACCCGGTCGTCACCCCTGACCTGCAAGCGCGGGCGTCCGCCCCTCTCGACCATCCCTGGTTCGCACCGGGCGCGCCGCCTGTCCTCTTGGGGGTCGGCCGGCTAGCCGCCCAAAAAGATTTTCCCACTTTGATTCGGGCCTTTGCCAGGATCCGCGCCCATCGGCCCGTCCGGTTGATGATCCTCGGAGAGGGGAAAAAGCGACGAGAACTGGAGGAGCTGGCGGATTCGCTCGGCGTCCGCCAGGATCTCGCATTGCCGGGATTTGAGGAGAACCCCTTTGCCTATATGGCGCGCGCCGCGGTCTTCGTCCTTTCGTCCGCCTATGAAGGGCTTCCAGGTGTTCTCATACAAGCCATGGCCTCTGGCTGTCCGGTCGTCAGCACCGATTGCCCCAGCGGCCCGATGGAGATTTTGGAGCATGGCAGCTATGGCCCCCTCGTCCCGGTCGGCGACGACACCGCGATGGCCGAAGCGATCCAAACGGTGTTGGACGCCCCGCCGAGCCAGGAACGATTGAGGGGGCGCGCGGCGGAGTTTTCCATGGACCGCGCCGTGGAGCAGCATCTTGAAGTCTTGTTCGAGGTCTACAGGAAGAGCCATGTCTGAACCTCAACTTGCCGGCTCAGCGTAACACCGGAGCATGTCGCCATGCGGTTCTTGATCACCATCGCCAGGATGTATCCAGGGCGCACCGTCCTGAGCATCTTCTGCCTGCTTTTCGCCAGCGTCGCCGAGGGAGTCGGCTTGCTCTTACTCCTTCCGGTTATCGGTGTGGTGACGGGTGAGACAGGGCAAGGTAAGGGTAACAACCTCTTCGGCGTTGGGGAATATCTGACTCAATCCCTGTTGTATGTGGGTTTGAGCCCAACCGTGGGACCGTTGCTGATCATCATCGTCCTCTGTATCGCATTCAAGTCCATTTTTTTGCTGGCGGCCAGATCGCAGGTTGGGTACACCGTCGCCCACGTCGCCACCGACCTTCGACTCACCCTCCTCCGGAGCCTGCTGGCTGCCAAGTGGGAGTTCTACGTTCGGCAACCGGTCGGGGGCCTGGCCAACGCGGTGGGATCAGAAGCCATTCGGGGTGCACTCGCCTACCAGGAAGGGGCCAAGGCTGTCTCCTTTGTCATTCAAGTCGGGGTGTACGCTGGTGTGGCCTTTCTCGTTGACTGGAAGGCCACGTTGGGAGTTCTGGCGGTGGGCGCCATCGTGGTCTTTGCGCTCAATCGCCTTGTGCGCATATCCCATCAGGCCGGGAAACGCCAGACGCAACTGTTGACGTCCCTTATGACCCGCTTGACTGACAGCCTGCAGTCCGTCAAACCGCTCAAAGCGATGGCGCGTGAGGACCTGGTTGGTCCTCTTCTTAGCTCGGATACCAGGCGGTTGAGCAAGGCTCTCCGGCGAGAGGTCATCAGCACGGAGGCGCTGAGTGCGATTCAGGATCTGGCCTTTGCGATTGTTATCGCGGTCGGGTTGTACGTGGCCCTGGATGGATTGAAACTCCCGTTTAATGCCGTGATGGTCATGGTGCTTGTCATCGCCAAGCTGTTGACGTCTCTGTCGAAAATGCAGCGAGACTACCAGAGGATGCGGTCCCTTGATAGCGCCTTCTGGTCGCTACAGGCCACCATTGAGGGAGCCAATCGCGACCGCGAAGCGGCGCCTGGAGGGCTGACTCCCCTGCTCGAGAAATCCCTTCGACTGGACAAAGTCACTTTCAGTTATGGAACGACCCAGGTCCTTTGCGATGTGTCCTTGAGCATTCCGGCCGGTTCATTCACCGCTATAGTGGGACCTTCAGGAGCGGGAAAAACAACAATCGCAGATTTGTTCACGGGGCTCATACGACCGCAGCAAGGGCATGTCTGGATCGATGACCTGTTATTGGAGCAGGTTGACCTCAAGCAGTGGCGCCGGATGATCGGGTATGTGCCGCAAGAAACGTTTTTGCTCCACGACTCAGTGCTCCTGAACGTGACGCTCGGCGATGCGAACTTGACGGAGGCTGACGCCGAAGAAGCACTGCGCGCCGCCGGTGCCTGGGACTTCGTGAAGGCCTTGCCAATGGGGATACGCAGTTCGGTCGGGGAGCGCGGAGCCGCGTTGTCCGGGGGCCAACGCCAGCGCATCGCTATCGCCAGGGCGTTGGCGCATCGGCCCAAGCTGCTGATCCTGGACGAGGTCACCAGCGCGCTCGATCCCGACAGCGAGGCTGCGATCTGCCGTACGCTCCAAGGGCTTCGAGGCCAGCTCACGATTCTGGCCATCTCCCACCAACCGGCCATCGTTCAAGCTGCCGACAGCGTGTATCGGCTGGAACGTGGGCACGTTTCCTTGTCTTCAAACGGCAAGGAGTCGGCACTCGTTTTCGGTGAGCCGCAGAGCCTGCCCAAAATAGCAGGATCGTAGGAAATTGAATCTTCTGCTACAATCGCCGATCCGCTGCGCTTGCGACGTGAAGCGTGAAGCGCAGGACGGAATGAATGTGTCTGTCATCGTCGCATGCGAGATACGAGATACGCTTCACGACGGTCTCGCGAGCGGCTCAGCGATTTCGCGACGAACCGTCATGAATAATGCGGCCTAAGGAAATGACAGATATTTGAAATGTGTGGTATTGCCGGTTTTCTGGAAACAACGCCGACTCGAGAAGAAAGCGGCCTTCGGGAACTGGTCGGCCGAATGACCGAGACCCTTCACCATCGAGGCCCCGACGGCTCAGGCATATGGGTGGACCAGCGGGCCGGCATCGCGCTGGGGCATCGCCGGCTCGCCATCATCGACCTGACGCCGGCCGGTGCCCAACCCATGGCCTCGGCTTGCGGACGCTTCGTGATCACCTACAACGGGGAAGTGTATAATTTCCTCGAGCTTCGCCAAGATCTCGAGTCCCGTGGCTATCGATTTCGCGGGCACTCGGATACCGAAGTGGTTCTGGAGGCGATCGCGGAATGGGGCATCGAGTCCGCACTGCAACGCCTGAACGGCATGTACGCGTTCGCCCTGTGGGACAGGGAATCCAGGACCCTGACGCTGGCGCGGGATCGTGCAGGGAAGAAACCGCTCTACTACGGCTGGTGCGGCAGGACGTTCCTTTTCGGATCGGAGTTGAAGGCATTACGGGCCCATCCTGATTTTCAAGGGGACCTCGATAGCGACGCATTAGGATTGTTCATCCAGTATTCGTGGATCCCGGCGCCTTTCTCCATTTTCAGGAAGGTCCGGAAACTCGAAGCGGGGAGCTTCCTGACCATCGCCCCATCCGGGCCGGGCGCGAGTGCGTCACCCCGCCGGTACTGGTCCGCTCGCGACGTCATCGAACGCGCCGAACGGGAGCGCTTCGCCGGCTCGTTCGAGGAGGCCACCGAGGCGCTCCACTCCCTCCTGACCCAGGCCGTACGCCGACGCATGATCGCCGACGTGGACCTGGGGGCGTTGCTCTCGGGGGGCGTGGATTCGAGCACCATTGTATCGCTGATGCAATCCACGAGCACGGCCAGGGTGAAAACGTTTTCGATCGGATTCCATGAGCCAAAGTTCAACGAGGCGGAACAAGCAAAGGCGATTGCGCGCCATCTTGGAACCGACCATACGGAACTGTACGTGACCCCGAACGACAGCCTTGGCGTTATCCCCGATCTGCCGACCATCTATGACGAGCCGTTTGCGGACCCCTCCCAGATCCCGACCTATCTGATCTCCAAGCTGGCGCGCCGAACGGTTACCGTGGCGTTGTCGGGTGATGGGGGCGATGAACTCTTCGCCGGCTACAAGCGGTACCGGAGCTGCCTCCGTTATTACGAGAACGTCTTGAGATGGATCCCGGGCCTTGTCAAGCAGAGCGTGGCGGGCTTGATCGAGGCAGTGGATCGCGCGGGCTGGGCTGTCTTCGTACTTCGTCATGGCACCGAGCCGGCCCAAGGGCTCAAGCTCCGAGCACCCGGGGCGAACCTCAAACGGACCGCTCTCCGGATGAGGGCATCAAGTCCAGTGGATTTGTTGGCGCGGCATCATGTGCGGTGCCGCGACGCAACGGAGTTCGTGCCGACCGCGAAGCCTGTCCCCACGCTGCTTACGGACCAGAGCCGGTGGCCCGTATTGTCGGACCCCGTGCTGGGCATGATGTATTTGAATTTTGCTGACTATCTTCCCGAAGATGTTCTGGCCAAGGTGGATCGAGCCAGTATGGCCGTCGGGCTGGAAGTCCGCTGTCCCCTATTGGACAGGGATGTCATCGAGTTCGCCTGGTCGTTGCCGGCGGGCATGCGATTCGGCCCAGACGGAGGGAAACCGATCTTGCGCAGTCTGTTGTCACGGTATGTTCCCCGAGAGCTGACCGAACGGCCAAAGATGGGCTTTGGGGTGCCAGTCGGCGCCTGGATCCGGGGCCCCTTGCGGGGGTGGGCCGAGGATCTGCTCGACGAGAACCTTCTAACGAAGCACGGCCTGTTACGTCCCGACACGGTGCGCCTCACGTGGCTCCAGCATCTGGCAGGATATCGGAATCACGAAAGCCTCCTGTGGAACCTGCTCATGTTTCAATCCTGGTTTCGCACCCATGGCTGTTGAGAGGACACCTCAGCCGACCTGCATCGGCGCAGCGACATCGAACCGTCGCAGGAACAGGTTCCGCGTCATGACCATGCGTTCGACAACGTCCTAGGCACGAAAGGAAACACTCCATGTGTGGAATCTGTGGCTTCGTATCTCGCGAACGCCTCCATGGCGAGAGTGAGCTTCGTGCTATCGTGACACGCATGACAAGAACGCTCCACCATCGCGGGCCGGATGGGTCCGGTGTGTGGACCGACATAAAGGCGGGTCTGGCGCTCGGGCATGCGCGGCTGTCCATCCTGGACCTGTCCGATGCCGGGGCACAACCGATGGTGTCGGAATGCGGTCGGTATGTGATCACGTACAACGGCGAAGTCTATAATTTTCCTGAGCTTCGCCAAGACCTCGAATCGCATGGCCACAAATTTCGCGGTCATAGTGATACGGAAATCGTGCTGGCCGCGCTCGCCGAATGGGGGATCGAGCCTGCGCTGCAGCGTATGAACGGGATGTTTGCGTTCGGTGTGTGGGACAAGGAAACCCGGTCCCTCACGCTGGCGCGTGACCGTGCAGGGAAGAAGCCGCTCTACTATGGCTGGTGCGGAGACGTATTCCTGTTCGGATCGGAGCTCAAAGCGCTCCGCGCCCACCAGAATTTCGACCATGAAATCGATCGTGACGCGCTGGGGTTGCTTGTCAAGTACTCTCGGATTCCTGCGCCGTATTGTATATACAAGAAGATCCGCAAACTGCCCGCAGGGTCCTTCCTGACCCTCACCGCTCACGGGTCTTCGATAATATCGGCGCCGGTCGCGTACTGGTCTGCACAACACGTCGCCGAGCGCGGTGAACGCGAGCCTTTTTCAGGAACCAGTGAAGAGGCTGTTGAGGCGCTCGATTCACTTCTCAGGGGAGCCGTCAGCCGGCGCATGGTTGCCGACGTGGACCTGGGGGCGTTGCTCTCGGGGGGCGTGGACTCGAGCACCATTGTATCGCTGATGCAATCCACGAGCACGGCCAGGGTGAAAACGTTTTCGATCGGATTCCATGAGCCAAAGTACAACGAGGCGGAACATGCAAAGGCGATTGCGCGCCATCTCGGAACCGACCATACGGAACTGTACGTGACCCCGAATGAGAGCCTTGACGTCATCCCCGATCTGCCGACCATCTATGATGAGCCGTTTGCGGACCCCTCCCAGATCCCGACCTATCTGGTTTCCAGGCTGGCCCGTGGAGCCGTCAAAGTCGCGCTTTCCGGGGACGGAGGGGACGAACTGTTCGCCGGGTACAAACAGTATCGACAATGCCAGACGCACTGGGAGCACATGAAGCGGTTCCCGGTATGGCTCCGACAAGACGCGGCGACGGCAATGAGTGCGCTGGGCCGGCTCAGCTGGCACCTGCTCGGGGCTCGTCCGTCCGCAGGGCCTGGGCAAGGCACATCCTTGAAGCGGATCGGAACGAAGTTAGAAAAGATCGCGAAACGGCTGGCTGCCGAGAGCCCGCAAGATTTTCTCACTCGCCATCACGCTCAGTGCCAGAATGCGACGGAGTTTGTGGTGGGCGCGGTCCCGGTTCCGACCGTGCTGACCGACCCGTGCCGATGGGCGAACGTGTCGGATCCGATCCAGGCCATGCTGTACCTGGACTTGGTGGACTACCTGGCCGACGACATTCTGGTCAAAGTCGATCGCGCGAGCATGGCCGTCGGGCTGGAAGTCCGCTGCCCCCTGTTGGACAGGGATGTCATCGAGTTTGCCTGGTCGTTGCCGGCGGGCATGCGATTCGACCCAGGCGGAGGGAAACGGATCTTGCGAAGTGTGTTGTCACGGTATGTTCCCCGAGAGCTGACCGAACGGCCAAAGATGGGCTTTGGGGTGCCCGTCGATGCCTGGATTCGGGGCCCCTTGCGGGAGTGGGTGGAAACCCTGCTTGACGAAAGACGCATTCGGGAGCAGGGCTTCCTGCGCCCTGAACCAGTACGGCGGATCTGGCAACAGCATGTCACCGGGTTCCAAAACCATCAATACTTGCTGTGGAACCTGCTCATGTTTCAGGCCTGGAATGATGCGACTGCCTTGGGCCGCCACTCTATTTGCGAGCATGTCGACGACAAGGTTTCGTCTGGGCAGTACACTCCCCGAATTGTTCCGCAGGGGGCTGCGGGACACCACAAGGTAGTCGGTCGGCGGACCGATGCAAACAAGTTATGAAGCAGTTCCACGAAGGACCGAGCGAAGCCATAAGTCCTGACAGCAGGGAGGGACAGCACGTCGCCCTGCTAATGGTCTCTCTGGAAGGCGGAGGAGTCCAGAGGTCAATGCTTCATCTCGCTCGGGCTCTCGCTGACCGGGGCCACAGAGTGGATTTACTGGTGTACAAAGCTCAGGGAGACTTTGTGGATAGTGTGCCGAGCGCCATAAGGGTCGTCGCGCTCGAAACGGCGCCTGTCTGGATGGGACGGCTCCACGCGTTCCGCGCAGCGCCCGAGCACCTCATTCAGCTTGCGATGCCCATACTGCTTCCGCTCAAGTCGCAAGGCACGCTCCGCTGCCTGCCCGCCCTTGTGCGTTACCTTCGCGAGGAACGACCAGCCGTGTTATTCTCAGCGGACACGTATCTTAATCTCGTCGCCTTGTGGGCCAGGCGGCTCGCCGGCGTCTCCGTCCGCACGCTGATCAGCGAGCGGATCCATCTGTCGAGTCACCTGCGGTACGGGGCCAAGAGACGAAAATGGCGGTGGCGGTTCATCGTCCCATTGCTCCGGCGGACGTATCCCGAGGCGGATCGCATCATAGCGGTCTCGCGCGGGGTTGCCGACGACCTGAGGACTCTGGCAGGTTTGCCGCCTGAGCTCGTCACGACGGTGTACAATCCCGTGGTGGATTCGGAGTTGGCCAAGAAGGCTGAAGCACCGATCGACCATCCGTGGTTCATGCCTGGGGCGCCTCCCGTGATCATCGCCGTGGGACGCCTGACGGAGCAGAAAGACTTTCCCACTCTGCTCCAGGCCTTCGCGCAGGTGCGGGCCCAGCGCCAGGCGCGGCTTCTCATACTCGGTGAAGGGCGGATGCGACGCGAGCTCACCGCCCTTGGGCATGCGCTCGGCATCGCTGAGGACATGTCTCTCCACGGATTCACGAGTAACCCGTTCGCCTACATGGCACGTGCAGCGGTCTTCGTGCTCTCCTCAACCTATGAGGGACTCCCCGGCGTGCTGATTCAGGCGCTGGCCTGCGGCTGCCCGGTCGTGAGCACGAATTGCCCAGGCGGAGCGGCCGAAATTCTGGAGGATGGCCGGTACGGCCGGCTTGTGCCCGTGGGCGACCCTGCGGCCATGGCCCAGGCCATCCTCTCGACGCTGGAGGCCCCTCCCGATAGAGGACTGTTGCAGAAGCGGGCCTCGCTCTTTTCGGTCGATCGCGCCGTGGAGCAATATCTCGAGGTGTGTTGCGGAATGAGAGGCCTGGCTGGATGCCGCAGGAGCTGTCGCATTCCTGACGAGGCGAAGGAGTGCGGCCAGATGCAAGGCCGCAGGCCGGAAGGAGGCGTATTCGCTGGAATACGTTGGAGGGCCGAGAACGAGCGGTCATTCGCCGCAATAGAACGGTCAATGTGGAGGCTCCTAAGAGACAATTCTTGCTCCACCCGTTTCGCGTGAAGAGACTGCTGTTGTGCCCTGTTTCGTCTGGGCAGTAAAATCCCCGAATTGTTCCGCAGGGGGCTGCGGGAAACCACAAAGGAGTCGGTCGGCGAACCGACGCAAACAAGTTATGACGCAGTTCCACGAAGGACCGAGCGAAGCCATAAGTCCTGACAGCAGGGAGGGACAGCACGTCGCCCTGCTAATGGCCAATCTGGAAGGTGGGGGAATCCAGAGGTCAATGCTTCATCTCGCTCGGGCTCTCGCTGACCGGGGCCACAGAGTGGATTTAGTATTGTACAAAGCTCAGGGAGACTTTGTGGATAGTGTGCCGAGCGCCATAAGGGTCGTCGCGCTCGAAACGGCGCCTCGGTGGATGGGACGGCTCCACGCGTTCCGCGCAGCGCCCGAGCACCTCATTCAGCTTGCGATGCCCGTACTGCTTCCGCGCAAGTCGCACGGCACGCTCCGCTGCCTGCCCGCCCTTGTGCGTTACCTTCGCGAGGAAAGACCAGCCGTGTTACTCTCAGCGGAGCCGGATCTTAATCTCGTCGCCTTGTGGGCCAGGCGGCTCGCCGGCGTCTCCGTCCGCACGGTGATCAGCGAGCGGATCCATCTGTCGAGTCACCTGCGGGACGGGGCCAAGAGACGAAAATGGCGGTGGCGGTTCATCGTCCCATTGCTCCGGCGGACGTATCCCGAGGCGGACCGCATCATAGCGGTCTCGCGCGGGGTTGCCGACGACCTGAGGACGCTGGTCGGTTTGCCGCCTGAGCTCGTCACGACGGTGTACAATCCCGTGGTGGATTCGGAGTTGGCCAAGAAGGCTGAAGCACCGATCGACCATCCGTGGTTCATGCCCGGGGCGCCTCCCGTGATCATCGCCGTGGGACGCCTGACGGAGCAGAAAGACTTTCCCACTCTGCTCCAGGCCTTCGCGCAGGTGCGGGCCCAGCGCCAGGCGCGGCTGCTCCTGCTCGGCGAAGGGGAGATGCGGCGAAAGCTTGAAGCGCTAGCGCGCGAGCTTGGAGTCGACCAGGACGTTTCTCTGCCAGGATTCACGAGTAACCCGTTCGCCTACATGGCACGTGCAGCGGTCTTCGTGCTCTCCTCAGCCTATGAGGGACTCCCCGGCGTGCTGATTCAGGCGCTGGCCTGCGGGTGCCCGGTCGTGAGCACCGATTGTCCAAGCGGGCCGGCCGAAATCCTGGAGAACGGGCAGTACGGCCGGCTCGTGCCGGTGGGCGACCCTGCGGCCATGGCCCAGGCCATCCTCTCGACGCTGGAGGCCCCTCCCGATAGAGGACTGTTGCAGAAGCGGGCCTCGCTCTTTTCGGTCGATCGCGCCGTGGAGCAATATCTCGAGGTGTTGTTTGCGCGCAACTGAGAGGCCTGGCCGTTGCCAACCATGCTGACCACGGGCTTGCCGGCTCGTCTCGGGTGGGGCCTTTGTGGAAGGATTCTGAAGTAATCTAAACGCCGCTGTTAATTTGATGCGTGTGGTAAAAATGCTTTGAGCCTCTTGACCAACAGCGCTCTCCTTATTCGGCGCTCGATCCGTGGGCTGATCTGTTTGAGAATACCCAAATATGACTTGTAACCTTTCAGATCCCTCGCTTTCAGCAGAGTCCGTGCATCTAAGAATGCCGTCCTCCACAGTCGCGTCTCAAACCAGGTGTCTAGCGCTGACATGCTGAAAAGTCCCATGGTTTTTGCGGCGAGATAGGGGTCGACGATGACCTGTAAGTTGCTGCCACGGTCTTGCGCTGACATGTTCTGTGTGCAGCCTGCCCCATGAATACGGTAGACTGATGCATTTATATTCAGAAAGGCCACTTTCCCGGTAAGTATATACCGGTGCAACGATTCCCAGTCCGAACTTATGATGTCCCTTCGGAAAAAGTCCAGGTTAACTGCTTTCTCTCTTTTGTAGATTGCAGTGTTGTGGAACAGCGAAATACTTTTAGTATCTGCAAGCTTCAGGAACAGATCGGGTCCTGCCATCACTGGAGGCAGGTCTTTGTTTTCGTGCGCCGGCTTAAAAATACCGCCTTTGTCTTCGTAGAGTCTGACAGCATTCGAAAATACAAGATCTATGTCGGGGGCAGAGGATGCAATTTCCATCGCCTTGGAGACATAGGTATGGTCTAGGAGGAAGTCGTCTCCGTCGAGCACGAGTACCCAATCCCCTTTGGCCAGTTCGTAGAGGCCTTGCCGGTAATTTTTAACCCGGCCGAGATTGTGAGGATTGCGGTGTATGCGGAGCCGCGGGTCAGCTTCGAAAATTTTGAGACTCGCTAGCCCCTGGTCCCATTCACTCGATGCATCATCCATAACGATAACTTGGAGGTGTTCGTAGTCCTGGTTCAGGGCGCTTTCTACAGCTTGTAGGAGATACTTAGACTGGTTGTATGACGTGATTAAAATGTTAACCATGGGTGTATTAACTTACTTGGTGATGATCTTCGCAGGTGCGCGCGTTACTTTTTGGCCTGGTTAGAAAACTTTTGATAACCTTCAAGGGGAAAGTAAAAGCAACTGACTTGATTGTCAATCCTCTAAGTTGACCTTAAGGCGCCACGGACACTGATACTTCGTCTGGTATTGAGGAAGAACAATAGCTTTCGCATGCACGCGACGCGCACGCCCCAGATTGTCCGGCGACCGCGGAGGCTGCCACTATTGTGATTCAACGGCACGACGACGACAAGGGCCGCGATCGACGCGATCCGACTAAAAGGACTAAAAGGGAGTCATTTCAACGCCGACTGGAGTGCTGTCAAACGCGGTTAGCCTCCGAACTCGTCAACGAAGACTCCCTTTTTCAGACCCCATGAATTTGGCAGAGCGCTGGTTTGCGTTGCTCACAGCATTACACCTGCGCCGCGGCGTGCATCCAAATGTCCTGGCACTCAAGGCTGTTCTCCGGAGTACCTCGCCGTGATGAACGAGGATCCGGAGCCGTTTATGTAGACCAAGACCGCCGAGAACATCCTAGCCAGTGTGGCCCGATTTTGTCAGCGGATTTCAGACTCAGGACACTAAAACAGCGTGTAAATAAATGGTGGGATGGCCGACTCTTCTATCAGCATACCTAATACTTAATTTCGATATCCACCCTCGTGCGGCCATGCGAGACCGCGAATGCCGCTTGATCGTGGCTGGGTGGGGTAAGAAATGTTGTAGGGTTGTTCGACACGCCGAAGCCCTCGACGGGAAGGCCGGCCCGGTTTTTGTCGAATTTCCCGTTGCCATTTTCATCGTGGTAGGCCGTGGCGGCGTAGATGCCTGGCTTAGGGAGGATCACGCAGAACTCCACGGTTCCCTGCTTTGCAGCGAAGCGTTGCTTGAAGATTTTCTTTCCCTTGACGAGAAAGTCCTCGGGCTTGTCCCCGTACAGGACGAACGTCACGTAGCCCCGGTCGCTGCGAACGCCGCGGACGCGTACGTCGATAGCGGAAGAGGCTCCGTCGCAGGCCGCCTCGCTCGCCGTGATCTCGGAGTGCGCTCCCGAGGGGAGCGAGAGCAGAACGGCCAGGCCGAGGCTGAACAGGGCGGCTTTCACGAAGGCCATACACGCAGCATTCTCCTCGAACTCCCTCCTGAACGCAACAGCGTCCTTTTTCGCCCGCCTTCGCAAGAAGCCATTGCCGTCGCTGGAGCTACTCCGGCTGAGTGGGCTTCAGTCGTAGGGCTCCACCGCTGATCTCCGATGCGGCGCCATCCGGCCGCCGCCCTGCAAATGGTGAGATTTTCCGGGCGAGGGCCACCGGCTGCCCCCTTGTCCGCGCGCGGCAACCCTGGTCTCGTTATGGGCTGGTGCCCGCAGTCGTTCGCGTTACGAGCCGCGCGATGGCCTTGGCCAGGCCGACCTTATTTCCGCATGTATCCATTAGTTATCCAAAGATCGATAGCGACTTTGTCCGATACGTGGTCGGCATTGACGGTGATGGAGAAGCACAAGAGCTTGCCCTTTTCCTGGTAATACTCCGGGCGGTGCGTGGCGAACCCTTCGAAGAGACAATGATTGAGATTGTTGGATTTGACCATGAGCTGATCCTTTCGTCTGAGTGGTCCGTGTCGTCCGCTGATGCGGTCAACTGACCTGATGTCTACCGTGACCTCGGCGTTGTTCGTTATGTTCGGGTAGGAAGGGGTGGTCACAGTCACGTGACGCGTCTGCGGATAGGATGAGAACCTGATGGTTAGGCGGCGTTAGGCCGGGCAAAGCGTGGTTGCGCCAGCGGCTGGTAAGAAGACTGCGGTTTGTACGTGGTTGATTTTGATGATCCGTGTAGGGGTCGAACCTACGGCCTGCTGATTAAGGGTGGCTCCTGGCTAGGGGGGCTATTCTGCCAGAACGTTCTCCCTCGTGACCGTCTACGATTGCGGGGAGCTTACAGCCCACCTTGGTCTTGATAATCTTCTGCTCGGTTGTCATCGTCCTCGCTCCTTTCAACTTGTGATTCCCCGTAGCTTGCTACGGGGACAATCTTTTCTGGTACCCTCTGGAGTATGGCGGACCAGAGGGACGAGGCGGTCAGAAAGGGAGCGCACTGTGCGTGGCAAATCCACTACCATATTGTCTTTCCCGTGAAATACCGGAAGTCGCTGCTGGATGAGGTGGTGACGACGATTATCCAGGAGACGGCTGCGGAGATCGCGGAACGGTTTCCGATCGAGATGGAAGCGATTGGGACGGACAAGAATCATATCCATCTGCTCTGCAGTGCGCATCCGAAAGTGGCTCCAGGCCGGATTGTGCAGATATTCAAGAGCATCACGGCGCGGGAGATTTTTCGCCGAAAGCCTGCTGTGAAGCGGGTACTGTGGGGTGGGGAGTTTTGGACTGACGGGTACTATGTGGCCACGGTAGGGGAACGGGCAAACTGGCAGACCGTCGAACGGTATGTGCAGCGGCAAGGGCAGCCTCAGGAAGATCTCCGGCAGCTCCGAATGTTTTAGTTCTGTGATACCCCGCAGCTTGCTGCGGGGAGCTTCATTGAAGGGGAGGACTCTACCTGACTATCAGATTAAGTTCTAGCAGGTTGCGGAAAAACTCGCTCGTTCATTGGGCGAAACCCTTAGAAGACACGATTCTCGTCGGAGTAAGTGAAATTGCCTCAGCATGGGCAGTTCGCCTGTCCTGGTCGAGTCAAATGCAGATTTCGAGCAAGTTGGAGGTCATTCTGGAAACCGGAATCCACGCTTCGAAAGCGGCTAAAAAACGTTTTTCCGCAGCCTGCTAGGAATCAGTCTTAAAAGCTTTGCGCATATCTTTTGGATGAGAGTCCAAGCCAATTTTGGCATATTAGGTTTAATAAAATATCGAACAACCATTTCGGCAACTCTACGCTTCGATGATTGCGCTTGAACTTGAATATTAGCTTCTACCGTGTTCGTAGCGTGAATATCTTTCCAGCCAAGCCCTTCTATCACAAGCAACAAGAACAACTCGTCGGCTGATATCCACTTACCACAAATATCATCACCAAAAGGCCCCGCCGAATGGTATGGGAATGAATAAGATTCAAACTTGTCCCCCACTTTAATCCGGTGGTTATTGTATTTCTGCGATACCGACCTGCCATCAACAAGCTTGAATGAGTTATATTTTCCCAAGCATACAAGAAGAGAAAACACTTCAATGCTGTGTGATTCTGCTGATATAAATGGCGGTCTTATGTTGTTATCGAAAAGCACTCGCAATATTGCTTCATCGTAGTGTTCAATGTCGATCTTTATGTAATGTGGACTACCATATTTCGATATCAGTTGTAATACCGACTTAGATGGCAAGAGAACTTTTTCAAAGCAATCAGCATTTACTGGCTCGGGAAACTGACTTAAAACGTGATCATTTTTGTGTACGTAGAAATAAACTTCACTCGCTGAATCATCTGTAGTCAAAACGCAGCTTTCAACAAATAATCTACCTTCTCTTATCTCGACAATAAATCTATTTTGTATTTGCTCGCAAAGCACTGGGTTAGCTTCGACGGCTATGACTATGTCGCTTTTTTTTAGGTAATAAGGTATGTCGTCGCCGTTATTTGAGCCAAAGTCATAGATAACTTTCTTTTGTTCTTTTTGGGTGGCGGTGTTTTGAGTGAGTGATTGATTTTGGTTCATAGGCGGTTTCAAGTTCCAAGTGCAACGGGTGAATACTGACACAGCAGCCCCGTGATGGTCTCGTTGGTGCCGCGTTGCCACGGGCTGTCCGGATCGGCAAAGAATACCAGGATTGCGAGCCGTTCTGCCAGGCACCCGTGTTCGGCCATCTCTTTCTCCTGATCGTAGATCAAGGTTTTGCGCAGCGGCGTGGGCGCATGCCGTTGGGATACACGCGTTTAAGACGCCCGGCAATCTGCTCGAGCGAGCAACCCTCGGCCAGATGCGTCCGCACGTACTGCTACAGCCATGGGTTCAGGAGTTTGCGCGGACGTCGTGGCTGAAAAATTGATACCGATCCCCACGGCTGTTTCTTCGGGTAGAGGGGAGGGCAGCCTGACTGTCCTCCTGTTCGTGCAACGCGCACGATAGGAATGTGCTCGTTCGACCCGCGCAGCGTGAAGGACGGCCTGGCCGTCGCAGGGGCATTGTGTATTCTGGAAGGGCTATCGTGTATAAGCATTATCGTTCTATCCTTGCAGAGGGTATCGGCGACGGATCCCTTCGCCGATTCTCTCCTGAGTATTTGGGGGCTGGTATTTGTCGGTGGGCGGAAGAGCTGGGCTGCACAGTGAAGAATGGTACAGGGGCGAAAGCGATGACAAGGTTAACTGACAATTCCATTCGACGTGGGCCGTCATCAAACGTCACGGTCGCCATCTCGATGGCCGTCTATGGCATGGCACTGTGTGGCGGTATGTTGCTCATCGGTCTGTATCACTACAGGGACAAACCTTCATGGGGGCAGCTCCTTCTCAGCCCCAGCGTCATCCTGTGCATGGTCGCAGTGTTAGGGCTCCTCGTGGCAAGCGGCGTGCTCGTTCGATTTCTTTGTGGTTCGCAGGGCCGCAACAGGGACAGAGTGAATGCCGTGGTCATGAGTCTCCTGGTCATCGTTCTGGTCGGAGGAATCGGTGAAGTGGCGCTTCGCATCGCAGCTGTTGAGAGGCACCACGGTACTTTTGTGGGTAAGTTTCGTCTGCTTCCCCGCCAGTGGCGAGAGTTTGCTGATAGGAATTTGGCAATGCTGGCACGTGCAAGTCAGCTCAAAACATTTGCTGTGAGCGATGATACATTAGGGTGGACAGTTGTACCAAACAGGAAAAGCGAAGATGGTTTATACGAGATCAGTGCCGAGGGACTGCGGAGTGCCACGCAGGGAGAAGTCCTGCGCAACGGGCTCGGTGACTGTCGGGTCGCGCTCGTCGGGGACTCCTTTACGTTCGGTGACGACGTGCGGTTTGAAGACTCGTGGGCTTATCGGTTGGAGCAACTGCTCCCCAAAGGGTGTCGAGTACTGAATTTCGGTGTCGGCGGTTATGGGATCGACCAGATGTATCTTCGATACAGGAGGGATGTGCCTTCGTGGAAGCCCAATCTGGTGATCCTGTCGTTCATTGACCCCGACCTCGACCGAACCATGAGCGCCTATGCATTTCTCTTTTTCGAGCAAGGTAATTCTTTACCGAAGCCTCGATTTGTGCTTGATCAAAGAGGCACGCTTAATATTGTGAACCAGCCTCTGCCGAAGGCGGAGGATGTATTCATGCGTCCCTCTATTCACGATGTTCCGTTCGTCGAATACGACCAGAAATATAACCGCGCAGACTGGGATAGGCCACAATGGTGGTATGTGCACCGTTCTTACTTCTTGCGGTTGCTGATCTCGTTATATCGGTTCTCTGAAAAGGATCGACCATTTGTGTCTGATGCAGATATGCGTGCACTCAATTCACGCCTCCTGCATGCCTTCGTGGACGCGGTGCATAAGGACGGCGCAACCCCTTTGCTCGTATACCTGCCGAATGGACGGGATTTCAAAAAAAAGTCACCATGGATTTCGGACGGACTCCAAATTCTCCAACATGCACATCTACAACATGTAGATCTGACATCCTGCCTTAAGCGAGATCCAGAACCCAATCATTTCATTCGGATGGGTGGGGGACACGGAGGACACTATACTCTCCAAGCCAATGCGACCGTTGCCGCATGTTTGGGTCCGATTGTGCGGGACCGGTTAGGGCTGGCAAAGGCAGAGTAATTATTACACCTGCCAAGCTAGGGCTGTGGACAAGGTTGGGTGGCTGGTCCCTATTAGGGAGCGCGGCAAGAAAACAGGGACACCTATGAAAAAAAGCTGCCAAACGCGATATGATCCATGCCCGTTTTCTCGAACGGTCAGCCAAACGAACAGGCCCTCTTCAGTCAGGTCCCCATTAATGGTAATAACCAGATGGCGCCACCATCCACCAGCCATCCTCACGCCCGCCAATGAGCATTTGACACCATTTCTCGAAGTACGCTACATGCATTCCGGTAACCCAAGCATACGGCACAAGCCTTCTGCGAAAAGGGGGCGCACATGCCGGCACAGTGAGACCTCCATTCTCTAGCATTGCGGGAGCGATGGCGTTCATCGAACTCGAACTCAAACGGATTGAAAAGACCGTGGGTCAGCTCTGCCTCAGGCGCAGTCTGGCCCATCTCACGCAACAGCTACGGCTGGAGTATCAGGTGAAAGGGCATGAGGTGCTCATTGTCGAGCGGAGGTCTCGCTTGGACAATCCTGAAAAGTGGGGCGAATCGCCCCTTGCCAAGCTGAAATTTATTCGGACCGTTAAGCAGTGGCAACTCTATTGGCAACGGATCCCTTCGCCGATTCTCTCCTGAGTGTTCGGGGGCTGGTATTTGTCGGTGGGCGGACGAGCTGGGCTGCACACTGAAGAATGGTACAGGGGCGAAAGCGATGACAAGGTTAACTGACAATTCCATTCGACCTGGGCCGTCATCAAACGTCACGGTCGCCATCTCGGGGGCGGTCTATGGCATGGCACTGTGTGGCGGTATGTTGCTCATCGGTCTATATCACTACAGGGACAAACCTTCATGGGGTCAGCTCCTTCTCAGCCCCAGTGTCATCCTGTGTGTGGTCGCAGTGTTAGGGCTCCTCGTGGCAGGGGGCGTGCTCGTTCGATTTCTTTGTGATTCGCAGGGCCACAACAGGGACAGACGGTATGCCGTGATCATGAGTCTCCTGGTCATCGTGCTGGTCGGAGGAATCGGTGAAGTGGCGCTTCGGATCGCAGCTGTTGAGAGGCACCACGGTACATTTGTGGGTAAGTTTCATCTGCTTCCCAGCCAGTGGCAAGAGTTTGCTGATCGGCAGCGAACGATGCTGGCATTGAGCAAGGCGGGCAAACCTTTACGTAGCCGATGATACGTTAGGGTGGACAGTTGGACCAAACCGGAAAACCGAAGATGGTTTAGACAAGAGCAGTGCCGAGGGACTGCGGAGTGCCACGCAGGGAGAAGTCCTGCGCAACGGGCTCGGTGACTGTCGGGTCGCGCTCGTCGGGGACTCCTTTACGTTCGGTGACGGCGTGCGGTTTGAAGACTCGTGGGCTTATCGGTTGGAGCAACTGCTCCCCAAAGGTTGTCGAGTACTGAATTTCGGTGTCGGCGGTTATGGGATCGACCAGATGTATCTTCGATACAAGAGAGACGTGCCTTCGTGGAAGCCCAATCTGGTGATTCTGTCGTTCATTGACCCCGACCTCCACCGAACCATGAGCGCCTATGGATTTCTCGTTGTCGACCTAAGCGCGTTTCCGTTTATGAAGCCTCGATTCGTGCTTGATCAAGGAGGCACACTCAATATTGTGAACCAGCCTCTGCCGAAGGCGGAGGATATATTCATGCGTCCCTCTATTCACGATGTTCCGTTCATCGAATACGACGAGAAGTATAACCGCACAGACTGGGATAGACCACAATGGTGGTATGTGCACCGTTCTTACTTCTTGCGGTTGCTGATCTCGATCTATCCGTTCTCTGAAAAGGATCGACCATTTGTGTCTGATGCGGACATGCACGCAGTCAATTCAAGCCTCCTGCATGCCTTCGTTGACGCGGTGCATAAGGACGGCGCAACCCCGTTGCTCGTATACCTGCCGAACAAACGGGATTTCAAAAAAAAGTCACCATGGATTCCGGAAGGACTCCACATTCTCCAACATGCACAACTAGCCCATGTGGATCTGACGTCCTGCCTTAAGCGAGATTCAGAACCCAATCATTTCATTCCGAAGGGTAAGCCAGGCGCAGGGCACTATACTTCCCAAGCCAATGCAGCCGTTGCCGCATGTTTGGGTCCGATTGTGCAGGATCGGTTAGGGCTGGCAACGGCGGCACGTCGTCTCCATCCTCGATGGCGACACCATCGAAGTCCTGAACGGTCACGGCCTGCTGAACGTATCTGCTGAGTGAACGACTGACCAGGATCTCCTAGATAAACCTGGCTCGTTCTTCCGGAGTCGGCACACGGCACGTGTCCGACTTGCCCATCCACTGATAGCGATTCCGGGCGATAACACTGTAGACCATATCTCGAAGAGGCCGGGGAATGATGATGAAGGCATACATCCAGGGCCACACCCCGGGAAGGCAGCGAAGAACTTTGAGGGCCGCCGTGGATTTCGTGAAGACCTTCCCGTTTTCCAGCAGTAAAAAGGTTTCATAATCCCGGGTCGAGAGGCCTAGCTGAGCGAGAATGTCTTGGGCGGGTTGGGATTGAAGAGTTCCGAATCTAAATAATACTCCGGAATCCCGCTCGAGGACAAAATTGACAAACGCATTGCAAAAATTGCACACCCCATCAAAAACAATCACCCGCTCGTAATGGCCCCATTCATGGGATTGTACGGGAGATCCCTGTTTCACGTGCCCCTCTCGGTTGTCCGAGCTTTCCTTAAGGTATGCCGATATATCTGCAATATATGGCCGGCCACATTATAGCACCTCAGAGGTAGGCATGTTTGCATGGGTGAGGCGATAGAGCCTACCCGGCCATAGAGAGACGACGTCTGAACAATGGCCATGCGCGGGTTTTGAGCCATTGATGAATGGGAACGAGGTCAAAGAAAATAAGATAGACAAACGGAATTAACAAAAAGTTGACGTCCATCAAGACAAAACTAGCAATATGGAATGTGGTGACTCCTACAATAAACGCTAGCCGCAATTTGACGGATTTGATTAAGAGCAGCAGGGGGAATCCCAGCTCGAAAGCCAGGACGAGAATAGAGAAGATTTGAATGAGTTCCGGATGTTGGGCCAGCTCAAAACTGAGCCCGTTTTTGAGGAATTCTCCTTGATCGGTCACACCCCACCGGACTGATCGTAGGATTAAGACTTCCTGAATTTTGCCTTCGCCGGAGAACCAGACCCAGCCTGAGGTTCGTACTTTGGCAATCACACTCCAGAAATAAAACAACGCCACATACAGTTGCATGGTTTTTATGGGCCAGCTGGCCTCCCATTCCTGAACTCCTTCGGGAATATGACGCTGCCTGGCATCACGAGAATGGGCTTTCCCGCACTTGGAAAGTAAAAAGAGAAAAAGGATCTGCATGGGAATGATTTCCCGATGGTGAACGTCTCCCGCAAAGCTATCTCGTACTCCTTTCAGGTAAAAAACACAGAGAATGATCACGAGAACCGATGTCCGGGTGTTTTTCCCTAAAATCATCGATACGGTTGCACCCATCAAAATGGCATACATGCCAAACGAAAGGGCCGGTACATGATATTGAATCCCTAATAATTTGAAGTACCAAATGGGCGCAATAAAGTAATGCATGGCCCCTATGGGGTTAAGAGACAGCACGGTGGCAAATTGATAGGTGTGAAAAAACAGAAGCCCGCATCCAATGTACATCCGCAGCAGGCCAAGGCTTTCCCCTGAAAACCCTGTAAAGAAAAATTTATTCCAGGCCCGGCTGATGGTGTTAGCGGCTGCCATGTTCCCACCTTGGCAGCCATTCGTCTCGCCATTCGATCAAAGCCCGCCGGTTATCAATTTGAACGTTCCCAACCTCCTGCCGCAATAAATCTTCTTTCCTGTACACACGGTGCTGCTGGTCGGCTTCTATCCGAATGATAAATTTAGGGTCGGATGGTTCACGTCCTAAGGTTTTGTTGAGAGTCCAAAACATGCCCCACTCCCTATCAACCGCAGATCGAGACTCCTCTTTATTCAATCCGCGGATCCATCGGTTGATCATTCCCAGTTCAATATTTCCCTGTTGATGTTTCGGGGGGGCGGTTTCAAATAGTTTTGAGTCGGGCAACAGATCATTGTACAAGCGTCGAAAATGCGGTTTGGGAATATTCAGATCTTTAGAGGATACGTACCCGGTTGATCCGTCCCGATAGGTGACTTTAAAGCCTTTTTTCTCTTTGTCTTTATCAAACACTTTGACTGAAATGGTTTCGCTGGGTTTGTACCCGCTATACATGGGGACCCAGGTTAATGGAAAATAATCGATGCGGAAGATGACTGCCACCCATACAACGGTCAAGTAGGCAACAAGAATCAGGGTAATGGTCCACTTGTTCACTGCATCATTCCCTGTGATATGACGACCCGGGTAACCATAGGAGTATCCCTTTGATGTAGAGGCGTAAGTAGCAGGTAGATCATTATCTTAAAAAAGGCGAGAGATTTCTATAGTGAAGAGGCGCACTCAGCATGGCGGCGGCGAACAGCTCTTCACAGCGCTTTGAAGGCGGAATGCGCGGCTTTGATCGTGTATTCGATATCGCGGGATGAGTGAGCGGTCGAAAGGAAGGCGGCTTCGAATTGCGAGGGAGCCAGGTACACCCCCTGTTCCAGCATCGCGTGAAAGAATTGCCCGTATCGCTTCGTGTCCGACAGTTTCGCGGTATTCCAGTCCACGACCGGGTTTGACGTAAAAAAGGCCCCAAGGATCGAGCCGACTCTGGTTTGCGTGAGCGGCACGCCCGCTTTTTTTGCGGCCTCTCCAATCCCTTTGGCCAAGGCGGAAGACTTTTCTTCCAGCTTCTTGTAGATCCCACGGGTCCTTGAGTTGCTTGAGTGTTTCAATACCAGCGGATACGGCTAACGGGTTTCCCGATAACGTTCCCGCCTGATAGACCGGCCCCAGCGGTGCGATCAGATCCATGATCTCTTTTCGCCCCCCATAGGCACCGACCGGCAACCCTCCGCCAATGATTTTCCCAAGCACCGTCAGGTCCGGTGTGATGCCGTAGAGAGTTTGGGCTCCCCCGTAGGTGACGCGAAAGCCGGAGATGACCTCGTCAAAAATCAGGAGGATGCCGTGCTCTTCGGTGAGTTGACGGAGTGCCTGCAGGAATTGTGGCCCCGGCGGCACCACGCCCATATTGGCTGCGATCGGTTCCAGAATAATGCAGGCTAGCGTGCCACGCTGTTCCTTTACAATCTGTTGCACCGCTTGGATGTTGTTGTATGGGGCGGTCAACGTGTGCTTTGCAAAGTCCGCCGGAACTCCGAGCGAATCCGGAATCCCCAAGGTGGCCAACCCTGAGCCGGCCTTCGCCAGCAAATAATCGCTGTGGCCGTGATAGCACCCTTCGAATTTGAGAATGTTGTCTCGTTTGGTAAAGCCACGCGCGACACGAATTGCACTCATGACGGCCTCGGTGCCGGAGCTGACGAGCCGGACCTTTTCCATCGATGGGAAGGCGTCGCGGATCATACGGGCAAGCGTGACCTCCAGTTCGGTCGGCGCGCCGTAACTGGTTCCGCGTGCGGCAGCCTTTTTAATCGCGTTGATGACTGATGGAGCGGCATGGCCCAAAATCATCGGGCCCCATGAGAGCACATAGTCGAGGTAGCTATTCTGATCAACGTCGTAGAGGCGGGCGCCTTTAGCCCGTGCAATAAACCTGGGTTGGCCTCCGACGGAGCGAAACGCGCGCACCGGACTATTTACGCCTCCGGGAATCACGTGCTGCGCGTCGGCAAACAGCTTGGCGGAATGAGTGGTTTTCATGATGGGGGCGCACAGTACCATGCAGTCGAGTCTTGGTCAAGAAAGAGACGGTGCATGTGATGGGATAAGGCGACCGGGGCCGAAAAGCGTCTGAAGAGATACACCTGTCAGCACTTTTTGATACAGGCTGTGCTGCTGTGAGGCGGGAGATTTTCGTAATCCCTTGTAGACAGGCCGATTTAAGCGACGAATCGACTTCGGCCTGACTCTTGCTCAGATCATGCGGGTACTAGCCGAAATTCTAGACAGCAATCCTAGGGATTCAACGATGAAGATTGTCTGTTCGTGGTGCCGACAAGAAGGGAAAGCTGCGCTGGTAAGCGAGAAAGCCCCGCTCGACGATGCACGGGAAACGCATGGGATTTGCGTGGTTCATCGCCACCATATTGAAGCCCGGTTGCGGACATCGCTTCACATGGATTCCCGCTCTGGAGTTTCGACGAGATGGTCTTCCGCGCTTTTCCGAAAATGGAGAGGTGTCCTGAACGTTGCGAAGAAGATGCGCCCGTAAGAATAGGCGCATCTTCTTGCCGATCTGTTGGAAGACGCGCTCGTGTTTATCCCTGAAACATTTTGAGCAACTGATCGATCCCGCCGGATTCAATCTTGCCGTTCGGCGTCACCTTATCGATCACGTTGGGTAACAAGCTAGACAGTTGCGTACTTGCGGCCTCGGGTGAGACACCGGCCTTGCTTGCAAATTGGCTCAATAAATCGCCCCCCAGGCCCTGCTTGATCTGATCCGGTGTGATGGGCAGGTTTTGTCCTGTGCTCACCCATGAGTTCACAATGTCGCCGAGTCCGTTCTTCTGGAATGCTTGGACAATGCCGGCTAATCCCCCCACACTGCTATTCTGACCGAGCAAACCCGTGAGAGCCTGCAAGAGAGGGTTTTGTCCCGACTGGCCGCCCATCGCCCCACCGACTGCTTGCCCCAATTGATCCATGAGTCCCATTGGTGATTCCTTTCCTCACCGGATGTTGAAAAATACCGCCGGCATTGTTCCTGTGCTGGAGTCTTCCCGTCGCCCTGTGCGACCGTCTTGTGAGTGTGGCCTATGGCCGTGACCTGATTCTGCAGCTTAAT
Source organism: uncultured Nitrospiraceae bacterium (assembly GCA_963748375.1). Taxonomy (GTDB): domain Bacteria; phylum Nitrospirota; class Nitrospiria; order Nitrospirales; family Nitrospiraceae; genus Palsa-1315. The sequence goes on from CAVVIR010000034.1 coordinate 121,463, forward strand.
TGAAAGCAGGTACGTTCTCAACCAACGCTAGCTGCGTGAAGGTCTCGGCTTGGGCTGCCGTTGTCGCGTTGTCTTTTTCCGATTCGGTTCTGCACGGATGTCGTTCATCCCCCAGTGCGCCCGCTTGGCTTTTTCCCGCTCGGACACAGCAAACAGCACATGAAATGGGGTTGCCCGTCGTGTCCCCATTCCCGCCTGTCCGCTTCCCCAGGCTTCTCCCGCATCGCGCAAGATCTCAAGAAAGGTTTCATACTCTGTGTCGTCGTTGGATAACACATGGGCGGCATCGGTGATGAGCAAGATATAGCCCTTGGCCGGCAGCCATTCCAGATCAGTTAGACATTCTTCCAAGGCGTCCCAGTTGTGGCCGAAGTAATCGGGGAATTCCAATGCCCGTGCGAATTCCGCATACAGAGTTGCCGGGGTTTTGCAGTGACGTCCCTTGATGATCTTCAGCACCAACCCGGCTGGTAGGCGAACGAGTGATTCGGTGCGTTTCTCAGCTTCGACGATCAGTAATGAGGTCCAGGGGGCCTTCGTCGATTGGAGATAAGTGGTCAAGGCTGGCGTGGATTTCGGAGTCATGGTGTCTTATTCAACGGGATGAACGTTCGGTAATGGTTGCCGGTATAGTAGGCTCTGCCGGTGTCTTGTTCGATGACGATCCGCTCCGCGTCCCTCGCCCGGCCGCGTATTTTTGGATTCACATCGTACTCGCGATAATGTCCTCGGGGAAGGCGACGCTCGCGATTCTGAAACTCACTGCCCACCTACATATCCAGGGAGGGCTTTGCCCCCATGTTGCTGAATGGCTTCCAGTAAGTTTTTGGCTTTTTGTAGGGGGTCCTTCGCAGCTCGATGCAACTGTTGATCGAGAGGTGGCGTGGCACCGTGAAGATCTGGCGCTGCGGACTGAACGGATGTGGCAGCGGCAGGCGCTCCGGGAGGTTCATAGGATGAGTCGGCGCTGGAAGCATCTGTAAGGCCACCGAACAGCAGCCCAGCCAGGACAACGAGTATTCCATACATCTTCCAAGCCCGATCCATAGCGTTACGCTCGTATCACGAGGTGTGGCCGTGCAGTGCGAACCCTAGCACGCACGATCTTGGAGGATCAACGGGCGTGAGAGGAGCGGGCCTTCGCGGCAGGGAATTGTTGCTATCCCTCATCTGCCAGCGTAGCATCCACCGTATTCATGTTGCTGAGGATGTTCTCCAGGCCCGCATCTTCCGGCAACCGTGCGGGCAGGTACAGTGCCCACTTAAACAGGGGCGAGCCAACGAGGTACAGATTGGAATCCGCCGCAGACCAGCTTGAGTTTGTGACAGTCGAAGGGCTCCTGGCCTATGGAGAGATGCTGGCGCGTCGCACTGCCAGTGAGGGAATGACATTCCCCCTCCTCCCAACTTCCTCAGTCGATCGACCACAGCGAACCCGTGATGCTATGGAGAAGATCAGGGCGTTCGTGACGTGTGCGCAAAGGAGTTTTTCTGGGGCAGAAGAGTATCGGGCTGCCCGTCGCGCGTTGATCGACGAGGGGTGCTGTGGTGACGAGCTGGTGTTCTTTGCCGCCTGGAATATGCTCCTCGCAGCAGGCGAGTTGGCTCCGCTTCTCCGTATGCCAATCAAGTCAGTGCAGAAGCCGGCGCATCGTCGGCCGGTGGCAATCGTACCGCGCGCGCAACTGACGCCGCAATTGGTCGAGGATCGTATCGTGCTGGACTTGGGCGAGGACCGGTTTTGGCTCGTGCCGCGCGATTTAACCGGTCGCACGCTTCTGTTCACGATGCGTCATGGTATCTCACGCATGGAGAGCAGCACCTATCGAGTCGGGCGCCGCTTTGCGAACGTGCTGGATCCTGAGCGAGGCGTCCCCAAAGCCGACGCAGTCGGTGCAGCCTTGGCCCGGATGCTAGGAGTGGTCGGACAACAATTGGACTTCCTGCACATTCACAACTATCTCGATCCGGGCACCTTCGTCCATCTGGTGAGCCAAAGCCCCAATACGCGGCAGTTGTATGAGCGGGTGACCGCAGCGCTGATGCAGGCGCAAGCGCACCATGCTGAGGCACTCCCGCCCGCCTGCGATCCCGCGCTAGACTCCCAGGATTTCGGATGGATCACAGGATTGGAGAAGAAGGTGGAAGTCGAGGAGGCCGCAAAGGCATTCGGCGTGGATGTATCGACGGCCAAGCGCCTGATCAAACATCCTCTCTACAGCTATCCGGGTGGGCATTCCTTCTTCGATGTCTATGTGGATATCGTCGATGGCTTCCGCCGATTGGGTCAGTCCAACCAGGGGAAGGCCGTGTGCGTGTACAGCCACAGCTCCACATTGCGGGCGCTCATGATTTATCTCGATCCTCGCCCCTTTCGCGAAGCCTTCACCGAGTTTGGCGAATATAAAGAGGGACAGGATAACGTGGTCTTGCTGGCCTACGAACAGGGACTCTTATCCGGTTATTCCACCGCCGTGGGTTTGTCGGCGCGGGAACGGGTGGTGCGGGAGACCTGGGTGAAGGTCGAGCGCGAACGCAGAGACCGGGTCACGCTCAAGCCTCGACAGATCAAGCGGATCGTGGCATTGGTCTCGGGTGGCGATTTCGCCGGCGCCGGCGCCGCGTTGAAAGAGTTGCGCGTGACAGGAAACCGGTTTGGCCTCGATGTCCACTTCGTTCGTCACGGGTTCTTGGGTCTGGCCAACAACTGGATCACAGCCGTGACCGAACACGATACCCGAGGTATGGGTAGCCATGCGAGCAGTCCGATTGGGAGCAGCCGATTCGAAGACTTTAAGGATGAGCAGGTGCAACGGGCTACCATGCGGCATTTTCGGCCCTATATGGAAGATGGCGCCTTGGTGGTTATCGGTGGGGACGGGAGTCTTCGAGGCGCACGAGCGCTCTACGAAGGTTTTGGGGTCCAGGTGGTAGGGATTCCTGGCTCGATTGACAATAATCTCGCGGGAACGACCTCCCTGGGTTTTCACTCGGCCGTGTCTCTGGCGAATCTATCCATCGAGTCGCTGAAAGCGACCAGTTCCGCCATGGGCAGCGTTTTTTTCGTCGAAATTATGGGGGCAGGGTCCGGCCATCTCGCCCTTGCCTGTGCGTATCAGGCCAGGGCCGAAGGTCTCTTGGTCAACGAGCATCCCGATCCCGACGCCTATATCGACGACTTCATCCTGGGCACGCTCAAACGCACCTTGGGCGTCCCGAACAAAAGCCACCTGTTTGTGGTGGCGGAACAGACGCCCCACCGCCATCACCCGGACGGCGGCGTGCGAGGCCTTGTCGAGTATGTCGCCAGCACACTCGCCACGTGGCCACAGTTTCAGGCACGCCCCGGTGAATATCGCTTCGCTCCTACGACCAAAGCCACGATTCTCGGGCACACGTTACGGGGAGCGCCCCCGACTCCCGAGGACAAGACTATCGGACAAGACCTGGCCTATGAGGCGATTCGCCGTCTTGTCAAGGAGCCGGAGCGAGTGGTCGGGTGCATGTTGGCCTATCGAGGGCCGGGCAACATCGAGGCAATCCCACTCCACGCGGTGGCGCCGAAGCAGTTCGACTGGGATATCTTTGCCCGAATGCACGGAAGCGAGCTGCCGTAACAAGATGAGAGGCGCGCGGCGTTTCAGCGCGAAGGCCGTGTCCTGAATTTGTCCTCCTCAGCATCGCAGAGGGATTCCATCATGGATGAATGGGGCGGCCTGAGTCTGAAACAGCGGTTGCGTTGTGGGCTTCGTGGCCGTTTGCTAGAATGACTCTTGGGATTTTGACGCGAGAATTGCGGGAAAAACGAGACACGCGCGATATGTGGGGTAAGTGGGACTCTCATTTCTCGCCCGTCTTGTCTGCCTCGTGGGGCGCGCATCCCGATAGACCCCTATCCACTGACAGCCTATTCTATGCGTAAAGCTAAAATCGTGTGTACGATTGGCCCTGCCAGCGATTCACCCACTGTGCTGGATCAGCTCATAAAGAGCGGGATGAACGCGGCGCGACTCAACTTTTCTCATGGGACCCACGAATCGCATGCGCGTGCGGTCAAGGCCATTCGCGAAGCAGCGGATCGTCGGCGCGTGGCGATCGCGATCATCCAGGACTTGCAAGGGCCGAGGATCCGTGTTGGAGAAGTCGATCAGGAGGGGCTCGATCTGGTTGCCGGACAGACTGTAAGGCTCGTGACGACTCTGCTCCGATCCGGCGGTCAACTCGGCGCAGGGTCTATCGCTCCATCCGTCATGCATGAGATCCCGGTAACGTACCAATACCTGGTGCGGGATGTCCGGCCAGGTGCCCGCATCCTGATTGACGATGGGCTCATCGAGCTGATGACAGATCGGATTACCGAAGGCGCCGTCGAATGCAGAGTTGTGACAGGGGGACGACTCACCTCGCACAAGGGTATGAATTTACCTGATACTCACATCAGTGCGCCCACGCTGACAGCCAAAGATCGGGACGATCTCCGGTTCGGTATTGCGCAGGGGGTCGACTATGTGGCCCTCTCGTTTATCAGAGGTCCCGAAGACGTGGTGGCTGCAAGGAAGCTAGTGGCTGACTGGGGCGGCGATGTGCCGATTATTGCGAAGATCGAAAGGCCGGAAGCGGTTGAGTGCTTGGACGCGATTCTCGATCAGGCGGATGGTGTGATGGTTGCGCGGGGCGATCTGGGAGTGGAAATGGGGCCGGAGGCGGTTCCGCTCCTACAGAAGCGCATTATCGCCGAAGCCAACCGCCGGCGCCGCCTCGTGATCACGGCCACGCAAATGTTGGAGTCCATGACGCACCATATGCGCCCGACAAGGGCCGAAGCGTCGGATGTGGCGAATGCTGTGCTCGATGGGACTGATGCCGTTATGCTGTCTGCAGAAACGGCGATCGGACAGCACCCGATTGAAACAGTCCGTGTCATGGACCGAATCGTTCGAGCCGCAGAAGAAGGGACTCGATCGGCGTATACGCGTTCGTCCGATGCGCCACAAGGGGAAGGCTCATTTCCGGAAGCCATTTGCCATTCGGCCTCTTCAGCAGCCTCAGTCATCGGGGCGAGCGTCATCGTGGCATTTAGCGAACGGGGTACGACTGCGCGCTTGCTGTCGAAGCAGCGCCCCCACGCGTCAATAATTTCATTAACTCCATATGAGGCCGTTCGGCAGCGGATGGCGCTGTATTGGGGTGTGATCCCTCATACGATGCGGCAGATCGCTCAAACCGATGAGCGGATCGATGAAGCGGAACGCCGCCTGAAGACCGAGGGATTGGCCATAACGGGACAGCGGATCGTAATTCTGTCGGGGACCAGGATTGGTCAGCCCGGGGAGACTAATTTCATGAAGTTACACAAAGTCGGGTGAGCTGAAGCGGCTGAGTGGGCCGCCGTATCCGCACAAGCTTACGGACTGAGAGATCCATTGTCGGACGTGCGCATGGAAGGTCCACTCAGTTCCTACGGGAGGAGTGCAGATTGGGAGTAAAGAGCACACGATGACACTCAACCTTATGGGGCGGCTAGTGTTTTTTCTGTGTCAGTTGTTTGTCCTGGTGTTGTTAAGCGGAAATGGGCTCGCGCAGACTGCATCCATAAAACATTCTCCGGCAGACGTGGTGAAGCGGTATGTGGAGCTCGATCATAAGGGGGCGCGGCTCGATGCCATGTCGGCCGAAACGGTCGCGTCCTACGCGGGATGGAATGAGGAGCCGGCGTGGGGGCATGTCGTCGTCACGCGGGGGTTTGTGGTGGCGGAGCAGTATCGTCAATGGGAGGTGATCGATAGGCTGGAAGTCATCATTCCTGTGACCTTTCAAGTCATTGGCTCGGTGTATCTGGAAACCGCCGGGTTCGTTCAGCGGGTTGAGACTGAAGAAGTTCGGTTTCGCGTGAAAGGCGTCAAGAATCGATGGAAGATTGTCGAGCCGATGCTTCCTCCTCACGTGGGGCAAAAGCGGATGGTCAATTTTGTGCGCGACGCCTGGGTGAAGGAAACCGATCCAACGAAACGAGAACGCCTGGGGGTATTACAAGAAGAGCTGCGAAAGGCGAAAGAATAATGGGAAAGGCTTCGGTGGAGCTGTTGATTTTCGATCTGGACGGGACTCTCATCGAGTCGAAATGGGATATTGCTGCGTCAGTCAATTTCACGTTGGCCGAACTGGGGCTGTCGCAGCGGCCTATCGAGGAAATCTTCGGGTTTGTGGGGGATGGGGTGAAACAGTTGTTGCGCTTGTCGATCGGCGAGGATAGTCGGGTTACCTTCGACGAGGCGTTACAGGTGTTCAGACGCCAGTACTTGGCCCATTGCCTCGATCGCACGACCTTCTATCCCGGCATTGGAGAGATGCTCACGCATTTCGCAGGCAAGCGGAAGGCCGTTGCCACCAACAAGTCGATCGAGTACACCCACGCAATTCTTCAAGGACTCGGGGGGAATCATTTTCAGTACGTCGTCGGAGGGGACCACGGGTTCGGGTTAAAACCGGAGCCGGGTATGCTGTTGCATGTCATGGAGCAGCTCAACGTATCGAGGGAACAGACCGTGCTGATCGGGGACAGCACCAACGACATCAACGGCGGGCACAATGCCGGGATTCGTGTCTGCGCAGTCGGGTATGGTATGGGGAACCGACCCAAGATGGAAGCCTGTCGCCCGGACTGGTTTATCGAACGACCGGAAGAACTCATGGAGCTATTCATATGAAGAATCACACGTCGCTCGTATCTTGTGAAGCGTATCTCGCAAGAAGTAGCCGGCGAAACACCGATATGAAAAGATCCGGCTGGCACCTCAGCGTTCGATCCTTCGTGCTTCCCGCGCGTCACGCGTCACGTTTCACGGCTCTGATCGTCGCCTTGGTTCTGAGCCTCAGCCTGAACCTGAATCTCGCGCAGGCAGCCTCCGGACTGGCGGATCGTGTGGTGGAACAGAAACTGGCGAATGGGCTGACGGTGCTGATGGTCGAACGACATCAGACGCCGGTGGTCTCCCTCAACATGACCTTCAGGGTTGGGGGAGTGAACGAACAGGTCGGACAAACCGGCCTGGCGCATCTCTACGAACATATGGCCTTCAAGGGGACGAGGACGGTCGGGACAAAGGATTATGAGAAAGAGCGGCCTGTCCTCGAAGAGTGGTTTCGAGTGGGGACCGAGCTGGAGCAGCGGCAACGAGAACTTGCGCGGAAGAGCCAGGAGAGATCGGCTAGCTCCGAAGATCGGGCAGCCATCGAGAAATTGCAGGAGCGATTCACCCAACTACAAGATCAGGCGGGCCAGTTCGTGGCAGGCAATGAAATGGCCTTGCTCTACCAACGTCACGGGGGGGTCGGGCTGAATGCGGCGACCGGCAAGGATTTGACCCGCTATATGATCAATCTCCCGGCGAATCGTCTGCCTTTGTGGGCCGCGCTCGAAGCCGATCGTATGGCGCATCCGGTCCTTCGTGAATTCTACAAGGAACGTGGAGTAGTCATGGAGGAGCGCCGGTTGCGCAATGACGACAGCCCCAATGGATTATTGTATGAAACCTTCACCTCGGCTGCCTTCCGCGCGCATCAGTATGGCATTCCGACGATCGGGTGGGAGTCGGATATCCTGTCGCTTACACCGGCCGACACCGAAGCCTTCTTCAAAGCGTACTATGGCCCCGGCAATGCGACGATCGCCATTGTCGGCGATATCAATCCGAAGGAGGTCATGACGTTGATCGAGCATACCTTCGGCACAATACCGGGCTCGCCTTCGCAGCCCCCGCTTGTCACGGTTGAGCCGCCTCAACGAGGGGAGCGGCGCGTGGAGGTGGAGTTCGATGCCGAACCGTCGTTGGTCATCGGGTATCACAAGCCGTCGTTGGGCCATCCGGACGATTATGTGTTCGACGTCATCGACGCGGTGCTGAGCGACGGACTCACCTCCCGGCTCTATACGAGTCTGGTCCGTGAGAAACGGATTGCCGCTTCAGTCGGTTCCGATGCAAATTATCCGGGGGTCCGCTCTCCCAATTTGTTCATCCTCAATGCGACACCGCTCGCGCCTCATACGACGGCAGAAGCCGAAGCGGCCATCTATGCCGAGATCGAACGGCTCAAAACGGAGCCGGTCTCTGCCAAGGAGCTTGAAAAAGTGCTGAATAATCTCGATGCCGATTTGGTCCGTGCGCTTCGATCCAACGGAGGTCTTGCGTCTCAGTTAGCCCTCTTTCAAACGGTAGCGGGCGATTGGCGCTACGCGTTAAAGTCCCGTGACAAGATTGCGGCCGTCACGGTAGCTGATATCCAGCGTGTGGCCACCGAGTACTTCACAAAATCGAACCGAACGGTGGCGACGTTGGTGAAGAAGGACGGAGACAAACATGTTGCGACGGCGCCGAAGGGCGAGGTGGCGCGATGAGAGGCGTGAAACGTGAAACGCGAAACGTGAAACGAGGGAGCTTTGCTCTGTTCTCGTTAATCATGGCGGTCTCCATTCCGTTGCTGGCGGCCTGTGCTGGAAGTTCGACGCTGAGCGATCCCAGGCAGATGACGTTTAAGTCGGTAGAGTTCACTCCGCCCGAACCGGATCGTGTGGTGTTCGAGAACGGGATGGTCGTCTATCTCCTGGAGGACCATGAGTTGCCCTTGGTCAGCATGACGGCGACGATGCGGACGGGCAGCTGGCTCGATCCAGCAGACAAGATCGGACTGGCATCGTTGACAGGCTCCGTCATGCGGACCGGTGGAGGCGGGGGTCTATCGGCTGAACAAGTGGATGAAGAACTCGAGCAGTTCGCCGGGGGGCTCGGCATCTCGATCGGGCGGCAATCCGGTTCCGCGTCGCTCGATGTGCTCAGCAAGGACTTGAAGCGGGGACTTCAGATTTTCACCGGACTCATTCGGACACCTGCCTTTGAACCGGCGAGGGTTGAACTGGCTAAGTTGCAGGCCATCGAAGGGATTCGTCGTCGGCAAGATAACCCCGGTGCGATCGTCGGACGCGAGTTCGGCAAACTCTTATATGGAGAGGATCATCCGTCGGCGTGGGAAAGCAGTATCGGATCCATCACCCGCATCACCAGAGATGATCTGGTCGCGTTTCACCGGGAGACCATTCATCCGAACGGCATGATCGTGGGTGTGACAGGTGACTTCGATACATCCGCCATGCTGGCCCTCCTGCGCGACGTATTCGGCGATTGGAAAAAGGGCGAGGTGCCGGTGCTGAAGATTGCCGACGTGCCCCAGAGCCAGGCGCCGAAACCCATTGTACGGTTCGTGAATAAGGAAACTTCGCAGACGCATCTCCGTCTGGGTCATCTGTCGATCAAACAGCACGACCCCGACTATGTGTCGTTGGCGATCGCGAACGACATTCTGGGAGGCAGTTCGTTTCGCAGCCGTCTCTTCAACGACGTGCGAACCAAACGGGGCTTGGCCTATTCCGTCGGCAGCCGGTTGAATACCGGGGTGCATGATCAAGGGGTTTGGTTGATGCGTGCGGAGACGAAGTTGCCGTCGACGCAAGAGGTCATCGCTCGGTTTGTGGCGAACATGGAGCGGATGCGGACGGAGTTGGTGACGGACAACGAGCTGGCAGAAGCGAAAGAGGCGTATGTGAACTCGTTCGTGTTCTCCTTTGGCAGTCCATCCGCGATTGTGGGGCGGTTGATTGAACTGGAATACGACGGACTTCCCAAGGATTTTCTCCAGCAAGTGCGTGCCCGCGTTGTCGCGTTGACGAAAGAGGAGATCCTGGCGGCGGCAAAGAAACATTTCAATCCAGAGCGTCTCACTATCGTGGCTGTCGGGGCCGGCGAGGCACTGCCGAAGTTATTGTCGGGATTCGGAGAGGTGAAGGAAATTAAGTTGGCTCCGGAGAGCTGAGAGGAGAGCGGACGGGGACTCGGCTATCCCCCTGCTCCCGGAGCGCGCACAATCAGAATGTGCTCGCTCGACGGCCGCAGTAGGGGAGATCAACAGGCCACCCGTCCTAGGGAATAAAAGCTCTCCGGAGCTTTGGCGGGGGAGGAGAAGGAGGCGGATGGTCGAGTCGAGGCTTGTGCTCGCGCAGCCCGCATTTAAGAAAGTGCTCGTTGGATGTGCGCAGGAGCTTCGACTGGACTACCCGCCCAGAGAAGTAACGAGTCGAGAGCAAAGCAAGGTATTCACGAACTAGAAACTCCCAAGAGTTCAGTTGAAGCACTTGTAGGGAGAACTCTTCTTCTATCTGATTGACCGGAACAAAGCACTTCTACAAAAACAGTGAATTGCCCGAACAAATAAATAGAATTTCGCAGTTGTTGGTGCGGTACATGCGGAAATGGATACATACTTTGAAGAAGACAAAAAATCTGTTCGACATGTATTCCTTGTGATCGCCAGAAGAATTGATTGAGGTTGTGCGGAAATTGTTACTGATGCGAAGGTATAAGGTTCTTGGAAGCAATTTATTAAGGTAGTCGATGATTCTAAGGAATAAGTTAATTCAACTCTAAGCCGAGCCTATGGTAAAAGTGAGGTCCGTATTACGGGATGATCTGCAGTGAGGGTACAGTCACGTCTAGACGACAGTTCTCCAACTCAGTATTGGTTGCGGTCCAAAGATGAGTCAGGGACAAGAACATGAAGATTTATCAGAGCAATATGGGTCATCACAGAAAGTTCTTCGCCATAGAAGAGTTCTGGAGCTAGTTTGTGAAGCTGGTGGGGATTGGGACTGACAAACGGATTCCGCGTATCAATTGTATGTATCAGCCCTTCGGACTTAGTCGGCCATACATATTGATGCAGGTGCTGCCGGCAATCGGCAAACACTTTAAGATCGAAAATAGGAGGCTCCCGTGGTAACGCGTAAGCTGATGCTCTTCAATTGGACGGATCAGAAATCAGGAAATGTGAATAACTCGCCGAAATCGAGCAATAGGAGGTGGTTGCTTGGCCGGGCACGCCCTCCCTTTTCTACTTACACCGCAATCTCGAACTGAATCCGTTCGTAGGGAACGGTCGGTGTGACGGAGTCGCGCAGGTGCGCTCCCGGTTCCAAGTGCACCAGACCGAGATCGGCCAGGAGTTTCAGATCGGCATGGACATTTTTGAAGTCCCTGCGGATTAGTTTCGCCAGCGCGGCGATCGAACGAGGATGACGAGTCCGGATGAGATGGAGCAAGGTCAAGCGTGATGGCGTAAGCACTCTCCGCATGGCTTCCACGCTGACAAAGTAGACCCCTCTTCGCTTGGGCAAGGTCTTGCCCGTCTGAAGCGCTTTGAGCGTTTCGCTGAACTCTTGCAACCCTTCTTCTAAGGGGCGAACCTCCACTTTCAGTCGTTTGACTTTCATCTTCCAGGCTCCTTTTTGACAGCGGTCACGTCGCGACGAAAATCTTCGATCAGGCGGTCGACGGTCGTAAAGACGTATGGAGTCGTGGTGGCTCGAACATGCCGATGATCGCCTTTGTGCTCATGGTTGTCGTATCCGATCAACCGTTGCCCTTTGAGTATGTACACCAAAGAATACTTGAAACCATAAGGCGTACTTGGTGTTTTGGGAACGTCGTACACCTTCATTTCCACCAGCCCTCCCTGCTCGTCCACGTATCGTGTGTGGAGGACCAGCGTTGCCTTTGGCATATGGCAGTAGACACCATATCAAGGTTGGGTGTCAAGAAAGGTATCGTGGACAGCTCAGCGGAAGGCGCGTCCTATGGCTTGATTGGCTGCCAGAGACAAGGTACTGTGAAGTCAACAGATTGTGAGTGTTCGGAGGTGGAAGGAGGTCATCGTGACCGTCTATCTCTGATGCTTCCTATCTGGATGAACCAAGAAGTCAAGAATGTGAAGATCTTGCCAAACCGATAGCTGACCGCTGAAGGCGTATGTATGCCGCTTGAAGACGATTTTTGTGACATTATCAAGAAGGCGCGAATTGGCCAGGGACTTTCGGTTACGGATGTCGCCCGGCGGGCTGGATTGCCTGGTGGGAACATCACTGCGCTAGAGCGTGGCGTTGCCCACCCGATCGCGCTGAGGTTCAGGCGCTGGCTGAGGCGTTAGGACTTCGTTCTAGTCCGTTGGCGCAAATCGCGATTGAGAAGTGGGAGCCGGTCGCGCAACAGCCGCTAGCTTGGATGGAGACGATACAGGGCTCGATCGGTGGCTATGGGGTGCAGGGCTATGTGGTCCATGACGGTGGTGAAGCGCTGCTCATTGACACGGCGTACAATGCGCCGGCGATGATCGAGTGCTTGTCCACGCACCACCTGAAACTGGTTGGGATCTGTCTGACGCACGGTCATGCGGACCACGCCGATGGGATCGAGCAGATTTTGAAGTTTCGTGAGGTGCCGGTGTATCTCGGACCTGAGGATGTCGATCTCCTCAGTTGGCAACCCCCGGCGGCACAGCTGAAAGCGCCGCAACATGGTCAGACGATTTCGGTCGGGCGCCTCAGCGTCCATTGCCTCGCCACGCCGGGCCATACCCCTGGCGGGATTTGCTATCGTGTGGATGCTGACTCGCAACGCATGTGCTTCGTCGGCGATACGTTGTTTTCTGGGTCTATTGGCCGCTCGAATCCCAGCACGTTGTATTGCACGCATCTGCAATCGGTCGGGACTCAGGTTCTTGGATTGCCGCCTGAATATCGTTTGTTGCCTGGTCACGGACCTGCCACGACAGTTCGTGAAGAACGAGACCATAACCCCTTCGCCACAGATCATTGAAGCAGGATGCTGAAAAAGTCCGCCAGCGGAGGGGGAGTGGCCAGGTGCCCTTCTTGCTCGCAGAACGCGCACGATAAGAATGTGCTCGTTCGATGCGCGCAGTAAAGGGCAGCCTCGGCCACTCCCCTAGAGAGAGATAGAGAGAATTCGGAAGGGCCGCCACCCTGCGCGAAGTTTCCCTTTTGTCCTAGACGTGTGGGCGAGTGAATTTCTACTGCGCCACGATAGCTTTGTGGCAATCTGCTAGAAGATGATTCTATGAGCCTCGATCAGCGGAGCGATGACCAGCCGATCCGTAGCGGAGAGCCGCCGGTTGTGGCGGGGCCGTCTGAGGATCCCAGTCGTTTCCCTCAGGGCGACGAATTCGAGGAGGCTCCCTTTTCGAAATGGATCCTGCCCGTCAGCCTGTTTGTTGCGACAATCTTTACTACTCTGTGGGCGGGGGCTTATCAGGTGTACAACGGACCGATTCGTGGACCGGTCAATCTTCTGCTTGAACAGCCTGAGGTACTCTGGAGCGGGATTCCATTCGCCGCCACGCTCTTGACCATTCTGGTCACCCATGAATTCGGGCACTATGCGCTCTCTCGTATTCACGGCGCCCCGGCGTCATTGCCGTTGTTTATCCCGGGCCCTCCCTATTTCATCGGCACATTCGGGGCCATTATCCGCCTGCGCGGGCCGATTGTGAATCGCCGCGCGCTGTTCGACATCGGCGTGGCTGGCCCACTTGCCGGTTTTATCGCTGCAGTCGTCGCGTTGGTTATTGGCCTGAATCTGTCGACGGTTGTCGATCGGACGGCGACTCATGGATTGCAGTTGGGCGAACCGATACTCTTGCAGTTCATTGCGTGGCTGGTTGTCGGATCCATTCCCCCTGAGGCAGACATCGTCTTGCACCCCATCGGGTTTGCTGCCTGGTTCGGTCTATTTGTGACGTCGTTGAATCTGATTCCCATCGGCCAACTCGACGGTGGACATGTGGCCTACGCTTTGTGGGGCAAGCGCCAACGCACGATGGCGTTTATCATGGTGCCGATCCTCATTGTGTTGGGATATGTGGGCTGGCCCGGCTGGTGGCTCTGGGCCTTTATGTCAGGGCTATGGGGTCTCGGGCATCCTCCGGTGCACGATATCCATGTTCCCTTAGGTCGAGAGCGGGTCATTGTCGGATGGATTGCCTTGGCTGTGTTTGTGCTCACTTTTGCTCCTGTTCCTTTCTCCTTCCACTAGCAGGATGCTGAAACAGTCCGCGAGCTTCGTTCTCACCTCGTACAGCATCCTCAACGTAGCCAAGAGGCTACGCCTCCGGTGCATTCATCGGCTGCGGCCTCGCTGACAACCTGTTTGAGCATCCCGCGAGAGAACTTCATTCAGCGACTCTGGATCAATCCTGAGATTTTCTTGTCGGACCGCGCGCTCAGCCCTACAGTGTGGCTATGGAGCCCACTGCGACCTCGACCCTGTCCTGTCCCAAGTGTCAGGCTGACAAGCCTGACGGTGGGACAGAATGTGTGAAATGCGGGATCATCTTTGCAAAGTATCGGCCGCTTACCCTGCCGGTGCGGCAGCAGGCTGTCCGACAAAATTACGCTCGCTGGGTGTCGCTTGCGAAGGAGTGGCTTGTTGACTCAGATACGTCGACGGACTCGTTGAGGTTCGCCGGTCGTGTCGTCGTATTTCTGGTACTGCTTTGGTGGGGCCGGGCATTCATTTTCACTCCGCTCGAAACCAACTACACAGGGGAATCGTTCCTTCACCTGATCAATCTGCCGTTCCACGAGGCCGGCCACATTCTCTTTATCCCGCTGGGGCAGTTTATGACGATTCTGGGCGGGAGTCTCGGTCAGATCCTGATGCCGCTCGTCTGTCTCGGCACATTTCTTATCAAGACACGCGATCCCTTTGGCGCCTCAGTGGCCCTCTGGTGGACGGCAGAAAGCTTCATGGATATCGCTCCCTATATCAACGATGCGCGGGCGTTGGATCTCACATTGCTGGGCGGGGTCACCGGGAAGGAAACAGATGGACATGACTGGAACAATATCCTGACCATGTTGGGCTGGCTGGAGCATGACCATCGCCTGGCCCACCTCGCCTACAACTTCGGCATTCTCCTGATGCTGGCCTCGTTCGCTTGGGGCGGTCTACTACTTCTAAAGCATTACCGTCGACTTTAGCCCGCATTATTCATGAACGCTTCTGCTTTAATCGCGGAGTCGCTGCTGCGACGAGCCTTCGGCGGCGGGCTCGCCGCTCGCCCCTTCGACGTCCTGTTAAAGTAGGCCTCGGGGCCTCGCGGTTCCGCATGCCCGTCGCGCAACTCGACGAACCGTCATGAATAATGCGCACTAGCAGACGGCGGGAAATCGGTTATGCTACACATGCTGACCATCGGTTCTAGCGTACCAACATATTTTTTCCGCGGCCTCCCAGTCAAAAGAGTCACGAGGGGAAAGACAAATCCCGCACCTCCACGACGCTTTCCTGGATGTAGATAATCATCCTGCACAGCCCTTGCTTTCCAGGCGCGCCATCTTCGCGTTCCTCAATGAGCTTCTGCCGTTAATTTTTATATCGTCTTAACACTCCCTCGGTTCGTTTTAACACCGTCCTGATACGGAGCTTGATAAGATGCATGACACGACAGGAGACGCGTCAGGAGAAGCGATGCAGAGAAAAGTGAGGGATTCTCGATGACACTAGTGGCCCTAGGGTTGCTGTTAGGAATGGACGGGCTGCTTCGGGTGATGGTCATAGACATCACCCAGCCGGGTCACCAAACCAAAATACAGATTCTGCGAGCGCAGCACAACATTTCCTTTGCCGTCGATTGAGGGGTATGCACATGGATCTCATCTATCTGGCTATCGTAGCGATATTTTTTCTGTTGTCCGCCTGGCTCATCTCGGCGCTGGAGCGACTGTAAGGAGGGTATGGCCATGAATGCGATGTACGTGCTCGGCGGAATTCTTTCATTGGGATTGTTGGTCTATCTCATGGTCGCGTTACTGAAACCGGAGTGGTTCTGATGACGATCAACGGACTGGTTCAAATCGGACTGTACTTTGTCGTGTTGCTCGCACTGGCCAAGCCGCTAGGGTGGTATATGGCCCGGGTGTATGAAGGCAAAGCCTGTGGGCTCGACCGGGTGGTGGGTCCACTTGAGCGGCTGATCTATCGCCTTTGCGGAGTGCGCCATACCGACGAGATGGACTGGAAGACGTATGGGATCGCCATGCTGTTATTCAATGCGATGGGGTTAGTCGCGCTGTATGCATTGCAGCGACTCCAAGGATTCCTGCCACTGAATCCAGCGGGGCTGGGAGCCGTCACGACCGATCTTGCCTTCAACACCGCTGCGAGCTTCGCGACGAATACCAACTGGCAGGCCTACGGGGGCGAAACGACGCTGAGCTATCTGACTCAGATGCTTGGACTCACCGTGCAAAATTTTGTGTCCGCGGCAACCGGGATGGCGATCCTGGTCGCGTTGATCAGGGGTCTGGCGCGGCAGAGCGCTCTGACTATCGGAAACTTTTGGACGGACCTTGTCCGCAGCACGCTGTACATTCTCCTGCCGCTGGCCCTGCTCTTGTCCCTGCTGTTGGCGTCACAAGGCGTCGTCCAGACGTTCGCATCATACCAGACCGCCACATTGCTCCAGCCGGCCGGTTATGCCAAGCCCATAATGGATGCAACGGCCAGCCGGTGCTGGATGAACAGGGCCAGCCGAAAACAGAGCCTGCGACGGCAGCCGAACAGGTACTTGCAGTCGGACCGGCAGCCTCTCAGATTGCGATCAAGCAGCTTGGGACCAATGGCGGAGGTTTCTTCAACGTCAATTCCGCGCATCCGTTCGAGAACCCGACGCCCTGGTCCAATTTTCTCGAGGTTCTCGCGATCCTGCTTGTCCCGGCGGCGCTCTGTTACACGTTCGGGATGATGGTTGGAGATACACGTCAGGGCTGGGCGCATCCTTGCGGCGATGACGATTCTCTTGCTGTGTTTTATTCCGTTGGGGTTATGGGCCGAGCAAAGCGGGAATCCGGCTTTCACCGCTCTGGGGATCGATCAGGCTTCCAGTGCAGGACAATCCGGCGGGAACATGGAAGGGAAAGAGACACGATTCGGTATCGCCAACTCCGTCCTGTGGTCTGCCGCGACGACTGCTGCTTCAAACGGCTCAGTAAATTCGATGCACGATTCGTATACCCCTTTGGGCGGACTCGTGCCGCTCTTCCTGATGCAGTTCGGGGAAGTGGTGTTCGGCGGGGTCGGCTCGGGTCTCTACGGCATGATCGCCTTCGCCATCATTGCTGTGTTCGTGGCAGGACTGATGGTCGGGACGAACGCCTGAATATCTTGGGCAAGAAAATTGAGCCCTATGAGATGAAGATGGCCTCCCTGTTGATTCTCATCATGCCGATGGTGGTACTCGGTTTGACGGCAGTTGCGTCGGTGACGGGCGTCGGCACCAGCTCGATTTTCAACCCCGGTCCCCATGGGTTCAGTGAGATGCTCTATGCCTTTAGTTCGATGGGGAATAATAACGGCAGTGCGTTCGGCGGGCTGAGTGTCAACACACCCTTTCTACAATGTGACCGGCGGAATGGCGATGCTGATCTCCCGCTTCTGGTTGGCGATTGCCACGTTGGCATTGGCCGGAGCGCTGGCGAGGAAAAAACTCGTGCCGGCTGGGCCTGGAACCCTGCCGACCCACTCGCCGCTGTTTATCGTGCTGCTGATCGGCGTCGTCGTGCTCGTGGGAGCGCTCACCTTCGTGCCCGCACTGGCCCTGGGACCAATTGTAGAACACATCCTGATGGTGAGCCGATGACGGCACTGGCGTGGAGGATTTCGAGATGACAACGCAAGGAAAGAGAAGGCCAATTGTTCGATCCTCAGATTATGCGACGGGCGCTGCTGGAATCCTTCCGGAAGCTTGATCCGCGCCACCAAATTCGCAATCCGGTCATGTTCGTGGTCGCGGTCGGGAGTGTGCTGACCACCGTCCTATTTTTCCAGGCGCTGTTCGGAAAAGGCGAAGCGCCTGTCTGGTTTATCCTCGCCGTATCTCTCTGGCTCTGGTTCACCGTGCTGTTCGCGAACTTTGCCGAAGCGATGGCGGAAGGGCGCGGAAAGGCACAGGCGGAATCGCTGCGCAGTTCCCGGCGTGAAATGAACGCGAAGAAACTGGGCCAGCCGGAGTCCGGCGACCAGTATCTCAGTGCTCCATCCTCCATCGTCCCGGCGAGCGCCTTGACGCGGGGAGATGTCGTCTTGGTGGAGGCCGGCGATTTTATCCCCTGCGACGGGGAGGTCATCCAAGGCATCGCCTCGGTGAACGAAAGTGCCATCACCGGCGAAAGCGCCCCCGTCATTCGAGAGAGCGGCGATCGCAGCGCCGTAACAGGCGGAACACGTGTCCTGTCGGATTGGTTGGTCATACGGGTCACTGCTAACCCCGGCGAGACATTTCTGGACCGGATGATTGCGATGGTCGAGGGGGCCAAGCGCCAAAAGACGCCGAATGAGATCGCCCTCAACATTCTGCTGGCGGCACTCACGGTCATCTTTCTCTTGGCGACGGCCACGTTGCTCCCCTTTTCCCTCTACAGTGTGCAGTCGGCAGGTCAGGGAGCCCCTGTCACGGTGACGGTCTTAGTCGCGCTGTTGGTCTGTCTGATCCCGACGACGATCGGAGGATTGCTCTCTGCCATCGGCATTGCGGGTATGGATCGAATGGTGCAGGCCAATGTCATCGCCATGTCGGGGAAGGCGGTCGAAGCGGCGGGCGACGTGGATGTGTTGCTGCTCGACAAGACCGGCACCATCACGCTGGGCAATCGTCAGGCGACTGCGTTCCTTCCGGCTGACGGGGTGAGCGATCAGGCGCTGGCCGATGCGGCCCAGCTTTCGTCGTTGGCGGACGAGACGCCGGAGGGGCGTAGCATCGTGGTCCTGGCCAAGGAAAAGTATGGATTGCGTGCGCGCGACATTCACGAGTTAGGCGCGACATTCATTCCCTTTACGGCTCAAACCAGCATGAGCGGCGTCAATTTGAACGGGCGGGAAATACGCAAGGGGTCTGATGGCGCGATCGAAGCCTATGTGACGGAACGGGGTGGGCACTTTTCTCAAGCGGTCCGCTTACATGTGGAGACCATTGCGAAGCAGGGGGGCACACCGCTGGTCGTGGCGGAGGGGCCACATGTGCTGGGCGTGATCTACCTGAAAGATATCGTCAAGGGCGGTATCAAAGAGCGGTTTGCCGAATTGCGACGCATGGGCATCAAGACGGTGATGATCACAGGCGACAATCCACAGACTGCGGCAGCCGTGGCGGCAGAAGCCGGCGTGGACGACTTCCTGGCGCAGGCCACGCCGGAAGCCAAGCTCAAGCTGATTCGAGAGATGCAGGCCGGCGGCCGGCTCGTCGCGATGACGGGGGATGGCACGAACGACGCGCCGGCCCTCGCCCAGGCGGATGTCGCGGTGGCCATGAACACCGGCACGCAGGCCGCCAAGGAAGCCGGCAATCTGGTCGATCTGGATTCCAACCCGACCAAGCTTATTGAGATCGTGGAAATCGGCAAGCAACTCTTGATGACCCGCGGCGCGCTCACGACGTTCAGTATTGCCAATGATGTCGCGAAGTATTTCGCGATCATTCCCGCGGCGTTCGCCTCGACCTATCCCGCGCTCAGCGTGCTCAATATTATGGGACTGGCGACGCCGGCCAGTGCCGTGTTGTCGGCCGTGATATTCAACGCGCTGGTCATTATCGCGCTCATTCCGCTCGCCTTGAGAGGAATCAAGTATCAACCGATCGGCGCCGCGCGGCTGCTAAGCCGGCATCTCCTGGTCTACGGGTTGGGAGGGATCATTGTTCCATTCGTGGGAATCAAGCTCATCGATCTGTTGCTTGTCGCCCTGCGCTTAGTCTGAGGAGGTATTCATGCGGACCCAACTTCGCCCGGCTTTGGTGTCACTCGCCGCCCTGACCCTGATCACCGGGCTCCTGTACCCGCTCGTGGTCACTGGTGTCGCTCAGGTGCTGTTTCCACGGCAAGCCAACGGGAGCCTGATCCTTATCGACGGCAAGCCGGTCGGATCATCGTTGATCGGCCAGCCGTTCGACGCGCCGAAGTATTTCTGGGGCCGTCCTTCCGCCACGTCACCGTTCCCCTACAACGCCGCCGCCTCGTCCGGGTCCAATCTGGGCCCGACCAATGACGCGTTGATGAAAGCCGTGCAGGCTCGCATCGATGCGCTCAAGACTGCCGACCCCGACAATCCTCTTCCCCTTCCGGTGGATTTGGTCACCGCTTCAGGGAGCGGTCTCGATCCGCATATCAGTCCCGCGTCTGCGGCATACCAGGTGAGACGAGTCGCGCGTGCCCGGGGGATGGAAGAAGCCGTGGTTCGCCAACTTGTCTCTCAGCATACGGAAGGACGTCAGCTTGGGATTCTCGGAGAACCCCGGGTGAATGTGCTGACGTTGAATCTTGCGCTGGATACAGTGAAGTAACGACTCGCTATGGGATTCGTGTAGGCCTCGATTTCATGGGCAAGCGACTAAGAGGGCCTTATATGAACCTACATGTCGGAATGGTTGTCCCCCTCCTCGCACTGATTCTCATTCAGGGGTGCACAGGCAAAGACGATACCTCTACGTCCCAACAGAACGCAAAGGGAGATGCGATCACCCAAGAAGAAGGCCTCATCGTCACAACCCTCAACAATGTTGCGACTGCTGAGTCACAATTTTACAGAACGAAAGACTCCGCTATCCATTCTCCGGTTCTACGCGCAAGATTATGCAGGAATCAAAGATGGGAAATCAGAAACGCTCAAAGACCAAAAGCAAGTACCTTGCAGAGATATTGGAGCGGATTAACTCTTGACGAACCTATCGGCATTTCATCCAAGGTCATGAACATCAAGCCTAGCGTCGCAGGAAGCGTTCGGATGGGCAACCTATGAGTATGAATACAAAGTCGGAAGGAGTGGAGGGAAGAGTGGAGTACTCCAACACGTTTCACAAGGTCAATGTACTGCCATTTTCAGGAAGCAAGCAGATGTCATGGCTGATACGACACGAACATTGTTCGACGGCACATCCGACACCATTCTTTCTCACCCCGAGATGATTCGGGACTTGCCTCGATAGGGTTGTCGTAAGCGAGGCATGAGCTCTCATTGACCGATTCCGGCATCTCTTCTACACTGATACGAACGTTCCAATCCGCACTGAACTCCGTGTCACCGATCGCACACATCTGATGGAAGAACGACGACCCGATCCCGATACCTTGCTGAGGCGCGTACAGGCTGAAGAGGCCAAGCAGGCGCGCGGCAAGCTCAAGGTCTTTTTCGGCGCCACGGCGGGCGTGGGGAAAACCTACGCGATGTTGCAGGCTGCGCACGAGCAACGGAGTGACGGGGTCGATGTGCGTCATCGGGTGGGTCGAAACGCACGGTCGTACGGAAACAGAGGCCCTGCTGGAAGGGCTGACGATTCTGCCGCCACGCGTGGTCGAGCACCGCGGAACGACATTGCGGGAATTCGATCTTGACGGAGCGCTCGCCCGGCATCCTCAGCTCATCCTGATGGATGAGCTGGCCCATACCAATGCCATTGGTTCTCGGCATCCGAAACGATGGCAAGACGTCATGGAACTCTTGAAGGCGGGTATCAACGTCTATACGACCGTCAACGTGCAACACATGGAGAGTCTGAACGATGTGGTGGCGCAGATCACCAGTGTTCGGGTGAATGAAACCGTGCCGGACTCGGTGCTCGAACAGGCCGATGATGTCGAGCTGATCGACCTTCCTCCCGACGACCTCCTTCAACGTCTCAAAGACGGCAAGGTCTACATGCCGGAGCAAGCGCAACAGGCGCTCCAGAATTTCTTCCGCAAGGGGAATCTGATTGCCTTGCGGGAATTGGCCTTGCGTCGGACGGCGGAGCGGGTCGACCAGCAGATGGAGGTGTACCGCCGTGACCATGCCGTGGTCCGTACGTGGCCTGCCGCCGAAACCATCATGGTCTGTGTGAACATGAAGCCCAGGGGGCCCCGGTTGGTGAGGGCTGCCAGAACCATGGCGACGGGTCTCCATGCGAAATGGATCGCCGTGTACGTTCAGACTCCCAGGCATCTGCGCATGCCTCAAGCCGACCGCGACCGGGCAAACCAGACGCTTCGGCTCGCTGAGCTGCTTGGCGCTGAGACGGTGGTGCTGAGCGGAGCCAATGTCGTGCAGGAACTGTTGACCTATGCCCGCATGAGAAACGTGTCCAAGATCATCGTGGGGAAGCCGGTGCGTGCCCGATGGAAGGAGGTGGTGTTCGGTTCGGTCGTGGCTGATCTCGTGCAACAGAGCGGGGAGACGGACATTTATGTGATCACTGGCGAGGCCGGTGAAAGCCGCCCGTTGGCGAGTCAGGCGATGAAACGGACCAGTGAATGGTCATCCTACGGGTTTGGCGTGGTGGGCGTCGCGCTCTCGACCGCCCTCGCATGGCTGATGTTTCCGTATTTCAGCGTCGCCAATCTCATCATGGTGTACTTGATGGGAGTGGTATTCGTGGCCATCCGTTATGGACGAGGGCCGTCGGTCCTCGCATCAGTCCTGAGTGTCGCCGCGTTCGACTTTTTCTTTGTCCCTCCCTATCTCATCCTTTGCCGTGTCGGACATTCAGTATCTCCTCACGTTTGCCGTCATGTTGGTCGTTGCGCTGACGATCAGTGGACTGGCCGTCCGTACCAAGCAACAGGCTGATCTGGCTCGTCATCAGGAACGGCGTACGGCGGTCCTCTATGCCTTGAGCCGTGACCTGGCAACCCACCGTGGGCTGGCCACCCTCACACAACTGGCCGTGAAACATGTCCGAGAGGTGTTCGATAGCCAGGCGGCCATTTTTGTGGCGGATCTCAACAAGCGTCTGGTCCTTCAACGGGACGAGCAACTGTTCTTCGAATTGGATCCCAAAGAATCGGGAGTGGCGCAATGGGTCTTCGATCATGGCGAGCGGGCAGGCCTGGGCAGCGATACATTGCCCGGCGCCAGTGCATTGTATCTGCCATTGGTTGGATCAAAGGGTCCTATCGGCGTGTTGGCGGTTCGCCCAACCCTCGCGACGCGTTTTCTGGATACGGAGCAACTGCATCTTCTTGAAATCCTGGCTAACCAGATAGCCCTTGCATTGGAACGTGCCCGTTTGGCCGACGAAGCGCAGCAGGCGCACGTCTCGGTGGAGACAGAACGGATGCGCAATGCCATCCTCAGTTCTGTTTCCCACGACCTCCGGACGCCCCTGGCGACGATTACTGGAGCTGCCAGCGGTCTCCTTGAGGAGAAAGACCAGCTTGGTCCTGCGGCGCGTCATGAGTTGGCGAAGTCCATCTATCATGAGGCGCATCGTCTGGATCGGCTGGTTCGAAATTTATTGGACATGACGAGGTTAGAATCAGGCGCAGTCCAGTTGCAAAAAGAATGGCATCCGGTCGAAGAGATTGTAGGAGCGGCATTGACGCGTTTGGAGAGTCGGCTGAGTGGACATCAAGTAAGTACCAATTTCCCTCCAGACCTGCCGCTTGTGCTCGTGGATGGTGTATTGATGGAACAAGTCTTGATCAACCTGCTTGAGAATGCCCTGAAATTTTGCCCTCCTTCCACGGCCATCGAGCTGTCTGCAACAGGTCTCTGATCGACGAACTGGTTTTTGAGATCGCCGATCGAGGGCCTGGGATTCCACCCGGCGATGAACAGCGCATCTTCGATAAGTTCTATCGGGCCGGTCCGGCCCGTGAGGGGGGAGTGGGGCTTGGTCTTGACCATTTGCCGCGGATCATCGAAGCTCATGGCGGACGGATTTGGGTTGAAAAACGCCCCGGTGGCGGCGCCCTGTTCCGGTTCACTCTTCCGATCGAGCAGGCTCAGCCGACGATCGAGACAGAAGAGGCCGAACGCCATCCGGTCGTGTGAAGAGATGGAAGGACCCTGAACTGATCATGGCCATTCACGAAGCGACCGTCCTCCTCATCGAAGATGAAGCGGAGATCCGGCGATTTCTTCGGACCTCCTTACCCGCCCATGGCTACCGCCTCTATGAGGCGACCACTGGAGCAGACGGGCTTGCGCAGGCGAAGGCGAGAAATCCTGACATCATCTTGCTCGATCTGGGTCTTCCCGATGTCGACGGGACCGAGGTTATTCGGCAAGTCCGCGAGTGGTCCACCATCCCGATTCTCGTGCTGTCGGCGCGCGAGCAAGAACAGGCGAAGGTTGCCGCACTCGACTTGGGCGCCGACGATTATGTCACCAAGCCGTTCGGAGTCAACGAACTGCTTGCGCGGATGCGTGCTGCGCTTCGGCATATCGCCGGACCGCCGGGAGAACCGGCCGAGCCGGTGTTTACTCTCGGCGATCTGAAAGTGGATCTCGGGCGACGACAGGTGTTTGTGTCGGCGAAGGAAATTCACCTCACGCCGATCGAATACAAACTGCTCACGACATTGATCCGGTATGCCGGTAGGGTGATGACTCACCGTCAGCTCCTGAAAGAAGTGTGGGGTCCGCTGCACGTGGAGGAAGGGCATTATCTGCGAGTATATATGCGCCAGTTGAGAAACAAATTGGAGAAAAACCCGGCACATCCTCGCTATCTGGTGACGGAGTTGGGAGTTGGATATCGGCTCCGGACGGAATGATCCCCCGGCATATCGTTTACGCCTTCTTACATCGACACACTCACATGGATTTTGGAGAGGTCTTCAAGCGCGAGTATCAGCGCGTGAGTTCCGCTCCGGCCGTGCCCGAGTGTTTGGACGGTCTGGTAGAGCTGGTGTACCAACGTGAGGCCGGGGAGCGCGAGCCCTATGCGTGTCGCTTCTTCCAAAGCAATGCCCATGTCTTTGATGAAATGCTCGACAAAAAATCCTGGGTCGAAGTTGCGCTGGAGAATCTTTGGCGCCAGATTCTCCAGCGTCCAACAGGCGGCTGCGCCACCACGAATGGAGTTCAGCATGCGGTTCAGATCGAGCCCTGCCTTGTAGCCATACAGCAAACTCTCGCAGACACCGACCATCGTGCCGGCGATCACGATTTGGTTGCAGAGTTTTGCCTGTTGCCCAGTGCCGGGTCCTCCCTGATGCACGATCTTTTTTCCTAATAGTTCGAACAGCGGCATCACGGCTTGCACGGATGTCGGTCTCGCCGCCAACCATGATCGAGAGCACGGCATTCTTGGCCCCGACATCGCCTCCAGAGACAGGAGCATCGATGGCAGAGAGATTGTTCGCTGAGGCAGCCGCGGCGATGTCACGGCTTAATGCGGGTTGCGTCGTCGTCATGTCGATGAGGATCATGCCAGCTCGTGCCCCGGCCAGGACTCCCGTCTCGGCGAAGTAGACCCTGTGTACGTCCTGAGGAAATCCGACCATGGTGAAGAGAACTTCGGATTTCTCTGCGACGGCGCGTGGGCTCTCGGCCCATTGCGCGCCGCGATCGAGCAATGGTTGCGCCTTCGATCTGTGTGCGACTATGGACCGTCACGCGATAGCCGGCCGTGAGCAGATGGCCGCACATCGACGATCCCATCACGCCGGTGCCGATCCAGCCGATGGTCCTGTGCGCTCTTGTGACTTTGTCCGGAGAATCTGTCATTGAGTTAGGGCTTTTCTTCGTCGGGTAGTGGGGTGATGCGGTCAGCTACCGCCTGAATGACGCCTTCTTGTTCTCTCGCCACCTTGACTCCCTGAAAACTTAGATAGTAGCCCCCGTGACTTGGCGATTGGATCGTGGCCGTTAGTTCAATCCGTTGCCCGTCTTCGATATCGGGGTCTTTGACGGTCGGGATTCCGCAGAGTCCGTAGACGGCTACGTTGATCGAGGAGGTCTCGTCCTCCAAGTAGAACAAATAGGCGCCGTAGCACATTGTGCCGGCCTGGAGCTTGTAGGGATCGAGCGGCGTCACATTGCGAACAGTGCCCCGCAACGTGACCTGTTTCAAATGAAACGACTTCGGTCCATCGAGGATCTCGCGAATGGTGATGGGTTCCGCCGCTGACGCAGAGGAAGCGGCAACCACAGACCACCCCAGCCAGAGGCCAGTAAGGAGACTCACCAATATTCGTCCACGAGATGCTGTGCGCTGTATCACCATTCTATTTTACAGAAGGTCGTGGCAGAAGTCCCTTCCGCCTCTTCGACGAACTCGTTATAATCCGCCTACCTTTTCTGGAGAATCACCCATGATCGATCATGCACAAGCCTTGAACGCTACATCACAGACAGCCGCCTCCGGTTTGAAGACCTGCTGGGCCAGATGGTGGAAATTCCTTCGATCAGCATGGATCCGGCTAGAGCTCCCGACATCCGTCGCATGGCGGACTTTGCGCGGCAGCTCCTCACAGACTTGGGAGCCGACGTTCGAATTGTAGAAACCGGTGGCTATCCGATCGTGTCAGGCGGATGGATGACCGGAGTCCAACATCCGACGGTCACTATCTACAATCATATGGATGTACAGCCGGCGCAGGAGCCGGAATGGAAGCAGGAGCCTTTTGCATTCAAGAACGAGAACGGGTTGTACAAAGG
This sequence comes from uncultured Nitrospiraceae bacterium, assembly GCA_963748375.1. Lineage (GTDB taxonomy): Bacteria > Nitrospirota > Nitrospiria > Nitrospirales > Nitrospiraceae > Palsa-1315. The sequence continues at coordinate 147,772 of CAVVIR010000034.1, forward strand.
CCGTGGCGCGACGGACGACAAGGGTCCTGCTCTCTCGGCCCTGTTCGGCGCACGGTATGCCATTGAGCAAGGAGTGCCGATTAACGTCCGGTTTCTTTGGGAGCTGGAAGAAGAAATCGGTAGTCCGAACTTTTCGGCTGGGCTCAAGAACCAAGCGGCTATTCCTCGGCCGGATTCAGTCGTCGTGTCGGATACGATCTGGCTCGCGAAAGGAAAGCCGGCCATGCCCTATGGTCTGCGCGGTCTGCTGGGCGCGCGCCTCACGCTTGCGCACTGGAACGAAAGACGCCCATTCCGGCGTGACCGGCGGCGCCGCGCGAAATCCGCTCGCGGAACTGATGGACGTGGCGCATGCCTGCGTCGATGCTAAGAGCGGCAAGGTGAAGATTCCCGGGTTTTATCAGGATGTGGTCGAACCGACGAAAGCAGAGATCAAGAGTTTTCTCGCGTCCGGCTTCCAGGTCAAGAACTTCAAGCAGGCCTATGGATTTCAGACGCTCCGTACGAACGATCCCGCCGAGATCATGCGCCGGATCTGGGCCGCGCCGACGTTCGAGGTGCATGGGTTGACCGGCGGCTATCACGGGCCTGGGGTGAAGACGGTCGTGCCGGGCCATGGCGAGCTGAAAGTGAGTATGAGGTTGGTGCCGAATCAAACCCCAGAAAAGGTATTTGCGTTGCTCAAAAAATATGTCGCCAAGCTGAATCCGAATGTGAAGGTAGAGCGGGAAGGGATGCTGCACCCGTTCAAGGGCAGTTTCGATGGGCCCTATGTCGAAGTGGTGAAACGGGCGGTGAAGGCAGGGTTTGGAAAAGAACCGGCCTTCGTCCGCGAAGGCGGATCAATCGGCGCCGTGGTCACGATGCAGAAAGCCTGGAAGGTGCCGATCCTGTTTATGGGGTTGAGCCTGCCTGAGCACGGCTACCATGCGCCGAACGAATATTTCGACTGGGGCCAGGCCTCAGGCGGGATGAAGGCGTTTGCGCATTATTTTGCGGAGGTGGCGAAGATGGGAGAGGTAGGGAGCCGCCGAACCATCTTTCTTGCTCGCAGAACGCGCACGATGGGAATGTGCTCGTTCGATGCGCGCAGTGAAAGACAGTCCGGCGACTCCCTTGAGCGAAAAGTTGTGGATGAGTGCGAAAAGGAAACAGAAAGTCTTCGTTGGACGCGCGCAGTGGAAGATCATTCAGCCCCCATCCCTGAGAGGGAACGAGCGAGCTTGGAGGGAGTAATTTATTTCGTTCGACGCGCGCAATCGAGGATCGACCGAGGCAACCCTTGAGAAAATGAAATAGTGGATAACTCGTGCAGCGGAGGGGATAGAGAGCGGCCAGGTGCCCTTCTTGCTCGCAGAACGCGCACGAAAAAGATGGGAAGAGCACCCACATTGGTCCTGTGCTCCCGGAACGCGCGCCCTAAGAAGGGCCTCGTTCGACGGCCGCACGTAGACCAACATGGGTGCCCTTCCCTGAGAGGGAAAACGAGCAGCTTAGAAGGAACATATGAAAGAATGGCGGTTGCGATGGCGCAGTAAGGGGCACGGCCACTCCCTTACGAGAACTGTGAGGATTGGAAAGCCCTCGCCTGGGCTAATGGCACGTCACGGGAAATCGATTGCGAAGCAATCGGAGTAGGGCGGTGAAAAATATCTGCCAGTGGGTGGGCGGGTGAGAAAGTTGCGCAAGTGGAAGATCAATCAGCCTCCGTCCCTGAGATTTTATAAGTGTCGCTCATGGAACTGATTCGGTAAGGCGCCCTCTGTATGGCTCTGGTTTGAGCTGTGTAGGTATCGGGAGCTCGTCTGGCGTGACTACGAAACCCTCTGCATCGTGGTCTCTGGTATGTTGCGTGGCTACTGGCGCACGGCTGTGCTTGGTTGTGTAGGCGGTCGCTATAAGCGGTGGGCGCCGTCAAGTTTTCCAAGATTCCGATCGAAGGTGCCCAGCGGCAGATGCCCGGCCTTGCGGGCGATTTCCAGCACGAGACAATCGGAGAAGCCCAACGAGGGCCGCGCGCGGAAATGTGTCAACGCCAAGGCGACGACATCGGTATCCTGAAGCGTTAAGTCTTTGTGATGCAACATGAGTGCGACCGCGTTGGCGATCTGCGCGGGAGAGCGCTGATACACCGCGTCGAGCACCCACAGGGTTTCCGCCAGCACGAGGGTCGAGACCCACGCCCCTTTTGCCACAAACGCCTCCGCTGCAGTGGCCTGGCGTGCATCGTCACGCACCAGCAGCCGCACCAATACATTCGTATCAACCGCGTGCATATTTCTGACGGATGTGTCTTTCTGATGCCGTCCTTCACGCTGGTCGAGGTTTTCGCTTTGGGTTGCCATCGGGAAACAGCGCGTCATGCACATCTGCCAGGGTGTGCTGTCCGGCTTTTCGCACAATCACCTCGTCGTTCTTCTCGTCCCATTCAAGGACCGATCCTGGCCCGACCCCGAGTTTCCTGCGAATCTCGGAAGGGACGGAAATCTGGCCCTGCGCGGTCAGTCTGGAATGTGCGAGCGGCATGGATGAACATTACCACGGTAATGCACCAAAGTCAATGAACCGATAGTGGAGCGTAGAAAACACATCATCCCAGCTTGGTGTTAAGCTTTCGACGAAATCGAGCTGCAATGACAATCCGAACCCTCGTTGCAGCACAGACAGAATCCATAACTCCTCCGTACTGAAAAACGCTTCCGACAGTCATGAGTTTGCAGCAATTCGTTCAACAAGCAGAGAGAGGAGCCAAGTGAGCCACCGCAGGATATCAGGAGACTTTCCCGGACAAAAGTGCTTGCCAATATTTCTTCTTCTGTTGATTGCCTGCCTTGGCATGTATGATTTGCCCGATAGCGTGACGCACAAAGCAACTGTTGTAGTTTTGAGGATCAATCGTGGAAGTGAGAGGGTGTTCAATTTGTCTGGCAAATCCTCTGTCCCTGATGCCAGCCTCCGAACATATTTGCTGGAACAGGCTCGCATCATCAAAGTTCTTAAACTCACTTTGCCAATTATCCAATATCTGTCTCGATCGCCTCCTCTGTGAAATCCGGCTGGAATTCTTTTAGCAATACACCGAGTGGTTTTCTCGGCGTAAATTCCATTTGCGCCTGTATCTGCTAACCTGAAATATAGAAAGGCTCCGAGGAAAGCGTATCGTTGAATTAGCGGGAAATATAGCCTATGCCACGGAGAGGAATTCCGAAAATAAACAGACCTACGGCGTAGAATGTAGAAATCGCTGCTATTAGTACCAATAGCCAGGAAAGCATCCCACTAGCAATAAACGCAAGGAGCCACAAAACTGCAATCGCTGAACCTATAAGGACTCTTGTCTGTAGCCTATTCATCGAGAGACTCGAACAATTATTCGCACATGAATAAAGACTTAGCATCAGGTGACGCCGTGAATGCTCTTTCCTGTCTGCGGCAAGATCAAGCAACGGCTTGAAGAAACTCTGAAAGTCTGGAACTGCCATTGGGTGGTTCCTTTCCTAGATGCGAGAAGAAATTTCGATAAGGCATGGTTACGAATACAGTAAATCGGGGGAATTGTGCCGCCGCTTTGAGGGAAAGGTCAAATGAAACCTGGAGCGGTTTCGCGGCATCTTGTGGAGGGCATGGGCTGGTCGCCATGGACGATTGCGAAGAGTGTTGGTGTGCTACGGCGCTGGGTTGCGATAAAAAGCCGAGACTGCGGCGGACCCCACTCAGCAGCCCAGTCGCTGTTTTTAGTGACGCACTGCAAGCATCTTTCATTCATGGTCATGCTCTCGCAAGTATTCCGCACTTGGCATTGGCTTTGCTATTTTATCTGTGATTTTTGCAAGCGGAGTATGGAACCTGTTCTTTTTGTATGACCAAGAAGAAGTCGCCGTAAGGTCAACCATGCGAATGACATTATGCCTTTTGGGGCACCAACCATGAGACAGCCTAGCGTTTCCGACATCCTTGTGGCGTAAGTTGCCATTCATTGACGTCGTAAGGCATTGCAGAGAATATCCACCAGTTGAATTCCTAACTCCTCATCTGAATTTGCGAATTGTACTCTTCCTAGGATTTTGCCAATATTGGTGTATTCGAATGGTTCTTTGTCTTTCAGGACGCCGCGCAAATAATCAGGGATCTTCGGAAGTACTCCGCGGTACTCCTGAAATGCGCTGTAATCAGCGCCCTTCAACATAGCAAGCGGTTCCTCGAAGGACTTGGACATCTGACTCGGACGAATCATCTGCAACCAGAGATCCTCAAAACTCGTAACTGTCTTATCCTTCGCATCTATAACCCACCGGAAATGTCCGAGTTCCTGTGGGCATCGCTGGAAACGTAATACAAGTGGCGTCCTGAATGACTTTTGCGAGTAGGGATACGCCTAGAACGAATTGCACATAGAGCGGGTTTGCCAATTGCCTTAGTTTGGCTTGAAGTGTTTCCAAATGTTTTACTAAAGAGGGCTGGTGCGCGGGAGTGAGGTTCTTCGTGATATTTTGTGCTTGGGCTTCTTTGTGTTTGCCAATTGCATCATCACTCTGGAGACCCATATCAATAGTCGTTGCTTCAAAAAGAACATCGTATCTTCCGAGCATCTGGATGACGCTAGAAATTTCGCGCTCATTCAATTCTTTGCCCTTTACTTCTTTTCCTTCGGCGTTCCAAACAGACTTTAGCGCCTCGAAGTTGCTCGCAATCTCAAGATAGTGTGAGTCAGGAATAACCAAGGCTGCCATACAACAAACAGACCATTTTTCGGTCTTGGGAACTACGAATGGTCCGGATTCGTCAATGAAGATGTGCATAGGTTTTCCAGGTGCTCAGTGCAGGATATTATAGCGATTCGATTATTCTGCTACCACTCTGTTGCCAAGACAGCAAAAGGAAAGGAAGGGAGAGTGAGTGCAGCCAGGAGCGTCATGACGGATAGGGTGCGGACCCCAGACCGTCAAGGCGCAAAGGTATAACATCGCTGCATAGGCACTAAACAGGCAGACTCCGACGTTGCTGTAGAGTTCGTGTGAGTCGTGCCTTGCCCCGCCAGTGTGAATTTGCAGTAACATCAACTTGTTGTAAGGTGTACGATTGAGCTGCCGGCTCACGACTTATATCATGGAATGTCAAACTGCCCGCGCCCGCGCCGCTCAGGAAGGCGCATTGCGTCAGTCAGATGATCGAGAAAGTCTCGCCGGTGGATTTCTTCGGCGCCGAGCGCTTCGCGGCATCTTGGGGGCAAGTGGCTGTCGCAACGGATGATGGCGAAGGTGTCTGCGGATCTACTGCGAGTGTGGCGCGAGCGTTGGGGTGAAGAGAGAGCGGTAAATCCGACTCAGCAGCCTTTGAACTTCAGTGCCATGCACTGTTGCGTGAGCCGCTTGGCTTCTGTAATCTGTTCGGGAGTCATGCGCCCGGCGACATCGTTTCGATTTTCCTCGGCTTGCTTCTGCTCGTCACCCTTCATGTGTACTGCTGCGAGGCTCACCCACAAATACGCCCGCACATAATCCTGCGGTACGCCTAGACCTGCGAAATACAGTTCCGCGAGGTTGTTCTGTGCGAGCGCATTCCCCTGCGCCGCGGCTTTCTCGTACCACTTGCGCGCTTGCGCATAATCCTGCGGCACGCCTTGTCCTTTGGCATACAGTTCTCCGAGATTGTTCTGCGCCTCCGCATTCCCTTGGGCTGCAAGCGATTGAAATGCTTTCAACGCAGTCGCGTGATCACCGGGTGGATTTGCAGCAGTCGTATCTTCGAGTGGTCCTGCCCACGCCGTGCCCACAGTCAACAGGAGCCCAATACCCATAGAAAGGATTATTCGTGTCATCGAGAATTCCTCCTGAGAGATCGTCAGAACTGTTGGAGTGTGCCCCAGTTTGAAGAGAAGTTCAAGGTGCCTGGATAGGCTCCGCGGCAGCTTGTGGGGGGATGGCATGGGCTGGTCGTGACGGATGATTGCGAAGTGTTGTCTACTGCGACGCGGGGTGCGGGAAAAGTGGGAATTCGACGGATCACACTCAGCAGCCCTTGAACTGCCGTGTCCGACATTGACTCGTCAGTCGTTTAGCTTCTGAAATCTGCGCGGAAGTCATGTCACCTGCGATTTCATCTCGATTTTCTGCTGCGACGTCCTTCTGCGGGTCATTCGTCGAGAGGGATGCTGCGACGTTGTACCACATGTATGCCCGCACAGAGTCCTGCTTCACGCCATGTCCGAATTCATAGAGCGCTCCAAGGTTGTTTTGAGCACCGGCGTGCCCCTGCATAGCGGCTTGTTCATACCAGCGCTTCGCCGTCGCAAAATTCTGAGGGACGCCTTTCTCGAAGTCATACAGCATCCCAAGGTTATATTGCGCGTCCGCGTGACCCTGTGCTGCGGCTTTCTCGAACCACTCCCGCGCTTTTGTGTAATCCCTCGGCACACCCCGCCCGTCGTAATACAGCAACCCGAGGTTGGTCTGCGCTTCCGCGACACCCTGGGCTGCCTGTTCTCGCAGGTCTGCTGCTGACATGTCGATCGGCGGGGAAGCTGCGCATGCTCAGAGGGGAGAACGAGTGTAGCCAGGAGAATTATGACTAGGGCGCGCATGGTGGCGCAGTATGGCGCGGAGGGCAGAGAGCGTCAAGGCGAGCAGTCACACACGATTATGACCGAGCGACGGGCTCACGATTTCTATCATGGAATGTCGAACTGCCAGCGTCCATGCTGTTCAGGCAGAGTGAGTGCTGTGGCGAGGTGATCGAGAAAGTCTCGACGGGGGATTTCTTCCGCACCGAAGCGCATGACATGCGGAGAGGATTGCTGGCAGTCGATGATGCGGAATCCCCAGGTCTGTAGCTGGCGCACAAGAGAGACCAACCCAACTTTTGAGGCGTCAGGGACACGGGTGAACATCGATTCTGCGAAGAAGGCGCCGCCCAGCGCCACACCATAGAGTCCGCCCACCAACTTTCCATCCTGCCAGGTTTCAACGGAATGGGCATAGCCTTGTTTGTGTAAGAGCGTGTAGGCATCGAGCATCTCTGCCGTGATCCAGGTGCCGCCGTCTGGATATTGCGGCCTGGGTCCTGCGCATTGCTGCATCACGTCGCGAAAACACCGGTCGAGCGTGACGCTGAATAGGCCAGGACGAAGGCTTCTCTTCAGGCTGCGAGAGATATGGAGCTTGTCGGGAAAGAGGACGGTTCGAGGATCGGGGGACCACCACAGGATGGGCTGGTCGTCGTCGTACCAGGGAAAGATGCCGTGTCGGTAGGCTTCGAGCAATCGCTCGGGTCTCAGGTCGCCCCCGACGGCGAGCAGGCCCTCAGGGGTGGACACATCAACGGGCGGGAAGCGCAGATCAGACGGGTTTGCGCTGAGCCTGAACATAACATCAAGTTACGCGACGTAAAAAACTAACGATCCGGGCTGCTGACGTTTGTCGCAAAACGCCGGACTCCCTCGGACGCGCTTGTCAGACAAAAAGGCCGTCAGCGGGCGCCACGAGTGAGCACCTACCCTTGGTACGTCGAAGATCAAACGATTGAGCGCTGATTTCAGCATTGCACCCTTTCTTTCCTCTGCTGAGCCATAAGGTTGAAAGATGGGATCTGCGTCCAGTACCGCTTTCAACGATTCTGCTCCGACGAAGAAATTCCAGATGTCCGGCGTTTGTCCTGGAATTTCGGCAAACCATCGTTTGGCCTCTGTCAGTCGCTCCAAGAGCGCCCGATTGTCTCGGTCCGGGGTGAACAGCAAACTGTAGGCTTTGGTGTACTCGGCCATGAATTTATCGAGCGGCAGATCGGCAAGCGCGAGCGCTTCGTCGGCATCCTGATAGGCGATCCGAATGTCTGCGTCGTCAAGGATGCGATTCCAGGCTACTTTGTTAATACGGGACCAGGCGAGTTGGAGCAGGGCCTCAGCTCTACCGGCCCTTTGTTCAGCCGGAATAGCCTTGACCAAGGAGTGGTGGGTTTCGATCGAGGGTTCTTGATCGTTATTCCAGCGCAAGGCCACGCCTAACCGAAATCGATTGTCGAGTTGCTCGGGCCGTACAGTAGCCAATGTTTGCATGGCTGAGAGCATGCGGTACAGGTAGTCGGCGGTCGTTGGTTTGTCGAACCCACCCATTTCCATCCCCAGCGATAGGTCCATGCGTGTCGATTGAGCATAGATGTTCCAGAAATGCTCGTTGACGACCAAGGACAGTGCCGGATCTTTCACCATGAGTCTGTGGAATGGATAGGCCTCGCGTAGGACCATGGCATAGAGATGCCGGCTCAGTACCGTGAGGGCCTCGGCCTGATGAGGGTCGACGATGAGCACGCGGTTCAGCATGGCCACGCGGTCGCGCAGTTCAGGAAATATGGCCGCGCGAGCGACCGCCGCGGTCAAGAGCCCAGGGCTGTCAGTCGGTCCCCACCAGACGAGTGACTCAGATAGGGCATGGCTGGTTTCTGTGACAAACGGGATCTGTTCCTGCTTGCCGCTTCCGAAGATGGCGCCGCTGGTGACGGGAAGGTTCACAATCGCCTGGTCGCCCGCGAAGCCGTATTTTTTCAGCCCGGAGAGGACCACCCACTGAATAGTCACTTCTTTCAGCGCACGCCTGGTTCGCTTAATCGTTGTGGTCCACTTGACCGAACCGGCAGCATAGGTCACTGGAGCGGTGAGAGGATCCTGGTAGCTGATAGACAATTTTACCAAGGTCGTCGGCACTGCGACGACCGGGCCATTCGGTCGAAGGCGGAACGAAGCTGAAGGAAGCCGTGCGCTGCCGGCAACATGAACACGGAATCCGGTTCCCGGTGGGCTCAGCCCCAACGAGTCGGTCACAAAAGCTGAGGCGGGATAGCGCTTCACGTCCTCGCTGAAAAAAATCAGTTCGCCATTACTAGGCCACAAGATCTCCATGCCGACATCAGTTCGGATGATGGTAGAGGCATGGGCATGTTGAAGTCGCTGCCGGCAGGAATCGTAGACGGGGTCGGAGTCAGCCGGATAGCGCGTGATGCCATGGGGGGCTGCGGCTACAAGGGGATATTGGCAGGCGAAGTCGAGTTGGCCGACGGCCACCGCATTCCCTGCGCCCATCGCTTCGGCGTATCGTCGAGCCGTCGCTTCAGCAGCGGTGATGGATTGCTTCGATTTTTTTGCAGCGGCAGATGCCGAGGGGGGTTCGATGAGAAGCAGTATCGTCACTATTAACAGGGCTCCGGCGATGAGCAGGCTTCTGAACGAGCCGCGGTAGAAAATCTGTACAGGCTTCATATCTGGCGGACTCCTCCAATCAGGGAGAGAACAAAAAAGACACTGTATCACGCTGCTTTATGGACCTGAAATAGGCTAGCAGGCTGTTGATAAAGTCCGCCAGCATCGTTCTCGCCTCGCTCAGAGGCTCAACGTACGGCACAGCGTACGATTCGCCTCTTCGCTCGCTGCGGCCTTGCTGGATGGCCTTTCTGAACAGCCTGCAGGACATTGAGCTTCCATCGATGATCTCGGGCGTGGTGTCGTTTCGGGCATCGTCATCCACTTTGTCAACAAACGGCTAGGAGTCTGTCCGAGTAATTCTTCGTTGCGAGGCGAACAAGTTGCCGGAGAATCGTTTGCTGTTCTTCTGGTTATTCGACCACAATGACGGCCCGCATCTCATGACCCGGCATGTCGCATAGGTATGAGAAGGTTCCGGTGCGTGCCGGTGTAAACTGAAATTCGATGAGGCCGTCAGGCGGGATGATCACTTTCTTGAGTCCTTCCGGACCGAACTCCGGGGCTCCGTTGCCAGCCAGGTTGAGGTCGTCGCTCAGGAAAAGTTCCTTGGCGACGACGGTGTGGAGTTCTGTATCGTGGTTACGGAACCGCAGTACGGTCTTGCGACCCTGATGCAGGTGGATCTGTTGGGGAATGAACATCCGCGAACGGATCTCTACGGTGACCGACTCCATCTCCAACTCAGTCGCGAGCGTAACGGTGGGGGTTGCGAGCGCGAATGCCAGGCCTATGACCCAGAGCCTGTCTTTCACTGTGCATTGGCCGCATCGAGGATCGCGCGGCGCATGTGTTTCCGGTCGGCTGATGTCAACGGTGGAGTTGTACGATGTCGGCAGAGGGTGACGGTGTGTTGGAGAGAGGCGATGAAGATTTCGCAGTTCGGGCAGGTTCCCATATGGCGTCGTATCTCCGTACACACGTCGGAAGGGAGTTCGTCGTCGATATAGGCGGATAATTGCCGGAGAAGAGCCACGCAATCGCCTTGACGATGGCTATGGCCGTGAGACGATGGCTGGGACGGTTTCCTTTGCGTCGCGGTTGTTTTCTTTATCTTTGTCATGAGTGCGAGCTCTCTTGCTTGTGACCGTCGTGGTGGGTGATCCCGCGGGCGCTGAGCTCTCGCCGCATAAACAATCGTGCCCGGTGCAAGCGAGATTTTACCGCGCGCTCGTTCAACCCCATGATGGTCCCCACTTCTTTGGCGCTGAACCCTTCCATATCGCGGAGCACCAGGGCCATCCGATATTTTTGAGGCAGTTTCTCGATCGCCTGATCGAGGGCCTTTCGGAGCTCCTTGTTCTGCAGGGCCTCTTCGGGGCTGAGTCCATCGATCGGAATCTGAAGGCGAAACTCTCCCTCGGAGGTGGGGACGAACTCCTCGATCGAGAGCTCGTGTTCCGGCTGCCCTTTGCGCTTGCGACGCATCCGTATGCAGGCCCGTGAGGCAATGGTGTACAGCCAAGTGGAGACTCGCGCGTCGCCTCGGAAATTTTTGAGTCCTTGGTAGGCATTGAGAAAGGTTTCTTGAACGAGATCCTTTGCCGCTTCCGTTTCGCCGCACAGGCGATAGGCGTATCGATATATCAAATCGACATGGTCTCGATACAGCCTATCAAATCCGTCAGGTTTTTGCCTGGCCGGTTGTCGGGGAGGCGTTGTTGGAGTAATGGCGCGCATGGCTGAGGCGAGTCTAGGGGCTTGGAGCAGCACTGTGTCGGGGAGTGGCGGTTTCAGCGGATGGAAGCGTGACGGTGACATGTCCACTGTCGATGTGCACCGTGATCGGTTGTCCGACTTTCACACGGGGGACTCCGATCTTCGAATTGAGCATGACCAGGCCGACAGGGGTGCGGACAAAGACGAAGTTGGATTTCAGCTTCGAGACGGTTCCTGAGAGGAGGAGTTGTACGTCTGAGCCGGTCGGCGGGGTTTGGCCGATCTGCAGGTCGAATTGCAAGTCGTGTACTCCGCTGATGGTATTGGTCTCATCGACTTCTACGGTCAGCGGTTCTCCTTCGCGATAGCTGGTGAGGCGTTCTTCCAGTTTCCCGGCATGGACCGTCAGGTCACCGTCGGGCCCCCACCAATGTAATGTTCCTGGCTCATTGGTTCCGGGTGTCATGGGCCCGCTGAGGTAACGATGGACTAACGAATCGTCCGCTCTCTTACGGATCTCGACGAAGACATGGCGATCATGTACCCAAAACCGTATTTCCTGCGAGGCCTTGAGATCTTTCAGCGTGGTTTTGGAACTGAGACTCAGCAGTCCGATCGGGGTCTTGAGGAAGACGATCCCGGCCTTGGTTCTCCATACCGATCCTCGGAGTTTTATGAAGGGATCGATGGTGATTGGGGCTACGGAGGGAACGGGAGCAGGGGGGGCATCAGGGGTTGGATTAGGGGTTGGATCAGAAGTCGGGTCAGGGACCGGATCCTGGGTTTCAGCGGTTGCGGGCGAGAGTGTTTCTGTTTGTTCAGGTGGCTCCTCGGCATGGATGGGGCTGATAAGAGTGCCGACGACTAACAGGGCGCAGAAGGACCCGATCGCACTTCGTAGCAAGAAGCGAAGTGCGAAATTGTGCAACCCGCCGGTCTGAGAGTTGCCGCGAACTGTAGCAGTGGAACGCATCATCAGCATGATGCGAATAGCATGATGCCTGCGAGGGAGTCAAGGTGCAAGCCGCTACGACAGCTGCTTGGAGGCCTGTCCTTCCGACATGACGTTATGAGCAGATGTGTGGACAGCGATCGACGGGTTGGTAAGCCGTGAATCTGTGACTGCGGATGGGATGGAGGGGAGGGGAGTGAGGGTCAGGATGACACGGATCTCACGGGTAGATGAACTCGGAACCCCAAACCCTGTGAGGAGGAGGGATGGTGTGACCATATGACAGGTGCGGCGCATTTCGAATTGTGTCCAGTCCTGCGCTTCGACTCGACGTCGGAGTTGTGCCAGCACGTCGAGACAGAATTCCGTGATAATCGATGGCAGGGATTCTGGCGCCACCTGTGGCCAGTGTTCATGGGATGTGCCGAACAGTGACATGAGTGTACGGGCTGGTCCATTCATGTGCAGGATGCGAGCGGATGAGGAAAACACGATCATGCCTGAGTCGGGGGAAGAGAGGAGGGGTTGGTGTCTCGTCTCTAGTCCGGAAACAGCGTTCTGAGAAACGTCGGCTTGGTTTTGCAGATATGCTTGCGGCACGGATATCCTTTCGGAGAAATGGTCTTGGGACTGTGCAAGAGTTGCACCGAAGTGGCGAGTGTAGGAAGCTCGATAATCCTGCATATACCGACTACAACGCGATGCCTTGGGTTAGATTGCGCACAAAGACGGTAACGGGATGGCAAAAATTGAACCAGCTACTTTTTGCGGACCAGCATACGAATAGGGGTTCCTTCGAATCCATATTCCTCGCGGAGTTGGTTTTCAAGAAAGCGGAGATAGGCCGGGGTGATATTGTCCGGGTGACCGACAAACAAGGCAAAGACAGGCGGTTCTGTGGCGACTTGGGTCATGAAGGCAGATTTAGTGATCTTCGTCGGTTTGCCTTTGCGCACCGGTAGGGGGTGGGTGGCGAGGATTTCCTGGAGGAACTTATTCAAGGCTCCCGTCGGGATCCTCTTTGAAAATGCTGTGAAGACTCTATCAATGGTCGGAAAGAGCTGACCAAGCGAATCGGGATGAGACGCGGATGCGAAGAGGACCGGCGCCCAGGTGAGAAAGGGAAACCGCCGCCGAAGCTCCTGCTCGACTTCCTGCCGGGCCTGGCTGTCGCCTTCCCGGAGATCCCATTTATTCACCAGCAGGAAGCAGGCCCGTCCTTGCTTGATGATGATCCCGGCGATCTTCGTGTCCTGCTCAGTCACGCCTTCCGTGGCATCGAGTAGCAAGATCCCGAGGTCGGATCGGCCGATGGCCAAGTGCGACCGGACCACGCTATAACCCTCGATTCCCCGATCGATCTTCCCACGCCGACGAATACCGGCCGTATCGGTAAAGAGATACCGCCGTCCCTGGTGAAGGGCGATCGAGTCGATAGAATCTCTTGTCGTTCCCGGTACGTCGCTGACCACCACACGGTCTTCTCCGAGCACGGCATTCACCAGCGTGGATTTTCCGACATTCGGCCGCCCCACTACAGCAATGCGGGGCATGGTCGACAGCTCAGGGTTCTCACTTGGGTTGGGGAGCAGCGGATAGAGGGCATCGAGGAGCTCAGAGACGCCGATGCCGTGTTCCGCAGAGATCGGATAGAGCGTGTCGGTCCCCAAACGATAGAAATCCGCCACGAGCGTTTCGACCTTGGGTGTGTCGATCTTGTTGACCACGACAAACAACGGTTTCGGGTTTCCGCGTAAGAGACGGACCACTTCCTGGTCCGGGGTCGTCAGCCCGGTCCGGCCATCCATCAGTAGGACCAAGATATCCGCTTCTGCAATGGCAAGTTCCGATTGACGCTTGATGAGAGCCAGCATGCCTTCCGATGCCGACGGGTCCAGACCTCCAGTATCCACGAGACGGAACGGCCTATTTCGATAGGTCGCATCGGCGTAGTTACGGTCCCGGGTGACCCCAGGAACGTCGTCGACGATCGCCGTGCGTTTGCCGAGCATGCGATTAAAAAGCGTCGACTTGCCGACGTTGGGGCGACCGATAATGGCCACAATCGGCGGGCGAGCCGTTGTGGCTGACGGTATCGGTACTGGCTGTATGGGGGTGTGTTTCGTGCGTGGCATGGGAGATTGTGTATCGACCGTAACATAAGAATTTTGACAAACACAACCAGCTCGTCTTCTCGGTCGACCTCCGATATACTTTCCCAATGACGCAGAACTCACCACTCCACCCTCAGCACGCTCTCAATTGGAACGAGATCGACGATGTCTTGCTCGATATGGACGGGACGCTGCTCGACCGCCACTTTGACAATTTCTTTTTCGAAGAGGAGTTGCCGCGCCGGTATGCCGCACTTCATGGTTTGCCGTTCGAGGAATCTCGCGACCGACTTATGGCGATGTACCGCTCGGTCGAAGGTGAATTGGCCTGGACCGATCTGCACTATTGGACGAAGCGGGTGGGAATCGATGTGGTGGGATTGCATCGTGAGTTAGATCACATGATCGGGTTCCTACCGGGGGCGGAAGAATTTTTGCGAGATCTTCGCCGGCTCGGGAAGCGTGTGACGATTGTCACCAATGCACATGAGGCAGGTGTGTCGGTGAAGACGGCTAAGACCGGACTCGATCAGCATGTGGATCGAATCGTGAACGCGTTTGAAGTGGGGTATCTCAAAATGCGTCCGGAGTATTGGCCTCGATGTCGGCAATTGTTGGGATTTGATCCGACAAGGTCTCTCTATATGGATGATGATGAGGGTTGTCTGATGGCAGCACAACAATTTGGCGTCGCCCATCTCATTCATAGTGCCAAGTCGAGCTCGCAATTGCCTCCCAGCCCGCTTACTCAGTTCGTCTCGGTCACCGGCTTTTCTTCTCTCCTCAACGGGAGCCCTACCATCTAGCCCGGTCGGGTTGCTTTTCCCTTATACATCTCGCCGCCGAGTCTAGGCACGTTCTGCATGTGGAACCGATCGAGCGTCGTGATCTTCAGGCCGGCCTGGATGATGAGCTGATCGATTTGTCGGTTCAGGTTGCAGCCACAGCCGATGATGTTTTGAATGGGGTTCAACCGGTCTTGCCAGGCCGCGACTCTCTCGTCCTCGCTCCGGCCATGCTCTAGAAACAGAAACATTCCATCGGGCTTGAGGACTCGACGAACCTCTCGCAGTGCCTTGACCGGATCGGGAATGGTGCAGAGAGTCCAGGTACTGACGGCGAAATCAAAGGATCGGGGGGCATAGGGCAATGATTCAGCGGTAATATGTTGGATGCGAATGGGAAAGGACTGACTGGTGGTGCGCTTCGTGACGGTCTTGGGAAGTAGATTAGCTGGATCGACGGCATGGAGCTGGGTGACGGTCTTGGGGTAGTGCGGCAGGTTCAGTCCGGTTCCAATTCCCAGTTCCAGCACCTCGCCGTGGACCTGAGCGAGTAATTCCAGGCGCAAGCGATGGAATTCTTCTCCCGCCATGACCCAATCCATAAGGCGGGGAAAGATATGATGAAGATAGAGTCCCATGGCCGCGCATAGTATAGCAAAGGCCTCGTAGGGCAGGGCCGTAGAATCTTGTGACCCCGAGGAGGCTATGCTAGAGTCCGTTCTCTTTTTTGAGGCGAGAGCGATTCATTCCCAACATGAGTAAGACCTACAATCATCATGTCCTTGAAGTGAAGTGGCAGGCCTATTGGGAGCAGCACCGAACCTTTCGTGTGGCTGACGACCGGGCCAAGCCGAAATTCTACTGCCTCGACATGTTTCCCTATCCATCCGGCTCAGGCCTCCACGTCGGTCATCTTGAGGGGTACACCGCGACGGATATCGTCTCACGCTACAAACGTATGAGGGGCTTTAACGTGCTCCACCCAATGGGGTGGGACGCATTTGGGCTCCCCGCCGAACAGTATGCGGTGAAGACCGGAATCCATCCGGTTATCACGACAGCTGAGAACATCGCGACCTTCAAGCGTCAGATGAAACGTGTCGGGCTTTCCTATGACTGGGAACGCGAGATCAGCACGATCGACCCCGATTACTATCGCTGGACACAATGGATCTTCTTGAAACTGTTCGAACGAGGGCTGGCCTATGTGGCGGAAGTGCCAGTGAACTGGTGTCCGGCGCTAGGGACGGTGCTCGCCAATGAAGAAATTATCGACGGCAAGAGCGAAGTCGGCGGGTTCGATGTCGTGCGCAAACCGATGCGCCAATGGGTGTTGAAGATCACGGCCTATGCCGATCGGCTGCTCGAAGATTTGAAGCTGGTTGAATGGCCTGCCAGCACATTGGAGATGCAGAAGAATTGGATTGGCCGATCGATCGGGGCGGAGGTCGAGTTCGATCTGGCCGGTGCCTCCGGCACGGTTCGGATCTTTACGACAAGGCCCGACACCTTGTTTGGCGCGACCTATATGGTGTTGGCTCCAGAGCATCCGCTTGTCACGGTTGTCATGACCACCGACTGCCGCATCGAGGTCACGGCCTATCGCGAGGCGGCGGCCAGAAAAAGCGACCTCCAACGGCAGGAACTCGAAAAGGAAAAGACCGGAGTATTCACCGGCGGCTATGCGGTGAATCCGGTGAATAAGGAACCACTGCCTATTTGGATTGCCGATTACGTGTTGATGGGTTATGGGACCGGGGCCATCATGGCTGTGCCGGCGCACGACGAGCGCGACTGGGCTTTTGCGAAGACCTATCGTTTACCGATCCTCGAAGTGATCGCAGGCGGTCAGGTTGAGCAAGAGGCCTTTGTTGAGACCGATAAGGGGACGGTAATCAATTCCACGACGCCGGATAGAAGCTTTTCTATTGATGGGCTGACACCGGAGGATGCGATTCCGAAGATCACGGCCTGGTTACAATCGCAGGGCAAGGGGCGCAAGGCTGTGAACTATAAGCTGAGGGATTGGCTTTTTGCCCGTCAGCGATATTGGGGCGAGCCCTTTCCTATTGTGTGGGTAGATGGCCAGGCCGTCCCGCTCCCTGAAGAGCAGTTACCGATATTGTTGCCGGAGACCAACAACTTCAAACCGTCCGGGACCGGCGAAAGCCCGCTCGCAAATCTTACTGAATGGCTGACGACCACCGATCCGATCAGCGGAGCAGCGGCACGCCGTGAAACCAACACGATGCCTCAGTGGGCCGGCTCCTGTTGGTATTATCTACGATTTATCGATCCGAAGAATCAGAAGCAGCTCGTCGATCCGGCAAAAGAAAGTTACTGGATGCCGGTGGATCTCTATATCGGTGGCAGCGAACATGCCGTGCTGCATTTGCTCTACGCGCGGTTTTGGCACAAGGTTCTGTTCGATATTGGGGTGGTCAGCACGCCGGAGCCATTCAGAAAATTGGTGCATCAGGGGATGGTCCTGGGGGAAGACAACCAGAAGATGTCGAAATCCCGCGGCAACGTCGTGAATCCCGATGAGATGATGGACCAGTTCGGGGCCGATGCGGTGCGGCTCTATGAAATGTTCATGGGTCCGCTGGAGGCCGTGAAGCCTTGGAGCACGAGAGGTGTGGAGGGGGTCACGCGGTTTCTCGAACGGGTATGGCGGCTCATGGTGAATGAAGAGGGCCGATTGTCGAGTGCTGTGATGGACATAGTTCCTACCCTCGAACACCAGCGGGTGCTTCACCAGACGATCAAGAAGGTGACTGAGGACATCGAAGGATTGCGGTTCAATACGGCAATCTCCCAGATGATGGTGTTTACGAATGAGATGACGAAGGCCGAGCAGCGTTCTCGGATCTTGCTTGAGCCCTTTGTTCTTCTTTTGGGGCCCTTTGCCCCCCATCTGGCGGAAGAACTATGGGAGGTGCTGGGTCACCAGCCGAGTGTCTCTCAACAGCCATGGCCGCTCTTCGATCCCGAGCTGATCGTCAGTGATCGGTTGACCATTCCGGTCCAGGTGAATGGAAAGTTGCGGGCCAAACTTGATGTGGGCGCTGACGCCACTCGCGAACAGGTCGAAGGGCTGGCTCGTACGCAGGTCGCCGAGTGGTTGCAGGGTAACGAACCAAAAAAAGTGATCTACGTGGAGAAAAAGCTCATAAACTTTGTCATCTAAGGAAGTGCGGAGTGGTAAGACCTGAGACCAAGAATGGTGCGATTCGGAAGGAGAAGGTGTACCGCCTTTTCATGCTCAGCACTCACGTCTCAGCACTCTGCCTGTTCCTTATGCTTCTAGGGGCCTGCGGCTATCAATTCCGTGTGGAAGGAGCTGGGCCTACGATTGGGGGAGCGGCCACGGCTTCCTCGTCCACATCACCTCCACCGCGATTGGTCGTCAGGGCGTTGGAAAACCGGACGTTTGAGCCGAATTTAGAAACCCGCTATACGAACTATCTGCGGCATGAATTTTCCTCGGGCAGTGGAGCCCAAGTCGTTGCGGATTCTGAGGCAGCTGATCTGGTGCTGTCCGGGCAAATTCTTTCGGTTCTTCTTCCCACGCTCAGTTTCACCCAGACCACCACGCTCGAAAGCCGTGTGGAAGTCTTGGTCATCGTCAAAGTTGAGGAGACCAGGACGAAACGTCTCGTGTGGGCGCAAACGTCGAAGGGCGCCTCGGAGTTCTTCGTGACGACCGACCTAAATTTCAACCGAGCCTTACAGAACCGGGCGTTAGAGCAAGCGGGCCGTTTCATCGCCGAGGACTTGGCTTCCCGCTTTCTGCTTCAATTGGAATCGGGGCAGCTGGCAAAGCCGCCTGCACGTCAGGCACCGGACAACGTGGACAACCCCATCAAATAAATCGGATATCTCCTATGGCGTCCGCTCTCTCTCATGCTCAGCTCAATGCGCAGCTTGCGCAAGGCACGGTCGCGCCGCTCTATGCGGTGGTCGGCGAGGAAGATTTGCTGCGCGATATGGCTCTCGGTGCGCTGAAGTCCGCGCTGTTGGGGGAAGGTGAGAGCGATTTTAATTGCGATCTGTTCTATGGTGACGATGTGAGCGGGGCGGAGATTGTCACCTGTGCCTCGGAGGTCGCCGTATTCGCGCCTCGGCGCATGGTGGTGGTAAAAGCGGCCGATAAACTTTCGGCCCGAGAATGCGACGCGATCCTTCCCTATCTGAAGGAGCCGAACGACTCCACCGCTGTGATCTTTGTCGCATCGAAACTTGATGGGCGACTCAAGTTTACCCAGGCTCTCACGAAAGCCGCAGTGACGGTCGATTGCTCTCCTCTGAAAGAGGCGCAGTGGCTTCCTTGGCTCAAACAGGACGCTGAACGGGTTGGGATCCGTCTCAACGACGACGCAATCGATTTGCTCAAAGACGCCTGTGGTGGGTCGCTCTATTCAGTTCGGCGTGAACTGGAAAAACTTGCCGCCTACGTCTCGCCCGGTCAGGTGGTGACTGCGGCCGATGCCGCGACATTGCGGGGGATGGAACCAGGCGCGTCAGTATTTGATTTGACGTTGGCGATCGGTACAAAAAACCGAGGGCGGGCATTGGCAATCTTGGCCAGAAATCTTGAAGCGGGAGAGGCGCCATTGAGAATCCTCGGTTCACTGGCCTGGCAATATCGGAGATTGTGGAAGGTCAAGGAAGTCGCACGGCAAGGGGGGCGTGAGGGAGAAGCTGCCCGGGCATTGCGTATGGATCCCTACAAAGTACGTGGGTTTCTCGATCAATTCCCTGACGCCCATTTGCAGGAAGCGCTCCAGTTGTTTTTACATGCGGATGCCAAGCTGAAGGGTGGAAGTGGCGGGCGTCCTGCGCGAATTCTTGAAGACGTGCTGTTACGACTCTGCGATCGCGCGCAGGGGCACGCGCATCCACCTGCGCCGAGTCGTGGCCCTGAGGCCCCGAAACCGGCAAGAGCGAGGACAATCTCGAATGTGCGGACGATTACGAGGCGGAAGCAGACAAGGAGTTGACACGGAGGGTGAGTCGAGCAATCCGGCGCGAAGCTGTGTTCGGCTTCATCACGCCCTTTGTCACGGCTTTGCCGAGGGCCGATGTGGCGAGGCGCAGCGAAGCCTTCGCATCTTCAATTTTTTTCTCGGTGACCGCCGTTTGAACTTTCTTGACGAGGCTTTTGAGGGCGCCCAGCGCCGCATGGTTACGAGCGTGCCGTTTCACGGATTGGCGAGCTCGGCGAATAGTCGATTTATGTACAACCGGCATAGTAGACTCCTCTGGAAAAGAACGCACTTGTACCACACGGCTCTCCAATGCGTCAAGGTGAGCTATTCTTGAAAAGGATACACCTGTGTCAACGATCATAGCCCGTGACCGTTTAATCTTGGCTCTTGATGTGCCCTCACGCGATGAGGCCGACCGGCTTCTCGATCGTGTGCAGGATCAGGTCATGTTCGTGAAGGTGGGACTCGAACTGTACACCGCCGCTGGACCTGAGATGGTCCAGCGCCTGATCGCCCGAGGCAAACGAGTATTTCTGGACCTCAAGTTCCTCGATATTGAGGAAACGGTTCGTCGGGCCACTGCTCGGGTTGCGACGATGGGTGTGGAGTTTCTCACGGTGCATGCCAATCGGAAAGCGCTGGCTGCAGCCGTTCAAGGCCGTGGAACGTCCACACTGAAATTGTTGGCGGTGACGGTGTTGACCAACTTCGACACCCACGATCTCCACGATATGGGCATTCAACGGAGCGTCCAGGACTTGGTCACGGCGCGTGCCCTCTTGGCGTCTGAGGTGGGCTGTGATGGAGTGGTGGCCTCTGGTGAAGAACCGGCGATCCTCCGACCTAAGGTCGGCCCGAGATTTCTGATCGTCACACCGGGTGTGCGACCTGCCGGTAAAGGTGTCGATGATCATCACAGAGCGACCACGCCGACTCAGGCAATCTCGGCTGGGGCCGACTATTTGGTGGTCGGGCGACCCATCAGAGACGCATCAGATCCTGCTGCTGCTGCCGCCGCCATTCTTGCGGAAATGCAGCAGGCCTTTAATGCCAGGGGTTGACCGGCGATCATCGTCATTTCCCGATAATGGAAATGAGGACCGCACAGAAGTCTCTTCACAATTGACCCGTGGCGTCATGCCGGGTTGCGGGGCTTCTTCTGTCTTTGCTAAGATCTCCTTCTCCACAGAACCTCTGTCGAGTTCTTCTCCGAATGGTGGGTGTAGCTCAGTTGGTTAGAGCGCCGGATTGTGGATCCGGAGGTCGCGGGTTCGAAACCCGTCACTCACCCCATTCAAACTTGCCCGTAGTTATTCAGATAACAGAGACGTTCAACTCCGCACGTAAATCCTGGCTCAAGTGGGCGCATGAGCACGGTGCGGTCGTCTGGCTCGCATCGTGGTCTCCCGAGAAAATGTAGCCGAAGTCCCCCAAGTCACGATGCATCCAGGTATCAGCATAAGGCTCGGGGGTGTTGACCGAATTGAGGGACGGCTGAGACCGGCTCGTGTATCCTGAGGGCATGAAGACGTTGAGCGGTTCCCATTGAAGGACATAGCCCTTTACACCCTCGTTCGCAATAAATCCGTCGCTATTTTTCGCATCTGCCGTAGCGATTGGCCAAGGTCCCTCAAGGTGCCGCGACAGAAATCCAGGTATTGTTTGACCATAATCACAAACGGAGGCACACTCAAGATGTTCGATGATGATCTCGCAGGAGACATGCTGAATGATACAACTGATTCTGATGATGCTCTTGGTCGTGAGTGGTGGACCTGCGTACGCAGAGTGGGTCGAGGTCAGTGCGAACAAGGTGGCAGGCGTGATTGCCTACGCTGACCCAGACACCATTCGCCGCAAAGGCGATCTGGTGAAGATGTCGTCGTTATTCGACTTACAGACGACACAGACCTCAAGGGGCAACTCGTACTTATCGATCAAGACGCAGCAAACGTATGACTGTGCAGAAGACCGTAGTCGGGCGCTTGCGTATACGAAGTTCTCTGGCAGTATGGGACACGGGGCGGAAGTGTATAGCGTTGCAGTGGAACAACAGTGGAAACCAGTGGCACCGATGAGTGTTGGTCAAGAACTATTGAAAGTTGCCTGCGGGAAGAAGTGATCGCGCAAAGCCCCTCTGCTTCATCATATTCCGCTACTTCCGACTCCTATATTCTCTGAAACGGCAGTTCCTGAGCCATCCCTCCTCACTGAGACTGAGAACGTGCTCCTCGTTGGCGAGACAATCGAAGTCTTACACAACTGACATCCTAACCGAATCTTCCTCAGCAAAGGTCTTCGGAAAACGCATCTGGGGGAGTTATTTCATTGATGACTTAGTTGATCCGGAGACCTTCCCGGGGCGGAAGGGAGGTTGTCGGAGACGAACCGGCTCCGCTTACTACCTCTAGAAGCGCACCACACACATAGCAAACCACCGAGTACCATACTGGCCGCGACCACTGCGATGCTCCCGACAACCCAGTACATGAATAGTTCGTATAGCATGGAGTGTGTCCTCGGAAAATTGTGTTCGATGCCTCTCCGCTCTTGCCTCCCGCTGCTGTTCCCTTGACGACCACTCGACCCTTCCCTGTCTGCATTTCAGTACACCACGCCATCACGGATGCGTCCAGCCCTACGGAAGCGCTGTAAGCGACCCTACGGAAGCATTCCCTCGTCGCCTTAAACTGCCCGATCGACAGCCATGCTGAGTTTATGCGCCATTTTCATACTGGCTACACTTGTAACTGCGCCATGGCCGGGTCGAACTTTCCTGCGAGACCCATGAAGACGAGAGGCTGTTCGTTGCGGTAAAATGCCCCCCATGGATCTGGCCCATGTATTGAGTGCAGCGGAACTCCTTGCAATCGAGCACCCTCATTTCGGGAGGATTCACCCTCCCGGATTTTTTAAGACCACGATCGGGACCGTCACAGGTACGAGCCGGAAAGCCGTGGCTATAGCGGACTATACCTCCGGCAATCGCCAGGCTGTTGCGGTTCAGATAGATCCACGAAAATTCATGGTCACCATTGCCGGTTCCTATGTACTGGTTACCCTCAAGGAGGGAGAGAGCAGGCACCCGATTATCCACAAGGCATGGAAGATGGTGGGCCAGCGCAAAGGGGAAGGAGTGGAGGACTTCTACGGCACGGTCAATACGTATATCGATTCAGATGGTTTGAAGTGGGAACATCGATTTGAGAGAACACCACATGAAGATGAGGTCATTGGCTTTGGGGGCAAGGGGGAGGAAGTGCTTATCATCACGCTGGAGAGCTTCTACCCCACGATTGCTCCTGACCTCAGTGGCGTGATGATATCCCCTTCTCACTAGCAGGCTGCTGCGGCTTTGTTGGACGGCCTTCGAGGGTCTCTGAAAGAGTCTGTGACATCAAGTCGCTCAGGGTTCCATGTGTTTAAATGGCTGCCTCCTCTCTGGCATTTGACAGATTTTCCCTCAGTAGGATACATCTTCCATCTGCAGCCCGTATGCCGTCGATCGCGTCACTCCTACAATACGTGTCCCAACGAGGCTTCCATGTCTTTTTCGATTCGTCCCCTTCCGTCGATCGTGCTCCAATTTTCCGTCGCCCTTGTCCTATCGATCGTCTGTCTTGTTGTGCCGGCATGGGCCGACTTTCAGGCGGGTATGGATGCCAATAACCGTGAAGACTACGCCACGGCCTTGCGTGAGTGGCGCCCGCTCGCTGAGAAGGGAGATGCCCTCGCGCAGTACAACCTGGGGGTGCTGTATCGCAAAGGCCGAGGTGTGACTCAGGACGATGTCCAGGCACGGAAGTGGTACGACAAAGCGGCGGTACAGGGGCATGCCAAGGCACAGTACAATCTGGGGACGTTGTATTTTAACGGAGAGGGAGTCCCGAAAGACTATAAGCAGGCCTTGCGATGGTTCCGTCTGGCCGCAGACCAAGGAGAGGCCGTCGCTCAAACGAAAATTGCCATCATGTACGAGGATGCCCAAGGGGTGCCGCATGATCTTGTCCAGGCGTATAAGTGGTACAGCCTGGCGATCACGAGCGGAGATAAGCCGGCGACCCTTCTTCGTAATACGCTCGCCGATCATATGACAGAGGCCCAGATCGCCGAGGCGAAAAAGCTGGCACAGGAGTGGAAGCCGAAAGGGAAATGAGCACCGACCAGGAAAGGGTCGGGGTCGGGCTTGTCATGAAATATTTCTCAGCGCGTTTCGGGCGCAGCGCAACAGCAGTGGCTTCAGACTCAAGCAGTTACTCGCCAGGATCACATAGCCGCTCGCAAGCGTCAGGACCTTCTCGGAGTAAGCCACTTGGATAGGTTGCCCGCTTGTTCTGAAAACCCTCAGAATCTCTATGGGTGTGGTGAGTGAATGAAGAGTCGATAGCCCTTGCGGTGCGGGAGGGACCTGACGAACTAATTTGCTCGTTCCTCTATAAGGAAGAGTTCAAGAGTGCTCCGACTGAATTGCCAGGTGGAAAGCGCCTCAAATTCTTGGCCTTGCTCGTCCTGGTATCGAACTGTACATTCCATAAGTAACGTCGTCTTGCCATTCATCACGTTTTCAAAGAAGGCATCTGAAAGGGTGCCTCGCAATTCTAGGCCCCTGTTCGGAGCCAGTGTCGGCAGGGTAAAGGTATCTTTTTCTATTGGCACACTGTTCCCATCCAGAAACACGGCAAGGTCTGTTCTCACAGAGTAGGCCGGGTTCAGACCCGTATTCCGATATCGGATCGACACACGGGATCGTTGGCTCTCATGATAAAACCTTGCATTATGGCTCTGAATATTGGGACGGCGCACGACCCCTTTAGGTTCCTTGCCTGCTCCTGTTCCATGAGATTGTTCAACGGACTGCTCGACGGTATTTTCCTGTGTCTCCAGTGGACCGCAGCTAGTGGACAGTGCGATCAAGACAACGAGTACCGGCACGCCATATCGAAACATTGAGATTCTTCCTTCGCAGGGGATCAGAGCACCCACCTTATACTAGAGAGACGGCAAAACACTATCCCCCACGGCTTGCATGTTACTGATTCACGCGGGAAGACGTGGTGGTAGACTGCTACGGAGGATGGATAAAGCTGTGGAGGATGCGCGCGGGTGTCTGAGCTTGGCGAAGGAGGACACGCTCAGCTTCGTGAGCGTGTCGGCTACTACGGCGGGTAGGCTCGGCGGGTTCCGCGAAGAGAAAAAGGGACCACGGCTGTCCAGCCTTCGCAGCAAAGTCTCGGCGGAGTAGGCTAAAGCGTGGGGCTCACTCATGATTGGAATGTCCAACATGGCATGCCTTGGCGTCTGCCAGGTGCGTGCACCCACCTGTTCTGTGTATTCTCCTTCGCCGAATATCTCGTCGCCGAGCTACCGGGGTGTTCGGGCTGAGGACTTCGTGCATCAAGGAGAAATTGAACGCTCGCTCCCTAGTCTTAGGTTTATCGGTTCCCTTCCTGGAATAGGCCCCCTGAATACAGCATATTGTGAAGTGAGATGACACAAGCGCTGTATCTCAACTGGGTAACCTCCATCCGAGTTCTACAGCTGTATCGTTTCGTGCTCCACTGAATCGGATCCGATTCACACCACCCGCTCCCAATGACCGCTCATCTTCACAACTATCGAATTTATGAGTCTTGCTGAGCGAGACCTGATGAGAGTTGCTGCTGCCTGTACAGCAGGGGGCACACAGGGTGAAGAAGGAATTCGCTGCAGAAGAAACAGGTCCTCTGTTGCCCGATCAAGCATATCGCATACTCTAAGACAACCACGGCAGGATAACTGGGCGCAGGGGTAGACAGTTGAACCCAGAGTGGTTCAGGTACGAGGCGAAAGGCGAGGGACCCGAACGGGAAGGTAAAGGACAAGGGATAAATAGTTTAAGGAGGCAGTGATGAAACCATTAGTGCGAGTTCTTGTCGTCACAGATGATTGGCCTGGTGCTGCGGTTAACGGTGGTTTTCTGCCGTGGACGGCGCAGACCTGTCGCGGAGGCGACGGGGCGGAACTCGCGGGAGTTCCATTTGGGCGAGTTCCTCAGCGTGCTACAAAATACCACATGGGTGGGCTTTGACGTGGAGATCACCAAAGCGCACCGCACCCCTCTGGCACTGCGGGGACAGCCGCGCAAATTAAGGCTGATCGCGGAGCGGATGTCGTGAACTTCCGATTCAATCAGCCGTTTACTGTGAATGGCCAGCCGCGCACGCTCGCGGACTATGACATGGCCTTGTTGTTTGCTATTGAAGCCGGGAATCCCAACCCTACGTTCGCGCCCGAAGCTGAAGCGATCGCGCAGTACATGGAAAACGGTGGCGGTTTCTTCGCCACCGGCGACCACGCCAATTTGGGCGCACCGCTGTGCGGGCTGATCCCGCGGGTGCGCAGCATGCGCCGCTGGTGGTCTGGAGCTGGACCCAATGGGGAACCGTCGGCACCGCCGCCGATCGGGGCCATGCGGCACGATACCACGCAACCTGGGCCGGATGGCGTGACACACTTCGAAGACCAATCCGACGAAGCGGCGCAGCCTATTACTCCCGCGTGGTATAGCGCAGGCTTGAGCATCAAGCAAGGTTACCTTGCCAGGAAGTACTTGCCTCATCCGCTCCTGTGCTCACCGCAAGGCGCCATCACGTTTTTACCAGACCATATGCACGAGGGTTGGTGCGAGATGCCGGCCAGTTTGAGTGGCACTTTTACACTCGGCAGTAACACGGTGCGCGAATATCCCGAGTACACGCCGGTAAATGCACCTCCAGGATATGTGCCAACGCCGCTGGAGCCAGAGATCGTGGCAACGGGCCGAGTGAAGAAAAACACGACATCGCCTGCATTAGACACAGACGCGCATACCGGCGGCAGTGACCCTACCGATGAGATCATCTTTGGTGTGATTGGTGCTTGGGATGGCCACCGTGTCGGCAAAGGCCGGGTCGTAGTGGACTCCACCTGGCACCACTTTTTTGATATCAATCTCACCGGTGATCGATATCTTGAAGACGAAAGTTTGGGACCGCAGCATGCGCAAAAGCTGCACGGCTTTTATGTGCCGGACGGTGCGGGTGGTCGTGTGCCTTGCCAGCAGTACAAGATGATTCAGTGGTATTTTCGTAACATCATCTATTGGCTCATACCTGCTGGACCGTCATCAAACCATTTGGTGGCACACGCTGCTTGAAGTGATCAAGAAGCCTCGCCTGCGGGAAGAACTTGGCGCGATAAGCGAGTTTAAGACGTTCAAGCTTGAACAGCTTCTCTACTTCAGTCAGCTCGCGGAAGATTATCTCAGCCAGGCGCGCGGTGCCTGTGCGACCTATGCCATCAAAGTTATTCTCTACAAACCCAGAATCCCTTGGTGGGAATGGATTCAGGAAGTGGAAGATGTGTGGGACCCGGTGGAAAGACTTCGCAATAAGCAGGTGTTGGGTGATTTGCAGCGAGATATCGTTGCCGGTGCCCTGGGCGCGGGTCCGCGACCGGATGTCATGAGTAAGATGATCCTGGGTGCGGCGGTAGTGTCGGCTGGCCATTGCGCGCAGCCAGGTAGCCACCTCTAAGGAGGGTGTCAACGTAGCGGAATTAGCAGCGCGCGACTGTTACCCGATGTCGCAGGCCATGCGGCAGGTCTGTTTGCTCAACAGCTTAAAAGCGGTAGTGGAGTCGTCCAAACGTCTGCTGGAAGCGGCGGCTGCCGCTCAGCGCCGCTAACAAGGCTGAGCGAACGTAGGGGCTATCATGCACGATTTTCAGGGCTGACGATGACACTTCCTCAGTCCCGACACACGATATCGTTTTAGGTGCTTCCGCTCCCCTCCGTTATGGCGCGGGCTTTAAGGACACCACGCTCTGAGCCCAGGCTTGGGCAGCCGGCTGGGTCGCTCCCACGGACTGAGCGCCATGCAGGGCCTTGTTCAGGGTGTACATCAGTGTGCCATCCACGGTTGGGCTCGTGTCGCGGTTCACCTGCTCGGTTTGCTCGGCTCCGTTTGTCACGTTTTGATCCTGCGTGAGTGCGCAGCCAGGATCATGGCATTGTCGGACACCGTGGTGATCGAGGACGAGAGGGCCGCCGTCGTCCCCGTGTTCCCGGTGTGAGCATCGATGGGCGTGGTTTGATTGACGCCGTTGAACACGATGGCGTTGGCAATGCCATCGCTGCTCAGCGGACTGGTCCACGTGACGACGAGATTGGCCGTCCCCACCGGGGGATTTTTCAGATACCAGATTTCCGACCCAAAACTATCACCGCGGGGAGGGCGATCCGATCATGGAGGACCTTCGTCAACGCCACCCCGCGACGCGTGGCCGACAAGACCGGAATATCCCCGGCCACCGTGTCTCGTGCCGCGGTGCAGAGCACCGAGACTTTATTGCTGCCCGCAAGGACGGTATGGGCAAATGTAATGGAGTTGGTGGTATTGGATGCCGCAGAGGTGGTGACGTTCGACACCGAAGGGACGGGGGAATAGCTATGTTCACGGGCAAGGTATAGAGGCTATCGTTCCAGCCACATCGAAGGCATTGACGGTGTACGAATAGCTCACGCCGGCCTGCGCACTGGCATCGACATACGAGGTCGCAGGGGCCGCGATGGTTTGGAATGTGCCGGTGAGGTTACAGGGAGCTGGATTGCATCGCCGAAGATGATACCGGCCAGTCCGCTGCCGGGCACAGGATCGAAGGAGGCCGACCAGGAAATCGTCTTCGTGGCCGGGTTGGTCGTCAGAAACTCCGGCACGAATGGGTCGACGTTATCGATCACCGCCGACGCCGGTCCGATGCGCGTATTCCCGACCGCAACACGATCCCACCACATGTTACCGATGCCACATTGAACGAAAATCTGGGCTTCTCGAAAACTTTGTTGTTGATGGGTTAGACAATCCTTGGCTATTGACGCTACTCGGGGTTGGTCCCCTCATCTGCAAATTCAACCGCTCAATGTATAGCATTCCGTTGACTCAGAGGCGCACGAGGCCGTCTGCTTGCCCAGGTGTATTCATCTTCCATTCGGTCTCAACTTGATCCCACGCCGTCGAGGAGACAGGCGGACCGCCTTGGTATAGAACAGAACTATTGACCAGCCTCCCTCTAGGCTAATCGTATAGTTCTGGTTGTACATCAGCACTGTTAGAACTGGCCAGGTCTTGCTCCACCTACGCTTGGGACGAACCTAAACATTTTCGTACTATTACTACTTGCGATAAGAAAACCTGGGGACTTGCGCACAGCGGCTCTGGTGAAAAGCCAGTCCTGACCAGAAAAGAAATAGTAAATCGATGGGTTGTCTAATCCACAACTCACGCCGGTGAGGACGTGTTGTCCACAAATGTTGTCTTAACGGACTTCGACCTGAGAACGACAGCGAGTTCGTCACTTCGTTTTGTTATGGCTGGGAGCGTTGATAAACTCAAGCCCGAAATATTCATCCGTGACATGGGAAATCGTTCCCACTGCCTGACGCACAGGACTCGAAATCGGTATCGACAAACACGGCCGCCTGCGCCGGTAGTGTAGGTATGGCGAATAGGAATAGGATGCACAGGATGCGTGTGATCAACAATCGCGTCATCATCATTCCCTCCATGTTCTGTTCAACTCGGTGAGAGCACTTTCGACGCCGCTAGAGACGATGATCGTGATTCGTGAAGCTAAGATTAGGTATCGGGGATTGGTGAATATCGGGGCGATAGGCGTGGGGAGCATGATCGAACATGGACCAGTCGTCAGTATTAATGAGCTGCCCGACGTACTCCTGCTATGTACACTGTATCTGCCGATAAATTAACCTTGGCGTCTGCGATTTGTGCGTTCGTATCAATAGGGCCTGAGATAGATACCCGATCCGGCTAGCGAGGCAGACAGCCTGTCTGAGAGGATCTGAAGCGATACAGAGGTGAATCAGTTTAGATTCATAGAGGACGCATGCCTCACTCGCTCGCTTTCAACTCCTCCCTTCCCATCCTTCGATTCATCTGACTGAAATATTACGTATTCTTGGGAGGTGGTCCTGCCAATTCCCCACAAAGTTGGCTGTGTGTTTGCTCTGGCTGAGGTGAGATTTTCTCGGCATGAGAGTTGCTATTCTTAATTTATATATCGGACGCCCGTTGTGAAGGAGGAGTTTGCCATGGGAGGAACAATACCCCAGTTGTCCGAACAAAAATCCCAGATACTTTGGAGAGAACCACGGCGGTCTGTGCGAGTGGTTGTGGATTTTCGGATAGTCGTTGCGAATAAGGCAGGTCTCGCCAGTGGGCAGGTGATCGATATGACGGCGAGGGGGTGTGGTCTCCGCATCGCGAAAGCCCTCCAGCCCGGGCAATATCTGACGCTCATGATGTACCCAGGCGGCAGTCCCGCCGCCGTGCCATGTGATGTGGGCAGGGTACAGTGGGCCAAAGGAGACCGGGCGGGTCTCGCCTTTCTGTCTCTATCGCATGAGAACGAGCGTAGGCTACACCAGCTTTGCGGCGATCGGTTCTAGTTCGAGGCCTAGATGCTCACGGAACGTATTCCATATCCGCCCGTCGAGAATGTCGAGGCCGGCATCCCCTCCGGTCGGGCCATCGGGACCGATATCCGGTGCCCCTATTGTTCTTCAGTGGACCACCATCGGTCCATGCGGCATGGTGGGCGGGATTTCCTCCGTCGATTGTTCGGCAGGTTTCCCTGGCGTTGCAATGGATGCAGGAAGCGATTTTATTTACGAAAACGGTCCCTTGGCTGACAATCGCCATACAAGACGGCTCGTACGCTCTCCCTTTTGTCCGCGTAGTGCTCGAAGGGTGAGCGGTAGGCCTTTTCGGTCTTATCTCTCGAACGAGTAGGCCCTAGTAGCTTATTCGAGTAGAACCGGGGGTTTCCCCAGTTCCGCAAACTATATCTTCAGGCGCAGGGTAGTGCTTCATCTCTCTGACGTCTCATTATGGGCACCGCGCTCTACGGAGGTGACGACCATGGCGATCTTTATCACCACCATGTTTTTGCTACTGCCGGTGCTCGTGGCCCTATACCTCTCTGTGTCCGGCGTGTTCACCAATCGGAGGTCGTTCCAATCTGTCTTTTATGCCCTGTTGGCCTTCTTTGCGCTGACTGTTGGGATCAGCTTGAGCATTCAATATTCCTACCAAAACTACGATCCCCCGGCAACAACCCCGGTTTCGCTGAGTGAGGTTCTGTCAAAAACTCTATGAATAGAGGGCGCGAACGATCGTCGTCGTATTGAACAGCATCGCGCTCAGGCGGGTGTAGGCTGCGTGACCATAGTAGTGATCGCGCACATTCGTTGACCCCGTGGAATCTTGATAGTCGGCGAGAATCCCCAGTCCCTCACTCGGGATACGGACAGCACGGCGGGCACATTCGAGCCATCGTTCGAATCCATCAAACGGCTCGACCATTTCCCACAGAGCTTTGTTTGCTGCTTTTGCCGGCTCGGTTGTCGGCACGGCATCGCTGCCGGCCACGGCCAGTTCCTGCACGTAGTCGCCGCCCCAGGCAATCGGCATCTCCATCGTGATCTGGGGTAACTCCATTTTCGAGAGCCATGTTTTACCGTCGGTTCGCATGTTGCGATGGTTCACGATGTGCAGCAGCTTGCCGAGACCTGATAGATCCCATCCATATCGAACCGGCATGCCAAACGTGACGATGTCCAGCGCTGCTCCATTGAGAACGGTGCCGTTCGACAGCAACGGAGCGACACGTTGGATTGTCGAGATGATGTCTGGTCGATTGATCTGCGAGGCAAAAGCCGACAAGGGATCGAATAGACGCGTCCGGCTACTATTCGCGGTCACACATAAGAGGTTCGAGACGAGAGCGAGGATTAGTCCCGCCTGCCCATGAGCCTGTACCAGGATGCGATCTCCTTGGCCCAGCTTGTGTTCCTCGACCCAGTCGCGAAGACGTCCGAGCATTGAGACAGCCGCCATGGCACGGCCCAGGTGATGGTGTTCGCAGGACCAGAGTTCACGGACGCAATGGATCGGGCGATTCGAGACCTTGGTTAAGCGATTGCTTCATCAGTTCCACATAGACGTCCGTAAAGTTTCCTGCGTCGCCGAGCTGATCGTCGAGGAGGTCCTTGGTCGGCTTATCATTGGCGAGCGGTGACTTTAACCCACCGGGCAGCGGGGGGATGCCATTACTGCCTTCACGCATCAGGGCCAATAAGGCATCGAGCCCCGCCACGCCGCGTGAGTAGCCCCGTTTGAGCCCGCCCAGTTCATCCAACCGCTGTACCCCGAACAGGTCGGTTCCCATGACGGAGCCGTGTAGCAATACGATCACGCGGACACCGGTTTGCGAGATGCACTTGCCAAGGGCAGCCATCTCGTCCTGACCGGAGGATGACTCAGATAGAGCAGTCGGGGTCATCTCACGAACGGTGAGACGTTCACCAGGATTCTTTCGTGACAGTTCGTCGTGCTGAAAATTGTTCTCGATCGGCATGCGGGAGTTACATACCCGATGTTGGCAACGCACTGCAACGAAAGACAGCAGGATGCTGAAACAGTCCGCCAAACCTCCGGGCAGGTGCGGTTCAATAAGGTGCCGCAGCGGATTAGGAGTACATTCTTTTCGAAATCGTTCTTGTCTTGCACGGTGCCATTCGACTTGCGATAGCCTCTCTGAGTGAATCGGAGGTGATACAGGGATGAATCATTTTAGATTCATGAGCGCACGAGTGGCTCATTCGCTCGCCATCAGACCCCTCCTTCCATTTTCCCGATTCATCTGAGCGAAATAGAACGCATTTTCGTCAGGTGGTCGCACCAGCATTCCACAAGGTGAAGGGTGTTTCTGCTCTAGCGCAATTTTTGCTTAAAAAAATGGGAAGAATGAAGAGGCTAATCCCTAGCGATACAGCACAGGAGGATAATATGAACATCAGGATGCGTGTAGGAATGGGGAGCATCGTGCTCATGCTGGGCGGACTGCTCCTGGCAGGTTGCGGGTCAATGGGGCAGAGCGCAGCGGTGATCGATCTGTCTGGCGTCACCCAGAACTGGGATAAGGTGATTCCTGCGGCGCAGCGCTTCGTGGTGCTGCCGGCCTTCAACAACGACGCGGTTCGGGATAACGAAACCGGCCTGGTGTGGGAGCAATCCCCCTCGACCGCGACGAATGACTGGACCAACGCACGGTTCATGTGCCACCGCACCACCGGCGCCGCCAAGGCTGGCGCCTGCCCTCGGTGCACGAGCTGGCCAGTCTGGTCGATCCGTCCGTCGCAGCACCGGGCCCGACCATCCCGGCTGGCCATCCCTTTACCAACGTCCAGTCGTCCCACTATTGGTCGGCGGCGACGTCCGCAGACTTTCCAACGAGCGCGTGGCTCGTGTTCTTCGGCAGTGGCGACGTGTTCACCTCCATTAAGGCCGGCAGCCTCCACGCCTGGTGTGTTCGTGGGGGCATGAATGCGGATACGTATTGATCATTCGGTGATTGGAGTGGTTTGGACATTCGGGGGCGGACCGGGGGCGTGAGCCCCCTGCCCGCCGATGGATCAAGCATCAACGTCGTGTTGATTGCTGAAGGCTGACCACTGAAAGTTTCTTGCTATGGCCCGCTACGAATACCTGCCCATTTACAAGACCGCCATGGACTTGGCCGTGTATCTCGAACAGGTTAGCGGATGGCTGTCGGGGCTGGTTCGGGATGATCAGGTGCTTGCTTGGGCTGGATTTGATTCTTCAGCATGACGGCGATGGCGCTGCACGTCTTGCCTTCTTCGTCGATCCGGCGATCCACGATCTTCACGCCCTGGAGATATTCCTGCACGATTTCTTCCCTTGTGAGTTCGATGTCCTGTTCCACCTCGCGGCCGGTCCGTTCACGAACTCGGTCGACCATATGTTCTTTCACCAGGATACGGATCTGCTTAGCCAGGTCGGTGCGGGCGGAGAGTTCTGATACTCGCTGGCACACGATCTTGCCTTTCGACA
Source organism: uncultured Nitrospiraceae bacterium (assembly GCA_963748375.1). Lineage (GTDB taxonomy): Bacteria > Nitrospirota > Nitrospiria > Nitrospirales > Nitrospiraceae > Palsa-1315. The sequence continues at coordinate 181,469 of CAVVIR010000034.1, forward strand.
AGTCACCCTGGCCCTTGCCGACCACATAGTGCTCGCTTGAATAACTGGTGCGAACATCGCCTGCATCCGTAGCCACTGAATGTAGCGGCAGCAAGACTGAACAGCCTGTGGCGATCAACGCCGCAATACACTGATGACCGGTGCTCTTCACTCGCTACCTCCCTTCTCCGCCTCTTCGACTGCCCTCACCACCCGGTCTGTTGCCACCAAATCCCCTTGGCGCTATCTGATTCTGATTGGGCACGCCCGGTATCTGCTGGAGAGGCGGCGGATGGATCTGATGCATCGACGGGGGGAGTTGTCTTGCCACCGGTGGTTGTCCTGCCGCGGTCTGCGGTGGCGCCGTTGGTGTTTTGTATGTGAAGTCATTTAACGTTCTGGAAACAGTCGGCGATCCTGGCGCCGGTGTGATCAGATGGCGCGGCATGGTCGGTTGTCTTGTTCCCGGCGCAGGGGGAACGGGCGGTTGTGGCGGCAATGGCGGCTGTTTGGTGGTGATCGTGTGTTGCGCCACGTAGACATGCGGGCTTGTAGGATAGAGGCCCTGTGCAGCAGTCAGCAGAGCCTGGAGTTGGGCAAGCCCCACCAAGGATGAAGAAGAATAGCCGGCTGTCGAGACGAGCACCCAGTCCGTCCAGGCTTGCGACACCATGGCGTTCGATTGCACTCGATTGAGAATGTCTTGGCGTCGCTGAACCGCCTGCTGTGTTTGCTCTGTGGTCGAGGCCTGCGCTAAGGCCTGATTGGCCGCACTGAGGTCCTGTTGTAGTTGGTCACTTTCATGTTTCAGCGCGACAAGTTGATGCCGGGCATCCTCGTTCTCCCGCAAGGCTGCAATGGCCTGTTGCACGTCGTCCGTATCGATCTGGGCAACCAGATTCGTTCGGACCACTATGGTGCCTTCATCGACCGTTGTGTTGGTTGTTTGCTCCAGGACAAGGACAATCCCGGCAGTATAGCTTCGAATTTCGTCTTTCGTCACATCCAGACCGTCCACAATCGTGACGCTTTCGAGGTAGACGGCGATCTGCTCCAGGGCATTTCGTTTGGCGGCTTCGGTGGCCAGGCGGACGGCGTCCTCTTTGGTGTCACGGTCGCCCATTCGATGCTCACCCTGAGCGGTCACGACTCGGACTTCTGCCAGAGCCACTGTGGGCCACACTAACAGGATGATGAACAGTGCCACGAGGTCCATGCTCGGCAATAGGCTGCGGAGGAATGCTGATTGGGCCATCGTATACGGAGGAGAGATCTGTGGCATGCCTTCACCCTCTGGATAGGAGTCCCGTGCCAGGGCCGATTCGTTGACTCCCATGAGATGAGAAATAAGCATAACACCGCATCGACCGTTGTGCCAGGATCCTTGAGACCTGCATAAATTTTGATGGGCTGTGCGAGCGAGGTGTTGCCTCGCTTGCCTTGGCGGAAAACACCATGATAGCGTAGAAGTTCCCTTGCAACAGGATAGAAGGAACTCATCTGTGCATACGTCAATGGGTTTTGATCGCGGATGGTCGATGTGGGTACTGGTCGTATCCCTGCTCTTCCTCTGCCTCATTCTTCCGAAACACGCGGCGGTGGCCGCTGTGTCGGCGCCGGCTTCTGTTTCAACGGTTCCGAGCGAGTACGTCATTCTCTTTGTCCTTGAGGGATTCGGCCAAGATTCCCTGAAGGGTGGCACGATGCCGACCCTCAGCCGGTTGGTCAAGGAAGGGGCTGTCACTTGGTCTGCCACGGCGGTGAAGCCTGCATTGCGGCTACCGACGATGGCGTCATTGATTACGGGAATGCCGGTCGAGAAACATGGCGTTACCTGGAATACCTTCGAATTCAGTCGCGGCTACCCACGCGCCCCGAGCCTGTTCGACTACCTCGATCTCAGCGGGGGCCGTGACAGCGCGATCTTTCTCATGGATGAGTCGTTGTATCAGTTGGCGCGCCCAGAGCCCTACACGGATTATCAGATGTGCGGGCCGATGAAGCCTGAGTGCAGCACAGAACGAATCGTGTCCTATATCCGCCAATATTTCAAGAAAGCGACCAGTGGTCATGGCTACGGGCATGCCATTCTTGCACTGCCACACTTCCTGGTCGTGCATCTCCCGGAAGCTGGTCGAGTGGGAGCATCAAAAGGTTGGACCTCGAAGGAGTATCGTGAAGCCCTTCGCACGGTAGATAATGCGATGCATTCCGTAGTGGACATCTATCATGAGCATGCGTTGACTAAGCGGATGACCCTGTTCGTGACGTCGCTGAGCGCCGAAGGACGGGATGCGAATCAAGAACAGGCTGACGCCGCGGTTCCGATGGTTCCGTGGATTGCTTCGGGTGTGGGGATTAAATCGGGCCACGCCATTCATCAGCCGGTTTCTATTTTGGACACCGGCGCGACGGTGATGCGGACGTTGGGTTTGCAGACCCATACCGAATGGGAAAGTCACGCTGTGGAGGAAATCTTTCAAGCTGCCTTTGCCGCGGCCCCGCGTGGATCGTCAGAATAGGTCACGCAATGCAGACTGCGAAGTGGTCCATGGGCTGGTGTCTGGTCGGATGGTTGCTCGTCTCTGCAACAGTGATCCAGCCTGTTGCGGCCGGTCAGCCGGCTGCCTATCAACAGGAACACGCAATCACCATCGACGCCACCACCATTAGTCCTCAATCCTGGTGGCATGTACCCGGAGTGACTCCGTCCATCTATGGCTCGGACCCTGAATCCATGGATGCCTACAAGACAACCGAGTCTCGTGCCCTCAAACTCAAACCGGGGAAATATAAATTTGGGAGCTTCACGTTCGATTTTCCGTTCGCGGTGAATTTAGAGGGGAAGTTGGACTTTGCCCAGTCGCTCGACCAATGTGTCGAGGGGCGAGGGACGCAGACCTTAACCATCCGCTGCAGCCGCACCTATCCGCATGGTGGCCAGCGCGATTACCAGTATCAGTAGAGGAGCGGTGCCAATGGCCCAGACGCTCGATGATCTATTGGAAGCACTCGAAGATGTCGATGACGCGACTCGCGAAGAAGCGTCCAAGGCGCTCGCTGAACGTGCCGATCCCACCACGTTGAACGCGCTTGTCGGCGCCTGTGGAGACGAGTATTGGGCTGTGCGAGCCCATGCGGGTCGTGGTCTATCCAAGATCGGCGGGGCGAAAGCGACGGAATCGCTCATCGTTCTTTTTAACGACTCCATTATGGATGTGCGGAACGATGCGGTTGCGGCGATGGCTTCGATGGGCGCTGTCGTCGTCGATCGCTTGGTCTCGGCGTTGAAGGATGAGCGGTGGCGTGTCCGCGAACATGCGGCAAAAACGTGCGGCGACATACAAGATCGGAATGCTGTTGAGCCCCTCATGCTTGTCTGTCGGGATCGTGACGGCGCGGTGAAGAGTGCGGCGGCAGAGGCGCTGGGCAAGATCGGCGACCCGAGAGCGATCCCGGTTCTGTGCAAGCTTTTCCGTGATCCTTCGAAGACGGTCCGAGAAACAGCCGGAACGGCACTCATCTCTATCGGCCAGCCTTCCGTCGATCCGCTGATCGAGTGTCTTAAGGATAAAGATTTTGTGGTTCGGTGCCATGCCGCCCGCGCGCTTGGTGGCATGACGACCGATTATCAAATCGGCCGAACCTGGGTGCGAGACGTGAAAGTTGTCGACGTCTTGATTGCCGCTTTGAAAGATCCGGATCGGGCTGTGCGCGAAGATGCGACGATCGCCCTGGGCCAAATCGGCGATCCACGGGCTATCGACGCCTTGATCGAGGCGATGAAAGATGGCGCAGTGAAGCGGCATGCGATCGCGTCGCTTGGCATGATCGGCGATCCTCGCGCCTTACCTCCGGTGCTGGACGCGTTGAAAGGCAAGGGTATTCGACAGGATGGGACTCCGACCCCTGGTTGTATCGTCAGCGAAGACGCCTTCATCAAGGAAGCCGCGGCGACGGCGCTCGGCCAATTCCGCGATCCGCGTGTCATTCCCGACTTGATCATGCTGTTGAAGGACGGCGTATTGCGCGAGAAAGCGAGTGCCGCCTTGGCGACCATCGGCGATACGGCGATCGAGCCGTTGATCGCCTTTCTCTATGACCCGAAAGCGTCTGAAGTTGTGGCAGAAGGGGAAAGGGTGCTTTCCTATGCCTCGGTCCGACTCTCTGCGAAAGATGCCTTGCGACAATTGGCGCTTGAAACGCTCGAAAAATTGGGCTGGATGCCTGCACCGGAGGACATCACCGTCAGTTCAAGTGCGGCCGACAATGCCAGGGTGGATATGCCTCTAGGCGATACAGGGCGGTTCGGTCCTTCCGGCGATTACGCCAAACGGAGCTAGCTGGATGCTGAGAAGCGATGTGGGGTCGGTATGACTTTGAGACTCACATGTCTGAGATTAGCAGAAGTCACCGCGTAGGATGCTCAAAAAGGCTGTCCAGCGAGGCCCGAGGCAAGTCGAAACCGGAGGCGTACCCTCAGGGGTACGTTGAGGATTTCGATGAGCCGAGAACGAAGCTGGCGGATTTTTTCAGCATCCTGTTAGATCGAGGCAGGGCATGGCAGACACAGTAGCTGAACAGATTGCGGCGCTCAAAGACGAAGATTGGGCGATTCGTGAGGAGGCCGCCACCATGCTCGGTACACTTCGGGATCCCAGGGCTGTGGTACCGTTGGTTTCCGTGCTTCGCGATGACGATCGCGCAGTTCGGGATGCAGCGACCAGCGCTCTCTTGGCCATTGGTGAGCCGGCGGTGACGACGCTGGGCGTCTGTCTCTCCGATCCGGTGCTCACGGTTCAGGAATTGGCCTCATCGGTATTATCGACCATTGCCGATGTGAGAGTGTTTGCGCCGCTCGTCAAGGCGCTCGCGAGCCCGGATTGGATTGTGCGGATGCATGCCGCCAAGGCGTTAGGCAGGATTCAAGATCCTGAAGCCGTGGCACCGTTGGTTCCGCTGTTGCAAGATAGAGTGAAGGCCGTGCGCGAGGAGACATCGTCAGCCCTTGCAGCGATTGGAGAGGCGGCATTGTCATCGCTGATTGCCGCGCTGAACCATGCTGAATGGCTGGTGCGGCTGCATGCGGTAGAGGCCTTAGGGAAAACACGGTCACCTGAGGCGGTGGAGCCTTTGCTGTCTGTCCTTTTCAACGATCAGGACAGGGCAGTTCGCGAAGACGCAGTCCGCGCGCTTGGTCAGATAGGGAATCCGCGTGCCGTTGGGTTTCTCGTGACGGCGATGAAGACACCTGGGCTGCGACCATTGGCGGTTGAGGCGCTGGGTCGAATCGGTGATCGTCGGGCCGTGCCGGTGTTGATCGAGGTTCTTGAAGGAGTTGATCGACCGGAGATTTCGCAGCCGATCGACGGCTGTGGCGATCAGTGGGATGAAGACAGGATTGCGTTGAGCGAAGCCGCTAAAGCTTTGGGCATAATTCGAGACGAGACGGCCATCCCGTCGCTCATGAAGGCTCTCCGTTATACAGTGACACGAGGGGACGCTGCCGATGCGCTGACTCGATTCGGGAGTGCCGTGATTGCGCCGTTGCTGGCTGTCCTGGCGCATGAGTCAGATGACAATATTCGCTACCATGTCCAAGAGACATTGGCGAGGGTAGGCTGGAGGGCAGGCCGCATTTAGCAGGATGCTGAAAAAGACCACCAATGGTATTTGAATTCTTAACTCAGCACTCAGCACCCAGGACTCAGTACTCATTGCATTTCACGTTGTAGTCTATGCCGAAAGAAACAATCGAAACGTTAGTTTCTGAGCTCATCCACGAAGAGGACTGGCGGCGGATGCGGGCGACGGTCGCCTGCCTGTCGGGTGGACCGCGTGCAGTTCAAGCGCTCATCCAGGCGCTGCAGACTGGATCATCGGCATTGAAGGCCGAGGCTGCGGCTATGCTGGCTCGGGTGAACGACCCGCAGGCCGGCGTGCCTTTGGTTGCCTTGCTTCGCGATGAGGATGAGACTGTCCGTAAGGCGGGCGCAGCAGCCTTGGAACATTTGGCTGGGGTGCTGGACGAGACGACTGCGGCGGCGCTGACCTCCCTGTTGTATGAATCGAAGGATACGGATGAGAGCATTCGTGGGGTGGCCTCGCAGTTGTTGGGGGTGATCCCGAATGCGATTGTGCCGCTCTGCCAGATGTTGACGCATCAGGACCCGGAAGCGCAGATCATGGCTGCAGAGATGCTGGAGCATTTGCTGGATCCTCGCTCATCGGATTCGCTCATCAATGCGATGGGGCAGCCGGCCGTTCGCGATATTGCGGTACGAACGCTCAAGAAGCTGAGCGCCATTCGTGAACGCATCGATGAGGTGTTTGACGGGCTTCGCGCGATCGAAGAGTTGAGCGAACGGGAAGAGGCTCGCATGAGCACCGTGATCAATCTTCTGGCCATCGGGCGTCCGAGCGTAGAGATCTTGATCGAGTATTTGGACGATGACGATTGGGTGATCCGTGAAGCCGCTGCTGATTTGCTGGGGAAGATCGGCGATGTGCGGGCGGTCGAGCCCTTGATGCAACGGTTGCGGGTCGATAAGGACACCGGAGTCAAAGAACTGGCGATGAAATCGTTGGGCTTGATCGGCGATGCCAGGCCGGCCCAACTGTATATCGAGGCCATTCCCATTCGACCCTTGCGGGTGTATGCCATGGAAGCCTTGGCCAAAGTGAAAGATGTGGAGGTGTTAAGGCCATACAAGGAACTCTTCGATCGGTTGAGGGCGGATCGAGACGGCCTGGTCGCATATAATTCCGGGTTGATCGCCGACAAACTTGAGGCGCTCGATGGGACACCTGTCGGGAGTCAGGGAGGGCAGGACGACGATGAGTGACGAGATGCAGGCTGAACGGATTGAACAATTGATCGGCGCCCTTCGGGACGACAATGACGCGCTCCGGGACCATGCGATTGCCAGCTTGAGCCAGGTGGGCGAGGATGCGGTGGGGCCGCTGATCGGGCTGATGGCGGACGAAGACGTGCTGATTCGAGAAGCGGCGACCAGTGCCATTGTGCGAATCGGTCCATCCGTTGTCGATCCGTTGATTGAAGCATTGTCGGACGATGAATGGGCGATTCGCGAGCAGGCTGCGTCGGGGTTGGGCAAGTTGAAAGACCCTCGAGGCGTTGATCCTCTCGTGAAGGCGCTCAAGGATAAGGATGGCGCAGTGCGGACTGCTGCGGTGTGGGCGTTGGAGCGTGTCGGCGATGCGCGCGCCGTGCCTGGGTTGGTCGAGGCGCTGACCGATCACACGGTGCGTGAGGACGTGGCGCGTGTGCTGAAAAAAATCGGCGATGTGCGGGCCGTGGATGCGTTGATCGACGGGTTGATGGGAACGAACTGGATGGTGCGGCGCCATGCAGCTGAAGCCTTGGGCAAGATCGGCGATGCCCGTGGAGTCGATCCGTTGATCGAATCGCTCAAGGACGAGGATTGGCTCGTGCGCCGGAATGCGGCCGAGTCGCTTGCGCGTCTTGGGGCGAAGCAGGCGATCGACCACCTGCTTCCGCTGCTCGAAGATGAAAATACGATGGTACAGGAAACGGTCGAAGGGGTGTTAGCGAGTTTTGGATGGAAGGCGAAGTCGTAACAGGATGCTGAAACAGTCCGCCAGCAGAGGAAGGGAGCGGCCAGGTGCCCTTCTTGCTCGCAGAACGCGCACGATGAAGAGGATGGAAGGACACCCACATTGGTCCTGTGCTCCCGGAACGCGCGCCCTCAGAAGGGCCTCGTTCGACGGCCGCACGTAGACCAACATGGGTATCCTTCCAAGAGAGAGGAGCAAGCAAGCTTGGAAGGGTCATTGTATTGATAGGAGAATGTGCTCGCCCGGGTTACTGGCACGTCTCGACGTGCCAGTGGGTGGGAGGGTGAGAAGGTCGCGCGCAGTAAAGGGCAGCTTCGGCCACTCCCTTTAAGAAGACTGTTGGGCATTAGTTCTACATGAAAGGTTTCAATGATGCGTTGTGTATAAATCGAGTTTGTCCGTAGCCTATTAATCTTTATTTCGATGTAGAAGGATATATCTCATGGCGGATGAAGTTCCTCCAAAGCTTATTCAGATCGGTCCAAAGGGCGGCGTGAAGAAGGACGGGTTTAATCTCGTCACGGAACGAGTCGTCGCGGTGAATCCTGAAACGAAACAGCTCGAAGTCGAACTGTTGGCCTACGATGGGAAGACCGTCGTGCTGGACGTCGATGATGAGGCGCTTGAAGAACTGAAGAAGATCAAAGTAGGAGATGGCGCCACGATTCGTATTGTGGAAGAGGGCGGGCGCCGGGTCGCCAAGAGTTTTCGGATTCGTGCGAAGGACCCGAATGCGGCGCGAGCCGACGCGATGCTGATGGATCTGCGAGATAGCCACTGGCTGAACCGCAAGTATGCGGCGGAAGTGTTAGGCGAGATCAAAGACGTTCGCGCCGTGCAGCCGTTGGTCGATGCCTTGGCGGATGAAGTCGGAGATGTCCGGCAGCGGGCCTACGATTCGTTGATCAAAATCGGCGGGCCAGCGGTGTCGGTGCTCGTGCCCTTGCTGGTCTCTGAGGAGGATGAGATCAGGCAATCCGTGACGGAAATCATTCGTAAAATCGGAAAGCCCGCCGTCGAGCCCTTGGCCACGGCGCTTGCCGAGGCCGACGACCGTCTGAAGACGAGGGTGATGAAGGTCCTGGACCGGATGGGCTATAAGCCGAAAGTTAAAGAGGAAGCCAAGGCAGCCGAAGTACCGCGACTCACTTAATCTCCTGGGTTATGTGGTTGGGGAAGGAGCTTTGCTGGGCCTCCCGACAGAAATATGACGGAAGCCAAAAGCGGCAACCCGATCTGATTCATAGACATTGCGCAAGTCGAAGAAGATGGGCTGGCGCAATGCAGTTTTCAATCTGTCGAAATCGAGGGTTCGGAACTGGTTCCATTCTGTCATGAGGATGAGCGCGTCTGCTCCCTGTGCCGCGTCATACGCGTCCTTGCAGGGGACGAGGCCGGAAATGGTCTGGCAGGCTTCCTCGAGCGCGGCGGGATCATAGGCGCGAACCGTGGCGCCCTGTTTCATGAGTTCTTGCGCGATGGCCAGGGCTGGCGAATCCCGCAGGTCGTTCGTATTGGGTTTGAAGGACAGGCCTAACATTGCGAATGTCTTCCCTTTGAGTTCCCCAATTTCTTTCGTGATCTTTTCAATCATCCGATTCCGCTGCTGTTCGTTGATGAGGGCCGCGGCGCCTGCGATTTGCATGGGATAGCCGACTCGTTCTCCTGTTTGTACGAGGGCGGCCAGATCTTTGGGAAAGCACGATCCGCCGAACCCCGGTCCTGCGTGGAGAAACTTCGATCCAATCCGGTTGTCGAGCCCCATCCCTTTCGCCACCATCTGCACGTTGGCGCCCACGCGTTCGCAGACAGTCGCGATTTCGTTGATGAACGAAATTTTTGTGGCGAGGAAGGCGTTGGAGGCGTACTTGATCATTTCGGCCGTCGGGATATCGGTCACGACGAACGGAGTTTCGATGAGATACAGCGGACGATAGAGATCTTTCATGATTGCCACCGCCTGCTCGCTGTCTGCGCCGATGACAACCCGGTTTGGCCGTAAGAAGTCTTCGATGGCGGACCCTTCACGAAGAAATTCCGGGTTGGAGACAATGTCGAACCTGAATTTGCCTGATTGATTGGCATTGATCACTTCACGCAATTTTTCCCCGGTTCCGACCGGGACGGTCGATTTGGTGACAATGACCTTGTAGCCGGTCATGGTTTTGGCGATGCCGCGGCCGACTTCTTCCACGTAGGAGAGGTCTGCCGATCCGTCAGGCTTCGGTGGGGTTCCAACGGCAATAAAGATCACGAGAGCCTTGTCGACGGCTTTGGCGATGTCGGTGGTAAAGTTGATCCGGTTTTCTCGGATGCCCTTGGCGACGAGCTCCGTGATACCCGGTTCATAGAAGGGCACATCGCCCTTCTCAAGCCTGGCGATCCGTTTAGCATCGGTATCCATGCAGGTCACGCTGACTCCGAATTCCGAGAAGCAGGCTCCTGTGACTAACCCGACATAGCCGGTTCCAATTACACTGATATGCATGGGCCTAGGTCCTCCTAATCTATTCTCTCGCGAGAGCTAAAACGCACTCGCGGAGTATAGCAACGGGATCGTGGGGTGAGCAACGAAGTTATGCAAATAACCTTCACAGGGTGGAATTACTCAGGCCGATCGTTGACAGGTGTGCAAGGGCTGGGTAGTATTTGCTCCCTCCATCGAACGGATCCTATCGTATGGTGATTCAGAGCGGAACTTTCCAGCGACCTCTCGCCGTGATGATGCGCCGGACCTTGCGCACGATCAGCCCGGACGCGTCACTGTTGGAGGTGGCCAAGCTGATGCGTGAGACGAAGGTCGGCGCTGTGTTGGTGCAGGAGGCCGGTCACTATAGTGGTATCGTCAGCGAATCGGACTTGGTCCGCAAGGGAATGGCTGAGTCGTGCCCAGCGCAGGAGACATTGGTCCGTGCCGTCATGAGTAGCCCGCTGTTATCAATTGAGATTACGAGCTCAGCCCACGAGGCGAGTGAGAAGATGGCGGAACATGGGATTCGCCATCTCGCGATTTCCGAAGAGGGGCAGATCGTCGGAATGATCTCGGTTCGCGATCTCTTGCGCTACTTCAAAAATTGGGGCGGTCTGTGATCGTCTGGATTCGTGAGGCCACGCGAGATCGTCTTCCTCCCTTGCGCCATATTCCTGCACGAGTTTCGTGAACCGGTCGTCTCCCATCCCTCAATGGTTTCTGCTGATCACGGCGCTGGCAACCGGTGCGGTGGTGATGGCGCTCGAAATCGTGGGCAGTCGGCTCTTGGCACCCGTCTTCGGAAACTCCCTGTTTGTATGGGGCGCATTGATTGGAGTCATTCTTGCTGCCATGAGCAGCGGGTATGCCTTTGGCGGCTGGCTCTCGGACCGCTATCCCGGCGCGCAGGTGTTGGCCGGTCTGCTCCTGTTCTCCGGAGCCTGGACCTTTCTTATTGCCTGGCTTGGCCAGCAGGTGCTCTTTAAAACTGCTGGAATCATTGAGGACCCTCGGTGGGGGCCCTGTGTGGCCGCAGCCGTGCTGCTGGGGCCGCCGGCTTTTGGCCTGAGCGGCGTACTGCCGGCCCTGTTGCGATTGGCCGTGTTGGACCTTGAATATTTCGGTCGGCATACCGGTCGGATGATCGCGCTTTCCACCGTCGGGAGCTTGGCGGGAACCTGGGGCACAGCGTTTTTCTTTCTGTCCTGGATCGGCAGTCAGGCGCTGGTCGCGTGGCTCGGCGTGATTCAAGTGTGTCTTGGTCTCTGGTGGTTGATCAGCAGGAGGTCCGTGCAACCTGTGGTAATCGGCCTACTCTGTCTCTGCATTGGAGGGTTGGGGGCTGGTGCGTGGTTTCCAATTCAGGTCTTGAAGGCGCCGGTCTATCAAGAAGACAGCCCGTACCAACAAGTGAGAATTCGCGATGACGATCTTTTCCGTTACCTGGTCTTAGACCGGACATTCCACGCGGTGATGTGGAAGGCGGATCCGGTCGCACTGTTTCTCCCCTACAGTCAACTGATGGTGGCATCGTTGGCTTTAGTGCCGGAACCGAAACGAGGTTTGATCCTCGGTCACGGGGGTGGATCGTTGGCAAAATGGCTCGCCAATCGATGGCCTGAGCTCGAGCTAGACGTGGTTGAGTTCGACCCCGCGGTTGTCCGTATGGCAGAAGAATATTTCTTCTATCGGCCGCCTCTCCAGCATCATGTGCACGTTCGGGATGCCCGGGTCTTTCTGAATTCCACGAAGCGGACCTACGACCTCATATGGGTCGATGCATTTGCCCGGCACATGATTCCGTTTCACTTGACCACGGTGGAGTTCTTCGCAGAGTTGCGTGCCCACCTTGCGCCGAACGGTGTATTGGCAGTGAATTTGGCCTCATCGGGCGAGGGCGGAGATCTCTTACGGGCGAATGCGGTCGTGCAGACGATGCGGCGGTCGTTTCCCGATATCCAGTCTTTTGCGGTCAAGGGGCCATGGAATTCTTCTCAGACGCGTGCGGAGAATCTCATTTTTTTCGCTGGGGCGCCGCTCAAACAGTACCAGCCCTCTACCATGGCCACGAATATGGCCAAATTGGTTGAGCGGCAGCGTGTTCCATTCGAGGCTGTGGCGTTGCTGGCGACCTATCGTGCACAACAATGGGAATCGGGCGTCGAGCTCACAGACGATTATGCGCCATACGATCTTTTGATCGGGTCCACGGTCCAGGAGGGACAGCCTGAGGCGGGTACGCCATCGAAATAAGGGTGTCTGATTTTGGATATGTTCATAGGATTAGGAGGTGGCATCGTGAAAGACTTGGAATAACGTTCTTGCTTCCGATTTCCTCTCAGTGCTATCTATAAGGGTATTCGTGAAGCATATCCATGCTGTTAGGGCATGACGGGCAGACTTAGGAAAGCAGGAGTCGGCAAAAGGTCAGGGCTATGCTATATGGGTTTTATGGTAGGTCGTTACCAACCTAATCGCATCTCTTTTTCTTTTTTAAGGAGGTAGGTCATGGGCAAGACGATGTTAGGGGTCTTCTTCGGCCTCATGATGGTCGTGGCTGGAGCATCTGCCGCGTTTGCGCTTCAGGCAGGTGGAGTGGAAGTCGGAGATTTGGAGACCGGTTCAGTTGTGGGTCAGTCGTTTAAGGAGTTGGATGTGGATGCCCAACTGTTCGCAATCGAGATAGGGGACCTCAAGACGTGGTATCCGCCTATTACCATCCTCGATTTCAAAGTTCGCCCTGGTCGTCCAGTCTTGCTCAAGGTGACGAATAAAGCTACGGCCGAGCATGGATTCCAGATGACGGACGCCACGAACGCTGGTTCACCATTTGTCATGAAAGCCGAAGTGGTCTTGAAGCCTGGTGAAACGAAGTATATTGGGATTCCCACCAGCGATATGTTCTACGCAACTCAAGGGAACACATTGACCTATCGCTGTCATTTGCATCCGGGACATGTCGGCGGCAAGATTTTGATGATTAAGTAAGAGATATAGGTATTGGCCGAGGTGAGTGACCATCGCCCTCTTTGCAATACTGCGGAGAGGGCGATGGTTTTTTTAGTAGGATGCTGACAAAGTCACCCTTCTCACCCGCCCAACCCCGGTGCGCGGCTCGACTGAGCTCGCCGAAGTCCGAGACGCGCCTTGTCCCGAGCATCGTTCTCGTTTCGCTCCGACCCTCAACGGGGACCCAGCCGCCTCACCACTCGGCGGCGCGCACAGACGTGGTGCTCCTTATTCGTCGCACCGTGCGCCCCAGAGAGTACGCGTCCGGTCTTCGCTCGTTGCGGCCTTGTTTGGGAAAAGGCGCGTCTGGCGCGCCAGGGTTGGGCGGGTGAGAAGTCTGGCCTTTTTGAGCATCCTGCACGAAGCAGGAAGGCCCGGCCTCTCACATGAGAAGCCGGGCCTTCCTTGTTGAACGGTTAAACGATGACTAATTGCGCACGCCGCTCCAGACTTTCGCCGCATCGATTGCTTTATCTGGATTGAGCGTCCTCGCTCTCTCCAGCAGAACTTCCGTCGTCTCCGGATACAGCGGATCAGCGATACAACAATTATCGACCGGACAGACGGCAGCGCATTGCGGTTCGTCGAAGTGTCCGACGCACTCGGTGCAACGGTCGTGTGCAATCACATAAATACTATCGCCGACTCCCTGGCCATCGCCGACATGATTGCCTTTCGTTTCCGCGTCGCTGCGAGTTTCAAAAATCGCCTCGTTCGGACATTCAGGCAGGCAGGCTCCACAGGAGATACATTCATCGGTAATCAGCAACGCCATGACCCTCGCCTCCTTCTCACGACAAAATAGAGATACACCTGGTTGACAAGTCTGCCACGTCACGACCATTATGAATGCCGTGGTGTGCGGCCATTCTAGTCTGTCGTTCTTTTCCAAGTCAACAGCGCAGCGTTTGTTCAGAAGGCCTAGATTCCCTGTATTAATGGGCCTTTGGCCCCAGAGATTCGTGAAGAACCATGACCGGGAATATCTATGGCGACCGTACAGGCAGGCGATTGGGGGCAGAAAAAGAAGCGTATCGTCACGCTCGCTCTCATGGCGATTTTTTTGATGAGCGCCTCGTTTTTTCTCATCGATCGAAAAGAAGAGACCATCATCGTCGTCTCGTTCCCGAACGGTCGTGAACTCGAGGCGGAGGTCGCAGATACACCGGAGAAACTGCTTGTCGGTCTTGCCTTTCGAGAAGCATTGCCGGCGAACGGTGGATTGCTCTATATCTTTGAGTCGACGGGGCAGAACCACCTCTGGACGAAAGCGTATCGGTTCCCGGTAGATATGATATGGGTCGACGAAAGTCATCACATTGTGGGGCTGAAGGAAAATGTCGCCCCCTGCCAGCTAGACGATTGTCCGAAGTATAGTTCCTCTCCTGAAGCGGTTCGCTATGCGATTCAAACAGAAGCAGGTTTCATCAAACGGGAAGGAATCACCATAGGGCAGGAGTTGAAATATACGCTTCGGATGTAAGGTGTGGGGAGATGTGGCGGGGCGCATGATGAGAGGAGTCGGTGCAACATGCTAGAAGGGTTTCAATCTGTCGCCCTGGTCGCCGAGCTGCCGCCAGGGAAATCAAAAGCGGTCATGGTGAACAATCGAGAGATCGCACTCTTCAACATTGAGGGAACGTATTTTGCGATTCATAATATTTGCCCGCATGAAGGCGGTCCGCTGTGTGAAGGACGCGTGAAAGGCTTTGTCGTCGCCTGTCCGTGGCACGACTTGGCGTTCGATGTTCGGAACGGGCGAGGGACGGACGGTGGTGGATATTGTGTGGGGAGTTATGACGTATTGGTGGAAGGAACGGAGATTTTTGTTGGACCTCGGCGAAAATCATAGTCGATAGCAAAATTCTACGGAGTGGGGTATCGCGTCCATGACCATGAATCCGCCGGCCGGCTACAACCATGATGGCGCCACGCACTCGGATGGAGCTAAGGTCATTGAGGCAACCCTTGAACGTCCCATTCAGATTCATCTCTGGGAAGATCGGACTCGAGGGGAGCTTTGGGTCCCGACCTATGATCCTACAGGGGTCGAGTTGTTGGCTGACGACTACCTTCGCATCGCCGGGAATAATGCGGTCGATAACGGGCAGAGGACATTCGAATTTCGAGCGGTCAAGCCGGGAACCCACCGGATATTGTTTGAAAAACGCATGGGGTGGAAGTTCACTGCCGAAGATCGACGCGTCTTTGACGTGACGGTTTTAGATGCTATGTCTCGGAGGAGTCTGTAATCGTGCCGAATGTGGCCTTTGTGAACGGAGCGTTTATGCCGCTGGCCGAGGCAAAAGTCTCGATCGAAGATCGGGGCTTTCAGTTTGGCGACGGCGTCTACGAAGTAATTCGTACGTATAAGGGACGTCCATTCTCACTCGACGCCCATCTGGCTCGGCTTGATCGTAGTGCCGCAGCGCTCAACCTGCCGCAACCGTATTCTCGCGCCGATTGGACGCATCATATTTTGGAAGGGATTAAGCAGGCCGCGTATCCCGAAGCCAAAATCTATCTTCAAATCACCAGAGGGGTTGCGCCCCGAGATCACGCCTATTCCGATGATGCGACGCCTACGGTCGTCATGACGGTCCGTGAGTTTCACCCGCTCGACAGATCGGTACAAGCCTCTGGTGTGGACGCGATGACGACCGAGGATATTCGATGGGGACGCTGTGACATCAAGAGTGTCAATCTATTGGCCAACGTGTTGGCGCGTCAGCGCGTCAGGCAGGCCGGGGTGTTCGAGGCCATTTTAGTCAATGGGGGGTTCATGACTGAAGGGGCCATCAGCAATGTGATGGTTGTCCAAGGCGGGACGGTCGTGACGGCTCCCGAAGGGGCGCGTATTCTGTCTGGGGTTACGCGGGCCATCGTGTTAGATCTTGCTCGGAGTGCCGGACTATCGGTTCAAGAACGGTTTGTTTCTCAGGCAGAACTCTATGAGGCTGACGAAGTATTTCTCACGGGAACCACGGTCGAGGTTTTGGCCGTCGTCCGTATAGATGGGAAAACGATCGGAGCTGGACGGCCTGGACCGATTACCCAACGACTCGCCGAGAGTTTCACAAGTCGGATCGAATAGCCCCTCTTGCTTTGGTATAGGTGGCGTGCTATGTTTCGCGGACTGGAAGTGGGCGCAGGCCCACTTTTTTGTTTGAACTCTTGAATACGTCATCAAAAGATACGGGGCTAAGCGTGTCGGTGAAGGAGTCCCGATCGGTCGTTGATCGCATCAGCGAAGTGGTATCGCCCATCCTCTGGGCATTGGGTTTAGAATTGGTTGACGTTGTGTGTGTAGGGCAGGGTGCGCGGTCGGTCGTTCGTGTGTATATCGATAAGCCGGGCGGCGTCACGGTAGACGATTGCGGGCGTGCACACCTCGCAATCGGCCCAGCCCTGGATGTGGCTGACCCATTCCCCCATGCCTATACGTTGGAAGTCTCCTCACCTGGTCTGGATCGAGCCTTCAAACGGATTCAGGATTATCGTCGGGCATTGGGGGGGCAAGTGAGCGTGAAGCTCAGGCAGCCGATCGGTGGACAGTGGCGTGTGGTCGGACGGTTGGAGGAAGTAACTGAGCAAGGAATTACGGTTGTGGTGAAGGATGCGCGTGCTGAACGGGTGGTCACCCTTGAATCAGGCTCAATTGCTGAAGCGCGGCGCGTTGTAACATTTTAGGCTGTATCAGATGAAGACGATTACCGTGGTGTGGAGTGGGGCTGTAAGGGATTCGCCGGAGAGTACGCTATGAATCGAGAGTTAATTTCTGTCATCGATGAACTTGGTCGGCAAAAGGGCATCGACAAGAGTCGAGTGATCGGGGCGATCGAAGCCGCTCTTCAAATGGCTGCGAAGAAACGTTTCGGGCAGGCCGAGAATATTCAAGTCGAGATCGACTCCAAGACCGGTGAGATCTCTGTCGTGTCAAAGAAGACCATCGTCGATGCGGTCGCCAATCCAAAAACAGAAGTCTCGCTTCAGGAAGCTCGCCAGTTCGACAGTGAAGCGGAGGTTGGTGACGAAATCGGGTCGGTCATTGAGATGAGTGATTTAGGTCGGATCGCCGCTCAAACCGCTAAGCAGGTCATCTTCCAAAAGGTCCGGGAGGCCGAATGGGAGGCCGTTCAAAAAGAATATTCGACACGACAAGGCGATTTGGTCAACGGCATCATTCTCGGGGTGGAACGCCGGAATTATTTAGTGGATCTGGGCAAGACCGAGGCAGTGTTGCCTATTCAAGAGCAGATTCCGCGAGAAACGTATCGTGGGGGCGATCGGGTGAAGGCCATGTTGTTGGAGGTGCGTCGAACTCCGAAAGATGTTCAGGTCGTCTTGACGCGGAGTCATCCGCAGTTTGTGGCAAAGCTTTTTGAATTAGAAGTGCCCGAAGTGCTCGAAAAAATCGTCGAGATCAAGTCCATCGTACGGGAGCCTGGTGACCGGACGAAGATTGCCGTGACCTCTCGCGAGAAGGCGGTTGATCCGGTCGGAGCCTGTGTCGGTATTAAGGGTTCGCGGGTTCAAGCGGTGGTCCGTGAACTCCGTGGAGAGAAAATCGACATCATCACCTGGACTTCAGACCCGCGTGTCTTTATCGCTGAGGCATTGAACCCCGCGAGTATTGAAAAGGTCGGCGTTGATGAGGAAAAGAAGTCGGCGTTGGTTGTTGTCGCAGATTCCCAGCTTTCGCTGGCAATCGGGAAGAACGGCCAGAATGTGCGGTTGGCGGCTCGTCTGACGGGCTGGAAGATCGATATCATCAGCGCGACAGAATACGAAAAGGAAAAGGCAGAGCGAGATAAAGAAATTAAAGCGGCGTTGGCGGAAGAAACCGAGGCGTTGCATCAGCAAGAAGAAGCCCGGGAGCAGGAATTAAAAGCCCGGGCAGAATCGAATGCGGATAAACCGGAACCAGAGGAGTGAGTGTTAATTTCTCATGCGTGTGTATGCGTTGGCTAAGCAACTTGGGATGGAGAACCGTGATCTCCTTCCAGAACTGAAACGGATGGGGATCACGGTTGCGTCGCACAGCAGTGTGTTGGATGACGACGTGGTGCAGAAGGTCTTGGAGAAACTCGGCCCAAAGCTCAAGGCGCCAGGCAAGGATGCTGCGGCCGATGCTGGCCGGGGTGAGCGGGCTAAGGTCGGCTCGGGATCAGGCCATGCAGCGGGAGAGAAAGTCGGATCGACTCTGACGGCTTCGGCGGATGAGTCGTTTAAGTCTGATAAACGCCGTATTCTGATCAAGCGCAAAAGAGCTGATGATGCTCCAGCTGAAGGAGCTTCGTCTCTGGCCCCAATTGAATCGGTAGGCGCGAGCGGAACCCTCACCGAATCCCCTGTGGTAAGCCCGCCGCCTGTACATTCTCAAGCCGAGATTCCAGCTGTGACGGATGTTGACCTGTCGGCAACACTCGATCAGCCGCATGCGATAGGAACGACAGCCTCTCCGGCTCCTGCGGCTCCCGTCAAGCTTCCTGTCGCACCGATCGTCGAAGTGCTTCCTGGAAAAAAGAAAGCCCTCTCCCTTGAAGAGTTGCAGGCAGAGGGTTTGAAAGAGAAGGGGAAGAAAGCTCGTAAGCCTGGCCGTACGCGTGAAGAAGAAGAGCTTCGGGTTCGGGAGGATGCGGCTCGCTGGCAGGATCTTCGTGCCATTCCAGTGCAGCAGCGCCGAGATGACCGCAGCAAGCACGTGCATCACAGCACGCCGGGGGAAGTCACGAAGCCACGGAGGAAGAGCTTCAAGCTGACGCCCGGCATGACGGTGAAGGAGTTTGCTGAGCTGATTGGACAGCGCCCAGCCGATATTATGCGCAAACTCATGGATATGGGCCAGATGCTCACGTTCAATCAGACGATGAACGTTGATGCCGCTGTGATCATTGCGGAAGAGAACGGAATCAAAATCGATGTGTCGATGGAGAAGGCAGGGGAAGAGTTGTTGGATTCGGCTGTGCAGACGGAGGAAGGTGTTCAACTTGAGCCGCGGCCCGCGGTTGTGACGATCATGGGCCATGTCGATCACGGCAAAACCTCGTTGCTCGATGCCATCAGAAAGACGAAAGTGGCGGAAGGCGAGGCCGGCGGCATCACGCAGCATATCGGCGCCTATACGGTTGCGGTACGCGGGAAACAGGTGACGTTCCTCGACACGCCGGGCCACGAAGCCTTCACTGCGATGCGGGGCCGCGGCGCCAAAATCACCGATATCGTGATTCTGGTTGTTGCCGCGGACGACGGAGTGATGCCGCAAACGATTGAAGCGATTCATCATGCCAAAGCCGCGTCCGTACCGATTATCGTGGCCATCAACAAGATCGATAAGCCTGGTGCGAATTCCGATCGTGTGAAGAACGCATTGTCTGAGCAGGGACTCATATCCGAATCCTGGGGCGGCGACACGATCATGGTGGAGGTTTCGGCCAAAGAGAAGATCGGCCTGGACAATCTACTGGAAATGATTCTTCTGCAATCAGAGGTATTGGAGCTCAAGGCCGATCCGCATCGATTAGCGAAGGGTGCTGTGGTAGAAGCCAAGCTGGAGCGAGGACGTGGCCCGGTGGCAACGGTGCTGGTTCAAAGCGGGACGCTTCGCGTTGGCGATGTATTTGTCGTTGGAGTTTTTAGCGGGAAAGTTCGCGCGTTGATCACGCATACGGGATCCAAGGTCCAGGAGGCCGGTCCTTCTATTCCGGTAGAAGTCGCTGGACTCCCAGGTGTGCCGTCTGCCGGTGATGTATTTCAGGTCGTCAAGGACGAGCGAGTTGCGCGAGAGATTGCAGAAGATCGAGCCCGTAAGCAGCGAACAGCTGATTTGTCCGGATCGGCCAAGGTCACGCTGGACGATTTGTTTGCCAAGATTAAGGAAGGGTCGGTCAAGGAGTTAGCGCTGGTCATCAAGTCCGATGTGCAGGGGTCGGCTGAAGCACTGACGGCAGGCGTCGAAAAGCTCGCGACTGCCGCGGTTAAGTTGCGCGTCATTCATAGCGGCGTCGGTGGGATCACAGAATCCGACGTGTTGCTGGCTGCCGCATCGAACGCCATTGTTGTTGGGTTCAATGTCAGGCCGGAGCCGAAGGCCGCAGCCTTAGCAGAGCAGCAAGGCGTCGATATCCGCTTGTACACGATTATTTACGATGCCTTGGCTGAGATTAAGGCCGCAATGGAAGGGTTGCTCGAACCGACGTTGAAGGAGCGGGTCTTGGGGCGGGCCGAAGTGCGACAAGTGTTTACGGTATCCAAGGCCGGCGTCATCGCGGGGTCGTACGTGGTGGACGGTACGATCACACGTGCAGCGGTCGGGGTGCGGGTGATTCGCGACAATGTGGTGGTGTACGAAGGGAAGCTGGGGTCGCTACGTCGTTTCAAGGATGACGTCCGTGAAGTGCAGCAGGGCTATGAATGCGGAATCAGCGTCGAGAATTTCAACGATATCAAGGCTGGAGACATTATCGAGGCTTACGCGATCGACAAGATTGCTGCGAAGCTCTGAGGCGTGAGTCTGCGCTGTGGGTATGATCGTTGGTCTCTGTACGGTCGAGCTCTTCATCCCGGGAAGTCAGTCGCTAAAAGATAAGCGGCAGGTGCTGTTGAGCCTCAAAGATCGATTGCGGGCGCAGTTCAATCTCTCCGTTGCCGAGGTAGATGGGCAGGATCTGTGGCAGAAGACCGTATTGGGGCTTGCCTGCGTGGCCAACGAAGGGCGATATGTCAATCAAGTTTGTGACCAGGCACTGAACCTGATTCGGAATGTTCCCGCTGTAGAAATCATTCAGTCTCGGGTAGAATTGTTGTGATGACGGCCTATTCAGCAGGTTGCTCAAAATGGCCGTCGAGCAAGGCGGTAGCGAGCGAAGAAGCGAGGAGGTACGGACCGCACTTGGTGTGGCCGTTCGCCCTTGTAATGAATCTTGGCGAACGGATAAGCCCCTTCGGTATTTCGAATATCCGAGGGGTGCCCCTCAGCGTTGAGCTTCTGAGCGAAGTGAGAACGAAGCTGGCTGACTTTTTCAACATCCTGCTAGGTGGAGCACGCGGTGGCCAAAACAGGATATCATCGGGCCGATCGTGTAGCCGATCAAATCCGTATGGAAGTGGCGGACATCCTCATGCGGAAGATCAAAGATCCACGCGTGCAGTCCGTGACTGTGACCGACGTGAAACTGACCAGCGATCTGCGGATTGCGCGAGTGTTCGTGACCGCTATGGGTACGGAAGAAGAAGAGCGGAACGTCTTCGCCGGATTGGTTCAAGCCAGCGGGTTTGTGCGTGGTGAGTTGGGCCGTCGGCTCTCGCTCCGGTATCTGCCGGAGATTGTCTTTGCCAGGGATGTCAGTGGGCCGAGAGGCGATCGGGTCTTAAAGCTATTGGAAGAACTTCATGTGAAGACAGAGGCTGAAGGCAATTTTCCCGAAGAGAAGATGAGTTCGTAGTGTTGGGGATGTGATGATGGGTCTTGCACAAAGCTGCACTGTCGTCGATGGTGTGTTGATCATCAACAAGGAGGCCGGCTGGACGTCTCACGATGTCGTAGCAAAAGTCCGGCATCTTCTTGGTGAAGTGAAAGTCGGTCACGCTGGGACCCTCGACCCTGCGGCAACGGGCGTCTTGCCTGTGCTGATTGGGCGGGGAACTCGCATTGCTGAATATCTTGTCGAGTGGGATAAAGAATATCGTGCTGTGCTGCGTCTCGGTGAAACAACCGATACGCAGGACGCAACGGGAACAGTTCTGACGCGATGCACGACGGACTCCGTGACGACGGAGGCGATCCATGAGGTGGTCGGTAGATTTCACGGACCGATTGAGCAAGTTCCTCCGATGTACTCGGCGGTAAAAGTCGGAGGGGTGCCTTTGTATAAGTCAGCTCGGGCAGGCAAAACGATTGCGCGAGATGCTCGAACGATCACCATCCATAACCTTGAGGTGGAAGCCATTCAGGCGCGGGATGTGACGTTGCGCGTCGTCTGTTCGAAGGGGACCTATGTGCGGACGCTCTGTGCCGACATCGGCGAAGCCTTGGGCGTCGGCGGCCACATGTTGGCATTAGAGCGACGGCGCGTGGGTCCTCTGACGATTGGTGACGCGTTGACGGTCAATGAGATCGGCATCCGTCATGCTCTCGGCCGGATAGGGGATGATCTGTTGTCGCTGGATCGCACATTGGGCCATCTGGGAATTGCCGTCATCGATGAACAGACGGTCGATCGTGTGCGACACGGTGCCTCTGTGCCTATAGCCAATATCCTTCGTTGGGAGGAGGCTGCAGATGCTGCGCGCGGGGTACAGGCGCCGATCCGTGTTCACGATACATCTGGCCGCCTCGTGGCGATTGGAACCTACCAGGATGCTTCAAGGGGCGTGCTTAAGACTGAGAAAGTGTTGATCGATCAGGACATATGAGACGTTGTTGCGGATGAAGGAAAGGAGCGGGAAGGAAGATACCCATGGCATTACTTAAAGAAGCAAAGACTGAGTTGATCAAGCAATACCGGCAGCATGAAACGGATTCCGGCTCGCCGGAAGTTCAGATCGCGGTGTTGACCAACCGAATCACGTATTTGACGGAACATTTCAAGCTCCACAAAAAAGATCATCACTCGCGGCGTGGACTGCTTCTCTTGGTCGGACGTCGCCGGCGGTTGCTCGACTATCTTCGTGGCATTAGCGATGCACGCTATCGTGCGGTGATCGAACGATTGGGCATCAGGAAGTAGTATCCCGTCTCGCTGGCGGGCCAGAGGGCACACAGCGGATAGTAGTCAGTCGCACAGGTGAACACTGAGATACGCTCGTGCGCACAAGTCAAAAGTAACCACTCAAAAGTAGAGACCTCTTCGCTTTTGCAGTGTACTTTTTCCTGAAGACTTGCACCCAAACCCGAGCACATCTCTGTGGGCATCTGTGGGGCGTAACCAGAGGAGACCCAGATGGTACACACAGTTGAATTAGAGATTGCCGGGCGAATCCTGCGACTTGAGACCGGTCGTGTGGCACGACAAGCAGACGGGTCGATTTGGGCCTCATATGGCGATACCGTCGTGTTGGCGACGGCCGTTGCGTCGCAAGTTGCCAAGCCAGGCATCGATTTTCTCCCCTTGACGGTTGATTATCAGGAAAAGTCCTTCGCAGCCGGGAAAATTCCTGGCGGGTATTTCAAGCGGGAAGCTCGCCCATCGGAAAAGGCTGTGCTGACCAGCCGACAGATCGATCGGGGGCTCCGCCCGCTCTTTCCTGAGGGCTATTACTTCGAGACCCAAGTCATCGCCTCAGTCCTCTCGACCGATCAGACGGGCTCGTCCGACATACTGGCCATTATTGCCTCCTCTGCTGCCCTCACTGTTTCAAATATTCCTTTTGATAATCCTATCGCAGGCGTGAGGATCGGTCGGCTGGACGGAAAGTTTGTCGTCAACCCAGATCTTGAAGCGGTGGCGAAGAGCGAGCTGCACCTTGTTGTGGCGGGGACGGCTGACGCGGTCATGATGGTCGAAGCAGGGGCGAACGAACTATCCGAAGCCGTCATGCTCGAGGCGATCGAACTTGCTCATGCCGAGATCAAAAAGATCGTGGCCAAGATTCGAGAACTGCAAGTCGCTGCCGGCAAGTCCAAGCGGAAGGTCGTGAAGGAGCAGATCGACTCCGCGCTCGCTGCTCAAGTAAAGGCCCTGGTAGCGCAAGGGATCCGCGAGGCCATCATGATTCCGAACAAAGCGGCCAGACAGGAGCGGTTGGACGAGGTCAAAGACGGCGCTGTTCAACAACTCAAGAGTGCGGACGATCCAAATCGGGAGCGGCATGTCAAGCTGGTGTTCCACGATCTGGAATATACAGAAGTGCGGAACATGATTCTGGAAAAAGGATCACGGGCAGATGGACGTGGTCCGGCTGATATTCGTCCGATCACGTGTGAAGTCAGTGCGCTGCCACGGACACACGGCTCCGCGATCTTCACCAGGGGCGAGACTCAAAGTTTAGCGGTGGTCACGCTGGGGACCACGGATGACGAACAGCGGATCGATGCGTTGGAAGGGGAGTACATGCGGACGTTCATGCTCCACTACAATTTTCCGCCGTTCAGCGTCGGCGAGGCGCGACCACTTCGTTCACCGGGCCGTCGAGAAGTTGGTCATGGTGCATTGGCGGAGCGGGCATTGGCTCCGGTGATTCCGAGCAAGGAGGCTTTCCCCTACACGCTCCGTATCGTGTCCGACATCCTCGAGTCCAACGGATCCTCATCGATGGCGACTGTTTGTGGCGGGAGTCTTGCGTTGATGGATGCCGGCGTACCGGTCAGCAAGGCGGTCGCCGGGATTGCGATGGGATTGATCAAGGAAGGCGATCGAGTCATGATCCTTTCCGATATTCTCGGGCTGGAAGACCACCTTGGCGATATGGACTTCAAGGTGTGCGGCACCAAGCAGGGTGTGACCGCATTGCAGATGGATATCAAGATCGGTGGCATTACATCGGCGTTGATGCAGCGGGCTTTGGACCAAGCCAAAGCCGGCCGGTTACACATTCTGAGTTGTATGGAAAAGGCGCTCCCCGTGCCGAGGACCACCTTGTCAGCGTACGCGCCACGAATTTTCACGATGAAGGTGAAGCAGGACAAGATCCGTGAGATCATTGGTCCAGGCGGCAAAACGATTCGCGGCATCATTGCGGATTGCGGGGTCAAGATTAACGTTGACGACAGCGGAACCGTGACGATCGCGTCGGTTGATGGAGCGTCAGCCGAAAAGGCCAAAGACATGATCAGCCGGATCACCGAAGAAGTCGAGATCGGGAAGATCTATATGGGCACGGTTCGAAAGATTATGGATTTCGGAGCGTTTGTCGAGGTCTTGCCGGGAACCGACGGACTGGTGCATATTTCGCAATTGGCGCATCATCGAGTTCAAGCGGTATCCGATGAAGTAAAGGAAGGCGATCAAATTCTGGTGAAGGTGCTGGAAGTGGATCGGCAGGGAAAGATCCGTCTCAGCCGGAAGGAAGCCATGCCGGCTCCCAGCGCAGCCGGTGCGCCTGATCCGTCAGCCAGGTAGCTGTCTTGTATCGCAAGCTCGTTTTGGACAACGGGGTGCGGGTGGTGACCGAACGGATGCCGACGCTCAAGTCGGTCACCGTGGGCGTGTGGGTTAACACCGGGTCTCGGGACGAGCAGATTTCCCAAGCAGGGTATTCCCATTTCATCGAGCACATGCTCTTTAAAGGAACGCGCAAGCGTTCTTCCGCAGAAATTTCACGTGAAATCGACGCGCTTGGTGGAGAGATGAACGCCTTCACCTCGCGTGAGACGACGACCTATTACGTGAAGGTGTTGGATCAACACTTGGAGCACGCGCTCGAACTCCTCTCCGACCTGTTCCACCATTCTAGTTTTGCACCCAAAGAAATTGAAAAAGAAAAACAGGTCGTTCTGGAAGAGATCCGTATGGTCCAAGATGACCCGGAAGATCTCGTACAAGAGCTCCACATGGGACAAGTCCTGGAGCGCCATCCGCTTGGACGCTCCATTCTTGGTCGAGAGAAGACGATCGAAGGCCTGCGACGCCAGGATCTGTTGGACTATATCGAAGCACGTTACGATCCAAGGCAGACAGTTGTTTCAATTGCCGGAAATTTCGAGCAGGCCAAACTTGATCGACTCGTTGCCCGGTATTTCGGCAAGGGCAAGGCCGTAAAGACAGCTTCGCTCAATGGGCGTTGCCCACCGAGCATACATAGCGGTGTCTTGCTGAAGAAAAAACAGTTGGAGCAGGTGCATCTCTGTCTCAGTCTCAAGGGCATCGCTTCCGGACATCAGGATCGCTATGCGTTGTACGCGCTTAATAGTGTCTTGGGTGGCAGTGTCAGTTCACGATTATTCCAGGAAGTTCGAGAGAAGCGGGGGCTCGCCTATTCGATCTACTCGTTCTTGTCCGGCTATTCGGATGGCGGCATGATTTCGGTCTATGCGGCGACAAGGCCGAAAGAAGTCGATCGCGTCGTGGATCTTGTCTGCCGAGAGATTCGACAGATTGGGATCAAAGGCGTCGAACGGAACGAGCTTGAGCGCGTGAAGGCTCAGATGAAGGGTAGTTTGATGCTGAGCTTGGAAAGTTCACACAGCCGAATGAATAAGCTGGCGAAGGACGAGCTCACATACGGAAGGCATACCTCGCTCAATAGTATGTTGGCTCATATCGATCACGTGAATGTGGAGCAGGTCTTCAATGTGGGCCGACAGTATTTCGGACTGGACTCCCTCGCGATCACCGGGCTTGGGCCGCTAGCCTCACGCAGTCTCCACGCATACCAATGAGAATTTTTTAATATGAGTTCATCGAATAGTAAGTGTAAGCAAAAGCCAACGCCACGAATATTCGCAATATGTTGATTGTTCAAAGCATTTTTGCTGAAAGCTGCAGCTATCAACAGGCCAAACAATTTCTTGACACAGTTTCATGATTTCAGTACCATGGCAAAAAATTCTGACAGTGAACATCAATGAGTAGATCTGGAACGAAATAAAGTATAGAGAAGAAGTTGGAATATCTACATTTCTTGACTCAACTTTGAAGTTTTTGTAGTTCTTGAATTAGATATTCATTCGGTCATTCTGGTTGATATTTTTATGAAGGAGGGACTAGGTATGCCAAAGGCCATACTTATCGCCGCCATGACAGTGTTTTCCGCAGTGAGTTTACTCACGACTCAGTTCGCAATTGCCGAACCTGCGGCTCCTCCAGCTGGACCGACTGGTCCAACTGATAACATTGCCGGTGGAAAGCCTATGAAGGGTGAGGTGACCAAGACGCTCAAGGGTCGAGTCTGGTCACAATGGGCCGACAATCCTGATGGAGAGCTACTCTTCGGCATTCAATACTGGAACAGTGGTGAGCAGGCTTCTGGAACCCCGAATGGCCGATCATCATCTGATCTTGATGTGAAGCCGCCTGATCCATTGCTGACTTGTTGTGGTTGGGGCTTTGTAGGCGGTACCGATAAGAATAATCCATACTCGGGTTGGTACCATGCTGCCACAACTGTTCGGTTGGCGGTGAAGGACAAGGCCCTGATGGATCAGATCATCAAGGCCTCCCAGGAACTTGTCGCCATGGAAGTGAGCTTGGATGGTCGGACGATCACCGGATTTAAGGTTATTAAGTAATCGACCTTGACAAGATTTTATTCTTTCATGTTCTGTTAAGGGGGAAGCGATTATGAAGTTTCATGCAAAAGGGTTAGCCATCATGGCGGCTGTAGGGATGGTGGTTTCAACCGCCTCTTCCGCACTGGCGATCGAATCATTCCAAGAACGGTTTGAGTGGGGCGATATGAGCAAACCGACCACCATACAGGGTCGGGTAATCGTGCTCGATCCCTACGATGAAGCGGTCTGGATCAATGTCTCAGTGTTCGGCGGAGTTGCCGAGAGCGGTCTCTTCTGGCAGAAAATTCACCCAGGCAAAAATCTAAAGTTCTATGCAGACAAGGGTGCCTGGGAAGAACTGAAGAAGATGGGCCGTCCCCATGCGGGACCGGCTGCGGCAAAGGAAGTGCCACCTGGCAGCACGACCGACTTGATCGAGTTTGTGGCGACAGAGCCTGAACAGAATCATCGTGTCATTTCCTCGGTCAAGAAGATTCCGGAAGTGGCTGGTTCCATGGGGAAGCCGTTGAGCATTTCCGGTCTGCGGTTGAAAGAGTGTGCGGGGAAGAGCGAAGTCGAGGCTGGCTGTGCAGCAGCGAAGCAAGGCCTCAATACCTCACCGAAGTCTCCTGATGGGGCTGCTGTTCCTATGCAGTATGATGTGTTGCTTCCAGGTGGAGAGCCCATCGCTGGCTTGATTCCCTGGACCGCAAAGTACAACACAGGTGCAGCTCACTGATACTAAGCCGTCTCTGTTTGTAAGGGCGGCATCTCCGAAAGGGGATGCCGCCTTTGTTTTGAGAGTTACGTATCGGAGTCGGCGGCCCTACGCTGTAGATCGGCAAGCCGGTTGAGCGCATCCAGCGGGGTCATCGAAAAAAGATCGATCTGTCTGACCTCATCTACAATTGGGTGTGCATGGGGAAGGGAAGCCTGGGTTGGTTTTTGTTCTGATGGCAGAGCGGGAGTCGAGGTCGTCGAATCGGTTTGTTCAAGCTGCGCAAGTACCTCCTGGGCTCTCTCGATCACGGAGGTAGGCAATCCCGCCAGTTTGGCAACATGAATACCGTAACTGCGGTCGGCGCCACCCGCCACAATTTTACGCAGGAAGACCACCTCTCCATCCCGTTCCTGAACCGCTACGCAATAATTTTTGATCCCTTCCCGTAACCCTTCCAGTTGCGTCATTTCGTGATAATGCGTGGCGAATAGCGTCCTGGCTCCCAAGTGCCGGCGGTCTTGTATGTGCTCGGCGATAGCCCAGGCGATACTCAGTCCGTCGTAGGTACTGGTGCCTCGCCCAATCTCATCCAAGAGAATCAAGCTGCGGGCGGTAGCACTGTTCAAGATGTGGGCCGACTCGATCATTTCTACCATGAAGGTACTCTGTCCGGCAGCCAAGTTGTCCGAGGCTCCCACACGCGTGAAAATCCGATCGACCAGTCCAATGCGGGCTTCGGTTGCCGGCACGAAGCTCCCGATCTGTGCCAACAGCACGATCAGAGCCACCTGACGGAGATAGGTGCTTTTCCCTGCCATATTGGGTCCGGTAAGGATCACAAGACGGTTGTGTTCACAGTCGAGAGTGATGTCGTTGGGCACGAAGGTCAGATCACTATGAAGTTGCTCGACGACCGGGTGCCGGCCTTCCCGAACAAGGATTGTGCTGCTTTCATCGACGAGGGGTTTGACATAGCGCTGTAACGCGGCCG
The DNA here is from genome assembly GCA_963748375.1 of uncultured Nitrospiraceae bacterium. Classification (GTDB taxonomy): domain Bacteria; phylum Nitrospirota; class Nitrospiria; order Nitrospirales; family Nitrospiraceae; genus Palsa-1315. The sequence goes on from CAVVIR010000034.1 coordinate 210,387, forward strand.
TCTCCGCTAGACAAGCGAGGACATCGAGTAATGCGACAGCCTGGGCCATCGCGTGAAGACGAGGCACCTCGATTGCTAGGCGTTCGCGCAATTGTTCAAACAGTTCTTGTTCGAGCGCCAGCAGTTTTATTTCAGCGCCCGTGACACGCTCCTCCAACTCTTTGAGTTCCGGTGTCATGAATCGCTCGGCATTGACTAACGTCTGTTTGCGAATGTAGTCGGGCGGGATGCGGGACAGGTGTGTCTTCGTAATCTCGATGTAGTAGCCGAATACTTGATTATAGCGAATCTTCAAGGAGTCGATCCCCGTTCGCGTTCGTTCTTTGGCTTCCAATGAGGCGATCCAGTTCTTGCCTTCCGTACTTGCCTTGCGCAATTCATCGATCCCGGCATGGTACCCCTCACGAATGACGCCACCGTCGCGGAGCGACATCGGCGCATCCTGTTTGACGGCCTGCGCAATCGCATCCTGCACATCGTGGCAATCGTCCCACGACTCTCGAACATCAGCCAACAATGAAGCAACGAACGATTGGAGGTGGGATCGTAACTCCGGCAAGGCGTCCACGGACTGTTTCAATGCAAGTAGTTCGCGCGGCCCTGCGATGCCGAGCGTGACGCGGCTTCCCAGACGGGCCATATCTTGCACATTGCGGAGCGCGGATCGGAGAGATACGCGTTGTTGAAAGAGGTCTTTCAACTCGCTGACGGCATCGAGGCGAGCGTGAATGGCGTCACAATGAAGGAGCGGTCTGACGAGCCATTGGCGTAACAAGCGACTGCCCATCGCTGTCGTCGTGCGGTCCAGCACCGACAAGACCGTGGGTTGATCCTGGCCTGATCGGTGCTCACCGGCTTCCAACGGCCGCACAAGTTCGAGGTTGCGAATGGTGGAGCTATCCAGATGCATGGCATCGCCGTTCCAGCGAACGTGTATACGGCGAAGGTGTGCGAGGGAAGCGGTTGGCTGCGTTTCGCGAACATATCGTAACACTGCTCCGGCGGCTCCGATCCCTGCGCTCAGGCCGCGACAGCCGAATCCATCGAGCGAATGCACCGTAAACTGTGTTTGGAGCAATCGCTCAGCATCATTGGAGTTGAAGGAGGTCAAGGGTTGGGCACAGAGCCGTGGCCCACGCAGGCGAGTCAGGCACGATGCGGTATTCGCTGGAGAATCGGGGTAGAGTATCTCCCGTGGTTCCAACCGGGCCAGTTCATCCATTAGCTGAATCTCCGCCTGTGCTCCTTGGAACTCCGTGACCCAAAATTCTCCGGTGGAGAGGTCCAGACAGGCCAGACCAATGACGGATTGCCTCTTGGCAGATGGAACCGTCTCGTCGGAAAAGGCGACCGCTGTCAGGAAATGCGATTCCCCAGGAGAAAGGAATTCCGTATCGATCAGCGTCCCCGGTGTATACACACGAACGACTTCGCGGCGCACGAGGCCCTTCGCGAGTTTCGGGTCCTCTACCTGCTCGCAGAGAGCGACGGTTCGTCCGGCCTTGAGAAGTTTGGCGATGTAGCCTTGCGCGGCATGGTAGGGGACGCCACATAGTGGAACAGGGTTGGCGCTGGATTTGTCTCGAGAGGTGAGGGCAATGGAAAGAAGTGGGGAAGCGATCTCCGCATCTTCGTAAAACATTTCGTAGAAGTCACCGACGCGGAACAACAGAATAGCATCGGGATAGCCGCGCTTAATCTCGCGGTGTTGCCGCATCAAGGGGGAGGCATCTGCATCACTCATCGCGTCGGTCTCGATGTGCTTCGCCGGTGAGGGTGGGGGATGTACGACTGGTAGCGGTATCGAGAGAAAGGCGGAGTCGTTCTAAGTCCCCTTCGGCTTCTTGCAGAGCTTTGGTTTTTCGGCGAAGTTCAAGGCGGTTCTTTACCCACGGAGGAAAGAGAAGAATTCCGGAGACCAGAAGCCCCACCGCGAATCCAGCCAAGATGGGTTTATAGATTGGCGTCGAAGCTTCAAAGAGCCCAAAGAAATATCGGAGGGTGACTTCCTGTTCCTGGTTCTGAAGGAAAAAAGCCAGTGAGAGAAGCAGCAGCACTCCGACGAAGATCAGTCTAATCATGGCCTCGAGGTTTCCTTCTCGTTCAAGGATCCGGGTGATGACCCTCGATGTCCCCCACCGGTCTTTCTGTACTGCATACGTGTGAGCGCGATGATTTCGTTGGACGTCGGTCCCGTCGCGCGCAACTGAATCGTTCGGCTTCGCATGGCACGATGATTCAGTGTGATCTCAATCCGGTCCTGCGGCAGTGCGGCAAGGCCCTTATCGGCCCATTCTATCACCGCCACAGTCTGGCCTGAAAAATACTCGATCAATCCTGTTGATTCAAGGTCGTGGGGTGAGCGAATGCGGTACAAATCCATGTGGGCAAGTGGGAGGCGTCCTTGGTCATATTCGTGGATCACGACGAACGTCGGGCTGGTCACGGTCGCTGGCGATGCACCTAGACCCTGTGCGATTCCACGAACGAGCGTGGTTTTACCCGCTCCGAGCGGTCCAAAGAGCGCAATGCTTTCTCCCCCGCGAAGTACGCGACCGATCGCTTGGCCGAGTCGATCAGTGTGTTGGCGCGATATCGACACGAGCCGCCATGGTAGGCTCGACGCGGCGTGACGGCGCGCGGTCGCAAGGTTTGCCTTGGCTGGCCTGGTGAGGTCAGGTCGTTTTCGTCTGTTGGAGCGCATAAGGAATCTGAGCGATGAGGTCGCCGGCGAGCATTCCGGGTTGCCCGAGGTGTCGCGAAGCTAAGTCGCCGGCCAATCCATGAAAATAGGTTGCGGCACAGGCGGCCTCCCACGCTGGAACCCGCTGTGCCAGTAGGCCGACAATCATGCCGGTCAACACATCGCCGGTTCCTGCCGTGGCCATGCCGGGATTGCCAGTTGGGCAAATGGCGACGAGCCCGTCGGGGCGGGCGATCACGGTTCGTGCGCCTTTGAGGACGACGAACACGCCGCGTTCTCGGGCAAACCGTCTGGCTGTGCCGATTCGGTCTGCGTTGACGCTCTGCGTCGTGGCATCGACTTCGAGCCGGGCCATCTCGCCGGGGTGCGGGGTGAGAATAGGCGGGGTTGTACATTCGGTCAGCAATGAAGCTCGGCCGGCCAAAGCATTCAGCGCATCGGCATCGAGAACCGAGGGGCGATCCAGATGTTTCAACAGCGACTGAACGAGTTCAACGGTTTCAGGGTGGGTCGAAAGTCCGGGGCCAACGGCGATCGCTGTGCGTGCTTGGATAAACGCCACGACACGATCGAGTCCGGAGCGGGCAAGTGTCCGTGCTTTTGTTTCCGGGAGCGGCATCGTCATGGCTTCCAGTAACTTGGCCTCCAGGACATCGTTCACGCTGTTGGGAGTGGCGACGGTCACTAAGCCTGCTCCAATGCGGAGGGCCGCTCGAGCTGCCAACGCTGCCGCGCCTGTTTTTCCGACGGATCCTGCAATAATCCCTGCATGGCCAAACGTTCCCTTATGAGAGGAGGGTGCGCGCTTCGGTAGAGACTGACACGCACTGTCGTGTGTCAAGAGCAGGGTCCGGCTCTCAATGGCATCCACATAGGCTGGTGGAATGCCGATATCTGCGACCAGGACGGCACCGGCGTGGTCGATCCCCGCATCGACATAGAGGCCAAGTTTTGGGAGGCCACAGGTGATGGTTAATGTGGCACGGATTGCCTGTCCAAGGACGGCGCCGGTATCGGCATGGAGACCGGATGGGATATCGACGGCGACAATCGGTTTCCCGGCATTGTTGATGAGGTCAATGGCCTCACGATAGGCTCCGGTTACGACGGAGGACAATCCGGTACCCAGAAGAGCATCGATAAGGATGTCGCTGGAGGCGAGGAGAGGTTGTATCTGGTCGGCAGATCGGAATCGAACGATCGCGGTTCGCCCCATGCTCCGAACGAGCCGTCGATACATCGTTGCGGCATCGCGACCCAAGTCGGTGATAGGAGTGAGGAGGACGACATGGATTCGTGCGCGTCGGCGGTGCAGCAGCCGGGCAACAACCAATCCGTCTCCTCCGTTGTTTCCTTTTCCGCAGAGAATAATAATGGATTTGCCTCGTACCGGCCCGCAGTGCTCCTCCAGATGTCTGACAATGCCTTCGCCGGCGCGCTCCATCAAGACGGCGCTGGGGACATGCGCTTCGGTGATCGTGCGGCGATCGAGCGACTGCATCTCGGTTCCTGTCACGATCTTCATCGACGGCCTTGCGTGCGTGATCGATATAGCATATGGAATCGGGTGAGTGCGGAGTAGAGAGAGATTTGTTGCCGACGGTGTAATGTCATGACCAGTGTGAATCGCGTGGTCCACAGAGGGGCGCAGGGTATTGCACCGGCGAGAGGGTTCAACTCAGCAACGCTTTCATCTCTCTCACAGCTTGGTCGAGGCCTACGAGAACCGCTCGGGCAATGATGCTGTGGCCGATATTGTATTCGACGATTTCAGGAATATGCGTGAGCCGCATCACGTTGCGGTAGTCCAAGCCGTGCCCGGCATTGACGCCCATGCCGAGTTTGTACGAGAGCTTCGCCGATTGTGTAATCGCCTCGAGTTCAGCGTCGGCTTCTTTCGAGCGTTTGGCATTCGCGTAGCGGCCGGTATGGAGTTCGACGAAGTCGGCTGAGACTCTGTGCGCGGCTTTGACTTGGGCCAAATCCGGCTCGATGAAGAGACTCACAGGAATGCCTGCGTCGTGAAGGAGGGTCACGATCTGCTGGATACGATCTTTGTGGGCGGCCACGTCCAAGCCGCCTTCAGTCGTCAGCTCCTGACGTTTCTCCGGGACGAGGGTCACCATATCCGGCTTGATGGTCAGAGCAATCTTGGCCATCGTTTCATCGGCGGCCATCTCCAGATCGAGCTTGGTGCGGATAAGTTCACGTAAGAGGCGAAGGTCGCGGTCTTGGATATGACGTCGATCTTCTCTCAGGTGGACGACAATACCATCAGCTCCGGCTAATTCTACGAGCACAGCGGCGGCCAGGGGGTCCGGGTCGGTTCCACCACGGGCTTGCCGTAATGTCGCCACATGGTCGATGTTCACCCCAAGTCGTGGCACGGACCCTCCGTTCTGCTATGTAGAGCGAGGAAAAACTGAGTTGAATGATGAGTGCAAAAGGCGTTGCAGTTGTAACAGAAATCAACAGAGCGGGGCAAGGACCTGGAGGCAGAACTGGCTGGATATCGTCTCAGTTAACCAAAAGGGTCTAGATGCCGAACCCCACAGAATCACGGCATAATTTGACTCGATATGCTCTTCGCCATTAGAATAGCCCCCTTCAAGCAGCGGGGGGGCGACTACTTGATGCCCCGGCGTGTGTGGGTATGACCGACAGAGGACGTACATGGGATTAGGCGACGGATTTTATCGCATTAAACGACTACCGCCGTATGTATTTGCCCAGGTGCAGAGTCTCAAACTCGAGGCTCGCCAGCAGGGTGAAGACATCATCGATTTTGGAATGGGTAACCCGGACCAACCGACGCCGGGCCATATCGTCGAGAAGATGATTGAGGCGGCACGGAAGGGAAAAAATCATCGGTATTCGGCCTCGCGTGGCATTACAAAACTGCGGCATGCGATCACGGGTTGGTACAAGCGGAATTACGATGTCGAGCTGGATCCTGAGACCGAGACCATCGTCACGATCGGCTCTAAAGAAGGTTTAGCACATTTGGCGCTGGCCTTGATCGGACCCGGCGACGTCGTGCTGACGCCGACGCCGACCTATCCCATTCATATGTACAGTTTCATTATTGCGGGGGGGGAAGTCCGTGGGATTGAGTTACGACCGGACAGCGATTTCTTCGATGATTTGCAGCGGGTCTATCGCCAGACCTTTCCGAGGCCGAAGATCTTGGTCATCAATTTCCCACACAATCCCACCACGGCCGTGGTGGACCTCGAATTTTTTAAGAAGATCGTCACCTTTGCCAAAGAACATTCTGTGATCGTCATTCATGACCTGGCCTATGCCGACTTGGTCTTCGACGGATATAAGGCGCCGAGCTTCTTGCAGGTTCCTGGGGCCAAGGATGTCGGCGTCGAGTTCTATACTCTCTCCAAGGCCTACAACATGCCCGGTTGGCGCGTGGGCTTTTGTTGCGGTAACCGCGAGGTGGTCGGGGCCTTGGCCAAGATTAAGAGTTACCTAGATTACGGTATTTTCCAACCTCTCCAGATTGCCAGCGTCATCGCCCTTAATGGACCTCAGGAATGTGTGAAGGAAACAGTCTTGCGATATCAGAAGCGTCGCGATGTGTTGGTGAGTGGACTGAATCGCATTGGGTGGCAGGTGGATAAGCCGGTCGCTACGATGTTCGTTTGGGCCAGGATTCCACTGCCCTACCGTTCTATGGGGTCGCTGGAATTTTCGAAACTCTTGCTGCGCGAAGCAAAAGTAGCGGTGTCTCCCGGGATCGGGTTCGGCGAAGGCGGGGATGAGTATGTGCGGTTCGGCCTTGTCGAAAACGAACATCGCACGAGACAAGCGGTGCGAGGCATCCGGAAAACTCTGAAGCTTGAGGGCTCGGAAACATGATGTCGCGTGTGGGCGTCGGCATCATTGGGTTCGGAACGGTTGGGACGGGTGTCGCAAAGATTCTGTTGGAGAACGTCGCCTTGATCAGCCGCCGGGTCGGTGTGCCGATCGAGATTGTTCGCATTGCCGACCTCGATGTGACACGCGACCGAGGTGTTGCGCTGCCGCCTGGCCTGCTCACGACCGATGCAAAGCAGATTCTCGCCGATCCGTCGATCGATATTGTCGTGGAGTTGATCGGAGGCTGCGATGCGGCCAAACGCATCATTCTGGAATCCATCGCGGCGGGGAAGCATGTCGTGACTGCCAATAAGGCCTTGCTCGCGTTACATGGAGAAGAAATATTTGCGGCGGCGTCCCGCGCGAATATCGACTTAGGTTTCGAAGCGAGTGTGGGCGGAGGTATTCCCGTCATCCAGGTGTTGAGGGAAGGCTTGGCGGCTAACACCATCCAATCTATTTATGGGATCATCAACGGGACGGCCAATTATATTCTCTCGCGCATGACCCATGAAGGCCAGAGCTTCGAGACGGTGCTCGATGAAGCGAAGCAGGCTGGGTATGCCGAAGCGGATCCGACCTTCGATGTGGCCGGTATCGACTCCGCGCACAAGTTGGCCATTCTAGTGGCGCTGGCCTATGGGACACCGGTCAATGTGAAGGAGGTGTATACCGAGGGGATTACCCACATTACACCGCTCGATATCGCTTTTGCCAAGGAGTTCGGCTATACCATCAAGCTGCTGGGTATTGCGAAGCTCGTCGGTCACGAAGTCGAAGCCAGGGTGCATCCCACGATGCTGCCGTCCTCATCTCCGATCGCCCAAGTCGAGGGAGTCTACAACGCGATTCAGCTTGTGGGCGATGCGGTGGGCGATGTGGTGCTCTATGGTCGTGGCGCGGGATCCATGCCGACCGGCAGTGCGGTGGTCGGCGATCTCATCGCGATTGCGCGCAACTTCCTGAAGGGAGCGGTCGGACGGGTGCCGCCCGTTTCATTCCAGCAGAACCAGCGTCGCCCGATTCGTATACGGACGATGGAGGAAATCAGCTCGCTCTACTACCTCAGGTTTATGGTGCTGGATCGCCCAGGTGTCTTGTCGCACATTGCAGGGGAGTTGGGCCGGTGTGGGATCAGTATTTCATCTGTTCTTCAACAAGGGCGACGCGAAGGACAAACGGTTCCGATCGTGATCAAGACCCATACCGCTATGGAGCGCGATGTACAAACGGCACTAGGGGCGATCAATCGCATGGCCTTCATTTCCGAGCCCACCACTTTGATCAGGGTTGAGGGCAAGGACGAGTGAATGCGATGAATTGCTGGCGTGGTGTGATCGAGGAGTATCGCAAGTTTCTTCCCGTGACCGACCGGACCCCTGTGGTGACGCTCGGCGAAGGTAACACGCCACTCATCAAGGCGACGCGGCTGGCTAAACAGATTGCTCCCGGCATCGACCTCTACCTCAAATTTGAAGGCATGAATCCGACGGGGTCATTCAAGGATCGTGGCATGACGATGGCCATTTCAAAGGCTGTTGAATCAGGTGCCAAGGCTGTGATTTGCGCCTCAACGGGAAATACCTCAGCATCCGCAGCAGCCTATGGTGCCCGGGCTGGGCTGGCGGTTTATGTGTTGATTCCTGCCGGGAAGATTGCCATGGGGAAACTGTCCCAGGCCATGATGCACCAAGCCACGGTGATCCAGATTGAAGGAAATTTCGACCAAGCCTTGACCATCGTCAAAGAATTGTCGGTGACCTATCGCATCGAGTTGGTCAACTCGATCAATCCCTATCGGATTGAGGGGCAGAAAACCGGCGCGATGGAAGTCTGCGATCAGCTCGGCGATGCTCCGACTATTCACGCATTGCCGGTTGGAAATGCCGGCAACATAACGGCGTATTGGAAGGGATATCAGGAATACCGCGCAGCCAATCAATCCACACGGTTGCCCCGTATGGTTGGGTTTCAGGCGGCCGGTGCGGCGCCGATCGTACTTGGCTGCATTGTCGAGAATCCGCAAACGGTCGCTTCGGCGATTCGGATCGGCAATCCTGCCAGCTGGGAAACGGCTGTCACTGCCGTGAAGGAATCAGCGGGAACGATCGATTCGGTGACGGATGAAGAGATTCTCCAGGCCTATCGCGCGGTGGCGGCGGCGGAAGGAGTGTTCTGTGAGCCGGCATCCGCCGCATCGGTTGCCGGCGTCATGAAGCTGAACAAGCAGGGCGCATTGCGTGAAGGCGAGATCGTGGTGTGCACCTTGACCGGCCATGGATTGAAAGATGCCGACACAGCCATCAATGTATCGGCACAGCCGAAAACCGTTAGGGCGACGCGGGAGGATGTCGCTCGTTTGCTAAGGGTGTAGATATCATGCGAGTAGGGCTTCGATGAAACATGTGATTCTCCATACCGATGGGATGGCCGACCACCCACGGGAGGAATTGGGCGGACGAACACCGCTTCAAGCGGCGTCAACCCCTCATTTGGATCAGCTGGCGCAAAGCGGGGAACTCGGGCTTCTGGCCGCGAATCCTGAGAGCGTGCGACAGGGGAGCGGTCTGATGGGAACGGCTATTCTCGGATACGATCCCAAGAAGTACTACCAGGGCCCCGGCCCACTTGAAGCGGCGAGTCTGGGGGTCGCTGTCGGCGAGCATGATGTGGTGTATCGGTGCACAATGGTCTCGTTACGGTCAGGCGCCCCGCCTGGAAGTAAGGGCGGATTGAACGAAATTAAGAAGCTTGGACCGCACGTGGAGATGGATGATGCAACCGCAGGCTTGATTTCCACGGAAGAGGCTCGAGAATTGATCGAGGCGATCAATGAACAGCTTGGGTCTGAGATGATTCAGTTCTATCCCGGGTTAGGCCACCGTCATCTCATGGTGTGGGTCAAGGGGAAGTCGCGCGCCGTCTGTACAGATCCACAACTATTGGTCGGTCGACCGATTGCCGATGTGTTGCCGACGGGAGATGGGTCCGACATTCTTTGGAAACTCATGGACGCCTCGTTTCAGATCTTGCGAGATCATCCCCTTAACGATGAACGCTTGGATGCAGGGCAGAAGCCGGCCAATTGTCTCTGGCTCTGGGGCCAAGGCCGGCCTGTGCTTTGGCCAAGTCTCTCTGAGCGATTGAAAACGTCCGGTGTGGTGGTCTCGCAGAGTGATGTTCATCGCGGACTCGGCATCATGGCCGGGCTTGAAGCCGTGGACGGAGCAAGATTGGCCGGTGGGGATCTTCGTACCCAAGCGGCGGTCGCCCTGGAGGAGCTGAAGAAGAAGGATTTTGCATATGTGCATGTGGAGTTGTCGGACGAGGTCGTCTATGGGTCGGACGTCGCGGCCAAGGTGAAGGGTATCGAAGCGGTCGATCGAGAACTGGTCGGGCCGTTGCTCGAAGGACTGGCGCAGTTAGGCCCTCATCGTATCGTGACGGTGTGCGACTGGGGCACTGTACATCGTGGCCAAGCCGCGGAAGGTCCAGCAATCTTTGCCTATCGCGACAGTGCCGCAGCCTCCACTGCCGAGGCTGGACGGAGATTTACAGAGGCTGACGCCCGGGGCTCGACCGTGCCCCCTCGTGATGCGACGAAATTCATTGTGAGGCTGTTTGCAAAAGGATCCTGACGATCGTGGCCTTGATAGTCCAGAAGTATGGGGGAACGTCGGTAGGCACGATCGAGCGGATCCGCTCTGTGGGCGACCGCATCGAGAGGGCGCACAAGGACGGCCATCGCGTCGTGGTTGTGCTGTCCGCGATGAGCGGCGAAACGGACCGATTACTTCGGTTGGCGCATGAGATCACGCCGCTGCCGGACGATCGCGAACTCGACATGCTTCTGTCGACTGGAGAGCGAGTGACCATTGCCTTGTTGGCGATGGCCTTGCGGGTAAGGGGATTGGATGCCCAATCATTTACGGGTCGTCAAGTCGGGATCATGACAGACAGCGCCCATACGAAAGCGCGTATTACCAGAGTGAGTGCCGAACGAATCCGAGAAGCGCTGCTTAAAGGGATCATTCCGGTGGTCGCCGGGTTTCAAGGGATTAATGAGCAGTCAGATGTCACGACATTGGGGCGCGGAGGGTCCGATCTCACTGCCGTCGCATTGGCGGCAGCGCTAAAGGCGGATCGCTGTATCATTTTTACCGACGTCGATGGTGTGTATACCTCAGATCCCAACATTGTGCCCGCGGCTCGACGAATCGACAAGATTTCTTATGAGGAAATGCTGGAAATGGCCAGTCTAGGCGCCAAAGTGCTGCAGAGCCGTTCCGTCGAATTTGCTGCGAAGTTCAATGTGCCTGTGGAGGTGAACTCCAGCTTTAAAGAAGGAAAGGGGACGCTCGTGACGCGTGAAGATCAGGATATGGAGGCGGTCGCGGTGTCGGGCGTGACGGGTGATCGCAATCAGGCCAAGATTACGATTGTGGGTGTGCCGGACAAGCCAGGGATTGCATCCAAGCTGTTCGGGCCGGTGGCCAAGGCCAACATCAATGTCGACATGATCATACAGAATATGAGCCAGTCGGGCATGACGGATATTTCCTTCACGATTCCACGGGTAGACATCAAGAAAGCTCTGCCGTTGATTCAGGACGTGGCGAAAGGTATTGAGGCCAAATCGGTTGCCGTGACTGAGGCGATCGCAAAGGTTTCGTTGGTCGGCGTCGGGATGCGCTCCCATTCAGGAGTCGCCGCCAAGATGTTCGAAGTCTTGGCGCAGGAAGGCGTGAACATTCTCATGATCAGCACGTCGGAGATCAAGATCTCCTGCGTTATTGATGAAAAGTATGTGGAGCTTGCGATGCGTTCGCTCCATTCCGCATTCGGCCTGGATCAGTCGCCGGCAGGGGACCGAATTGCGAAGTAGTTGATTCCAGCGAAAGGAGCCTCGACAGGTTTGTCCCGCTCCTGGTATCGTTTCCCCTATGGCTCGAAAATCTTCACACCCACGACTCTCGCAAGGCAAGCCGGTCGGTGCTACGCCGTCCGGTACAGCTCCGTCTGCCGCTCGGCCGGCAGCGCTAGAGATTTATGATACAACCTTACGGGACGGAGCTCAGGCCGAAGATGTGACTTTTTCGGCCGAAGACAAGGTTCGGGTTGCCCAACAGTTGGACGGTCTAGGCGTCCAATTCATCGAAGGCGGGTGGCCCGGGGCAAATCCAAAAGACATCGAGTTCTTTCGGATGATCAAGACTGTGCCGTTGCAGACCGCGACGATGGTGGCGTTCGGATCGACGAGAAAATCGAGCAACGCCGTGCAGAAGGATCCAAATATCCGGGCGTTGCTGGAGGCTGAGACGACGATCATTACGCTCTTCGGAAAAACCTGGTCGCTGCACGTTACCGATGCACTCGGGATTTCCCTTGTGAAGAATCTCGAACTCATCAGCGATTCCGTGGCCCATCTCCGCTCGAAAGGCCGGAGGGTGTTTTACGATGCCGAGCATTTCTTTGACGGATACAAGACGAATCCGGACTACGCGCTGGAGACCATTCGTCATGCCGTTGCAGCTGGGGCCGAGCGGGTGATTCTCTGCGACACCAACGGCGGATCGATGCCCTGGGAAATCAAAGAAATTTGCCAGATTGTTCGGCGAGAGTGCGCGGTGCCGTTGGGGATTCACGCTCACAATGATTGTGAAATGGCCGTTGCGAATTCGCTGGTGGCGATCGAAACCGGTGTGGTGCAAGTGCAGGGGACGATTAACGGGATCGGCGAGCGGTGCGGTAATGCCAACCTCTGCTCGATTATTCCCAATCTTGAACTGAAAATGAAACGTCCGGCGTTGAGAGATCGTCTGAGCCATCTCAAGCGGGTCTCAGGGTTTGTTGCCGAAATTGCTAACCTCATGCCCAATAAGCACCAGCCCTACGTGGGAGATTCCGCGTTTGCCCATAAGGGCGGGGTTCATATCCATGCGGTACTCAAGAATCCCGCGACCTATGAACATGTGATTCCTGGCTTGGTCGGCAATCACCAGCGTGTGCTGGTATCGGACGCAGCAGGCCGGAGTGGGTTGCTGGAGAAGATCGAGGCCTATGGAATCAAATTGGATAAGAGTCACGCCAAGCTGCAGGAATTGATCGGTGTGTTGAAGGAGCGCGAAAGTGAAGGCTACCAATTTGAGGCAGCGGAAGGTTCCTTCGAATTGCTCATGAGGAAAGCCATGGGAACGCATAGACCGGCGTTCCAACTCTTGGGGTTTCGAGTGATCGTTGAGAAAAAGCAGGACCATGGGGCTTCGTCGTCTGAGGCTACCGTAATGGTCAAAGTCGGTGGTGTGGTGGAGCATGCAGCCGCAGTTGGAGCCGGTCCGGTGAATGCGCTCGACCATGCATTGCGGAAAGCATTGGAAAAATTCTATCCCCAACTCCGGGAAGTGAAACTGCTCGACTACAAAGTGCGCGTGCTGTCGGCCAATCGCGGGACAGAGTCCAAGGTCCGAGTGTTGATCGAGTCAGGCGACCATAAGGATAAATGGGGCACCGTCGGCGTGTCCGAGAACATTATGGAGGCGAGCTGGCAAGCGTTGGCAGACAGTATTGAGTATAAGTTACTGACCAGGGACGAATGAGCGGGGATTCTTCTTCATCATCTTTCTTCTTGACAGGCCGTATAACCTCACGTAACTTATAGCGAAACTGTTGATCGATCGTCGTGATCTCATAGGCGAATATTCGAGACGTTTGCGCAAGTGTCGGAGGGAATGCATGCGAAAGGCAGATATCGCGAACGAAATTTATAAGCAGGTTGGTATTTCGAAAAATGAAGCCGCGGATATCGTCGAACTCGTGCTGAATATGTTGAAAGATGTGTTGCACAAGGGAGAGTCAGTCAAGATTGCCGGATTCGGAAATTTTGTGGTGCGTAGTAAAGGGGCGCGGAAGGGTCGAAACCCTCGAACCGGCGAAGAAATAGGCATCACACCTCGTCGCGTGGTCACGTTTCGTCCCAGTCAAGTGTTTAAGAAGTACGTCAATTCATAGCCCCGTCCATCACCTTTAACTCATCCCACCACGAGGACCGGTCATGGGGAACGAGCCCAGGCTGGGCAGCAAGATTTTTTATAAGATCGGCGAAGTCAGCCAGATTGCCGAGCTACCGGCTTATGTGTTGCGATTCTGGGAGTCAGAATTTCCATTTCTTAGGCCAAAGAAAAGTCGTGGGAATCAGCGGCTCTATGTCAGGCGAGAAGTTGAAACGGTGTTGGAGATCAAGCGGATGCTCTATGAAGAGGGGCATACGCTCGCAGGCGTCAAACGATATTGGGCCAGGCGCGGTCGGGTGGCAAGCCAGCAGGTACGGCCCAAGGAACTGGCGCAAAAACTGCGGGGGAATCTCCAGGCGATTCTCAAAATTATGGAGTCGCATTCCAACTAACCACAGTGTGTTTCATCCCTTTCGATCGGGTTGTCAGTCGGTCTCTCAAGGGACCATGCGGGAAACGGTGTAGTTGAATAGACTGTGTCGGGGCGTGGCGCAGCCCGGTAGCGTACTCGCTTGGGGTGCGAGTGGTCGGCCGTTCAAATCGGCTCGCCCCGACCAATACAGACAGCGCTGAGAGCTGAGACGAACAGGATCGTGTCGTACTCAGTTCTCAGCGCTCAGCAGTGAAACAGAAAGCTGCCGCCGGCAGCTTTTTTTATCCCTGACGGACCCATGCGAATTTTGGTGACGAACGATGATGGGGTTCATTCGCCTGGTCTGACGGCGCTCGCCAAGGCGTTGTCAAGAGTGGGTGAGGTGTGGGTGGTTGCGCCGGATCGTGAACGGACTGCCGTGGCGCATGCCGTGACGCTTCATAAGCCGCTGCGAGTGCAGCAGCTTGGAACGCGGATCTATGCGGTCAACGGCACGCCGGTCGACTGTGTGAATCTGGCCGTGCTGAAAGTCCTGTCGGCGCCGCCCGATCTCCTCGTATCAGGGATCAATAAAGGTGTGAATCTGGGCGACGATGTGTTGTATTCGGGAACAGTTTCGGCAGCGATGGAAGGAACGATTCTCGGCGTCCCTTCGATGGCAGTGTCACAGGAGGGGCAGGAGCATTTCTATTTCGATGCCGGCGCTCGCTACGCTGTTCGTATCGCTCGCTTGATTTTGAATGAGGGGCTACCGGATGAAACGCTCGTGAATCTCAACATTCCGAATCGTCCGTACGGGTCGATCACCGGAATCCGAGTCACCTGTCTCAGCCGTAGGCGTTTCGATAATCCGATCATTGAAAAGATCGATCCGCATGGCCGGATCTACTATTGGATTGCCGGGACGCGTGTGTCATGGAGCCGAAACAAGAATGCCGACCACGAGGCGCTTGAGCAAGGCGCGGTGTCACTCACTCCCATTCATCTCGATACGACGAATCATGGGGTGTTGGATCGTTTCAAGAAGTGGGAAACGGTGCGCCGACCCAATATGCGTCGGGTAGTGGTTTCGTCGAAGTTGAAGGGCAAGCAGAGGAGTTAGCCCGCATGATTCATGAAGCTTCTGCTACAAGCGTGGATACGCGGCTGTGACGGGCAGTCTCGCCGTTCAGCCCTTCGACATACTGCACGAGTATGCCTCAGGGCTTCACGCCTCCGAGTGCCCGTCTCGCTTCGCGTCTGCGCGCTTTCGCGACGAATCTTTATGAATAATGCGGGCTAGGGTGCTATGGGCAATCTGATCGAAGCGATCATTACAGAACTCAGCCGGTTTATCGTGTCGATGATCTCGACCTTCGGCTACACCGGCATATTCCTTACCATGGCCATTGAAAGCGCCTGTATCCCATTGCCCAGCGAAATCATCATGCCCTTTGCCGGGTATCTCGTGGCATCGGGACAGTTCACCATGCTCGGCGTGACGTTGGCCGGTGCCATCGGGAACGTGGCAGGGTCTGTGGTGGCCTACTATGCCGGCGTGTGGGGAGGTCGGCCGTTCGTCGAGCGATACGGCCCCTATGTATTGGTCTCGCGAAAAGACCTCGAGATGGCGGATCGATGGTTTGCCAAATATGGCGATGCCGCCGTATTTTTCAGCCGGATGCTTCCGGTCGTTCGGACTTTCATCTCGTTGCCGGCCGGCATCGCCAGAGTGAATATCTATCGGTTCATGCTCTACACGTTTCTCGGAGCATTACCCTGGTGCTATCTATTGGCCTATATCGGCGTGAAAATGGGAGAGCAGTGGGAGCATCTGAGAGACTATTTTCATCAGTTCGATATTGTGATCGGTGTGTGCTTGGCGCTTGCCGTGGGATATTTTCTCTGGTCTCATTGGCCGAAACGTCGTGTCACTCCGGGGGTATAACCAGTCCATGCTCTCGATCTACAACACCCTCACCGGGAAAAAAGAGCCGTTCCACTCGCTCCAGCCGAAGACTGTGCGAATGTATGTCTGTGGTGTGACGGTCTACGACTACTGCCACATCGGCCATGCCCGCAGCGCGCTCGTGTTTGACGTGATCCGGCGCTATCTGGAATACAGCGGTTACCAGGTCGAATTCGTCAAGAACTTCACCGACGTGGACGACAAGATCATCAAGCGAGCAAATGAGCGAGGCGTTTCCTGCGACGCGATTACCGCCGAATATATCGAGGCCTACTATCAGGACATGGGGAGGCTCGGAATCAGACGGGCGACCAATGAACCGAAAGCGACCGAGCATATGGCTGAGATCATCGGACTGGTTAGCCGGCTGATTCAGAAAGGCCTCGCCTATCCAGTGGCAGGCGATGTCTATTTCCAGGTCGAGAAATATCAGGCCTATGGATGTCTCTCGAAACGCAAGCTTGAGGATCTGCAGGCTGGTGCGCGGGTGGAAGTGGACGCACGAAAGCGCCACGCGATGGATTTCGCGCTCTGGAAGAGCAGTAAGCCGGGAGAGCCGTCATGGGAGAGCCCTTGGGGCCTTGGGCGTCCGGTTGGCATATCGAATGTTCCGCCATGGCGATGCGCCATTTGGGTGAAACCTTCGATATTCATGGCGGAGGGATGGATCTCATTTTCCCGCACCACGAAAACGAAATTGCCCAATCCTGTGGTGCTACTGGGAAAGAGTTCGCACGCTACTGGGTCCACAACGGCTTCGTGCAGATCAACCATGAGAAGATGTCCAAGTCCTTGGGGAACTTCTTCACGATTCGTGAAATTTTCGAAAAGTCAAAATGGCCTGAGGCAGAAACTGGCGAGATGTTGCGGTATTTCCTGCTCGGGACACATTACCGCAGCCCGTTGGATTTTTCAGACAAAAGTATAGAGGAGGCGAAGAATGCGTTGAACGGCTTTTACGATCTGTTCACGCGACTGAAAGAGTCGGAAGATAAATCCACGGCTGACAAGGGGCTGATGAAAGTAATCGAGCAATGCAAGGTCGCATTCCGAAAGGCGATGGATGATGACTTCAACACCTCAGTGGCCATTGCAGAACTCCAGCGATTAAAAAGCGACGTTAATAAATTGCTAAGCCAAGGCCTCTCGACGGAGGCGCGGAAGGTTGCCAGAGAGGAATTTCGATCGCTAGGCAATAGCCTGGGATTGTTTCAGCTGGACGAGTGGAAGTTTGGCCCCTTTGTTGTGCCGATTAGTCAAGTCACAGAGACCGAACTGGTTCGACCAATCACTGTGGGCAAGGCCAAGACCATCGGCCAAGTTACGGAGTCTGACACGGCATTGCCCATCACAGTGAGATCTCCAATGACGGATGCCGAGATTGAGAAGTCCTTGCAGGAGCGTGATGAAGCCAGGAGACAGAAAAACTTCAAGAGGGCCGACGAGATTCGTCAGTTCCTCGCGACCCGCAGCATCGTCATCGAGGACAAGCCCGATGGCACCAGCCGGTGGAAGCGATAGTCCGCCGGAACTGATTTATGGACTGCATGCTGTGCGTGAAGCCTTAAAGGCCGGTACGCGGCCCTTGCAGCGCCTTCTTGTCCTCCGCACCGATCGGCAATTTCATGACCTTGTCCAACTTGCGAAGGCGCAAGGAGTTCCTGTCCATATCGAGCCGCCGCAAGCGTTCGACCGTCTTGCGCCTGGCGGGCACCATCAGGGCGTGCTCGCCCTCATTGCCGCAAAATCCTACGACACGACGGAGCAGATTCTCGATCGAGCGAAGACCCGGTGCGAGCCGGCCTTCCTCGTCCTTCTTGATGGGGTCGAAGATCCGCACAATTTGGGGGCAGTCTTGCGGACGGCTGAAGCCGCGGGTGTTCACGGGGTTTTCATCCCGGAACGGCGAGCTGTTGGTGTGACATCCGTCGTAGCGAAAGTGTCAGCGGGAGCGCTGGATCACATCGCTGTGGGGCGGGTGGGTAACCTGATTCGTCTGATTCAGGACCTCAAGAAAGTCGGGCTGTGGGTGTACGGCGTGGACCCACAGGCGGTGAAACTCTATACCAACATCGACATGACCGGCCCGATTGCGTTGGTGTTTGGAGGCGAAGGGGAAGGTCTTCGCCCTGGTGTGTTGGGAGAGTGCGATGACCGCATCAGGATTCCCATGCAGGGGCGTGTCCAGTCCTTGAACGTCTCAGCTGCAGCTGCCGTCACGTTGTTTGAAGCGGTTCGCCAGCGTTGGAATCGTGTTGCGACTTCGTCAAAGCCTACCGGATCTTGATCGTCCCGTCTTGGATCGCCGTTTTGATCAGCTGAGCGGTATTCGATACGCGCATCTTTTTCATCATGTTGGCTCGATGTGCCTCAACGGTCTTCACGCTGATCTTGAGTCGTTGGCCGATTTCCTTATTTTTGAACCCGGCCCAAATCAGTTCAAGAATTTCTTTTTCCCGGCTGGTCAGCGATTCAGGCCGCTTCTTGCGGGGGGGTGGAGTCAGATTAGCCAGGGAAGGTTTGGCTTTCGACTTCGCAGTCCGTGCCTTTGCCATTATTGCGTTCTCCTTTATCAAATAAAAGATAGTACGGTATAATTTAGGTCGATGGGGTGAGGCTAAGAACTAACCCGTACCCAGTCAAGCCCAATTATAAGAACTCCCTCGTCATAAGTAAACCGTAGGAGACTGGTTCAAGTGAAGCTACCTAATTTATTTCATTTTCCCTGCGAAGTGACTCTGGTATTCCGAGCCGGAGCCTGCCCCTGAGTGGATTATGCATGAATGGTCTCTCTATGGTGTCGTCGGGCTCCTCGGTGCGCTGGTCGGCAGTTTTCTCAACGTCTGCATCTACAGACTGCCCCGGGGTGAATCAATCGCCTGGCCCGGTTCTCATTGCCCCTCGTGTGCTCACCCCATCGGGTTCTACGACAATATTCCGATACTGAGCTACCTGTGGCTTGCTGGACGCTGCCGGGCTTGCCGCACGCCGATTTCAACACGATACCCCCTTGTCGAAGCCACGAACGCACTGGGCTATCTCGCCGTCTTATGGTACTTCGGTCCTACCTGGACGGCCGCGCTCTATGCTCTATTATTTTCAGCGCTGGTTGTGGTGACAGGAACGGATCTCACGCACAAGATGATCCCCAATGTCATTACCATACCAGGGGTGGTGGTCGGACTTCTAGGGGCAGTGACGGTATTGCCGGTGGGTATAATTAATTCTGTGGCCGGTCTCGCGGTGGGCGGCGGCATTCTCTGGCTCTTGGCCTGGCTCAGTCCCTATCTCTTCGGTAAAGAGGGAATGGGCGGCGGCGATATCAAGCTGTTGGCGATGATCGGTGCATTTCTTGGCTGGAAGCCGGCGCTTCTGACCATCATGATCGGCTCGCTCACTGGTTCGATCATCGGCGTAGGTTTGATTGCGCTGCACGTCATCAAGCGCGATGACTATATCCCCTTTGGCCCCTTTCTTGTGTTGGGTGCTCTTCTCTCCATGTTTTTCGCCCAGCCGCTCCTCGATTGGTATCAAGGTCTTTTTGACCCTGCCTTCTAACCCGCTCCCTGTATCTCTTTGGGCGAATCCCTGTATCGAAATCGCGAGATGTTTTTCTGGTTTCCTTCTTCTTTTCCGCCGGGCATAGGCCGGCTCTGCTGCCTTGTTTCTGCATGCAACGCGAAACTGCGCGTACCTACGGGGTATTTCACCTCCGCTACGTACGATGCGTTCGGCAACCTCAGTGTGGATCGATGTGGGCATGGGTCTTGGATACTGGGCTCATCCTCGTAGGGGAAATTTCTTTGAGAGGGGGATATGCCGAGAGAAATGCAGACACACGAGCAGGGCTGGAGCCTGACGGAGCTCCTGATCGTCCTGGCGATTATAGGCCTGTTGGCCGTGTTAGCTGGGCCGAGTTATCAGGCAGTAGCCGCAAGGGTTCAGGCACGTAGCGCGACGGTGGAGATTGCTTCGGAACTCCGTCTCGCCAGGCAGCTGGCCATGGGTAGACGAGAGCGGCTTCGAGTCATTTTCGATCGAGAGGGCCGGACGATCACGCTACGACGTGCGGATGCCGAGGGCATCCTTCACGTCTATGACTATGCGGGCACGGGAGTGATTGTGGAGGAGCCAACCTCGGGCCCTGAACTTCTGTTTCATCCCAGCGGTCGCTCGGTGACTCCGACAACCATTCGTGTCCGCGACAGTCGAGGTCGGGAAACCATGTTTACGGTGAGTATCACCGGAAGGGTATCTATCTCATGATCCGGGGTCAATTATTTCATGCAGAGGGCGGAGCCAGTTTTGCTGAAGTGTTGGTGGCGATGACGCTGACGTTGATCGGATTGGTCGGCGCGATGGGGGCGTTTCAGGCAGCAGAACAGAGTATTCGAGTAGGGACATTAGCGACGCGCGCGCTCGCGATGGCGGAATCACGGATTGAAGCAAAGCGATCTGTGAGATGGGATCGTCTCTTGTTGGACGATCTCAATCATGATGGTGCATCAGATCTCGTCATGCATGACGATGGAGTAGCCGGCGATGCGCTGGCCGGTGATGGGGTGTATTCCGGTAGTTGGGACCAGGATGGTGTACGGCTCATTTGGACGGTCACGCCCAGCCGCGCCGGTTCGCTGTCAGGCTCAGGGCATGTCCTGATCGAGGCTCGTGCCGTCTATGCTGTAGGGGATAGCCAGCGAGAAGTGCGAGTTGGGACTCTGCGGGCCAACCCAATGTTCGTTGGGAGCCGATAACATGACGAAATTAGGAGTAGGCAGGATGCGAACGGAGCGGCAAGCACGAGGCACCCACCGGAAAATATGGACGGAGACAGGGACTAGTCTGATCGAGCTGATGTTTGCTATGGCGGCTGGGCTAGTCGTCCTCGGCGCCACGCTTCAAGCCCTGTCGTATTTCCAGCAACAGTTTATGAAGCAACAACGTGAGGTCGCTCAACAGCAAGATCTTCGCCTGGGGCTAGAAGTTCTTGAGCAGGAAATGCGGCTGGCGAGGTCCGGCTCTCTCGCCAGCACAACTTCGGACTCAGTGGAGTTTTCGGCGAATCTGCATGGTCTCTCGACAACGGTCACGGCAACAGCAGCGGTTGGCCAAACGGTTCTCTCGGTCGATGATGGACGAGGGTGGGATGATCGTAAAACTATTGTGGTCTGTTGGGCTGAGCGGTGTGAAAGGCTTACCTTGGTTCGTGATGGACAACGGCGCGTGCTTACCGTGATGCAGCCGCTGACTAGGGAGATTCCATCCGGAGCCTTTGTCTCCCTCCTGAACCATGTCCGCTACTACAGTCGCCAGGATGAGCGCGGGATTCAGCGATTGCTGCGGCAGGTCGACGGAGGCGCGAGTGTGTTGGTTGGAGATATCCGGGAGGCTCGGTTCTCCTACTGGGACGAAAATGGACAGGTTTCGACACAACCGGCGCTCGTCAGACTGGTTGTGATTGACGTGATGATGTCTGGCAGAGGAATTCGTGCAGTTCGAGCAATCAGCCTCAGGACTTAACGGAGGCTTCTTCAATAAGAAGGGGAGTGGGAATATGAAAAATGGAGAAGGGCGTGCAACGAAATTTGACTATCAATGCGACGAAGGCCACGTGCTTCTCGCGGCACTCATGCTGATCTTTCTGCTTGGAGTCCTCGGCATGACATCTCTTCACCTGGCAGCTCAGGATGGACCGGGCATCAGTTCCATGAAAGAGGATAACGTTGCGCAACAGCTGGCCGACGGTGCGGCGGATGTGGTGATGAGTTGGTTCCACGATTCGTCAGCCACGCCAACGGCCCTTGCCGGATTGCTTGCCAAGCGCCAAGGGGACCCTGAGAACGGGCCATCGTTCTTCGACGCAGCCGGGCGTTCACAGTTTGCGGGAACCGCTGACCGTCCCGACATCATACTTGATGCGGCAAACCAAGCGGACAACCAGACGCTCAACGGTTCGTCCAGCGGTTTCCCCACTGCCCTAGGGGGGCTTGGTCGGATTCTTCAGTTAAAAGTGTATGGCCCTTTGCAGCCAGGCTTGTTGAGCACGGTTGAGGTGACGGCCACGACGGTCGCTAACAAGCCGATGACACGGACGGTTCAGCTCCAACTCGGGGCTGTGAAGATTCCCGCGGTTCGTGCTGCAGCGCAGGTCGGTCAGACTCTTGGAGCCATCCAGTCTGGTGGGGAATCTCCCGTCATGGTCCATTGGGGCGATCAACGGGTATTAGGTGATCTTGCGGTGCAGCAAGTCGAGGACCTTGCCCTCAAACGCACTGAGGCCCCAGTGACCGGTCAATCGTATGATGAGATGTTGTTTGCGCAGGATCGCTGGACGGAATATTGGATTGGAGGGACCGTCTCGGTCATCGCTCCTCCACCCGGTCAAGGTGTGAATCCTCCGCTTCCTGAAAACGTGCACCTGCACCAATATCCGACGCCTGGGGTAAGGCTCGATCAGTGGAACTACGACTCGCTCAAGAAAATCGCATTGCGCTGGGGGATGTATTATCGACTCGATCGTGCAGGGCAGCTCCATCCGCAGGGGGCTTCGGATTCTGATGAGGGAATCGCACCGACAGACGCGCTGGAATCTCAGGTCGTAGGAGACCATCGTGGATTGGTCTTCATCGACACCACCGATGGGCAGGCGCCGCGTGAGGACAATATGGGAACACTGTTGCTGGAGGCGGACTATGTCGAAGGCCTGTTGGTCGTGCAAGGCCATGTGGTGTGCAGGCCTCGTGCGGCGGGGAAATCAGTGCCATCTCTCAGTCCACCATTACCAGGAACCGCATCGCTAGGGACAAGGGTGCCGGTGCAATTGTCCGGTATCCACGTCAACGGCTTGCTGTATGCGGCTGGTGCGATCAAGGTTGAGCGCCCTGCTCGCGTATACGGGGCGATTATGGCAGGGCAGAGCGTGACGTCGAGTGGAGCCGGTACCGGCATCGAAGTCTGGTACAACGTCGATTTGGCGCAGGGACTCTTTCGGGGCCTTCCGGTTGTATACCGGGAACCGGGGACTTGGTTAGCGAAGTACTAACACGACGGTACACATGAAAGGCGTTACACATGTTGGTCGATACGAATGTGGTTGCGAGTGGAACTGGAGCGAAGAGAAGCAGCTGTGTGTCGAAACCCTTGCGTTGCGCGATTGAGCAAAACGTGCTCGATAGCTTGGTCTATCGCGGCATGATCAGCCTTGCTGACGTGTTGACGGCGATCGACGTTTCCAAAGATGGCACGGTTGACCTCGAAACGGTGCTGCTCGACCGCTATCGTGTCCCGAAAGACGCATTGGGGTCAGCCCTGAGCGATTTTTATCAATGCCCCTATCTCCCTTATGATGAACGAACGATCATCGATGCCGACTTGCTGAAAACGCTCAATCTGGATTATCTCAAGAAGAATTTCTGGCTGCCCATCATGCGTCGAGGCTCACTGATCGATGTGCTCACCAGTGATCCTCACGATTTCGACAAGTGCTGGGATGTACGGCGCACATTTCCTGGCATGACCATTCGCTATGCCGTGGGTCTGCGTCGCGACATCGAACAATTTCTCCATCTGGCCAGAGGACAGGGAACCAGCGGTTCCATCGGCGCCATTCTCGGTGAGTTGGTCAATGATATCAATCTTGAGCCGGCGATTGACTCCCTATCGAGTGGGATCGACGAAAACGACTCAGCCATTGTGCGGCTGACCAATCAAGTGATTGCCGAAGCCGATCGCCTGGGCGCATCGGACATTCACATCGAACCGTATGAAGATCGTGAAGACATGGCTGTGCGCCTGCGCATCGACGGCACGTGCTCGACGTTCATGAGGATTCCGGCGATCTATCGGCGTGCGATTGTGTCACGCATCAAGGTCATGGCCAATCTTGACATCGCGGAACGCCGCAAACCACAAGACGGAAAGATCCGGTATCGGTTGACGAAGGATCGGGAGGTCGAATTGCGTGTCGCAACCCTGCCTACCTCAGGACAGGAGGAAGATGTTGTGTTGCGTCTTCTGACGGCCAAGCAACCGATGCCGCTCGACGCCATGGAATTTGCCCCCGCCACATTGAAGGCCATACAGGCTATCGCAGAGAAGCCGCACGGGATCATCTTATGTGTCGGGCCGACCGGCTCAGGAAAAACCACAACCCTGCACGCGATTCTCAAACACATCAATACCGACGAGCGAAAGATTTGGACGGCCGAAGATCCCATTGAAATCACCCAGAAGGGCCTTCGCCAAGTCCAAGTCCATCCGAAGATCGGCCTCACCTTCGCGACCGCGATGCGGGCGTTTCTGCGCGCCGACCCCGATGTCATCATGATCGGCGAGATGCGAGATAAAGAAACAGCCGACATCGCTATTGAAGCCTCGCTCACTGGCCACTTGGTGCTCAGCACGCTCCATACGAACAGTGCCGTTGAAACGGTGATCCGGCTGTTGGATCTCGGGTGCGACTCGTTTAACTTTGCCGACGCCATGTTGGGAGTGCTTGCCCAGCGCCTCTGCAAACGGATCTGTGCCCAGTGCAAAGAGGCCTATCGTCCGACTCGACAAGAGTACGATGAGTTGGTGCAGGGATATGGCACGCAGGCCTGGCCCACCCTCGGCATCGAGTATCGAGCCGGTTGGAGCCTCTACCGTGGGCGAGGCTGCGAGGTCTGCAATCGAACCGGTTTCAAGGGGCGAGTGCCTTTGCATGAATTCTTAAGAGGATCAGAAGAGATGAAGCGGCTGATCCAATCACGAGCCGGGACTGCTGACATGCTCAGTCTGGCAATGAAGGAAGCGATGTCGACTCTGGTCCAAGATGGGATACGAAAGGTCTTGGGCGGAGAGACGACCTATCGCCAAGTCAGAGCTGTGGCGATGAAATAGCTTATCCAAGGTATTCGTTTCAGCCAACACACTCCTACTCTACGGCTGCCCCTTGCTCAGGAAATCCCCTACTTGGGGCCCCTTCTTCGACAAGAATTGTCTCTAGCAAGTCCGAAAAGCGTCCATTCAAAAGGGAGCATCCCCCATGCTCTTTTGTATATCAATGGCTTAGGAGAATCTTTTCATCTGTTCATGCGGCATGTCATTTGCGTGACGGTAACGGAGCTATGGGTGTACCAAGACCAAATAGAGTTGATCGCCCACTGGGGCGGAACCCGCGTGAGGGCGGATTTACATTGATAGAAATCATGATCGTCGTGGCGATCATAGGGGTTGTCTCAGCGATTGCGGTGCCCTCCTATGTTCAATGGAATGCTCGCTACCAGCTCAGACAGGCGGCGAGTGATCTACAAACCAACCTTCTCCTAGCCAGAATGTCAGCAAAAAATCGCAATACCGCCATGACCGCCACGCTTATAAAGGCGGCTGACGGGACCTACAGCGCGACATTTGGTGGCACGCTCGCTCCGATAACCTTTCCGAAGAGCGTGACAGGGGGAAGCATGATTCTGGTGACTGGTCTGGGCCCGCCTCCGACGACGAATGTCACTGACTTCGCTGCCTCTTCCCCTGGGACCTTGGGAACCATCATGTTTAGCCAACAGGGGGTGAGAGTTGCCGGTGGTGTTGGAACTCAAACGGTCACGCTGCAATCTGCCCAAGGAGTGACGTATTCAGTCGCGGTCGCTCCTAGCGGAAAAGTCAACTGGTGCACAATGGCGAGCTGCCCATGAAGAAGAACCGAAGAAATGAAAAGATACGCCAGCGTCGTCCGATAGGGCAGGCTGGTTTCACCCTGCTTGAAGGCATGATTGCAGCGGCATTGCTGGCAGTCGGGTTGCTGGGGCTTGCGGGAATGCAAGGGATTTCACTGGGCAGGAATGTGGACGCGCATGATATGGCTCGAGTCACGAATATCAATGCCGATCTCATGGAACGAATCAAGTTTAACAGAGGGCGAGCATTGGCGTACCACAATATCAACACCAATAACGCCGCAACCCAGCCTCCGAGCACGCAGCCGATGGCACGGGGAGACTATGCGCAGTGGAAGATGTTGCTGGACAATTCAGGGCTGGCTAATGCTCAAGGTCTCGTCACGGTGACGAGGATCGACCCGGACCCAACTCTGAACACCACATCGCTGAATCGATTTGCAGTAGCGGTTCAAATTCTTTGGACCCCATCCGCGAAGGGGGGAGAAGCCACGAGCACGCGCACGAAGACCGTGACGTTTGCAAGCGTTCTGGCTCCAGAGTAACCCTCAGCGAGAGAGAGAAGCTCATGCGACGGATATGGCAAGCAGAAAAGGGAGTCACGCTCATCGAGCTCATGGCAGCCGTCGTGGTGACCACGGTCGTGGCCGCAGCGGCGATGACGATCCTTGTCACAAGCAATAAGGCCACACAGGTGAATGAGCAAGTGGCCGATACTCAGCAGAATGTGCGGCTCGCCATGGACCTCATCTCCCAGGATATCAAATTGGCCGGATTCAATATGACCAGCACCGTGGGGGCTTGTACGGTGGGGCCGTTGAATTCCCCGGCCCCGATCGTTCCTGGAGATAACGTCCCAGGCGGAGCTGTGGGGGTTATCAACGACACTGGGCCGGATACAGTGAGATTGGTGGTGCCTTCTATGACGGCAGGCACTGGGGGTGGAACTCCGGTGCTTTCGGCTATGGCAACCGGCTTGTCCAATACCATCGCACTGTCTGCCGCCGATATTAGCGCCATGACAGCGTCCGGACTGGCAGTCGGGTCTGTGGTATCGGTTGGTGGCAGCTCCTCCAGCCAGGTGACGGCTGTCGGGGGAGCCTCGTTGACCCTTGCGAAGCCTCTGTCAACGTCTTCGATCGCACAATTTCCCAGCGGAACACCCGTCTACTTGCTGCAATGTGTGCAATACACCATTTCAACCGTTCCCGCTGTGTGTGCAGGCAGCACGTCGTGTCTGCTTCGAAATGGAATCCCGATGGTGGATGGGATTGAAGATCTCCAACTCGCCTATGGCTGCGATGGGTGCAACATCCTTCCGCCAAATCCGCCGGGGCCCGACGGAATCATTGACGATCAAGATGCTCCCGGTCCAGGTCCGATCGGGTCAGGTGTGTTTACTCCAGCCGATTATGTCACCAACAATGCATGGTCTCTTCCCCCGATGGTGCCTGACAAGATCAAACTGGTGCAGGTCACCATTGTGGCAAGGGAAAATCAGCCGCCAAGGCGCTCGCGGAAGGTAACAATAGACAAGCCATCAACACGGCGGGGCCGGTCATTGTGAGTGACCATAATCCATCGGTGGATGCGGGGTACAACGCCACCACCTACCAACAGCAACGTCGGCGGGTTCTTACGAGAACGATTCAAGTAAGGAATCTGGAGTCATGAGTATACCGGCTAAGGATATAGGAGCAGCAGATCGTGTGATGAAACCGATCTCGGTAGGCCAGCGCGGAATCGCCCTTTTGACGGTGATGATGTTGATGCTCATCATGACCGTGATAGGCATTGCTGCGATCACGGTGACGGGGCTGGAGAACAGAATGGCCGGATTCACCAGAACCGGCGAGTCGGCAGCGACTGCTGCAGACTCCTGTATGGGCGTGGGGGCCAACATCATACGACAGGCTCTCGCGCCGACAAACGTGGGGACGGGGGCGATTCCGTTGGCGTATCTATCCACCGTCGGTGGTCCAGTCCCGGCGACCAATTCAGTGATATTGTTTCACGAAATCTATGGCAAGGACGCGGCGGAAGTGTCGACGAAAAACAGTCCCGATACCGCGGCCGGCGTGCCGAACCTTGTCCTTACCGTCAACGGCTTTACCGTGAACGGGGACATCGATTTTCTGTACAACGAAAAAACGGCAGGAACGGGGAAATCGGAGACAAACGTCTATCGGATCAACTGTGTGGCAACGAACGTGGCGACGGGAACGTCCAGTTCGGTCACCGCAGTGTACGGATGCACATTTGTGGCAGGCTCGGAATGTACCAAGAAGTTCTAGGAGGTGTGAGCATGAGAAAGCACCAGGGCACAATCCTACTCGCGATCACGCTGTTCACCCTCCAGGGAAGCGTTGGGATTGCGTACAGCGACCAGGCTCCTGAGGCCGTTGTGGTGCAGACGAAGACCGGATTTGTGACCGGGGTAAGCACCAACGACATCCAGATTGACGGATATGGTTACAGAATTAAAGTCGGGGCCGAACTCCTTGACCCGGAGGGCGAACCGCTCATGGAAAGCGAAGGGGTTCCGTTTCCGGTGACGAAGATCGTGCTGGGCTCGGCTGTGAAGTTTTTTCTCAAGGCCGGCGAGATTCAGAAAATGATCGTGACATTTCCGCAGTAACTCAATAGAGCGTGCGCTCATTCGGCGGCAACTTGCCGCCCATGGTGGTGCAATAAGGAGGACTTGCCATGAATCGCCGAACCATAGCGATACTAGCGAGCCTGGTAGCGGCTGTGACGGGAATTGTGATGGCGCCGAACTCACAGTGGTGCGCAATCGAATGCCGACTACACGGCCCAGCCGCAGTTTATCTCCAACGTGGTGACGCCCAATATTATTCTCATTATGGACAACTCCGGGAGTATGAGTGGCCTAACCTGTGACTTCTCTAACCCAGCCGATGGGGACTGCAGCGACGCCGGTGATAGGCCATTCAATAGCGCAACCAATTTCTCCGGCTATTTCGATCCTCTTCTCTGTTACACATATGATTCGGGCGCCGATGCACGCTTTGAGCCTGCGACGGTAAAGGCCACCTTGGCGACGGCCTGTTCCAATACCGAGTGGGATGGAAATTTTCTGAATTTTGCGACCTTCCGGCGGTTCGATGCGGTCAAGAAATCGATGATCGGGGGCGATTGTTTTGTGGTTCGTGCCGCAGATGGAACATGTCCGACGAATGGTTCGCCGGCACTGAAGACGGTGCGGGCACAAGTGACAGGAGTGAATACAGAGTTAATGGATGTTCAGATCTGCGGCAGGGGTAGCCAACATCATACATGGGAAGGATTCCCGCTAGCTGACAGATCGAGGGACCCCCGCGACTCTCTGGATCGGTACCGACGCCGCATATTTCTGCGTCGATAACGACAACTCGTTCAACAGCAACTGCGGGGACGGTTACAGCCAACGAAAGTATGAACTCAAGATCGGAAACAGCACCGAGCCAACCGGAGTGATTCAGCAGGTCGGCTCCAAGGCGAGGTTTGGACTGTTTGAATTCAAACCGGCGGGCGACGGAGCCAGGATGCTGGTGTCCCCCGGTTCTCGTCAAAACGTCAATTTCTCGGACATGGATATCGAGACGTTCAACACGAATACGGCTGCGATGATCGATGCGGTCCAGGAATCCTTTCCTTCCACCTGGACGCCTCTCGCGGAATCGCTATATGAAACCGCCCGTTACGTGGCACAAATCAATTCGACCTACGTGCCAGGTTCCTATGTGTTTCCTATCGCCTTCTCCGGAGGCATCTCGAACGGCGTCGCCTTAGCCGCCAACGGCGTCGGATCCCTAGGGGTCGACACCGGCTCCGGTACGGATACGCCGGAGGAAAAAGTATTGACTGGCTCCGAAACCTGCCCGGCTGGCTATATCACCAATGCCTGTGGGCGCGACCCCTATTTCTTCGGCTCGAACCACACCCCGCCCTGGGTGGGGACATCCCAGCCGGTGAACTGCTGTAAGACATTCGTGATCATTTTTACTGACGGGGAACCAACTCAAGACCTGAACATTCCAGCTGGCATGCAGAATGACCAACGCGTATAACGGCACATTGCATCGGTGGCAATGCGACCATTCATGCGCCGAACGGCACGTGCAATACCAATCCCGCAACCCCAATAAGTACGTTTCTTGGAGAACACAAGACCGATTATCCGACAACGGTAGCCGTTATTTGGATGCTGTCGCCTACTGGGCGCATACGAACGATTTGCGTCCTTGTAATGGGCTGCCGATGGCACGATCGCGGTTCTTAATGTCGCAGGGCCATTGTTTGCCCGGTAAGCAGAATGTCACGGTCTATTCATTCTTCGCATTCGGCAATATCACTGGTCGAGGGATCTTAGCCCAGGCGCTAGATGGGGGCCTTCGAAGATGCCAACAACGACGGCATTCCCCAAGTCAATGAGTAGGACAAGGAGAACAACTTTACGGGCGTGGCGATGCCAGATGGGGTTCCCGATGCCTATTTCGAGTCCTCGAACGTGGACGACCTGCAAGACAAGCTGCTGGCAACCATCTCGAGCATTATAAGGAAAAGTGCGGCCGGATCGTCGGTCTCCGTGCTGGCGACCTCCACAACTGGTGAAGGCGCTCTGTATCAGTCGTATTTTTACCCCAGCACGCTCGAGGGCTCCACGTTCGCCGATATTACCTGGACTGGTTATACCCAGAGCCTCTTCATCGATACTTTCGGTAATCTCCGAGAAGATACAGACCAGGACAAGGTGCTCAAATACACAACAGACAAGATCATGGTCACGCGGTACGATCCCATCGCCAATCTCGTCAAGGTGGACTATTACGATGATCTCAATGGAGATGGTCTTGCGGACGACAAAAGTGTCCCTGCCGATGGCATCATCGATAGTCAGGATTGTCTACCCTGCGATCAACTGTTGAGTTCGATTAAGCCGGTCTGGGAGGCAGGAAAACAGCTGGCGTTGAAGGATGCCAGCACGAGGACGCTCCTCACCTGGGTGGATACGGACAATGATGGAGTGGTCGATTCTGGTGAGCAGATTCCCTTCACGACGGCCAATTCGTCAACTCTCGGCCCGTATCTGCGTGCCGGGGCGGCGCCCTTCACGGCAGACGCCATCATCAACTTCATCCGCGGGTGCGAACGATCTGTCTGGCAGAACAAGCGAGCCTTCGGGACCGACGGTTACAAGTCCCGGCCGGAAGCGGCACACTGAAGACCTGGAAGTTAGGCGATCTCATTCACTCCGCCCCGCAGGTGGTCGCGAGTCCGTCGGATCGGTATGACGCGAAGCACGGAGATCTCAGTTACCAGCCCTTTCTGGCGAAGTATGTTAACCGTCGGCAGGTCATCTACGCCGGCGCGAATGACGGGATGCTGCATGCTTTCAACGGCGGGTATTACCATCCCGGTGATGATCCGACTACAGGGACTTCAGCCAGCCCGATCGTCGAGCATGGATGGTTTACAAGAACGCCGACGGATAACAGCGCCGGCCCACAGTTAGGCGATGAGCTATGGGGCTTCATCCCCCATCAGCTCTTGCCGCATCTGCAGTGGCTTACGAGGGCCGACTATCAGCATGTGTATTTTGTCGATTTGCAACCGACAATCGCGGATGTCCGCATCTTCACGCCGGATACGGACCATCCTAACGGTTGGGGTACAATCTTGATCGGGGGGATGCGTATGGGCGGCAGTTGCCGCGGTGCGGTGTCCCCGGCGGCTGCGACCTGCGTGGGTGGAACCGGTGCCCCGCCCATGAGTGTGACGGCGGACTTCGGCAGCGGGGTCCAAACACGCAAGTTCTATAGCGCCTATTTCGTGCTCGACATCACGAATCCTGAGGTGGCCCCGACCTTGCTTATGTCCTTCACCGATGAGGGGCTCGGGTTGACGACCAGTCTTCCGACGGTGGTTCGCGTCAATCCTACTACCGGCGGTGAGGTCAGCAACACGCTCGCGAAGTGGTACATGGTCTTTGGTTCCGGCCCAACCGGGTACGGTGGCGGCACGACGCAAAGCGCCAATGTCTTCGCCGTGGAC
The DNA here is from genome assembly GCA_963748375.1 of uncultured Nitrospiraceae bacterium. Classification (GTDB taxonomy): domain Bacteria; phylum Nitrospirota; class Nitrospiria; order Nitrospirales; family Nitrospiraceae; genus Palsa-1315. The sequence goes on from CAVVIR010000034.1 coordinate 242,002, forward strand.
TTGGCCACTGGTCCTGGCCCATACACATCCATCGGTGCTTCCGCTTCATATCGTCATAGTCTGGTGCAGCGCTTCCCCGTCGGCAGTTGGAATTCCTATATCGGCGACATGGCCTCGTTCGACCGAAACCTCGACTATCGGACAGATGCGGTCTATTTCGGCCGTGTTATTCACGACGGAAGCCTGCCGTGGAGAGGTAAGCTGTATCGCCTGACGTTGGGAGAAACGGTTACCGGGTCTAATCCGCCGGTCTTTGGCTCGCAAGCTGCGTCGGCTTGGGGCATTGTTTCAGGCGGCAACCGGATCCCAACCGAGATTCTCGATACATTTACCGGCACCTGCGCGCCGACACCCTGCGTGGCGCCTACGATTGAGTTGGGGCCGGTCGCAACGGCGCCTAATATTGTCGTTGATGACACGGCAAAGGTATGGGTCTTTGCCGGGACGGGACGCTACTACAGCGCGGCCGATAAGACGGATACGACGCCACAGTATTTCGTCGGCGTGAAAGACTCTGTTCTCAGTGTGACCTGTACGCAGTCGGACGAGACAAACTGTCAGGACAACGATTTGTTGAATGTCTCCAGTGCAACGGTATGCATTGTCGGGCAGGGACTCTGTGGCCAGTCAGGCGGTACGGACCAGGTCACGGGGGTGACGGGTGTCACGACCTTCACGGGATTGGTTGATAAAATCCAGGGCAATGCAGTCCTGTCGATTCCGGCGAAGGACGGGTGGTACACGGCCCTGCCGCAGAGCGGGACGGCGAATGGAGAGCGAGTGCTGGCCAGTCCCGTGGTGTTTGGCGGCATTGTCTACTTTCCCACCTTCATTCCGACAAATGATATCTGCGCGTCCTCAGGGACGAGTTATCTCTACGCGCTGTACTACAAGACAGGGACTGCCTATTCAGATCCTATCCTCGGAACCGGCGCGACTCCCAAAGTCTCGCTTGGAGAAGGGTTGGCCTTCGGCGGTGTGACGCATATCGGCAGTGGGTCGGATGGAGGCAAGCCCCTCAAGATCTGTAACAACACCAGTACGGGCGCCCTGCTCTGCACTGAAAGCGGGATGGCTGGAGGCCCCAGTGCTCCGAGCCCGCTTAGCCACTTTATGTCGTGGATCTATCGATAGTGCACAGCATACGTCTCCTGAGCCGGCTCGGAACACGGGGTGAGACATCCCGTGTTCCGAGCCGCACCAGCCCTGCACGCTGGTCCGTGGTCTTGCTTGCAACCCTCGTGGCCGGCTGTTTTTCAGAGCCTAACCAGTCAGGAGTGGCGCCAGGCGCCGGTGTTTCGCAGAGCGGAAATCGTCCACCTGTCATTCAACAAGTCGTGGTTTTGCCTGCCCCTCTTACCCTGAGCGGTCCGCTTGCGGTCCAGATTGAGGCCGATGATCCAGATCGCGATCCGCTGACATTTGCCTATCAATGGTTTATCAACGGGCATCGTGTCGAAGGGAGAAACTCAGTCGACGTTGTCGCCTACCTTCCTCAATCGCGGTGACAGAGTTGAGGCAGAGATCGTCGCCTCCGACGGTCACACTTCAGGGAAGCCCTACAAGTCCGAACCGGCAACCGTAGGGAATACTCTGCCGGAGGTCGTAAGGGTCGCGATTGAGCCGACGCGATCAGACCGAAGCGAGGTGCGGGCCATCGTAGAAGGGGTTGATGCCGACCGCGATGCAATTTCGTATGTATATCGGTGGCGGAGAAATGCCACAGTCGTCGGCGAAGGAGAAAATACGACACTTGATACGGCGGCCTTTCATCGGGGCGACTCGATCACGGTAGAAGTGATACCGCACGATGCGGGAGGGGTCGGCACAGCTAAATTATCGGCGCCCGTTGCGTTGGAAAACAACGCTCCCAAGATTACGTCTCATCCACCGAGCCAGTTCGAAAAAGGGCTTTTCGTCTACGGCGTTCAGGCTATCGATGATGACAAGGACAGCTTGAAATACGTATTGGATACTGCCCCATCGGGGATGACGATTGACTCAAACACAGGGATGATTTCCTGGCAGGCTGCTCCAGATACGAAGGGAATACATCGAGTCCGCATTGTGGTACAAGATGGGTATGGTGGTTCCGCATTCCAAGACTTCGATCTCTCACCCGACTCATCCAGTAGTGTCAAAAGCTAATTCATCCTCCGCGGCTTTTTGGGCGCATTTCCGGAACATCTAGTTGTCTCTCCTTTTTGCTCTTTGCTATAATGAGAACCACAAAACGAGGGAGGAATTCCAAACCCAACGCGTGCGTAGACTTAAACTCAGAGAAGGCACCAATACTGCCGTGTTGTTCGGTCACCACGACCGGCACCTCAAGCTGATCGAAGCAGATCTGGGCGTGCGCCTTTCGGCGCGCGGAGAAGAACTCACCCTCGATGGTACAGCCGATGCTACCCGCTACGCGGAACGAGTCCTCACGGAACTTGCCACCCTCGCCAACGACGGAATGGTCCTCCAGCCGGACGACATTACCCATGCGTTGAATGCCCTCCGACAAAGTCCCGAGACTCCGATCAAGGAACTCCTCTCCAATGCGGCGACGATCCTGACCAAGAAACGATTCGTCGCACCGAAAACGCCGACGCAAAAAGCGTATATCGAAGCCATCGAGACGCACGATATCGTGATCGGCATCGGCCCCGCCGGCACAGGCAAGACCTATTTGGCAATGGCGATGGCAGTCAGTGCCCTTATGAAGAAAGAAGTGAGCCGCATCATTCTCGCGCGGCCGGCTGTTGAGGCAGGCGAGAAACTCGGATTCCTGCCGGGCGATATGTACGCCAAAGTGAATCCCTATCTCCGTCCGTTGTATGACGCGCTGTTCGACATGATGGATATGGAGCGGGCTTCGCGCGCGATTGAACGGGGCGATATCGAGATTGCGCCGCTCGGGTTTATGCGCGGCCGTACGTTGAACGATTCGTTCGTTATTCTCGATGAAGCACAGAATGCCACGGCCGAACAAATGAAGATGTTTCTCACGCGGCTTGGGTTTCACTCCAAGGTGGTGGTCACCGGAGATATTACGCAGGTCGATCTGCCGCCTGAACGGGTCTCCGGCCTGATCGAGGTGCGGGAAATTTTGCGAGACGTCGAAGGCATAGGATTCGTCTACTTCGACGAACGGGATGTGGTCCGTCACAAGCTGGTGCAGGACATTATTAAAGCCTACGATCATCATCAGAATCCTCCTCAGTCGTCCAATCCCTTGCCCGGTGTGTCCGGGCGTCGACCGTCGCCGCAAAATAAAGAGCCGAAGCCCGCCACCCCTCCATCTCCTCTCAGGGATTCTTGGGGCCAGTCGCATTAATGCCGGTCCACGTGCAGAGTCATGTTCGACGTTTCACCTTTGATCGGGCGCGTTTGGAACGATCGGCATGGGCGATTCTTGCCGCTGTCGGGGAACCGTCGGCGGAGCTGAGCATTCTATTCGTGGGTGATCAGCGGATGCGGAGCTTGAATCGTCGGTATCGTGGCAAGGATCGCACGACCGACGTGCTGGCTTTTGCTTTGAGGGAAGCGCCCCATTCTTTTTCAGGCATGCTTGGTGACGTGGTTATTGCTGTGCCGATGGCAGTCCGCCAAGCGAAAGAGGGCCAGCGATCGTTAGATGAGGAACTCACAGTGTTGTTGGTCCATGGCATGCTGCATCTCTGCGGCTACGATCACGAGCGGAGCGAAAAAGAAGCGCGGCGAATGCATCGTCGTGAGCGGATGATTTTGCGGTCGCTTTCGTGGTTACCCAACCGAGTCAATTGAACGAAGCAGGGGTCGATTCTCAATTCATATTATGAGTCACGGGTAGATCTATGGGATGGTTGCAGCGACTGAGTGACGGGCTCACTAAAACACGCGATGCCGTGCGCGGGTCCTTGGATCGGCTCCTTGGCCGCGCGGCAGATCCTGCCGTCTTGGAAGAGTTCGAAGCGGCCCTCATGGCCTCCGATCTCGGCGCCACTGTTGTGGAGCGTGTGATGGAACGGCTCAAGAAGCAGCTTCAAGGGTCCGATGCCTCGCAGCCCGGTCGGGTGCAGACGGTCTTGCGGGATACGTTGCTTGAGGCGTTGACACCTGTGCAAGGACTGTCATTGGAGCCGCTACTCGCGAAAGGCCCTAAACCCTTCGTGATCCTGGCGGTGGGAGTGAATGGTGTCGGAAAGACGACGACGATCGCCAAGATTGCTCAGCGGATTTCCCAGGCAGGGAAAGTGCCGTTGCTGGTGGCCTGCGATACCTTTCGCGCGGCGGCGATCGAGCAACTGCAAGTCTGGGCCGACCGAATCGGCGTCGACGTGATCCGTCACCGCCATGGATCCGATCCCGCCGCCGTCGCGTTCGATGGGATCGCCGCCGCAAAAGCGAGGCAGGTAGATGTGGTCTTGATCGATACGGCGGGCCGGCTGCACACGAAATCGAATCTCATGGACGAACTTCGCAAAATTACTCGCGTCATCGCGCAGGAATATCCTGGGGCGCCGCACGAAGTGCTCCTTGTACTGGACGCGACGGTCGGGCAGAACGCACTATCTCAAGCTCGTCAATTTCATCAAACGGTCGGTGTCACCGGCTTAGTCCTGACGAAGCTCGACGGCACCGCTCGCGGAGGGATCGTTGTCGCAATTGCTGAGGAACTCAAGTTGCCCGTGAGACTCATCGGAGTCGGAGAATCTGTTGAAGATCTGCAAGATTTTCACAGCGACGCATTTGTGGACGCGCTTCTCGGGACGACCCCCTCACCCTCTGCCTAGCCCCTGTGAGATCCCGTCGTTTTCTTCTCTGCCGGCATCGTCTGTGTTAGGCTGAGATTCCCTATATACCTGCATCCTGCTGGCGCGCAGTGTGTTCGTGACCACGAGGCTGAGCCATGATCAAGATTCTGGTTATCGACGATGATCGTATGAACTGCGAGCTGATCCAGTCGATATTTACCCGACATGGATATCAGGTGTTGTCGTCGACGAGCGGGATCGAAGGTCTGACCCTCTTTCGCCAGGAAGCCCCGCGTGTCACCATTCTTGATCTTCGCATGCCTGAAATGGATGGGTTGACCGTCCTGAAAGAGATCCGTGCGTACGATCCTCACGCCCCAGTGATCATCCTGGGTGGCGGAGCCACTGAGGAGCAGGAAAATCAAGCGCGGGGATTACGCGTAACCGATTTTATCCGCAAGGGTTTGTCGCTCGATGTATTGGTCGAATGTGTGAATCGAGTGGTGCAGCTTCCGGCTAAATCCGTTCCTGCTCCGCCGGTGGCGGGTAGTGCAGCCATGGCCGATACGGGGGAAACGGTCCTCGTCGTCGACGATGAGCCGTTGATCCGCGATCTGCTCGTTCAGTTTCTCAGCCTCCGTGGGTATCGGGCACTCGGCGTAAAAGACGGTTTCGAGGCCCTCTCGATGGTAGAACGCGCATCTCCTGATCTGATTCTTCTCGACCTGCTCATGCCCGGCATGGACGGAGTGGAGGTGCTCCGGCAGCTCCGGCAGCGCGAATATACCGGTGGGGTGATCATCATCACTGGCAGTCACGACGAAGAGCGTCTTGATGAAGCCTGGGCCTTGGGGCCCCAAGAAGTCTTCGGGAAGCCCATCGACTTGGAAAAATTACTGATGTCCATCCAGCTTGTGCTCGTCTGTCGCGAATGCTAAAACTCTTCCGATGCCGATCGGAAGAAGGATAGTCTCTCTTTTCTGTCTTGTGTGTGCCGCGCTCCTCTGCCACGGGGCGCTTGGTATGGCCTGCGCCGCCGATTCAGTCCTGCCACGAGTGGTGATTCGGCATCACGATCTATTCGTCCAGATTGTTCCCGATCAGCACCTGCTTATCGCAAGGGACCGCCTGACTATCGAGGTGCCACCGCAGAAGAGTCCGATTCGTTTCTCCCTCGCCCCCACACTCCAGGTCGACCGCATTGTCCTCGTGCAAGAGTCGGCTGGGGTGGAATCTCTGCATGATGTGCTGTTTGAACTTGAGCGTGGCTCCACGCCGGAATCGGCACAACAGGTCACAATTTCGCCGAAGGTCGTGGCCGCCGGGCTAGTGACGTTGGATGTGCACTACCATGGCGCGATCAACGATCCGCCTCGGGATCCGCGCCATCTTCGATTTGTGACGCCCAGCGAGACTGCCGGACATATCGGGCCGGAGGGCGTCTATATCAGCAGCGAAAGCTCTTGGTATCCCGATGTTCCGGAGTCGCTCAGTACCTATGCATTATTGGTAGCCGTGCCGACAGGGTGGACCGTCGTCACTCAAGGGAGGGCTGGTGAGTCGCACGCTTGTCCCGCCGACCTCTGCCGTGACGAGAACATGATGATGACGGAATGGGTTGTGATGCAACCGAGCGAAGCCCTCACGCTGGTGGCCAATACATTTGTCTCAACATTTCGAGACTGGACGGCCAAGACCGGTCAGAAGATTCGTCTCGCGACCTACCTGTTCCCCGACGATGCGCATCTGGCTGAGGAATATCTCGATGCGACTGCGCGCTATCTGGATGCCTATATTCCCCTGCTGGGCCCCTATCCGTTCGAAAAGTTCGCTGTGGTGGAGAATTTCTTTGCCAGCGGGCTCGGTATGCCCTCGTTTACCTTGCTGGGGAGCGGCATCATCAAGCGACATTATGTGCAGCCCTATGCGCTTGGCCACGAGATTGTGCATTCATGGATTGGCAATGATGTCTTCAATCGCGCCGAACGTGGAAATTGGGTGGAGGGCCTGACGACCTATCTGGCCAATTATTACTGGCATGAACTGGCGGGAGATCGCACGCAGGCACAGGACCAGCGCCGCCAGATGGTGCAGGGTTACAATCTCCACGTGCCGCCGGAGCGGGACTATCCGGTCGCGCAATTCACGCAAAAACTGGATGAGCATGATAATGCGATCGGCTATCACAAGGCTGCCATGCTGTTTCACCTCCTACGCCAGGAGCTGGGAGAAGAGATATTTTGGCGAGCCGTGAAGGCTCTGGTGGCGGAATATCACGGCAAATATGCAGAGTGGCGTGACCTTGAGCGCGTTTTTACGGGAGAGAGCCGGAAGGACCTCCGATGGTTTTTCGCGCAATGGTTGGAACGGGATGGGGCTCCGGCGCTGTCGTTGTCGGAGGCCGTCGCTCGTCCGGTGGCCGGAGCGTCGGCGGAGACGTTTCAGCTTGAGGCCACGATCGTCCAATCGAACGAAGCGTTCCGATTTTCTCTCCAGCTTCGGATTCAGATGGAGGGGGATCGCACGCAGATGTTGACGGTGCCGTTGCGCTCTCAGCGCGAGATGATCTCTGTCACATTGCCCGCCCGCCCGATCGCGATCGATCTCGATCCCGAGTTCATGGCTTTCCGCCGGATCGCCCGGCAATCGCTGTCGCCGGGGCTCAACCATTATGTGACCGATCGACGGAGATCGGTGCTGACGGCGTTTACAGATGAGCCGGGTCATCCCTCGCCGTTTCGAGACATTGTCGCGCGTATCGAAACCCAGGAACAGCGGAAACCTATCAGCGAACGAACGGCGATTGCCCCCCTTGACAAGGATGGACTGTTTCCTCAGGAAGGTTCGGTGTTAGTATTGGGCGGCCAGGAATCCCTTTCCGAGATTCGGTCGATCATGGCCAAGCATTGCGGTGAGCGTGCGGTCTTGAACAACAGTGGGGTCACCGTGATGGGGACGTCGTACGAAGGGCCAGGACTCGCCCTGCTGGTAAGTTGTCACAGGGTCGATCGACCAGGCAGTGTCGTGACGGTGTTGTATGCGGCCTCGCAACAGGCTGTTGCGAAGGTGGCGCGGCTGCTCTTTTTTTACGGATGGAATAATTTCGTGCTATTCAAAGATGGAGCGGTGGCTGCCCGCGGGGAGTGGCCGCTCGCAAGTGACCGTACGGAGGTGCGTCTCGATGCAAGCAATCCCATTCGGTAAGTGGTGCATGATCGGGCTCGTTTGTCTCTTACTGAGTGAGCAGACAGGACAGGCAGAGGTCCTTGCGTCGAAGGCTCGGGCGGTTCCCGCTCACCAGGCTGAGCGGCATCTCAAGAATATTCGCCAGCTGACGGTGGGCCGGCAGAATGCCGAAGCCTACTTTTCCTTCAGCGGGACCAAGTTGATTTTCCAATCTACGAATAATTGGATGAAGGACACCTATGCGGCCACGCTCAAACCAGCCGACGCCGGGCTGGGTTGTTATCAGATGTACGTGATGGACCTGGAAGGCGACACTGTTCGATTGGTGAGTACCGGCTCCGGTGCCACGACGTGCGGATACTTTTTCCCGGGCGATCGCCGCGTCCTCTATTCGTCGACCCATGCGTCAGGGCCGAACTGTCCTCCGAAGCCGAAGCGGGAGGGAGCCTACCGCTGGGCGTTGGATGACTACGATCTCTATGCTGTACGCATTGATGGACAGGAGATGCAGCGCTTGACCTCCACGCCGGGCTACGACGCGGAAGCAACCGTGTCGCCGGACGGCAAGACGATCGTCTGGACATCCGTGAAAGACGGGGACCTGGATCTGTATGCGATGAATCTCGATGGTTCGAAGCCTCGGCGGCTGACCAGCGAGGTCGGCTATGACGGTGGAGCGTTCTTTTCGCCGGATAGTCAGCGCATCGTGTATCGGGCCGCGCATCCCACCGATCAGGCGGAGATCGACAAGTACAAGGACTTGCTCAAACAGAGTCTGGTGGAGCCGGGGCAGCTTGAAATTTTTGTGATGAATGCAGATGGAAGCGGGCAACGGCCGGTGACGTCGAACGGGGCGTCAAATTTCTCGCCGTTCTATTTTCCAGACGGCAAGAGGATCATCTTCTCGTCGAATATTGAAACCAAAGGCGAGGGAGGCAGGCCAAGCTTTCATCTCTATGCGATCGGTGAGGACGGCCAGGCCCTCGAACGGCTCACATTCGATGGACACTTTAATAGTTTCCCCATGTTCTCCCCGGATGGTAAGAGTCTGGTCTGGGTATCGGATCGCCAGGCCAAAACTCCTGGCGAATTCAATGTGTTTCTCGCCGATTGGGCGCCGTAAAGCGGTGATGAGTGATCAGTGATGAGTGATCACGTAAGCCAAGACCGCGACCCTATCTCGATTACCCATCACCCATCACCCATCACCCATCACGTATCTGTGCGCGTTAGCCTTGTATCTCTGGCTTTTTCATGCGCCGCCCTCATTCTCGCATTTGTCGGGTTGTTCGAATGGGATGTGCCGCTGACCCGGTTCATCCGTTCCCTCAACGATGTTCACAGAGACCACCTTGCCAATCCCTGGCTGGCTCAGCTCAGCGATGTCGGTGACCGACTCGGCAAGGGCGAGTCTCTCGTTATCCTGAGCCTTGTTCTGTTGGCCATCGGGTATGGGTTGAAACATCCGCAGTGGAAAGATGCAGGCTGGCAGAGTCTCATCGCACATGGTTTTGCCGCGTTGTGCGCTAATATTTTGAAGCATGCCATTGGCCGCCCACGTCCCAAGTTCATGCATGCGGGAAATCTAGATCTCTCTCCGGTCAGCGGTAGCGGCTGGGACTCGTTCCCGTCCGGGCATGCGGCGGCCGCATGCGCGGTTGCTACCGTGCTGGCCACAAGGTTCCCACGAGTGAGATGGCCTATTCTCGCGGTGGCAGTGGCGATCGCGATGAGTCGGATCATTCGCGGGTCTCACTATCTGACCGATGTGGCTGGGGGAGCGGTTCTTGGCTGTGTCATGGGGGTGGTGGCAGCCCATCCGTGGCGCGAATGGCGTTCTTCGATTGCCGTTGCAGTCTGTCGGATGACGCCATTGTTTGTCGCGACGCTCGCACTCGTCTGGACGATCGTGCATCTTCCTTCCGAAACCTGGCCGTCTCAACAGCTCTTGTGGAGCGGCCTAGTGCTGACTCTGGCCGGGCTCGTAGGCCATGTGTTATGGACCGTGCGGTCGTCATGGTGTCCTGACTGGCTGTCCGGATCACTGGCTCGAGGTCTTGTGGGTCTGGGGTTAGGGATGACGGCCGGTTCTCTGTTTGTCACGATTGCGGTGTTACTTGTCTGTGTGGCTCATTGGTTAGACGGGCTGCCTGGCCAGTCTGAATCGATGGCGAACGGCCATGTGGGGGTATGGCGAGCCATGGCAGAGGGTCTGTTTGTCGCGGCTATGCTGTTGGTGTTGGGAGCCAGTTGTGCTCTGAAAGGTATTGTGCCGATGTGAGTCTGGTTTGTTTGGTTTATTTTGTTTGTCTTGTTTATTTGGTTGAACCAAAACAACCAAATGAACCAGATGAACCAAACAAACCAGATCAACCGTTCAGTGGCCGAGAATGGTGGGCGGTGGCGGCGGCGGGGTTGTGTTTTGTGGAATCGTCACCATCGGCTGGTTGGCCAGCAGTACATAGCCGTAGCGCTTCAGAATGGGGACCAACCCGGCCGCTTCCGCTGGCAATTTCGGTTGTGCACTTTCCGGCAAAAGGATGATGACTCTCTTGGTCTCTTTCAATGCCGTCCGTATCTTATCCTCTTCCCCGATGGGGACGAAAAGGGTCTGACGTTTTGCGTAAAATACGGAGGATGGTCTCAGCGTGCCATAAGCAATGAATTGATCTTGGCGATCCAGGTTCAGTCCTGCGGCATAGGCCAGCTCCTGGGGGGGCGCGACCATATATCGATTGATGTGCGGGAACGAGATCACGATGACGATCAGCACGAGGCCGGCGAGGGTTCCCCCCGCGGCCCAGAATGCTCTTCCACGTCGTTCGTCGTTCAATCCGAAATATCCCACCAACGTCATACCGATTAATAACAAGGCGGCAATCAGATAGGGGCCGATGCCAAGATCCACCTGTCCGGCAAGCGGGAACTCCTTGACCATTTTGGACGCATAGGTTGTGTAGAGCGTGGGGAGACAGGCAAAGCCGATTGCCAGGAGATATCCCACGCCCATCATGAGATGGATGGACCCTCGAATTCCTTTCGTCGCCGGATCTTGCAGGCATCGGGACCAGTATGAAGCGGTCAACAGGGCGGCAGCAGGAAACAATGGACCAATGTAGTGAGGGAGGCGGGTCGCAGAAGCCGTGAAGAACACAAAGGTACCCACAACCCATAGAGCCGCGAAGAGGTCGAGTTCGGATGCGCCGGTGGGATCTGGATGAGTGCGTCCACGGCGTATGAGGTACCATTCTTTGAATGTGCGATAGAGTGGGACAGGAAGGAGCGCGCTCCAAGGAAAGAAGCCTAAGAGCATGACCGGGAGATAGAAGAAGATAGTGCCCTGGTGGCCTTCCATTGGAGCGAGAAATCGGCCGATCGTATGGGCTTTGGCGCCTGTGGCATAGGCGTCGCCGTGCACGAGGAACATCGCCGCATACCAGGGGGCGGCGAGCAGAACAAAGAGCGCCATGCCTGCAAGAGGAACTCCCTTCTGCCAATAGTCCAGCCATCGACGTGTCCAGGTCAAGTAGAGCGCTGCCGCGACGAGGGGCACGGCGAATCCGACCGGCCCCTTCGTCAAGGTGGCGAGAGCCATACCGATATAGAAGGCCCAGATCCATCGGCGTGAGTTGCCTGCTCCATGCAGTCCCAGCCAGAACCCATACAGCGATGCGGTCGTAAAAAAAATCAAGACACTGTCGGTCAGCGCCATGCGTCCGAGCCCCAGGATTTCCAAGTTGAGTAAGAGCATCAGTCCGCCGAAGAGTGCGACGGTTCGATCGCGTTGGTGCACAAGAAACAGGTAGTGCATGAGGATCAATCCCACACCGAAGAGGGCAGAAGGGAATCGTGCGGCGAACTCATTCACACCGAACAGGCGATAGGATTGGTCCATCAACCAATAGAGAAAGACTGGTTTCGCCACGCGCAGCTCGCCGTTGAACGTCGGTGTCAGACGGTCTCCTGACTCGAACATTTCGCGTCCAGCTTCGGCATTTCGTCCCTCGTCACGGTCAGTCAGACCGATGTCTCCGAGTCCCAAGAAAAACAAGAGTCCCGACAGGAGGAGGAGGGCCAGAAGGAGCCATGCGTAGTGAGACCGGTCGGTTGTCGTCTCGGCGAGTGAAGCAGGAGTGTCCATAGTGAATGTGGTTTACGAGGAGGGGTTGACTGGCCGGTTCGCCTGGCTCGCGCGTGAGATCAGCATGAGGTTGCGAACGTAGACGATCGATCCGATGCTCTGCCCTGCGATGAAGACAGGATCTACTCGATAGATCGCGTAGGCGAGCGTGATGAGCCCGCCGATCAGGCTCATATACCAAAACGAAACAGGAACCTGGCTCTCCGCCTTTTTTTCAGAAGCAATCCATTGGACCACCCAGCGGCCGAAAAACAGTCCTTGACCGAGAAACCCGATACCGAGCCAGATTGTTTCGAGGCTCATGATGGAGATGTGATGGGTGATGGGTGATGGGTGATGGGTTTCTTTGTACGCGAATGCATCTGTGTAGCTAAATCCATGATGCTCTTCCAGGCCTTGAAATTTTTGAGCGCGACCGCGGTCGTATCAGCCATTCGTCACTCGCCGTCACTTGTCGCGAAATGTATACCGCAACACTCTAGCCTGCATCCATCTCACCGCAATCAAATCGTAGAGCGATTTGAATAATCGGTTACCCATGCCGTACTTGGAGATGCCATGAATGCGAGGGTAATGCTGAACCGGCACTTCTGTGACCGTGAACCCGTGCATGAGCGCGAGTGCGGGAAAGAATCGGTGCATGCCCTCGAAGAGTCGGATGCGCTCCAGCACGGGACGCCGGAAGATCTTGAGCGGACACCCGGTGTCGTGGATACCGTCATGGGTAAAGACATTCCTCACGCGGTTGGCGATTCGGGACGACAGTTTCTTCACCAGGCCATCTTGCCTCTCTTGCCTCCATCCGCACACGAGATCATGGGTATCAGTATAGGGGAGGAGTTTCAAGATGTCTTTGCTGTCCTGCTGAAGGTCGCCGTCTATTTCGATGATAAGGTCTCCGAAAGACTGATTGAAGCCTGCTTCGAGCGCGCAGGTCTTGCCGTAATTTCGATCGAGGTGGAAGACTCGAATCTGAGCGTGCTCTGCCGCCATGCGATCCAGCGCCTCACTACTCCCGTCGTTGCTGCCATCGTCTACGAAGATGATTTCGAACGGCCGAGTCTTCGAGGCCGCGTGTGAACTCATCACGGGCAGCAGCCCCTCAATCAGTGGAGCAAGATTGTCTCGTTCATCCTTGATGGGGACGATGACGGAAGCCCATGGATGGGATGGCACGGCCATGCGGGGTAGATATTCCTGACGCAGAAGGGAGCCGACACGTTCACGTGGCCATTCTACAGAATGCGGAAGGGAGCGTCAAACAACGGAAGCGATCGGTGATGAGTGATGGGTGAACAGTGATAAGAGGGGTTCGGTCTTTTTTCATCACTCGTTAATCATCACCCATCACTTCTTCATGTCCGCGGCGATGGTGAATCGCATCGTCCCCATCAGGCTCATCTCGTTGATCTGTTCTCCCACGTGAATTTCCACTTTGTATCGTCCAGGCTTCCATGCACCCTTCGGAGGAGACAGTGCAAGGTAGCCGCTGTCGTCTTCGAGCGCAATGTGCATCGCATCCTGTCCAATCACGACCGTGGGATCGAGCCCAGCTACGGCTTCAGGGAAGCAGAGCCCAAACACCTGGAATCCCTGATAGTGCTGGTGAAGACGGAACACGATGAAGACTGCCGGAGTGTCGGGCCGGAACCGGTCGGTCGGTTTCACCGGCACAATTTCATGCGTACGGTGAAAGCCGAGCTCTTCGTCGAATCCTTCCGCCGTTGTAATGGCTTGAAACAGCCCTTGGGGCGGAGCATCGAAGTCGTAGGGGACTACGTCTTGGGTGCGGTTCTGAAAGTCCGGGATGGGGGGATTTTTGGTGATCGGCAGCTCTGCTGCCTGGAGTGCCGGTAGTGCCAAGAGGGCTATGACCACCATGACTGCGGTGGCCCCTCGTCTCGCTCCTCTCGCCATCTCTTCTTGGTACACCGGTCTATGGGCGCTGTCAAGGAGAAGAAAAGCCGACAGGTATCAGCGATCAGCCTTCAGCCAAGGATAGGAGAATTTCCGAGTGACCTTGCCTTGACTCCGAAGCTGAGGGCTGAAAGCTGATGGTTGACAGCTACAGGAAAGCCCGTTGCGGCTGTTTCCCGCCGTCTGCTAAAATTCTCACGCATTGAAATTGAAGCGAGCAGGACGGACCGCCCCGGAGATGTGTGATGTTGCAAGACGCAGAGGCCTTACCTCAGCTCATTGGCGAGTATAGGCCGGTCGATCAGTGGCAAGTTCACATCAATAAATTGTTCTACCGTTTCCGGGGCGATCAGGTTCGCCGTTTCTACCAAACATTTGCCTCAGCCGACTATCGGTTGGCCCATGCGCTCGCGGCGGACTATTTCGAAAAAGTCGTGAAACGCGACGCGACGCGCGCGTCGAAATCTCAGCACTCAGCACTCAGCACTCAATCCTTGACAGTGATGGAACTCGGTCCCGGCAACGGAAACCTTGCCGCCTGTTTTTTGAGTCATCTTCAAGTGCTCGATAAAAATCAGGCGGTGTATCCACGCATTCGCTATATGTTGGTCGATTGGGAACAAGAGGCACTTGATACCGCGTTGACTCATCCAGAACTCGCCTCCCATCGAGACCGTGTCGAGCTGCAACGAGGGACCGTGGACCGGCTCGACGCGGTTGCAGATGGCACGGTGGACCGCATCATCTGTAACGAATTGTGGAACGATCTTCCGACCAAACTCATGTCGCGCCAGGCGAGCGATATTGAAGAAGAGTTTATGCGACCGAACGTGAGCGAAAGCGCTCATGCAAAAATTTCAGACTGGGCGGCCTTTGTACGATCGTTCGACACCATGGATACGGAGACGCTCAAGCAGTTTCCACCTTTTCTCGACGACCTGGTGTGGGAACGAGAATATCGAGCGGTCGAATGGAAAGAGGTTCCCTACCGGAAGACCATCACAGATTTTCTCAAACGAATCGATGAGCACGTCGTGGTTCCCGTCAATCTAGGGGCCTGTGCGACGGTCAAAGAGGCCAAGCGCCTGCTGGCTCCCGACGCGATCGGGTTCAGCAGTTTCGATGCAGGTACGGCAGATATGCACGTGTTGAACGATCCGGAGAAGCCTTGCTATGGGCAATTTGGAGGGCAACAGAGCTTCATGGTCAACTTTGCGCTGATTGAAGCGGTTGCCAAGCAGGTGGAGGCCGGTACAATGACTCTCGAAACCCAGCGTGAATTCGTGGGGCGTAGCTTGGGGACCAACGTCCTGACTCTCATGGACCTCATTGCCACGCATCCTTCCGCTGGGACGAGAATGGCGCCGTGGGAGCAGGACCGCTTGATGCTCAAGACCCTCCGCGCGCTGAACGAGACCTATCGGAGCCCCTATGCGCGCCGTTTGGACTTTCCCATCCCGTTAGAGGTGCCGCCGGAGGAACGTGAGTCACTCCAAGCGCTTGTGCTCACCCTCAAGCCGACAGGTATTCCGGATACCATTGCCTATCTCACAGAAGAAGAGTTGAGTCTAGCCGCAAAAGATCTCGAAGACATCGGCTACGATCCTCAGTCGTTCATGATTGCATTGACCGCCCCTCCGGGCCCTGTGGATTACTTTCATTGCCTTATCCGACCTCGCTGATTTTCCGAGGTAAAGTGGTCCTATAGCCGAATTTCTCTGCTTGACTCAGTTCTTGTTCTTCTATAGCCTTTAGGACCTTCTCCTCGTAAGAGGAAGGTTCCCACCTTGTGTGTCGCTCAACGCCGCTGGACAAGTGGGCGTGGGTGGGGCAACAAGAGAAAGCGAGTAATCGATGTTTGGATCGTTCGGGTGGATGGAGTTGATGCTGATTCTGATCATTGTGTTGATCATTTTCGGCGCCGGCAAGATTCCGCAGTTAGGTGAGGGGCTCGGGAAGGCCATTAAAGGATTTAAGAAGAGCGTCAACGAAGCCGATGCGATTGATGTGACGCCTCCTCCGTCCGAGACGCCTGACGCGCCACCATCTCAGGTCGCGCAATCGCAGGCCGCCCCGCCGACTACGCTCCGGCTCCGGCTCAACCCGCGAAGCAGGTTAAGCAAGGGTAGAACGTCGTGAACGGTAATGTGTGATGCGTGATGAGAGAGGGATCTCGAAAGCGATCACTCATCACCGATCATTCATCACTGGGTTGCAACATGTTCGGATTGGGCATCGGCGAAGTTCTCATTATTTTGGTGATCGCATTCTTGCTGTTTGGCCCCAAACAGCTACCTGAAGTCGCTCGCCAGGTTGGGAAAGCGGTGAAAGGATTCAAGGACACGGCCGAAGATTTGCGGAAGTCGGTGGAGCCGGAGCTCAATATGATCCAGCAGGAAGTGAAGATGGCTGAGCAGGATTTCCAAGCTTCAATCAAAGACGTAGAAGAGCAAGTCAATGCCGTGACAGCACCGGTAGAGAAACAGATTGATTCGAAGGGGTCAAACAACCAGGCGTGAGATGATTGGCGGGAATAGCAAGACGGGCAATCTCCAGGTTTCTCGCCGTATACGCCGAGAAATCCAGCCGGGCTTACCGTGAAGGCATCACGCGACTCCCTATGAAACGTATGCGGTTCGAGGTTCACGAAAGTCCTCCCTTCAGCCGACCGCGTCACATTGGTCCGATGTTGCATTTCCTCCAGTTTGGCATTGACCGTCATTCCCGCCCTCGTTCTGGTCGCCTCGAGTAGTTGTGCCACCTCATGATTCACCAACAATCGCTCCCTCCCATTCACAGGAGCACCGTATGAGCGTCATCAGACAGATAAGATGGATCAGTCTCTTGACCCTATGCGGAGCCGCTGTGATGGCAGCGGGGATGTTACTCGTGACGGTTCCGGCGCAAGCCGCGTATGAATTGCCGGAAGGTGAAAGAATTACCCACCTCCCCGCTGTTGCTCGGTCGATTCCGAACAAGGAAGAATACGAACTCTACGATCCGAAGATCGGAAAGAATTTCGATCTCTCGAAGTTCTGGATACGCGGCGATCTCCGTGTGCGGCCGATCATGCGGAACGGCGTCTGTTTCGGCAGCGCTTTCACTCCAGGCACGACGAGAGGATCCTGTAACAGCCCTAACTCCGGCACTACGCCGAATGGTACCCCTGGCCAGGCAAATGACTTCTATGCTCAACAGTTTATACGGTTGGGTATCGGGTACGACCTCTCACCCGACGTGAATTTCTACATGGAGCTACAAGATTCGAGGACCTGGGGCGGAAACGGGGCCAATGGTCTAGAGGGCACCCAAGACGATGCAAGGAACCATAACGGTTGTGCGACAAACAATGGCGGGGGCAACTGCGGCACATTGGGAGTCCGAGCTGGGTATATGCTGATCCGGAACTTCGCCGGTTTTCAAGGTTTCAGCGTCAAGGCCGGTCGGCAATATGTGGTGTTCGGCAACCAGTCTCTGTTCGGCGCCTTCGACTGGTCCAACACGGGGATTTCCCATGACGGGGTGATGTTGCAATACAGCACCAAGGCCTGGGATACCTACGCTGGTTGGTTCCGCACCTCTGAATCCGATCTCGGGCAAGCAGTGCCGGTTGGCGCTCAAGGCCCGAACATTGGCCCAAGCACCGTCAATAACGGCAGCGCGAACATTGATTCCGACATATTCATTTTCTACAATCAGATCAAGTCGGTGCCGGGATTCATCATCGAACCCTACTACTTCCTCTACTCCAACCGATACAACTCGCAGGACAACCGGAGTATGGGTCTCGGCACGCCAAGGCACTCGAACCAGACCCGTCATAACGTCGGAAACCGGATTGAGATGCGCAAGGGCAACTTCGATGCGATAAATGAAACAGTCTACCAGTTCGGCCAAATGGGCGATAACGGTGGACCCGATGGCGCAGGCTATGGAAACCAAAAGTACCTCCACATCAGTGCCTGGGCGACCAGAAACTGGATTGGCTACACGCATTACGAGTGGGCCTGGAAACCGCGGTTGGCCTTCAACTTCGACTATGCCTCGGGCGATGGCCGGGCGAACTGCACGATCGGCGGTAACACCGGTTGTAAAACTGCCAACACGTTTGAGAACATGTACCCGACCAACCATATCCATATGGGCTTCATGGATGTCCAAGCCTGGAAGAACATGTGGATGCCTTCGGTAAACCTTCAATTCCGTCCAACCAAGGATGACCACATTGAAATTTGGGGCAGCAGCTTCAACTTGGCCAGTGCGAAGGACAATTGGTATCGGGCCACGCAGGGGGTCTATGTCTATTCAAAGGCTGATAACACCAAGACGCACATCGGCGACGAAATAGACTTCGCGTGGACGCATCTGTTTATGGACGGCAAGTTGTCCTTCCAGGCGGTCTATGGCCATATGTTCGCCGGAGATTATATTAAGGAGAACCTGGGGACCAACGCCGATCAAGATTGGGCCTACGCCCAGCTTTGGATCAATTTCTAGCAGGATGCTGAAAAAGGCCGCCAGCAGCGTTCTGGCATCGCTCAGAGGCTCAACGTACCCTGAGGCGTACGCCTCAGGTTTCAACTTGCCTGCGGCCTTGCTGACGGGCTTTTTGAACATCCTGCGAGCTGATGCTCATCGGCTTGCCCGCGGTGGGTCGGCGTCAGAATCCGCTGATTTCAGCTCTCCACCCCTTCCTTAATTGATTCACTTCACCGTGGATAATCTGACCAGACAACTCAACGACCAGTTCGGCTTTGCGAAGTTTCGGCCAGGCCAGGAAGAGGTCATTCGCGCGGTGCTAGCTGGGCGCGATGCGATGGCGGTCATGCCGACGGGGCAGGGCAAGTCGCTTTGCTATCAATTGCCCGCGACCCTCTTGCCCGGGTTGACGCTGGTGATCTCTCCGCTCATCGCCCTCATGCAGGATCAGGTGGCAAGCTTGAAGCAGCGGAAGATCGCGGCGGCCGCGTTTCACTCCGGCCTCACCGGAATTGAAAAGTACCGCGTGATGCAGGATCTCAATCAGAAACGGCTTCAATTGCTCTATCTGGCGCCGGAGCGGATGCAGCATGAGGGATTTCTCCAACTCTTGCGTTCGTTGTGGGTCTCGTTGCTGGTGGTCGACGAGGCCCACTGTATCTCCCAATGGGGGCACGATTTCAGGCCCGATTATCTCAAGATCGGACGTCTCCGGCAGGAACTTACGAATCCGCCTTGCCTGGCTCTGACCGCCACCGCCACCACCCGCGTTCAAGTGGATTTGTGCAATAGACTGTCCCTCCGCGATCCGTTTCGACTGGTTGCAGGTTTCCGCCGTGACAATCTCGCGTTGTCAGTTCGCCCCTGTCAGTCTCGCCAGGAAAAACTGGCGATGTTGGAGCGGCTCGTTCGCGAGACGGAGAAAGGCACAATCCTGGTCTATTGCGCCACGCGCCGGGCGGTCGAAGAAGTCGCGGAGTGGTTGGGCCAGTCTCACCAGTCTGTCAGCTACTACCATGCCGGTCTCTCGGATGAGGAGCGGCAGCTCGTGCATGACGATTTTCGCCGAGGGACTGTGAGGATTCTGGCTGCAACGAATGCCTTCGGCATGGGTATCGATAAGTCGGATGTCAGGCTGGTCGTGCATTTCGACATTCCGGGAAGTGTGGAGGCCTATTATCAGGAGGTCGGTCGGGCTGGTCGCGACGGACGACCGGCTGCCTGTGTGTTACTGTTTCATGAGCGGGACCTGGCCACGCAGGAATACTTCATTCAGCAAGCATCACAAGACCTAGAAGGCGTCGAGCGTGCCAAGCGGATGAAGACGCTCCTTCACGAAATGCTGGGATACGTGTCGGTGCCGACCTGCCGGCAACTCGCAATTCTAGAGTACTTCAGCGATGAAGCCGAACTGGCTCTCGGCCCTTGCGGTCTCTGCGACCGTTGCGTTGCGCCGGTGCGGCAACCGAGTCGGGAGGTTTCCCACGATGATGCAGATTCCGCGAAGGCAGTCTTGGATACCGTGTCCTGGTGCCGGGGCCGGTTCGGCGTGAGTCGAATCGTCGAAATTCTTCGGGGAAGCCGTTCGAAAATGATGCAGGCCTATGGTGCGGAAGACTGTCCGACATATGGAATGTGTCGCGCACGCTCGAAAGCGTCTATGACGAGTCTGGTGAAGGAGCTGATCGACTCAGGGTATTTGCAAGTCGAAGGTACGGAGTATCCCACGCTCGATGTGACACGCAAAGGACGGGAGATTCTGCAGGGGATCGGTGCAGTGGTGTTGAAACACGTAGAGGAGCCTCAGCCTGATTCAACGGAGGCGAACTATCCCGCGAAAGGACGTCATCTGCTGTTCCCACGCGGGCATCACCGGCTGACCCGCAGCTCTTTGAACGACTCCGGCAGCTTCGCACGGAGCTTGCCGAGGAAGAGGGCGTGTCAGCCTTTTTGATTTTCCACGACAAAACATTGAAGGCCATTGCCGGCCACAAGCCCGTGACGCCAGCTGCTCTGATGGAGATTCCCGGCATCGGCCCGCTGAAGGCAGAGCGATATGGCCGTCGTGTATTGGAAGTGGTGAATGGGGAATAGTAGCTGTCAGCTTTCTTTGCCCCTCCTTCGTAAGGAGGGGCGAGGGGAGGTCGATTTTGACAACAATCTCTCGGCTAAATTTTCAAGAACCCCGTCCAGGTTCTTCAAAATATCGTCGTTGATGTATCGAATTATGCGAAGGCCAAGAGACTGAAGATACTGCTCGCGCTGCCTGTCCTTCACGACCTGATCAGCATCGGCATGACTGTCGCCGTCTACTTCAATGACGAGAGACTGTTCAGGGCAATAGAAGTCCACAATATATGGCCCAATGCCATGTTGTCGTCGAAACTTGAGCCCCTGAAGTTGTCGCGCTCTCAGTCTTGACCACAGCTGTGCCTCAGGGCCGGTCATGTTAGAACGAAGCCGGCGTTTGATATCGAGATAGTCAGGTTGCCCTCTTATGGCTCTGGGCATCAGACTCTACCTCTCCTAGCCTTATGAATCTCTACCCCACCTAACCTCCCCTTACAAAGGGGAGGTAGTTTTATGAGAAGCTGACAGCTGACAGCTGAATGCTGACAGCTATTTCGCTATCTGAAATTCCCTGCCTCTGCGAAACGCGCTTGCAGCTCTCCGTATGTCTTCGTGACAGGATACTGTGGAAACTCTTTGGGAAGGTGATCCGGCGGGCAGAAGAAGAATCCCGCATGGGCCTCTCCAAGCATGGCGGTGTCATTATAGGCGTCGCCGGCGGCTAGAACATGAAAGTTGAGTGATTTCAGCGCCGCCACTGAGTGTTTTTTTTGATTTGGCATCCGCATGTGGTAGCTCACGATGCGGCCGGCGTGATCGATCTCCAGCTGATTACAGAAGATTGTCGGGAATCCTAGTTGGCGCATCAGCGGATGGGCGAACTGATAGAACGTATCGGACAAGATGATCACTTGGCATCGCTCGCGGAGCCAAGCGGCAAAGTCGACGGCGCCTTCCAGTGGACCCATCTGATCGATGACGCTTTGGATATCGTGAATGGTGAGGTTGTGCTGATCCAGGATAGCCAGGCGCCTGGTCATCAAGGCATCGTAATCCGGCATCTCGCGGGTGGTGATTTTTAACTCCTCGATGCCGGTCTTGAGCGCGACGTTGATCCAGATCTCCGGCACCAACACCCCTTCGAGATCTAAACAGACGATGACGGGTTTTTGCATTCGCGTTTCTCCTCTTACTCACAGTCGTACGATCTCGCTGATCGCTGTCAGCTATTAGCTTCTTTGTCGCGTTTCTGAAACGCCTGGCTGAGAAATCGCCACATGTTGTCGAGGACTTGGTCTAAGAGGGATGAGCCGGGCCACGTCCGTTGAGACTCCCTTTCATGTCGCTCTGCCCACTCTAAGGCCATCGGGAGCGGGATGAGTCGAGGGGGAGAACTGGTTAAGGCGCCCCAGGTCAGCCCAAGGATGGAACTCATTCGCATTGAGACCGGCAGGGGCATGACCGGGTTCTGCGCCAGATTCTGACACAGTTCCGCTGGTGAGGTGACGAGGAGCTCTCGGCAGGCGGCCGGCCGTGCCTCGTAAATCGAACACAGCTCGTTCTCTAAATAGGGGCAGGGGATTCTCAGGGCATAGTACGACTGATTGATCGGATCGAGTTCTTCATCCGATACCTGTTTGGAGGCCTCTGCAACGTCGCTTATCCGATCCCATAGACCCACTTGCTTCATGCGATCCTTCGTGTCGTGGAGGCGATTCAGGAGCTGGGTTTGTCGATCCGCCGGCAGTTGCTTCACATACTCTTGCAGCGCGAACGCTTCCGGCGCAGAGAGCGGGACCAGCATGCGACAACAGGCGGCGCAGCCTTTTCGGCATGAAATGGATTGGCCGGTTTCGGTGGCTTGCTGGATCTCCAACTCTGCGGCTTCATCTCCCAGGCGGCGTGTGAGTGGGACGATCGCGGTAATGGGGATAAGTCCAGTCGGTACATCGATGGCCGTGGTCAGGCGCCCGGCGGGGGTATTCAGTGCCACCTCAAATCGTTCAACTGCCACAGTCCTGTGCCTCATGCTGCGGGTTCGTCGGCATCATAGAGAACCGTTCGCTGGCTGGTCAACCGCACGGCCCTGCAGGCTGTTGAAAAAGGGGGGATGGGGTAGCTGAGACGATCCCCTTGCTCGCGCAACGCGCGGCCTCAGAAGGCCCTCGTTGGACGCGCGCAGTTGGGATCATCTCACCCATCCCTTAAAGTGATCACTCGCCTGCGGCCTTGCTGGACGAGCTTTTTGAACAGCCTGCAGTCTGCTGGAAACATCTGTGACTCTCTCCAGTTTTTTAATTCTCGGGTCCATAAGGGTTTTCAACGCCATACTACTCACAAGTCGGTAATTTGGAGAACACAACGTCTTTATTGTCCTTATTCTAAGCGGGTTTCATTAGCGTTGCTGTCGTCTTAATTACTGACCACTGAGTAGTTCAGCAGGCGCGGCGGTTCTTGTTCCCATTCTGATATAGCCGCATAATGCGGGCAAAGGAGAACAGCATGGCGTTGTCTGGTCATGTGGTGGGCTTGCTCAAAGAATACATGCGGGACTTGGTCGAACAGGCGAAGCAGGAAGCGGCGACTCATGCCTCTTTTGGTTTTGCCACTACGCCCTATGGGTCGGATCAGGCGCTGTCCGATTTATTGGCGCTACTAGACGATCGTATCGAATCTGAAGGGATGCAAGTTGGATTGCCGGACGGGTTTCTCCATCAAATGTGGGGGCTGTGTAACGATGCCCGCACCCAGGTGGCAGAACGCGTCTGGATGGAAATCAACAGCAGTGACCAGGTACCGTCGAAGGATACAGTTCGAGCGTTGACGTATCGTGCGTTGCTCGCGGTGCTCGACTCGTCGGGCTAAAGTTTTCCTGCCAGCCAATAGATCACGATACCAGCCACTTCCGATATAACTTCCCGGGTTTGTTGTAGCGAGGTATCGTTCGGCAACACATCAAAGAGGTCGACGTTGTCCCAGTTTTCTCTCGGTAGGTTCTGCGAAGCATAATCGCAGGGGGCGGGCGTCACGCGGAAGCCTTGCTTCGTGAACACGGGGACAGCGCGTGGCAGATGGCTGGCGGAACTGACAAGGAGAATCGAGGCGGGTCCGATCAGACGCTTGGTCCCGGTTGCGTTCTCGTATGTGTTTCGGGCTTCAGTATCGATCTTTGTGGCGGACTCGGGAACGCCGAGGCGAACCGCCCATCGTTGCATTTCCACCGCTTCTTGAGGGCCGGTGCCGAAGATTCGGGCATCGCCTCCTGTCAGCACTAGGGTGGGTGCATAGCCTTGCTGGTAGAGATCTACGCCGCAAGTGGTTCGATTTCTGGAATAGGGAGATGGTTCGGTGGTTGGCCGAAGCGAGCCTTTCTCGTCGACGCCTCCCCCCAATACGACGATGGCATCGAAGTGATCGGACGATGTCAGCCGTGGCGGGTGATACCAAGATTCGAGTAACCCAATTAGTGGGGTAGCGACCAGTGGGCTGGATAGTGCCACAAGGAGAAGGAGAGCGGACAAGAGAAGTTTGCGCACCCACCGCAGTCGTGTCGGCGAGAACGGGAAGAGAGCCAAGACCGTCGCCACCGCGATGAGCAGCACGACCCATGTCAGCGGATAAAGACCGTACTTGACGAACTTATAGAGACCGAAGAAGAATGGCGTCAGTTCCATCGGCAGACTTCAATCGAACCAGGGCATTCCCCATAGCATACATGGAGTGAGGTAAATGGCCAAGCAGAGAGGGGTAACGTGATGACACAAGGGCGTCGTTATTGGTTGATGAAGTCGGAACCTCGCGTGTTTTCGATCGAGAATCTCGCTCAGTCTCCCAAACAGACAACCTGTTGGGACGGGGTGCGGAACTATCAGGCGCGCAACTTCATGCGTGCAATGGCCACCGGCGACCGGGTACTTTTTTATCACAGTAACGCCGAACCGCCTGCTGTGGTGGGAGTTGCAGAAGTCGTGCGGACTGCTTATCCCGATGCGACGCAGTTCGACAAGACCGGTCACCACTATGATCCAGGCAGCGTTCCCTCCGCTCCACGGTGGGACATGGTGGACATTCAGTATCGGCAAACCTTCAAGACGAGCCTCTCGCTCGACCGACTGAGGCAGGAACCGAAACTCAAGGGCATGGTCTTGTTGCAAAAAGGCTCCCGCCTCTCGGTCCAGCCGGTGACAGAATCGGAGTGGGCCGTGGTGTTGAAACTTGCCGGAGCTAAGATCAACTAGCAGCGCAACCAGTGCAGGTTCGCTGATTGAATGGTTTCCAAGTCTGAGGTGATGGGGAAATAGATCGGCAGGCTGCTCAAAAAGTTTGTCCGGCAAGGCCGCAGCGAGTGAAGACCGGAGGCGTACCCTATGGGGTACGTTGAGGATCTGAACGATGCGAGAACGATGCTGGCGGGCTTTTGGGGCAGCCTGTTAAGTCTTGGCTTTGCCGTTGTCAAGATGCCGATGCTGCCAGTCGAGCCAGGCATGGCCAAGTTCATGGGCCAGGATGTAGCGTCGTCTGGTCATGGGCAAGCGCTTACGAAGATAAATAGTTTTTGTGTCGTCGTCCCAGATACCATCGGCATTCGGGTCCCGACGGTCCATGTCGGTATCTGATAATTGACGCACTGAGATCCGGTACCCGAAAGGGAGGATGACTCGAGAGGGCATGCGTAACATCACCGTTGCTCCTAATAGTGAATTAGGATAACACAAAGCCCGTGTCTGCTTCACGGCAGATATGTGCAGTAAAAACAATAAGTTAAACAGTTTTTCATTATACAGTCAGGCGCCTTTGTTAGCCTGCCCTTGTCAAAATGCCTAACCTATTTCCGGCGGGGGCAGGTCTTAACCCGGCTCAGCGATGCCGGTATCTTATAAATTACAGAGCGACTTTCGTCAGCCATCAGCGTGCGCGACCTCACCACTTTTGGTACTGGCAATAAGATACCCATGGTTCTGCCACACATGTGAACCATCGAAGTGTTCACGAGTACAGAAGTGGCCCCATTCGTTTGAACAGCGGCCCGAGTTTTTTAAGTGGAATCTCTGCTGATTCTCACGCTGCCAGTTTAACCGTCGGCAACATCACGGCATAAGCCTCATCAGGTGTTTTCCTGTCCAGGCTCGAATGCGGTCTGGCTTGATTGTACCAATCCATGTATTGCATGATCGATGCTCTGGCTTCAGTGACTGAGTCATAGGCATGCAAATACACCCGCTCGTATTTCACCGATTTCCACAGGCGCTCAACGAACACATTATCTCTCCAGGCTCCGCGCCCGTCCATGCTGAGGTTTGCACCCCTGATCCTTGACCGCCTGCACGAACTCATGCGCGGTGAACTGGCTGCCTTGGTCGGTGTTCACAATTTCCGGCCTGCCATGGCGGCTGAATGCCTCTTGCAGCACATCGACCGCATGGCAGGCCTCCAGCGTGATCGCTACCTTTGCTGCCAAGACCGCGGCAGGCCCAATCCACGACGGCGGTAAGGTAGACGAAGCCTTTGGCCATTGGAATGTAGGTCGTGTCCAGCGCCCAAACCTGGTTGGCCCGATTGATGGTAAGCCCGCGCAGCAGGTAGGGATAAATCTCATGGCCGGGGTGCTTCTTGCTGGTGCCCGGCTTTCTATATAGTGCCTCAATGCCCATGCGCTTCATCAACGTGCCCACGTGCTTGCGTCCAACATCGTATCCCTCCCGATTGAGCTGGTCGCGCAGCATGCGTGCGCCCATGAACGGGTGCTCCAGGTGCAATGCGTCAATGCGGCGCATGAGCAGCCAGATCGGACAGGGCTGACAGGTCTTGGGCAGATAGTACACGCTGCCCCGGCTGATGCCGGCCAATTGGGCCTGACGGCTGATCGAAAGTGCGTGGTTGCCGTCTATCATCGCTTTGCGCTCAGCAATCCCACCTTGTTGAGCGCGCCTTCTAAAAAATCATTCTCCAGCGTCAGCTGCCCAATCTTGGCATGTAATACCTTCAGATCAACCGGCGGCTCCGCCGCAGTGGTTCCACCCCAAATACGTCGGCCGCTCGCTCGCTGAGTTGCCGTTTCCACTCCGTAATCTGGTTGGGATGCACTTCAAACCGCTGTGCCAGTTCGGCCAGCGTCTTGTCGCCCGCCAAGGCCGCTAACGCCACTTTTGCTTTGAACGCCGCTGAGTGCGTCCGTCTCGTTCTTTTTGCCATCTTCTGCTCCATTTTCATCGCCCCGTAGGGCCAGTCAAAGGTAGCAGATTCTCCACTTAGCGGCTTGTTCAAATTTCGGGGCCACTTCTGTACAATTGTCTATTGTCTAGCCGCATCCTGCCAGGACAGGAGTATAATAATGGCACATGAGGCCTGCCATGCACCGTGTGCTCGTCTTGGGCGCTGGAAAGATCGGATCTCTGGTTGCCTGCCTCTTAGCAGAGAGCGGCGACTACGCGGTCTGTCTCGGTGACATCAGCCTCGATGCCTCCAAGCGGCTTGTCGAGGACCTTGGTCTCTCGCGAGTCACGCCTCAGCTCCTTGATGTCCGACATCCCGACACCATCAGCGCATATTTGAAGGCGCATCGATTCGATGCGGTCCTATCGAGCCTCCCGTATTTCTGCAACCCCGTTGTCGCCGGATTGGCTCGGGAACACCGGCTTCATTATTTTGACCTGACGGAGGATGTCGAAGTCACCAATCAGGTCAAAGTCCTGAGTGCCGATTCGGCTCAAGCCTTTGTCCCGCAATGTGGTTTGGCCCCTGGGTTCATCAGTATCGCAGCGCACGATTTGATCACCCATTTCGATACAGTGGATACGGTCAAAATGCGGGTTGGTGCATTGCCGGTTCATCCGAGTAACGCCCTCAAGTATTCACTGACCTGGTCCACCGATGGGTTGATCAACGAGTACGGTAACATCTGTTACGGAATTGAAGGGGGGAGAAGGTGCCCCTCCTGCCCCTGGAAGGGTATGAGACGATCGAGGTGGACGGACTCCTGTACGAAGCCTTCAACACGTCAGGAGGATTGGGAACGTTGGCAGATACCTATGCGGGGAAGGTCAGGACCATGAACTACAAGACGCTGCGGTATCCTGGCCATTGCGAGAAAATTCACCTCTTGATGAACGATCTCAAGTTGAATGAGGACCGTGAGACACTCAAGCGAATCCTGGAACGGGCAGTTCCCCAGACACTGCAGGATGTCGTGCTGATCTATGCTTCCGTCATGGGAATGCGGGGGGGCGCCTTGTTCGAAGAGAACTACGTGAAGAAGATCTATCCTCAATGTGTGAAAGGGAAACTGTGGTCTGCCATTCAAATGACGACCGCTTCGAGCCTCTGCGCCGTGGCTGACCTCGTGCTTGCCGCGCCAAACCAGTACAGAGGATTCGTGACCCAGGAATCGTTTCCGTTACAGGACGTGCTGAAGAATCGGTTTGGAGCCTGTTACCGATGATGCCCATCGCGGGAATTCTCAAGGGATTGGGCTTGAGCGCCATCAACAGCGGTGGCAGTACCGGGACCCATTGGTGGGCCTCCGGCGAGCACACATCGCTGCTGGAATCCGTGAATCCGGCGACCGGCGAGACGATTGCGCACATTCGCAGCCTGTTCAGCCGATGACTATGAACACATTGTGGGAGAGTCCCTGGCAGCATTTCAACGATGGAGGCTTGTCCCGGCTCCCAAGCGAGGTGAACTTGTCCGGTTGCTCGGCGCATCGTTGCGTGAACACAAAGACCTGCTTGGCTCGTTGGTGTCGCTCGAAGTCGGCAAGATCAAAGCCGAGGGGGACGGCGAAGTCCAGGAAATGATCGATATGGCGGACTTTGCCGTGGGCCAGTCGCGCATGCTGTATGGATCGACGATGCATTCCGAACGGGCACAGCATCGGATGGCGGAGCAATGGCATCCGCTCGGGCCGGTCGGGGTGATTACCGCCTTCAATTTCCCCGTCGCGGTGTGGGCCTGGAACGCGTTCCTGGCTGCAATTGCTGGAGACACGGTGGTCTGGAAGCCTTCGCCGAAAGCGCCGCTCTGTGCGATCGCGGTGCAGCACCTCTGCAACCGGGTGATGGAGCAACAGGGTTATCGGGGAATCTTTTCGCTAATCGTGACGGCAGAAAAGACCGTCGCGGAGACGTTAGTCCAGGATGGTCGATTGCCGTTGATTTCGTTCACAGGATCTGTGCCGGTCGGTCGAGCAGTGGCCACGACTGTGGCGCAACGGTTGGGGCGGACGCTCTTGGAACTGAGCGGGAATAACGCGATTATCGTGGATCAGACGGCGGACCTCTCCTTGGCGATTCGCGCGATCGTGTTCGGTGCGGTCGGTACCGCCGGTCAACGTTGCACGACGACCAGACGGCTGTTCGTCCACGAGTCTCGTTACGATGAGGTGGTGACGAAATTAATCTCGGCATACAAACAGATCCGCATCGGCGATCCATTGGAGCCGGGCGTGCTCTTGGGTCCGTTGATCGATCGAGCTGCGGTTGAGACCTATCGGAAAGCGATCGAAGAGGTGAAACAGGCGGGGGGGGCAGTTCTCTCTGGGGGGCAGGTGCTGGATCGGCCCGGCTATTTCGTGGAACCGACCATCGTGAGAGCGGAGAACCATTGGGCCACCGTCCAGCGCGAGACATTTGCGCCGATTCTCTATGTCATGCCTTTCAAGGCACTCGACGACGCCATCTCGTTGCAAAATGCTGTACCCCAGGGCCTGTCTTCTGCGATTTTTACATCCGACGTGCGGAGCAGCGAGCGGTTCACGTCCACGACCGGAAGCGACTGCGGGATTGCCAATGTGAACATCGGGACATCGGGGGCGGAAATCGGCGGCGCCTTCGGGGGCGAAAAGGAGACCGGTGGAGGACGCGAAGCCGGTTCGGATGCGTGGAAGGCCTATATGCGGCGGCAGACGAATACGATCAACTGGGGCCACGATTTGCCATTGGCTCAGGGTATTCAATTCGGCTCATAGCGTCCGTGACTGAACAACAAGGAGCGTGGACATGGAACAAGGCGTTGAGTTGGATGCGCTAATCGCCAGAATGATCGACAACTATGTGTCGCGCAACCGGGCAGCCGCAATGCTGCGGGACTCGCTGGATGAGGCTGGAGTCGGCTTCTACCCGGTCGCAGACCATCTCACGCTACGGACGTTGAATATTGACCGGCGCGCGGAGGAATTCACGAGGCTCGGGTATGGGTATAGTGAAACGATCGAGTATGAAGACTGGTATGCGAAGGTCTATCGGAAGATCGGGTACCCGGCGCTCTTCGTGGATCAAGCTTATTCCGACGATCGGGGCCGTACCAGTATTATCCCCGGTTGGGTCAAAACATTCGGCGATCAGGTGTTCCATCATGTGGCGGTGCGCGTGGAAGACATCGAAAAAGGGATTGAACGGTTGAAGGCACGGGGAGTGGTCTTTACCGGTCAGATCGTCGGTGAGCGCGGTGGCCAATTGAGGCAAATCTTCACGGCACCTGAAATGGTCGACGGTCAGCCCTTTTCCGTGTTGGAACTCGCCGAACGCCACCGCGGATATCAAGGATTCTCGCCTCCACAGGCAGACAGTCTGATGAAATCGACGGTTATCCGATAATATTTCCCCCTTTCTGCCGCAAGCTCGGGTAGCGTCTGAGCGTTTCTGCGACAAGCCTTCGTCCTTCGTGAAGCGTATCTCGATATTCGCGTGGGACCTGCGGCAACAGCTGGTCCGGTCAGAAGTGTCATCTCCGTCAGCCGCGCATTTCTCGCGCCACGTTCTGTGGCGCTGACGGACTTCTTCAGCATCCTGCCAGTAAGTTATTCAAGTGGAACTGGGGATTCCCTAGTTCCAATCACGGCTGCGTCTTTGTATGACCATGCTCATGAAGTTCAGCACCTCGCTGCGTCGTCGGCCCTTGTCTGGCGGACGATATCCAATCAGTCGCACGCACATAAACCCTTGAAGATCAGGAGCAAGTAGGATCATGCATGACCACGAGGTCGAGATCGTCACCGGTCGCGTTCAGGTTTTCGATATGCCGGAGATTCAAGCCAAGAAAGTTGCCGGGATTGCGGCCCAGAAGGTTGGGATCATCTTCCATCTCGGGCCGGATGGAGCCAAAGCACCGAACGGAATGATTGGCCACCTGCATTCGGTCGTACACAAGCATCGGACGAAGTACGCTCAGAATTGTTGAGACCATCGATCCACGACTCAAGCAGAAATCCGAGCAGTCGATCCATTTATAAGGAGGTGGAAAATGCAAACACTTAAGGATCAACTGAATGCGCGCGTCGATGCTTACGACTATTGGGCGACGCGTCGCCGTTATGGGCCGGATGGCCACAACAATCGCAGACTGTGGGTGCTGGCTTGCATGGACGAACGTTTACCAGTCGACGAAGCGCTCGGTATTCACGTGGACACGCCTGCTGGTGGTGGGGATGCCCACTGCTTCCGCAACGCCGGGGGCATCGTCACAGATGACGCGATCCGCTCGGCCATGTTGACGTGCAATTTTTTCGGTACCAAGGAAATCGTCATTGTGCAGCACACCCAGTGCGGTATGCTCTCTGCCAATGCGGCGGACTTGGAGCGAATGTTACAGCAAAAGGGAGACGTGGCCCCATTCGTTTGAACAGTCACCCGAGGTTTTTAAGTGGAGTCTCTGCTGCTACTTACGCTGCCAGTTTGCCCGTCGGCAGCATCACGGCATACGCCTCATCCGGTGTTTGCCGGTCCAGGCTCGAATGGGGTCTCGCTCGGTTGTACCAATCCAAGTATTGCATAATCGACTGCCTGGCTTCAGTGACGGAGTCGTAGGCATGTAGATACACCCGCTCATATTTCACCGATTTCCACAAACGCTCGACGAACACATTATCCCTCCAGGCTCCGCGCCGTCATGCTGAAGTGACACCCGCGATCCTTGACCGCGTGCACGAACGCCTGCGCGGTGAACTGACTGCCCTGATCAGTATTCACAATCTGAGGTGTACCATGCCGTGTGAACGCCTCGTGCAGCACCGCAACGGCATGACAGGTCTCGAACGTGATCGCGACCGTCGCGGCTAAAACCTTGCGGCTGGCCGAACTACCACCGCAGTCAGGTAGACAAACCCTTTGGCCATGGGAATATACGTCGTGTCGAGCGCCCACACCTGGTTCGCCCGGTTGATGGTGAGCCCGCGCACAGATAGGGATACACGTCATGGCCGGGGTGTTTCTTGCTGGTGCCCGGCTTTCGGTAGAGCGCCGCCATGCCCATGCGCTTCATCAACGTGCCCACGTGTTTTCGTCCCACGTCGCACCCCTCCCGATTCAGTTGGTCGCGCAGCATACGCGCGCCCATGAACGGGTGCTCCAAGTGCAACGCGTCCAGGCGACGCATCAGGAGCAGATCGGTCGCGCTGACAGACTTGGGCACATAGTAGACGCTGCCCCGGCTGATCCCTGCCAGCTGGGCCTGGCGGCTGATCGGCAGGGCGTGGGTGGCGTCCATCATCGCTTTGCGCTCAGCAATCCCACTTTGATGAGCGCCCCTTCTAAAAAATCATTCTCCAGCGTGAGCTGCCCAATCTTGGCATGCACGGCCTTCAGATCCACCGGCGGCTCCGTTGCCGCGGTTCCACCGCCAAAGATTTCGGCGGCTCGCTCGCTGAGTTGCCGTTTCCACTCGGTAATCTGATGGGGATGCACCTCAAACCGCTGTGCCAGTTCGGCCAACGTCTTGTCGCCGCCCATCGCGGCTAACGCCACTTTGGCTTTGAACACCGCTGAGTGCGTCCGTCTCGTTCTCTTTGTCATTCTCTGCTCCCTTTCATCGCCCAGTAGGGCCATTTACGGTAGCAGATTCTCCACTTAGCGGCTTGTTCAAATTTCGGGGCCACTTCTGGGCATCGACACAAATGCACTTACCCTGGATCCGACCTTGCCAGAACTAAAGCTGGACAAAGGCAATTTCGCCAAGTGGATCGGCATGATGGATGACGTGGATGAGTCGTGCATGAAGACCGTGGAGGCATTCCGCAACCATCCCCTCATTCCCAAGGACGTAGTAATCAGTGGCTGGGTTTGGGAAGTGGAGACGCGTCGCTTGAGAGCCCCCACAGTGCTTAGTTGATAAGTAAGCGATAAAGCGTACTGTCTTGGGCAAGGAGGCCGACCATGCCCAAGTCGCCACACACGTTGCGTTGTTCCGAGCCAGACCGGAAAACGCTGGAGGAGTGGGCGCGGAGCCGCACCCAGGAAGCGCGCCTGGTGGAGCGCGCCAAGATTATCCTGCAATGCGTGCAGGGGCACTCGGTCAGCGACATTGCGCGGAGGTTGCGCGTGCGTCCGAATACCGTGATCGATTGGTGGCGGCGGTTCGACCGCGAAGGATTGACTGGTCTGGCGGATCGTCCGCGCCCGGGCAAGCCGCGGCAGTATGGCGCGGACTTTCGCAAGAAGGTGCTGGCTGTGTTGGAAGCACCACCACCGAAGGGACAAGCCGTTTGGGACGGTCCAGCAGTGGCCCGGCATCTCAAGACATCTGTGCATGCGGTCTGGCGTGTGCTGCGCAAGGAAGGCGTCTGCCTGGGCCGGCAGCGGAGTTGGTGCGTGAGCACCGATCCGGAATTTTCTACCAAGGCCGCCGATATCGTGGGGCTATACTTGAATCCGCCGGAAACGGCGCTGGTCATATCCGTAGACGAGAAACCCAGCATCCAAGCGTTGGAGCGGGCGATTGGGTACGTGGAGACCGACAATGGCACAATCGTCCGCGGGTTCAAGAGCACCTACAAGCGCCATGGGACGTTGAATCTGTTTGCCGCCCTGGAAGTCGCTACCGGAGCGATCCACACGCAAATCACCCGGCAAAAGCGCCGACTGGAGTTTCTGGACTTCATGGATCATCTGATGGCGGAGATGCCCGAGGGCAAAGACATTCATGTGATCCTCGACAATTACTGCATTCACAAACGGAACGATCCTTGGTTGGCGGCACACCCGAATGTCGTGTTCCATTTCACGCCGACGTCGGCCAGTTGGCTCAACCAGGTTGAAATCTGGTTTGGGATCTTTGCGCGAAAGGCACTCAAGGGTGCCAGCTTTCGAAACATCGAGGAATTGCGTCAGGCCATCGAAGCGTTTGTGGCCGCCTATGGACCCACAGCCAAACCTTTTGTGTGGCGCAAGAGAGAAGTCAAAGGCTCTCAACTCAGAAACACTATCGTGAACTTAGCAATTAAGCACTAGGGGCATGGAGAAGCGCGCACGCACCGACGTCACCTCCGCCCAGTTCGGCGTCAAGGCCAAACAACCGCCTCGCTGGAGGTAGATTCTTGTCCGCTCGGTGTGCTGTCGCCCAAGACAGGGCACCCGGAGCAATAGCGACGTACAAGGGGACTGTCCGATACCGACCTATGAATATCGGTGCGAGGACTGCCATCGGCAGATCAAGGCGCAACAGGCCATCAGCGGAATAAATCTCTGAATCCTTTTGAAACCATATGTCTCCTATCCATCAGTCGAAAGGGCAAGATCTTTCCCGACCTGAATGAGCTGGTGAAGATTCTCTAAACCAAGGAGGTGTATTGTGATGAGAAAAGGACTACTCGCTGTTGTTGCGATTGCTGCGATCGGATGTAGTGGGGTTGCCCCCCAAAAGGCAGTGAGCGGTGAGCCCACAAGCCCTGCTGTCGGATACGATCTCCATGTGCAGGCCCCACACATGATGGCGGACGGCACGGCGGGCGGCCCGTTCCATCATTACTGCAAGGGAATTTCCGACAAGATCCTGCAATGTTTGTTGTTTGAATCCACCGATCCAAAGGCGCCGTTAGTGGGGGTCGAGTACTTTGTCGCCAAAGACCTGACGCGAAAGCTCCCTGCCATTCAGTGGCACCGGCATTTCCACGATCATAAAGTAGAAGTCGCAACAGGCCGCGTTCAAATCCTCGATATGCCGGCTGACCAGGCCGCGAAAGTGGCAGAAGTTGCAGCAGGGACAGACGGTGTGATCTATCACCTGTGGCAACATG
This sequence comes from uncultured Nitrospiraceae bacterium, assembly GCA_963748375.1. Lineage (GTDB taxonomy): Bacteria > Nitrospirota > Nitrospiria > Nitrospirales > Nitrospiraceae > Palsa-1315. The sequence continues at coordinate 276,524 of CAVVIR010000034.1, forward strand.
GACAGGAATTTCCGGACGGCACCGTGAGTTTCCCGCAGTCCCTCGGACACAAATTCACTGGATTCTCCGAAAATAAATAGGATTGATAGAGGGGACCAGCCTCGGCGCTCTGTGGGCCAGGCTGGTCCCTGTTGTCGGTCCACTGTTCGTGATGGATTACGCAATGAGAGGAAGAGCCGTGCGTCTGTACCTCCTATTCACGCTGTTCGTAGCGGCATCGATTGGTTCAGGGGAGATTCCTGTCTTTGGGGCCGATGAAACTGTCCTCAAACCACGAGTGCCGATCGACCAAATCGAGGAAGCCCGAACGTGGACGAATCCGCTTCCGGCGACCGAGGAAAATATTGAGAAAGGAAAGAAGCTCTTCCACGGGAAAGCCTTCTGTATGACTTGTCACGGGAAAGACGGCAAGGGACTGGGAGGAGACATTGAACCAGGCACTCTGAAAGGTCCCTTGCCAAGAAATTTCACCGACAAGGAGTGGCAGGCTGCTCGAACGGACGGGGAACTGTTCTGGATTCTGAAAAATGGGAGTAAGGGCACGGCCATGGCGCCTTTTGTTCCGCTCGTATTAACGGAAGAAGAAGCGTGGCAAGTGTTGCGATATGTGAGGTCTTTCGGCCAACAATAGAAGAACGCCGCGTAGAATTGCTCGTTACGTATCTTGTCAGTGTTATCCCCAGGCTTTTTCGCCTCGTTTTATGAGGCTCCGCAAAATCCGCTCCATCTTTCTTCTGGCCTTCTCACGACGCTGGCGCTGTCGTTCGACCATGCGTCCGGCGACGAATGCCGCCCGCGTGCTGGTCGAGTGCTTGAGGAATTCTCGGATATGCGCTTCAGCTTGAATGGCGTCTTGGTGCATGCCTAAGACGTCCTGCGCCACGCGGGCTTTGTTGATAAAGCGCGTGGCCGGCTTGCCGACCGTCGGTTCCGCGAGTTCTGCGGCATAGCGGGCCCGTTTAGTTTTGATTCTGGTCTCGTGGATTGTGGCATTAGTGGGTGTGGGGCCGGCCTGGCGAATCGCATCTCTCAGCTTGGTGAATTCATCCTTGGCGAGATCGCGCAGCGTCACGGTGGATTCGACGGCGGTTGGATCCTGCGCCGCTTGTTGGAGCCGTCTGACGAGGTCGAGATACCGTTCACTCTTCAACTCGTTCAGTAATATTTCCTGGGCCTTGTTCCGTTGGGCTTCCAGATGGGCGATGAATGGTGTCAGAGGCCGGCGATCACGCGCATCGAGCTCGGCGGATTCCTCACGGAAATAGGCGAGTTGTACGTCGAGGTCGCGAGCCGGCCCCAGCAGTTGGCCGAGCCAGCGCAACTCATCCCGCAACGAGTCGGCCCATTCAGGAACCAGTAGGGGCTTGGCGGCTCGTAGAACTGCGCGCAATTGTCTTGTGGCTACGCGCATTTGATGCAGGCTTTCCGGTTCCCTTCCGAGCCTGGTGCCTGGGTCGTGCGCAAGCAGCCATTGGACATGATGTGTGAGGGTCCACTGTACATGAGCCATCACCGGTGCATCCGATGCTGGTGGCGGCTCAGATCCAGGAGTGATCAGAGAAAGCGCGCGAAAGAGCTTGGGGTGTCCGTCATGATCGGCAGCTCCTGCTCGACGGAGTTGCCGTTCGATGTCAGACAGCGCGCGGTCCTTTCCATCGATCCGTTCGATTTCGAGTTCTCGAAAGCGCTGAAGCACCGCCCCGTCCTTTATGACGGACACCTGGTCGAGCGTGACATCTGCGACCGGGGTATGGTCCATGCGCACACGGGTGCCGGCCCTCCAGACTCGCAAGGTCGCAACCGGCACAAGCTCCCGCTCTCCAAGAAAGAGAAAGAGCAGATCGCGAAACATTGTTGGTGGAAGAGGCCGGCGATCGGCCAGCTCAATTTCCAGCCGGTCCTTCATCAGAGGGAGTTTCAGTTGCCAGGCCTGTTTCCCGCGCTCGACTCGATGGCGAAGTGTCATCCCTGCGCGGGCCAGATCGTACTGTGAGGTGTCGTAGTAGGTCGAGGTGAGTCGACGTCGCGGAAGTGGGGAGCCGGGCAGCTCAGGAAGACGGAAATGGTCATCGACCGTTAGTTTGATCTCACGCTCGACCGTCGATTGAACAGTCTGGTTGACAGCGGGCTGATCTAGTGGTTTCGAGGGAGGGCTGTTGGCGCGAGCCATCGTGGTCTCCTTGCGGGACCATTAACTGTCGCAGATGGAAGGAGAGAGAAGCAATCCCAAACTGGGGCGGACGGGCCAAGCAGCGTGAGTATCTAACAGGCTGTCTAAGTTTTTCGGCATCCTGACAAGGAGATGTAGGGCTTCGTTGCCCGGAATCGTTGAATTATTACATCGAAGTTTTCTCCAACCTGAGCGCCCGGTTAAGGGATCTGCGGATGCCCGTTCGATTTAACGGACAAGTAACTCTGTCGTAACGGTGTTTTGTTGAGCCTGGTCGTATCATGATCTGACAATGTTGACTGGTCGATCATCCATGAAAGAGATGCCCAACTTGATTCTCATCTTCCTGAAGTCCGAATCGTTTGCGCAGTCGTTGAAGAGTGCACTGGAGTCGAGAGGCTATCGTGGGACCGCGGTGACCACGGAGTCCTGTGCTCTCACAGAGGCGGAAGTGAATGTGCCACTCGTAATTATTCTTGACCGTCGCTCCGACTCCGTCGCCAAATTCCGACGGAGGAAAATGCTGAACAGGGTTTCGATCGTCACGGTGCAGGAGGGAGCCATATCCTGTTACGACGAAGAATGTCCCGAAGAATATGATCAGGATATTGATTTGGTCATGTGCGGCCAGAGTGTTCACGAGATTGTCGCACGGGTGCGCGCCATCCTTCGACGCCGAGAGGCCGGCCTTGAGCCGCACACCCAGTATAGCGTGGGAAATTTATTGATGGACCTTACTTGTCATGAAGTCCTGGTCAACGGCCATGCCGTCAATCTGACTCCAAAGGAATTCCAAATTCTGAAGCATTTCCTCGAATCGCCTCGCCGTGTATTCTCTCGCCAGGAGATGCTCAACAGGGTTTGGGGAGAAGGGTATGCTCTCGAAGAACACGCGCTCGATGTTCACATCTGTTCGCTGCGGCAGAAGATCGAGCAGAACCCCGCCAGTCCGACATTTCTCCTGACAGTCAGGGGCGTGGGATACAAGCTGCGGGTCTAAGAGGCTGGAGAGAAATACTATTTCAGCACAGCTGAACTTTGATGGTCTGCTCGGCAAGTCAATAGATCGTGATGCAGTAATCGTGGTGGATGTGCCAATAAAGGAGGCATCATGACACGAGGATGGATCGGAGTTGACTCAGACGGCACGCTTGCCAGGCACGACGGAAAACAATCAACACGCATCGGAGAACCGATCCCTACCATGGTGGAGAGGGTCAAGATGTGGCTGAGGGAAGGTCGTGAGGTCAGAATTGTGACGGCCAGGGCTGCGAGGACATCATTTCATATATTCCCTTACCGAGCCGAGAAAACTCAGATAGAGCAGTGGTGTTTGGAGCATATTGGGCAGGTTCTCCAAATCTAAGCGCATAAGGATTATTCCATGATTGAATTGTGGGATGATCGGGCGGTTCAGGTTCAAATGAATACCGGGAAACAAGTCGGTGTGTCCCGATTAGACATTGGTTCCATCGCCGTTGAGACAATGGCAGACCAAGCCAGGCCGATGCTGGAGGTCGTATGAATTTGAACTCTGAACTCCGAATTAATCCACACCGAGTAGGTCACGGTTGCCAACACGCTTGTCTCCTCCTGCCAATGGCCACTAAAGGGACGGTCATTGAGCAAGACAAGCAAGCAGAGGACCCCGTCTTTCCCGCATCTGGTGCGGGTGCGAAGGGGCGTGGAGAGAGTTGGTAGGGAGAGTTGACGGCTAGAATTCGTCGATGGCTACAGGACGAAGCAGATCGCGGACGGAGAGGGTGCCCACCACCGTTCCACCATTGGTGACGACGCCTAAGTGGTGGGTCTGGTGTCTATTCATGAGATCTGCCGCTTCGGTGAGCGGGCGGCGCTCTTCGATCCCAATGATTGGGCAGCTCATGATGTCTTCGACGGGGATAAAGTATGACGCCTTGTCGGATCCCACGAATTTCCTTACGACATCCGATTCCGTAACGATGCCGATGATCTGGTGATCGTGAGACACCAACACGCTTCCTACATTGCAGGCCTTCATCAACTTGGCGGCCTCGATGACCGAGGTGCCCGAATCTACCGTCACGAGGTCCCGCTTCATGAGTTGACTGACTGTAACCATGTGTTCCCCTCCTGTGATATTGGTTATTATGTATTGGCGTAATTCTACCAAGCCGGCGTTGCGCCGGCGTTAGCACCCTGTTACTGCTGCGTAAATTTCACCGTTGCGAGGTTGGCGACCGATCTGCGCTAGGCCGTCCTCGGCGGTTGGAATCTCGACTCAGCCGATTACTATGTGCACCAGTCGTTCACTCGGCGTGTAACAGGCGTATTCACCCGAAATCAGTTCATCCTGACGATCCGCCCTTCAATGGCTACTGAAAACGGTTGTGCCAAGGCCTGGATATAGGTAATCGAGGCATCAAGATCGATCGGGCCGCCTACCTAGTTTTGCCCTTGCAGCAGGGCGGTAAAATTGTTGCCGCCCGCCGTGATGAAACTGTTGACGGTGACGGAGAAGGTCGCTTGCCGGTCGATCGGCCCTCTGTTACGCCGCTCCTCGACGATGCGATCGCCGATCGGCCGGTTGTTGTCCCAGGTATAGGTCAGCCCTGATGTTTTCAGAATGTGAGGGAAGGGCTGATTCACCCACTGTTGATTAAGCAAATCGTAGATCTGCTGGTCGGTCAGGTCCATACGCACAAGGCTGTTGCTAAATGGCTGGATGGTGAACAGTTCGCCGATGGTGGCTGGGCCGGCCAAGAGGTCAGCCCGAATACCGCCGGGATTCATAAAGGCGAAGATTGGTTGGGAACGAGTCAAGCGGAAGTAACGTTTGGATCAAGGCACAATGAACTGTCACTGGGCGGAGACGTTGCCGGCGCTTGATAGCGGGGATCTTCTCTCGAATGGCTGGCGCGCGCGGTCGGTTTGAAAGGGCAGCAGGCAGGTGCTCTGCCTGCTGCCTGTGGGTCGGCGGTTCGGCCTTGGGCTATTCCTCTTCGTCCTCGTCGTTCTCGTCCCCGTCATCCTGCCGGTCTTTCTCGATCTCGAAGATGGTGACGGTATTACTGACTTCGTGGGACACGACCAGGAGAGGTTTGCCGTTTGGGCTGTCTTTCCGCTTGATGAAGATCAGGCCTTCCGGTGAGAGGTCAGTCGGCGTGGTGTTGGCGTAGGTGACGAACTGCGGGGCTTCTGGTTTAGAGATATCGTAGACCATGATCCCGCCGGTCCGTTCCAGACCGATGAAGGCATAGGTTTGGCCGGAGACTTTCCCGATCGCGAGCCCTTCCGGTTCGGGGCCTTTGTTGTCGCTTCTGGTATCGAAGGTATCGACGGTGCCGTTGGAGTTGAAGGTCGTTGGAACCAATTCTTTCGTTCGCTGTTCGAGATCGTCACCGCTGTCGGAGACCAGTTCTCCATCGGCCTTGCGAATGCTGAACGACCGCGCGCCGAAGACATACAGTTTCTCGAACTCCGCGTCTCCGTCGGTATTGCCGAGCGTATTGGTGACGGTCAGCCGTCCGAGGTTGTCGTTGTTGCGCAAGCCGTCTGCGCCGGTCGTCACATCGGGAAATCCCTGAGCGGCAAAGGTTGCGGTATCGAGTGTGAGTGCCCCGACGCGGGCCTCCTCGGCAAAGCCGGTGTATTCGCGGGCATCGCCTTCATTGGCCATGACGAGATACGTTTTACCCTTCACGCGATAGGAGGCGATACTGTCGGGCTGATACATGCCGAACACTGGCCAGTTGCGGATGTTGATGATGCCCACATTGCTCGACCCAGGGGTGTCCCGGTCGCTCGCGTCCAACTTGTTTCCTGTCAGGAGGTGGTCCTTGAAGCCGAGCCCGGAGATTTTCGTGAAGGTGGCGGATGGAATGTCGAGCATCGCGATGGCGTTGTTCTCCTGCAATGTGACCCAGGCGGTCTTGGAGTCATGGGAGACGGTGATATATTCCGGCTCCAGATCCTTCGAGATCGGCGCATTGGGGCCGAAGATGCGGATGCTTGATGAGTTTTCTTGTGGAATAGAAGAGCTGAACGTGGCGGTTCGGACGTCGAGTTGTGTGAGGGCGGTGACGTCGCCACGCATGTCGATGACGCTGACCGATCCGTCCGGGTCTACGGAGTCCGCCTGGTTGTAGCTGTTGGGTTCGCCTTCGTTTGCGACGAGCAGCCACTTACCGTTCGGCGAAAAGACCAGCATGTCGGGCAGAGCTCCGACCGTTAGTTGATTGAGGAAGGTCCCGCTCACGTTGAAGAATTTGACGCTACCGGAATCGGTCTTCTGCGCGCCTTCGAGGGCGACGGCGACGATTCCCCTGTGCACGGCTACACTATTGGATTTGCCGGCGAGCGGCACTGTCTGGACCAGCACCGGCGAATCTGGCCCGCTGAGGTCGAGGACATCGAGCTGGCGCAGATTCAGATTGATACTGAACAGGCGCTTCGAGGCTGGATCGAACGCGGCGATTTCCGCCCGCGGCTCATCAGGGATCGTGCTGGCCCCCGCGCTATATCGACCGATCTGTTTCAGCGTGACGGACTTCGAATCCGACGCCTCCACGGACATCGGTAGTCCCATCACGCTGAGTAATCCTATTCCAACGATTGCCTGTTCAAACTTCATGTGTTCCCCTCCAGGTTACAATCACGTCATCTGCCCGACGCAGGCGGCTACTATGGCCGAACGCGGTTAGCGCAAGATAATGAAAAGATTAAGATCGAGTTACATGGAAAGACAGTGAGCGACGGTGAACTGGTCCATACGAGAGGCAGAGGGGCTGGAAGTTCTTCAGGAAGTCGCTTAGCAGGTAAGAGGTTCTTCGGCATGTTGGGAGAATTTCCTGCCTATGGTCCAGTACGTTGTCGGAGAGCAATTGCGCCATCGCAATGTGTTTGTGGTGGGCTGGAGTCTTTGTCATGCAAGGCGCGATATTTCATGACGGCCGCTTGTACCACGAGCTGTAGGAATTCCTGTTCGGTCTTCGCATTAGGCACATAAAGTTCGATATGCGGATCACTCGGCAAGGGGCTCATGAAGACCTCCAAACTGTAGTAAGGGTAATGGGAGAGTGCAGAGTACAAGGAATGGGTGTGAGGCTCGATTAAGGCTGGGTAAAATTTCTGTTAACTCACGCGGGGATACCCCAGGAGCTTTCACTCGAATGTATCCTCATCCGCTCATGCGGCTGCCGAAGACGCGCGTCCGTCGGCTCGTCGTAGTCATGATCAGGCCGTTCTCATTGCCTATCTGTATGCTTGGATTGTAAACGCCGAGCGGCTTTGACGAAGACTTGCCGAGCAGAGGGCCGCATCCCACAAGTCTCTCGTTGGTAATGGCCACGAACCCGGAATCGTTACGGTGTAGCCGGTGAACTATTTCTCGCACAACGAGTGCCTCCTCGAACCAGATGCCGTTCGCTCTGCGAAATTGATAGAAACGACCAGACTTACACAAGACACCAAAATGTTACAGATTCGTAACCAACCTGTAACGGCGTCGTGATCTGAGTTTGAATATAATTCCACGTATTTTGATCGGCACGCTGATCGGAATCTTCATGACGGCCGCCGCGCTCGATGCGAGTGGAGAAAACCAGGCGGCCCAGTTATTGGAATGCGGCTGTGCTCGAACGGTGAGGTGGGTTCTTTGAGTTCACGGTGTCTCCTGAGCGCAAAGGGGGAGGGTCATCATGATCACAGGACTGCGCAGCACGTTTTTTCTCATAGTGTCGTTCATCTTCTTCTTGATCATCATCGGTGTCCTAGGGCTTAGTACCGTCATGAGCCCTGGTCGGTGGAGTGAGCGGCTCAGGTCGGCAAGGGATTAACTCCGGATTGAGAGATCTGTTTCAGGAGTAGGTCATCGGTAGCGAACCTCTATGATCGATCGATCTGCAAAGCCTCAACAACCCACTGCCGAGCTATCGGAAATTCTCGAGGAACCGAACTATTTCCTGAATCGCGAGCTCAGCTGGCTGCGATTCAATCTACGGGTCCTTGAAGAAGCCGAGGACAAGCGGCACCCCCTTTTGGAACGAGTAAAGTTTCTGACGATCTTCGCCACGAATCTGGATGAGTTCTTCATGATTCGAGTGTCCGGTCTCCGTCGTCAGGTCGCGAGCGGGGCAAGCGGAACAACGCCAGACGGTATGACACCCTCTGAGCAAATACTGGCGATCAACAGAGAGTTGATCGCCCATTATGAACGATACAACCAGTGCTGGAGACAGGACGTATTGCCAGGACTGGGAGCGGCAGGTATTCGTGTTCTGCATTATGTGGAACTGGCGCAGAAGGAACGAGAAGCCCTTCAACAGTACTTTCAGCGCGAGATCTTTCCCGTGCTGACACCGCTCGCCTTTGATCCGACTCATCCTTTCCCGCATGTCTCGAGTCTGAGCTTTAATCTTGCCGTGTTGGTAAAGGATCCCGAACGCGGCGACTGTTTCGCGCGCATTAAAGTGCCTGATGTCTTTCCCCGACTCCTTCCTATCCACACCGAGCAGGATATGGCTCGACAGCAGATGGGATTGGGTGGGGTGGGCAAGGTGCAGCAATTTGTCTGGCTGGAGGAGATTATCTCGCATAACCTGGATAATCTGTTCCCCGGTCTGGAGGTTGTCGCATCATACCCGTTCCGTGTGACACGAGATGCCGATGTCGCAATCGAAGAAGACGAAGCCTCCGATCTAATCGAGGCGATGGAAGTTCAGCTCGATCAGCGGGATTTCACGTCAGCCGTTCGATTGGAATTGGATGCGGCGACACCGGGGCATATCCGCGAGATTCTGACACGGAATCTTCAGCTACCACTATATCTTGTCTACACAGGAGACAGCCCAATCGGTATGGCCGGGATTCGTGAGCTGTACGCCCTCGAGCGTCCTGATCTAAAAGATCCACCGTTTGTTCCGGTCGTCCCATCCTGCTTGAGCAAATCGGGCAGCCTCTTGGCGGCCATCCGTCAACAGGATGTGCTCTTGTATCATCCCTATGACAGCTTCATGCCGGTCGTGGAGTTTCTCCGAGAAGCCGCAAACGATCCAGACGTCCTCGCCATTAAACAGACCCTCTATCGCGTCAATCCAGAAATCACCCATTGTCGACGCGTTGATGGAAGCTCGCGTCAACGGCAAGCAAGTGGCGGTGTTGGTCGAGCTCAAAGCGCGGTTCGATGAGGAGAACAACATTGAATGGGCCAGGAAACTAGAAGATGAAGGCGTGCATGTTGTGTATGGTGTGCGCGGACTCAAGACGCATGCGAAGGTCTGTCTCATCGTCCGGCGCGAACTGGAAGGAATCCGTCGCTATGTCCATCTCGGCACCGGAAACTATAACGTTGTCACCAGTCGCATCTATACCGATTTGAGCTATTTCACCTGCGATCCCGCCATTACCTGCGATGTGTCCGATCTGTTCAACTCACTGACCGGGTATTCCCGCAAGAACTCCTATTCCAAGCTACTCGTTGCACCGATGACGCTCAGACAACAATTGCTTGATCGGATCGAGCGCGAGACGTGCCGCCACCGTGAGCACAATGATGGCTATATCGCCTTCAAGATGAACTCGTTGGTCGATACGCGTTGTATCCAGGCCCTGTATCGAGCGGCGCAAGCCGGAGTCCGGATTGATCTTCAGGTGCGGGGTATTTGTTGTCTGCGACCGGGTCTCCCGGGGATTAGCGAGACCATCACCGTCACCTCGGTAGTTGGACGTTTTCTGGAACATGCGCGGATCTACTACTTTCGTCACGGTGGGCAGAACGAGGTGTTGATCGGGAGTGCTGATCTGATGCCGCGGAACCTGGATCACAGGGTGGAAGTGATTTTCCCTGTGGAAGACCCTCGCTGGCGCGAGGTCATCGTCAATGACATTCTCGGTGTCGGGCTGCGGGACAACGTGCAAGCGAGACGGTTACTCGTTGACGGGAGCTATGAGCGCGTGCGGCCGGTCAATGGTGAAACAGCTGTGAACTCTCAGGAATGGCTTTTGAGCCACTGGAAATCCTGGCTGTAAAGAGCCGGCTGAAGGCATCGTCGGTGCATGTGTCGGTATGACTTCTCCGCATGACATCCGCGGCACACTATAGGTGGCGAAGATCCTTGTCTTCATGATGCACCCTGCGGTGATGGTATGGCATGAGGTCATCACGACTCTAAGACTTGTCCTTTACGATTAAACTTCCAAGCAGTTTCATGAATGGTCATCACCATTCGCAACGTAGCGCTGTGCACATGCCCGATCCAATTTCCTCCGATCCTGACCTCATCGTCCGTCATTTTAGACAGATTGTGCTCTGGCCTCTGCAGCTCATGCCGATCCGGGATGATATGCCGATCCAGAAACATTGTGACTATATTCAGACACAAAGCCTTAACAGCCTTTGGCGAGAGGTGGAGGACGAGTTTACCGGCGATCCGGCCTTGTTTCAGGAACGTCACTACAGCGAATTCATCACCTTTCTTCCCTCCGTCCAGCGATTTCTCTATGGCGAAGGCACAGGCCGCGGGATCGGCGTCAATCAGGAGTCGCCCATTCGTGTGTTTCGCCGCAGCGATATTGCCAAAGTGCGGATGACCTACCCCAATCCGAAAGCTGTACCCAATCACATTCGAGGTGGCGCATGTGGATTTATATTTTTTCTATGACATCGACATCGTTATCCTTGCCATGGAGATCTTTGCCGATGATCTCCCTCTGACCTGGGTAGAGGACACCATGCTCCGTTTCGCCAGAGGATATCCCACGTATTGGGAGTCCGAGGGACACGGTGGCCACTGCCTGAAAAAGGCGGAATGGCTCGCCCAGGATGGCACGGTACTGGCTGTGTCCGACTACGAGAACAAGGAGAAATACTTGTCTTTTGCATGCCAGTATCGAGCCCCGTGCATTGCCTCTCACTGGGAATTTCTATTCGAACCGCTGGTGTTCCACCATTCGGGCAAGCCCGGCCTCATCCGCTATCGGCAGATCGAGTCTCACCTGCTGCCGTTGATGGCGTATCTGACGATGGACAATCCCGCCGCGCTGACCCGCGGGGATTTCATACGGCTAGGGCTCGCCGCTGCGCCGGAGCCGTTGGACTCTCTGCCCTATTCCGAACAGCACCTGTGCGATTTCGAAGATCGCTACTTTTACGACCGCTACTGGGACGAAAAAGACACGAGCGTCCGGGGACCCGCTTCATCTGTAGCGGACGCGTGTTCACGGAAGTGACCGATCGCAGCGAGCGGTTTTGGGCCACCCGGAAGACAGGTCTCGAGCAGTTCCGGCACGAGTATTTTGTGCTCTTTCTGATCTCCCACTTTCATAAGGCCTCCATGCTCATGTTGTCCGACCGCCTCGTCGATGCGCTGAATCGGCTGGAGCCAGGCAATCTGGAATCGGTCAGGCATTTCCGGCGCGTGATCCGGCAGATTCTCGGCGTGTTCCTACGGTTCACCCATCGGTACTGGTTCCACGATGTGTCGGAACATACCCAGGTGAAAGAACTGTTTCGCATGACGAATCGGCATCTTGAAACGGCTCAATTGTACGCCGAAGTTCGTGAAGCCATTGAGGATATGAGTCAGTATCTCGACAGTGACCTGCTCCGCCGCCAAGGAGAGACGATGGTGCGACTCACCGTCGTCACCACGGTCGGGTTGATCGGCATGGCCGCGACAGGCTTTCTTGGCATGAATGTGATTGCCGAGGCCGATAGTCCGGTCGTGAGAAAGCTCTTCCTTTTTCTGCTCGTTCTGACCCTCGCGATAGCCGTGACCATCTACACGGTTTTGAAATCCCGTCGTCTGTCGGAATTCCTCGAGAAGGTATCTGACGAACGCGCCATGACGAGAGATAAGTTTGCAGCATTCCTTGACGTGTGGAGAACCAAACACGATAGGTAACCGGCCAATTTCGGTTATGGTTTCCCGGAGGCAGCGATGGAACGATATTTCGATGTCGAGCTGAACGAAATCAAAAAGAAAGTCTTGCTGATGGGGGGCTCAGTCGAATCTCAATTGCAGGACGTCTTGCAAGCGTTGACCGAGCGCAATGTGGACCTGGCGATTCGAGTTGTCGAGAACGACATGCTGATCAATATGCTGGATCTCGAAATCGACGAGACGTGTCTTCGCCTCCTGGCCCTCCACCATCCGAGGGCCGGCGATCTTCGATTTATTACGACGGCCATGAAGATCTCCACGGAACTCGAACGAATGAGCGATCTGGCAGAAAATATCGCCGAACGGGCGATCGAGTTGAACGAAGAACCTCAGCTCAAGCCCTATATCGATATTCCGAGAATGGCTGAGTGGACGAGCAGGATGGTCAAAGAGTGTCTGGATGCCTATGTAAATTGCGATGCCGAATTGGCGCGAAAAGTGTGTCGGGACGACGATTTTGTCGATGACCTCACGGGGCAACTTTTTAGAGAACTTGTCTCGTTCATGCTGGAAGATTCACGAACCATCACGCGGGCGACCCGCCTCACGTTCATCGGCAAGTATTATGAGCGGATTGCCGACCATGCGACGAACATCGCTGAACTCGTCGTCTACATGGTGGAAGGCAAGATTATCCGGCACATGGCGGTGCAGAAATGAAAGACGAGCCCGCATGATTCAGGAAGACGTCTTCTGCCACTGCCTGTTCGTGCAGCCTATCCCCAGACAGGCCGATAGACCGCAGCGGCAAGCCTGATGGCGGATGGGCCCGCAGCTCAGTTTCCCCTATGTATTGTGTCAAGTATGCCTCAATCCTCCCTCACGGCTCAGCGTGCCTGTCTCGCGTCGGGGCCGTAGTTTCTCGACGAATCGTTGTACATGAAAAGCTTCTGAGAAAGCGCAGCCGCCAGTTCTCAGGTTGACCGATGGCACGGTATCTTCCTCAGTGCCCTCCCATCGGAAAGAAGGAGACCGCAATCGAAAGGGTAATCAGGACGATGATAATCCATTCAAGCACTTCCATGCGGCGGGTAGTCGCGCGGTCCGACATCTTGCCGTAAATGCTTTCCAGTGTCTCCAGCTTACGCAGAATGCTTGCATCCCAGGCTTCTAGTGCATGCTGTTGGAAGTGGCATGCGTCCACGCGCCAGAGTGCAACGCCTCGGCGTCGTGCCAGGCGATGCAGGTTTTTTAAACGCCGCGACCTTGACCGGGTCAGATTGGGCGACTTGGGGGCGGGGCTTGCGCAGCCGGAACCCCATGTGGCCGAAGATGCGTTGGCACTGGCGCACGCGCAGCTCCACCTTGTAGCGCTGGTGCAGATGCGCCGCGAGCAGCTTGCCGTCGCACAAATGACCGGCATGACCAGGCTTCTGCGGATCGCGTCGCAAGTCACGCCGCAGCGCCGCCCATTGCTTAGTGTTCAGCGTAGCGGGCTGAGCCGAACGCGCCCCGTCGCGCAGGCCGGTCAGTCCCTGGGTTTCAAAGCGCGTCACCCAGCGCTGCACCGTTCGTCGATCTTCCCCAACCATGTAGCGAACTGCTGGCACTGTGGCCGCCGGCGACGAGCAGCAGCCTGTGCAACGATGGTGTAGCGAATCTAAGTGAAACCGTTGGGACGCGAGACGGTAGACGCGTGCGAGGTATTGGTCTCCTAAGAGCTTCAAGGTGTTCGTCACTCGCTCAAAGAGGAGTGCGCCGTCAACTTGCAGTTGCGCGATATGCGTGGTGTCCTTGTCGTGCGAACCGGGGAGCGGCAGTAGGCGCGGCTTTCGAGCGAGCGCGGCGTACCCCTCGTCCAGCGCCGTATCGAGCTGTTCGTCGAGCATCCGCATCTCCAAGAGTTCTACATTGGCAAATTCCAGCACGGCCCGCACATCGTCCATCTCTTTTCCGAAGATCACAGCCGAATGCCAGTCGATGAGTGCGGCGTCCCCGACTCCATACGAAATGCGACAGGACGTGGCATCTTGAATTTCTTGGTCTGCGAGCGGCGTCCGTTCGCCACGCAGCACTTGCGCCAGTTCCGTCTCCCGGCTTGTCCAGGGCGGAAGCGATTGTTCAGGCGAATAGGATTCAATTGAGAAGATGATGTAGTCCTCCACCTCTTTGGCGATCTTGGGCCGTTCGATCGACGGATGAATTGCCTGAACCAGCTGCTCGACCCGCTTGCGTGATTCCGTGAGTAAGGGGTCGTTTTCGTAGAGCGACTCGCTGAGCTCAAGCAGGCCATCGAAGGGACCGTCCATCGTAAACCGGTAGGTGATGGTCACGGCGCCGAAGTCATACACCATGACTTCGACCGTAGGACTGGATCGATACCGGCCGACCGTGAAGCTTCCTCCTTCCTGCATGAGACGGAGTGGAGCCGGATGGTATTCGAAATATTGCGGAGCCCTCGTCTTATGACGCAGGCGGCTGCGTTCCCTGTCAGCCGTGATCCGGCGATTGACGTCCTCCAAGTCGATCGCCCACCCGATATCGTAGGCAAATACGGCGTAACAGGTGCCTTTGTTGATCGTCAGTGAAGTCAAAGAAGAAGCATACATTGAAGTCCTCGCCTTCAGTGAAGCGTTATCTTAACACCGGTGCAGGAGGGGACTGTCAAGGGCAGCGCGTGTCATGGCCACACCGACACGCATCCAATCCTGATGATCGAGGGTCGAAACATGATAGGTGGCAGCGCCATTCTCTCCCAGGAACACCATCTTTTAATACCGCTGTTACGAGTTTTTGAGAAAAAACAGATCTATTCGTAACAGACTTCTGCGACAGTGCTTTTGTGTAAGAGGCCGAAACGGACCGGTCTGGAGAAGACTGCAGCTTCTTTGGACCGTTTCCGTGATGCGGCATCGAGAACAGTCACTGGAGGCATGAGAGGCATTCGGTTCTTCCTCGTCTGCGAGCGACCGTCCGTTGCACTGCACGCATTCGACAAGGAGGAGAACGGCAATGGCAGTAAGGTATGGGTCACGAGCAGTCAACCAATCACGTCCGTCGATACAGATCACGGCACGCTCACTGCTGCTGGTTTCGTCCGGCACAGTGAGGAAATGTGAAAAGGAGTCGATGATGGCAAAATTCAAAAAACGAATGGTGAAATGGGGGCTGTCGGCGGCGAAGGTCGGCCTGGCTGCTTCCATTCTGGCCGCGCCCGCGGTGTCTGCTCAGGCGAGTGAATTCGACGGGTTTGACGGCTTGGATTTTGGAGCGCTTGTCCAGCGCGGCTTGGAACGTTCTTCCCTCGTGTGGTTTGGGGTCGGGAAGCCGCTGAAAGAGTCGGCAGCTCCGACCTCGGGGCCGTATCGGACTGCGGCTCAGAACGCGTCCGCTCAAGTGCTCCTTGCCGAAGGTCTGAAGGCCGAGTATGTGACGCGCAATGCCGGCAATGCCGCCGACATGTTTGCGTTTTGGCCGAGCGACGAGAATCCGACGCACCTGGTTTTCTGTATCGAGGGAGACCGGGAGGACCTGGGAGTTCCCCTTCCAGGGGCGGGGGTCAATAAACTCAATCCGGGAGTGCAGCGTATTCGCCTGAGCACTGGATCGGTCGACACACTCGTGCGCGGGACAGATTCCTGCGACGGCATCAGGCGTACACCTTGGGGCACGATCTTGTTCACTGAAGAGGCATCCGACGGCGGAGCCTATGAGATCATCGATCCCTTGAATGTCATCAACCATACGATCACGAATCGCGCGGCGGGGACAATCATCGATGAGACCGGGGTGATAACCACGAAAGTGATCAAGCGGCCCGCGCTTCCGACAATGGCCTGGGAAGGCATCGGTATTCTCCCAAGCGGTGTGTTGTACGCCGGGGATGAGCTGAGGCCTGGAACCGCTACGCCCAATGCCGATGGCGGCGCGATGTTCAAGTTCATTCCTGTGAATGTCAGAACCGCAACGACTCCGATCACGATGTTGAGCGAATCGCCGTTTGCCGCGGGGAATGTATGGGCCCTACAGGTCTCTTGCCAGTCTGGCAACCAGCAGTTCGGACAGGGCTGTGAGATCGGCAACGGGTCCTGGGTCAGCATCAGCGCCGCCAATGCGCGCATTGACGCCAACACCGCAGGCGCGACCGGCTACTACCGGCCGGAGGATCTGGAGATCGACGAGGAATTCGAAGGGCCCGGCGTACGATTCTGCTGGACGAACACCGGCAACGCCGGTGGGAAAACTACGGCGAGGTCATCTGCGGTGTGGACTCGGCTCCGGACCAGGGGACCAGCCAGCGGACCGTGACGGTAAACCGGTTTGTGGAGGGTGATGCTGATTTCAACGCGCCGGACAACTTTGCGTTTCAGCCGAAGACCGGCAATCACTACGTGATCGAGGACAATCCGAACGGTGACATCTTCGCCTGTTTGCCGGATGGCGGGGATCACGACATCAAGACAGACGGCTGCGTGAAGATCCTCTCCGTGAAGGATTCATCAGCAGAGCCGACCGGCTTCAAGTTCTCAGCTGACGGCAGAACGGCCTACCTGTCGATTCAGCACAGTAACGACGGTCTGATGTCGAAGTTCGACGATTATGCGACGGACGACATCATCAAGATTACCGGGTTCAAGATTCCTTTTCGGTTTCAGCACTAAGGCGAGGTAAACCACTCGCTTCCCGTTCAGTCAATGGGCGTGCGCGCCGGAATGATCGGCGCGCACGTCGGCTCTCCAATACGCACAGCATGCACAGTGCATTTAATCAATCCCTGGTGACGTGTTTTCCGGATGCGGCGCTCGTCCTCCGCCGTGAGATGCTGGTGACAGCGCTTTTCAAGTATATGGCGGAGATTCAAGAGGTCGAGGGCGGCTATGCCTTCAAGTTCCGCCGTTCGGAACTGCTCATCCGTCGTATCGCCGATTACATCGTGTTCGAGGGCCAGCACTCTCCGCAACTCATGTTCGTGCTTGTCTCGGAGCCGAACGACGGTGCAGTGTGGTTGCAGGTACGAGGGGAAGAAAGCGAGAAAGAACACATTCGAACTGCCTATACGCCCCACCAAATGCGCGTGACCCCTCCAGTGTAATAAGCATGAATTGACTTTTCACAAGCTTACAGGCGTCAAAATCTACAGCACTAACCCTGTCAGTGCTCAGCCATCGTGGGGCGGTGTTTCTCCCACCGATCGCTTCTGTAGATGGGGGTTCGGGCTCGCCTTGGTTTTGGATTGGAGCGTCGTTGACGATTGCGAACGATCACGTGATCGCTGACATCCCCGCAGTGAATGCATCGCAGAGCTGGGATTCTGCTTCCTCCTTCGAAGATAATCTCGGAAACTCTCAGGCCGGCACAGCGAGTGCATTGCATACTCTCTCCTTGTGACACGGTAGTAGGTTGTGGAGACTCGTTCAGGTGGTCGTCTGTGACTGAATCGGGAATCTTCCGCGCAGAACCGCTCTGGACCAGCTTACGAGCCGGACCAGCTCACGGATCTGGAACGTCACTTCGCAAATCGGCCCGAACTGAAAGTCCGCAAGAAGCTGGTGAAGCCGGTCGGCCGTTTTACCGAGATTCACATAGTGACGAAACTCGGAAAGCCGCGTGTCCCGCATGCGCGGCTGTGCCGCGTCGATCTCCCACGACCGCATGTAGGCGACGATCGGTCTGTCGGACGCTTCGATGCGCGAAAGGAGAGATTTCAACACCGGGTAGTTGAGCGCACGAAGATACCCGCCGCCTCCGATGGCGATGCTAAATCCCCCAACATTCAAGGTTGAGGGTGGGACTTCCCAGAGACTGCGTTCGTTCCAGGAAAGCAGGTGGATCCATCGGTTTGCGCCAGGAATCCCTCCCAAATCATGGACAATAGGAAGCACGCTGCTGTCGTAGAGAAATCCCTCTTCGGCGACGATCGGCAAGGCCCACGGCGTGTGCGCGGTGATGCTCAGGCTCGGGGCACGGAATCCCACGACATGGTGTCCTGTGATGTCCTCCAGGATATGTTTGGCTCGGTGAATGTCCTGTCGAAAACTCTGTGGGGTGTGTGCGGCGACCAATTCATGTCCGTAGCCGAGGCAGGCAATTTCATGACCCGCTGTCGAGATCGTGAGAATGACCGACGGGTGTTGCTCTGCTAGCCACCCGAGCACAAAAAACGTGGCCTTCGTTGAGTGGCGGCCCAGTATCTCGAGGATTCGCTCGACGTGTGTGTGTATCCGACTCTCGAATGATGACCAATGGCGCCGCCGCATAGGAGAGTCGAATCTCGACGCGTGAAAATGCTCCTCGAGATCGAAGGTCAAAATATGACGTGGTTGTTTGCGGATATCTTGCATGGTGCTCTCCTCAAAGAAGTCGCAGCCCGAGGCTTGTCCTTTCTCGGGGCAAGAGAAGGGACACGCGCGGGGAGCCAGGTGTGCGAGGGAGGCGCAGCTGGACTCCGATGTGCGGGCATGACGGTGAAGGTGTTCGGCATAGAGTTAACTTCCGCCGGATTGTTGTTCGATGGTGGTGAGACAGGGGACGCAGTACAGCGAGTCGGGTTGCACTCGGAGTCTGGCAGGTGGAATCTGATGATTGCAGCGGGAACAGATTCCGTAAGAACGTGTATGCAGAGATGTGAGTGCTTGCTCAATCCGGCGGAGCTTCTCGATGGTGAGCAGCTTGACGGACAGAGCGATATCGCTTTCATACTCAGAGACGGCTTGGTCGATCGGGTCAGGGAAGAGTTCGGGTTCTATAGTGATGAGATGTGACATCCTGGTCTCGCGTGCGAGCCTCGCTCGGAGTCTCGTGAGTTCGTTCTCAAGGTCTGCATAATTCATATTCTTCTGCCGGTGGATGTTCGAGTGTTTCGACGGGGCCACTCTCGGGACATGGTTCGATGAGCTGGCGTTCCGCATCGATATCGCCTCCTTGTAGAGATTCTTCTATCCCGTTCAAGGCATCGGACGATCACCGGCAGATCA
Organism: uncultured Nitrospiraceae bacterium; assembly: GCA_963748375.1. Taxonomy (GTDB): domain Bacteria; phylum Nitrospirota; class Nitrospiria; order Nitrospirales; family Nitrospiraceae; genus Palsa-1315. Next base: position 295,528 of record CAVVIR010000034.1, read on the forward strand.
ATTTTGTGTAACGTATGGTTCGTGCGTGCTGGAAGGGGAGCAAATAGGTAACACACTCGTAATATTATATTTCCTCGTGACAGGTGTCGTGATGCAACGCCGGCACACTGTGGCGTAACTGCGACAGGCTTGTCACAGCGTCATATCGACGGAAGGAGATCGCGAGGTAGGTAGGAAGGAGGGAATGAGGAGGTGTCGTTGAACAGATTGCCGGCGTCGCTACTTCTTCGGGACTTGCTCGGACAGCTTGTATCCGAGGGATTTGACCGAGATAATCGCTTCGTCGAGTAGCGGGATCTTCAGCTTCAGCCGGCGGACATGCACGTCGACGGTTCTGGTGGTGCCGTAGTAGTCGTAGCCCCATACCGCATTCAAGAGGACATCGCGGGTCAACACACGGCCTGGGTGACGCAGGAGTTGTTCGAGCAATCCAAATTCCTTTGCGGTCAAAGGAATTTCTTTTCCATCCACCAGCGCTTCGTGTCGAGAGAGATCCATCAGCAGCGGACCGTATGTGTAGGACGTGTGCTTCGGGTCTTCCACTCTCTCCAATCGTCTGAACAAGGCCTTCACCCGCGTGACCAACACTTTGGGGCTGAACGGCTTGGTGACGTAGTCGTCAGCTCCCAGTTCGAGACCGATGATGGTGTCGGATTCTTCGGCTTTGGCTGTTAACATGAGGATAGGAAGCAAGGCGGTGTCCGGCACACTTCGGATCTTCTTGCAGATCTCTAATCCGTCCATCTCGGGAAGCATGAGATCCAGAATGACCATATCGGGACGGTCGGTTTTGATCAACTTGAGACCCTCTGCACCCGTCGCAGCAGTCGTCGTTCGAAACCCATCTTTTTCAAGATAGAGTTTCACCAGCTGAGCAATGTCTGCCTCGTCTTCGACGATCAGTATCTTCTTGTGTGTATGAGTTGCCATAGGGTTATCGGCGGAGCCGTTCGAGTCTATTGTGAGAAACTCTAGGACTTGCGTAATCCAAAGAGAGGATAGACCTTCAATGTTACAGATGCATTAAGAAATATACGATCGGCATACATACGATGGAATTCAATCGCAGTATCGCAAGTGGTTGAAAGTGTAGGGGTAAGTTTTGATGGATCTGATAGATGGTGAACCTATAGCCCACTGGTTTAGGTATGGCATAGGGTCAATTATTTTAACAGCGTGGTGCTAGCCCGCATTATTCATGACAGTTCGTTGCCCTTCGACTTGCTCAGGGTCCCGAGCCCAGTCGAGGGATGAAATCGCCAAGCCGCGTCGTGAGACCGGTGCGCGGAGCCTGGAGGACCTGAGGCGTACTCGTGCAGTACGTCGAAGATCCGAGGGGCGAGCCCACCGGCCGAAGGCTCGTCGGAACAGCGGACCGGCGATTGCAGCAGAAGTGCTCATGAATAATGCGGGCTAGGGTCATTGAGGATGAATGAGTCCCCATAGCGTTATGCCTCAGTTTGATCTTGGAATGGGTGGAAAAAGCCGAAAAGGCCGATTGACAAACCCAAATATGTCTAGTATTCTGGACATATGGACATTAAGGAAGCACTTGCCGCGTTCGATACACTTTCGCAGGAAACTCGCCTGCGCGTATTTCGTTTGCTGGTTGAATATGGCCAGGCGGGTGCACCGGCCGGCACACTGAGCCAATCCTTACATATTCCTCATAATACGCTCTCGTTTCATCTGTCGCATATGAGCCATGCAGGCTTGGTCGTATCGCGACGGGAGGGCCGGTCAGTCATATACCGCGCCAATTTCGAGTTTTTTTCAGGGCTGATTCGCTATATGGTCGAGGACTGTTGCCGCGCCGAATTTGCCAGCATCCGCAATGATCACAAGCGGAAATGCTCGATTATTGAACTGTCACACTGTTGCCAGCCGAAGGAGAACCTATCATGAAACGTTTTCATATCCATGTCGGGGTAGAACAACTCGATGAATCCATTCGCTTTTACAGTGCCCTGTTCGGTGCAAAACCGGTGAAAACGAAAACTGACTACGCCAAATGGTTGCTGGAAGATCCCCGTGTGAACTTCGCGATATCCACTCGTGCAAAGAAAAATGGCATCGATCATCTGGGCATCCAAGTCGAGGAAGAGAACGAATTGGCAGGGTTGCGCGAACGCCTCAAGGCTGGGGACATGGCTGTGGTGGAGGAAGGCGAAACGGTCTGCTGTTACGCCCGGTCGGACAAATCCTGGATACAGGACCCCGCCGGCATTCCGTGGGAGATGTACCGGACGATGGAGGATGCCCAGCTATTTTCCGGCCATTCTGATCAGGCCGAACATGCGTGTTGTACGCCGGAGACGATGGGAAAACCTGATTGCTGTGCACCTTCTGAAAAAACCGCTGGGTGCTGTGGCTGATGAAATCTGATGTGCTCAACGTGTTGGTTCTGTGCACGGGCAATTCCTGCCGCTCTGTCATGGCTGAAGCGCTGATCAATGATCTCGGCCGTGGCTGCTATCAGGCATGGAGTGCCGGAAGTGTTCCAGTGGGATCGGTTCATCCTAAATCGATCGAGACGTTGCAGCGGCATGGCATCGATCCCGGACAGCCGCGCAGCAAGTCATGGAATGAGTGTGCCGAACAATCGTTCGATTTGGTGATTACGGTCTGCGATCGAGCGGCCGGTGAAAGCTGCCCACGATTTCCTGGTAGCCCCAGGAGGCTGCATTGGAGCACGCCCGATCCAGCCAAAGTCACTGGATCAGAGGCCGAGATCGACGCCGCTTTTGACCAGGCATTTTTCATGCTCAAAAGCCGTGTCGAAGAATTAATGACGAGGCCTCTTCATTCCCACACCTAAGTAGCTTCCGACAAGCGCTTCCTGTATAGTCGCCGCATTCGAACCTACCCGAATGCCGCCGCTCACTCCATCATCGTTCCATCGTATCCTCAGCCTGGTTACTCCCGTCAACCGCGAAGAATTGCGCGGCCTTCTCTGGTCATTTCTCTGCTTCTTCACCCTGCTGGCTTCGTACTATGTTTTGCGGCCGGTGCGCGATGAAATGGGTGTGCAAACCGGTGCGCAGAATCTGCCGTGGCTCTTTTCCGCCGTGTTCGTCTCGATGTTGGTCTTGGTGCCGCTCTTCGGCTGGATCGCCGGACGTCTCCCGGTTCGACGGCTCATTCCAACGATCTACCTATTTTTCTCGAGCAATCTGTTCCTGTTTTTCCTCGCCCTGATAAGCGACCTCCCTCGCACGACGGTGGCGCCGGTGTTCTTCGTGTGGGTAAGTGTCTTCAACCTATTCGTGGTCTCGGTGTTTTGGAGCGTCATGGCGGATCTCTATTCCACCGAGTCCGCGCGGCGGCTATTCGGATTCATTGCCGCGGGTGGGAGCAGCGGGGCTGTTGCGGGTCCGCTGTTTACCGCGCTGATGGTGCCCTTTCTCGGCGTGGCGCCTTTGTTGTTGGTCTCCATCGGGTTGTTGCTGGCAGCCATGACCTGTTTCTTTGCCGTTCTTCGGACGCACCCTCGACACGCCAGGGAAGAAGCGGGTACCACGATCCTCACAGTCGAGGTCGATGAGCGCGCGCCACCCAGCCTCTGGATCGGTCTCACAAAGATTCTACAATCTCGTTATTTGCTGGGCATCTGCCTCTATTTGGCCTGTTATTCCGTGCTCTCGACAACGCTGTACAGCCAGCAGATGGTGCTCGTGCCTCAAGTGGTGGGCAGCGCTGAGGAGCGCACCCAGCTGTTCGCCTGGGTTGATTTCGCCGTGAACGGTCTGACGGTCCTCGCGCAGATTTTTCTGACAGGACGATTGCTTGCGGGACTCGGAGTGACGGCGATGCTTGTCCTTGTCCCGGCGTTCAACGTCGTCGGGTTCTCCGTCTTCGGCCTGGCGCCGATTCTAGCCGTGCTGGTCGTCTTCGGTGTCCTGCGGCGAGCCGGAGAATTTGCGATTGCCAAGCCGACTCGGGAGACCTTGTTCACGGTCGTGTCGAAGGAAGAAAAGTATCAGGCGAAGAACGTGATCGATACGGTCGTGCACCGCGGCGGAGACATGGCGAGTAGTTGGTTCTCCAACGCGTTGCAATCAGCGGGCCTCACCATCGGCGAAACGGCGTTCGCCGCCGTCCCGATTGCTGTCCTTTGGCTTGCGAATGGTTTCTACCTTGGTCGTCACCACGGGCGGATTCGAGACGGTCATTCCCGCGACGATCACCGCGCTTCCTTGCCATAAGCTCTCCGAGTCGTCGTGTCATTTCTCATACGGTCTTGCCCCTGCGTTGGGCAATGGTGTTTGACTTGCCACCTTCAAAGAAACCGCCTACTCTTGGCATGATCCAAGGGAGTGTGGAATGCGAGTGTACTGGAAATGGGTTCTTCTATCAGTCCCAAATTTGCTATGCGGGTTGCTCATGTTGCTGTCGACCGTCACCCCCCGGCACGCCCGTTCCAATGTGGAAGCCTGGTTCCTGTATTTCGGCATTGAGGATGTCCCCTCATGGCTGGCGGATAAGTCCATCGATTCATGGATATATTGGATTGCGTTTGTAGGGTTCTGTGTAGGGGCGGTTCATTTATACCTGCGGCCGAATTTAAAACATGGCAAATTGTCTGTGATGATTTGCGAGGGAGAGCCCTGGGTGCAGGCGGATTCAGGCATCGATCAGTCTCGGACTCTGCAGGGCGGAGGAAAACTGTACACCTATCGTATCGCCTTGATCAATCGTGACGATGTGCCCCTCAGAAATGTAGAAGTGAAACTGATGTCTTTGGAAAAGACACCGCAGAATTTTTCTGCCATTGGCAGTCACCTGAAGCTGAGGCATGACCGGGTCGGATCAACGAACTTCAACATTCATCCCACCAAAGACCCGCAATATCTGGACGCCGTGTTTGTCGATGTATTCAGTTTCTTTTTAGGTCATGACGGATCGTCATATCTTCGCCTCACGTCAGTACCGGAAGACCTCCATCGCCGTATTCCCGTGGACACATATGAGGTGAAAATCATGGCGACCAGCGAGCGAGGCGAAATGGCCGTCGCGGAGATGGCATTCATTCCGCATCCAGAGCACATCCCGGATTTCCGATTACTCAATATGCAATCGTTTCCTGGCGCGGCATATTCTTCGAGCTAAGCAGCGCGTCGAAAACGTCCGCATGACAATACCTGATGATCCCCGTCCTCCTCGATTCTCCACTTTTCAAGGGACAGTCGGGCGCACTCGATCGTGCACTTCAGTGTCATTTCTTTTGTAAGGGCGGAGGCGATTCGACCGGCTCCTGAATCTTCACCCATGTGTCCCACCCATAACGTTTTGGCGTAGTCATGATCTTTTCCCGAGTTGCCTTAATTTTATGTTTCATAGTTCCGGGGTCGCCGGTAGGAAATGGGCGGGGGTCGCCGGCGCGCGAACGGGGGTATACGGCGGGTAGATACTGGATGAAGATCTGCAAGGTGTCGTGATCCGCCTGAACGACTTACAGCTCATATGGATCAGTCGCATGGCGCTCATACTGAAGCTGAGTGTTCACCGTTAATGCCAACCATTCGATTTTGGTTGGCGTGTAGGATGTGAGCCCAGGTTGGTCAGGCATCTGTTGCTCCTTTGCGAACGAGACCGTTACGAGACCGTCTTGCAGTCCTGCAAGAGAGATCATCGAGTAGACGAGAGCGATGGTGAATCGGAACAACATAGGGCACCCTCACTCACAGACCGATCTCGTGTGGATCCTGCACCAACCACTTCACATAATGCTGAAGCCGAGCCTGTGTGTGTGGCTCAATCGCTAGATTCTCCACGGCAAACTCCTGGCCCCGTGACCACCGGACAACGGCTTGGGGAATGAGGATGTGCTGCTCATTCGGGAGCGTGACGGTGAGAGAGAGCGTTTCTCCAGGTCGCATGGGCAGATCTCCGGAGAGACGCCATCCGGTACAAGACAGATTCCACACGGTGCCCTGGCCCTGGAATGGTCCGGCGTTGTATGTCACAGAGCATTGCACGGGGAAGCGACGGAAGGGCCGAATCGAAAAGGGCATAGGAGTCTCCAGGGGACATATTTTAGGGAGAGGGTACTCAAACCGCAAGGAGGGGGAGCTGAGAAATGGTTGTCTTGTTCGACAGGCAGGGGACCGGCAAAAGTACCGCCTCCTAGCCTTGCCCCTCTCGTGAACGAGAGGAAAAATTCTTGGTCTGCCCTTAGAATGTAACCGTTCGCTCTGATAGTTAGGCCAACGGTACGAGCGAGGCTTGGCGTAGGTGGAGAGAACACTGGTGGTCGTGCATGTCCGCCGCGATGTGATTGAACTGGGCGGTATGCGCACGCGGGGTCATGATATGAAACCAGAGATCTGTGGGAGGGGTGTATCCGTTGGCGGCAATGACAGAAAACCGATGAGTGAACGGCCTAACCTTCTTTTTTCCTTGCAGAGCCAACGCCTAAAGATCCGACTTTTGCTGCTTTCCCCTCGCGACCACGGCCCCGGATGCCTCTGCTTGGGCCATATCGACAATCCCTTTGGCGGTCTCCAGCGCCCGTACGGTCGCATCAAGTCCCGTCATGTGAGTTGTGTAATTCTTGATCAGCGTTTCGGGACCAGCATAGTTAAATCCCTCGAACCCCAAAGCCACCTCAAGGAAGATGGCCCCACACCTGGGCACCGACTGCGTATACTTCTGAATCATCAGGGGAGACTCTAGGGGGTGGAATCCGATAATGCCCGGTCTCAGCCTGGGACAGCCGTCGAACCTCGTTGCGGGAGCGGGTTTAACCAGTGCTCCATTGCTGTCATAGCGCCATCGGTATATACCGGGAGAGTCCGGTGGCAACTCAGTGGGAGTTCCATATTTCTCCGATAGTATCTTTGCAAAAGCGTGAACAGCCGGCTCCTTACTGACCGGGATATACTCGGTCAGATTGAGCGACACGATTCCCTCCTGTCCAGGAATAGGCCCAAAGAATACGGTAAGCACCACACCTGAGCTTTCAGTTGCAGGAGACTTTATGTCAATAAGAGAAGCGGATATCCGTGTTACATAGTTCGTGTTTGGGACAGGCTGTGGAGCCTGTCCGGGAAGACTAAATGTCAGTCTGCTCAAGCCTTCGGTATAAGGAGATTTGATCGATGATCCGAGACCATGCGACTTGAACACCTTGCGGGCCTGATTCGGCGTCATGCCGATGCGCAAACCGAACACGTTTGGACCTACCTCGACACTTCCGACCGATTTTGATTCATGTTTGCTTTTCGCAACATCGCCCGCCGGAGGATCGATTGTACGGGACCTTTGATCGGGAGAGCGACTGGCGTTGGACAATGCCTGCTTCTGGCTGCTCGATTTTCCACTACCGGACGCCTCTACGACTGCTCCAGGTGCGGACGATTTCGACGAAGCCGACGATGTGGGCGTTGTAGGTTTCGTGCGTCGAGGAAACACTTGGGTAAGTTTGGCGCCCTTGTCCTGTTCCGTCGCGCCAGTAGACTGAGGTAGCTGATGTCGGATACGAATTCCCGAGAGCGTGATCGGGTGTTTTCTCGCAATCTGACCTGGGACCACTTGACCGCGAGATCCCATTTTCATAATCCCAATTTCTCCAACCAGTGAAAAGGTCAGGTCTATTGGAGATTGTCGAATTTGGTGAAACGTGATGGTTCCTTGTATTTCTCCTCTTGGCTCTAACGGCACTGGATCACTGAGATTGCCAAGACCTTTGCTATCCCCTGTATTCCACTTTCTTCCATTGCTGTCTGTCAGTGAAGTGGGTCCTGTCAAAGCAATGAAGAGCCTGCGCTCAGTTCGGTTCACGAGCGACAGACCGACATCAGTTGTTGTGCCCTCGCTGGATAGCTGCATCTCCGTCACATTGACACACAATTCTGACGTTGTGATGGAAGACGCTTCTGTCGACTGGCAGGGGCTCAAAGATTGACCAAGTGCTGTTGGCTGGGTCAAAACCTCATCTTTTTGCATTATGTTGCACGACACAAGCCCTACTCCGACTGCCAACAGGATGCACGCTTGGAGCAACCAATATATCTTCATAATCGAGCGTCTTTGCAGAAGACCGGTGAACTGATTATCCATGATTACGCTGCTCCCCTCGGGCAGGTGAATAGTTTCTCTTCTGGCGTTCAACACAAGGAAACGTAGCACTTCAAAATAATTGGGCATTGCAAACGGCACATTTTGTGAAGTCAGCCACGCAGGAAGACATCAGAAAATACGAGAGAATAGAAACTTCAGGGTGGCTCAGGACGTCTTGAGTGAAAGGCTACGCGCCATCGTCTGCGCCGTCAAGGAAAGCATCGAAACGCGCGAATGGAGAAGGGCATAGGAGCTTTGTAGGGGGGGCTTGTGTAGAAGGGGAAAAAACAAACCGCAAGGCGGACGATTGGTGTGGCGAGGAGCCTGTCCTGTAGGATTGCTCTACTGCGGCGAGCGATCTTCGACCATCTGCGTCAATCGTTACGGTAAGGCCTGAGAAGTCGGCCAGAGAGGGTGATGTACAGACGAGAAGAGGTCGAACAGTAGAAGAAATTATGAATCAACCGTGAAAGAGGTGAGAGCAGCTGGATGATATCGACTCGCTGGATGGAATATCAGGTGGCGAGTTGCATGAAAATGATCTGCCGCAGAGGTAGACGGAACAGGGTGCAGAAATCGATGGTCATCCGCTGGCTTGCTTGTGGGGTGAGATGAAGTGTGCACTAGAGCAGTTTTGATTTAAGTGTATACATTCTGTAGAATGCCCTCCAGTGTTTTCTCGAGGGAGGCCACAGGATGGATGCCTATTCACAGGATCTACGGGACCGGGTGTTGAGAGCATTGGAACGTGGGGAGCGTCCGACCGCCATTGCGGACCGATTTGAAGTCAGCCGGGTCTGGGTGTATCAGGTGCGGAACCGGCTCACGCAGACGGGACAGCGGAGCAGTCTGCCGATTGGGGGCCATCGGCAGTCCCGGTTGGTCGGGATGGAGCCGACACTGCGGGCGTGGCTGACGGAAACAGGCGATCTGACACTCGCGGAGATGTGTGCCCGATTAGCGGCACACGGGATTGCGATTAAGGTCCCCGCCTTGTGGCATCAACTTGACAAATGGAAGCTCACGCTTAAAAAAACCCCTACACGCCAGCGAGCAAGAGCGCGCCGACGTGCAAGCCGCACGGCGTGAGTGGCAGGCCTCCCAACCAGCGCTGGACATCACGAAGCTGGTCTTTCTGGATGAAACGGGGGCCTCGACGAACATGGCACGGCGCTACGGACGCGCCCCGCGTGGTGAACGGTGCGTCGCTTCTGTCCCGCACGGACATTGGCGCACCACCACCTTTGTCGCTGGGTTGCGGCATGATGACCTCACCGCACCCATGGTGGCAGACGGTGCGATGACCGGAGCACTGTTCCTGAAGTATGTCCAAGAATTCTTATGCCCGACGCTGCATCCTGGCGACATCGTCATCGCCGACAACTTACGGAGTCACAAGGTGGCGGGCGTCAAAGAGGCGCTTGAGGCGGTGGGGGCACACATCCGCTATCTCCCGCCGTATTCCCCCGATCTCAATCCCATCGAAAAACTGTTTGCCAAACTCAAAGCGCTGCTCCGCAAAGCCGCCACTCGGACCGTGGACGCACTCTGGGCTGACATCGGCATACTGCTCGACCGCTTCACACCCGCCGAATGCACGCGCTACTTCGCGTCCTCGGGCTATGTAAAGACATAAACCAAAAACGCTCTAGTCAGGCCGCCGTACCAATGTAGGAATACAAGACGCGACCCAATACTGTTCGTTTAGTGTGATTTCCTGTATAGTCCCGCCATTATCCTCGGAGGAGCGGACATGGCGCGAACTAAAGCGGGGTTGGGAGCCGGGGCGCGACTCAGTGACTACCTGAGCGCCAGCTTGCTGGCGCGTGTCTATCCAGCTGAACTCATCGAGCAGATATTGGACGAACACGGCGTCAACAGCCAGCGCATCCGCAGCCTGCCGGCTGCGGTCATGGCGTATTACTGCATGGCGCTGAGCCTGTATCCGGAAGCCGCCTATGCGGAAGTCTACTCCGTCATCGCCCACGGGCTGGCCTGGACACGCGGCGGAATGGCAGTGCCTGCCGTCGCTAAATCCTCGATCAGTGCGGCACGCGGCAAACTGGGGTCTGCACCGCTCAAAGCACTGCATCGACGCGTCTGCCTCCCCTTGGCCGACCCCAAGCGGCATCCCCACGCCTTCTACGCCGGACTACGCCTGGTCGCCATTGATGGCAGCAACTTCGAGGTGGCCGATGAACCCGATACCGCCACCACCTTTGGCTACCCCGGCAGCAGAACCGGCCACGCCGCCTACCCGCAAGCCCAGTGCGCCGTGCTCGTGGAGTGCGCCAGCCATGCCATTCTTGGCGCCAATCTGGGCGCATACCGCACGGCCGAGTGGGCCATCTGCGAACCCTTGCTGTCGCATGTGAACGCCGACATGCTGCTGCTCGCCGATCGGGGCTTCAACGGGTATCACCACTGGCGGGCGGCCAGCGCAACCGGGGCGCAATTATTATGGCGTTGCGCCGCCAACCGGCAGTTACCCGTGGTCCGATTGTTGCCGGACGGGTCCTCTCTGTCCGCCATTTACCCAGACCCGAAGTCGCGCCGCTCTCGCGAGGGCGAACTGGCACTGCGGGTGATCGAATACAGTCTGCCGAACAAGACGGGGGAGCCAGTGCGGTACCGACTCGTGACTACGCTGCTGGATCACCAGCGGGCACCTGCGACAGAGTTGGCGTCCCTCTACCACGAGCGCTGGGAAATCGAGGGGCTGTTCGATGAGCTCAAAACGCACCTGCACCAGAGTCGCCGCGTGTTCCGCAGCAAGACAGCTGAGGGTGTGCGCCAAGAGTTCTATGGGTGGGTGCTGGCACACTACGCGATCTGTTGGCTGATGCATCGTGCTGCCGATACGCACGGGGTGACGCAGCGAAGCTTGTCCTTTACCGGGAATGTTCGGCTTGTGCGCCGCACCCAGCCCCTTTCCGGGGCCTTTCCCCCCAGAGCGGTCAGGGGTGCGACACCGATGGTTCGCTGAGGTGCTCCGTGAGGTCGCCACCTTACGTTGCGCGAGTAGCCGTCATCAATCGCGGCCTCGCATGGTGAAACGCCGCCACTCGCCGTACCCCAGCTATGCGCGTCCCCAACCCCCCCAGCCAGGCCATACGGTACACGCCAGCGTTGCTGGCGCCCATGCCGTTAACGGTGCAGCAACCATTTGCAATTTTACGCTACACGAACAGTATTGAGACGCGACCGCTGATCCCCTAAAACAGAGATAGGAATTGGGTCGGAGGCACAAAAAGGCCTTGTCGGCCGCGCTGGGCGCGGATATAACGGGTGTGTGACCACACTCACTCTGTAACCGACAAGGTGAGACGCCTGGGACGACAAACGGTATTCGGATTCCAACTGGATCGGACGGAGGAGCCCTTGACCGCACATGGGGGGGTGGCCTTGTTGGCTGAGTTTAACCATGGGCTCGGTGTCTGCGGGTTGGCGAATCGGTTGCTGCCCGGGCCGGGCAGCAACCGTGGGGATACGCCGTCGGTGTTCGTGGATCGGCTGATTTTGATGCTTCAAGCCGGGGGCCAGTGCCTGGAGGACCTGCGCGAGTTGACCCGCGAAGCCGGACTATTGCGGCTGCTGGGCCAGGAGGTCGTTCCCGATCCGGATACCGTGGGCGATTGGCTGCGACGGATGGGCGATCCGCAGACCGGGCAAGCCGGGTTGGTTGGCCGGGGGCAGGTGCGGGATGCGCTGACGGCGCGGCGCCTGCGACGCGATGGCCACGAGACCTACACCTTGGATGCGGATGCCACGCTGGTGGTGGGCGAAAAGCGCGATGCCCGGTGGCGCTACACGGGGGTTCGCGGGTACATGCCGATGCTCGGCTTTTTAGGGGAGACGCCCGTGTGTCTGGTCGACGAATTTCGCGAGGGCAATGTGTCGCCCGGCGCCGGACAACGGGAGTTCTCCCGGCAGTGTCGGGCACGGATGCCGGTGGGCAAGCGGCTGGCGCGGTACCGGGCCGACAGTGCGTCGTCTCAGGCGGCGCTCATCAATGAGTTGGAGGCAGATCAGGTCCGGTGGGCCATCACCGCCGATCAGGATGTGGCGGTCAAGGCGGTGATCGCTGGTCTCCCGCCAGGGGCCTGGCAGGAGCCGGAGCCTGGGTGTGGCGATCAGGTGGCGGAGGCCGTGCACAGCATGAACCAGACGAAGACCGCGTTTCGGCTGAGCCTCAAGCGCGAAGAGCGGGTTCAGGCTGATCTGTTTGAGCCGGCTCCGGGGCCGTATGCCGATCACGTCGTCGCGAGCAATTGGTCGCAGGAGGAGAAGACGGCAAACGAGGTGTGGCAGTGGCACAACCAGCGCGGCCAAGCCGAGAACTTCAACAAGGAATTAAAAACCGGATTGGGGATGGAACAGTTGCCGTGTGGCGATTCCGGAGCCAATGCCGTGTTCTTCCGGATCGGCGTGCTGGCATACAACCTCTTCATCGGCTTCAAACGCCTCGCCTGCCCGGCCGCGTGGTCAACGCAGACGATCGCGACGGTCCGCTGGAAGCTGGTGCAGGGCGCGGGGCGAATGCTGTGCCATGCGGGGCGCGTGGTCTTGCGTCTCGTGCTGGATGCTGAGGCGCTTGCCTGTTGGCGCGCCATCCGCCAGCGGTGCTGGGCGCTGAGCGTGGCGACCTGACGCGAGGAGACCGGCGCGACACTGGGAATCGGCAGAGGACAGGGAGCGGTGTGCTTCCGCTCGTCGTCGTGCAGAGAGCGTGGCCCTCGTGAGCCGCACCAACAGGGATGGCGGCTCCAGTTTCCTGGAAAAAGAGCGCCAGAATCCCAACACGAGGCCTACAGCCTTCGGCACAAAGGTCTGTGGGATTTCTATCTCTGTTTTTGGGTGATGGTCAACTCTTGCTTTCAGCACATAACAGCGCTATTAATTGATGCTCATCAATCTTAACAGGTGAACTATGAAGCGGCCGAAAATGGCAAAAAGCCAAAAGCGCGAACCCGGCTCATCTCCGAATGTTCGTTTTGAGGGCACGGTCCATGCTACTCGTAGCATCAAAGGGAAGGACTGGGCAAACTCTCTCGACGTAGATCGCGTTCCTGATTCGAAAGGCAGGATCAAGGCAATACTGTCAATTGATGACTGTGTGCGGCTACTGGAGGAGGGCTTTGAATTAAGGCTTCATCGTGCGCAAAAGATAGGTCCCCTTGATCGATCATTAATCGTCACGGACAAGGCCTTTAAGAAGTGGATCGATGGACAACTGTCCGGCATGAAGGATAAGCCGATGCCGGAGCCATTCGCTGAGACAAGAGATACGTAATGTACAGAACAGTTTCACAGCTTGAGTCGGTGATGGGAATTCTCGCGGCATTCTTCCCCAATCTATGTTCGCGGGTGGAGTTACCGAATCGGTCGATTCAAGGGCGTCCGATCTACGCTTTGCGGATGAGAGCAGGCGGTGGTGGCGCCCGTCGCGGCGTTCTGCTTGTCGGCGGTATGCACGCCCGCGAGCTGATGAATCCGGATGCGATCGTCGAGCTGATGCTCGACCTGGCCCTTTCTTATCTGAACGAGACGGGTCGCTCGTATGGCGGCGCATCGTGGTCGGCCCTGGATGTTAAGATAATGCTCGAGACACTCGATATCTGGATACTGCCGTGCGCAAATCCGGACGGGCGAGAGTTTGTCATGCAGCAGGTAGGCGGTGACCGAATGTGGCGTCAGAACCGCCGCGACAATCCCGGCACGCCCTGCGATGGCGTCGATCTTAACCGCAATTCTGATTTCGTCTGGGGCGTGACGGGTCCCGCGACTAGTTGCAATCCCTGTTCGAGCACCCGGAGTTATCTCGGACCCACGCCGTTTTCCGAACCGGAATCAAAGAATATCGAATATCTCTGCGACACCCATAACATAAAGGTGTTTGCCGACGTTCACTCATTCAGCGAATTCGTGCTGTATCCTTGGGGACACGCCCCGACCCAAACCACCGATTCGACTAAAGTTTTCACAGGCCTCGCGACTGGCACCTGTGCGCCGCTCACGCCCGCCGGCTACAAGGAGTACATGACGCCGCGTGATTTTTCACGGTATCGCACGGTTTCGCAGCGCGTCGCCGACAGGATTCGCCAGGTTCGCGGACGTAATTACGTGTTGAAGTCTGTCTTCGAAGTGTACAACGGCACGACGACCGGCTCGTGTTCCGACTATGTGTACAGCCGACACATAGCAAATGCGTCAAGAAACAAGACCTACGGATTTGCCTTCGAAACCGGCCCCAATACCGGCGACAACTTGCTTTCCTTTCAGCCCACCGATCCGGAGCCGATCAAGCGCGACGCCAAAGCCGGCTTGCTCGCGCTTATCCAACAATCAATTTGTGCCATCGACTTTATCGGCACTTCGTTGTTTGGCTTATCCGTCCAGTCTATCCGTACTATTCGCGATCGCATGCTCGCGAATACGGAAGCGGGCCGTGGCTGGATTGATCTCTTCGAGAGAGTTCAGTTCCCGCTTTTGGGAATCGTGCTTTCGGACAGAACACTCACGAAGGAAGCTGCGACACTCGTCCGTCGCGTCAAAACCCTCGCCACTCAGCATAAGAAGGCGATCGTCAGTACAGAAGATGTCGAACGCGGTATCGCGTTTCTCGATGAACTTGCCAAGAGAACCACGGACAAGAAAGTAAAAATCGATATATCGACGGTAAGCCGTTTTCTCAAAGGCTCCGGCGGTCAGGACGTTGAGAAGGTCATCGCTAAACTCGGCAAATCCAAACCTGCTCCGGACAAAAAATAGGTACTAACGCTTTTCCAGCAATATGCGCGTGACGCGAGCCATCTCGACGAAAACATCTTCGTCCGACGTGCGAGTCTTTTTTAGAATCTTGTAACTGTGGTCGGCGGTGTCGAGCAAGTGAAGCTTTGCCTGTTCACCTAAGTTTTTGACAACTGGTTTTAGAAGATCGAGCTCGGCAAGCGCGTCGCGTGTGCCTGGGAGAAAGCGCATCGGGATGTCGATCTGTTTTAGATGCTCGGCGCGTTTTGTGTCGGGCCGTCCAGGAAGATGAAGCGGAAACGAAAAGAAGACCAGTCCTTTCACACCATCGAGCGACTGTTCGCTCTGAGCCGTCGATGTCATTCGCCCGCCAAACGAATGCCCACCGGCTAACAGTGTGAGATCAGGCGCCGCTTTGTGCGCCGCGTTTACCGCCGATCTGATCGTCGCAACACAAGTTTCTGTCGAATTTCGCCCGCCGCCTTTTTCCGAATACGGAAAGTTATACCTGAACGTCGCAATGCCTGCTCTGCTAAACTCTCCGATATTGCAGCAAGCGCCGCATGACGCATATTCGTGCTCGCGCCATGCCCAATCACCAGCAAATGCGTCGCACCTTCCGGCCGCATGAGTAAAGCTGAAACTTCACCTTTTCAGGCGTAGCAATAAATTTGGATTCGGACGTCAGCAAAGTAATATTTTTTCGTTAAGCAAACCTCGAATCGGGAACATAAAAAGTCTCACGTACATATTCAACTCCATTTTGAGTGAATCGAATTTCCTGAACCGGCTTCATGCTGCTTTATTCTGCGGAGCGTCGAAAAGCTAATTCTTATCAGTAGATTTCAGGAAGAGTTGGAACAGGAGTAAATCGATTGAGATTATTCTTCGCTCCATCGAGGAGCTGCGCTTCTAACAACCCGGTGGAGGGCGACACGTGTCGTGCGGCGCTCCGCGCCGTGCGCCGTGCGCCTCACCGGGGACGTTAATGCGCAGGGCTGAGGACCGCATTACGGCGGTGCGATCTCGGCGCCGAACTTCCGCTCTTGGCCGAACTGAGACACTGAAAAGGCGGCACAGACGATTTCACTGAGCGACTACAGACCTTCATGAAATCTTCAATTCTAATGATCTGGTTTTCTATTCACAACAGCGTCGGCTGTAGAAGACGGTGCGCACTGACCCGTCGATGACGGCCGGCGCCCATTCGTGTCGACCTTTACTGCGCGATCGTCAGGGTCTTTTAATTCGGAGGCCGCGGCCGTAGGGATTACTGGTTGAGTCAGGATCATACGGGTTCGCGCTTAGCTTGCCGCGGTAGTTTCCCTGCTGGTCGTAGAGCCGCGGGGCGTCCGTTGCATAGGGATTCGTCGCTGATTGATTGCTGAAGGGACTGCCGTAGGGACTGACAGTAATAAAAGACTCCCGACCCCTATTATCTTTTAACGCTTCCGCCACTCCCAGGGCAGCACCGTCTGCGGATCAACCCACAAGCCTTTCCTCGCCTCTCGTGCTTCCGTCTCTAGCCCTTCCAGTAACGTATCCACCGGCGCATATTTCCGTTACCACCTAACATACAGGCCGAATCCGATTAAGGGGGGGGGCAGGTCAAGCTGCCGCCGTAGAGTCTGTGCGTACAAAAAGCAACCGAAGGGATGTGCGCATCGATTATAAATATCGCATGAACCGATTCCTTTCACATTTACACAATTTCACAAATACTTTGGTGATTGAGCATAAGGATGATAGTTCTCGAAAAGATATTTCTCATGCCCTATTCCAGGTTCTTTCAAGAAAGAGGGGCGTCACTATGCAGCGATATGCCAAATCCAGTCTCTATCCCATTGTCGCCGGCAACGTGACCTACATCAATTACGATGAGGGCAAGGGCCTTGGTCCCGCACCGTCACGGCCAAGCCCATCCTCCGCAAGGCCATCATCGCTGCGTGGCCCAAGCGACATGCGGCGATGCAGGCACACCGTAAACTAGGACCGTGGAAAGCTGGGGCGACTGGGCGAATCAAAGCCGTGATCGCCAAGATTGAATGGTTGGCCGCACGGACACGGGGGGCGCGATGAGCAAGCCATGTGCACACCCAGAGGGGTTGGTCTATTTTGACCGCTTCAATGCCGTCATCATGTGCTGGCAAGTCTGTGTTACCTGTGGCGCGAAGTTCGACGAGGAAATGCGCAGTGAACCCGTGGACCCTGTGGTGGAAGACCAACGTGTCAAATTTTTGAGACAGTATCACTATAACGGCACCATGGATACAGCATGAACAAACCATTGGTGTGTTTCGGCATAGGGATCGGGATGCTCATACTGGGCGTGAGGACTTACCTTTGCTGCATCCTGACGTTGGGCTCTCCATTCCCACGGCGGCACGGGCTGCGGATCAGCCCACCAGCCTTGCCGCCCTTCTCGCGCGTCGAGTTCTAGCCCTTCCAACACCGTATCCCCCGGCGGGGCGGGAGAATGGTAGCCTCATCATCCACCTGTCGCGTGGTGTTGGGAGAAAGTGGACTGCAACTCTTTCACAACGTCTTGCATGATAGTTTTGAACAACTCGGCGTAGTAAAAGTTCCGCGACGAATAAAACCAGAGAGTCTGGGTTCAAGGTTTTAGTGCAACACCAGTATCCTGGTTACCCCAGGAACCAAGGAGTTGCACATGGCACGGTATCAACGATTGACCCTCATGGAGCGCGAGGAATTGAGTCGCATGTTGGCGACAGGCCATAGGCTCCGAGCGGTGGCTCAGGCGATACAGCGAGCCCCGAGCACGCTGTCGCGTGAACTCACACGCCATCGGACGTCGCCGGTCACCTATCGCGCGGTGCCTGCCCATCAACGGGCGCAGCGGTGGGCGCATCAGCCACGCAAACCGCGCACGCTCGCCGTCCATGCGCGCGTGCGCGCCGCCGTCTTGCACTTGCGCGCGCACCGCTGGTCTCCCGAACAGATTGCGTACGGCTTGCCGCAGCGGTATCCTGACGACCCGACGATGCGCATCTCGCATGAAGCCATCTATACCTAGAAGTCAGGGAAACGGGAACTCGCCCGCTATCTTCGCCGCCGCCATCGCTTTCGTCGGCCGCACAAGGTCCGCCGGTCTTCGCGGCCCATTCAGGATCTGGTCAGCATTGACGAGCGGCCGACCGAGGTGGCGGACCGCACGGTGCCAGGGCATTGGGAGGGAGACTTGCTCATGGGCCATGCCAATGCGTCCGCGCTCGGCACCCTGGTGGAATGGACGACACGGTTTACCGTGCTGGTGCCCCTGAAAGCGAAGGATGCGGCCACAGTGCGTCGGGCCTTTGCGCGCGAATTGCGGACGCTGCCGGCCCAGCTCCGTCGCTCCCTCACGTACGACCAAGGGCCGGAAATGCGCGAGCATCGCCTCTTCACCAAGCAAACCAAGATGCGAGTCTACTTTGCCCATCCCCATTCTCCCTGGGAGCGAGGGACGAATGAGAACACGAATGGCCTGCTGCGCCAGTTCTTTCCCAAGGGGACACGGTTCACGCAGGTGTCGCGCGCGGAGATCAAGCGGGTGCAGGTCATGCTCAACGATCGGCCCCGGAAGATCTTGAACTGGCACAGCCCCACGCATGCATTTCACCACCTGTTGCACTAGGATCTTGAATGCACAGTTATGAAGGGTCAAATCTAGCGCGATACTCCCCCATGTCGGAACTATAGGCCAGACCCAGTTAAAGTTCTTAAAATAGAACTCGTCAATGCGCCCTTCAAGATGCTGGAAGGATTGGGGACTGGGTGCGTCGAATCCACCAAAGTGACCTGATACCCGAGTGATTCCAGCGCTTGTTTCACTTGCGCTACAACTTCTTCATTCAGGGAGCAGTGCTTGTCACATCGCCGGATTCGATCGCGAACAGGGTAATTGAGGCATCACCAATTCGCCCACCCATGCGGCGGTCTTCTGCTGATTTCTGCATGACGATCGATTCGGAAAAGCTCTGCGTCGGCGTCGATAATGTATCATGTGCAATCTGGACCTGGGTCCCGCCCATCCCAACGCAACCCATCAAGCAGAGAAAGATGGCACTGCTTAAGAATATCGTCGGCAACCTTGTCGAAATGACTGTCCACTTTGAGCACATGCTACACCTCCCTCTGCACGGGGCCACTGGGAAGCGTCAAACCAGTGGTGAGTCGTTTGGGATCACTCAAACTTGATCGCGATCCCTTTAACGGTTGTACATGTGAACGAATAGACATTGTAAATGGGAATAAATCCATACAGGCTTGTTTCAACACTCACGTTGAGCAGAGCATCTCCACCTTTTTGTCCTAAAGCGAGATCCACGGCATGGGCGAAATCGCCCTGTCCCCATGGAATGATCGCAAGAACAAAATGGCGGCACGCTTGTCCCTCGACTGGGCCAAGCTCTTCAAATGTCCGGCCAGATTTCAACAGGGTGGCGGGGTCGGCAGAGCTCTTTGTCACAATACCGAGCGTTCCGGATGAACTACATCCAGCCAAAAGGATAATAATAGTTGCGATGACCCACAGTGAACGTCGCATCGTCCCCTCCGCAGTTAAACTGTCACGCCATCAAGCTCGAAACATAAGTTTTATGAAACTTTGAAAAGCAACCCTTGTACCTGATGGAGATATTACCCGCCACGATCAAATGCTCTTGATTTGGCATGGCCTTGGGGCGCAACTACGAAAGGGAAGGCAGTGAACGACTTAAAAAGGGGGTAATACGCGACAGGCTGTAGACACCATCAAGGGGCATTACGCGACACAAATATAGTATTTCCATTCTTGGCCTATCGAGTGTGGCGTGTGCCTGCGAAACCGTTGATGATCTTAGTCTCTGCGCTTCCGCCATTCCCACGGCGGCACCGGCTGGGGATCAGCCCACAAGCCTTTCCGCGCCTCTCGCGCGTCATGCGCTAATCCTTCAAGCAGGGTATCCCCAGGTGCATACTTCCGATACCACCAGCACCAGCCTTGCTTCACGAGTTCCTGATTGAGATTCATCCCATCGGGCAGGATCACGTCTCCAAGGGTGCGCGTGTACTTGTCGTAGTCGTGGGTCTGGATGGTCACGTCCTTCCCGAAGGCGAGTTCAGAGGCGGCGGGCTTGGCGTTGTTGCCGTAGGCTTGGCCTTTCTCCGGGCAGTCGATGCCGCTGAGGCGGATGCGTTCAACATGGTGACCGTTCAGTACATCGATGGTGTCGCCATCAATTATTCCGACTACTCTTCCGGTGAAGTCGGCAGGAGTTGCATTCCCCCTTGCGAACAGGGATACACCTTAGTGCTATTGAGAAGCTACCCTGAACCGCTCGGTCAGGTACGATTCGCACCAGTTGGTCTCTCTGCCGCATCCCTAAGCATCGGGTGCGGCTTTTGTTTGGATAAACTAAGCGCCGCGCAGATGGCTCAACGTAGATCGACTTTACGTGAGTGAACATCCGTGCTCCTTCAGTGCAGCATCCAGGCGGCTCCGCACATCACGCCACATATTTTTGGAAGGGACTGTCTCAGTCCAACCCAAAAGACGAGAGTCCGGTTGAAAGGCCCAGCGCTGCCGCTCCTCGACGTAGAACACTCTAATGATATCCCTAATTACATGTTCAACATCTAGACGATTCACAGTGAGAATCAGCCGGGACCGATCTTTGCTGTCTTGCAGCTCTTCTTGAGAAGCACCAATAGTCCGTTCAGGCATTGGGATTTCCAACCAGGCGGTCTCAATGCGTCCTCGATCCTTGTCCTTCACGGTGACAGAGCGATTCTTCACTGCGTCTAAGGCTGCCTCCCAGACATTGTCGAGGGAGCACACCGCATCTCGCGTGTGAACGCCACTCATGGAGGTGCAACTGCAAAGGAGGGCATACGCAACGAGGAGGACAGTGCGATGAGAACTGTAATATTGCATTCGGGCTCCCGAGACTTCCGTCGTCTCAAGGGGACGGAAGCCAGAAACAGGAACAAACCTAGAAGTACGCTACCGCCATGAACAAGAAACCGTTGCCGTCGATACGCGTCGTTTGACTGTTACTTGGGTTGTTCACAAAACTGGTCATAATCTTAGAACAGCGTTACGGGGTCGCCACGTAATCCTAGAAGAACGCAAGGTTCCCCGCTTTTACGAAAGTGTTGCCGATGCGACATCGCTAGTACATCATCTCCATTCGCCACTTGTTGCCCCATCTCAATCATCCGCCCCAAAGCGTTCAAGCACGGCGCGGTCACTGCTTGTCGCACGCATGTTTCCATAGACGTTTCGCAATGCTCCCTGGATCGACTGGTTCCCACTTTTGTTCGTCTGAGGTGATAAGAATCACCTTGCCGGTTCCCATATTGCCAGACAACTTCGTCAGCGCAAGAGTCCGATGGCGGTCGCCCGCGCAGTCGTATTCACGTTGCAACCTTGCCGACAAAAATGAGGTGCCCGTCACGGTTTGTATTGTCGCGTAGTCGATCAATTCCCACATCGTCACCCGATCCCCCTTGCGATGAATGGTACCGGGATCAACGTATATCGTGACTCCCGCTTGGTCTACGACGGAAACCAACACCCACTCCGCATACGCTGGTGCACTACTCAGCAACAGCAGGATTATTAATGACCAGATACCCAAGAAGCAGGTCAGCGGCAGCTTGCGGAACAGTCCCGCGTGGCACGTAACAGCGCAATGCACAGGGAAGCTACGGGAGGGACGAAGCGTGAAGGGCATAGGAACCTCCCAGGGAGGGAGGAGTATAGTAGGCGCGGGACAGATCAAACCGCAAGCGGGGGCTACGACGCAGAGTGGGCCGGGGCACAGTGCCCAACGCCCTTCATCCTAGGAACATAATCAGCACCAGCGCGCCGATGACCAGCGCGCCGACCACTACCGACACAAACACATCCCGCATGGTTATGACCTCCCCGTCGTGGCCGGCACCCAGCGCCTTGCCATTCTAGACCCACGGCGGCACCGGCTGCGGATCGGCCAACCGTTTCCTCAAGTCACTGCTGGGCTACTTTTGGGGTTTCTGGTCATCTATTAGCGGGTGCCAAGAAATGAAACTATTCTATGGGCAGACTAAAAAAGAAGGTGCTTCCCTTGCCAAGCTCGCTTTCCGCTCCAACTTCTCCGTTATGGAGGCGGATTAGTTTCTTCACGATGGCCAACCCCAGACCTGTTGATTTCTCACCTCCCGTGGGTTTTGCGCTTAACCGTTGAAACTCTTTGAACAATAATTCCTGGTCTTCTTGAGAAAGCCCGGGACCCTCATCACGAACCGAAAAACGGATCCGATCCTCTGCTTTTTCGGTGACGACAAAAATGTTTGTCTTGGGAGGAGAGAACTTGATGGCATTGCCGATAAGATTACTCATCACCTGTATCAGGGCGTTCTGGTCAAAAGGGAATGGGGGGATATCGCTCAAGCTCATGTGCAGAGTGATATTCTTTTTCTTGGCCAACAGTTGGTTTAATTCAACCTGTTGCTTGACTGCCAGATTAAAATCATGGATCTGTTTGTCCAACTCAATCTTGCCACTTTCAATTTTTGAGATATCGAGTAGGTCTTCCAACAACGCTTGCATGAACTTACTGGCATTATAGATGCTTCCCAGCATGTCCTTCTGCTCGGAGTTGACATCACCCACCATGCCTTCCTGCAAGATTTGGCTAAAGGATTGAATCGTGTGAAGTGGATTCCTCAAATCATGTGAGGCAATGCCGAGGAACTTGTTCTTGGTTTCATTCAATTCTGCGAGCTGTTTATTCTTTTGCCTGATTTCTTCATTCGCGTTCTTGATGTCAGTCAAATCCCTTTCAATCGCTGCAAAATGAGTCACTTCCCCGTTACGGTTCTGTAATGGAATAATATTGATGTCCGACCAATACTTTCTTCCAGACTTCGAATAATTCAGAATGACCGTTCTGAACGGTTCCTTTCTGCCCAAGGCCGCCCGTATTTCAGCCCGAGTTTTAGTATCGGATTCCGGCCCCTACAAAATTCTTGGATTTTTCCCAATGACCTCCTCAGGAGTAAACCCCGTTAAATTGGTAAATGCCTGATTGACATAAACAATTTCTGGCCCGGGCGCATCCAGTGGATCGGCTTTCGTCACGATGACAATATCGTTGGCAAACTTGACAACATCCTCAAGTGAAAAACTGTTCTCCATAACCCTGACCTCCTGACGGTGGCCCCGTTGTGAGACAGCCATTAGCTAGAGCAGCGAACCGCTTCGACGGTCTGTTCACCCTGACGTTGTCCAACAAACTCATCTGGCGTCAGATTGCCGAGCGAGGTGTGCGGGGCGCTTTGCAACTGGAAGCGGCGGAAGGGACGAATCGAGAAGGACATGGGCAGCCTCGCAGGGAGACTCATTCTAGGAGAGGGACGATTAAACCGCAAGGCGGGCGGTGGGGGAGTGTCAAGCAACCATGAGATGACGTGAAGCGGTTCAGCGGCTGGATCAGCGTCCTTCAATTCGGAGGCCGCGGCCGTAGGGATTCGTGGGACTGCTGGGGCTGTAGGGGTTGCCGGCGCCGTAGGGAGAAACCAAACTGGTTCATTTCGTTTGTTTGGTTTATTTAGTTTGTCTCGTTCACTTGGGTGTCTGATCGGGAAACCAAAGAAACTAACAACCAGATGAACCAAACCAACCAAAGAAACTCATGAACCAGAGAGAACCGCGAAGTTTGCACTGAGCTTGCCAAGATCTTCCGCATGGACGGAGAGCGGCAGTGGCAGTAGCAGGAGTATCAGGAGGAAGGCAACCCACATGGCGAGCCTCTTTACTGAGCCTAAACCTCAGCCTCAACCTTTCTTTCTCACCGCCAGCTACTCCCCGCCTGGAGATCAGCGCAAGGCGGCGAGAAACTGTTCCTGACACCATTTCCTTCTCAGTGACCACAGCAAGATCAGCCTCGAATAACAATGGAGTGACGACGCTTATCGAGAAGGATGCGAGTCTTTTCTGGTTTTCGTCGACCGAACAGCATCATTGTCCTTCTTTAGCTGGAGTATGGCGGATTCCTGTTCATTGAGACGTCGAGTCAAGGCCTCGATCTGTATCTCAAGCTTGCGCACCTGTGTATTCAGCTCACGGTTATCTTGTGCAAGGTCGCGCTGCCCCGCCGCAGCGCCATTCAAGGACGCAGGACCGGTTGTAGAATCTTCGCGCGATATCTGTCTCACGCCAGAGCCAGTCGAGGCCGCAGCAATCGGGACGGCTGCCGGAGAAGAGAACGGCGTGGTCACCATGTGAATCTCTCGATAGTCCAACACGAGCTCACTGGCCCGACTTTTCGAGCCTCCCGACCAGTTAGTTGTGACCTCCACAATGAACCGGGCCGGATCGAACGTCAGATGTCCATGGACGCCCCGGATGGATCGCATGGGGTTCTTCCGGACGAGCTCAATGTCCGTGGAAAATTGGTTGGTGACCTCTCGAGCATTGGCGATGACCACATGCAACCGCCGGTTCCCGATGAAGAAGGCCCCGGATGTGACTTCCAGGTTTGTGCCCGTGGGATATAAGAACATAAACGACACCCACTCTGTCGCCTGTGCCTGTTGAAATGCCGTGCGTAGGATCGGTGTCATCCGAGAAATTTCCTCAACGGTAAAGACAGGAACGGGCGGACGTTTGCGGTCGAGCAATCCCATCTCCGGCTGAACCAACAGTCGGGAAAGAATTGTCGCAAGCTCCAGTTCGTTCCATTCAGCCGGATGATCGTACTGCAGTGCCTTGGATTGTTCTGACTCCTGGTACGTATCCAACCGGACAAACCAGGTGGGTTCTATGTGGATGGGACGCGTCACGAGCGGGGCGCTGCTACATCCCATGAAATGTAGTAGCACAAGCAGCCCACCGGCGAGGAGAGAGCCGATTCTGAAATGCCGCTGGCGTACGTTCATGGGGATGCCTTATACATGGAATGGACCACCCCGGCAACAACTGTATTAGGTATCAGATCCCCTCCCGAGCCACGCTACTGCAGCGCGAGGCTCATTTGCAATCGAGAGGTCTGTCTGGTCACCCACCGGCCTGGCCTGCACGCTTCTACGTGGGTGGCCAGAGGCCATGACGCGAGACAGGCGGGACATGCGAGACGGGCCAAACGAAGCCTGGACTCAATTCTTCATCCGCACCTACATTTAGCGAATCGGCTGGTGTGGTCTCCCCTGCGTGTATAAAGCGACCCCTGCTTCATCGTGGCGGTTTCGCGAGCAAGAAAAGCACTTGGCCGCTCCCTTCCATCCTCCTGAGGTCGCACGTTGCACGAGCTCAGGAGATCAACAGGCCACCCTCCCCCATCCCTTCTGATCGCGGGTTGTTTGTTGGTAGCCATCGTGTTTCCTCCTTTGTTGAAATGAAGTTGGCTCTCTCACAGGAAGAGGAGAGCCAACGCACAGTTCACGGAGGAAAGGTGAGGTAGAGGCCGGCGCCGGCGTGCCGGAGAGGAACGAGCGGCGGGAGTGACAGTCTTACTGGCGCGAGCGGTGCGCCTCGCAGGTGCTAGCCGGTCGGTCACTGCCGGGCCTGGCTACGACAACAAACCCGTGAACCGCGGTGTAGGAGAGAGGTGTCAAGCAGTCATGATATCGCGTGGAGCGGTTCAGCGACTGGATCAGCGTCCTTCAATTCGAAGGCCGCGGCCGTAGGGATTCGTGGGACTGCTGGGGTTATAGGGATTCCCGGCGCCGTAGGGATTTTTGATCGAGTCCGGCGAGTACGGAGAGTCGTAGCGACCGTAGGGGTTACTGGTCGAATCAGGATCATAGGGGTTCGAACTCAGCTTGCCGCGATAGTTCCCCTGCTGGTCATACAGCCGAGGCGCATCTGTCCGGCTGTCGTGCCAATGTATGAATACAAGACGCGACCCCTATGTTTGGATACTCATTGCTGTACGCTCCTCCTCACGCTGAACGGATACAGAGCTGACCGCCTGATAAGGTAGAGTGCGCCAAGATCGGCCACCCACGAGGGGGGGACCTGGTCCTGGCCGAACCACGTCTACCCTCTCACATTTTTTGGCGAGATTTTTAAGGCTTACGCAGCTTTGGAACGGCTGAGGCGTTGGAGCAGTTTTTCTTTGAGAATTTCTAGTTCGTTGGCCCCCTTTGAGTTGACCTTGAAACACCGATTTGGGTCAAGGCCAAGATGCTGGAGCCTTTCCACGTTTGGTACCTGGTCATCTATCCAAAGCCAGTCACGCTTGCCGGTCTTCGCTACCGCGTCTGCCACCCAGAGTTCCTTGTTTTCGTACTTCTGCCAGTTTGCTGAATGGAAGCCTGGAGCTTGAAGGGATTTCATGGACTTCTCCACTGTGAGAACGGCTAACAGTGTATCAATCTCTTCGTGTCTCCACATGGTAAGAAACACAATGTCGAAGTGTTCATGCGCCCATTTGATCCAGGACTTCGTACCTGGTCGGAGCTGGAATTCTCCGGCGTAGTCACCGAATAGCACACCGTCAATGTCGTGATAGAGAATAGGCTTCATGGAACAAACCTCCATTCGGGGCTGTTGAAGTTAGGGAAGGTCTGAATAATTCCCTATTGCGATTAGCCAGCGCACAAAACACAGAGAATCTGAGTGATCGCCGTCTGAAACTTTGAATTAATCAGACCTTCCTTAGGATAGCACTATCATGCAAGGTTGCAAATGAACGGGGACACCCGTTGTATTGCGCGTAGCTCACTGGAGGCGCAAGAAGTGGGAACAGATCGAGCACAGAGCCCGCTGCGACCTAGGCCGAGAGGCGCTAGAAGTGGTGGAAGTAGTGCATGAAGGGACTCTTTCTGTTTGATGTTTTGAACCAGGATCGGACGCGAACGGGGGGGTGCAATTGAGCTACAGTTTCGAGCTACAGTTTTGCTACAACTCTCTGCAAAATGGCGCTGGGAGCGGGGTTGCCGAGATGGGTTCTTCGAACCCCCCCCTCCTAGTCATAAACCAGATCATTAAAAAGTAGGGCCCGCTGATTAAGAGTGGCAACAGGGCAATAATTCGAACTGCTTGATGTTGCGAAGGGTTCCCCGTTTATCGTTGGAAATCATGGACTTGTCTGGATTTCTACTGATTCCATGGCTTCTACTGAATTCAGTCCTTTGTGAACATTTAAGGCACAAATTTATATATGGACCCAGCCTTCGCGGCAACGACGGCGTGTCACGCGATGCACCAGATAAAAACAGGGTTGCGTCTATATATCCGGCCTCTCGATGGACGACAGCTGTGTCCGGGCCTTGATGAAATACGCGCGCGTTCTCCTCATTAGCACAACGGCCTCGTTGGGGCCGACATTTTGTCCAGGGTCTGAACGCGCTGGGTGTCCCTCTGGTGTCATCACGGATCGTCCGCGCTGCACTCCGTGGTGTGAATCCTCCTGGTGTGATATGGCTCGCGTCTCCTCTCCTCCCTGAAGCCCATAGCGACCCTGTCCTGCGCCTAGGCGGGTGGTCGATACGCTGCATCATGGGCCAACAAGGCCCAGATCACTCGGGCATTTTTGTTGGCTAAGGCGACCGCAGCCACATTGGTGCCTTTGCGGTGCTTGAGCGCGCACAGCCATTGCCCCTGTGTATCGGTTCGTCGCTCGGCTCGCTGCACGACAGCACGCGCTCCATGAATCAGCAGCGTCCGCACATACCGACTCCCGCGTTTCGAAATCCCGCCTAACCGCTCCTTGCCCCCACTGGAATATTGCCGAGGCACCAGCCCCAACCAGGCCGCCAGATGCCGGCCGTTGTGAAATGCCTGAGGTCGACCGACGGTCGCCACCAGCGCCGTGGCCGTCAGCGGACCAATCCCCGGCACCGCCGCCAGTTTCTGGCAGACCGGATGCGCCCGGGACACGCGTTCCACCCGCTGCGTCACCCGCTCGATGCGTGCGTCGAGCTCCGTCAGTTGCGCGTACAACTCGGCGAAGGTGTCGCGGGCAAAGGCAGTCAATCCCGACGCCGCGTCATCCAGAAACCGGATGAGGGCGGGCCGGACCTTCCCCGGGGATGGCCAATCACCAATCCATACTCGGCCAACAAACCCCGAATCTGATTGATGACGGCGGTCCGATGTTTCACGAAGAGCGATCGCGTGCGGTGCACGGCCTGCAGGTCGGCTTGCTCCACCGTCTTGATCGACACAAATCGCATGGTGGGTCGGCTCACCGCTTCGCAGATCGCTTCCGCATCGCGCCCATCATTCTTGTTGGTCTTGACGTAGGGCTTGACATACTTGGGGTGCATCAGCTTGACCGTATGCCCGAGCTGTTCAAACGCCCGCCCCCAGTGCTGCGCACTCCCGCACGCCTCCATCCCGATCACACAGGGCGGCAGACTCGCCACCGTGTGCAACAACTGACCGCGCTTGACGCGTCGGCTGAGCACCGCGCGCCCTCGCGCATCCACTCCGTGCAACTGAAACACGTTCTTCGCCACATCGATCCCCAATGTCGTGATGTGCATAACAGCCCCTCCTTTCTTCCTGACGATGAGTGTGGGTTGCGCGCGCAACACCACCCATTGTGCCTCGTGTGAGGCTCGTGTGGGAAGAAGGCTGGGTCCATTTCATTAGCACAGGTCTTTGGATCTCAAAATGGCTGCAAAGGCCCGCTGTTCGAAAATCAGCAGGCCTGTATAGGCAAGGAGGTCGTTCAGAATCTTGACAGGACCGAGGCAAAGCTCTACGCTCCTCATCAGTGTATAGAGAGGGTGCGATGAACGTATTTATTCGTGAGTTGCCCATCGTCGAGGAATTCAAACGGCGGGTTGAGGAACGATTCCCGGGAGAGTTGGTCCGCCTCGTGCTGTTTGGATCAAAGGTCCGTGGGGAAGCCACGGCTGACTCGGACCTTGATGTTCTAGTGGTGATGCGATCCGAGGACTGGCGGCGCGGGGATGAGATTCGAGCCCTCGGCTACGCATTGGAAATCGAGCATGGGCTCGTCCTCTCCATTCAGGTGATGAGCCTGGGACATTATGAGACGCTTCGCGCCTGTGGATCGCAGTTTTTTCGAGCTGTCGAGCGCGAAGGCGTCATGGTATGACCGCCACGCCTCCGCGTGAGGAAATTGAGAAAGAGCTGCTCCGGGCCGAAAAATCCCTCCACGCCGCCCAACTACTCCTGAAGGAACGCCTGCTCGAAGACTGCCTATCCCGGACTATTACGCCATTTTGCATGCGGCACGAGCCGCACTTTTGGCGCACGGTGTGAGCGTGGCCTCCCATCGGGCCGTACGAAGACTCTTTGGTCAGCACCTCATCAAGTCGGGTAAGCTGGCCGCGCACTTGGCCCAGATTCTTGCGGAAGAACAAGACGACCGCATGCTCGCCGATTATGACGTGTTGTTTTACCCGGAACTTGATCGAGTCCAACAGCGGGTTGCCGATGCAGAAGCCTTTCTCCTCGCGATCAAAGTTTTCCTGGAAAGCCAAGGACAGGCACCTCTAGGAACGTGAACTTCTCGCCTCAACCGCCACTGCAAAGCACATTCGATGAGAAAGGAAGCCCCTCGGAAGACCGGAGGCTTCCCATGGAAGAAGATCAACTCTTCAAGGTGTGAGCGGCCATCCAGTCCTTGGCTTCACGCGCGACGTGGGATGGGGTGAGGAGAAAAATGGTGTCCCTGGTCTGGCGGTCAGATCTATAGGGCCGGTACAGCGGTTGGATCATCGCCCTTCAATTCGGAGGCCGCGGCCGTAGGGATTCGTGGGACTGCCGGGGCTGTAGGGATTCCGGGCGCCGTAGGGATTCTTGATCGAGTCCGGCGAGAACGGAGAGCCGTAGCGGCCGTAGGGGTTACTGGTCGAATCAGGATCATACGGGTTCGCGCTCAGCTTGCCGCGATAGTTCCCCTGCTGGTCATAGAGCCGCGGCGCATCAGTGGCAAAGGGATTCGTCGCCGATTGATTGCTGAAGGGACTGCCGTAGGGGCTGAAGGGATTGTTGATGCCGTCCGGCTTGAAGGGGCTTCCGGCTCCGTAGGGATTGGACGTGGAATCAGGATTGAACGGATTCGCGCTCAACTCGCCGAGATCTTCCGCGTGGACGGAGAGAGGCAGTGGCAGCAGCAGGAGAAGAAGGAGGAAGAGAATCCACATAGCGAGCCTTCGACAATCGAGCACATAGCCAATTATCTTAGCCTACTGCCCGGCCTGAAGATGAAGCGCAAGCAGGGCCGCCGCTGCCGAAAAAGCAGAATGTCCCCTTTACTTCTCCGGAGACCGGCTGGAAGGGGGGTGGTGTATACGTGGCTGATTTTTGGTGGGCCGTGTAGGGGTCGAACCTACGGCCCGCTGATTAAGAGAAGCGGGCTGATACGAACCCGAGTCTATTTCGAACAGTGCGCTTCAACCCCTCAGGGCGCTTATTTGCCCTTGCCCTTCAACTCGATTGTTTCCATGATGGGTTTTGCCAGGTACAGTTTCCCCCACGTGCGCCCTGTGATTTCTTCTAACATTCCTTTCCGTTGAAGGAGCATCACGGCTTGTCTCGCTGTGGGGTTGGAGACCTTCAGGACATGTTCAGCTCGTGAGACGGACATATATGGGTTCAGAAAGAGTTCGTCCAACAATGCCAACGCTTTTGTTTTGTCGCGGAGACGAGCACGGAATTTTTCACGAAGATCCATCAGGCGGCCAGCCTGTCCCACGGCTTCAAGCGCAATTTCTGTTACGCCGGCAATGAAGAATCGAAGCCAGCTCATCCAGTCTCCGTGAGTTCTGACTCGTTGCAGAAGATCATAGTAGTCTTGGCGATGCGCCTCTATATAGGAGGATAGGTAGAGTAGGGGTTGCGGCAACCGACCCCGCTCGATGAGAAAGAGGGTGATCAAGAGTCTTCCCAGACGACCATTTCCATCCAGAAACGGGTGAATCGCTTCAAACTGCTCATGCATGATGGCGCATTGGATGAGATCGGGGAGTGTATTCCGCTCGTGGAGAAATCGTTCCCAATCTCCCAGCAAGTCGTCTAAATATTCCGGTGGTGGAGGGACATAGGGCGCCGTTTCGATGCTGCTTCCTGATGGGCCAATCCAGTTTTGGCTGCGGCGAAACTCTCCGGGCGTCGCCCGGTCGCCCCGTACCCCTTTCATCAGTCGCCCGTGGATCTCTCGAACCAGCCTGAGCGAAAGAGGCAGCTTGTGTAATCGTTCGAGACCATGCTCCATCGCAGCGACATAATTCCGTACTTCCTGCACATCATGGTCTTCGGTACGCTGTCTAGGCTCTTCCATCTCATCTATTAACAGATCAGACAGGCTGGCTCTCGTCCCTTCGATACCTGAGGACAAGACCGCTTCACGCCGGACATAGGGAGCAATCAGGAGGTGGGGATTGGGCAGATGTCGGCCTAGTCCTGAAAGTTCACTGAGGGCAGCATCGGCGCGAGACAGCGACAGCACAAACTGGTTATCGAAGTCGAGCGTGGGCGGCAGTTTTGCCGGGACGAATGCCGAATAGCCTGTGGGTGTCCGTATGGCTTTGCCCGCGCTCGGAGCTCGGAAGTCTTTTGGATTCATAGTGTGGGAATCCTGAATGTAAGGCGACTTTCAAAGCGCTTTTATCTTTGAAAGAAATATTGGTTATTCTTTCAAAGAAAGAGAGGCTTTGCAAGGACTCTTTCAGACAAGGGGAGTCTTGAGGGAGAGGGGTCAGAGCTTCAACGGCAGAAAAATAATTCATTCCCATCCGTCTACACGGTGTCTACACCGGCGACTTGGAGGATGACTGAGGTAAGCTCGAAAAAGTGGACGCCTTCAACCTACGATGAGAGGTCTGGAGGTGTGAGATGGAACAGGTACCGCGACAGCAGTATACGAAGGAGTTCCGGGAGCAAGCGGTGCAGCTGGTCTTGGAACAGCAGGTGACGATTCCGGAGGCCGCCCGACGCCTCACCATGTCGGGCAGAACTCTCGAGCGCTGGGTGGGTCGAGCGCGGCAGGGCCAGCTCGCGACGCTGGGAGAGAACCGACGGCCTGTGACGGAGCTGGAGGCGGAGCTGTCCCGACTCAAACGGGATCTCGCTGAGGCGCGGATGGAGCGCGACATCTTAAAAAAAGCCACCGCGTACTTTGCGAAGGCGCAGCTGCCCGGTACGCGTTGATGAGGACGCTGCGTACGCACTATCCGCTGAGTCTGTTGTGCCGGGTGCTGGAGGTGTCTCGAAGAGGCTACTATGCCTGGCTGCATCGGCGTCCGTCGAAACGAGCGCAGGAGAATGCGCGGCTGGAAGTGGCGATCCAAGCCGCCCATGTGCGCACCCGACAGACGTATGGGCCGGAACGGCTGCAAGCCGAACTGCGTGCGGACGGGTTCCCTGCTGGGGTTGGGCGTATCAAACGACTGCGAAAGAAATTGGGCCTGCGCTGCACACAAGTCCGCCGGTTCACGCACGACCACGGATTCGACGCATCGCCCTACCGGTAGCGGAGAATATCTTGGCCCAAACATTTCTTGCCACACGACCGAACGAGACCTGGGTCACCGACATCACGTACGTGCCAACCGCGGAAGGCTGGTTGTATCTGGCTGGCATTAAGGATCTGTTCACCTGCGAAGTGGTCGGGCATGCGATGGGGGCCCGGATGACGACGGACTTGGTGAGCCAGGCCTTGGGAGCGGCGGTGGGGGCGAAGCGCCCACGCCCGGGATTGATCCACCACTCCGATCGTGGCTCGCAGTATTGTGCCCAGGACTATCAGGAGCAGCTGCGGGAGTTCGGCCTGACCCGTCCATGAGTCGGAAGGGGAACTGCTATGACAACGCCCGATGGAGAGTTTCTGGGGGACGCTGAAGAATGAGCTGGTGCATCATCGGCGCTACGAAACGCGTGAGCAGGCTCGGCGCGAGATCACGGAGTACATCGAGCTGTTTATAACCGGCAGCGGCGACATTCCGACTGGGAAATTGCTCGCCCGCGGCATTTGCCCAGCAGTGGGCCCGTCAGCAGTCGGCGGCGTGAGGCTGCATTCATGGCGTCCACTTTGACAACCGGGGTCAAAAAGGCGAGAATTCGTGATAGCGAACCTCATCATGGGTCGTGGTGGGTCCTGGTGTTTTGGCACCAGCTTGGCATCAGGACCGAACTCCATCCCCCCTTCAATACTGATCCGCATTCATGCCACCGCGCACACACCAGGCATGGAAGGTAATGGTCTTAAAGCCGTTGAGCACCTTGCCGGTGTCGAAGAACACGAGCCACGCGCTTTTCGGAGTGTCCGCGACCGTCGTCGCCGACCAATACACGTCCTTCTGAACATTGGTAAAGGGATGATCAAGGGGCAGGGTGTGCCCTGTTCTTATGGAAGGATCCACCAGACTTGCCAGTTCAGAAATCGACGGCAGCCTCCAGCCTTTCCGGCCCCCCACATCTTTATTGGCGCAGGCAGCACGAGCATCGGTCCAGGACACCTCGGTCGTTTCCAGAGTCTTTTCCCACACGAGCCCGGTTTCATCGTCTCGCACCGCCGCACCCCCGAAGGCACTCAAGATAGTAAACCGCGAGGCGCTCGGCAGCTTCTTGTCCCAATTCTGTGTGAGTTCGGAGACATCCGAGGTGGGATTGGGATTCGATGGGGGAGCCGCAACGGCACTGCTCACTCCTGCCTTAATAATGAACAAACTCTCCACCAAGACACAGAATCCTAGCATCAGCATGGAACTGTTAGACAGCCGCATCGTGCTTCTCATGCGATCCCTCCTGTCGTTGTGGTGGTCGAAAATGTGGGCCATCTTCCGCCTGAAGACACAGCACGTCAATACCTTAAATCGAGCAACAATGGATACAGGGTGTCGACTTGATCGCAAAGGCCGTTGAAGTTGGGCGCAGGGAACGTGCGCCGTGCCGAGCAACTCAAAGCCCTGCCTGGGATTGGCGATGCCTACTCAGAGAAGATCATCAAGGGGCGTCCGTACATGCGGAAGGATGAACTAGTGCAGAAGAAGATTCTTCCACGCGCCACCTATGAGGGGATCGAGTACAAGATTGTGGCGAAGCAGCAGTGAGCCAGAGCAGTCCCTCAACTTGCTAATGAGCCTGTGGCGACTAACCAGCAGCAGGAAGTTCAAGCAGGAAACGAGTGCCCGCCAGGTACATCTTGACTCGGGTACTTACCGGAATGGGGCGGGTCCAACACACTTCCACCAGTGCGGTGCTCAGCTTTTCCTTTGCCTTTGAGGGCACCTGAATCTCAACCACCTGTCGTGTGTTCACTGGCACAGGAAGCAAGAGCAGCAGGCCTCTGACGCTCTTATTGACCGCGTGGCCTGATCCCTTTGTCCACTTCACAGTGCGGTTACCCACAAACTTCGTTACCTCGAAGGGGCACACGAGCGTGCTGGTCACACGCTCGTTCTCTCTTCGTTCCTGTCGAGTTGGCATATCCTATGTCCAAGATTTGGTGGGGGAACTAACGCCAGACCCGTTCATCTCCTCTGGTCTCAGACAGACGTCGAGTACGAACGGAAACATACCGAGAAGTCAGACGGAGGTCTGTTCACAATTGCTCATGTTTGAAAAATTAATGCGGAAGATTTGCGGCAGGGCAAACTGGACGGTAGCCAGCGGTCACCGTCGACAACGGAATCGCCTTCTCAACTCAGCCTGATCAGGCAGGAGTTGGCACCAAGTTGACATAACCAAGAAGGAAGAGTCGGAAGTTGTTGAGAAATTTGGTGGGCCGTGTAGGGGTCGAACCTACGGCCCGCTGATTAAGAGTCAGCTGCTCTACCAACTGAGCTAACGGCCCACCGGGTATGTATATGGCAGATATCTGTGTGCGGCCCTGTTCCTTGCCTGTGTTTGGTGCGCCTGACAGGATTTGAACCTGTGGCCCTCAGCTCCGGAGGCTGATGCTCTATCCAGCTGAGCTACAGGCGCTCCTGCAACCAAGGGAAGTGAGACTAGCACAGGATTTTAACCTCTGTCTAGGCCGGATGCTGAAAAGGTTCGCCAGCGGCGTTCTCGCATCGCTCAGAGGCTCAACGTACTGAAGCGTACGCCTCGCCCCCTCGCTCGCTGCGGCCTTGCTGGACAAACCTTTTGAGCATCCGGTGTGGTCCCGGCCCGAATCGGTCATACCTTTCGCCGGCAAGCAACGATGTATGACTTACGTGAGACGGGCGGGAAAAGCGCGACAGGAAGTTCGAAGTTCTGAACACTTCAGCCTTCAGACTTTCTCACCTGTCTCGCGCTGCAAGAATCCATAGGGCAGGAATACTTCTTCTCCTGCCGTTCCGGTATGTTGGCGAAGCGCTTCTAGGGCCGATGCTTCCTCCTGTGCCAGGCGATCTTCTTCTTGTCGAAATAAGGAAGGGAGCCGCAGAATCGGGATGAAGGTTTGGACTTCGCAGGCGCCATGGGCTAGGCCCTGATCTTCTGTCGGAATACCCATCGATCGGCAGACCTGGGGGCGGTGAGAGTAGACTCCACAGCGTCCGTCTGCGTCGAGTGCTGGACAGGGATGATGGTGAAACTCGGTCACGAGTCGGTCGATGTCCTGATCGGTCCATTCGTCGAGTCGATCGGTGTGGGTGAGTTGTGGGAATGCGGCTTCCATGGCGGAGGTCTGTTCGATGGCGCGTTGCTCGATGTGATGGCGGTGATCCGGCGGAAGGCCGGCGAGTCCCTGTTGGAGGGTTTGGGCGTCGAGGAGGGTGATTGGAAAGGGGCCGATACAACAGCTGGCGCAGCCGAGTCGGCAGGGCACTTCACCCAGGAGCGCGGCGGTTGCCCGTTGGAACCAGTGATCAGTTTTTCGATAGAGCGACGAAGGGCCGGATGGAGTTGGGCTTGCCACTGTCGCTCACTCCACTTTGACGGAGAGATCGATGATCAGGTCGCCTTTGGGTGAGTAGAAGCCTTGGTTGTCAATCTGGACGATGCCGTTGCACTGGTCTTGGTAGAATTCCAAGATCCATCCGTTGAAGTCATAGCCTTCATCGGTCATGTCATTCTGGGCGAATCGAGTGGTGAGTACAAACCGCGCGCGTTCCACATAGGCGCGTACGAGTTCTGCTTCGACATCGTCGTGAGCAGAGAGGATGTCTAAAAACTGTGCTTTCTCTTTATCGAACACGTCCTGATAGGTGCCTCGATCCCGGACACAGAAGACCTGAATCGGCTTCCGGTTACGATCGTACCCGAGCGTCACCTGGACCCAGGCCCATTCATCCAACATGGTGTCGTCCATGTTCGGCGGAGTGATCGGGGTCTGACCGCGTGACGTGAGAAATTCCAAGAGTAAACGGATCGGTGGGGAGTTTTCTTTCTGACAAAACACGCGAGAATACTGATGTGGCTCGGCTTCCGCCGCGTCGTCCTGCTGGACAGGCGATGGCAGAATAGGTAGATCTTTTGCCATACTAGCAACTCCTGGATACAGCCATTTCGACTCACACACACGCCAACCGACGATACTCTACGCTGGCTGGTCTTGAAACTGCAAGAAGTCGTGCGGTGTCGTTTCCCTACGCCTGGCCTGTGTTTTCCTGTTGACAGCCTCTGAACGCTTGGATAGACTCCCGCAGGTTTTCGCCGCTTCCAGCAACAGGACTATTCGTTCATGAATATTCATCGAGTCTGAGCGGAGTCACGAAGGGCGAGTTCACTACAATTCACTATCACCGTTTTAAGGAGGTTGCTCATATGGCAAAATCAATGACCAAGTCGCAGATCGCCGATCACCTGGCCCAGAAGACCGGATTAACCAAAAAGGCATCCGTTCAGCTCATGGACGACTTTGCCGCCTTGGCATACAAAGAAGCGAAGAACGTCTTCGTGATACCTGGGATCGGGAAGCTTGTCTTGGCGAACCGCAAAGCCCGCATGGGCAGGAACCCACAGACTGGCGAAGCCATCAAGATTCCAGCCAAGCGTGTTGTCAAGTTCCGCGTGGCCAAAGCCGCCAAGGACGCCATCCTCGGGAAAAAGTAAGTCACGATTGTCTGTGGCGCGCCTCCTTCCGGCCTCACGCACGCCGCATTCAAGAACCAGAGGGCCGGCTCCCCGAACGGGGCGCCGGCCCTGTTTTTTGCCGCCGTCCCTAGAGTGACGGGCCGAGTCCTGTCCCTCCCATCCCGTCATGCCCGACGAGCTTGATGGCGTCACCATCCTGTACCAATGAGTCTTCACTCGCGATTTTCTTATTGATCGTCACCAGTACTTTCTTCTCGCGAATCAGTTGGAGGAGATGGCGCAACTGAACGCCCTGCCGCTGGATGACTCGGCGAACAGACATGGGAGACGGAACCTCACACGCAAGGTCCCGTTCGCCGTCGGCTGTTTGCAGCTGACCCATCAAGGAAATCGTGATCATGGTCGGATACTCCTCATCTTCATTCGCAATGCCCTGGAGGGAGACAGGAGACAGGAGCCCCGTTGACTCCGTGCCGGTCGCCATCGATAATGCACGGCCATGCCGTCGTTGGACATTCAGAATCCCGGGATGCCGGATTTGCAATTCGTGTTGTTCGTGTCGGCTCTCTGCACGGCTGATCTCACGACATGCAATATCTCGCCGGCACTTCGAGCCACTATGTTCGATCGTTGTTGGGCGCTCATCCACACGGAGGCGCCGCCGATTGACCCCAAGGAACGCATACTCGATCTTCGCCAGGGAACGGAGCTGACACTGGAGGCCTGTCTATCGACGATCCGATCGATGTTGACGGATGCCGGTATTCGGACAATTACGTGGGACCATCCGGTGAGTGAGCCAACTCACGAAAGCACGCCGGCGGCCAAACCCTTGATCGATCGGCTTGGGCAATTGTACCCTGAGCCTCCCGACATCGTCGATCCCGAAAACCATCCACCGGGTTAGTCGAGCGAGGCTGTCGAGGTCGGCCTGAATCTTGGGATGGCTTGGAGTGAGCACCTGCCTGGAGCATGCCCAACAGGCCTTGCGCAAGAGCCGTAGGCACAAGGACAAAGAGGAGCGTCATGCACGTTACCACAATCGATATCCCGGGCGTTGTACTGATTGAACCAAAGGTTTTCCGCGATCCACGGGGGCTCTTTCTCGAAACATTTCACGCAGGTCGCTATGCGGATGCCGGCATTCCCGGACCATTCGTCCAGGATAACTACTCACAGTCTCTGCGGGGCACATTACGCGGGCTCCACTATCAAGAGCCGCACGCTCAGGGGAAGCTTGTGATGGTGACGGACGGAGCCGTCTACGATGTCGTGGTGGATATCCGAAAAGGGTCGCCGACATTTGGCCGATGGTATGGGGTCGATCTCTCGGCGGAGAATCGGCTTCAGATCTATGTGCCGCCTGGTTGTGCGCATGGATTCTGCGTCACCAGCGATCATGCGTCATTCATCTATAAGTGCACGGACTACTATGCGCCGGGTGACGAGCGGGGGATCATCTGGAACGATCCCGCCCTCTCCATTCCTTGGCCGGTCACGACACCCATCTTATCCGCCAAGGACCGAGCTATAAATCGTTAGCTGAGACAGAATCGGAATTGCCGCGGTATCGACCGATCGGATGACGATCTGAGAGCAGGCAGCGCCAAACTCAGTCTGGAACGATAGAAGTTCTGGGGTGGGCACGTGTTCGACGAGAGGGAAACGTTCCTGCAGGATGCTCAAAAAGATCGTCCAGCA
Source organism: uncultured Nitrospiraceae bacterium (assembly GCA_963748375.1). GTDB lineage: Bacteria > Nitrospirota > Nitrospiria > Nitrospirales > Nitrospiraceae > Palsa-1315. Next base: position 333,950 of record CAVVIR010000034.1, read on the forward strand.
AGGCCGCAGCGCGTGAAAGCCCGAAGGCGTACCCTCTGGGGCGCACGGTGCGACGAATAAGGAGCACCACGTCTGTGCGCGCCGCCGAGTTGGTGAGGCGGCCGGGTCCCCGTTGAGGGTCTGAACGATGTGAGAACGAAGCTGGCGGACTTTTTCAGTGTCCTGCTTGCCCATTGATCCCGCGAGGATGACTATGTTATTCACCGAGGGCATAGTGATAAGATTCAGGGGGCGGTGACGGCTCGATTTTACGCTTAAGGAGGAGGACACAATGGGAAAGAGTTTGAAAGGCACCAAGAGCCACGACAATCTCAAGGATGCGTTTGCTGGAGAATCCCAGGCCAATCGGCGTTATCTGTATTTCGCCCGGCGCGCGGACATCGAAGGCTTCCCTGACATCGGAGGGTTGTTCCGCGATACGTCAGAGGCGGAAACAGGCCATGCGTTTGGGCACATGGATTTCCTGAAGGAAGTCGGAGATCCGGCGACTGGGGTGCCGATCGGTAATACCGAGGCGAATCTCAAGTCGGCGGTCGAAGGCGAAACCTACGAGTACACGCAGATGTACCCTGGGATGGCCAAAACAGCCAGGGACGAAGGATTTCCTGAACTTGCCGAATGGTTTGAGACGCTCGCAAAGGCGGAGCGGTCCCATGCGAATCGTTTCACGAAAGGGCTCGACAGCCTGAAGCAGGGCTGAGAAGCACTGACAGGAGTCGGCGTTCGGCGGTCAGTTTTCAGAAGGGCTGGATGAGGATTGAACCCCTCCCTGTCGCTGATAGCTGACCGCTGATTGCTTTCTGATCGGAGCAACGTGAATGGTCTGAGCCTGATTAACCCTATCGACCCCGCGCAGCTCCACAAAAACACGCAGCGCATCTATGAGGTGTGCGACGGCTGTCGGCGCTGCTTCAATCTGTGTCCGTCGTTCAACACGCTGCTCGACGGTATCGACCGGTACGAGGGAGACGTCGCGAAACTGACGACGACCGACCACCATCAGATCGTCGATGAATGCTATTACTGTAAGCTCTGCTACAACCACTGTCCCTATACGCCGCCGCATCAGTATGCGCTCGATTTTCCCCGCTTGATGATTGCATGGAAAAAACACCTGGCCGTCACGCGTGGGGTGAGTTGGCGTGATCGGTGGTTGATCAAGACGGATATGATCGGTTCACTCGGAAGTCGATTTGCGTCTGTGTCTAATTGGGTCCTGGGACTCCGGCTCATCCGTGGAATAGTAGAATCATGGGTCGGTGTACATCGAGATCGACAGATCTTGCGATTTGCTCCGGAGACCTTTCTCCAGTGGTGGGGGCGCCGTGGGAAGGCACAGGTTGCTGCATCCGCTCTCAAGAAGGTTGCATTGTTCGGGAGCTGCATGGTCAATTATCAAGCGACAGATGTCGGCAAGGCGACAATCCAAGTCCTCGAGAAGAACGGCGTGCATGTCGTGGTTCCTGAGCAGCGCTGTTGTGGTATGCCCTCGTTCGATATCGGCGATACAGCGGCCATTCAGCTGGCGGCCTCGGCAAATGTCGCCTCGTTTTTCCCATGGGTGGAGCAAGGCTACGACATTGTCGTGCCGGTCCCTAGTTGCAGCTTGATGTGGAAACGGGAATATCTTGAGATCGTCGGAGGCGAGGAGGTGCGGCGCGTGGCGGAACGGACGTTCGATATCAGCGAATATCTCATGAAGTTGAAGCGGGAAGGCGCGCTCGCCACAGATTTTCAACAGAAGCCCGGGCGAGTTGCCTATCAGGTGCCCTGTCATTTGCGGGATCAGAACATCGGATTTAAATCGAAGGAACTCATGGAGTGCGCCGGCGCGCAGGTTGAGGTGATTGAAAAGTGCTCAGGCCACGATGGCGCATGGTCCGCCAAGACGGAGTTCTTTCCTCTCTCGATGCTGATCGCGAAGAAGGCCGTTCGAGCGATTGAACAGGCTCCGGCCGATCTCGTGGCCTCCGATTGCCCGCTGGCGGGATTGCAGTTGGACCAAGCTGGCGCGATGGCGCATGCCGGCGGAAGGCCGTCGCAGCATCCCATTCAAATTGTGCGCGATGCGTACGGGTTACCGCGATGAACCTCTTGGTCCCCCATGACCTCTTGTCCATGGCAGAGTATGAACGGCAGCGGGAGCAGTTCCGCTCGCAGATCATCGCGCTCAAGCAGCGGCGCAGGATGTTCCTCGGGCCGCTGCTCACGCTCGTCTTCGAAAATCGTGAGACGTTGCGGTTTCAGACCCAGGAAATGATCCGTGTCGAGCATATTCTCGATCCCCGCAAAGTCCAGGATGAGTTGGACGTGTACAATGCCCTCATGCCGGGAACCGGAGAGTTGAGCGCCACGTTGCTCATAGAAATTACGGAACAGGATCGGATGAAAGAATGGCTCGACATGTTCATGGGGCTCGATCATGGTGAAAAAGTTGCGATTCGAGCCGGAAGTGAGCACGTATACGGGCAGTTCGAGGGTGGTCACAGTCATGAAACCAAAATCAGTGCGGTGCATTTCGTCCGATTCAGGCCGACCGCATCAATGACCGCCGCGTTCGCTGACTTGCGCCAGCCGGTGATGTTGACGGTGCACCATCGCGAGTATCACGCTGAGGCGCCTGTTCCCGGGAGTATGCGGGAGGAGTGGCTCTCTGATTTACAATAGTGCTGAGTGCTGAGAATTGGGTGCTGAGTGTTAGAAGTGAGAATCAACCGATGTCGAAAGTGTTACTGACAAAGCGCCTCGAGTTTGCCGCGGCGCATCGGTATATCAAACCTGAATGGGATGAGGCCAAGAACCGGGCCGTGTTCGGTCTCTGCTATAATCCACCGGCACACGGACATAACTACATGATCGAGGTGACGGTCTTAGGCGAGGTAGACCCGAAGACCGGCATGGTTGTGAATCTCTTCGATTTGAAGTGTATCTTGCTCAAGGTACTCGAAGAGTTCGACCATAAGAACCTGATCCTCGACATGCCCTACTTCAAGGACCAGATTCCCACGTCGGAAAATCTGGCTCGTGTGCTCTGGAGCAAGTTGGACGAGCAGAAAGATATCGGGACACTCCATGCCATTCGGTTGTATGAGGATGAAGACCTCTATGCCGACGTCACAGCAGATGCGGGGCTCGACGTCGCCAGCGTGACGCGGCGCTACTCGTTCATGGCGCTGTCGAATAGCAATCATGGCTGCGAATGGGACTGTTTCGTGACGGTCCATGGCACGATCGATCCGGTGACGGGGATGGTGGTGGATATCGGCGCACTGGACCGCTTGGTGCAGGAGAAGGTCGTCAAGGTGTTTGACCGCCAGGATCTGCGCCATGTCTTTGATGCTGAGTCTGTCACGGGCGGGCAACTCGCCGAACGGATATGGACATCGCTCATATCCGGCCTCTCATCGGGTCGTCTGGCCAACGTTCACTTAGTCCAGTCTCGCGATCTCTCATTCGATTACGCCGGTTGATCGATCGATGTTTCTCCTATCGGAGCGCTTCGTATGAAGAGACCACTTGCCGGTATTGTGATGATGGCTTGTCTCTCGTGGACGGTCGTGGCCTGGTCTGCAGATGAAGGAGCGGCGATTGAGAAAATTGTCAAGGAAGCCGCCATGGCATCCGCGACCTACTCTGAAATCAGAGACAAGCAAGCCGTGTTGAAACTGTACACCAAAGACTATGTCGGTATTCAGGATGGCGAGACAGAAACGCGTGATTCAATCGAGAAATGGTTTTCGGACTATGAGTCTGAACTGAATAAGGGAAACATGCTGCGTTTCATCAACGTCGTGTCGAACCTGCGAGTCAGAATGCCTGGCCCAACGGCTTGGGCGACCTACGACTATGTGTTTCAAGCGGTCAGGAAAGGCGAACTCGAAGGGCAGGACTCCGGGCAATGCACCACGCTCCTGCGCAAAGAAGGTTCAACCTGGCTGATTCAGCATGAGCATTGTTCCAAGACACGCCCGATGAAATAACATCCTGCCTCTGAGCCGGTGGCCTGTGTCCCCTCGCTCCCGTGCCTCCGGAGCGACCATCACGGGCTCGGCCGGGCGGAAGCCTTCGGGAATTCCTTCGCAGACTCAGTCAGTTCCCGCTTTCCTTCCCGGCCAAGCCTCGGCGGGTCCCCGCTCCTCCGGCAAAGTCCGCTCTCGGCCACAGGCCACCGACTTCCAAGGCTCCTGCTATAATTATTTCTGAGATTGCATTCCCAAGGGCCAGTTTTTGTGGATGAACATCAAAAACAACGGTGGCCCTCCATTCAGCTCCTTCGAGGCAGTCTGGCTATTTTCTGTTTAGGCATGGGCATTAACTTTTCCATGGCCGTTGCCACCTCCCAACCTGTCGATATTGCGAGCTCTTCTTTCCTAGGTATTCCTTTTGCCGCATACATGGCGGTAGGGATGTTTTCAGTTATGTTGTCTGGTGTGGTGATTCTTCACTCGCTGGATGCGTTGCGGTGCCCATCGTGTCGTAGGTTGGTGTTGTCCCTATCGAGTACTTCTTCTTGCCGAAAGTGCAGTATCCAACGAAGAGATAGACTTATCCCTTCGCACTGTCTCTGACGAACTGGGTCTTTCCGCCGTCCCAGCCCTATTATTTCAGCAAGTGATCCGAGATAGCGCGGTGAGTGCACCCACTTCTCGCAGTCTCTACTCGTAGGCCTCTCTGCGATGTCGAACAGCGGTGATGTCTATCTGCTGTTCGTGGTCGAAGACTGAATAAATCACACGATAATCGCCGATGCGGATACGCCAGAGATTCTTTTCTCCAGTCAACTTGCGGGAACCGTGCGGACGTGGGTGTGTGGCAAGGGATTCGATTTTTGGCAGGATACGGCGAATGACCGAAGGATCGAGGACCTCAAGTTCGTGTCGAGCGGAACGAGCGAAGGTGATGGATTATCCCTCCACGCTCGCTTCCTTTTCTCTCCAAGGGGCGGCCTGGTCGATCCTCGAATGCGCGCGTCGAACGAGCACATTCCCATTGTGCGCGTTCCGCGAGCAGGAGGATGACTAGGCTGCCCCATCTTTCCTTCTGGGGCCGCGCGTTGCGTGAGCGCAGGAGGTCAACGGGCCGATGTCCCACCCATCCCTTGCGCGAACAGGCACTTCCCAAAATTGTTGTCCCAATGTATCCTGCGCCCACTGTTCCTTGAGCGACTACCTTAGCAAGTCCAGTTCTTGTTGCGTGCCCATGGAGTGCCATGAAAATCATCCGCGATTGCTTCGGGCGTTCGGTCAGAATGACGGATGAACGGATCGCACACATTCTTCAACATCTGGAATTGGTTGGAATGGAAGAGGAGATCAGCCGGGTCTTGGCGGCTCCTGCAGAAGTGCGTGTCTCTCGTTTGGATGAGACGGTGCAGCTCTTTTATGAGTACTACGCGAGGACGCGTGTTGGTGGGAAGTGGCTCTGTGTCGTGGTAAAGTATCCTCCTGATGATGCCTTTGTGGTGACTGCCTATTTAACTGACCGACTCAAGGCGGGAGAAACGATATGGCGGCAAAAGTAAAAGTCTGGTTTGACCAGGAAGCAGATTATCTCGAAGTACAGTTCCGTGAGGCTCCGGGCTTCATGCGAGCCACGGCACATGATGCCGTGATGGAGCGGGTTGATGAACAGGGGCATGTCCTGGGATTCAGCGTGCTCGGTGTCAGTCGGTTCAGCAAAGACCATCCGTTGGAAGCGGAACTTGTTGCGGGAGAGTAACTCCCTCGGTGCCGTGCGAAAGACCTGCTCCTTTGCATCATTCTGAAGTCGTGCATTCCGCGAGCGCGGATTGACTCGGCTAACCGTTTTTCTATTTCAGCAAGTGATCCGAAATCAGCGCGGCGAGTTCGGCTGGTTCCACTACCCCTTCGCGGGTGAGCAGCAGCTTGCCATTGGAAAAAAAGTGGGTCGTGGGGTAGGTTTCGAAGGTGTGGCTCTTCTTAATCTCGCGGCAGCGGCCAGGGACATGCATCTTGGCCTTGCCGACTTTCACGTCGGGAAACTTGGCAGCGGTCTCTACCAGGATCGGGTCGTAAGCAATGCAGGGCTCGCAGGTGGCGAGGCCGTAGGCGACGATCGACGCGGGCGCGTCGGTGAACTCCTTGTAGTTTTCGTCTCTGACGTCTTCGACGATTCCAGGCATGATTAAAAGTGCTAAGTGCTGAGTTCTGAGTGTGAGTTAGCCAAGAGTCGGTCTCAGCACTCAGTCCTCAGCACTATGTGAATTAGCTGAGACTTGCGAGAGCTGCGAGGATGTCCTTGTCTTCTCGCGCCACCTTGATGTCCTGCACCTTCGCGTAGGCAACCTTGCCGTTCTTGTCGACGATGACAGTCGCACGCTTCGAACAGTTCAACGGCTCAAAGTAGAGGCCGTAGCCCTTTGCCGTGGTCCGATGCACGTCCGACAGCAGCCGATGCTTCAGGTCCATGGAATCAGCCCAAGCCTTGTGCGAGAAGAAGCTGTCACAGCTGACGCCGAACAGTTCCGCGTTGGCCGATTGGAACTTGGGGAAGTCGTCGGTCAAACACTTGTTCTCGCCTTGACAGACAGGGCTCCAGTCCAGCGGATAAAAGCAGAGCACGACATTCTTCTTGCCGCGAAAGTCGCTCAGCTTCACGTCCTTTTGGTCCTGGTCTTTTAAGTTAAAATCCGGTGCGGTATCGCCCACCTTGATTTCTGGTGCTACGTCGCTCATCTCTGAACCTCCTTCACAGGGTTTAATCCGGCCTCTGATACTATCAGCTACAATTTTGTACCGTGTGGCTTGGAACCTTGTCAACAGGCCTGAAGACCTAACAGGATGCTGAAAAAGTCCGCCAGCATCGTTCTCGCATCGCTCAGAGGCTCAACGTACCGAAGCGTACGCCTCGCCTCTTTGCTCGCTGCGGCCTTGCTGGACGGCCTTTTTGAGCATCCTGAGACTATTTAGACATCGGTGCAATCTGCAAGATTCCAACAGAGTCGTGTGTAAAACCGAGCTTTTTTCAGCAGTCGGCTAGAAGAGGCCTAGTTTACCGATAAGTAGCTGATAAAGAAGGAGAGCTATGATACTAAACGAATTTCTCGAAAACTCAGCATGCGTCCGGCTGGTGCAGCGGTGCGGTGATTGGCAATCTCAATGTTCTGCCCCGAGAGCTCTAGGCGCAGGTGGCTGCCTACTTTTGGCGACTGGCCGATTCTCGTCAATTCGTCCGCCGCCCCTCTGAGCAGATCGCGCGCAGGTTGGTCTGGGAGACCGGGGGAAAGAAATACTTCCAGTTCATTAACCCCGAATTTACTGAGGCCGAGCGTATAACACCAGGTCCGATGGTTCTGTTCATCCTCGCCCTGCGCGATGGGGATGTGATCGGCGGAGACGAAGTGGGCGAGAGAGCGATCTTGCCAATCTGAAGGATTGACGTACTGGTTGGTGACGATGTCATGGGCTGTGCCTTGCGAGAGGAGGGTGAGGCCTTTCGCCAGTCGTGCGGCCAAAAGTATGGTGTCCGGTGTGTCGCGCGGGGAGACAAGAGAGGGCGCGACGGCCCCCATCACGTCGTGCTCCCATGCCAGCTGCTTCATCACATCGGCGACGTGGCTCATCGGCAGCGGCATCACAACATGGGCCGACCAGGGACCGTGAGTCGCTTGCCAGGATTCCGCCGACCCTGCTTCGTGTTGAATGATCAGCGGTCCGCCGTATTCCTTGTCGTACCAGGTCTTCAGCTCGTCAGTGCCCGGCGCGACTCCCCGATAGCCGATAAAGTAGAGCGGAGGACGGCGTGAGGAAGGCTTGGGAGTTTTCTTTTTGATCCTCATCGTGGTGCGAGAACCTATTTATTGGATTTTCGAGCTTTACGGCGGTCATCGGGGTTGAGGAGCCGCTTGCGGATACGCAGACTCTTCGGGGTCACCTCAACCAGTTCATCAGGGCCGATATATTCGAGCGCGAACTCCAAGCCCATTTCCCGTGGCGGCGTGAGAACTAATGCCTCATCGGTGCCGGACGCGCGCATGTTGGACAGGTGTTTCTCTTTGCAGACGTTGACGTCCATATCTTCGTCCCGGCTGTTCTCGCCGACCACCATTCCGCGATAGACATCTACGACAGGGCCGATAAACATGGTGCCCCGTTCTTGGGTCATAAAGATGGCATAGCCGGTGCTGACGCCGTCCTCGTGTGCCACGAGTGACCCGTGTGTTGCTACCACGAGGTCGCGCTCCTCCGCTGGTTCATATGCGACGAACACATGGTGCATGATAATGGTCCCGCGAGTCTTGGCGACCAAGAGATTTTTGAGCCCCATGATGCCACGGGTGGGAATGTGGTATTCCAGGTGCATTTCGCTCGGCCCGGCATCGGAATGGATCAGTCGCATGTGGCGTAACTCGCCGCGGCGTTTGCCGAGCTCTTCAATCACGGTGCCTTGATAGGTTTCCGGCACCTGGATGGTCAGTTCCTCGTAGGGTTCGAGGACTTTGTCTCCATCCCGGTGGACAATCACCTCCGGTTGTGAGACTTGCAGTTCGTATCCTTCCCGGCGCATTTGTTCGATCAAGACGCCGAGATGCAGCTCGCCGCGGCCGGCGACGAGGAACTTATCCGCACTGTCCGTTGCCTGTGCGCGCAACGACACGTTGGTTTCGAGTTCTTTGAAGAGCCGATCGCGCAAATGCCGCGAGGTCAGGTATTTGCCTTCCCGTCCGGCGAACGGGCTATTGTTCACGGAAAAGGTCATTTGGACGGTCGGCTCGTCGACCGTCACTCGGGTGAGTGCGACTGGATGTTCCGCGTCGGCAATCGTATCGCCGATGCTCACCTCGTCCAGGCCGGCCACTGCGACAATTTCTCCTGCCTGAGCTTGTTCCGTATCCGTCCGTTCGAGGCCGGAGTAGACGGCGAGGTCTGATACTTTCCCAGCGAACTGTGCGCCATCCTTTCCGATGACGACCACGTTCTGTCTGCGGGCGATCGATCCTGATTGAATCTTCCCCACACCCATCTTGCCCTTGTACAGATCCTGAATCAGGGAGAGGACGAGAATCTGGAGCGGCGCATCGGTGTTGATGGCCGGCGCGGGAATCTTTTCCAGTACGGTATCGAGGAGCGGCGTAATGTCCGTGCCGGGCTTATTGATATCGAGCGTTGCGGTGCCTTTGATCGCAGCCGTGTAGACGATCGGGAAATCGAGCTGCTCGTCCGTGGCGCCGAGATGGACAAACAAGTCGAAGGTCCGGTTCACCACGTCATCGATCACCGCATCAGGGCGGTCGATCTTATTGATGACCACGATGGCCTTGTGCCCCAGCGCTAAGGCCTTCCGCAACACGAAGGTCGTTTGCGGCATCGGGCCTTCTTTCGCGTCGATCAAGATGAGGACGCCGTCCACCATGCGCAGCGTTCGTTCGACTTCACCGCCGAAGTCGGCATGCCCCGGTGTATCGACGATATTGATCTTCACGCCCTTGTAGATCACGCTGGCGTTTTTGGCCCGGATGGTGATCCCGCGCTCACGTTCCTGGTCCATCGAGTCCATGATCCGTTCACCCATATCGTCGATCTTGCGATGGACATGGGTCTGTCGCAGCACGGCGTCGACCAGAGTCGTCTTGCCATGGTCGACGTGGGCGATGATCGCGATATTTCGGATATCGCTCCGGCGTTCTTTCGGTTCGAGTTGGGTGGTCACGGGAGATTCCGTTGTGGCTGTCTGGTCCATAGATATTGCTGCATGCTCCAAAAAAAAGACGCCCAGAAACCCAGGCGTCGGACAGTAGTATACCCGAAGGGCGAGGCCTACACAAGCGATGTTAGGAGAAGCGACACAGGGGGCGCGTCGCTGACACCGGCTTGAATCTTGAGTTTTGAGGGCCTCCACGGTATGGTGGCCGTGAGAATCTTCTCAGGAATTCGGCTGCCCTCAAGGGTTATCCCACGTAATCATGATAGATCGGCCCGTACAACTCTCGGATACGTCTCGTCAACCGCCACCTCGTCGTCCATGGCGCTGGTGGCAGATCGTGCTGCTGAGCCTGGGTGCGATCGTCTTGATCGGTGGGCTGACAGCAGGCGGGTTGCTGTGGCACTTCTCAAAAGACCTTCCCGCGTTGGACCAATTGGGGACGTATCAGCCTAGCCTGGTCACGCAGGTCTATTCAGCTGATCAGAAGCTCATTGGTCAATTTTTCATCGAACGGCGCATTCTCACTACGGGGGCAAACATTCCCGAACGGTTGCGGCGTGCAGTCATCGCAGTTGAAGATGTCCGGTTTTTTGAGCATCCAGGCCTCGACTACATCGGCATGCTCCGTGCAGCCTGGACGAATGTGCGTCGAGGGAGCAAGGTCGAAGGAGCCAGCACGATTACCCAGCAATTGGCGCGATCGTTGTTCCTGTCGTCCGAACGTACCTTCGACCGCAAAGTTCGAGAGCTCATTCTGGCCTATAAAATGGAATTGGTCCTGACGAAAGACCAAATTCTTGAACTGTATTTGAATCAGATTTACTTCGGGCAAGGCGCCTACGGGGTCGCGACGGCGGCGCAAACATATTTCGGGAAAGATCTCTCCGCTCTCACGGTTGGAGAGTCAGCATTTCTGGCGGGACTCCCGAAATCGCCGAACCATTATTCACCCTTCAAGGCCTACGATCGCGCAAAAAAGCGACAGGAGCATGTCCTGGCACGCATGGAAGAGGCGAAGTTCCTCACCGCGACAGAACGCGAACAGGCTGCGGCGGAAATCCTCAATTTCCGTCGTCCGGGTGTTGAACAGGCTGCGCCCTACTTTGTGGAATATATCCGACAGTTGCTCGTCGCGAAGTATGGTGAAGAGACCGTATACAAGGGCGGGCTTAAAGTCTATACGACTTTGAACATGGAGATGCAAAAGGCTGCTGAAGCGGCTTTCGCGGCTGGCCTGCGCGAATTGGACAAGCGCCAAGGGTGGCGTGGTCCGCTTCGAACGGTCGATGTGACTGCGCCGGCCCCGTCCCCTATTGTCGCAGAGAGGGATCTGATTCTGAAGGTGGGGGATTATCGCGAAGGGTTCGTCACCAGAGTGGGGAAGGACCATTTTCTGGTGCAGGTTGGCTCGATGGTGACCAAACTTGCGTTTGACGATATGGCATGGGCGAAGCGCCGTCTGACTGGGCCGGATTTGGCGAAAGATGTCGTCGTCAATCAGAATCTAAAGCACATACTCAAGCCCGGTGATGTCATTGAGGTCATGGTGAAGAAACTGGATCGTGACATGGTCCATGTGCAACTGGAGCAGACTCCTCTGATTGAGGGAGGGTTCATTGCGCTGGAGCCAGCCAAAGGCGCGATTCGAGCTATGGTGGGAGGCTACGATTTTGGTCGCAGTGAATACAATCGGGCCGTGCAGGCGCATCGTCAGCCCGGATCCGCGTTCAAACCGATCATCTACGCGACGGCGATGAATCAGGGGATGAGCCCTGGGTCGGTGATCCTCGATGCGCCGGTCGTCTATACGCAGGAACAAGATGAGAAAACGTGGAAGCCGGAGAACTATGGAAGAAAGATCCATGGCATGGTGAGTTTGCGGGACGCGCTGGCCCATTCGCACAACCTCGCGACGGTTCGGCTGCTGGACAAGGTCGGCGTCAAGAGTGTCATCGAATTTGCGAAAGCGGTTGGGATCACCAGTCCACTGGCGGCAGATCTGTCCTTGGGGTTGGGCTCCTCGTCCGTCGGGCTGATGGAACTGACCTCCGTGTACAGTGTGTTTCTGAACCAGGGGAATCGTGCAGAGCCCCATGGGATCCTGTCCGTGAAGGACAACGCGGGACAGGTGCTTGAACAGGCGGAGCCGCAAGCCATTCCAGTCATCTCGAAAGAAACGGCATACTTGATTACCAACATGATGGAAGACGTGGTTCAAAAGGGCACCGCGCAGGCGGCGAAAGGGATCGGGCGGCCGATTGCAGGGAAAACCGGAACCACGGACGAGTTTATCAATGCCTGGTTTATCGGCGGTGCGCCGAACTTGGTCGCGGGCATCTATGTCGGATTCGACGATCGACGTTCACTCGGCGAAACAGAATCGGGGGCGCATGCCGCGTTGCCTATTTGGATCAATTTCATGCAGGCCGCGCTTAATCCGCTCCCGGTCGTGGCCTTCACCATTCCGGAAGGCGTCACCTTCGTCAAGGTCGATCCGTCGACAGGACTTCTTGAGGATGAGCAGGAGGGACAGGCGAGTACCGTTGAACTCTTTACCAAAGGCAGCGAGCCGACACAAACAACTCAACGCCGACTGGACCCGATAGATTTCTATAAGCTTGATCAAATCCCCGAAGGGGCGCTGTAGCAGGATCCTGAAAAATGGTGGGAAGGGTAGCCTAGCCGTCCTCCTGCTCGCGGAACGCGCACAATGAAAGGGAGGAAGGACACCCACGTTGGTCCTGTGCTCCCGGAACGCGCGCCCTCAGAAGGGCCTCGTTCGACGGCCGCACCTAGACCAACATGGGTGCCCTCCCAAAAGAGAGAAGCAAGCGAGCTTGGAAGGGCTATTGATTGATAAGCGAATGTGCTCGTTCGACGCGCGCACTCGAGGATCGACCAGGCTACCCTTGAAAAAGAAACGATGAATTGGGAAGACACTCACAGTTGGGATCATCCCACCCACCCCTTATAAAGTGACAGCTCGCTGCGACCTTGTTTGGGAAAAGGTGCGTCTCGGCGCGCCAGGGTTGGGAGGGTGAGAAGGCCGGCCTTTTTGAGTATCCTGCGTAAATATTCTTCTGGTGTGTTACTTGGACGGACCATCGACGTTCTTGTATGTCTCGCACGCCACACCGAGCAGTTCGAAACCCAGAACCCTGCCCCCCTTCGGGGGTGTCTGCGGAATCGGAGGTAGCTCAAATTGTCCTCCATACGAAAGCCTTAGAATTCTCTGATCCAATGGGGTGCTTATTTGGGATTAATAGTGAAGCTTCAAGATGAGTTTGGAGAAGTACTTGAAGAAATCCAGGATAGAAAGGATTTATTAGGCCCTTATGTCCCAGCGCTCCGAGATGAGACTTATCATTGCCTTAGGTTCATCGATTTATCCGGTGACGCCTATTTCAATCGGCTCCAAATGGATACGTTCCAGTCCGAATGGGACAGACTTTCCCGAACAGTGCAAGAGAGCGATAAAGATGTTGAGGCTGCTGTGAGGAAATTGTTTGAACAAGTAAAAGAGCTAGCCATAAAATGTCAGAAAGAGCCACACCTATATCTTAAGTTCGAAGGCGACTAATTCGTCCGTTGCCTCTTCCCCGTGTCAGCGATGGGGTGGCATTGATCTTTGAAGGTATTTATCGACGAATAAGGGAAGAAAAATGAGACAGGCAGAGTATCTGATGACGGTATTCCATCCTTGTATTCTCGGCGAGAGTGGTTCCCTCACGATGCGTCATGTCTAGTTTCCCTGCTTTGGGCAGGACTCCACAACGCAGTGACTTATCCCCACCGCCGTTCCCAGTACAGCAACCATCTTCGGTTCTTCTCTTCAGAGGCTGCTCAAAAAGGCTTCGCAACTAGGCCGCAGGAGAAGCAATCACCGGAGGCGTACCCTCTGGGGTACGTTGAGGATGGTTGCGAGACGAGAACGACGTTGAGAGCCTTTTTCAGCAGCCGACTTAGTAGGTGTCGGTTGGTGGGCACGTGCAGACGAGATGCCGATCTCCAAAGGCCTCGTCGATGCGGCTCACACTGGGCCAGAATTTATGGTGGCGTACCCAAGGGGCAGGAAAGGCAGCCTGTTCGCGGCTGTAGGGTCGGTTCCATTCGGTGGCCGTCACCACCTGTGCCGCGTGGGGCGCATTCTTCAGCAAATTATTTGTTCGGGGCTGGCGGCCCTCGACGATGTCTTGTATTTCTCCATGAATCGAGATCAGCGCCTCGCAGTACCGGTCTAATTCTTCTCTCGTTTCGCTTTCCGTCGGTTCGATCATGAGTGTTCCGGGAACGGGGAACGAGACCGTCGGTGCATGGAACCCATAGTCCATCAATCGCTTCGCCACATCCATCGCTTCAACTCCCGTCGTCTCCTTGAACGGACGGAGGTCGAGAATGAACTCGTGCGCCACGAATCCGGACGTTCCCGTATAGAGAATGGGATAGTACTTCTCCAACCGCTTGGCCATGTAGTTGGCGCTCAAGATTGCCACCTGCGTCGCCTTCGTGAGGCCGTCGCGTCCCATCAGGGCGATGTAGACCCAGGAAATCGTCACGATACTGGGGCTACCGTATGGCGCCGCCGATACGGCTCCGATGGCATTTTGTCCTCCCAAGTGCATCACTGGATGGCCGGGAAGAAACGGCGCCAAGTGCCGCGCGGCAACGACTGGCCCCATCCCAGGACCGCCGCCGCCATGGGGAATGCAGAATGTTTTGTGAAGATTGAGATGGCACACATCCGCGCCGATGTCTCCTGGCCGACAGAGCCCCACCTGAGCATTCAAGTTGGCGCCGTCCATATAGACTTGCCCGCCATGCGTATGGATGATCTGGCAGATGCGCCGCACATCTGCTTCGAAGACACCGTGGGTTGAGGGGTAGGTCAACATGAGCGCCGCCAGCCGATCGTGATGTTGCGCGGCCTTGGTTTCAAGATCGGTGACATCGACATTACCCTGTCGATCGCAGGCGACGGTCACAACCGTCATGCCCACCATCGTTGCACTGGCTGGATTTGTGCCGTGTGCGGACAAGGGAATTAAGCAGACATCTCGATGTTCTTCCCCCTGGCTTTTGTGGAACGCACGGATCACCATCAACCCCGTATATTCGCCCTGTGAGCCGGCGTTCGGTTGCAAGGATACGGCTGAGAATCCTGTGATCTCAGCCAGCCACGTCTCCAGCTGATGGAACAACTTCCGATACCCGTTGGTTTGTTCGACCGGCGCAAATGGATGAAGCCGTGAGAACTCCGGCCAGGTGACGGGCAACATCTCGGAGGTCGCGTTCAGCTTCATGGTGCAGGATCCCAACGGGATCATCGAATGGACGAGCGACAGATCCTTTGCCTCAAGGCGGTGGATATATCGCAGCATCTCATGCTCCGAATGATAGCGATTGAACACTTCGTGGGTCAGGTACGCGCTGGTTCGGGTGAGGTTCGCCGGGAAACGTGTGTGGGCGCTCTCGCTGAGGTCTCGGATGTGAAACGGCAGCCGATCCTGGCCGCTGAAAATTTCCATGATCCGGCGGACCTCGTCTTCCGTGCTGACCTCATCCAGCGTAATCCCTAACGCGTGGTCTTCATGCCGGCGAAGATTGATGCCGGCTTCGTTGGCTCGGATGAGAATGGAGTCGGATTGTATCTTTGTGAGGCGAATCCGAATTGTATCGAAGTAGGTGTCTGTTGCGATCTCGAATCCGAGCTGCCGCAATCCCGTTGCCAGCACCACGGCTAAGCCATGCACGCGCTCAGCAATCCGCCGAAGACCCTCCGGTCCATGGTAGACCGCGTACATGCTTGCCATAATGGCCAAGAGCACCTGCGCCGTACAAATGTTGCTCGTCGCCTTTTCACGTCTGATGTGCTGTTCGCGGGTTTGCAGAGAAAGCCGGTAGGCAGGCTTGCCTGTGACATCCTTGGATACCCCGACGATGCGTCCAGGCATCTGCCGTTTGAATGTCTCAGCGGTGGCAAGAAATGCCGCGTGAGGGCCGCCAAATCCAAGTGGAACACCAAATCGCTGGCTGGAGCCCACGGCGATATCGGCCCCGAATTCTCCCGGTGCGCGCAAAAGAGTCAAGGCTAACAGATCGGTGGCGACCACCACCAGAACTCCGGCTGCGTGGGCCTGAGTTACCAGCGCGCTGTAATCTCCGACAGAGCCGTCGGTGGCCG
Source organism: uncultured Nitrospiraceae bacterium (assembly GCA_963748375.1). Lineage (GTDB taxonomy): Bacteria > Nitrospirota > Nitrospiria > Nitrospirales > Nitrospiraceae > Palsa-1315. The sequence continues at coordinate 349,794 of CAVVIR010000034.1, forward strand.
GATACTGGAGCAGAATGCCGGCCAGTTGGGGATTAGAAAAGTCGATGGTGTCTGCGCGGCCTGTGCGCAGGGTCATGCCGAGCGGTTCAGCTCGTGTGTGCATCACGGCAATGGTCTGGGGATGACAGTCTTGCGAGGCGAAGAATTCTGTCCGTTCATGGCCTGACGAACGGGAAAAGGCGAGGCACATGGCCATGGCCTCTGCTGCCGCCGTCGCTTCATCCAGGAGTGAGGCATTGGCTAGAGGCAAGCCGGTGAGGTCGGTGACGACGGTTTGGAAATTCACGAGGGCTTCCAAGCGGCCCTGGGCGATCTCAGCCTGGTAGGGTGTGTATTGGGTGTACCAGGACGGGTTTTCAAAAATATTGCGCTGAATCACGCCGGGAGTCAGGCAGTCGTGATAGCCCATGCCGATCAATGAACGATAGACCCGGTTTTCTGAGGCGATGGAGCGAATCTCTTCCAGCACGGCTTGTTCGCTGCGATGAAGGGGCAGATCTAGTTCCTTCTGCATACGAATGTTGGCCGGGACGGTAGCCTTGCTCAGCTCCTCCAGCGATTGCAAGCCGAGCGTGGCCAGCATTTCGCGAGCTTCAACGTCGGTGGGGCCGATATGGCGATGGATAAACGTGTCGGTCGGGCTCAGAAAGTAAGGTGTGGCCATGGCGTTCGTCTAGCAGGATGCTGAAAAAGTCCGCCAGCTTCGTTCTCGCCGCACTCAGAGGCTCAACGTACCGAAGCGTACGCCTCGCCTCTTCGTTTGCTGCGGCCTTGCTGGAGGGCCTTTTTGAGCATCCTGCGTGGTATTCTCCTCTTACCCTGGGCGTTCGGACCAGTGAAACTCTGGCGTGCGCACCTAGTTTTTTCGCAGCCTGTGTCCTTCGGGGAATGCTTGCCGGTCGAGAGTCCTGATGTACTGAATTACCCACTCGCCGCACGCACAATACCATGCGCACGCTCTATTCTCCAAGGGGCATCCGAAGGTTTCCGGACTTGCCTTTGGATCCTGAGTCACGTATGAGTGCAGACAATAAGCAGGAGGCTGAAAAAGTCCGCCGACTTCGTTCTCGCATCGTTCAGACCCTCAACGTACGATTAGGGTCCTCGGAGGGCAGAAACACTAGTGGGGCTTATCCGTTCGCCAAGATCCATTATACGGGCGAACGGCCCCAGAGGGTACGTCCTCGGGCCTTCACTCGCTGCGGCCTTGCCGGACGAACTTTTTGAGCCTCCTGCCGATAGGTTCTCTTCTTGTTTCAGACTTGCAGGCCATGAAACTACACGACATTCTGATCGTTGGAGCCGGTCTAGCGGGGATGCGGGCGGCGGTTGTTGCACCGTCTGATCTCGATGTCGCCGTGATATCCAAGGTCCATCCGGTACGCAGCCACTCTGTCGCTGCACAGGGGGGGATCAATGCGGCATTGGGGGAGAACGATTCCTGGGAGGCCCATGCTTTCGACACCACAAAGGGCGGGCTCTATCTGGGTGATCAGGATGCGATTGAGGCAATGTGTCGTGAAGCCCCTGAGGATATCCATGAATTAGAACGGTTAGGGGTCATCTTCAGTCGCGACAATCAGGGACGGATCGCCCAACGACCGTTTGGCGGAGCCGGTTTCCCTCGCACCTGTTACGCTGCCGACCGCACCGGTCACGCTATCCTCCACGCGATGTACGAACAGCTGCTCAAGCGGCGAATCGCTGTATATGAGGAGTGGTATGTCACAACGTTGATTGTGGAAGACGGTGTCTGTCGAGGCGTGGTGGCGTGGGATCTGATCAATGGAGGGTTACAGGTGATCGGGGCTAAAGCCGTGATCTTAGCCACGGGAGGCAGCGGGCGCGTTTTCCTGACGAGCACGAATGCCGTAATCAACACCGGTGACGGTATGGCACTCGCCTATCGCGCAGGTGCTCCGCTTGCTGACATGGAATTTGTCCAGTTCCATCCCACGACGCTCAAGGGCACAGGTATCCTCATCACCGAAGGCGCCCGCGGAGAAGGAGGGTATCTTCTGAATACGCTGGGCGAACGGTTTATGAAGACCTATGCCCCGCAGCAGATGGAATTGGCCACTCGCTCCGTTGTCTCATTGGCCATCGGGCAAGAAATCCTCGAAGGCCGTGGAGTTGACGGGTGTGTGTTGTTGGACTTACGACATCTTGGCCGCCAGCGCATTCTCGAACGGCTTCCTCAGATCAGAGAACTCGCAATTGAGTTCGCCGGCCTCGACCCTATTGAAACGCCCATTCCTGTTCGACCAGGCGCGCACTATCAAATGGGCGGTGTCCGGACCAATCAATGGGCTGAAACCGGTGTTGCAGGGCTCTATGCGGCTGGTGAATGTGCCTGCGTCAGTGTGCACGGGGCCAATCGGCTCGGAGGCAACTCCCTTCTTGAAACCATCGTGTTTGGCCGTCGCGCCGGAGTCCGAGCCGGAGAGTATGTTCGAACCATCGCACGACAGGTCTTGGAAACAGACCAGCTTGCGATCGAGCAGCATCGCGTTCAGCGTGTGCTGGCACAGGAGGGACCGGTCCGAGCCTGGCAGATTCGTGAAGAACTCGGCCAGTTGATGAGCCTCAATCTTGGCCTCGTTCGGACGCACGAATCCATGTCTGTTGCGCTCACGGCACTCACGGCACTGACCCATCGCGCGGCTTCCGTCATGGTGCAGGACAAAGGGCGGGTATTTAATACGGATCTTGTGCAAGCGTTCGAGCTCCAGTCTCTTCTTGATGTCGCGGAGACCATCGTCACCAGCGCCCTTGCCAGGCAGGAAAGTCGCGGAGCCCATTACCGATCGGATTTTCCGAAGCGGGACGATGCCCAGTGGCTCAAGCACACGGTGGCCCGACGAACCCCTCAGGGACCGGCCCTGACCTACGAGCCGGTCACGGTCACCCGATTCACGCCGGCATAAAAACTGTTCTATCTGGGTTGTCTTGTTCTTTGGTTGAAAGAAGCTAACCAGATGAACCAAATCAACCAGACAAACCAAGCAGACCAATTGTAGGCACAGGTTTGGTATAATCCTCCATCGTCAACTTTTCAATCCGAGTGATAGGCTGCGATGACAACCCTGCAGGCTGATCAAAAGGCCAGACTTCTCACCCGCCCAACCCCGGCGCGCCGAGACGCGCCGTTCCGCAGGCGAGGCCGCAGGGAGCGAAGACCCCGGAGCGTACGTAGTTGGGTACGTGAGGAGTCTGAGCGACGGAGAACGAAGCTGGGGGGCTTTTTCAGCAGACTGCCATGCGCATTCTAGTCATTGAAGACGAAACCAAAGTCGGCTGCTTCATCAAGCGCGCGCTTGATGAGGAGAGCTACGCCGTCGACCTTTGTGAAGACGGTGCGAAGGGGCTTGAGATGGCGCTCCACACCAACTATGACTTATTGATCGTCGACTTGATGCTGCCGTCATTGCCGGGATTGGAGATTCTCAAGGGGGTCCGCCAGGCCAGGATTCAAACCCCCATTCTGATCCTAACCGCCCAATCGCAAGTGGATCAGCGCGTCAAGGGCCTCGATGCGGGCGCGGACGATTATCTTACCAAGCCTTTCGCGATCGACGAACTGCTTGCCCGCATTCGTGCTCTGCTTCGCCGTGGCTCCACTGAAAGTCCTGGCGTGCTCCAGATCGACGACTTGGCGTTGAACCCGGCCACGCGTGAAGTGACGAGGGGCGGCCAGCGGATCGATCTCACGTTGAAGGAATACGCGTTGCTTGAATATCTGATGCGTCATACCGGGCGCGTGTTGACCCGCCCGATGATCTCAGAGCATGTGTGGGATCAGGATTTCGACACGTTCACGAACGTCATCGACGTGTATGTGAACTATCTCCGGAACAAGATCGACAGAGGACGCTCAAAGAAGCTGATTCACACGATTCGCGGAAGCGGATATATGCTGAAGGTCGACTGATGCCGCTTCGCGTCAGGCTCACGCTCTGGTACGGCACCGCGCTTGCGCTCATCCTCATCATCTTTTCAACCATCCTGTACCTGGTGACGGCTCGAAGCCTCCGCGACGCGGTCGATGAATCGCTGGGGGAAACTGCTGAGGCGGCCGTTCGGTCGCTGGAAGAACGTGGATTTCTCCCGCTGATCGACGAAGACGAACTGCTGTCGCAGTTCCCGGAACTGGCCCGCATCGATAAGTTCTTTCAGATCTTCAGCCCCTCCGGCACCATCACGATTCGTTCGCCGAACATGAAACAGCATGAGATGCCTCTGAGTCGCCGGGCGTTGGAAATGGCGTCCTCAGGCCGTCCGCTGTTCGAATTTGCCAGATACCCCAAGGAACCGCCGTTACGCCTCATTTCAGTTCCCATCATCTATCGAGGTAACCTGCTCTACATCATCCAGGTCGGCACCTCGATGGACTCAGTCGAGCAGACACTGAACCGGCTCCTGCTCGTGCTGCTGGTCAGTATCCCCATCGCGCTGGTCGTGTCGCTCGCCGGCGGCTGGTTCATGGCCGGCCGAGCCCTGCGCCCGGTCGATGCGATCACGCTGGCAGCCCAACGCATTGCCGGAGGCGACCTCACGCAACGGCTCACAGTTCCAGCCTCAGCCGACGAAATCGGTCGCTTGACGAATACGTTTAATAATATGATCGATCGGCTCGAAACTTCCTTTCGGCAGATCGGCCAGTTCAGCAGCGATGCCTCGCACGAATTGCGCACGCCCTTGACGGTCATGAAAGGGGAAACCGAGCTTGCGCTCCGGCGCCCACGCGAAACTGACGACTACAAAATCGTCCTGGAGAGCAATCTCGAAGAAATCGACCGGATGACGCGCATTGTGGATGAGTTGCTGTTTCTGTCTCGGGCCGATATGGGCGAGGTGAAAATGGAACATCTGCCGGTCCCGCTGGACGCGCTTGTCGAGGACCTCCACCGGCAAGCCTCGCTGTTGGGGCAGGAACGGGACATCCAGGTCGTGCTACGAGCTATCGAGCCCGCGGTGGTATTGGGAGATGAGTTGCGGTTGCGCGAACTGTTCCTGAATCTTTTGGATAACGCAGTCAAATACTCTCACACCGGCGGCGCCATCGAGATCGCGTTGACCATTGAGCAGGCTCACGCACGGCTGTCCGTGACCGATCACGGTATTGGGATTGCGCAAGAGGATCAGAGTCGGATCTTCGACCGGTTCTATCGCACCGATAATGCGCGAGCCCATACCAAGAAAGGCACCGGACTTGGGCTGGCCATCTGCGCCTGGATTGTCGAATCCCATCGCGGGCGTATCGAGGTTCAGAGCAAGGTCGGAGACGGTTCAACATTTACGGCGATACTGCCGTTGGTCCCTGCTCCCGCATCGGCTAAGCGGTCACCAAAGCCCTCCTAAATCCTCTCTCATCGGGGGTGTTTACCCTTCCTTCACGTGGTTGACGCGAGGGAATATTTTGGTGCCCGGGTAATTCTTTTCCCCCCATACGATGATTGCTTCCAATACCGGCTTGAGGCCCTCGCCCTTCTCTGTGAGAAAGTATTCATAGCGTACGGGGTTCCGTTGGTAGGCCCGTCGGGTGATCAGGCCTTCGCTCTCCAGTTTTTTCAGTCTATTGGCCAGGATGTTTGACGCAATTCTTTCTGGAGAGGAGGTGAACTCCTGATAACGTCGCTTGCCTAAGACCAGATCGCGAATGACCAACAGTGTCCATTTATCTCCGAGCGTATCCAATACATTGGTGATCGGACAAGATGATCGTGTAAATCTCATAGTGCCACCTGTTGTTCACGGTTGCCCACATCCATTGTCCCACCTCTGTGGGGGACTGAGCTCCAGCCCATAATGTAGTCTCATCACTTGCATTGTGCAACCCACTGGGCTATAGTGACTTCCGAAGTGCAAGTGACTGCGTTACGAGGGGGCCTTTTCCTCCTGTGTAACCAGATACACGATCCGGAAGAGGAGATAGAGTGTTCAACCGCGGCATCTTTGGAAATGTGGAGCGCATGCCGGAGAAGTTACTCTCAAGTTGTTCAACTCATCATGTGTGTTACCTGACAAGCGGCAGGGGCACATGTCAATTCAATATGTTGATAAGAAAGGAGGATTGATCGATGGAACACGACTCCTAAAGACTCAACATGGTCTGGTCGGAAATAGGTATGACCATGGACCTCGATTTTCCAGACAAACCCACGACAGCAAGTGCTCAACCAATGAGGAGGGACACGATATGCCGTTATGGAAAGTGTATCACCCTGTCGGAGCGTTCACTGCTGAAGACAAAAAGAATCTGGCCAAGCAGGTGACGGAGGTGTATGCGAGCATCCCTATCCCTAAGTTCTATGTCGTGTTCATTTTTGAGGAGGTAGCCAAGGACTCCTGCTTTGTCGGTGGCGAACCCCATAATAAATTTGTCCGGTTCAAAATCGACCAAATTGCCAGGACGCTACCTGGTCCCGTCATCAGAGAATGGTGGGTCAGGACACTCGATGCGGTCATTGCTCCCTACGTCAAGGACAGGGGGTATGATTGGGAGATTTCCATTGATGAGACACCATTCGATCTGTGGTCTCTTAACGGAGAACTTGCTCCGCCTTTTGAATCTGTGGCTGAGAAGCGGTGGGTCAAGGAAAATAAGGCCAGTTCCTACACCTTGGCGGAAAAGCTTCCTGTCAGCCTCATGCTCGCTCCCGGAATAGCGGACCGTTAGGCTTCGGCTTAGCTGGTAGTGAGCGTGCGGGAGTGGCGTGTGTCTGTGGAGTCGTACCCAAGAGAGGTGATGACCAACATGGCAACGTCATCGTTCTTGGGCCACATTTCTACCTGCAACGACACCTCCTCCTGGTAGAGCACCGCGGCTCAGTCGAGCCGGTAAGCTTGGCGAATAACCCCAGGGTTCTCTGCAACACTCTAACAAATTCTCGCAGAGACAGTGGTAAATCCAAGTTTTGAAGAAACATTGGCTCAATCGATCATAATGCTGGTTGCCGAGTCGCTCGAATAAATGTGTAAACAACCTGAATAATTCAACCTATCTGCGTCAGTTGGAAGGAGAATGCCGCATGAGAACGATGAAAGCAGTGGAAGTACGGCAACCCGGAGGACCTCTGCAACTCGTGGAGCGGGACGTACCTAGTCCCGCAATGGGGCATGTTCTGATTAAGGTGCAGGCCTGCGGGATCTGTCACAGCGATGTTTTTACCAAAGAGGGTCTGTGGCCTGGAATCCAGTATCCTCGTGTGCCTGGACATGAAATTGCCGGGATTATCGATACGGTAGGTTCGGGCGTGGGTGAATGGAAACCAGGCCAACGAGTTGGTGTGGGATGGCACGGAGGACATTGTGGCCGCTGCGAACCGTGCCGCCGAGGCGATTTTATTCTCTGCCACCATGCGCTAGTGCCAGGAATTAGCTATGACGGAGGCTACGCCACGCATATGGTTGCTCCCGTAGAAGCTTTGGCGCGGGTACCGGACGATCTATCTAACGTTGAGGCTGCCCCCCTGCTATGCGCGGGCATCACCACCTTCAACGCGCTTCGCAACAGTGGTGCGCGGCCCGGCGATGTGGTTGCCATCCTCGGTGTCGGTGGGCTTGGTCATTTGGGTGTGCAATTCGCGACCAAGATGGGATTCGCGACGGTGGCGATCGCCAGGGGGAAAGACAAAGAGGCGTTGGCAAAGAAATTGGGCGCCCGCCACTACATCGATAGCAGCGCACAGAATGTGGCCGAGGCGCTCACGGCTCTCGGCGGGGCGAAGGTCATTCTAGCGACCGTCACAAGCGGCAAGGCAATGAGTGCTGCCATCGGCGGCTTAGCCATCGATGGGAAACTGATCATGGTCGGTATCTCGGAGGAGCCTGTAGAGGTGCCTATCGTCAAGTTTATTGTGGGGCGACATTCAGTTCAGGGCTGGCCCTGCGGAACCTCGGCGGATTCGCAGGATACATTGAATTTCAGTGTCCAAGCCGGCATACGACCGATGGTCCAGGAGTTCCCGCTCGAACGCGCGGCTGAAGCCTACGATCGCATGATGAGCGGAGAAGCACGGTTCAGGGTGGTGTTAAAGATCAGCTAAGTATGGAGGACTTTTTGAGCATCCGGCTAGTCGAACACCACGGTTTTTCTGCCATACACCAACACCCGTCGCTCGACATGGCGGCGCACAGCGCGGGCCAGCACAATCTCTTCCAGATCCCGGCCTTTTCTTACCAGATCCTCGACCGTATCCCGGTGGCCCACACGCATGACGTCTTGCTCGATGATCGGACCTTCATCCAGATCTTCCGTGGCATAGTGCGCCGTCGCTCCGATGATCTTCACGCCCCGGTCATAGGCCTGCCGATAGGGATTGGCGCCGATGAATGCGGGCAGGAATGAGTGGTGGATATTGATGACTGGACAGCCGACCTGTGAAAGAAAGGCGCCGCTGAGGATTTGCATGTACCGGGCCATGACGACGAGTTCGATACGATGGTCTTTCAACAGGGAAAGGACTTGCTGCTCCTGCTGCGGCTTGGTCTCCTTGGTCACGGGATAGACAGTGAAGGGGATTTTGAACAGCTCGGCCCAGACGGCGCAGGCATCATGATTGGAAATAATCACCGGAATATCGATGTGGAGCTCGTCGCGTTTGTGCCGTTGGAGCAGATCCGCCAGACAGTGGTCCTGTCTAGAAACCAACATCGCGACCCTTGTTCGGCGACTTGAAAGGCGAACCTCGTAGCGCATCTCGAAGGTCTTCGCGACCGGGGCGAAGGCAGCGGCGATTTCATCGGGCGGAATCTGCAGACCCTCGGAGGCAAACTCCATGCGCATGAGAAACTCGTTCGTCTCTTCATCGGTATGATGATCTGAATCGAGAATGTTTCCGCCAAAGTCGTGAATGAAGCCCGAGACCCGGGCCACGATACCCCGGCGATCCTTACAATGGATCAGGAGAACGACTGATTCTTTTCCGTGTGCCATCGTGGTCTCTACCTTTACGGTGAAAGCGGTTTGTGCAAGTGCGGCAGATAAACAAAGATACCGGCGGGAAATGGCGCTAGCAAGTTATTGAATCATTATTGCAGCAGGCATGAAGCTCGTTCTCTCCACCCTCTCTTTAAGGGAGTGGCCGAGGCTGCCCTTTACTGCGCGCATCGAACGATATAAATGCTCCCTCCAAGCTTGCTCGATATTTCTTTAGGGATCGGGGCTGATTGATCTTCCACTGCGCGCGTCCAACGAGGGGAGTCCGCGACCGCGCGTTGCGCGAGCACAGAAGATCATCAGCTTCCATCCCCTCTTTTTCAGCATCCTGTTAGGAGACGATGTGGCCTACAAGATCATACAGTGCCGCATCGGTAATCTCGACCTTGACGAGTTCCCCTGCTGTGGCTGATCCATCATTGATATACACCACGCCGTCGATTTCAGGGGCCAGGCCTTCATGGCGTCCCTCAAGCAGGAGATCTGTCTCTTCGGAGACGCCTTCAACCAAGACTTCCATCACGGAGCCGATACGGTCCTTGCCCCGTGCCGCTGCAATGTCTTCCTGTACAGCCAGGAGTTCATTCCGTCGTTCGTCCATAACCGACCGCTCAACCTTGTCGTCAAACCCGACGGCCGGGGTGTCTTCCTCGTCAGAATACAAGAACGCCGCCACCCGATCGAACTGAGTCTCTGCCACGTAGTCTCTCAGCTCGTCGAATGCCTGCTCCGTCTCGCCTGGGAACCCCACGATGAAGGCCGTGCGAAAGGTGACGCCTGGAATGCGGGTTCTGATCCGATCGACGAGGGCGGTGATGGCGGCGCGATCGCCCAGCCGGTGCATCTTTTTGAGCATCCGATCGTTGATGTGTTGCAGTGGCATGTCGATATACTTGGTAATCTTTTCCTCGCCTGCATAGAGATCCAAGAGCTGGTCCGATACCTGTTGCGGGTAGAGATAGAATGGTCTGATCCAGCGTAGATCTTTTACCGTGACCAACTCTCGGAGCAGGGTGACGAGGCCATGGCGCAGGCCAAGATCGACGCCATAATTCACTGTATCCTGGGAAATGAGGTTGATTTCTTTCACGCCTTCAGCGGCGAGGCGCGTGGCTTCGGCGACGATCGATTCCACAGGGCGGCTTCGCTGTTTGCCCCGCATCAAGGGGATCGCGCAGAACGCGCAATTGCGGTTGCAGCCTTCGGCGATTTTTACATAGGCGCTATGGGCCTTTCCGAGACGGAGGCGCGGGGCGTCCGCCTCGTACAGATAGGGGGGCTCGCTGATCCAGAGCCGTTGTTGCCGCTTCTTTGGCGCCAACAGGTCCCGGCAAATTTCCGCAATCTTCCCAAACTCCCCGGTCCCCACCACGCCATCGAGCTCCGGCAATTGCTTGAGAAGGTCCCCTTGATATCGTTGTGCCAGACAGCCGGCGGCGATCAATACCCGGCAGGATCCTGTCTTTTTCAGTTTGCCATGCGCAATGATCGTATCGATGGATTCCTGCTTAGCTTCTTCGATAAATCCACACGTATTAATGATGACGACTTCTGCTTTCTTCGGGTTATCGGTCAAGGCAAACCCGTCCGCTACCAGGGTGCCTAGCATCACCTCGGAGTCGACCTGGTTTTTGGAACAACCCAGATTCACGAAACCGATGGTGGTTTTCTTGCTGTGGGAGCGAGAGGGGGTAATTAATCGTGAGGGCATCCAGCCAGTCTACGGGACGGTTCAAAAGTCTGTCAATCTAATAACGAGCAGCGAGCGTATCGGTGATGTCGTGGCGGGCGAAGAGGCTAGTTTCTGACTGCGCGCGTTCATTGAGCATTGAATTCTATTATTTCCCATCAGGGGATGGATCAGATCGCGGAGCGTTTTGCCGAAGGAGCGGGGACCCTCCGCATATTCTCATCTTCTCTATTTCCTTAGAGGGCGAGGAGGTTTGCTCCTTAACTGCGCGCGTCCAACGAGGCCCTTCTGAGGGCGCGTGTTGCGCGAGCAAGGGGAGCAACCTCCTTGCCCTCTTCTCGCCTCTTATGGCATCATGCCTCCCTCTTGGAGATGGGGATGGCACATTTGCTCGAATTTGTTGGCTCCCTACATATTTACCTTGGACCATACCGTGGGAATCCGATCTCCTTGTATTTAAAGAGGACGGAGACTGGGTGCCAGATCGGCCCGAAAGCCTATCCGTGGAATGACGTTGTAGGGAGTGGTGAGACGCCGAATAAGGCCGCTGCAGACTTCGAAGACAAGTGGAAAACCAAGGGTCTCTCGGCAGATATGTATTCCGGTCCCTCGTGGGAAGGAGGCATCAAGCCTGAGCGGCCTGCCCCTCCCAAGCCGCCCGCCGCTCCTAAGCCTACCGCTGCAGTTGCGGCATCAGCACCTGCTGGTCAGCCTATCGCGCCTGCCGCCTCCCCGGTGGTTTCTCCTGACACCACACCGGCTCCTGCTCCAGCCTTAACGGCTCAACCTGCAGACAAATCCAGCTAACGTACTCTTCTATTTAGCCTAAATGTTTTGGAAGATGGCTATCGGGAGAGGGGCCGGCTAGCCTGCTATGCTTCAAGCCATATCCCAAATAGACTGCAATGCCGATGGTCGTCCAGATACCAAATCGAATCCAGGTCACCCATGGGAGAAAGCTCATGAGGCCGAGGCAGGCCAGCATGCCAAGAATGGGGATGACCGGCATGAATGGGAGTCGGAATGGGCGGATCTGGTTAGGTTTCGTATAGCGTAAAACCACGACGCCGATACAGACTAGAACAAAAGCAAAGAGCGTACCGATGTTCGTCATGTCCGCCGCATCGCCGATAGGGATCAGCGCAGCGAGCGTGGCCACAGCGACACCGGTGAGAATGGTGGCATAGTGAGGTGTGCCATAACGCGGGTGCACGGTTGAGAGCCACGGACTTAAGAGGTGATCGCGTGACATGGCAAAGAATACACGGATTTGACCCAGCATCATCACGACAAGCACGCTGGTAATGCCGGCTACGGCTCCGATCGCCACAATCGCCGCTCCCCACTTGAAGCCCACCTTGCTCAGTGCATCGGCCACCGGTGCATGGATATCGATCTGTGTAAGGGGGACTAAGCCGGTCAAGATCGCGGCCACAGCAATGTAGAGCACGGTACAGATGCTGAGTGAGGCGATGATTGCGATCGGCAGATCCCGCTGAGGGTTTTTGGCTTCTTCGGCGGTCGTCGAGATGGCGTCAAATCCGATATAGGCGAAGAACACGATCGCCGCCGCCGCGCCGACCCCGGCGAATCCCTGCGGCAGGAAGGGCGTCCAGTTGTCGCTATTCACGGCCGGCGTGCCCACGGCGATGAAGAACAGGATGACCGCAAGTTTCAAGCACACGATAATACCGGTTGCGCGGGCGCTTTCTTTAATCCCAACAACGAGGATGATGGTGACGAGTAGCACGATAATGGCTGCGGGGAAGTTTGCCACACCCCCGTCAGGTCCTCCGGGTGGATGGGTCGCCCAGTGCGGTAGTTCGATTCCGGCCAGCCTGAGCAGATTGTTGAAATAGCCGGACCAGCCGATGGCGACCGCAACACAGGCCACGCCGTACTCGAGAATGAGGTTCCACCCGGTGATCCAGGCCAGGAATTCTCCCAACGTGGCATACGAGTAGGTATAGGCAGAGCCCGCCGCGGGAATCATGGTGGAGAACTCTGCATAGCAGAGGGCTGCGAACGCGCACGTGAGGCCGGAGAGTACGAAGGACAGCACGATTCCAGGACCTGCTCCCGGTCGGTGGGCATCGCCGACGATGGCAGTGCCGATTAGGACAAAGATTCCAGTGCCGATGATCGCCCCGATGCCGAGGGCCGTCAGATCCCAGGCTGTGAGGGTCTTCTTCAACCGATGTTCGGGCTGGTCTGCGTCCGCGAGGATCTGTTCAATAGATTTGGTTCTGAAAAGTCGGCTGATCACCGTAATTCCTTAGGCCGAGAAGATGGCGACGGGCGCCGTAGGACCGACAAACTTCTATTCCATACGAGTTCAAGCATAGCAGGCCGTGTTCGCTCGTCACGCATTGTTTGTATCTCGCACTCACCGTCACGCGCTACGGCCGGTCGAGCGGGAGGCGCGAAGAAACGCCTCGAACAATCGCCGGTGGAGAGGGTGTCGGTCGAAGAGAAATTCCGGATGCCACTGGATGCCAAGAAAGAAGCGGTGGGTCGGAGACTCGATCGCCTCCACGATACCATCGAGGGCCAGGGCGCTGGCGACCAATGACGGTGCAATGGCTTTGACCGATTGATGGTGGGAGCTATTCACTCGCATCGAGACCGACCGTACAATGCGACGAAGCAGGCTGCCTGGCTCGACTGCGACGGTGTGGCTCAGATTCGTTGCTCGTGTGTGTTGCCGATGTGTGAGGGATGTCGAAACTTGGGATGCAATATCTTGAAACAGACTGCCGCCGCAGGCGACATTCATAGTCTGCATGCCTCCGCAGATGCCGAGCAGGGGAAGATCAGCCTGTCGTGCCAGGTGGACCATGTCCAGTTCGAAATTCGCCCGGCGTTCGCTCACGGTTTCGAACGGATAGCGCTGACGCTCACCGTACGATGACGGTGGAAGGTCAGGCCCGCTTCCGGTAAGGAGGAGTCCATCGATCTGCTGTAGAAGACGCCGTCTCGTGGCACGATCTGCTAGGAGTGGAAGGACCAGCGGGACACCGCCGAGTTCTTCAATGGCCCGAATATAGCGCGCGCGCAAAAAATAGGTGGGCTCGCGCCCACCCCATTCTTTCCGATCACCGGCGTTGAAGTCTGGTGTGACCCCGATAATCGGTTTCATCGACTAGCGGATGGGTTCCGGGGCAGGGGTTGGCGCATCGTCAGAATCTGCGACCCCCAGGAATCGGATGGGCCGATTACCTTGGAGGTGATCGGGAGAAATGTAGTAGGTGCCGCGGAGACTGGTATCCCAAATACTCTTTGCCGCCTGTTCGTTTCCTCCTGAAAAGGCATAGGCTAATCCGCCGACGATTCCTCCCCCTATCGCAAATGCGGCCTTAAAGGGAAAATAGAGGATTGTGGAGACGGCGGCAGCGGCTTGCATTCCTGCGCTTGACGCGGTTCCACCTTCGGTGTTCCCCGTCGAAGGGGGAGGTGCGCTTTCCTGACTCCATGCCGACGGCACCATGGTGACGATGCACAGAGCCAGGAGCAAGAAGACCGTCACCAGTTTGAATCTGGAAACCTTACAAGAGCGATTGGATGGAGACGAATAGATGTTCACGAATCTTCCTCCTATTTCGGCAGAGCGAGCTGAGCGGTAATGGTCAGTCTCAGATATTCACTCATGATTCAGTCATAGTGCGGTTATAACAAATTCGTCTCTGAATGCAAACCCCTGCCGCGTTTACGCGGGTATCTTATAGGGCGGTCACGTCTCTCAGGACGAGGTCCAGTTCTGATGCCACGTACGATGTGATGAAGTTCCTCCGATTGATGACGGCGTTTCTGACATCTGCGATCTCTGTGTCATCTGAGAGGCATTGGTTCTTTTGAGTGATGCCGGCTTGCATCGCGAGGTCCAGTTTGCACCAACACACGGCCTCAATAAACAGCTCATGGGCTCGCTCCTGATACGAGAGACGATCTTCCTCCGCGAGATCCACGAGGGCCTGCGTCAACCAACGGGGAAAATCGATATCGGTGCTGAGGTGATCGATGTCACATTGAGTGAGAACGACAGTAACCTGAACTCCACCCTTCCAACTCCGTTTCTTGACGTTAAAGACGCATGAGTAGGTGAAAGGCCTCTCCTCCACTGGCTGCGGTCCGACAAACAGAGTCACACGAAACTGGGAAAGTTCTGGTGCATGCTCAACGGCCATGGCTGCTAGTCTACCATGATCGCCTGTCTCAATGGCCGTCTTATTGACGGCTTGGCAGTGCGACGATAAGATGCCATCCACTATGACCATAGATCTACATGTGCGTGTCAGCGAGATTCAGCAGGCTCTGCGTGAGGCTGAGATCGACGGCTGGCTCTTTTATGATTTTCGCGGTAGTGACCCTCTGGCCTATCGCGTCCTCCAACTCGACCCGACTATCCATGTGACGCGTCGATGGTACTACTGGATTCCAGCGCACGGGGTTCCCGTCAAGGTGCTGCATCGCATCGAACCGCATGTGTTGGATACGTTACCGGGACAGGCCGACTGCTATGTGTCGTGGGAACAGCAACGGAAGCTTCTTGCGCGTCTATTGACCGGTGGTTCCCGTATCGCGATGCAGTATTCCCCCCTGAATGCCGTGCCCTATGTGTCGCGTGTGGATGCCGGTACGATCGAGTTGATCAGAAGTTACCATGTCGAAGTGGTGAGTTCAGCGGATCTGATTCAGACGTTTGAAGCGCGCTGGACAGACCGTCAACTCGAATCGCACCAGTATGCCGCCGTGGCGTTGCGGCGCATCGTTGATGAGACATTCAGTCATGTGCAAGCGGTGGTTGCGCAGGGACGAAGGCTGACGGAATATGGGGTGCAGCAGTTTATTCTGGCTCGTATACAGGAGGCAGGGATGGTCACGTCGAGTGCACCGATTGCTGCCGTCGATGCCCACAGTGCCGATCCCCATTATGGTCCAACGGAGAGAGGGGCAGCCGACGTCACCCGCGATGCTTTGCTCTTGATCGATCTTTGGGCCAAACAAGCGGAACCCGGTTCAGTCTATGCCGATATTACCTGGACCGGCTACGTTGGCCGGACGGTGCCGGTGAAACATCGTGAGGTCTTCGACGTGGTCCGGCGGGGTCGGGATGCGGCCCTGGACTTCGTCCGGTCAGAAACAGCCGCAGGCCATCGCCCCTTCGGGTGGGAAGTTGACGATGCCTGCCGGCAGGTCATTCAGCAGAGCGGTTATGGAGATCAGTTCGTCCATCGCACAGGGCATTCAATCGGCGAAGAAGTTCACGGCAACGGCGCCAACATCGATGGCTTGGAGACACAGGATACTCGACGTCTGATGCCAAGGACCTGCTTTTCTATCGAACCAGGAGTGTATCTGCCCGGCGAGTTTGGGATCAGGAGTGAACTGGACGTGTATCTTGCTGAGCGTGAGGCGTTGGTGTTCGGGTTGCCACTGCAGAACGAAATCGTCCCCATTTGCTAGCCCAGTCCCTTCCTTGACAGTGTCTCCTGGTGGCCTATAGAGTTAATTCGACGTTCGCTAAGGCAAAACCCTCGGCGATAGATCGATGGGTGTCTGGCAGGTTGTGAAGAACTCAGTTCTTGTGTGACAGGCAGCTGGAATAATTCGTAGGGCGGTAGGGCCTGAATAGTCGGCAGGATGCTCAAAAAGGCTGTCCAGCAAGGCCGCAGGGAGCGAAGAGGCGAGGCGTACGCTTCGGTACGTTGAGCCTCTGAGCGATGCGAGAACGAAGCTGGCGGACTTTTTCAGCATCCTGCCAGGGATAAGGATTCGCGCCATGTTCGGTACCATGGGGATCTCGGAACTTATCATTATCCTTGTCATTGTTCTGATCATTTTTGGAGCGGGGAAGCTTCCACAAATCGGTGAAGGGGTCGGGAAAGCGCTCAGAGGGTTCAAGAAAGAAGTCAATGATATCCCTTCACCGGATGCGGTGTCGCCCGAAGCGAGTCAACCGGTCCCCACACAAGCTCAATCTACGCCTCAGGCTGCACCGGCGATGACGCAGGGACAGGCCTCTGCCGCTCCCAAGCCCACCGCACCCTATACGCCTGGGCCGGAACTGACTCCTGGAACCACCGCGGCTTTGATGCACAATATCGCGGCTGCACCCCAGCCAGTTCGGCCGTTGACCTCCAGCATAGCCCGGTCAGCGCCAACCCAATCGGCGGGGCGGGGCCAACAGCCTCTGACGATGGAAGAGCGAGCGGCTGCTCCCACGCCCGTCCTGAAGGCACAGTACCCGCCTCTTCCAGCCAGCGCCCAAACAAAACCCGTGGCGAAACGCCCGTCGGCCATTGTCAACAAAGATGCGGTGGCCCGTGTGCAAGCGCAGCAGGCATCGATGAAGGCGAGAGCTGCGCAGCCTGCCGATATTTCCCCGGGGGATATGCAGAGCTTGGGGGAGGGGTTGGGGGATGCGTTGCGGACGTTCAAGCAGGCCGTTGCCGATGTCCGCAATTCAGTCGATCCCGAGATCCGGACCATCCAAGCCGAGATGGATTCTGCTCAGAAGGAGTTCCAGCAATCCATCGAATCAGCCAAAGACCTGCCTGCCTTACACGAAGAGCCTCCTAAGCATACGTGAGTCGTGGTATGGTCCGTATCAGCCTGCCCAATGTTGGTGCCTGGTTCTGTCGTACTTCTTCTCGCACCATCGTGTGCGCAATCACTCTGTCGATGCTCTACGCCACCGGTTGTGGCCAGGACTCTCCACCTTCCTCAAAAGAGCGCACGGTCTCGCTCTTGTTGGAATTACTCCGGGATGAGACGCCAGAAATGCGGCGGACGGCAGCAGAATCTCTGGGCAAGATTGGTGATCCACGAGCTGTGGACTCTATCCTCCCTCTCAAACACGATCCAGCCGCAATGGTTCGTGAAGCATCGGTGGTGGCGGTCGGGCGCTTGAAACCCACAGCGACTGAGGGAGTTGTGGCTCTATTGGCGCTGGCCTTGGAGGATCCTGACGAATCGGTCCGACAGGCCGCGGTCGTCGCGATCGGAGAAGTTGAACCAGACCCTCGATTACTGCAGCCTGTTGTGGGGTTACTGCGGTCTTCGGATCCGACGATTAGGCGAGCGGTGGTGCGGGCATTACTACAAATTGACTCAAGCCGATCAGTGCCGGCGCTTATCGCAGCAGGGCGTGACGCTGATGCAGAGGTGCGTCAGGGGATTGTGGCCGCGTTGGGTGAATGGGGAGGAGTCACGGCGTCCCCTTGGATCAGAGCGCGTTTAGCCGAAGATCCATCACCTGGGGTGCGAGCAGAAGCAGCCTATCGTCTCGGATTGTTTGCTGACTCTGAGGCAAGGGTTTCGCTCAACACTGCGGTTGAGAAAGATCCAGATAGTGGGGTGCGCCGCTGGGCGAAACGGGGAACGTAGTCCGTATCAGGCGTACCCGGTTGACCCCTGAACTGACAGAGGCGTGATGCCGGTTATTCTATTGCTCGGGCACGACTCAATGCTTCGACAAGCTCCAGCAAATCTTTGCGGGCTTTTTCATCGATATTCGTAAACTGGACACCCATTCCAGGGAAGAGGAGATGTCGTTCGGGCTTGGTGCGCGTCCAGGCGACCTTCGCTGTTGCCGTATATTGTTCCTTAGGGTGGTCGGGAAGTGAAAACTCTACTGACAGCTCGGTGCCAGGAGCCAGCGGGGCGCTGCTTTCGATGAACAATCCCCCTGCACCGATGCCGCCGGTTAGGCTGTCGAATTGTTTGCCCTCTGGGGTCGTGTAGCGGATCTTCATCGAGAGGGGGGCTCTTGGGTGAAAGCGCGCATGGGTGAATCGCACGTCTTCGTCACGGGCAAGTATCTGTTCAATGACTGCTCCCCACGACAGAATCCCCAGCAGTTTTCCCGCAGCGTTATGAAGCGTGATTCCTTCCTGGTCGGCATCCATTTCAAGGAGCTTGCCCTGATGCCCTTCCGTCATGATCACAGGGAACTTCATAGTGAGGTTCTTATGGTGAACACAGGATGGGTCTCTTGTGGTTGGATTGTCACAAGGCCGGATGTCAGACGGGCTGGATGGATTTCACCAGTTCGAGCACGCGGTCGCGGATATCGGGGTTAATTTCTGTAAAGCGCACCCCCATGCCTGGGCTAAACGTGTATTGGTCTGCCTTAGGACAGACCCAGGCAACGAGTCCTTTTGCCGGCAACCATTCGGATGGGCGCTCTGGCAGCGAAAATTCAAGGGCAAGCTTGGTGCCGACTGGTAGCGGTCTCAGGCTTTCGATAAAGAGCCCCCCTCCGCCGATGCCGCTTGCGCGACTTTCAAATTGCTGACCTTCCGGGGCGATGTATTTGACACCGAACGTGATCGTCACGCGTGGATCATTCCTGGTTTCTCGGCTTGCCTGAGGTTTGCGATAGGCCAGAATTTGATCGATGATAAAATCCCATGACAGGCTGCCGAGGGGTTCGCCGTTGATCCCCAGAAGAGTGACCATTTCACGGGCTGCGTCAAGGTCGAAGGCCTTCCCTTTATGCCGAAGGCTTGAAGATACGGGAAATTTCACAGGTCCTCCAGGTTCAATCGGTACCGCAAGTATAGCGCAGCTTTTCATCTTGTCGAGGGAAAGGGCAGAGTCATCACTATCGTGACTACCTAGAGAGGAAAACGGAGTAGAGAGCATACGAGAAGGGAAGAGGGGGGAAGAGAAGTCTGGGCCAGGGTACCCCTGGCCCGGAGGATATGAAGTAATCGGTCCGTTCGCGAAAAAAATCTATACTTCTAATAACTTAGGCGCTCTTCACGTCCTTATCCTGCTCAAAGATTCGGATAGGAGCGTGTTTGCCGATGATGGCGTCTTCGGTGATGAGGACTTCCTTGATTTGTTTCTGAGAAGGAGCATCATACATCACATCCAGCATCACTTCTTCAAGAATGGCGCGCAGTCCGCGAGCGCCGGTTTTTTGGTGAAAGGCTTTCCGTGCGACGGCGCCGAGCGCGCCATCCGTGAACTTGAGCTTCACTTTCTCAAAGGAGAGCAATTTTTCATATTGTTTGGTGAGCGCATTTCTCGGCTCGGTCAGGATGCGAATGAGGGCGCGTTCATCGAGTTCATCCAGGGTGGCGACGACCGGCAACCGACCGATGAACTCCGGGATCAATCCGTACTTGAGAAGATCCTCCGGTTGGACACTCGGCAGCAATTCACCGAGTCGAACGTCGTTGCGTCCTCGAATTTCGGCTCCGAACCCCATCGATTTTCGGTTCAGGCGTTGTTCGATGATATGTTCCAGGCCGACAAATGCCCCGCCGCAGATGAACAGGATATTGCACGTGTTCACCTGAATGAATTCTTGATGCGGATGCTTGCGCCCGCCTTGCGGCGGCACGTTGGCGACGGTTCCTTCGATGAGCTTGAGCAGCGCCTGTTGAACGCCTTCGCCGGAGACGTCCCGCGTGATTGAAGGGCTATCGCTCTTTCGGCTGATCTTGTCGATTTCGTCGATGTAGACAATGCCGCGTTCAGCGCGTTCGACATCGTAGTCGGCTGCTTGGAGCAGCTTGAGGATGATGTTTTCGACGTCTTCGCCGACATAGCCTGCTTCCGTGAGCGTGGTGGCATCGGCAAGGGTGAAGGGGACATCCAGGATATTTGGCCAGGGTTTGGGCCAGCAGGGTTTTCCCCGTGCCGGTGGGCCCAGCATGAGAATATTGCCTTTTTGGAGTTCGACATCGTCGACGTCTTTGTCCTTGGAGGAAATGCGCTTGTAGTGGTTGTGTACGGCGACGGAGAGGATTCTCTTCGCGCGATCCTGCCCCACCACATATTGATCGAGATGGTGCTTGATTTCGGCTGGCTTTTTGAGCTTCGAAGAGATTTCTTCCTTAGCCTCTTCCCAATCTTCCGCAATGATGTCGTTGCAGAGATTGACACATTCGTCGCAGATGTAGACGGTCGGACCGGCGATGAGCTTCGCACTTCGTCGCGGCTTTTCCCGCAGAACGAGCAGCGCAGGTGCCGATCAATCTTTTCTTGTTTAGCCATGCTGCCTCCTCCTCAGGTCAACTAGCTCTTGCCGCCGTCTTTCCCTGCGTCGCCGACCCTACGGGTTTGAGGCTCTTCGGGGGGCGTGGTGATGACTTCATCGATCAGGCCATACCGCTTGGCTTCTTCGCTCGACATGAAGTAGTCTCGCTCGGTATCTTGGGAGATTTTGTCGAGAGGCTGCCCGGTATGTTTGGCCATGATTTCGTTCAGCCGTTCACGAATTTTCAGGATCTCTCGCGCATGAATGTCGATTTCCGTCGCCTGGCCCTGAAATCCTCCCATCGGTTGATGGATCATGACGCGGGCATTCGGCAGGGCATAACGCTTGCCCTTTCGTGCCGGCGGTCAGCAGGAAGGCTCCCATGCTTGCAGCTTGGCCCAGGCAGATGGTGTTGATGGCGGGTTTGACATATTGCATGGTGTCGTAGATGCCAAGTCCGGCCGTGACGCTTCCTCCGGGGGAATTGATGTACAGATTGATGTCCTTTTCAGGGTCTTCGGCTTCGAGGAACAGCAGTTGTGCGATAATCAGGTTCGCGAAGACGTCATCGATCGGCGCGCCGAGGAAGATGATGCGGTCTTTAAGAAGGCGGGAATAAATGTCATAGGCACGTTCGCCGCGGTTCGTTTGTTCGATGACAATCGGAACTAGCATTCAGCTGAATCCTTTCCGCTAGAGGCCTGACGAGTAGAAACTCTTCAGTTTACCATACTCGATCAGCCTGGATTGGTGATCACCACACGGGTTTCATGCTGCGAGTCCAGGCAGCCGACTATGCTACCCCTGGATCATGGCGTGGCGATAGACAAAATCCAAGGCTTTATCCGCCAAAATTCTGGATCGAAGATCGTCTATGGTGTCTTGTCCACCGGCCTTGAATCATCTTGACGAGACTTCGTCGACCGAGAGTTTGACTTCTGCGGCGAGCCGCATGATTTCGATTGCAAGATCCTCATTCGTGACAGTGAGTGCCTTCCTTCGCTGCGAGGGCCTCAAGGATCAGACCGACCTTCACGCGCCGTTCGGCTTCTTCGCGATGTTCTTCCTGGAGTTTCTTGACGTCCTCTGTTGCGCAGGTGGCTCCTGAGCGCTAGCCTTTCCGCTGGCTGTGATGCTGCAAGTGTTGCCGGACCATGGCCGACAGCTCTCGCTCAACCAGGGTTTCCGGGAGGTCAAAATGATGGGTTTCCGCCAGTCGTTTTAAGATCGTATCCTTATAGGTATCTTCGATATCTTTCTTCAGGGCCCGTTCCATTTCGGTCGCGAAGCTTGTCTCTAATTTCCTGAAGTGAGTGATAGGGGCCGCAATCTTTTGCGAATTCATCGTCCAGGGCCGGCAGTTTCTTTTGCTTACGGATTTGATGGTGCAGCGAAAACAGTGACGGTCTTGCCGGCGACGCGAGTATCGGGGTGGCTGGCTGGATAGGCCTGGGAAATTTCGACCACCTCACCTTCTTTTTTGCCTGCGAGATGAGAGTCAATGTCGAAGCCCAAGACCGAGGCATGTGAGCCGATTTTGTGAAGGTGGCCTTCTTTCTTCGTTCCTTCGAGCGGGCTTGCCGTCCAACGTTCCTTCAATATCCAAGACCGCATAGTCCCCATCGCCCAATGGTGTTCCGGCTGGAGGCGTGGCTTCAATTGGGCCATCTGTTCGCGCAGGACGTCCAGGCCTCGGTCAAGCTGTTCGTCGGTGACGGTTCGTGTGTCCTGCTTGAGAGAGATAGGATTCGGAGCTTTGTAATCTCGCAGCTCGATCGTCGGCTTGATTTCGACGGTGGCGGTAAAGCTGAAAGGGTTCATTCTTTTGACTTTGACCCGTTCCAGCGGCGGAATTTCAACGAGAACCGGAACGATTCCCGCTTGGCGGACGGCTCGATCATAGTAATCCGGGACGAGGCTGCGAATCACATCCTCTTCGAAGTCTTTGCATAGCGTTTCTCAAGCAGGGCTAGCGGAGCTTTGCCGGGGCGGAATCCGGGAATGCTAACCTGGCGGTTCAGTTCGAATAGGCCTGGACAAAGCGCAGGTTGACTTCCTCTGCCGGGACTTCAATTTTGAGAGCCCGCTTCATGGGGCCGAGTTCGGTCATTTCCATTTTCATAGCTGGTTCACGTCCTCCGGTTCTGAAAGATGCTTTGCGCGTACGGAGCTGTTGCCGGATTACCGGTTGTGGTGGTGCGAGAGGGGGGACTTGAACCCCCACGGTTACCCACGAGATCCTAAGTCTCGCGCGTCTGCCAGTTCCGCCACTCTCGCAGGGTGGGGCATGCAGGAGTTGATTTCAGCACGATATACGCAGGAACAAAAGACAGGTTCCTGTCTGTATTTTGTACCGTTGGATGCATGTCACTGTCAACCCATACTCCTGCAGGGTGGACGTGTGTGTTCGTGGCGTTCTCGGACGGTTAGCATTCTTCTCGACCCGGGATGATGCTCCTCCCCCTCGATACCGTGGAGTGCCATGCGGAGGGTGTCATTTATCAGGGGTTTCGCGACAGTTTCGACCTGAAGCTACGTTGTCCCGTTGATTCAGAACAAGGGCGTCATGTTGGCGGTTACCGCAGAAGCTTCTGTGCCCGATGCAGGTGAAATGGCGCCTCACGGCTTCACCGCATGGCTCCCTGCGCAGGTGGGTGAATCTCAACCTTCAATGAGGAGTATAATCAGGCAACAGATGTGATCGTCGGCGTATCCGTGAAGAGGTGCACCATGCGTATGGCTTTACTGCTCTCAATTCTGGCGATAGGTATTGTGGCGCTCCTCTCTCCTCCCTCATGGGCCTATCGCGACTACTTCACGCCGGAACAGAAAGCGATGCTGGATAAGATTCAGACCCTGCGCATTGACGCAATCGCCCTCACAGACCAGGGAGTTGTTGATGCAGCGCCGATAGCCGAGCTTGTCGCCCGCCGCATGGGCGAATTGGGATACGCGGCAGTGGGCGAAGCCAGCACACCCCATGACGTGGTGATCAAAGTCAAATGCGAACAGCGGAAAATATGGGAAGGCACGACGGCTTCCGGTGGCGATGCGGATTTGCCAGATGCCCCGTCTCGGCTGTGGAAAGGCCCCGCCTGCCAGATGACCTATCTTCTCGGCAACATGAAGGTGAAATGGCAAAAAGAAGTGCGAACTGAGTTTGAAGATGCTGGACAAGCCGCGCAATCGGCCAACGCGGGAGATCCTGGAACCTATGCGATGAGCAAATTGAGGGAGGCGCTCGAAACGTACGAGTTTCCCTTGTTGCTGGCTGCCGAATGGGGCCAGCCGGAGCGCCTGTTGAAGGTACTCGATCGATCCGATACGCCGCAGGCCAAAAAGATCAAAATTCTTTCTCTCTTAGGCGAGATGCAAGCCGATGAAGCTTTGCCGAAGTTGAGGGAGGCGCTCAAAGATCGTGATCTGGCGAAGCAAGCGATTGGGGCCATGAGCAATCTCGGGAAAGAAGGCATTCCGTTGTTGGCCGACATCATGAACACGTCTCCTCAGCTCGAATTGCAGGCGGCGGCCGCCAAGGGTTTGGGGCAATTGGGTGGGATGCACGGCGATGCGTCTGTGGTGCCGCCGTTGCTTGCCAAGCTGGGAGATCCGAAGACAGACTGGTCTGTGCTGACGGAAGTGGCCTGGGCATTGGGCAAGATCCCGGATAAACGATCGATCCAACCGCTCTACGATCTCGACAAGAAGCTGTCAGCTCTGCGCGATCCGGAGAACATGCCATTGAAGAAACTCAAAGAAGCGGTGTTCTGGGCGATCAAACAGTGCGATACGTGGGATCAGTTCAGCTGATTGACAATCCTCTATCAGGGACCTATCGTCCTCCAATCCAAGCGAGAGCCGGCCGGAGATAACCAAATGGACAGTCCCCCCACTTCAGCTCCCTCCACCAGAACTCCGCGACGTGTTGGAGCGGATCACGCTTCAGATGGCCTCGAGTCTGGATCTGCAGCAGGTTCTCGCCACCATCACGCAAGGACTTGTCAACGAACTCGATGGCGCCTTTGCCCGCATCTGGCTCTTGGGTCCCGGTGATTTGTGCGCCGATTGTTACAAAGCGGCGGACTGTACGAATCGGGCTCGCTGCCTGCACCTTGAGGCGAGCGCGGGGCTCTACACTAATCTCAACGGGGAGTATCGCCGCATTCCGCTGGGGGCGCTCAAGATCGGAAAGATTGCTCAAGGTTTCGGATCGATGCACACGAACGACGTGCTCGGAGACGACCGACTTCCGAACAAACAGTGGATGAATGACAACGGGCTCTGTTCCTTTGCCGGCCACCCGCTGAAATTTCGCTGGGAGCTGCTCGGCGTGATCGCGATGTTCGGGCGACGGCCGCTGAGCGAAGAGGAATTCGAGCGGTTGGCGGTCTTTGCCAACCAAGCAGCCATTGCGATCAAAAACGCGCAACTCTTTACGGAGGTTGCACAGCTCAAGAGCCAACTCGAGGCCGAGAACCTCTATCTTCGTGAAGAGATCAAGTCCCAGCACAATTTCGAGGAGATCATCGGCGAGAGTCAGAGCATCATGGCCGTGCTCCGAAATATCGAACAGGTGGCGCCCACGGATTCGACGGTCCTGATCCGGGGGGACACAGGGACGGGCAAGGAATTGATGGCGAGAGCCATTCACAACCTGAGCATGCGCAGGGGTCGTTCACTCGTGAAGGTCAACTGCGGGGCGATCCCAGCGAATCTGGTCGAGAGCGAACTCTTCGGACATGAGAAGGGATCGTTCACCGGGGCATTACAACGCCGCATAGGACGGT
Source organism: uncultured Nitrospiraceae bacterium (assembly GCA_963748375.1). GTDB lineage: Bacteria > Nitrospirota > Nitrospiria > Nitrospirales > Nitrospiraceae > Palsa-1315. Next base: position 375,203 of record CAVVIR010000034.1, read on the forward strand.
TTGAGTTGGCCGATGGCGGGACGATCTTCCTGGACGAAGTCGGAGAGCTGCCGTTGGACGCGCAGGTCAAGCTCCTCCGGGTGTTGCAGGAGCGGGAGGTCGAGCGGGTCGGCAGCGGCCATTCGACCAAAGTCGATGTGCGGGTCATTGCGGCGACGAATCGTGATCTTCATGCGGCGGTGAAGGCCGGCTCCTTCCGGGCTGATCTCCTCTATCGGCTGAATGTGTTTCCGATCGAAGTGCCTCCTCTATCTGCTCGTGCGTCGGATATCCCGCTCTTGGTCAACCGATTTGTCACCAAGTTCTCAAGCAAGATAGGCAAGAAGATCGACGGTGTGTCTCACGCGACCATGGATCGCCTCATGAAGTATTCCTGGCCCGGTAACATTCGGGAGTTAGAAAATGTCATTGAACGGGCCATGATCCTCGCCAAGGGACCGGTGCTTCAGATCGACGACGTGCTGCTCCATGGCAACTCAGCACCGCTACTGCCGGTCGCCGACTCCCTGGAGGAAGTCGAACGAGCCCATATCCTCCGCGTTCTCAGGGATGTGGATTGGGTTATCGAAGGAAAACAAGGCGCCGCTGCCAGGCTAGGCCTTCATCCCAACACGCTACGGTCACGTTTGCAGAAGCTCGGCATCAAGAAGTCTCGCCCCACTGCATAGCAACGTATCCAACGTTCCACTTCCACGAAATATCGTAGCTCCACGATATCCCGTGGAGGCGTCTCTCTTTCGCTTTGACTCGTCTTCCCTCGAATAGTGTGGCAACTCCTTGTCTCGTCAGCGGTTTATCTCGTTTCAGACTGTCAGCCTGGCACGTGGCACCGGCCTTGCCATGGAGCATGGGTGCGATGGCTATCGCAGTGGAAGAAAGTTTGATTAACCATGCGCACAGAAACACAGGGAATCTGACTGAATCACTGGCTGAAATTTATGGCGCAAATTAACCAGGAGACGACGATGAAACTTAGACCATAGAAAGCATGGAGGTAGTTAGGATGGACTCTTGGTCGGTGCCAATAACAAGCGAGGATGCACGAGGAGGGACATATGCGAAGCAACGGAGGCCGATGGGTGAGTCGAGCCGTGATCGGTGAGGGTTGAAATGGATCGGCAGGGAAGCCATGGTTCGAAATTGTGTGGTTCGGGTTTAGGGAGCGCGTTCGATGGGGAGCAAGCCTCCCACTCAGATACATTACAGGATTTGCCGAATATCCAGAGCTGGGACAAAAAGTTGCCGAACGCCTCGCGGTTTACCGTCTTGACAGATTTTGGTGGCGCGGCGGTTCGAAGACAATGAGAACGGGCTAGCTCAGTATGGGAACAATCGCCAGGAGACGAAGACTCAGAATTGGTCCGGTATGCACGAATTCCAGTGACACGAGCCGTACGATCGTGTGGACGCAAAGGTTGGCGACTCCCATCGGTGCACGAGCTGGGGAGCCTGCGTGGATCCCTCAGTAATACCAGGGCCCACCCTGCCGGTGGGACACCCCTTTACCAATGTTCACCCGGCCCACTATTGGTCAGGCGTAAACGTCGTTTGCAAGGAAAGCCGTCCTACGCGTGGAACGTGGGCTTTATCATGGGCATGGTGCACTACGTCAAAACGACCGATAGTCACAACGTGTGGTGTGTACGCGGAGGCAATAATGCGGAAGCATATTGAAGAAGTGGGGAATGAAACGGGTTAAGAGACGAGAGCCTTGCAGAGTGGTATCCGAGTGGGGCTAGGAGGAAGGAACACGCGATCAAATAAGTGCCGATGTGAAGGACCAGCGTTAGACAACAACGTCATATTTCTCAGGGAGGTACTACGTGAAAACTGCGATCATCATTATGTCCGATCCGAAGACTGGTTCAGAGGAAGCACTTGGGCGAGTCTTTAACGCGCTGGCGCTCGCATCCGAATGTAAGCAGAAAGGCGATGAAGTCGCCGTGGTCTTCAATGGGACCGGCACGCGTTGGCCGGCTGAGCTGACCAAGCTCTCGCATCCGGCCAACGGCCTCTACAATTCGGTTCGTGATGTCGTTCAAGGCGCATCGTGCGGCTGTGCGGAGGTCTTCGGGGCGACGGAAAGTGTCAAGTCCTGCGGGGTGCCGATAGTGAAAGACCATACGCTGGCCGGAACAGCGGGACTCCTGAGCCTGCGCCGTTACGTGGCAGAGGGATGGAATACGGTCGTGTTTTGAGCCAGATCTCATGAGACGGTCGGAGGGACTCTTCCGACCGTTTGTGAGCCGAAGGCATTAGGGAGAAGCGATGGCGACGAAATATCTCGATCTGACGTTTACAGAATCAGTGTGCCGTGCACAGACACAGTACTACGGAAGGGCGGGCAAGATCGCGGGGGCTCCCGAGCGAGACCCACTGGGCCAGGCAGAGGCCGAATTCATCGCAGCTCGGGACAGTTTTTACCTTGGTTCCATCAGCGAAAGCGGGTGGCCCTATATTCAGCATCGCGGCGGACCTCAGGGATTCCTGCGGGTGGTCAACGAGACGACACTGGCCTTCGCCGACTACAAGGGCAATCGCCAGCTGCTCACGACCGGCAACGTCTCAGTAAACGATCGAGTGGCGTTGTTTCTCATGGACTATAAGAACCGTGAACGCCTGAAGATTCTCGGTCATGCCCGCGTCGAAGATGCCCGTGCTTATCCAGAACTTGTTACGCAGCTCGCCGATCCGAAGATGCAGTCGGCGGTGGAGCGGCTGGTCTTCATCGATGTCGTCTCATTCGACTGGAATTGTCCGAAGTACATCACGCCTCGGTACTCGGCAGAAGAGGTCGAAGAGGTTGTGAGTCCGTTAAAGAGGCGGATTGCCGAGCTTGAGGCTCAGCTTTATGCGATGAAATCGTGATGGGTTTTGCAATGAGAAGGCGTCCTTATCTATCGAAGGAGATAACACCATGAAGGTTGCACAGATATGGCGATACCCGGTCAAGTCGATGGCCGGTGAACGGCTGAATCACGCACGCATCGGGCCGCTCGGCATCGAAGGGAGATCGCGTCGTGCATGTGGAGGACGAGGACGGTCGTGTGATCACGTCCAGAACGCACCATCGGCTGCTCGGTCACCATGCCACGCTCAACGAATCCGGCGAGCCTCGTGGTCGATGGCCTGCTGTGGAGCGATCCCAAGGTCCGCACAGATGTTGAGGATATCGTAGGGCCTGGCGCCAGGCTCGTTCGCGATGACTCCAGCGATCGCTTTGACGTGCTGCCTTTGTTGGTGGCGACGGATGGAGCGATCGCATCATTCGGACGTGATGGCCGGCGCCTCAGACCTGAATCTGGTAATCGGCGGGGTCGAAGGTCTGGCTGAGCGCTCATGGCCCGGGCAGTGCCTGCACATCGGAGACGTCATCATCGGGATACAGGACCTCCGTGGGCGCTGCATCATGACGACGTTCGATCCCGACAGCCTGAAACAAGACCGTCAGGTGCTTACAGACATCGTGCGGAGATTCGAGGGCACGCTTGCCTTGAATTGTTACGTGATCCGGGGCGGCGAAATTCGAGTCGGCGACCATGTGGAGCTGGCTAGACACCATGAATGCGAGACCCATCGGCACGTAGAGGGGTAAGACAATGAGCAGGATATCCAACGAAAGCACAGTCATCGACAACGCGGCTCTGTACACAACCGGTTCACCGAGTTTGGTAGGCCTGATAGCAGAAGGTGACAACATCCCGAGTCTCCAACCATCACGTGTGTGAGAATTTCTGGTTTCCACACATTTACACGCCGCAAGGCATAGAGGGAGGAATCGATCATGAGCAAGCAGGTGAGCGAAACATTGCAAGAAATGTTGGGCATTCTGAAGGAGGGTCAAATGACCGAAGGTCAGAAGATCTACTTTGCGGACGCGGTCGTCACACAGGAAGGCAATCAGCCGCCCATCGTGGGCAAGCAAGCCTCCATTGAAAGACTGGACACATTCAGAGAGACGATTGGAGTGGCGGCGTTTATCAGCTACGCAATCGGTGCTGTGGCCGTCGTCGGGAAACACCAGTTTCTATGACGCGGTGCTGACGTTGAAATTGAAGAACGGGGAAACCATCAGCCTCGAACAGGTCGTCAAGACTGACTGGCAGGACGGCGAAGATCGTCAAAGAGCGCTACTACCACGGCTAATCAAGCGTGATGCCGCGTGGGAGCGGATGGCCAATGCCTTCGCTCCCATAGTGAATCTCAAATCTGCAGCAAGAGCGATCAATCATAGGGAGTTGAAAACCATGAAGCTTCGAGGGCAATCACATCGATATCCGCAGGCGAAGCTAGGCCGACGAATGGTGTCACTTATGTTGCTGGGCCTTGTGCTTTAAATGAACATATCGATGCGCGCAGAACGAGGAGTGTCCTGCAGCCCGCTTATGTGAGAACAACTTGAAGGGGGACTCATCGTGAACGCTCTCGAACAGCCTAGGCCGCCATTTCCCCCATTCGATACTGAATCCGCGGGCCAGAAGGTCCGAATGGCCGAGGACGCATGGAATACTCGAGATCCTCACAGAGTTTCGCTGGCATACACACCTGACAGCCTGTGGAGAAACCGTTCGGAATTCCTGGCCGGCCGGGAGGCAATCGTTCGGTTCTTAACTCGCAAGTGGAGCCACGAGCTGGATTACCGCTTAATCAAAGAACTGTGGGCCTACCAAGGTAACCGAATCGCCGTGCGATTTCGCGTATGAGTGGCACGATGACTCGGCCAACTGGTTTCGGTCCTATGGGAACGAAAACTGGGAATTCGACGACAGTGGCCTCATGCGCCGACGTATCGCGAGCATTAACGACGCGCCAATCTCAGAGAAGGATCGAAAGTATTTCTGGCCCATTGGTCGCCGGCCCGACGATCATCCTGGGCTGTCTCAGCTTGGCCTCTAGAATTCCGCCTCATCGCGATGGCTCAGGCGATGCTGGGCGTAGGCAAGCCTCAGGGCGTCGACGTTGTCGGGGAGACGGCCGCGCCGTTTGGCGCGACTGATTTTGCGCCGGCCTTTACAGAAGCGAAGGCCAAGAATCCCACGGCGATTGGTCTCAACCTATACGGTTGAGACCTTGTGCGTGCATTGGACGCGCGCAGTGGAAGATCGATCAGCCCCCATCCCTGAAGAGAGAACGGGCCAGTTTGGACGTAGTAATGAGCCTTCCTGATGCCTGCCCCCTTCCGCACTGTTGATTTATCTGCTCCTTGAGCGTAGGAATTGTCTCGATAGATACACCAGCTTTACCGGGACTTTTCTATGTCAGAGCCCATCAATTATCTGCCCGAACTGCAAGACCGAAATAAAGCTGACAGAATCTCTTGCCGCTCCATTAATCGAGTCAACCCGTCGCGACTACGAGAAGCGGCTGGCTCTGAAAGACACGGACATTGCCAGGAAAGAAGAGTCTTTGCGTGAGCGAGAAGCCGCTGTCTCACAAGCCACGCAAGCGATTGACGATCAGGTGGCCGAGAAGTTGCTGCTGGAGCGCGCGAAGATCGTCTCAGAGGAATCCAAGAAGGCCAAACTCGCCCTGCAAACGGATATCGACCAGAAGACGAGAGAACTCGCCGAACTTCAGGACGTTCTCAATCAACGCGACGTCAAACTCGCTGAGGCTCAAAAGGCACAGGCCGATCTCATCCGGCAAAAGCGGGAACTGGACGATGCCAAACGTGAGCTAGAACTCACAGTCGAAACGCGCGTCCAAGATGGGCTCTCTGCCACCCGCGAACAGGCCAAGAAAGAAGCCGAGGAAGGGCTGAAGCTCAAAGTGATGGAGAAGGAGCAAACCATTGCTTCCATGCAGACCCAGATCGAAGAGCTCAAGCGCAGGGCCGAACAGGGCTCACAGCAGCTCCAAGGCGAAGTTCAGGAACTAGAGCTGGAAGCCTTGCTCAGGGCAAAGTTCCCGAGAGACACCATTGAGCCTGTCCCCAAAGGCGAATTCGGCGGCGATGCACTACAGCGGGTCATCGGCCCTCTCGGTCAGCCCTGTGGAACGATCTTATGGGAATCCAAGCGAACCAAGAATTGGAGCGACGGCTGGCTGGCCAAACTTCGCGACGACCAACGAACGGCCAAGGCAGAAATCGCTGTTATTGTCAGTCAGACCCTCCCGAAGGGCGTCGAGTCCTTTGATCTGATCGAAGGAGTCTGGGTCACACATTCACGGTCAATGCTCTCCGTCGCGCTTGCATTGCGCCACTCCTTAATCGAGGTTGCCTCAGCTCGGCAGGCGCTTAGAAGGACAACAGACGAAAACGGAGATGGTCTATCAGTACCTCACCGGACCACGCTTCCGCCATCGAGTCGAAGCCATCGTCGAGGCGTTCTCTTCCATGCAGGAGGATCTCGACAGGGAAAAGAAAGCCATCACGAAGCAATGGGCAAAGAGAGAGGAACAGATCGAGCGAGTGATGCAAGCCACGGCTGGGATGTATGGGGATCTACAAGGCATTGCGGGAAAAACAATTCAGGAAATCGAGGGATTGGAGCTGAAAGCCTTGGAGATCGATCCAATGAAACATTTGTTCGAATAGTCAAAAGATCAACGGATCAGCGATCCCCGATTGCCGACGGACAAGGGGATTCGAGGAGACGACATGCTTGAGCGGATCGAGGAGATTCAGGGCATAGGCTTGTTACACGCGGCAAACGGCAAGCCACACAAATTCCTTAAGACGACGCTCATCTATGCTGACAACGGGCGCGGTAAATCTACACTGGCCACCGTGTTGCGATCATTATCCACTGGCGACGCATCCTTAATTTTGAATCGTAAGACAGTCGACGGAACCTTACCCCCTCAAGCAGTGCTGCAGTTTGCTAACGGCCACAAGGTTACCTTTTCCGGAAACGCTTGGTCCGAACTACGTCCAGAACTGTTGGTCTTCGACTCTGACTTCATCGAACGGAACGTGCATTCCGGCTCAGTGATCAACACGGAACACCGAAAGAACCTTCTTGAATTTGCACTTGGCGAGCCAGCAGTTGGCGCACGCGCCGCGGTTGACCAGGCAACGGCGACAGCGAAGGCAGCAGCAGACAAGGTACAAGAGATCATAGGTCAGCTCTCTGGACACCATCCTGGCTTGTCGTTGGTCGAGTTTGAAAAGCTTCCAAGCGCGCCCGACGCTCACGGGCAGATAGCAGCACTACAAAAGCGCCTCATTGCCGCAGGCAATGTTGCCGCGATCATCGCGAAGCCGGTGCCAAAGCAGATCCCAGAACCTACCTTTGATTTAGCGACGTTGTTTGAAGGGCTTGGAAGTTCCCTCAAAGAGGTACATGCGGATGCAGAACAGGTAGTCAAGCAGCATGCTCGAAAAATTGGAGGCAAGGGCGCGGAAGACTGGTTAAGCCAAGGGCAACAGTACGAAGGCGACAATACATGTCCGTACTGTGACCAAGGCACGAAGGACAACGACCTAATTCAAGCGTACCAGACTCATTTTAACGCCGCTTATGCGGCGCTGAAAAAAGAGGTTGTAGGCCTACACGACACTGTCGTCGCAAGCACCGAAGCAGCCATCATCGATGCGTTTTCTCAAGGTATCGTCACTGCTACGGCACAGGCAGCAGCATGGAGTGAACAGGTACGAACAGAGCCTATCGAATTCGTCGATGCACCAGCACGTTCGGCACTCGCTGAACTCCAGGAGCTAGTTCTCGATCTAGCTCGACGCAAACAGGCCTCGCCCACCGAGCCGGTTGGCACTGCTTCAGATTTGGGAAAGGCTAGGTCCTTGTGGCAACAGGTGCTCACACCCGTGCAGTCCGCAAACGAGATGGTGAGAGATGCTGCTGCGTTGATTACGGCATACCAGGGACAGCTTGCCACCGACAGTGCGCAGCAGTTACAGCAACAGATCGAGCGGCTTCAAGCGTGTAAGCGCAGACATGATTCAGTGGTAGTTGGTCTGTTCGGCCAGCTCGTTACATTGCGCGCTGATGCGGCCACCGCGGAAAGTACTAAAAGGGCGGAACGTGACAAGCTCGACGTGCTGATGGCAACGACGTTGCAGCAATACGAGAAAACGATCAACATCCTTCTAAAGAATTTCGGCGCATCCTTTAGCATAAAGGGAATGACCGCAAACTTTAGAGGCGCAGGCCCACGAACCGAATACGGTCTGGTATTGCGAGGCAAAGACGTTGCTTTGGAAGGCGGTCCACCATCATTTCCCACAACCTTGAGCGAAGGTGACAAGCGCACCTTAGCCTTCGCCTTCTTTATCGCCAGCACGCTCGCCGACACCACATTAGCTAAACGGATCGTCGTTATCGACGATCCGATGTGCAGCTTGGATTTAAATAGGAAGCACTACACGAGGTCAGTGCTGAAGAATTTGCTCTCCAAGGCCGAGCAACTCATCGTCCTCGCGCATGATCCCTACTTCATTCGTGATCTACGGGACGCAATGCTCAAAGATGATGATGCGATCCCTATCGCCGTTATCCAACTCTCCCTGGCTGAAAAAGATTATACGAACTTTTCGTCATTCGATGTGGATAAAGAGTGTGAGTCTGCCTATTTTCAGCACCATCGCCTGTTAAACGAATTCATTGAAGGGAGCGCAGCGGATTCGCGGATGGTCGCGAAGGCAATCCGGCCAATGCTTGAAGGATATCTTCATCGCAGATTTCCCGGCCTTATTCCGAAATCGTTGATGTTTGGCCAAGTGGTCGCATTGATCCGCGATGCGCCACCTTCTAGCCCTTTGACTTACGCACAAAATCTCGTTGCCACACTGAACGAGATCAATGAATATGCCAGCCAGTTTCACCATGACGACCCAAGCGCCGCTCAAATAGCCATTGTATCTAGCGAGCTAAAGACAATCGTTGATAAGGCTCTAGGACTGGTTCATCGGGGAACGCCGTGACATAAGCATTACGCAGGTGGCCAGAAAGGGGGTCGTGATGAGCTTTTCCAAGCGGAATATACATAGCTCTTCTATCTACCTTCTCCCTTGAGGGCAGGCTAGATTGGTCTCCCACTGCGCGCGTTATCCCAATCCGCTACTTCATTTTCAAGGGTAGCCTGGTCGATCCTCGATTGCGCGCGTCGAACGAGCACATTCTCCTATCAATCAATGGCCCTTCCAAGCTCGCTTACTTCTCTCTCCTGGAAGGACACCCATGTTGGTCTACGTGCGGCCGTCGAACGAGGCCCTTCTGAGGGCGCGCGTTCCGGGAGCACAGGACCAATGTGGGTGTCCTTCCATCCCTTTCTCTGTTCTGCAAGCAAGAAGGGCACTTGGCCGCTTCCTAACGAATCTCTAGCAGGATGCTGAAAAAGTCCGCCAGCGGCGTTCTCGCGTCGCTCAGAGGCTCAACGTACCGAAGCGTACGCCTCGCCTCTTCGCTCGCTGCGGCCTTGCTGGACGGCATTTTTGAGCATCCTGCTGCGACTCTGACATGATCCTCAATGGTTATATCGCGTCGACATATTGTAAGAAAATCACGTTTTCCCGCAGACTGCTAGGACCCTGTGGAGCTGTTCGGTGATTGGGCCACATCAAATCTCAAACCACTCGACCCTTCTCCACGCCCTGGCTGCTTGCGCCGCCCGATCCACAGATAGGTAGATCCGTCGATCCACCGTGCATATTGGTAGGCACGCGTCACCCGTACCCCTTCGCGGGGAACTTCCTCATCCTGCAGCAAGAGTTCGCGTCCTGGTTCGAGGATACGCCCAAGCGGCTCAAGCAGTCGACCGACTTCTCCGGCTTCAATCTCCGGGATGACGCCGCGTTTGAGTCGAATAGACGCGCCGTCCTGCACGGGGAGCAGTGGAATCCAATATTCAGGCACCGTCGTGCCCAATCGATAGGTCAGAGTCTCGCCATCCGCCCCCCCAGCGGCAGGCGCTGCGCCCTCCTGTTCTTTCTTCTGCTGAGCTTCTTGGTACGCTTCATACCGGTCGAGGGGCCGACCCGCTGCGCTTTCGACAATCCGCTCGACACCCCACGCCACGTTGGCCATTTCGTCTCGTAGAAACAGCACTTCCTCACAGGGCGCACTGTGCAAACTGTGGCCCAACACCGGTGGCAGGAAGAAGAGCCGTTGAGAATCTTGCGCAAGTGCAAACATCTGCCATGGCGATGAGGATCCATCCACCTGGGTTGTATGCGGGATGAGGATGCGCTCGCCGAACGTATTCGTCACCACAAGGGCTTGGATCTGACAGAGAGATCCGACGGGCAATTCGATCGGGACCGCAAACCAGTCATTGCTGTATTCGAGCGCGAACTTCACCAAGAGCAATCTCGCCAAGTCATGAGGGGCCGCGTCGATCTGCGCCAGATTGACGGCGCCGTCTTCGAATTCCCAGAACCGGGAGGACGGCATGCCACGAAACGTCACTGGAGCGGGAAGAAACGCGCGGGATAGGGGAGTCCGTGCCTCACTGGCCCCCAACGTTTGGCCCGGACGTACCACAAACGAAAACCAATCGAGCGCGCCTTCGAAGTATTCCGGTGCAGCAAGTACGACCTCCCCCTCCGCAGTTTTGCCGGAGACAGCAAACTCATACTCCATCCGTTCAGGAATCCAGGCCGCCGGCGCCGCAGTGTGGTGAAAAAAGGTGTCGCACCAGGTGAGCCATGCGGTGATGGCTTGGATGACTTTTGCTGATCGTTGCCGGTGATGTGGTTAAGCGGGGGCTCCTGAAAGAACTCTCCCAAGGCGTTGCGTGAGTGCAGTTCGGCGAGCCGCGCGCGAAGTCGGACTCCGTCAAGCGCCCGACCCCCCACGACCTGGAGAAACTGAAGGCTCTCACTGTCGAGGCGCTGGCGGTCCTCAGCGGATGGTTGAGCGAGAAGATACCTGCTGCTCAACAAGACGGAACGCAACTGGCCTACGCGGCTGGTATGAAGCAGTCGAAGCAAGTGCTGCCCCATCTCGACAGATCGTCTCCAGTTGGGCGTTCCCTCCGCCACGACCGATTCACCTTCCACCACAGTCTCGAGCGGCAGCACGGGAGCCGCATAGGGACGCGCCGGCTGAGTTCCTGACGGAGCACCGGGACGATAACGAGTCAGCAAAGTTGTATCCGCCACGATCTGCGCGGATGCCGTCGAACCGGCATCTTCACCTTTGAACTCACCGAATTGCCACTGACGAGCCAGCATCCAGAGTGGATCGTGGATGCGTGCTTGCAGACCGTCCTGCAAATCGGAATTTGTCGTACTCAGTTCAATGCGGATCTGTGAAGCCATGGCTATTCTCCCGTCGAACGGTCAATGACACTGGAAAGATCGATGGTCGTCCCGTCGAAGAGCAGGGCCGGCATCGACAGATCGGTGGCCGCCGGTCCACCTGGATCCGACGACCGTTTGCCCGCACAGTCCCACGTTGCTGTTCCGTCCCAAAGGGTGAACGCCATGCCATTCACCGGACGTCCTTCCAATCCCACCAGTGCGGCCGGGATTTCCAGACGGACCCATCGCCCCGCCGGCGGAAGGAGCCCGATGAATCGGCGGCTCACCGTGCCGTCGTTTCCAAACGGGATCAAATTCTCGCCCCAATAGGCGCGGTGTTCCCACGTGCCGTCGTGCCACTGGAGCATGATCTGGCGGGGCACGTGCCGCGGGTCCAGGTACACATGCGCGAACAATCGGTCTCCCACGCTCACGAACAACGGAGACTTCGCGCCTTGAAAGAAATGTTGGTGGAGGCCCGACACGAGATCCGATTGATGGGCTTTCCTCCCCGAGAGGGGTTCTGGCTGGGTACGAATCCATGTCCAGCCTTCCCCTTGTCCGGATGGACTGGCGCCTGCCGGCAGTTCGTCGTCCACCCAAATTGTTTCGGCGCGACTCTCTGGCACGATGGCTCGCAGACGCATGAGGTTGGTCGTCTCCTGCACGATGGCCTCAAGGCTATCCAGATCCCACACCTCTCGCTGATCGGCGGAGACGGCCAGGAGCAGGGCCTGCGGCGGGGCGCTGTTCGGGCCGTCGTAGTGAAACGTGACCCCCGTTGTTTCCTGAGGGCTTGGAACGACCTCCACCCATTCATCGATGAGCAATCCCGTGAGCGGCTGATCGAAGCGAATCGGTTGATCCGCCGGAACCTGCGCGACGAGCGACAGGCGCCCTCGGGGAATCGATTGATTGGGCCCGTTCGGTAACGCAACCCATCGATCCTGCTGTGTAAAGGGTAGTTGCCCGACCTGGAGGTTCAGGTGGCCTCCATTCCCCAGTGTCTCGGCATAGAGCATGGCCGCTTCGAGCCGCATGGCGCCTTGGCGAACATGGGCCACACGCTGAAACCATGTGGCTGCCGCCAGTGGATCGTTGCCTTGCAAAGACAGACTCGCACTAAAAGCTTCGGCCAATTGCGCAGCATTGGCCAGTATGATGGGGGGTAGCGCGAGAAAGTCCGCTCCGAACAGAATCTTCAACCGAGCGAGATCGTGATCCCGTTGCGCTTCAGGCAGCGCGCCCGTGCGATCGAACACACGATCGGCATCGGCGATACGAGCGAGACGGCGTTGCATGTCAGTGGCCACGGAGCGCGCCTGCGTGAGCAGAAGCGATTGCACTTCCGAACCTGCCCCAACCGCATCCAAGGGAATCGCGCCCGGGATGCCGAAGGCCGCCCCTCGCATCAACGCCGTACGGAGCGTGTCAAGATTGACGGCGGCGCCGGCGTCCTCATCGGCGTCCGGCGGAAGCATCTGCCGAATGGTTTGGCTTGCCTGTGTGAACGATTGCAAGGCCTGATCCACACGGCGGGTCAGCTCTGCGTTCTGCACTCCTGAAGCCGCCGGCGACTCTGGAAGAGAGAGATCTCGGCCATCGAGCGACCGAACATTGGCAAACAATCGGCGTACGGTACGGGTCACTTCGAGAAATTCCCCGACGCTGACGAGATCGTTCTGCCAACCGGGGTCACGCTCGAAGTGCAGTCGAACCTGCGCGTGTTCGGGAACGGTGGCCGGTTGGTTCGGATCAGGTGATTCAGCCAGCGCTGTTCCAGTTCCGCACGCTGCGCTTGTGCCTGTCCCTCTGCCATGAAGACCGCGTCGAGCGGCGAAAGTTGCAGCGCCGTGAGCGGTGTGTCAAGCGTGTGAATCACCTTACCGTTCGCGGGATCGACGTAGTCGGCTCGACAGCGGACCTTGGCGGGATTCGGCAGCAGTGTGGCGGCCCAGGCGTTGAGTGTCGGTTCGACATTGGCGCGAACCTGCTCAGGGCCGGTCTGCCACGTCGAGACTGCCGTACCCGGCGTTGCGGGAAACAGCACGCAGAGGCGATGCGTCAAACCGATGCCGCTCCGTGGCGTGTGGATGACGTCCAATTCGGGAGGCGGCAACTCGCCCGTTGCGATGGCGTCCAGTGTAGCCCCGGAGCGAAGCGGATTCCCTTGAACGAGCTGGTAGACGCTTTCCGCTACCACCGTGTCGCCCACAGCATCGACGAGGTCGTCTAGGCTTTTCAGCTGTTCGATCAAGGCGTTGAAATCGCCGGTGCCTGGATTCGGGAAGCCGAGCAGCGCATTGCCGAAGGGGATGGTGGTGACATCCCATCGCGACTGGCCAGAGGGATCTGACTGACTGAGTTTCCAACGACGGTGCAGATCCAGACCATCCACGACATTGTTGGCCGGCAAGGACTCGAGGGCTTGGTTCCACTGTCGGGCCAGTTGTGCCGCCAACTCAGTTCGCGCTGCCGCAAGGTCGGCTTCGGCCTGTCCGGATCGACCCCCTTCCTTGGCGAGCGCCTGCCGCTCGAATTGTGCGACTAGCCCCTCGTGGTGCGCAATCGCTTGTTCAGCGGCGGGAATCGAATCGAGAGCCGTGGCGTCAAGAAGTCTCGCCGTCGCTTGTTGTGCACGTGCCTGCCCTGTGCCACGGGCATTCACCACGGCGCGAGCCGCTTCGGCCTGAGTCATGGCCGTGGAATGATTCTGATTGAGTTCTTCGAGGCGATTGGTCCACTGGTCCACATCGCGTTGTTCGAGTAACTCGACGGTCAGGCGACCGCTCACAACATTCCCCACGCGACCTTCTGGTTTCGCGCTCTCATGCTGGGACAACGTCTGAGTAACCTGCCCCACGAGTGCCTCAGCCATCTGGGCTTGCTGCGCCGTTGCCGCGATGGTATCGAGCTCGATGCGATAGATCTGCTGAAGGTTCACCCGTTCAGCCTTGAGGGCTTTCACATCCTTCACATCCTGGGCGGCTTGATCCCGTTTCATCCGTATCGCCGCAACCTCCTGAGCGAGCTTCTCGGCCTGCGCCACTTTCCGGCGCACACCCGCAAGCCGGTCGTCCTCCTTGAGGCTTGCCAACGCACGGAATCGGTGAATAAAACGATCAAGTTGGTGTTCATGGAGCCCTCGCTCAAACCGATACCCAAGCAAGGTGCTCAACGACTGTCCCTGGCGGACTCCGTCCAGCATCCACTTGGCTCGATGCACGCGATCGGAGGAGAGATTGACGGCGAAAGGGCTGCCTTCGACGGCGCCGGTTTGCTTGTGAGACAGATAGCCGCTTCGCAGAACTGCCGCTGTGGCTGCGTGCGTGAGCGAGGGCGTATGAACGTAGCCTTGGTTGCCGTTCGCCTGCAACAGAGGACCCTCCACTCCTACCGGCAGGGATGGAACTGCTTGCATCGGCGCCGCGCGCCGTACGTCCTCCACCCAGCCGTAGGCACCGATGCGGATTCCTGTCGGCTGCGATGTTCGAAGAGCGGCCATGCGTCTGGTGGCCAAGGAGGTGCCCCAGGCATCAAGCCGAGTGGTCACGAGGTCGATCACTTCCGCGAGTACGGCCTGTCGGATGGCATCCGGCAAGGTCAGCAGAAAATTCAATGCGGGATCAGGCCGAGAGGCCAAGGCGCGCTTCAGCAGCAGATCTCGAAGAGATCCGGCAATGAGCGGATGCGGGACTGGTGGAGTCAAGGCCCCTTCCGAGAACTCGCGCAAGACATATCCCGCCGAGGCGGCCTCCTGAGCCAACAACGCAACCGGATTGTCTTCTGTCAACGTGCTGAGCGCACGGGGGATAAACCGGCGTCGTGCCTGCCGCTGTGTGCGCCACCAACTTGCAAGCGCCGGTTCAGCGCCGGCAGTCGAATTCGATGTCCAACGGTCAAACGCGGCGACAGGCAAGATGCCGTAAGGTTGTGTGTCGATCCGCAAGGCGGGTAAAGGGCCCCGTGCCCGCACAAAGTTCACGAAGTGCTCGCGGAGCAATTCTGCGCTCACCGACGCGGACAGCTGCCGCAGTACGGCACTGTCGCAAGCAGACAAAAGCGCTGCATTGATGGCCTCAGCGTGACGCTGCTCCGTGCCGTCTGCTCCACGAACGTGCGCGAAGAGGGAGGGCGTCAGTCCCAACGCTTGAGCCGTGAGCTGTCCGTCCGACCCGGTTTGGACCAACGATCCCTTCCGTTCAACCGCAAACGTCACATCGGCGTCTCGACCCGAACGGTATCCCGACAGACTCCCGGCGGTATTGTTCGTCGGGATGTTTTGCCCAATGAATGCCAAGCCGCCGGTGTAATGGTGCGCATCGAAAAGGTCGGCAAGCCGCGCAGCGGTCGATGGAGCATCGAGTGAGGCTTTGACTCCGAGGACGACGACACGCTCAAAACCGGCTTGGGCCTGCTCCTCAGTGAGAGCAACTCGAATTCCCATACCGACCGATTCGGCCGTTGCAAAATCAATCATCCAACGCATGCCCTCATCGATCGGCAGTCGGCCATCGTCAGGGAGAGGACCAGCTTCTAGAGGTGACGGACCGACTGCCAACAGATCGGGAATCAGTTTGCCCCAGGCCGTGATGACGGGACGCTCTGCTCGATAGCAGAGTGCGACCCACCGGTCAGGCAAGACTCGTGTATGGGGAGCGCGGGTCCACGTGTCGCTTCGCCGCCCAGGAGGACTCGACTGACTGGGATCCAACGACTTGGCGATCCACGCTGCGCGCGGAGAGCCGAATCGATCTGCAAGTTGCTGCCAGGCTTGCTGCGTCACGTGCTCTGCGTCTTGGTCTTGGGAAATAGCTGTGAGGCGCTGCCAGTACTGCCGACCCCACTGCTCTTCATCGACGGTCAGCTCCGATTCATGGGTATCGACGTGGATGTCATCGGGATAGATACGCAACAAGAGTTCGGTGCCGCCACCGCCGCTTCTTGTCATGAATCTGGTTTCGAGGCGAACGGGAAGCAGCAAGAGCGGATGTGAGGTCGCAACCCTCCCACTCGCCCGATCCGTCCCGAGTAATCGTGCGGTTGCGGCATCGCGAGCAGTTCGGTGGTCATCCAGCCGAGCCGACAGGGCAGCGACGCGGTTCTTCGTGCGCTCCACCGCTTGTTGCGCCACAGGGATTTGTTGTTGCACTTGCGCCAGCTCGCGTTGCCATTGAGTCCGATCAGTCGTCAGTCTTGTGACGAGTCGCTGTGCCGCTTGGGCATTCATGACAGCACGACCGTGGACCCGCTGAAGTCCCTGAAGACGAGTCCTCCAGGCCCGCAGGACGGCAGGAGAAATACGATCAGGAATTTCAGGTCCTTCACCGATCGGTCTCACGCGGTACTCCTTTCGTCATAGCGGGCCTTCTTCAAATGCGGCTGTCACGTTCGCTTCGGTTTCGGCTAATGTGCGGAGCGCCAACTCAAGTCTTGCTTGGGCATCAGGCAGCCTCGTCGTCACGTCGGCAATACGTTGTGTGAGGTCATTGCGCCGGGCGATCAGGCTGCTCAACAGTTCCTCGGCGTCTTCCTGTTCGAGACGTGCCTGGGTGTGCGCATCCTCTAGATCAAAGACCCGTGCCGATAGTTCAGCAGCGATCGGCTCAAGTGTCTGACGATTGACGGGGTCTCGGTCGATCTCTGTATTCACCGTGGCAATCCCGATGATCTGTTGTTGCAGCGCTTGCTGGCGTGCCTGTACGCCTGCAAGCGCCGTCTGCGTGCCGGCCACTGTTGCTTGTGCCCCGCTCACCTGGCGCTCGGCAGCCTGTACAACCGCTTGCGCCTGTGACACGGCGAGTTGGGCAGCCAGTAACCTCGTGTGGGCTGCGCTTGCACTCGTCTGAGCTTGCGTCCGCTGCGTACTGAGCCGCTGCATGTGTTGATTCCACGTGCGCCAGGCTGGATTTGGCCGAGGGGGACGCCCGTTTACCTCAATGGTACGCTCCGGCTCATTCGCCACATGCGCGTCAATTTGTCGATCGATGTCCGCCACATGACTGTCGGCGACGTTCGCCGACGCCTGCAGCGGAGGAACTTCCGCTTGCTGCTGTGCTAGTTGGGTTTGTGCCGCACTGACTTGTGTCTGTGCAACCGTCACCGCTTGCTGTTGAGTGCTCAGCTGTGTGGTGAGAGCGGACTGTTCTGCGGCTGCAGCTTGTAACTCCGCCTGGAGTCGGGCTCGTTCCTGTTCCAAGTAGGGCATGGTATGCTCCCTCCTGTGCAGCGTTACGTCTGCAACCAAGTCCTCGCATGAATGGCCACACGGAAGGGCGGCTGCCGCGTGATCGCTGCCATCTGCGCCGAGTTCTTCCCCCAAGGGATGTTGTCCCGCACGACATTTTTCAGAAGCCCATCGATCGGCACATAGACGAGTTGCTTGAGTCCATCGTCACTTGTGGCTAAGTGACCCCATGTGAGGTCCGACCAATGGTCGGGCAAGCCTCCAAAGGTCTCTGCTTTATCCAAACCGAATCGGGGTTCCGTCGGTTGTTCTTGAAGCACGAAAAACCAGCCTGGGTGTCCGTTATTGGCTTTCGTGTCCGCTCCACGCACGATGGATTTGGTCAAGGCAAAGCCGAGCATGGTGATATCCGGTGCCTGGGTAGCTCGGAACATGGGATACAGCTCATTGGTGCCCAATTCGCGGCGCGTGCCGTCGGCCGACCAGATACCCTCGACGGCGTAGACCATTGATCGGGGATAGCGACGGAGCAAATCTCCGCGGATCAATAAGACCAGCTGGCCCTCGGTCGATCCTTGTGCCCCATGACTGCCAAGGTGGCTCCCGTCTGTCCACATCGCAATCGGCGTGATGTCTCGATGGATCTCGCGTTCTTGCTCACTGCTCTCAATGAGATCACCCTGGGCGTCCCAAAATTGGCGGAAGTAGGTGCCCCGCTGATCGGTTGGGAAACCCCTCCAGAGCAGTTCGCGGCTCATTTCATGGTTAAGGCCGACCATATACGCTTCGATGAATGAGGGATTCGCTGGAGCAACGCAATACTATTGGCGGGAATCTGATCCATCCCAGGCAACAGCATATCGGGGAAGGCATCCCGCATCGGCTCATACATGGGCTGGGGAAAGGTCGGGGCGAACCGGGTTATGTTGATGCTTTCAGCAGAGGGAACTGTCTCACGCACGGCAGTGAGCACCGTCGTTTTGGGATCGAGCTGCGTCAGGATGTTTGCTTTCAGTCCTGCCCAGTCGGTGGCCAACTGAACGCGCCGACGTGGGTCGATGAGCATGGCGGCGGCAAACATGCGGGGCGTTCCCGCCTCGCGCCGGCTGAGCAGGTCGGGATTCTGATTCCCCAGACGTCTGGCCAGCGGCCCGCGAGGCCTATTGACGCGACGAAAGGCGCCCGACAGCGCGGCATGTCCAACAAGACGTCGAGGATCGGATGGTACACCGGCCGCCGGGGTCAAATCTTTGAGGACGCCAAGCGAGGGGCCGGTGAACTGGAGCAGTTGTGCGGGATGGAGCGACGCAAGATGTTTTTTCATCAGAGAGCCGCCGACCGTTTCAGCCATCTGCGCACGTTTCATCCGCAGATTGTCCTGCTTCTGCTTTTCGAGCTGATCCCACGCCGATGCCATGAGTTGTTCTTGATCCTGCTGCACGACAACGGTGCCCAGGCCGGCCGCAACACGATCCATGGGTCCACATTCAGCTCGTGGAACCAATGAGGAGGTTGGTTTGCAGCGGGAACCGCTTCCTGCTTTGGATACCATTGGCCATAGAGGGGTGGACCCAACACAGTGGGCATACCCGTCGCATTCAGCGAAGCCGGGATATTGAGAATCGTGTGAAGGGGGATTTGAAAGATACTCCGCGCCGAGTCCGGCCAGTCACGCGGACTTGTCTCAGGTGTCCGAAGCGCCCCTTCGAGATCGACGATGGTCCCCGCAGTCCCTGGCGGTTTGGAAGGCATTCCCCACCCTGGCGCGCTGATATCTAATGGACGCAATCCGAGAGTCTTCGGAAGTGGTTTGGCCTCGATGCGCCGGGCGAGCGATTCGAAGTCGCCTTCCAGGCCTGTCCGGAATTCCCAATGGAAATACACCGGCAGCTTGATGGAGGTGGCGGCGCCTGTGCCTGAGCTCACAGACCAGGCCGGCTTCATGGCTTGTTCATCTGCTGCCGTCACGGACTCGCCAAGGCCGGTTTTCAGACCGACCTCGAAGGTCGGCACCAGGCAGGCATAATACGCCGTGTTGGGATCGAGCCGACGTGGACTCAAGAGCCGTGAAAGCGTTCGCTCCGGGTGTTGCGTTAAAATCTGCTTTAAGGCGGGATGCGGTGATGGATCGGGAGGGGCTTGGTCGCTCGAGACGATTTGCGCATGGGCCCAAGCCCACGATTCCTCGAGATTGGGCAACTCCGCTTGGGAACACTCGAGAAGAGGGAGTGGTTTGCGAGCGTCCGTCGTAAGCGTCGCCCCGTCCTTTTTGACGACAATCAAGCAGATCCAAGGACGGAGCTGTCTCTTGCCATTCGCGTTGGCGGGAGTGAAGAGCCAGGGAAAATCAGGGCGATCAAATTCGATGGATGGGAAATAGTTCGGCTCAAAATCCGTCATAAGTCGAGGGGGCTCGACCCGAATCACTTCTCGGCCATCTATACCGGTCACGTCGCAAGGGCCATAGAGCTGCACGTCGACATCGACCGGCTGGCCATCGTTCACACGTAAACGTATTGGGTACACGAGGCGCCCGGCGTTCGTGGAAGGTGCACCTCCACGATTCGACAAGTCGGCGAGCAGGCCCTGTCGGAACCAGGAAAAGAATCGATATGTCGCTTTGGGAAGATCAGGCATGGTGTAGGTCCTTCCTCTTTACGCCACCAAGTGCGTGGTGCGATAGCGGGCGCGGCCGTGACGGCGGAGGATCGACTGGCCCGCCGCGCCAAACGGCGCCACGCGCACCAGCACCGCCGCCGGCAACACGTACCCCGGACGCGCCGGCTCCGGCGGGCGCGTCGGATCGATGAGTTGCGTTTCATACTGGAGTGTTGCGTGAGCGCCGGGTCCTCCTCAAAGGCCAGGGTCTCCAGCGTGAAGGCCACTCCCGCCTCCTGCGTCTCAAAGGCCGGCCGCGCGAGCAGTTCGTCGTCCCGGAGGTCCTCAAACTGCGCCAAGGCAAAGGGCTCCTGCACCGGCGTCGTGGTAACGGCTGTGGCGTGGCGCTGCGGTCCGTGGCCCGCACGGTCACCGTCGTGGGGCCGCCGCGCAGCGGCGCGGTGCCGAGTTTTGTAATCTGCCGGTTGAGCGGCACGACCCGCTCCCGCACGGTTAACTCCGCCAGCGGGTGTACGCGCAGGGTCTCAGGTGCGGGCGTGGGCTCGCGCAGGGTGACCACGGCGGGTTCGGTACGCGGGAGCGTCGCACTCCAGTTGCGGCGGTCCCGGAGCGCCTCAGTCACGAGCGCCAGCACATCGACGGCAGCGGGTAACGGCGGGGCGGTCCGGGACCCAAACTGCCGCTCAAAACTCACGGACACTTTGAAGAACAGAATCTTAATGGTGGCCTTACCCTCCACATGCCAGGGCGTGGGCCCGGCGAGCATTCCCTTAAAGGAGATCCCCATGAGGAGGCGGCCCCGATAGCGCAACGCAATGGCCGCCGCGACCTCGACTTGAAACGCCAAGGGGGCCAGTTGCACGAGGGCATCGAAGCCCAGCATGCCGTCGAAGCTGAAGCCGCCGCCCGCGGCATGCAGATCCACGCGCGCCCCGAACTGTACGGTGTTGGAGGTGAGCGCCAGATAGGCCTGGCAGCGCAGCTGCAAGCTGTCGCCATCGGCCAGGGTGAGGGCCAGACGGCGTAAGGCCGGCAGGCCGGCCGGCGCGGGAAACCGCGGATGGAATCCCCCGATGGCCAGCACAAAGTTCGGCTGGTCTCCCCAGCGGGCGCGCAGCGCCATGTCGCCGGTGAGGGTGAAGTCCAGGATGCGCGAGTCGTAGAGGGTGGCATCGAGGGCCACGGTGCCTTCATTGAAGTCGAGCACGCCCAGGGCATCCATGCGGATTTGCACCAGCGGATGACTCTGGTTGGGCAACAGGACTTGCAGCTGGCCCAACACGATCAGGCGCACGGGCGTGGGGAGCTCGAGTAAGACTGCCAGATCAAGCGTCAATAGGGTCGGGGTG
Source organism: uncultured Nitrospiraceae bacterium (assembly GCA_963748375.1). Taxonomy (GTDB): domain Bacteria; phylum Nitrospirota; class Nitrospiria; order Nitrospirales; family Nitrospiraceae; genus Palsa-1315. The sequence continues at coordinate 396,561 of CAVVIR010000034.1, forward strand.
CCCCAGCGCAGTTGGACCATCGGGCCCAGGACATGGCGGCGCGGCGCAGGCGGGAACACGGCGCGCAGGTCACTGAGCAGTTGCGGGGCGTTGCGTACAGGGTCCCGGGGAAACAGGATGGAATCGAGGGTCCCGGTCTTGAGCCCCTGGCGCAACGTCTCGATACGCACGGTGCGGTGGATCCCCAGGAGGCCGCCGATGCCGGTGAGGGTAAAGCCGAAGCCCAACGGAATCGGGGTGAAGCCCTCCACCGTAATCAGGATGAGGAGCGAGTAGCCTTTGCTGCCATCGGGCAGGCGGGTGGTCAACAGGCCGATGGCCTTCACGGCGATCCGCTCGCCCAACTCCAGCTGCACGATGCCGCCGTACTCCGCCTTCGCCGGATCAAAGAACAGGAACCCCCCGCCCGCTACTCCCGGGCCATTGATCGCCAGCCCAATCCCGGTGGGCGGCTTGAAACGTGGGGAGAGCCCGAACAAGCCGAGGTTGCCTTCCCTGAAGGACACGTTGACGGTCATGCCAAGTCGCTCGACCGTGGCAGTGACCGGTCCGAGGGTGAGGCTGCCGTTTACGCTGCTTTCTATTTCGAATCCTTCTTCACGAATGTTGAAGCCCAGATGCAGAGTCTGTAGGTGTAACGGGCCCACGGACTTGTTACGAGAGGCAAGGTGACATTCAAGCCGCCGCTGCCTTGGAAGTCGATGCCTCGTTGGCTTGTCCAGCCGATCAGGAGGTCAAACAGTACTCGATTCGATTCCGATCGATCACTCCGGCCAGAAATCCGTCGGCCTCGGACAACGACACCGTTACGCCGCAGCCCGCAAGAGCAAATTCGAGAAAGCTTTCGTGGCGGGTTTCCGAGGTTTTCTCAAAGCCCCCTCTGAGCGAAATCTGTCGGAGGGCTGTCAGATCCGAGCCACCGGGAAACGAGACCAGCGTGATGGGCGTACTGTCGGGTAACCGTGACGGATGCCCAACATGACGCGGCCGTTCGCCAGCTTACCCAAGCTGGGGGCGGTCTGGACCTGCAACGGCAAATTTGGCCGGAGGATTATCGCCGTACGTCTGAACTGGTCGGCCTGCGCAGAAATTTCAATGACCGTGTTTTCGAGAATGTATGCGGGGGATTTCGCCATCCGCTTGTCCCCGTATGATCGGGAACAGCCCAATACCACCGTCAGAGGCATTCGGTGCGGTCAGCCTTGCACCAAACAGTGACAGGCCGATAAGGAGTCCCCCGATGTCGCCCATTTGTTCATAGAGATGCGTCACAAGCTGGACGGACGCATCTGCTTCATCCTCGGACACCACGCGACCGAGGAGTATCTCTTCAGCGCGGCGGTCCATCAGGTTGAAACCGAACCGTCGAGCCGAGTGCACGAAGTACCTGACTGATTCGGTTAAGCAGATCCGTGACGGCAAAATCTGGAGTGCCCCACCCGTACGTTTCTTGCCAATGTCGAGAGAGGGATCGGACAGTAATGCCTGCAAATGATTGTAATGAACGATGGCACGAATGTGCTCTACCTGATGGATGGTCTCATCGGCTTCGAAATGTTTGAACTCGAAAATGTTCATCAGATGGAGAAGGGCGGAAAGCAGAGGAGATGTACCGGAGAGATAGCCTGTCAGCAGCAAATCGAAGGTTCGTCTGGGAAGCTCCTTGTGTATGTTGGTGCGGGAAACATAGTCGCCTTGCCCGGCGAGTTGCGTTGGCAAATAGACTGCGAAACGGTGGATGTCCTGTACGAATTGGCCCACGGCGCTCGCAAGCTCCGCGGTGCGAACCGCCATCAATACCTCATCGTCCGATTCGGTTTCGGATGACTCCAGGACGATGCGGAGCTTCGTGAGAAAGTCGGTCAGGTCGACCCCGGTCAGCCCTATCTCGTCCAGCCCTGGCGGGAGCTTCCATCCCAGGAAGTTGACGAACGCTTTTGCCGAGGCGGAAGTCCGAGCGACCTCCTTGAGGATCGACAGGACCTTGCCTACACCAACCGCAGAATTGGTGATAGTATTTCGCATGCTCGACACCTACTGCTCCCACGTTCCCGTCTTGAAGTCGAACTTGTCCGCCTCTGACCGTATCTTGAGGTTGTTCGTATTCACGCCGAGCGCGCGGAGGTATGGCTCGGACTCTTTTTCCGGCTGCCAGGTGAGAATCTTCGCCTGATGTTTCGCCCGCTGGCCAGCCGGTTTGGATGGTTCGAGCTGGAGATTCTTCACTTTGTCACTGGCGCGCTGATTCCAGAAGTCGACCCAGCCGGTTCCTAGAACCGGAAGCGGCGGTGTGAGACCGAGATGCTCGCCCCAGAGTGATTGCCGAAACGCGGCGACGGTCCGGTTGGGACTAATCGGGTCTGGTTGCTTCTCGCAGATCACCACGTTCAACTCGGTCGAGCGGGTCGGCTGTCTAGCCTGGCCAGGATTGGCATGTTGCGTTGGCCGTGCCGTCCCGATCTTGACCGCTGTGACAATGGCGATGACTAGTGGCGTCAACAACCAGATTGCGATGCCCATCATCAATCTCTTCCACCATTTCCCATCCTCTATCTGATCGGCCAGCTTCTCTTCCACGATAGTGGCAAGCTGAATCTGGTTTAGGGATGCGCCGTCCAGATTGGCGCTGCCCACCGTTGCCCACACATCATCCACGATCGCCGACTTGCTATGGATATAGATGGGCATGATCTCGTATTTGGGGGCAACTTCTTGGCAACTCCACGTGGTGAAGAGGCCCAGGCGCTTCTTTACCACTGGTTCTCCCAATGCCTTGACGAGGTCGGAGCGGAACTGCTTGATCAATTGAATTTGCTTTTCCGGATAACCTGAGACATCCGGTTTGGCGTTCATCACGAGGATGACTTCCAACTTGGACGCTTCCGGCATCTGCATCCGCTGAAGCAAAGCATCGAAAATCTCCGGGGCGGTAAAATACTGATCTTCGAGATAGATAAAGTTTCTGGCTTGGGCTATGGCGCGCTGGTAAGCCTCAAGCGCGCCAGTTTCCCCGTGAAGAAGCGCACGACCTCCCGTATGTGAGGTGGTAAAGGTTCCTCCCGGCAGGGTACGGACGATCTGAACGCCGATGCCCGGCTGACCCGACGCCGCCTGCCCTGTGGCGGGGGAGAGTGCGGATGATGACGATTCCGCAGCGTTCCAAACGGTTGTGAACGTGCGGTCGATATGCTCAACCGCCGGTCCTACCACCTTCACGCTGATGTCATGAATCAGCGAACCGCGATGGCGACGGTCTTGAATCATATGGTCCTGAGCGCCGAAGTATGATTGCGACATAGTCGAGCCCAACACAAAGGCGGTCGTTCCGTCGAGGATGACCGCTTTCGCATGCATGAAGGAAGGAAGGTTGAGCAGCGAAAGAAAAATCGGGAGCGAGCGAACGCTGGCGCCGCTGCCTTTAAAGAAATCCTCCACCAAGCCGTCCGTGTCGGCGCCGAAGATTCTACCGAAGAAGGGAATATCCTGAACGAGAACATTGGTGGATGTCGAGCGTGGCGGCTTTGCTCTTGAGGATTTCATGCACCCGCAGCCCATTAACCGGCACATTGTCCGGCGGCGGGTCGGGAATGAACTTGGTGACCAGGTTCTTCCCCAGCCAAAAATTCATGTTCATGAAATGGATCGAGGTGCTGGCTTGATTGATGGCGTCCGTCAGCATCGGAAACAGGGTTTCCCCGTCTTTCAGAAGGACCACGTCGTTGCCGGTGGTCCAGGTGGTGGGGGTGCCGTCGGCACGAAGATCGGGATTGGCGGGGTCGAGCGTCGCGTTGGTGACCAGCCAGCCTTCGATGTTCGCCCGATGGATGTTGATGGTGGTGAGAGTGAGGGTGCTGTCGGTCACGTCCTTGTGTTCAGCGGTTTGGTGCAACAAGCGCAATCCAGCCCCGTAGATCCTCACCACGATGTCGGGATTTCTGTCGAGTACCCAGGTCCGGTATTGGTCAGGAGAGTACGCAATGCTGAAAAAGCCGTTGTCTCCGCTGAATACGGGCTTGGAGTCCTTATTGAGGATCTCTTCCGAGAAGAGCGGATCGAAATCGACCGCGACGATCGCGAGTCCTTTGATCCCCTCATCCGTTCCAGCGTATACGACGCGGCCCTTGACGCTTGTATTGGCCATGTTGATGGCACAGGCAGAAAAGTGGATGCGATGTTCACCGGGAACCTACTCCGGTCCATGGATGGTGTCAACGAGTCGCGTCCCAAAGTCCAACCGCTGGTTTAGACAGGTTGGATGCCGCGAGGATTTGAGACGGGGATATCTGTCGCTATGTGTGACAAAGGGGCTCTCCTTACTGGGAAGAACCCCTTCTCTCTTCAGGAACAGAAGAACCGTTTCTTCTGTTATTTGACGATGATCTCAACTCGGCGGTTCTTGGCACGCCCATCTGCCGTGTTGTTGCTGGCAATCGGGTTACTGTCCCCGTGGCCTGCGGCCGATAAATTTGTGCTCACGCCTCCGTCTCGCAGCGCTCGAGCGGCACTATAGGCGCGAGCATCCGAGAGCTCCTTATTGGATGGGAACTTTTTTTGTAAGGCGCCCACGATGGCCACGTTATCGGTATATCCCGCGACATGCACCTGCTTGTCCGGGAAGTCTGTCAGGACGCCGCCCACACGCTTCAAGGCATCGGTTCCGCCGGCCTTCAGCTGGTCCTGCCCTGAATCAAACCGCAGGCTGGAGGCCAGATTGATCGTGAGCGCCTCCCCGGATTGATTGACCGACACCGTGCCTTTGGAGATTTCTGGTTGCAGTGCTTTGAGGAGGTCCTTCTCGGCCTGGGCCAGGCCGCCCTTGCTCTGATTCACTTGTCCTTCCAGATCGTTCACGCGACTGGTGAGTGCGCCGTTCTGTCTCTGTGCCGCGGCCAGTTCATCGGCCAATCGTTGACGTTCTTTTTCGAGAGCTGCGAGACGGGCCGCACCATCGTCCGTCGCCTTCGATGTATTGTCGGCATTGCACCGGACGTCGGACCAAGCCACCCATTAATGGCTGGGATTACAAATGGGGCCTTGAGTTCTAACTCCAAGTGCAACACTACCGGTCCTGCTGGGCTAAGGGGTTGCCATGCACACGAGATCCTATCGACACATGCGTGCCGAAGAACGTGAACCCTTGAGTCTGGGGCTGGCCCGCGGCCATTCGTTGCGGATGATGGCCACGGTATTGGGTCGCGCGCCCAGCACCGTGAGCCGCGAGTCGGCCCGCAACAAGGCGCGAGGCCGCCCCTATCGCGCCTGTACGGCGCAGACCCAGGCGGCCGCCAGAGCCCGTCAGCCGCGTCGATCGCGCAAACTCGGGGACCCCTGGCTGTGGCCGTATGTCCAACCACCGCTGAGGCAGGGCTGCTCGCCTGAGCAGATTGGCGGGCGACTCCGACACGCGTATCCTGGCGACATGCGCAAGCATCTCTCGACCGAGACGATCTATGCGGGGCTCTATGTGTTGCCACGCGGAGCCCTGCGCCGCGAGCTGTTGGCCGCACTGCGTCAGGCGCGCAACGCGCGCCGACCTCGGGCGCGAGGGACCGATCGCCGCGGCCAGATCCCCCACATGACGCCGCTTGACGAACGTCCAGCCGAGGTGGCGCCCCGCACGGTGCCCGGCCACTGGGAAGGCGACCTCATCAAGGGCGCCCGCAATGGGTCGGCTGTTGGGACCTTGGTGGAGCGGACGACCCGCGTGGTCATCTTGGCCCGGATGGAGGGGACGGATGCCCGGAGTGCCCGCGAGGGCTTCACCAAAAAACTCCGGCATGTGCCCGCCCGCTGCGGAAAACCCTGACCGATGATCGGGGGAAAGAGATGGCCGAGCATGAGCAGTTGGCTCAGCGGCTCGCAATCCAGGTGTTCTTTGCCGATCCGTACAGCCCCTGGCAACGCGGCACCAATGAGAACACCAATGGCCTGCTGCGCCAGTACTTGCCGAAGGGCACGGACCTGTCGGGGTACACCCGCGCGAGTTGAACGCCATCGCCCATCGCCTGAACACGCGCCCCAGGAAATGTCTCAACTTTGCGACGCCCCTGGAAGTCTATGCGCAACTGCGCCATCCTTCACCCGTTGCACTTGGAACTTGAAACCGCCCGCTATTTTAAGGGAGTGGCCAAGGTTGCCCTTTACTGCGCGCATCGGACGAGCACATTCCTATTGTGCGCGTTCTGCGAGCAAGAAGGGCACCTGGGCACTCCCTTCTCCTCCCTCCAAGCTTACTCGCTATTCTCTAGGGATGGGGGCTGGATGATCTTCCACTGCGTACAACATTCTCACCCGCCCAACCCCGAGCGCGCCGGGACGCGCTCTTGTCCCAGGCGACCACCACTTCTATTTTCTCCCTTGAGGGCGCGCTAGATTGGTCTCCCACTGCGCGTGTCCAACGAGGGTCTTCCGAGACCGCGCGTTGCACGAGCATAGGAGACTATCTAGCCTGCCCTCTCATGCTCCCTCCAAGCTAGCCTGTTTCACTCTCCCAGGAATGGCACCCATGTTGGTCTAGGTGCGGCCGTCGAGCGAGCACATTCTGATCGTGCGCGCTCCGGGAGCAAGGGATCGGTACGGGTGTCATTCCAGCCCGCCTCATTTTGGCAACCGTAGCAGGGGAGTCAATTTTGGGGAGTCGCGAGGAGAGTGGCTGTCATCTGTAAGATGGCATGAGAGAGGGCGGCGCATCATGGATGCGTCGCCCTGGTTCGCTCAGGAGAGCCTGGTCAGAGCTACTTTCCCGTGACCACGTCCTTCAGTTTCTTCCCATCATCTTTCATCTGGCCCGCGTTCTTCATCGTTTCCTGTGTTTTCAAATCCTTCACGTTCTGCTTCCCCTCGCCACCCTCTTTCTTGATGCTTTCAACGTGACCTTTGGCCGTGTCGGTCTTCTTCATCATGGTATCCAAGTCGGCCGCGAAAGCGGAAACTGTGAAAGCCAAAGAGAAGGCGGATATGGCCGCCAGCACCAACCTCGTTGTCGTATTCATCCGGTCCTCCCAATGATTCATGTGGAGCACGTTCGAGTCGTTATTTGCCGAGCAGGCCGTCTAACTTGCTATCGACTTTTCCCATTGCCGCATCGGATTTATCCGATGCGTTCTGCATGGTCTGATCGACAGGGTTTTGCCCCTTGCCCGCAGCCTTTTGCTTCTGCTCCGCCGCCATCCTTTCGGCCTTTGCTTTTTTCTTGGCAGCCAGGTCCTTAGTGCGCTGTTGTTCTTCTGTCGCCTTTGCAGTGGCCTTTGATTTCTTGCTCGTAACCATATCCTTAGATTTTTGCTTTTCGTCCGCCACTGCTTGCTGGGCTTTGGCCTTTTCAGCCTGAACCGCTTCCTTGGTAGCGTGCTTCTCTTGGTTGGCCTGTTACTCGACGGCGGATTTCATTTCACCCAGCGTGGGAGCTGGTAGGTCTGAGCCATGGCGCTGGTGGTAACAAGCACGGATAATGTAGTGGCCATGGCGGTCGATAGGATTGCGTTTATGGTGATCCCTTTCTATGACGGGCAGGGGGAGTGGTCAACCACTCCCCCTGCCCCAACTACATTTAGGCAAGCCGCATTTTCTACTTCGTGACGCGAACCTCGACGCGGCGGTTCTTGGCTCGGCCCGCCTTGGTCGTGTTCGGTTCAACCGGCTTGGTCTCCGCATACCCATGCGTCGTCGCCGCGCCAAGGCCACCTTCGGTCAGCGCCTTTGCTGCATTGGCTGCGCGGGATTCAGAGAGTTCCTGGTTTGTGGGGAACTTCTTCTTCAGCTCGCCTTGGATTGCCACGTTGTCGGTATGCCCGTCCACCGCTACCTTGTACTCCGGGAAATCCTTCAAGACCGCCCCGACTTGCTTCAGCGCATCGGCGCCCGCCGGATTCAGTTCATCTTGGCCGGACCCGAACAGATAACCGGAGGCCAGGTTAATCAACAACCGCTCGTTGTTAAGATCGATGGTGATGTCCCCCTTCTCGATCTGAGGACGAAGCGCCGGGATCAATCTACGCTGCGCTTCTTTCAGTTTGGCCATCTCAGCAGAGAGTTCGCCGCGCAGAGCGGCGAGTTCCTTGTCTCGATCGGCCAACTGTTGCTTGCTCGCGGCAAGTTCGGCTGCGAGCTTATCTTTGTCGCTGGTGGCGACGCCCATTGCCGCGAGCTGGGCCGCGAGCTGTGCCTCGAGGTCAGCGTTGCGTTTATTCGCTGCAGCGAGCTGCTGGCTCGCGAGGTTAGCGGAATCGCCTGCACTGGAACGAAGAGCGGCGACATCCCGTTGGCAGTCGGCCAACAAGCCCTTCACCTCCGACAGCCGGCGGTTCAGCGATTGAATTTCATTTTGTGCTGCGGCCAGTTCGGCGGCCAGGTCCCTCGGCGGTTCGGGGGGATTACAACGAACGTCAGACCAGGCCTGCCATCCGTGCGTCTTAGGACAAATGGGGCTCAAATCCGCGTTCTTGACGTTCTTCTCCAAGCTCCCACAGCCTGCCAGAGCGACCAAACTTATTACTAGGACAGAGGTTTTGAACAACTGCATGATGATCTTCCCTTTCTGAATCGTGCGGGTTATTATCGTGCGAGTCCTCCCACTCCCGCATTCGTGGGAAATCTCGTGGTTACGTTGACGCCTAGGAGCGTATCCGATATTGACCTTTCTACTGCGGCCAACGATCCGCCACCATCTGCGTCGTGCTCGGCCCGAAAAAATCGGATAAGTATTATAGTGGATATGTCTCCTCTATCCCAGGCCTGCGGCCTCTCATCTGGCCGCGCCTCCTTCGCCTCGTCACCAAAATGCCGGAAAGGCTCCTACTTGCGGCCTTTCAGAGCGTCGCGGATCTCCATCAACAATTTCTCTTCGTTGGTCGGACCTGCCGGTGGAGCTGGAGGCGCCGGAGGCGCTTCTTTCTTAAACCGGTTGACCTGCTTGACCAGCATGAAGATCACGAACGCTATAATAATGAAGTCGAAGACGGTTTGCAAAAACACTCCGTAGTTGACTGTCGGGACCCCCGCGGCTTTCGCAGCGACGAGCGATGGCTGAGTGGTGCCCGAAAGGGTGAGAAATAGACCCGTGAAGTCGACGCCCCCTAAGAGCAGACCGATCGGCGGCATGAGCACATCGCTGACCAACGAGGAGACGATTTTCCCGAACGCTCCGCCCATAATGACACCGATCGCCATGTCGACCACGTTGCCCTTCATGGCGAACTCTTTAAACTCTTTCAGCATAGTCCCTCCTTATATGAGGATATGAGTGTCCTGCATTGTGGCGACTCTTTTGACTAGCGTTTCCTGGTCGTATCGAAGTTGTACCCAAGGGTCAGGAGGTACAAGTTATCCGTTTTCTCGGTGTCCGTCGTCGGATTGCTGTTATATCGGGTCGTCATTTGGATGTTGCTCACGAAGCCCGCAAATAATTTGAAACGGACGCCGTTGTCCATCGCTAGATAGTAATCTTTAGTATCCTCTAGTGAAGGGTAAAATTCCTGGTTGTGGTAGAACGTCACGCGATCATCCAAGATCGGCCAGTTGAGCCTGATCGCCCAGCGGGCTCGGGCGGATTTTTGATCTTTATCATTTTTGAAGTCTTCATTGAAGTAGGCAGGTCCGGCCTCGGCATAGAGTGTCATGTCTTTGAGCCAGGGACTTTCAAAATCGCCCTTTTCGATAAAGCTGTAGCCGGGACCGGAGGAAAGGGCGGTTCGCAAGTTGAGGTCCTGAAATTCATCCTTTTCAAAGTAGGAGGACGCGAACCAGAACAAGCGTTTGGTGATAAAAAAGTCCATCTTGATCAATGCTCGCGCGTTTTTAGCAGAGAGTTCGCCGTCTTGATAACTGTAGACATACCGGCCGTTGATAGTCAGGCGGAGTTGCTCGCCCCGAGCCACGAAGTCTCCGAGGAGGCTGCCATTCTTTGTATGGCTGTTTCCGGTTGCTTGCGTGTAGCCGCCGGTCAGGGTGCCTGAATAGATGACGGGGGGTTGGATGATTGGATTCAGAGCGGTGATCGAATCCAGCGGAACCTCCATCGTTCCCTTCAGAGGCTCAGCTCGCACAGTGACGGTTCCGTTGGGGCCCTCGGTGGCCGTGCCGATCAGCACGGTCCCTTCTTTGAGATGAAACGGGATTGGGTGGCTCACGGAAAGCTTGGCGATGCTCTCCCATTTCACCTTCACCAGATTGTCAGGGCCGGCCGGGGTCTTGAGGTGTAGGATGCCTCCCTCCATTCCGATGACCTCACCGTAGAGAATGCTCCCGTCCTTCAGCGTCACGATATCGAGCGGCGCAGGAGCGAGAGGAGGAACATCTACCACCACTGGAGCATCAGCGGCCGCCACAAGTCTTGGTGTCATGAAACAAACCAGAAGAATAAGAAGCCAGAATCCTTTCTTCATCGAACCCTCCTGACCAATGAGTGAATGCCCATGATTCCATCTCCTATGCTCAAGAGAAGGTATCGAGAACCATAGGGCAGGTAGTCCTAAAAGCCCCAGTCATATAGCTGAAATCATCATGGGTGGCAAGGATATACACTACGATACATGCCGATGTGAGCGACGCGAGCACCGCATGTGGAGCAATGATTGCTGGAAATAGGCAATGGCTATTGCAGCTGGTCAGCAGCATACTCCTCGCTGACTCTGCGTGCTGAGCTATGGAGCCGTGGTCGTTTCAAACGCTTTCACCACAAGTGTTTTTTCTTTCATCTTCTTCACCAGACCCGCGTAGGAATGATCCCGTATTAATACTGATGAACTGCGCACGGTAGTTGCTGACGATACTCGCGTCGTCGATGGCCACATCGTACACATACCAATGGCCGAACTTGTCCGCCAAACGAAAATCTAGGAGGGTGTCTATCTTCTGGCCCAACAGCTTCGTTCTCACCTCGGCAAAGCTTTTTCCCCGCTGTTCAGACAGGTACTGCACCTGCACGTCGGCAATATCGTCAATTTTTCCGGCAAACATGTCGCGGAGTAACTGAGCGAAGAGGCTGACAAATTCCTGCCGCTCGTTGTCTGTCAGAGCTATCCACGGCTTGCCTAGGGCCAGTCGGGCCATGTCTTCATAGCTGACGCGTTGCCTGACGACGTCCTCAATCTTCTGACGTCGCTCCACAGAGCGACTTGGCTGCTTCAACGCGTCAGTATTGAGGATCTGGATCACGTTATCGATGGTGCGTTTCACCGATTCCGTGGGGGTCTGCTCAGCTGACACCGAGGTGGCGCCGATCAGCATCAGCAGCGCAACCATGACGGCCATCACGGCTCGGATTGTGCCAAGACGCGTGGTGGGACTGATTGAACCCTGACAGGCGCCTCTGTTGCTGGTTTTCTCGCTCATGGTGGCGTATCGTTTCCTCGAACAAACGGGGTTGTAGCCGGCTCCAAGATTTCACGGATCTGTAATGTTGTCAGCTGCTCGATGCCTTGCGGCAGAATTGCGAGTGAACAGGGCTGCCGCTTGAGCGCGTCTGGTTACGTTCAGCTTCTGAAAGATGAACCGGATGTAGTTCTTTACGGTCTTATCGCTCAGTTGGAGCGACATGCCAATCTCCTTATTCGTTTTTCCCTCGGCAAGGAGCGCGAGGACATGCTGCTGCTGGGTGGAGAGGGTCTTCTGCAGGGGCTCGGATATCTCCTTCTGCACACGCAGGTGAGTCAGGAGAGGCTGAGTGATAGTCGGATCGAGCATTGACTGTCCCTGTGCGACGGCATGAATGGCTCGCAACAACTCCTCGGTGCTTATGTGTTTCACCAGATAGCCGGATGCCCCTCCGACCACTGCAGCGCGCACCGCCTCATCGTCTTCATAGGAGGAGAGAAAGAGGACGCGCGTATTGGGACAAGCATCCCTGATGGCACGGCACGCTTCCACTCCACCCCCATTGGGCATGCGGACGTCCATCAAGACCACATCCGGTTTAAGGCGGCAGGATTCGACGATCGCGCCTTTGACGCCATCCGCTTCACCGACCACGCTGATACCGTCCTGTAGCCCCAGTATCGTTCGTAGTCCCGATCGAACAATTTCATGATCGTCCACGATCAACACTCTGACTGCTTTCCTCCTGGTCCTGTTCACGCTCATTTCCCTGTGAAGATTGACCGATGCACGGAGAACAAAACCGACTCTCCGTTGCCGACTCTCCCGCTCATCGGTTGATCCCTCCCGGATAGGTCCGTAGATATGTCCTCAAAACTTCGGCATCTTGTCTTTCAATGAATCAGTGCCTTTTTTCAGCTGGTCTCCTCCTGGGATTCCTCCACCTTGCGATGACAAGCTGGTCAGTTGATCCTTGACCTGTTTGACTGTCCCCATATTCTTCTGAAGGTCGTCGACATTCTTCTGCATCTCCACCAACGCAGTCCCGAGCTGGCTTACCGATGTCGAAAGCCCAAACATCCCTTGGGCAGAGGCATAGTGGAGTGACGCGCCTCCCAACCCAAACCCCAATAAGAATGCTGTGACAATTATGATTGATGTACGAGAACGATTCTTCATATTTCCTCCAGTACTGTTCAGTGAACCCGTTGTTATGCCAGAAAGTCTGGACACCGTATTTCGCGATGAACTGTCATGAATCATGGGGCCGGAGTGTGACGCTTGGCGATGGCCATGAGTTTCTGCCGATCTTCCAGGCGATATAGAGTGACCAGCCGGGAGTTTTTGTCCCACCTACCATGTTAGCCTTCAGCTCGCAAGCCGGAAGGTTTCGGGAGCGGGTGGCTGTCCCCCGAGGCTGCTATGTGGCCTGACCGTGTTGTCGTGAATCCGCCAGCGTTCGATGATGGGTTGGGCCTCTTTCAGCGTGGCGAACAGTTCCCCATTGAGCCGCTGATCACGCATCGTCCCGTTGAACGATTCGCCGTAGCCATTCTCCCAGGGTGACCCCGGCTCGATGTACAGCGGGCCGGTTCCCATCCGCGTCAACCAGGACCGTAGTTGTTGTGCGATGAACTCGGCCCATTATCCGATCGAATATGGGTCGGGATCCCACGACTGAGGAACAGATCCGGCAGGATCAACCGCACGTCGTGCGAGCGGATCCGTCGGGCCACGACGGAAGCCAGACACTCGCGGGTGTACTCCTGAGAATATTGAGAATCCGAACGGGCCGGCCATCCTGCGTCCAAGCCGCCACAAAGTCATAGGACCACACATGATTGGGCCGCTCAGGCCTGAGCCGGAGGCACGACCCATCGGTGCGCCACAGTTGAGCACGCTTCGGCTGCTTCTGCGGCACCGTCAGGCCTTCGTGCCGCCAGATGGGATACACGCGATCTTTCCCCACCTCCCAGCCTTCGCGCTGGAGCATCCCTGTCACCGTGCGGTACCCATAGCGCCCATACTCCTTCGCGAGGGCAAGAATCCGCTCGCGCAGCCGCTTCTGACTCGGGTCTCGCTGGGGCCGGTACCGATAGGAGGCCCGGACTTGGCCGATCGCCCGACACGCCCGGCGTTCCGAGACGTGGAGCACGGGCACGGCATGCCCCACCGCCTCGCGCCGGCGGGCCGGGCTCAGAAGTTTCCCGAAGCGACCTCCTTCAGGATCGAGAGATCCCGCGCTTGGTCGGCGACAATCCGCTTGAGACGCAGATTTTCCTGCTCGACCCCCTTCAGCCGCTTGGCTTGATCGACCCGTAGCCCGCCGTATTCCTTCTTCCAGCGGTCGGTGGGTGTGCTCGGTGATGCCGAGCTTCCGACAGGCGTCGAGTACGGCAAGACCTTTGCCGGTTTCCAGCTCCACGGTTCGCAGCTGTTGAATGATCTCTTCGGGGGTGTACCGTTTCTTCGGCATGATGCGACCTCCCTGGTTGCGGTCCAGTCTCACATTCATCCTGGACCAGTTTTACCCGGGCAGGTCAGAGGGGCACACGCCCGTGCTCGATATCGCCGTAGGCGACTTTGACGGAACCGTGATGAACACCGAAGGTCAACTTGCTGGTCACCGGACCCCATGTTAAGATGCCGCCTCGCGAAAATGTGGTGTGGAGAGGTGCGAGAGTGGTCGAATCGACATGCTTGGAAAGCATGCGTCCCAGCAATGGGACCGTGGGTTCGAATCCCACCCTCTCCGCCATACCGAAGATGTGAAACGTGAGGCGTGAAGCGTAAGGGGCGTGAGTGTAGGAGAGCATGAAAGTCCCGAGGGTGGGATTCGAACAGGGGGATCGCGGGGGATGTGTCCCCCGCGTGGGGAGCATACGAGGGGGCTGGCCCCCTCTGTAGGAGCGCCCGCAGTTTTAGCGAGCGCGACTTCGAATGCCCACCCTCTCCGCCCGCGAGAAGTGCTGAGCGATGAGTGCTGAGACTCAGAGAACAGGATGTGTCAGCCGTTCTCGTGCTCAGCACTCAGTTCTCAGCACTTTGAACTTCGAAGAAGGGGCCGGGCCCTGTGCAACAGAACCCTGTGAACTCCGCCAGGTCCGGAAGGAAGCAACGGTAAGCGGTCAGTTCTGTGTGCCGCAGGATCACCTGGCCCCGCTCTCCCTCGAAGCGAGGAGTGTTGAGTTCTGAGTTATGAGTGCTGAGTTGAACGGAAACTCATTTCTTTTTAACTCAAAACTCAGAACTCAAAATTCAGAACTGGGAGTGTAGCGACGTTGGATTACCAAGTTTCTGCCCGCAAATATCGTCCTGGGACGTTCGATGATGTGATCGGGCAGCCCCACGTTGTCCAGACCCTGGTCAATTCCATTACCACGAAACGAATTGCCCAAGCCTATCTCTTTTCAGGGACCCGTGGCGTGGGGAAAACTACGGTCGCAAGAATTCTCGCCAAAGCGCTCAATTGCGAACATGGGCCGACGGGTACGCCCTGCGGTACGTGCTCCAACTGCCTTGAAATTGCACAGGGAGCGTCCGTCGATGTCATGGAGATCGATGGAGCCTCCAATACGAGCGTGGATGATGTGCGAGAGATCCGTGAGAACGTCAAGTTCGCCGCATTTCGCGGGAAGTACCGGGTGTATATCATCGATGAAGTCCACATGTTGTCGAACTCAGCGTTCAATGCACTGTTGAAGACGCTGGAGGAGCCGCCGCCGCACGTCGTCTTTATTTTCGCCACCACGGAAATTCACAAAATTCCGGCCACGATTCTCTCCCGCTGCCAGCATTACAACTTCCGCCGGATTGCCCGAACCGAGATCGTCGAGCGGCTGCGCCATGTAGTTGAACAGGACCAGATCGTCATCGAAGAGCGGAGCCTGATGGCGTTGGCGAGGGCCAGCGAGGGCAGTATGCGTGACGGGTTAAGCCTGCTCGACCAAGCCGTGGCGTTTGGCGGCAAGACCATCGTGCATGCGGATCTGGAGACCCTGCTGGGAGCGGTTCCACAGGAGCTCGTTCGCGCGATGATTCAGGCGATCACGGCTCAGGAGAGTGCCGCGGCATTACGTGTGCTGGCACAATTGTTGGACCAAGGGCATGATCTGCGAACCTACTGTGCAGAGATCGTCGAGTATGTGCGCAACATGCTGGTGGTGTCGGTCGTGCCTTCATCCCAAGAGTGGCAGGGGTTAATTGAGGCATCCGCAGAAGATCTCACGCAGATGGCGTCGGACGCATGCTCGTTTTCGCCTGAACTCCTGCAGGAGCTATTGGCGATCTTTACGCAAGCAGAGGACTCGCTACGATTGAGCGCGCATCCCCGATTCGTGCTTGAAACAGCGGCGGTGCAAGCCACCCGGCTACTGCGTCGGCAGGATGGGAGGTCGGTCCAACAGACGGTGCCACACGCTCAGCTGGCGCGCCCATCTCAATCAGCTCCAATACCCATTGAGAAACCCGGTTCGGCGGGTCGTTCGGAGAATTCAGCCCCTGCGCCATTACCGAAGTCTTCGCAGGCGCCGACCTCTGCACCGATTGCTTCGATGACGCCACGGCTTTCTGTGGTCGAGATTGCAGTCCCTCCACAAGGCTCCTCGACAAATCATCCGAATGTCGCTACCGGTGAGGTGAAGGGTTCGATACCTGTGGTCTCGCCCACGACTCACCGTGGGCCTGCCGCGGTGATGCTCAATTGGGAGCAGGTCCAAGAGGAAGTGGGCAATACGTCTTCGAGGATTGCGGCCTTCCTAGAGAGAGGACGGTTTGTGGGTGTGGAGGGTCATGTGGCGACAATTGGGTTTGCCAAGCAGGAGATGGCGGCTCGAGGGATGATCGAGAAGCCTGATAATATGGCGGTGCTCACCGCCATCTGTGAACGATTGAGCGGCCAGACGGTTCGTCTGCGGGTTGTCGAATTAACCGAGTCGGATCCTTCAGGGCCGACGATGGCGCAACTCAGGGCGGCGAAGGAAAAAGAGCAACGATTAGTTTTATTCGATCGAGCGCGGGCCCATCCGGTCGTCAAGCAGGCCTTGGAGATATTTGGAGCAGAGCTCGCAGAGGTGAGGCCGGTATCGATCCAGAAGGAGGTTGAGGAATGAAGAACCCGATGGGCAATATGGGAAATCTCTTGAAGCAAGCGCAGGCGATGCAGGCCCAAATGGCGAAGGTGCAGGAAGAGACATCGTCCAAGACTGTCACGGGAACGGCCGGCGGTGGCAGTGTGACGGTCACGGCCACTGGGGCCATGGAGCTAGTCGGCATCGTCATTGATCCAGAGGTGGTGAAAAGCGGTGATGTAGAGATGGTCCAAGATTTGGTCCTGGCGGCGTCGAACGATGCCCTCAGGAAGGCTCGCGAGATGATGGCGGGTGCGATGAAATCGGTTACGGGCGGGATGAACGTCCCTGGAATGTTCTAGCAGGATGCTGAAAAAGTCCTCCAGTATCGTTCTCGCATCGCTCAGAGGCTCAACGTACCGAAGCATACGCCTCGCCTCTTCGCTCGCTGCGGCCTTGCTGGACGGCCTTTTTGAGCATCCTGCGTGGCATTATCCTATTGCTCTCGAAGTGGGGACAATCGAATTTTCACCGTGCCGCAACAGTTTTTCCACAGACTCCTCTAGCGGGCAATTACGTTATGGCAGTTGATCAACAAGGGTTACTTGTACGGTTGGTGCGTGAGTTAGTCCGTCTTCCAGGTATCGGTCAAAAAACGGCACAACGACTGGCGTTTCATGTGTTGAAGGCCGACCGCGAAGACGCGCTTCGCTTGGCCGAAGCGATTCGCGCTGTCAAAGATGGACTCTCATTTTGCCGACAGTGCCGGAATATTGCCGAGGGAGAGCTCTGTGAGTTTTGCCTCGATTCAAAGCGGGATCAGACGAGAATTCTGGTTGTGGAAGAACCGAGTACGACCTATGCCATTGAGCGGGCAGGAGCCTACCGTGGTTTATATCATGTGCTACTCGGCGCCTTATCTCCGCTGGACGGTGTTGGACCGTCCGATATCAGGGCTGAGGAGTTGGTCGATCGGGTGAAGCTTGGGGGAGTCCGGGAAGTGATTCTGGCAACGAGTCCAACGATCGAAGGCGAGGCGACCGCTATCTATCTCATGAACCAATTGAAACCTCTCGGAACTCGGGTCTCGCGGATCGCCTATGGCATTCCGGTCGGGATGGATATCGAGTATGCCGACGACGTGACATTACTCAAATCAATCGAGGGCCGTCGGGATCTTTAGCAGGATACTGAAAAATCCCGCCAGCGTCGTTCTCGCATCGTTCAGGTCTTCAACGTACCCCAGAGGGTACGCTTCCGGTCTTTACTCTCTGCGGCCTTGCTGGACAGACTTTTTGAGTATCCTGCGTGAAGGTTTCTTGAGGCCCGCTAGCGGAAGCCGGTTGGGTGAAATTGACGGGCTCATGCTGACCATTGACCCCCTCTCAAGGCCCCTGCTATAGTTTCCTTAGTTTCAGACGACATTACCCCCTCAAGTAGGTTACAGTATGAAAGCAGGTTCTTCTCCCAAGCGTATTTCGCCCATTCCATCGGCGGCCAAATCTGTCACGGCCAAGCGCAAAGCCAAGACGTCGTCCCAGGGAAAAAAGTACGCGGCGATTCGTCGCGACCTTGAGCGGCAGCGCAAGGCCATGTTGGAAGAGGCGGTCGAGGGTTTGGCCAATCCCAACGGTCAGGAGGCATTCCCTGACCTGAGCGATCAGGCGTCTGCGGAGGCTGAGCAGAATTTTTTAATGCGGATCCGTGAGCGTGAGCAACGACTGATTAAGAAGATCGATGAGGCGTTAGCTCGCATGCACCAAGACACGTACGGTATCTGTGAGCGCTGCGAAGAAGAGATTCCCTATCCGCGACTGAAAGCCCGCCCAGTTACCACCCTCTGTATCAACTGCAAGACACTCGAAGAACAGGAAGAAAAGGCCCGCCAGTAAGATACGTCCCAGGACGGAACGATTTCCCGTCACTGCCTAAAAATGTAAGGACACACCTCCGACAAGGACATTGGTGGCAAGAGACCACTTTCCCTCATAACCAGGAGAAAAGAGAGCTGGGTCATGGAAGTCATGGGAGGACCAGATCCGCTTATATTCTCCGAAGACGGCGAGATTTTTTATTACGAAGAACTTCATCCCCACAAGCACCTGCCCAGCGGGCGCATAATCCACTTCTCGATACGGAATGATCTGAAGAGACAGGACTGCTCCTTGTGCGTCGACACCAAAACCAACGTAGGACGCGATTCGTCCACGTGGAAGATCCGGGGTGGACCAGACAGGGTAGCGAAACAACGTGTTGGCGGCGAAGGTAGTGACACTCATGTCGTGAATATCGAAGAACGCGTGTGTTCCGAGCTGAAAGCCTGGTTCAGGCACTTTACTACAAGGTCTAGCGAGCGCTTGAGGAGATCGCACATTCGGCAACGTAGAAGAAGAGCGAGGAGATTGATTGGGGGCAGGCTACTGCTTTAACGTTTTGACGCGTTGTTGAACCTGAGCAATTCGATTGGCTTCATCCGGGATGCCTTCGACCAACGCGAGATAGGTCTCGTATTCCGAGAGGGCTCGTCTAGGATTTGTAAGCTCGTAGGCTTCAGCTAGGTTATAGCGGGCAATGGCATAGTTGGGGCGAAGCGTGACGGCTTTTTCGAATAAAGCGAGCGCGTTCGCCTTGTCTCCCAGCTTGCCGTACACCGTTCCGAGGTTGTTCAGGACTTCTGGAGTGTTGGGCCTGATGGCCAACGACTGAAGCATCTCCGTCTTGGCCTTCTCATACTCTCCCTTCCCTACCCACGCCAGGCCCAGCTTGTGGTGGACTTCTGCCAGCCACACTTTATTCGAAAAGCCGCTTGCGATCGCTTTCTGATAGGCATTGGCCGCGGTATCGTAGTTCTGGGTCCCGCAGTAGGAGAGTTGTGCGGTTTGGCCGCGCGCGAATTGCTGGAGCGAGAGGAATGGCTCCTTGTCCTCCGCGCCTTGACTGTCGAGCTGTTGCCCGGGCTTCTGGCCTCTTGGATGGCGCAACCGCTCCAAGAACTCGCGTCGATAGGGTGAGAACAGCCGCACATAGGGGTCGATCGTGATAGAAGCCTGGAGCAAGATCGGCTGCTCGCGTGGGCCAAGGACCAAGTACTGTGTCGTCGTTTTCTCGTCGCCGGTTTCGTACAGGGCACTGGAGTCCATGTTCGTCTTTGAGGACAAATTTGCCACGTTGAGATAGAATTCCAACGTGGGCTTCAGCTGCATTAAGGTGTGGCGGAGGACCGGGTAGGGATTCAAGTCAAGCCCGGATGGAAAGGTAAAGACGGTTCCGACCAGCATACCATCTTCATCGAAAAAGTAGGACTCGTCGCCATGTGATGGGCTTCGGTCGGCAGGGAGAACCAACTCTTGTCCGGTACCCCACTCTTGTGGGGTGAGGCTAGTGGGAGGATGAGTCTTGAGGAAGGCGGACTTCGAGGTACAAAGGGTTGCGGACTTCAGGAGGACTAGATCGCTTTCAGAGGGCGGGAGGATCGGTTTTTTGGCCGGAGTTTCGCAGCCATTCAGCAAGAACCCGAGCCCTAGCCCACAGACCATCCATAGTCGAAGGAGCAGGGCGCGAAACGTATGCGTATCATGTGAACTCTGATTCACAAAATGAGCATACACGAAATGCAAAAGATTTTGCGAATGGGATGATACGGCAACGCCCGCTCTCGTGAGGAAAGCGGGCGTTCGGACTAAAAGCAGTAGGTACTAGGAATTACCGCCGCTGGCTGTCCAGCATAGAATCCTCAGATGTGTACCCGAAAAGGTACGGCATCTGGCTGGGGAGCTTGTAAAATGGTCGGTTCAAGCCGTAATCCAGCGCGTGTCCGACAGGGTGCAAGAGAAAAGCGGCCCAGCGCCAGGGGTTATCGCTAGGGGCTGCTCCGGCTGCCACATCGGTGTAGATCAAGGATGTGGGGTCCATCACACTGTAGATGCTGGCCGGGGGGGTATAGCTTCCATCTGCATCGGCCGATGTTTGCTGTTGGTGGTTTCCGGCACAACCGGCGGCGGTGGCGAGCAGGAGCACTCCCACTGCAAGAGCTGTAGTCCTCATAGATGACCTCACTTGTCTTGTACGGTTCAAAGTCGACGGTCTCTCGATAGAATGAAGTGTAGCCGACCTTCAGGGTTCTGTCCAGAATAGACGCGATTCAGGCAATCGCGTGAATACTGCCTTATGGATGGGGAGGGGGAAAGTGAAGATCTGGTAGGCGATACTGGCTTTGAACCAGTGGCCTCTTCCGTGTGAAGGAAGCGCTCTACCCCTGAGCTAATCGCCTACGCGATGCAAAGTCTAGCATGGGGTCGTAAATTGGATCAACCGTGCCGCCGGCGCCATGCAGAGCGACGTCGCCTTGACATCCCCAAAATGCGCTTCCTACAATGCCACCGCTCGCGGTCTTTCCTGGGGGAGTTTCACTCGCATGCGTGAGGACATTATCATTATTGGAGGCGGTCTGGCCGGATCTGAAGCGGCGTGGCAGGCAGCCAATCGTGGAGCGAAAGTGACGCTCTATGAAATGCGCCCAAAAGAGATGACGCAAGCGCATAAAACTGGTGGTCTGGCCGAGCTGGTCTGCTCGAACTCACTCGGATCCGCGGACCTCCTGAATGCCCCCGGTATCTTGAAAGAGGAAATGCGCCGTCTCAACTCGCTTATTATTCGAGTGGCGGATGATGTGCGAGTGCCGGCGGGGTCGGCCTTGGCCGTCGATCGCGAGCAGTTTTCACTCAAGATTACCCAGGCGCTGGAAGGTCACCCGAATATTCGCATTCTGCATGAGGAAATCACCGAGATCCCGACCGACTGTCTCTGCATTGTGGCAACGGGCCCGCTGACATCCAACAAACTGTCTCAGGCGATTGCGCAACTGACTCACAGTACACATTTATATTTTTACGATGCGATCTCACCGATCGTCGATGCCGACTCTATCAATATGGATGTCGCCTTTCTCGCGTCCCGTTACGGTAAGGGTGGGGACGACTATCTCAACTGTCCCATGGACGAGCCGACCTACAATGCCTTCTATGACGCATTGCTCGCGGCGGAGAAAGTCCAACCCAAAGAATTCGAAAAGACCGCCTACTTCGAAGGCTGTATTCCCATCGAGGTGATGGCCGAACGGGGCCGCCAGACCATGCAGTTCGGCCCGTTGAAGCCCGTGGGCCTTGAGAATCCCAAGACCGGTGCGCGAGCCTATGCAGTCGTGCAGCTCAGGACGGAAAACGCCCATCGCTCCTGTTATAACCTTGTGGGGTTTCAGACCAAACTCACATACGGGGAACAGAAGCGGGTGTTTCGCATGATTCCCGGCTTGGAACAGGCTGAGTTTTTGCGCTACGGCAGTCTCCATCGCAACACCTTCATTAACTCTCCTCAACTGTTGCGGGATACGCTTCAGTTCAAGGCGCGAGGCACTCTCTTCTTTGCAGGGCAACTTGTCGGTGTTGAGGGCTATACGGATTCCGCCGCGATGGGAGGGCTGGCAGGAATCAACGCGGCTCGTGGTCTTGCAGGATTGCCCTTGGTCACGCCGCCCCCCACCACGGCGCACGGCTGTCTTGTGTCGTACATTACGGCGACAGACCCGCGTCACTTTCAACCGATGAATACAAATTTTGGGCTCTTCCCTCCACTTGCGACACCGACGAGAGACAAGGAGCGTAAACGACGGCTGACGGGACAACGGGCGCTTGAGGACCTGGCGACATGGATGAGGCAATTCGAGCTTTCATGACGTTCCTTGAGCTGGAACGTCATGCGTCGCACGAGACTGTGCGCAACTATGGCTCGGATCTCCGGCAGTTTCAGGCGTTCATGCAGGTAGAATATCCCGGCACGCCCCTACTCGATCCCGCCACCGTGCAAACAGAATCCATTCGGGGTTACCTTCACTGGCTGAATCGCAAGCATGAGAAGAGTACCTCGATGGCCCGAAAACTTTCTTCTCTGCGCAGTTTCTATCGCTATCTGCAGCGAGAAGGCATGGTCGGTCTCAATCCTGCTGACGCCATCAGGATGCCGAAACAGCCGAAACACCTGCCGCGAGTGTTGAGCAAGGACGACGCGGCGGCGTTGATGGAGTTTCCTGCCGATCAGGCGGCAGGAGGCTCGCTTCGAGACCGCGCCTTGCTGGAGACGCTCTATTCGACAGGGGCTCGCGTGAGTGAACTCGTAGGGATCGATCTCGATGATCTCCGCGTCTCCGAGGGATTGGTCCATCTGCGAGGAAAGGGCCGGAAGGAGCGCATTGTGCCGATCGGTGATGTGGCGCTACGGGCTATTCAAGCCTACTTAGATGAGCAGCGTCTGAAGAAGACTCGATATCCGACGACGAAGACAACGCGTGTCTCGTTGCCGATTTTTCGAAACAGCCGAGGGGGGAGGCTCACGACTCGGAGCGTCGCTCGCATCGTAGCCCGCTATTCGAACCGGTTAGCCGGTGGTTCCGTGAGCCCTCATACGCTGCGCCACTCCTTTGCCACCCATCTCCTCGATGAAGGGGCCGATCTGCGGTCGATTCAGGAAATGCTTGGGCATGCCTCATTGAGCACGACACAAAAATATACGCACCTGGCTACGGACCAACTCCTGGCCGTCTACGATAAGACTCACCCTCGGGCCGGTCGTTCGGCCGGCGCACGTGTTGTGAAGGACGAAAAACCGTGATGATAGTTGCCAGCGATCTTTCATTTCCGGCGAGCTTGCTCGGCCCGCATTTTTCGGGTACCGTGCTGGTTCTGCCATGGGAGCCTGGATATGAACAGACTGATCAAGAAAGCCAACGTCCTGATCGAAGCCTTGCCCTATATCCGTACGTTCAAAGGCAAGACGATTGTCATCAAATATGGCGGTCATGCGATGACCGATGCGCCGCTGAAAGAACGGTTCGCCCAGGATGTCGTACTTCTGAAATACGTGGGCCTGAACCCCGTCATTGTACACGGTGGGGGACCCCAGATCGATAAGATGCTCCAGCGTTTGGGTATTGAGGCCAAGTTTCGCCATGGGGTGCGGGTCACAGATGAAGCCACGATGGAAATCGTGGAGATGGTGTTGGCCGGCAAGATCAATATGGAAATCGTCGATCTCTTGAATCGCCATGGCGGCCTTGCGGTCGGCTTGAGCGGAAAAGACGGTGGGCTGATGCTGTCTCGACCGCTCACGGCTAAAGCGTGGGCGGCCAGCCTGGAAAAGGATCTCGATGACGGTGAGGAGGATGAGGATTTCGGCTTGGTCGGAGAGGTTCAGTCTATCGATCCCGCGTTAGTGCAAAAACTTCAGCAGGATCACTATATTCCCGTCATCGCGCCGATCGGTACGAATCGGGAGGGGAATACCTATAACATCAATGCAGATCTTGTGGCTGGGGCGATGGCCGCTGCGCTCGGTGCGGAAAAGCTGGTGATGATGACCGATGTGAAGGGTATTCGCGATGCGAAGGGGCGCCATCTCTCCACGGTCTCACGCAAAGATGTGCAGCGGATGGTGAAGAGGGGCACAATCGGCGAAGGGATGCTACCCAAGGTCCACGCTTGTTTGGATGCGCTCGGAGGCGGTGTCAGCAAAGCCCATATCATTGACGGTCGAATTTCGCATGCCATTCTTCTTGAAGTGTTCACGCGTAAAGGTATTGGGACCGAAATCACCGCGTAATCGGTTAATCCACACACACATGTTGTGCTAACCCAGCGTCTTCGAATCAACCGTCATCTTCAGGCTCTCGTTGGCGAACGTCATCCCGAGACAAGCCCCGGCCCGCTTCGGATGGCGGCGCACTATCTGGTGACGCAGTTTACCAAGTCAAACTGGAGCACAAGCGGCCAGCTTGTGCGTGCATGGGGGAAGACCTACCGCAATGTCGTGGCGACCAAATATCCGAACCGGCCAAGCCAAGGGGGGGAGTGGCCTCCACTCTTGATCGGGGCTCACTACGATACGGTGTCCGGGTCACCTGGCGCAGATGACAACGCGAGTGGACTTGTCGTGCTTCTCGAAGTGGCATTGCACCTCAGCACGCAACCGCTCGTGCGACCAGTCTGGCTCGTGGCGTTTTGCCTTGAAGAGCAGGATCGGCTGGGAAGCCAGGCGTTTGTCTCCCGCTTGAGAGCTGAGCGCCGTGAGTTGGCTGGCGCGATTATTTTGGAGTGCGTCGGGTTCGCGAAAAGCGAGCCCGGCACACAGCAGGCCCCGCCAGCGGTGCCCATCGCAGTGCCAACTCAAGGAGATTTTCTCGCCATCGTGGGTAACGAGGCGTCCCGGTCCTTGGTGTATCAACTTGAGCAGGAGGCACAACGGCAGGCGGCCCCGCTCAAGACCCTGTCATTGGTGGTGCCGGGCCGAGGGGAGGCCATGCCTCATACCCGCCGCAGCGACCATGCCTCGTTTTGGGACGCAGGTTATCCAGCGGTGGTGTTAACCGATACGGCGAACTTCCGGAACCCGCACTATCATCGCGAGACGGATATCACGGACACATTGAATGTTGAATTTCTTTCCAGCGTGGCTGCGACGGTGACAGCAACCGCGGTGCAGATCGCTGGAGTGCGGTCATGAAGACGAGTCCCGCACAGTTGACTCCTGCGACCCGCCGGTTGGTGGCCGAGGTCTACGGACGTCTCGACTATGGCGCACTGGCGCCGGTCTATTGCTATGAGGGTGGGGATGAGTTCTGGCGCGTAAAGCGAGGTCTGTGTCAGCGTCTCGGAAATCGTGTGGCGGTGTTGTTGAGGAAGAAATTACCTCGGCATGGCCGTAGCCTCTACGTCGGCGCCGGGGTGGCGGAGCTTCCTGCTTTGATTATGGAAACGGTGGAGCGGGATCGGGCAGTAGAACCCTACAATCTTCGGAGAACCGAAGTTGTAGCCCTCAACCGTGCCTGCCGTTCTGTTCCCCTTATCTTCCGTGCAGTCGATGCAGGAGGGGCCAAAGGTCTCTTCGATCATCTGTGGATGGTCAGCGTGCTCAATGACCCTGAGCGGTTCCCGCATCTCTCGCCGCTGTCCTATGGGCGAAGCAATCCACTCACCCTCGATCCCATGAAGTTCGAGCGAGAGCGTCGCATCGTGCGCGCGCTGGTTGCCTGCTGTATGGAAAAGCTTGCGAAGCCCGGCCTCGTCACAACCACCACAGAAGAAGTTCTATGGATTGCAGAGTGGTGCCATCGGCATCGAGTGACCTATCGGGTTGGGACACGTTACTATCCGGCGGCATTAGTGGGAGATCCGATCTGTTTCATTCAAATCGGCAAGGGCTAAAGAGGTGAAGCGTCGTTCGTGAAGGGCAGGCCGCTAGATTCGGAATCCTGGCTTAGCTTTTGAGGTGTTGTCTAAATACTGACCTGCATATTTCACGTAGTTCTCCGCGGACTCCTGAATCCACGCACGTTCTTCATCTGTGACCGATCGTTTCACCTTTGCGGGTGCGCCGAGTATCAGGCTGTTGGGTGGAACGATGGTCTGCTCTGTGATCAGGGCCCCGGCCCCCACGACGGAGTCTTCTCCAATCACAGCGCCGTCCATAATGATGGCACCCATGCCGATCAGCACGCGATCCTGAATTGTGCAGCCATGGAGTATCACCCCGTGGCCGATGGTGACCTCATTGCCGATGATCAACGGATGGGTGTCGTGGGTGACATGGAGCATGCAGAGATCCTGCACGTTCGTTCGGTTACCGATTCTGATATGGTGCACGTCCCCGCGAACGACGGCATGGAACCAGACGCTGCAGTCCTCGCCCAGCACCACATCGCCGATGACAATGCCGGTCTCTTCGATAAAGCAGGATGCGGGAATGGTCGGCTTGATACCTTGGAATGTGCGGATCATGCAGCGCACTGTAGGGGAATCGGCTGATGATCTGCAAGAGACAAGTGTAATGTAGGCCTGTTTATGAAGGCCGTCTATCGTTCGCCTGACCACCGGCGATTGGAGCAGAATCCCTCATGAATATTGGGGGTGAGAAAGGCGAGTCTGAACCTGTTCGATCGAGTGCCGTAACGCCTGATGGGTTCGGCATCCTGCAATGAGCATCGCGTCGGAGATCGTCACAGCCCTATAAGGCGCCACAAATCTGTGTTTGAGACGGGTGACCCGAGCAACTGACTGGTCCAGCCGTTCCGGAGAAATTGTTCCTGCCTCGACCGCCTGCGCCACGGCTTCGAAGGCGGCGATTTCTCGATCCCGATCTTTGCAAATCAACAGCACATCGCATCCGGCCAACACAGCACGAACGGCAGCATCTCCCACGCCGTAATGGTCGATAATGGCATGCATTTCTAAATCATCCGTCAGCACCACTCCATCGTATTGCAGTTCCCTGCGCAAGAAGTTCGAGATGATGGCCGGCGAAAGCGTGGCCGGCAATTCGGGATCGAGCGCGCGATACAGGACGTGTGCGGTCATCATTGAGACGACACCTTGTGCAACGGCACGGCGGAAGGGGGGGAATTCGACGGCTTCCAATCGTTCGCGTGGCGCCTCGACAACTGGGAGTTCTTTGTGGGAATCGACCGTGGTATCGCCGTGACCTGGAAAGTGTTTTCCGCAGGCCACCACCTTATTGTCTTGCAGCCCGGCTGCCGTTGCCATTCCCATTTCACAGACGATATCCGGCGTCGGGCCGAATGCCCGGTCGCCGATGACCGGATTATCCGGATTGCTGTTCACATCGAGCACCGGCGCCATATTCATGTTCACGCCTACCGCCCTCAACTCTTTGGCAATGGTGGCCGCCGCTGCGTAGGCCAATTCGGTTGAATTACACCGGCCCAACAGGTCGCAAGGCGGGAATATGGTGAAGCCCTTCGGAAGGCGGGAGACCCGACCACCTTCCTGATCGATCGAGATCAAGAGCGGTGAATGTGGACTGCAGGCTTGTAGCCCGTTGGTCAGATCGACCATCTGCTCGACAGACTCGAGATTTCGCGAGAAGAGAATGACCCCTCCCGGCTTGTACTTTTTGATGAACGACGCCAGATCGGGCGTGACCGACGTGCCGACAAATCCGACCATGAACAGTTGCCCGATTTTTTCGCGTGGGGTCATGAAATCCTTCAGCAGGTTGTTGATAAAGTCCGCCAGCTTCGTTCTCGGCTCATCGAAATCCTCAACGTACCCCAGGAGGGCACGCCTCCGGTTTCGACTCGCCTGCGGCCTTGCTGGACGGCCTTTCTAAACAGCCTGCGGGCCATTCTTATAAGCTTCGGTCAATGAGGTATTGCAACAGTAAGCGCGTACCAATTCCAGTGGGTCCCTTCGGGACGTAGGCCCGTTCTCGCTCGCTCCAATCCGTACTGGCGATATCGAGATGTACCCAGGGGCAATTACCCACAAACTTGCTTAGAAAGAGCGCTGCGGTAATCATCCCGCCACCGCGGCCGCCGATGTTGCGCATATCGGCGACGTCGCTCTTGAGCTGTTCGAAATATTCTTCCCACAACGGCATTTCCCACACCCGCTCGCCGGCCTTCTGTCCCGACTTGCGGACACGCTCCTTCAGCGTGTCATCGGTGCCGAACATCCCGATCGCAAATTGGCCGAGGGCGACGACACAAGCCCCCGTGAGCGTCGCAATGTCGATCAAGGCCACCGGGTTATAGCGCATGGCGTAGGCGAGGCCGTCGGCCAGGATGAGCCGGCCTTCCGCATCCGTGTTCTGTACTTCGACGGTCTTCCCCGACAACGTCGTCACGATATCGCCGGGCTTCATGGCTCGGCCGCCCGGCATGTTTTCAGCCACTGGCAGGATGCTGATCAGACGCAACGGGAGCTTGAGTCTTGCCGCCGCTCTGATCGAAGCCAGGACTTCGGCTCCTCCCGTCATATCGGCCTTCATATGTTCCATGTTCTCTGCAGGCTTGAGAGAGATTCCCCCCGTATCGAAGGTAATCGTTTTTCCGACCAGCACGACCGGACGCGCATCTTTTTTCTTGGCTCCGTTGTATTCAAGGATGATGAACTTGGGCGGCTCCTGACTCCCGCGCGCCACGCCGAGCAGCGCTCCCATTCCCAAACGCTCCATCTCTTTCTGCTCGAGGATGTTGATCGCAATTCCGTCAGCCTTGGCGATGGCCTTCGCTTCGTCGGCGACCCTCGTGGGGGTCAGAACGTTAGACGGGTGATTACAGAGATCGCGGACAAAGACGGTAGCTTCTGCCGTGGCGACGCCGCGCCGAATCCCTTCGGTCACCTGTCGCGACTGACCCTTCATCGGGATGAGTATCTTCATCTCTGCAACATCGCGCCCTGAGGCGGCTTCGCTTCGATAGACGGTGAATTGATAACTGCCCAGGATCGCCCCTTCGACCATCGCTTGCGCGACGTCGAGTGATGACATGCCCTCAGGCCTCACGGTTGGCAGCGCCACCGAAAAAGATTCAACCTTCGTCTGGCGGACGCGCTTCGCGGCTGAGCCCATTGCTTGCCGGATGGTCTCAGTGGTCACCTCGTTCTTCTTGCCCAAGCCGACCAGCACCACCCGTTTTGCAGGCACCTTGCCTTGGGTGTGGTACAGCACGACTTCGTTAGCCTTGCCTTCGAACTCCTTCGAGTGCACCAGCGTGCTCAACGCGCCATCGAGGGCGGTATCGAGCTGGGCGGTATCCTGCTTGACCAATGCCTCTCCCTCACAGTGCAGGAGTACCAACACCTCTGCGGATGCGGCCTCTACCCGCGCAACCTCTACCGTCACCTGCATGATCTTCATTCGAGTCTCCTTTTCCAAGCTGTCAGCCGTCAGCATTCAGCTTTCAACCGACACTGAGAGCTGATGGCTGAGTGCTGATCGCTACTCTTTACACCCCTCGCATATCCGGCGCCCAAATATACTTGTGCAACTGCACTTGAAAACGAACTGGTAGGCGATCGGCCAGAATCCATTCGGCCAGCTGGCGCAGATCGAGTGAACCGAAGACCGGACTGAAGAGCACCGAACAGCGGCTGGCGATATTATGTTGGACAAGAATGTCATGAGCCCAATCATAATCGCCTCGATCAGCGAGAACAAACTTCGCCTCATCCTTGGCCGCCAACGCCGAAAGGTTCGGCCAATGCATTCGATCTGTCATCCCGCTTCCCGGGCACTTCACATCCAGGATGACATGGACACGTGGGTCGACCGGTGCAATATCGATGGCTCCGCTGGTTTCAAGGAGGACCGTATAGCCGGCATCGCAGAGGCGGGACAATAACGGGAGACATTCAGGCTGGGCAAGCGGCTCCCCACCCGTGACCTCTACCAGGTGACACCCATAGGTATTCACCCTCGCCAGAGTCTCGTCGATCGAATACTCTCGTCCTCCGAAAAAGGCGTAGTCGGTATCACACCACGTACAGCGGAGTGGGCATCCGGTCAGTCGTACAAACACACAGGGCTGTCCGGCAAAGCTGGACTCACCTTGAATGCTGTGGAAGATCTCGGTGATGCGCATGGCTCAAGAGGTGAAACGTGAAACGTCAAACGTGAAACGCGTACCGGAAGTGTGGGTAAGCTGTATGACCGTGGAATCGGTTAACGTTGAACGATACACGTCATTATTCCCATGTTGCGACAGGCCAGCCACGGCGTTGCGCCGTTCGGGCCATGCCCCGAATTGGGTTGATCACCAAAGGATGTCCGACCAGCTCAAGAAGGTCGTGATCGCCGGGGCTGTCGCCGTATGCATAGGACCCGGCGAGGTCGAGATTCATCGTTCGAGCGTGGGTAAGGATCAGCTCGCGCTTGCCACGGCCATAGGGCAAGGGGGGAATCAATGCACCGGTATAGGCGGAATTCTGTTGCTCCAGCTTTGCGGCGAAGACCGTAGGCACATCCAAGAATCTCGCAAAAGGCTCAATCAAGAAATCCGGCGCGCCAGTCACAAGGATCAGTTGGTGGCCGGCCTGTCGATGGGCCTCCAGGCTTGCGCGGCCTTGCGGGGACACCTTGTCGATCATCTCGGTCTGACAGAACTCCCGTGCATAGGATTCAATGTCTGCGGGGCATTTGCCAGCCAAATAGATTTTTCGCTCTCGGAGCGAGTGCAATGAAAATGGAGGCACGTGTCCGGCCAGCCAGGCCGCACTCCGTCTCAACTCGCTCCATCCCACCAGACCGCGGCGCCACAGGAACCGAAAGAATCGCACCTCGCTGGCCTCTCCCGGCAGAAGCGTGTTGTCGACGTCGAACAACGCGGCGATGGATCCCTCTGTCCGCCGTTCACCCACCTCATCGAACGTGGGTGTGAGACTGTGTGCGGTGCTGGAGGTGCCGGTGAGCATAGACCGCCCGATTCTACCGGAGCCTCTATTGATTGACAAGGATTTTGGCCCACTTCTATAATGCGACTCCCTCTAGCTGGTCGTTCGTCAGTCGTGAAGTGCGTCTCGGAGGATGATTGATCCATAGCGCCATTGAATCAATGGTCCGCTGAATCGATTCATGCATCGGTTGACGCTCCACAGATGAGGTTGCCGAAGTGGTGAAATGGCAGACACGCACGTTTGAGGGGCGTGTGGCGCAAGCCGTGCGGGTTCAAGTCCCGCCTTCGGCACCATCTCAATCTCAATGTGCACGCGTGTTCTCAAATTTTGTAGACTATTCTGATCGTAGGCGTTCGTTCGCTCTCGTACCTTCCTGAATCCGTTCGCGAAGAATCATCGCCGGGTGGGTAGCAATGTGGTTCTCTCCACCGATCTGCTCCAACACGACAGGGCTGGGACGTACCGCTGGGGTGCTCGTCGCGCATATCGACACGTCACTGCGGATGACTTGTGCTTACCAGCACGACATCACCCTCTTACATGACAAGGAGTCGCGCGATGAGTCGTACCGACCATCTTCCTGAACTCGACATACTACACAGCCAGGTCGCCGACCTCTCGCGCCGGCTGGCCGAGCGGGATCGTTCGATGCAAGACTTGCGCGAGCACTCGGCAATGCTGCGCGCGATCATCGAAGGTATCGCGACGGAAACAGGCGACGAGTTCTTCGCGGCCTTGGTGAGACATCTGACGGCGGTGCTACACATACAGTATGCCGTCATCGGGGAGGTGCAGGGAGACCACATCAAGAAAATCCGCACCCTGGCTGTCTCAGCTGGCGGCGTCCTCGTCGACAACTTCGACTATGAACTCGCCGATACCCCTTGCGCCGCCGCATTGACACAGACCTTCGTCTGTTTCAACCGAGATGTTCAGGCCACGTTTCCTCAGTTTCAGCGTTTGGTAGACCTCGGAGCCGAGAGCTATTGCGCGGTGCCGATCCGTACGAAGGGCGGAGCCGCCATTGGATTGCTCGTCGTGATGGACACGAAGCCCCTGGAACACAGCGACGCGCTGCAGTCACTGTTGGGAGTTTTTGCTCCACGTGTTGCAGCGGAGTTCGAGCGGAAGCGCGCCGAACAGGAACGTGCTCAGGCTCTGGCCGATTTACACAATGTCATAGAGACGATCCCTGATATCGTGTTCGCTCTCGACACCCAAGGCAACGTGGTGAAATGGAATCAGCGTCTCGGGGACGTCACGGGATACAGCCCAGAGGAATTGCTGAACATGCCTGCCTTGGCTTTCGTGCCTCCGGAAGAACGTGTCAGAACTGCCACTGCTATTGAGCGAGCCTTCACGGAAGGGTATGCCGAACTTGAAGGCCATCTGCTGACCAAAGAGCACCGCCTCATTCCCTATCACTGGACCGGTGCCCTACTCAAGAATCTTCGCGGTGAGTCCATCGGTATCACCGGAATTGGACGAGATGTGTCTGGCAAGAAGCAAGCGGAAGCGGAGCTTCGTGCCAGTGAAGAACGGTATCGGGCGCTGTACGAAGAGACTCCGACCATGTACTTCACCCTCGCAACGGACGGCACAGTGCTCTCCGTGAACCGTTTCGGGGCAGAGCAGTTAGGGTATCGGGTAGAGGAATTAATCGGGCATTCCGTGCTGGACCTCTTTCACGCACGCGACAAGGAAGCCGTTGTGTCGAGTCTATCCGAGTGCCTTGCAAATCCGGAGGAAATGAGGCACTGGGCGTTTCGGAAGGTACGGAAGGATGGGAGCATCGTGTGGGTGCGAGAAGCGGTCCGTGTGGGTCAGTCTTCTTCTGGAGAAAGCGTTCTATTGGTGACATGCGAAGACATCACCGAGCGCAGGCAGGTGGAACGCATCGTCCAGCACCGTCTGGAGTTTGAACGACTCATTGCGTCCCTCTCGACGTACTTCGTCAATATTCCCTCGAACGATATCGATGCCGGGATCAATCAGGCACTCTGCTCCACTGGGCAATTTGCCGAGGCGGACCGGAGCTATGTGTTTCTTTTTCGGAACAATGGAAAGACGGTGGACAATACACATGAATGGTGTGCCGGCGGTATTGTGCCACAGATCGACAACCTGCAAGGTCTTCACACGGACAGCTTCCCCTGGATCATGGCTCGACATCGACGAGGTGAGGTCACTTCCCTGCATCGAGTCGCCGATCTGCCGCCGGAAGCGAGTGCCGAGAAGGAAGAGTTCGAACGGGAAGGTATTCAGTCGCTCCTGACCGTCCCCATCGTCTCCTCACGTGGCGTGATCGGTTTCGTCGGATTCGACCTGGTACGGAACGAACGTGCCTGGGCGGATGACGATATCGCGCTCCTCAAGATCGTCGGAGAGATGTTGGCCAGCGTGATCGAACGGAAACGGGCAGAGGAGGCTCTCAGAGACTCGCAGGAACACCTCCGGCAGGCTCTCCAAGCCTCCAATATAGGGTTGTGGGATTGGAACACGGAGACGATGGAGGTTGTGCTCTCCAGAGAATGGAAAGGTCAGCTTGGGTACGAGGAGTCGGATCTCGCCAATGTCTTCGAATCCTGGACGACACATCTGCATCCCGACGACCGCGATCGGGCCATGGCGTTCGTGCAGGCGTATCTGGCCAATCCGGTGGGCGATTATCATCAGGAATTCCGCTTGCAGCATAAGGATGGGACTTACAGATGGATCGAGGCACGAGCCTCGATTGTGACGGAATCGGATGGCCGACGAGTGCGGCTTGTTGGATCGCACACCGACATCACTGAGCGCAAGCAGTCGGAAGCGACCTTGCGACTTGCAAAGTTCTCGGTGGATCGGGCCGCCGATGCGGTGTACTGGATCGGTCCGCAGGCCACGATCCTGGATGTCAACGAGGCAGCCAGCCGTATGCTGGGGTATTCAAGAGACGAGTTGTGCGCCATGACCGTCCACGATCTGAACCCTGACTTTCAGGCGGACAGCTGGCCAGGGTTTTGGGCAGAAACTCAGCGGTGTGGGACTATGGTGGTTGAGACGGTCCATCGGGCCAAGAATGGCCGGTTGATTCCCATCGAGGTGAGTGTCAATTACCTGTCCTATGAAGGCAAGGAATACCACTGTGCGTTTGCGCGCGACATCACGGAGCGCAAGCGGGCGGAGCAGGCGCAAGCCCAGCTCATTGAGGACCTGACCCGGTCACGACAGCATTTTCAAACCCTCTTCAACTGGACTCCCTCCGCTGTCGGGATCAGTACCGTGGCAGAAGGTCGGTTTATTGATGTGAATGAAGCGTTTAACCGGCTAACCGGATACGCGCGAGAGGAGGCGATCGGTCGGACGACCTTAGAATTGGGGTTGTGGGCCGATCCATCAGAACGCGAGTCTGCGCTTCGGAAAATTCAGGAACAAGGCTATCTGCACAATTGGGAAGGACGGCTTCGGACCAAGTCAGGGGAAATTCGTTCTCTCATCGTCTCCGTCCACTCGATCACACTCGGCCTCACTCCCTGCCTGATCCTTCTGGGCCATGACATCACCGAGCGTAAGCGCATGGAAGACACTCTCCATCAGCGAGAGCGAGATTTGCGGGCTGCGATTGAGGAACGCGAGCGGATCAGCCAAGACCTGCACGACGGTATCTTACAGTCGCTCTTCGCCGTAGGGCTCGCTCTCGAAGTGTCCAAATCGAAGATGTCTCCGCGGGCCCTCAAAACGTCTGGCGCATCACTCGATCGGGCCATTGATCAATTGAATCGTGTCATGCGCGAGATCCGGAACTTCATCGCGGGGCTGGATTCTGACCTGCTCGAAGGAAAGGATTTGTCGACGGCGTTGCAATCTATGCTGAAATCGTTGACGGAGAACCAGACGACGCGTGTGCGCCTCGCGGTCGAGAACCGGGCCGCAAAGGCCATATCGGTTGAACAGTCTCTGCACCTGCTCCACGTGATTCAAGAAGCCGTGAGCAATTGCATTCGGCACGGTCGCGCCCAAGAGGCCATGGTATCGCTGAAGATGCTGAAGCAGAGTATTCGGCTGAGCATTCGCGACAACGGCCGGGGGTTCAACGAGGGCACCGTCAAGGGGATTGGGCATGGGTTGGCCAATATGGAAGCCCGCGCTATGAAGATCGGAGGACGGTTCGCCCTCTTATCCAAGGAGAATGAGGGGACACGTATCATCCTCGATTTGCCGAAGGAGGTGCCAGGTGCCTCCCGCTAGAAAGCGGATTCGCTTGCTCTTGGTCGACGATCACGAAGTGGTTCGCGTCGGCTTGCGAACTGTCCTGCACAATCGCCAAGGCATTGCCGTCGTCGGCGAGGCAGGATCCAAGGCAGCCGCAGTGCAGGCGGTCAAGCAGCTCAAACCGGACATCGTCTTGATGGATGTTCGACTCCCGGATGGCTCCGGGGTTGAAGCGTCCCGTGACATCTTTGCCGGGCACCCCGCGACACGCATCATCTTTCTCACGTCCTATATGAATGGTGATTCCGCACGGGCAGCCATGCTGGCAGGCGCACAGGGGTATGTCGTCAAAAATATCGACTCTGACCAGCTGATTCGATCGATTCTTGGCGTTTCCAACGGGCAATCGATGTTCGATCCGGTCCTTACCCAGCAGGCGTTGAGTAGGAATGTTGGGTCGGTTGAAGCCCGTTTGGAGCGGGAACCATCCCTCGCTCCTCAAGAAGAGCGAGTCCTGGCGCTGATGGCGGAAGGTTTGACGAATAAGGAAATTGCCGTCTCGCTGCAACTCAGTGAAAAGACGGTCAAGAACTATGCCGCCAACATGTTCCAAAAGCTGCAGATCTCACGACGTGCGCAAGCCGCCGCCTACTTCGTTAGGCGTCAGGTCTGACGAGGCAGCTGCGCGATCCAGAGTAGAGGGTTCGACGTTCCGTAACCCTTAGATCTTTTTCTCTCACCAGCCCCATTTCCCTCATGAGACTATCTGGTCAGAGCCACATGCTCCTATGTAAGCGTGGTCGCTATCGATATTCTATCGGCATGGATAATGACGAATTGTTTGCCCGCTTGCGCAGGAGATGGTACAGTCCAGTAGTCGTTTCTGGAAGGCACGTCGTGTGAGGAACCGAGGTCCGGAATCATCCACCGAAGCCGAGGTGCACAATGTCATCCATCCTTGTCGTCGACGACGAAGACCAAATCCGCCGGTTGATTTGCCAAGCATTAGAGGGGGCCGGCTATCACGTCACGGAAGCTCGTGATGGGAAGGAGGCTCTCCGTCTGTATCGGTTAGCTCCAGCAGATCTGGTCATTATGGACATTCTCATGCCCGATCAGGATGGTCTGGAGACCACCGTCGCATTGCGACAGGAGTCTCCCGATGTGAAAATCATCGTGATCACAGGCGGCAACGATATGATTGGGATCCTCAATTATCTCGATGTGGCGACGATGTTGGGTGCCCACCGCACGCTTCAAAAACCCTTTGAGATGAAGACCCTCCTCGAAACCATCCACGCTGAATTACAGGCTCCTAGCCCACAGGCGGCGTATTCGGACCCGTGAAGCGTATCTCGTGAAGCGTCGTTCGTGAATGGTGAGGGAGACAAGCACGGCGTGTGCAACAGGCTTGATACGAAGTTCGAAGTTCCGAAAACCTAGAACTTCGGACCTCGGACTTTCCCCCCGTCCCGCTTTTCTCGCAAGGCTCACGAGTTTCGCGCAAATAACGAGATACGTTTCACGCTTCACGGATCGTCGGAGGAGAGTGGCCGAGCTTGACCATCGGTCGGAGAATCGCTAAGGTGAGGAATTCGTTGGAACCATAGGTCTGAGCACTGTAGGGGAAGGATCCGCGCACATATGTCTCGTCTTGATAGGGAGCCACAGTCACGGCGGCGCGGAATGGATCGTATGCATCCCTTGGTTGGCGTGTTAGGCGGAAGCAAGTCTGATTTCCCGATCTTAGAAAAAGCCACAGCCATTCTGACGGATCTCGGGGTTCCGCACGAATTGATGGTCGTCTCCGCGCATCGAACCCCGGATCGCTTATTCTCGTATGCAGAGCAAGCTCCCGGCCGGGGGATCGAAGTGATCATTGCCGGCGCGGGAGGGGCGGCACATCTTCCCGGGATGCTGGCAGCGAAGACGCATCTGCCGGTTATCGGAGTTCCGATCCCGACGGAGCATCTTCGCGGGCTGGACTCGCTCCTCTCTATCGTGCAAATGCCAAAAGGGATTCCAGTCGCCACGGTTGCCATCGGCGGGGCGGAAAATGCCGGATTGCTTGCCGCACAAATCTTAGCAGGCCGGTATCCAGCGATTGCCGCTCGCGTGAAATTATTCCGCCAGACACAGACGGACGCGGTGCTCCGGTCTCCTGAAGCAAAGGGACTGGTGACTGGAACGAAAGGTCCGGGCCGTCCGAGCCGACAATCGTGACGGCGGGCGTTATCGCACCTGGATCTGTCCTGGGCGTCCTGGGCGGTGGACAATTAGGCGCCATGTTCACCGTCGCAGCATGCCGCCTCGGGTATCACGTCGCTGTCTGGGATCCAGATCCAGACGCGCCGGCTCATCGTGTTGCCACGCACAGCTTCCCCGTTCCCTTCACCGACCAATACGTTCTGACGCGGTTTGCCGATCTGGTCAGTGTCGTGACCTACGAATGGGAAAATGTCCCGGTGGAACTCTGTCGCGTGCTAGAGCAGCGGAAGCCGGTTCGTCCATCGAGTGCCATCCTGAGTGTGATTCAAGATCGCATCGCGCAAAAAAACTTCTTGGCCACCAGCGGATTTTCTGTTCCCCCCTTCGCAGGCCTGGCTTCTCCCGATCAATTATTGTCGACGGTCAGACAAGTTGGGTTTCCCGCACTCTGTAAAACAGCAACAGCTGGGTATGACGGCAAGGGGCAGTGGAGAATTCCCCACGCGTTTGATATTCCGGAGGTGGAACAAGCCGTATTGGAATCTGCTCGACCCGGCATGCGATGGATCGTGGAGTCGTTGGTGCCGTTTGAACGGGAGCTTTCAATCCTAGTGGTTCGCGGATCTGACGGACAGAGTTGTACGTATCCCATGGTTGAGAATGAACATGAAGAAGGAATTCTTCGAACCACCATGGTGCCGGCGCCGGGATCGTCGGCTGTGGCCGACCAAGCCGCCGCGCTTGCAATTCAGGCCGTCGATCGTCTGGAAGGTGTCGGAGTATTTTGTCTCGAATTGTTTCAGCTGCCCAGCGGGGAACTTCTGATTAATGAGATTGCTCCGCGGCCTCATAACTCAGGCCATTACACGCTCGATGTGTGCACGGTGTCTCAGTTTGAGCAACAGGTTCGTGCGATCTGCGGGATGCCGCTTGGTGAAGTGCGTCTGCTGAGTCCAGCCGTCATGCTGAATCTTATCGGAGACGATGCGGTATCCCTCATGAAGGGTGAAGGGTGTCGTACGCTGCTGGATATTCCCGGTGCGGTACTCCATCTCTACGGCAAGCATGTCATTCGTCCCCGCAGAAAGATGGGACACGTGACGTTCTTCGGAGAGACGCTCGGTCTCGCTCTCGATCATGCGAAGCAATTCCGTGATGGCCTTGCAAGCGGTCCCCCTGCCTCTGTCTGATCTCCTTCGTTCGGCTGCATCGTTCATCATCCGGCAGTTACCGACAGGATGTTGTCAGCAGGGCCAACCTTAAGCCGTATACCTAATTAACTCCGATCTGTGAGCCGTTTTTTGGTCATTCTGCCTCGTTCTATTTTGTGACTCGTTGTGGAGAGATGAACCAAATAGTTCAGTTCCTCAGGGCTAAGTCCAAGGGAAAACCGCGGGGTTCGCTCTATTTTAATATCGGTACAGGACTTGCTCCACTCCTAGCCGGATCCGGGATGCACCCACCCTCACCGTTCTCGAAGCATCAGAATTAGTACAGGAGCGACGCTTCACGCAGGACGCGGTTGCAAGAACAGGAGACCATACAGATGAGCAGTCTTGCCGTATCCTCTGAAAACCATGTTGAATTGCCCTCGGCGGATTCGGGTCACGACAGTACAATCTCACGCTCTCGATATCTGGTGCTTCAGTCGTTGGTCGGCATCATGTTGGCGTACCAGTTATTGTCCGGAGCGGAACTCATCGCAAGCCGCCCTGCGATCGGGGTGATTGTCATTGGCTTGGTGGCGATGGTCCTCTGCTTGTGGTATGTGCCGAATACGATTTTGCAGGCTGCGTGGTTCAGCGGGACTGTGATCGGCATCGATACGGTGCTTGTGACCGCGACTATTTATCTGTCGGGTAATGCTCGGTCGGAACTCTATTTGTCGTATTTCGTGCTCATGCTCATTGCGGCCTCGGTACGGCGACTCTCCCATGTTATTGGATTATCGTTGTTGCTCTGTGCCGGGTATGGCGTCATTCTCTATCAGGGGATTGTACAAACCGGCTCTTTGTCGCCCGGGCATTTGCTTGGAGTCCCGGTGCTGTTGGTGATGGCCACCTTCTATGGACTTGCGCTGCAAACGATCGGGGCTGAACGGCAACAAAAAGCACAGTTGTTGGGGAGTATCGAAGCGTTGAGAGAGGCTGAGCAGGCCCTGAAATCGTCGCGCGACCAGTTAGAGGTTCGTATCAAGGGGCTCAAGGGCGATCTGGTGCGGGCGAATGAACATGTTCGCCAGGAGAAAAAGGAACGAGAAGGCCTCGAGCAGCAATTACATGAAGTGCAGAAGATGGACGCGATCAGTCGGATTGCGGGAGGGGTTGCAGAAGAACTCAACCATCTTGTGTCGGTGATCGGGAAGCAGACGGGTGTAGTTCTTTCCCATCTCAAGGCGAACGACCCACTGTATGGGCCGATCGACGACATATTTCGAAGTGGAGGAAAAGCTGCGGCGTTGACCGCTCAACTGGCTGAGTTGGGTGTTCATACCGGCCATGTGAGACAGGTCCTGTCTGTCAAGACTGTGTTGGAGGAGATTCGTGACGTGATGAGAGAATTGCTGCCACCATCCGTAGATCTCAGCATGGTCATTCACAATGCGCCGATGGAAGTAGAGGTCGATCGTGAGGGCCTCGATCAAGCGCTACTTCATTTGGCGGTGAATGCTCGAGATGCCATGCCGCAAGGGGGCCAGCTTCGCATTGAAGCGAAGCTGCTATCCCATGGGCATGAGGGGGTGTCTGTGAACGGAAAGGGACTGCATCGCTCCACGGTGTTGATTGAAGTGAGCGATACCGGAAGTGGAATGAGTCCGGAGACCCAGTCGCACATGTTTGAGCCATTTTTCTCTACAAAGGAAATGAAAATGGGACTGGGGCTTACCGCAGTCTATGGCATGGTGAAGCATAGTGCAGGCCAGGTCGATGTGGTCAGCCAGCCTGGCAAGGGTACCGTTGTGCGGGTGACGCTGCCTCTCGCAGGACAGGGTCGGCCGCTTGCCCCGTCAGCTCTGGCATATGGTGCAGCCAAAGGGCAGGAAACGGTTCTGTTGGTAGAGCCAAATGAAATCGACCGCAAGCTCGCGCTTTCGACATTGTTGCGACATCGTTATCAGGTCTTGGAGGCAAGCTCATCCGTGGAAGCCTTGCTGCTTCCGCAGCAACATCCGGGAGCGATTCATATGGTCGTGAGCGATCTTATGATGCCGGAAATCGGGGGACGTGAATTAGCCGGACGGTTGTTGAAGCAATATCCGACGATGAAGGCGCTCTTTATCTCCGGATTTGACGACGAGACCATGGTGTCTCATCGCCTCAACCCGCGGTATCTCTTGAGGCGCCCCTATCGACAAGCTGGATTGGTCGAAAAAGTGCGTGAGTTGCTGGATACGTGAACACCGGATGGTTGATCTGGTTTATTTTGTTTATCTGGTTGATTTGGTTCATCTGGTTCGACCAAAAACCAGACAAACCAAACAAACCAGATAAACTGGGCTAGCTATCCAATCGGTCCTCTGCGGCCCGGTGCCAAGAAGGGTACGTCCGGGCGTTTGAACAGGCCAATCAATGCCATCCCAGCGAGAAACCCGCCGATATGGGCAAAGAATGCAACGCCGCCACCCTCGCTCCCGATGCTCATCCCTCCACTCAGCAGTTGCATCACGAACCACATGCCGAGGACGATTGCTGCCGGCACCCGTGTGGCGCCCATGGCAGGCATCATCACCAGCACTTTGGCTCGTGGGAACAACAACAGGTAGGCGCCTAAGATGCCCGAAATGGCGCCGCTCGCTCCCACCATCGGGATCGATGATGACGGATCGGTTAGGGCGTGGCTTAAGGCAGCGAGAATCCCGCATGTGAGGTAGAACGCGATGTACTTTGCATGCCCCATGGCATCTTCGATGTTGTTTCCGAAGACCCAGAGGTACAGCATATTCCCAATGAGATGCATCCAGCCGCCATGGAGAAACATGCTTGTGATTAACGTCGCGTATGCGGGAATAGCTACGCCCATCTCAGGAGGGTCGGCCTCCCCAAACACGAGGGCAGGGATTGCCCCGTACTGAAAGACAAATGTCTCTCCTGGGCCGGCGGGAAGACTGGCCTGGTAGAGAAAGACGAGGGCACAGGCCACGATCCAAGCAATTGTGATGATTGGCGGGCGTTCAGTGGGGTTGTCGTCGTGCAGAGGAATCATGGCGTCCTAAGTAGGAGGAAGAAGACTGTTATTTGGTTTGTTTCGTTTGTTTGGTTTGTCTGGTTTTTGGTTGAACCAGACTAACCAGATGAACCCGATAAACAAAATAAACCAGATCAACCAGGAGGCCTGCGACGGTTGACGATCGATCGAGGAAGCGCCGAGTTATCCGGCAAGGAGCCATCGGGCCCAAGGGGAACGGAAAACCCCGCGGCGTGTGTATGGCCTCCACCGCCGAACGATGCGGCGATGGTTCCTACGTCAGCTCCGTCCTCTCGCGAACGCATGCTGTAATAGCGGCGCCCATCGCGATCATGCCAAATGACGCAGAACGGATGTTCGGCAGACAAGCGTTCGCCGATCTGACTTGTCAGGACTGCGCTTTGGACCGATGGAACGACGGCTCCTTGAAAGTCGATTAACATCGCTTGGGCCGCAAGTTTACTCACGAGCTCGCTTTCGTAACGTAGGATGGCACGGCCTTCCTGTTCCAATTCCTTCTGCGTGAAGTGATTCCAAAGGTGGTAGTCGAATGGATAGGAGGCGACGGCCGCATTAATTTCACGACTGGAGGGGAGCGTCCACGTCCAAAGATCTTTGTCTTGGATATAATCAAGAAGCCACGGAATCGGCTGATCGTGGGCCCATTCCCAGGCCAGGACCGCTCCGGATTTCTTCATGTCGAAGTATGCATAGGGAAGACCGGCGAGGGCCTTCTCCGCGGTGATATGATGATCGAGCACAAGGAGCGCCTGCGTCTGAGCCGCCATAGTTTCCAGCGTCTCGCGGGCATAACTGAAATCCACGATGACGACTCGCTGGTCCTGTAGCCCTGTGGGAGGAGGATTCCCGTGCTTCACGGGTATAAACCGAGCCGATGGAAATCGACTCCAGATCGCCCAAGCAGCGCCGAACCCATCGGCGCATTCGGCGTGATAGAGCACGACGGTAGGAGGCTCGGAGAACGAGCGCTGTGTACGCAGACTGGCCATCATGGCGGAGCATACCATGACGCTCCGTCGAGACTAAAGCGCCTTTATGACTCGGACAGGCTCCCAGGAGGCTACGGGAAAACTCGGTTCACTGGGAAAACACCAGAAACGTATCGCAGCATGGCGCTGATACCACAATATCGCAGGATGCTCAAAAGGGCCGTCCGGCAAGGCCGCAGCGAGCGAAGAGGCGAGGCGTACGCTTCGGTACGTTGAGCCTCTGAGCGATGCGAGAACGATGCTGGCGGACTTTTTCAGCATCCTGTTAGAGAGCGTTGAGACGGTCGATCAGCTGACGCAACCGGCTCGCACTCCGTCGATTTGAGGTAAAGGTCAGCCGCGGCAGTTCTCGTAGATTCGGCTCGTCAAGCTCTTCGGGGAGCGCCCCACGCAATTCGAAGGTGCCCTCGGATAACAGATCGCCAAACATGTCATGAAGGTCGGCCACCTGCTCGGACGAAATGCCCGTTTTCAGCCGCATGACCAAAAGCCGGCCCACATAGCGGATGGAATGGAACCGGCGATAGAAACCTCTGATCTCATCGATCGCCTCGTCTATGGACGTGGTGATTTTGAACAAGCTGAGATCTTCATCATTAATAAGTCTGCGGGCCAAAAGTTGGCGTGTGATGAAGGTGTACCAGTCGTCCCAATAGTCGCAGCCTGGAGCCTGGAGGCACACGATCGGCTGAGGATCGCTCTTGCCGGTTTGGGCGAGGGTGAGAATTTCAAAGCCTTCATCATGTGTCCCGAAGCCGCCGGGAAACAACGCAATAGCGTTGGCCTCTTTCTGAAAGATGAGTTTGCGGGTAAAGAAGTATTTGAACGTGACGAGCTTGGGGTCATCGGCGATCGTGGCATTCGGGCCCTGTTCGAAGGGCAGCATAATATTCACCCCGAAGCTGTTCTCGCGTCCGGCGCCTTCCTGGCATGCGCGCATGATCCCATCGGCGCCCCCGGTAATGACCATAAACCCTTCCTCGACGATCCGACGGGAAAACTGGAAGGCCATCTGGTAGTTGGGATCGTCCGAGTCGGTGCGAGCTGAACCGAAGATGCTGATCTTGCGCCGATCGCAATAGCCATGGAAGACCCGGAAGGCATGACGCAGTTCTTTGACGGCGCGATTG
Source organism: uncultured Nitrospiraceae bacterium (assembly GCA_963748375.1). Taxonomy (GTDB): domain Bacteria; phylum Nitrospirota; class Nitrospiria; order Nitrospirales; family Nitrospiraceae; genus Palsa-1315. The sequence goes on from CAVVIR010000034.1 coordinate 439,907, forward strand.
ACGATCTTGAGATCCAGGATGTCTAGATGAGAATCGTGGAGTCGAAGCGTCCCGGCCAGGAGCTCCTTCATGATCGCCGCTTGCAGGTCATCTTCAGGACTGTCGAGCAGGAGGCGAATTTGACTGAGCAGCTCCTCGTTCGAGGGAAGAGGGCGAGAACGGGACTGGGACGTCTTCATGTAGTTATCCATAGGGGGTTCTATTTCATCCTTGAGAGAAAAAATTCTATCAGCTGATCGCCTATCGGTCAAAGGAATGGAACATCGGTGTGCGATTAAGAGAGATGGGGGGAAGGAGGCATTGTTTGGAGCGCCCAGGCTCTGATCCGCCCGAGATCGGGCGATGAGAGGTCAGTGAACTGAATATCGATGTGCCAGGTACGAGTCTCGCCTGATGTGTCATCGGGTTCTACGTGAGGCGCTTCACTGGCCAACACCTTTCCACGAATGGTCAGAGGCGTATTTTGACCGGAAATCGAAAAGGCCAGTACGACGTTTGTCTTTGGCGTGAGCTGTGTTGCCGATTCGATCAACCCTCCAGCATGGCTCAGCTGGGTGATGATGGCGTTATAGTTGAGCCCCGGTTCCGGGGCTTGTCCAACCACACTCACCACGACGGGAATTCTCGTGCTCCGTCTTGGTGGGTTGAGCAATACGTCCTGCGCACTGAGTACCCCGACCGGTTGGTGCTGTTTGGTGACAATTAAGAGGGAGGCGCCCGTGGCCATCATGAGTATCGAGGCCTCTGTTAAGGCCTCATCGTATTCGATGAATTGCACCGGCCGTGTCATGATCGTCCGGACTTCGATCTCGTGCGGTTCGAGTCCCTGAGCGACAACTTTTTTGACGATGTCGGTTGGCGTCATAATGCCGAACTGTGTGTCGGTATCCTTGACAAGCAGACAGGGCGCCTGCTCTCGCTCAAGCAACATGGCTGCCTCACTGACTGAGACGTCCCCTGGAATCTGTACAACCCCTGGTGTCATCATATGGGCAACCATCGTGGGTATAAGCGGTGTCGTCTTCACGGACTTGTCATCGTCGTTCATCATGGGCTCGAGCACTCCCTCGATTGATGCCTGCACGATTCGTGAGGGCCCGCCCCTGGCGACGCATGCCAAGTATAGCAGACGGGCTCCTCTTGCCCATGAATCAGGCTTCCCTTGTCAAACAAGGAGTTCGGCGAATAGACTAGGCCAATTGTCAGTACAGTACGAGAGTGGATCCTATGCCTGATTCAGGTTTTGTTCAACAGGACTTTCAGCGCCGTCTCAGGAACATTCCTCTGCTGGGAATGGGACTGTCAGTCGACGTCTATTCTCCCAACCTGTTCGAGTTGGTGAATACACTCAAGGAGCAAGGACTTCAGCCAGGCTACCTCGAAGTCTTTAAGGCAACGACGACTGCGCTGTCAACGGTTCGACAGGCTCTGCCGGATATATCGATGGGATACCATGGGGAGGGGTTGTGGATCACTCAGCCGGATGTTCAAGCCTCTCCGTTCTTTCAGCAGGATGTGGAAGAGATGGTTCTGCAGCTCAATAGTATACAGAGTCTCTGGCTGAATCATGAATGTGCGATGAAGCAGATGGCGGGCTATTCGTTCGGTACGTATATCCCGCCACTCTATACGCGGTTGAGTGCTGAGGTGGTGGCTGCCAACATCGCGGCGGTTCTGCCGATGATGGATCGGCAGAACCGCCGCGCAGATGGGGCGGCGCCGCTCTTTCTCTTGGAGATGCCGCCGCTCACATATTTTTCTGCGGGCACGCTATCGATCCCCCATTTTTTTCGGCTTGTCGCAGGGTCGGTACCCTGTGGCCTCGTGCTGGACATCGGGCATCTCTGGACGGTCTATCGCTATACCACTGCCTGCCGACGGATGTCGCTTGAACGATTCGTCGGGGAGTTCCTCGATGAATTTCCTCTGGATCGAGTCGTCGAAATCCACATCGCGGGGTTAGCCTGTCATGAGTCGATTGTTCAGTCAACCTCGGGAGAGGAGCTTCCTGAATGGATCGACGCGCATGCGGCTCCGATTCCGTCGATCCTCCTCACCATGCTCGAACAAGTTCTGGTCCATTCGAACCTCGTGAGTCTCCGGGCGGTGGCGCTTGAAGTGGACACCAAGCCGATTGAGATGATTGTGGGGGAGTATGCAGAGGCTGTTCGGCGTTTTTCCCCCGTCGTTCAGCAGACGATGGCGAGAGAAACTTCTCTAGAACACTCAATGAAGCCGGCGCCCCATCCGATTTCTCTCCAGGTGCCGGTGTGTCAGTCAGACCGACAGCAGCTACATGATGATTATACGCGCTACGCGCACATTATCTCGGGGCATGCTCCCGCGACAGGGCCGGAATGGCAGGAAGCAGCCGCTGAAGCGACCGGTATGACTCGTTACCGCACGGTATATCTCCCCTATGAGATTCTCCATTGGGGAGGAGATCTCGTGGAGATGTTTCCGCAGACTTGCCGGGTGTTAGCGGAGCGGGGCATTGACCTGGCAGAGTTTGTGGCATTCTGGTTTCGGTCCCCACGACCGCTTACGCACTCGTATGATTTCTTCCTCCTGAAGATCGAACGGTTTCTCGAATTTGTGACGGAACGTGCATTGGACCTACAGGACTGCGCACAACAGGAATGTGATATCTTGCGCCAGGCCTATGCTGAGGCGAATGAAGTGGTGGAACCAGTGATGGAGATGGAGCGGACATGATGAGTTTCTGGCAATCACTTCCCAGACCGGTCATTGGGATGGCGCCGATGGATGGGGTCACCGATGCTACCTTTCGCCATACCGTGGCGATGCACGGGAAACCGGATGTGTCCTTCACGGAATTTACACACGTGCATGACGTCTGCCGGGGACCGGAGTTCCTGTTGGACTCTCTCATCTATCACGAAGCTGAGCGGCCGATTGTCGCGCAGCTCTATGGAAAAGAGCCGGACCTCTTCTATCAGGCCGCTCATGCCGTATGTGAGTTGGGGTTTGACGGGTTAGATATCAACATGGGCTGCCCTTCGCGGAGCGTCGCGTCTTCCGGATCGGGTGCGGGGCTGATCCGAACGCCGGATGTGGCTCACTCCATTATGCAGGCTGCTCGGCAGGGGATCGCCGATTGGGCAGCTGGTCAGACCCTTGAGGTCGCAGGTCTCAAGCCGGGCAGAGTGGCGGCGATCCACCGGATAAATGAGCGACGGCAGGATGCCTGCCCGCTCATTCGGCGCACGATCCCCCTGTCTGTGAAGACACGCCTCGGCTACGATGTGGTGGTCGTCGACGAATGGATCGAACATCTCCTCAGGGAACAGCCCGCGGTCATTTCTCTCCATGGACGCACCTTGCAGCAAATGTATCGAGGGGAGGCAGATTGGAACGCCATCGCTCGGGCGGCGGAGATTGTGAAGGGAAGCGAGACGCTATTGTTCGGTAACGGGGACGTGCACAGCTATTACGATGTCATCCGTCGCGTGAGGGACACCGGAGTCCATGGCGTGTTGGTTGGGCGAGCTGCGCTTGGAGCGCCCTGGTTCTTTCGGCAGAAAGAGGACGCGCGAAGAGTGTTGCAGCAACATCGGTCTGAAGAAGGGCCTGAACTGTGGGTGCCGCCGCTCGATGTCCGCTTCGAGATGTTGCTCGATCATGCGAGACGGTTTGAAGCGGCCTGTGGACAGAGTCAATTTCGGCGGATGCGCAAACATCTGGGGTGGTACTGCAAAGGGTTTCCTCATGCCGCCTCGCTGCGAGCCAATATGTTCCGAGTCTCTTCGGTCGCTGACCTGGAACAGGTACTCGCTGATTTTCATGCGCACTGTGCAAGTTTCATCGAGGCCTCCGATCGAATGCTGCTCTCTGTTGAACCTTCTCCGGCGCTGTAAATGCCGATCATTCTGGCTTCCACCTCTCCGCGCCGGCGCGAGTTGCTTGCCTTATTGGGCATCCCGTTCAACGTCAAACACCCATCCTTTGATGAACGGCTGGAGGCGAACCGTCCAGCGATCGAACAAGTACGGTCCTTCGCGCAGGGCAAGGCTCAGTCGGTCGCGAGGCAAGAACCGGAGGCGATCGTGCTGGGGAGTGACACAGTGATTGAGTTGGATCATGACATGATCGGGAAGCCGGTCGATCTGACGGATGCTCGTGCGATGCTCCGGCGCTTGGCTGGCCGCGGCCATCGCGTACATACGGCGGTCGCAGTCGTCTGTTCAGCTGGTGCAATCGATATGGTCGCAATATCGACGACCGTCGTTCGAATGAAGCCATTCAATGAACTGGCGCATGAACGGTATCTTGGGATAGGGGAAAGTCTCGGCAAGGCCGGAGCCTATTCGATCCAAGGAGAGGGCGGCGATCTGATCGATTCCATCGAGGGAGATTTTCCGACCGTGGTCGGTCTGCCGCTCCGCCTGGTCGCGCAGCTATTGATACAAATCGGTGTGAGCGTGCCGGTCGATCTCGACGAACTCTATGCCACCAAGCCTTACACCAACTGGGCACGCTTCTCAGTGTAATTGCAAAGGGGGAGGGAGCTTCCGTACAATGCCGCCTCATCAGTCTCTGTTTTGTATACGGAGGGAGTCATGAGCGTGCGATACCTGACATCCTCGGCGCGAGTCGGTGGTGTTGCCATCTGTGCGGTCTTGGGGCTATTGACAGTTGTGGCGCTCCAGCCGGTCTCCGCGATCGAGGTGAAGCTTTCAGCTGAAGAGGCGCAGAAGGCCTTGGAAAGCGGGCGGGCGCCGATGGAGAAGGTCAACACCCCGGAGGACGTCAGGAAGGTCCTCCAGCAAGCCTCGCTGGTCACGCGTGTGGGAGCTGACCCAGAGAAAGATCCCTGCGGAGCCAGTGCGATCCTCCGGACCAAACGCTATCGACTTGAAGCCTTTGGCCGGCAGGAGGCGGCGGAGTCTAAGAAGCGAAAAATGGATGTGCGCATGCCCGAGGAGTTCATCAAGAAAGTCGTAGACATGCCCAATATGGAGATCGAGGTTCAGCTGTGTGGCGACGATGAATATTTTGCAGAAGGCGCCGTGATCGAATTGCAACAAGGCTCCAAGAGGATCAAGCCCATCGATATTGGAAAATCCGAACGTGGCCGAAAGAATGAGGGAGCCGGACCAACCTATCGATCACGCTTTACCGCGCTCTTTGCCTATGAAACATTCGATCCCACGGCCGCCTCAGTTTTCGCCGTGAATCTTCAAGATGGAACTGAGGCAAGAATCGTTGCCGACTTCTCTAAGGTACGGTAAACACACTCCTTCGATCCCGTCCCCTTCCAATCTGCGCAACTGCTCCTGCTGTCCGGTGAGCGCCTGTTCCCCATCAGATATTTGGCCCTGTCTTTGCAAATCCATGCCGTTAGTTGGCAGAAACCAAAATATAGAGCGAATAGTGGGGCGTTCCTCCCCAAGAGGGAGGTTTTTGTGTGGCCTTTCGCGCCAAAGCAGCATTGACCAGTTCTAGGATAAAAGATTAGCCTCTGAAATCCAGCCACCAATGTAGGGAACAACACTGCTATTCACCTGATATTCAAATGGTCTATATGATGTTTGGAGCAACAGGCCATAACTTAGCAGGATGCTCAAACAGTTCGTCCAGCAAGGCCGCAGCGAGTGAAGATCCGAGGGCGTACCCTCTGAGGTACGTTGAGGATCTGAACGATGCGAGAACGAAGCTGGCGGACTGTTTCAGCATCCTGCCGAAAAGGAGTGCAGTATGACCGAAGACTGGGGTGCAATTCTTGTCGTCGATGACGATGCGGAAATGCGGGAGCTTGTCCACGATGTGCTCAAGGATCGCGGACATCAGGTCTCGACTGCAGGAGGTGGGGAAGAGGCCTTGAAGCTATTGGCTGAGCAAGACTGCTCCGTCGTGGTGACGGATTTGCGGATGAAAGGGATGCAGGGGACGGAGTTGCTGGCGGAGATCCAGCGCCTCTATCCGGAGATAGGAGTCATCCTCATGACCGCCTTTGGGTCGGTGGACAACGCGGTCGAGGCCATGAAGCGGGGCGCCAGCGACTACTTGACCAAGCCGGTGAAAAACGAGGAGTTGGTTCGTGTCGTCGAGCGTGTGATCCGGGAAACCTCGTTGCGGCGTGAGGTGAACAGGCTCAGGCGCGAAGTCCACAAGGAGTACAGCTTTCATCAGATCATCGGCAAGAGCAAACCGATGCAGGAGATATTCGACCTAATCCGGCGTGTCGCCGACAGTCCGACAAATCTATTGATCACCGGCGAGAGCGGAACTGGCAAGGAGTTAGTGGCCAAGGCGATTCATTATAATAGCGATCGCAAAGATGCGCCGTTTATCCCCGTCAACTGTGCCGCCATTCCGGAACAGCTGCTCGAAAGCGAACTGTTCGGCCATATGCGGGGCGCGTTCACGGATGCCAAGGCGGACAAACGGGGCCTCTTTGAAGAGGCCCAGAAGGGCACCTTATTCCTCGACGAGATCAGCGAACTACCGTTGATGTTGCAGGCCAAAATTTTGCGTGCGATCCAGGAGAAAGAGATCCGCCGGGTGGGGGCCAACAAACCGATTGCCGTCGATGTCCGTATTATTGCGGCGACCAACCTCCACCTGACGGAAGAGGTCAAGGCAAAACGCTTCCGAGAGGACTTGTACTACCGGCTCAATGTGATCGAACTGCGCCTGCCTCCTTTGCGTGAGCGTCGTGAAGATATCCCGTTGCTCGTCGATGCATTTATGAAGAAGTGTGCGGCGTCTCGCGGGAAACAGATACAGGGGGTGAGCGAATCCGCGCTGGCGATGCTGGTGGATTACACCTGGCCCGGCAATGTGCGTGAATTGGAGAATGTGATTGAGCGGGCCGTCACACTCAGTCGAAGCGAAAAGATTGTTCCTGACGATCTCCCGTCACCGATTCAGGGGGCCCGTGGTGATCGGCGCGTGCTAGACGACGCGGCTGAGCGGACCCTGCCGCTCGACGAAGTGGAGAAAGAATACATCCTCAAGATCCTCGAAAAGACCGGCGGAAATAAATATCAGGCCGCGCACACACTTGGTATTGACCGTAAAACACTGTATCGTAAACTCGCCGAAATCGAAGGCAAACCTCATCCAGAGGAATGACGGCCTCTTTCCGGTCATCGAACAAGGACGGTGGTCACCCAGCCCCGCTTCGGGCCGGAATCAATCACATGAAGGTTGTCGAGAATCCTCCTGCGCACGCGAGACCCTGGGTGATTTCCGTCCTCACGATCGGCATCTTTGTCTTCGACATGCTCACACCTGTCGGTGTGTTGATCTCGGCCTTCTACATTTTTCCGTTGCTGCTGGCGTTTCTGTCCTTGCGCGAGCGTGACCTCATCTACTTCTCCATCATTGCGACAGCGCTTACCTGGATCAACTTGTTTCTCGAACCGCCTGGTATTTCGATCCCGTTTGGTGTGTTGAATCGCGTGATAGGCACGCTTGTCCTGTGGGGCATCGCGATGGGGTTGATCCACATCAGGCGTGTGGAGGAAGGACTTACCAATGCCGAGGGTGCGCTAAAAACCGCTCGGGGACAATTCAAAGATATTTTCGAAGCCTCGAAAGACGCGATCGGCTATGTCGCCCTTGATGGGACTATCCTCCTCGTCAATCAGGCGTTTTCCAAAATGACCGGCTTCTCGCGAGAAGAGTTGCTCAGGATGAATGTGCGAGGCTTGATCCCCGAACAGCACAAAGAACAGCGGGATCGCGTCGTGGCGCAAGCCTTCCAAGCCAGCGAGCCGGTCGAATATGAAATGCACTATTTCCGGAAGGATGGTTCTCAGATTCCCGTGTCCATCACCAAGTTTGTGGTGAAGGAGGATGATGGAAAGCCGGCCGGTATTGCGGTGATCGTACGGAATCTCACCGAGCACAAGCGGGCCGGGGGGGAATTTCGCCTTGTAGTCGAAGCGTCGCCAAACGGGATGCTGATGGTGGATGAGGATGGTACCATCCTCTTGGTGAACCAGCAGGTTGAGCAGCTGTTCGGCTATGAACGGGCTGAATTGATTGGGCAGCCTGTTGAAATGCTTGTGCCGCAACGTATGCGGTCGCATCATGCCGGAGACCGGGAAAAATTCTTTGCTCACTCCGAGTCACGCGCCATGGGAAAAGGGCGGGATCTCTATGGTGTGAGAAAAAATGGACAGGAGTTTCCATTGGAGATCGGCCTCAATCCGGTTCGGACGCCGGATGGATTGAGAGTCTTGGCGTCGATCGTGGATATCGGTGCGCGAAAACGGGCAGAACGGGCGCTCCAGAAGGAGCGGGATTTCATCGACGCGGTGCTAGAGACCGCCGGGGCGCTTGTCGTCGTGCTGGATCGGGAGGGACAGATTCTGCGATTCAATCGTACTTGTGAGGAGACGACCGGTTACTCTTCTGAAGAGGTGATGGGCCGACATGTGTGGGACCTGTTCATTATTCCCGATGAGGTCGCCGGTGTGAAAGCGGTGTTCGAGCGGCTTCGGGGCGGCGAGCCGCGCAGCGATTATGAAAATTACTGGAGGGGAAAGGACGGGTTTTTGAGACGAATTTCCTGGTCGAATACGGTCATCGTGGACTCCAGCGGCAAGGTCGACTATGTGGTGTCATCCGGCCTCGACATCACCGATTTCCAATCCATCCAAGAACAGCTCCGCAAAACGGAACGGATTGCGGAGCTTGGCACACTGGCTTCCGGCATGGCGCACGAAATCGGCACGCCGATGAACGTCATCCTTGGACGCGCAGAATATCTGCTTCAACGCACAGCCGATGAAGGGATGAAGAAGGGCCTTGCCACGATCGTCACGCAGATCGAAAGAATCACCAAGGTCATGAACCAGCTCCTTATCTTTGCCAGGCGGAAACAGCCGGATCGGCAGGCTGTCGATCTCGGTGAGATCGTGGAGGATAGCCTGGAGATGTTCCAGGAGCGGATGCCTCACAACCGCATCACGGTGGAAAAGGTGATCGAGGGGAATCTGCCGTCTATCCATGCTGACCGAGACCAGCTTGTCCAGGTGCTGATCAATCTGGTGACCAATAGCCTCCATGCCATGCCGGAGGGGGGGCGGCTCAGGCTGAGCCTCGATCGAGAGAACAAATATGTGCGCCTCGGCATCTCAGATACCGGTCACGGGATGCCTGAAGAAGTCCGCTCGAAGATATTCGAACCATTTTTTACGACAAAAGATTTCGGGAAGGGAACCGGTCTCGGCCTCACGGTCGTGAAGGGCATCATCGAGGAACATGGCGGGACCATCGCTGTGGAGAGTGTTGTCGACAAGGGGACGACGTTTTGGATCCGACTTCCCATTGAAGAAGCTCAAGCCGCAAGCGTGAAACGTGAAGCGTGAAGCGTGGAACCAGCTGGTTGCTCTGGAGATTCAAGCGTTTCAAGTTTTCGGAGGCTGTTTCCTGAAACCTGAAATTAGAAACTAGCAATTCCAGTTGGGGCAATGCGTAACCGGTCTTGCTTCGCCTACCCCTGCCGCTTGAGCCAGCGGTCGCTGTCTTTCTTGTGGAAGACGCTGAGGATGACGACGTGCTGGAGGGTGACTCGATAGTACACTCGATAATCGCCGACTCTTAGGCGATAGAGCGGCGGTGAGAATCCGATCAACCGCTTGACCCTGGTCTTCATCTCCCGAGTCGGTTCCGTGCTAAGGCGGGCGCGAATTTCTTCCAGAATGAGGCGGGCAATGGCACTGGGAAGCTTCGCAAGATCACGCTCGGCGTGAGGAGAGACCTCAATAGAGAAGCGACTCGAGTCAGCGCTCATTTAGAGAACCGCTTGAGCACCTTCTCCAGCGGACGTCCTCCACGAGTACTATATGCCCCCCAGCGCTTTTCAATGATTTTGCGAAACTTGGGGTCGTGTTCGACGACATAGTCTTCGAGATCGTCATCTCCCAGATGGTGGAGGACCGCTGTGGGCCGTCCGTTCCTGGTGATAATGATATCCTCTCGCTCAGCTTTCTTGAGGTAGTCCGACAACTTGTTCTTGACGTCTTTGACACTTGCCAGTTTCATGACCAAGTACCCTCCAAATGGTAGCCACCATTATAGCTACGCCGGTAGCAGAGAGCAAACTAGCGTCGCTGAACCAAGGCGTGTCCACTCTGAATCGCATGGGTTGAGTCAGATGGGGAAACCATATGTCCGGTTCGATGAGCGGATGTGGGGAACCTCCTGACCTCTGTGGTTGGCGGTAGATATGCGCGCATCGGCACCATCGTGAGCGGCTCCAGGCTAACGCCCATGTACGGCTCTACTGAGCGCCTCTGTCGCAATCTGCGACAGGAGGAGGTTGTCATCTGTTGCAATTCTCATCAGACTTTAGGTAGTAGCACTCACTGCTCTGATCTTTCCCAAAGAAATCTCCTGCAAGTTTGCTCAGTTCTGGAGTCCAGCACTTCCCACCAGCAAGGGGGTTGGTTTGCACGGGTTGTGCATGATGTCCCACCAGAGAGTGAAGGGGGCCTGGCGCAGGGGGGCGGTACATGACACAGGATAGAAAATCTGCCGTGGTGCTTATTGCCGAAGATGATCGGGAGATGCGGAGCCTCCTTTGCGATGAACTCTATGATCTGGGGCTGTCCATCCGGGAAGCGGCAGATGGGGATGAAGCGCTTCGATCGGTGCTCGATACCCGCCCGGCTCTGATTCTCACGGATCTCCGTATGCCGGCAGGTGGTTTGGATTATATTGCCAGGCTCCGGACGTTCGCTCCGGGCGTGCCGCTGGTGCTGATCACCTCATTCGGAGACCAGCAGACGAAAGCCAATGCCCTGGCGCTCGGCGTCGAAGCCTACTTCGACAAGCCTGTCCGTATCAGCGAACTGAAAGAAGCTGTGCGGCGACTCTTAGGCCCCGCATTGGATGGAGAAATCGACTGAGATCTTGTATGGTAGTGACTCTTAACGCATGAGAGGTATGAGATGGCCGGATCTCACAAGCAGGCTAATACCGTTCCCTCCTGTGCTGACCCCATCCTCGCAGCTCGACTGGAAGCCATCAAGCAATTAGCCGGTGGGATTTCCGAGCGAGTGGCAGTCATGGATCGCGGTTTCAACGTGATCTATGCCAATGAATCCGCATGGTCTGAAGACGTACCCCGTGGGTCTGGCCATCAGGCGAAGTGCTACGAGGCCTTTGCTCACCGGAGCGATCCCTGCGGTACCTGCCCGGCAACAAAACTGTATGAATCCCCCGAGGTCCAATCCGTGGCCTGTTCCTCCGGAGGGAACGGTACGGCCTGCGGGATGCATCAGGCGTTTCCGCTCGTTTCGAACAACGGTGAGGTCGAGACGGTGTTGGTGTTGTTCAAGGCGCCGCCAAAGCCCTCGAAACAGACGAGCCGTGTTCGTCCGGACGCGAAATACGAATCGACGCAGGGAGAGTTGATCGGTTCGAGCGCGCCGATGCGAGAAGTTCTCGATATGATCCGGCTCGTGGCGGACAGTTCTGCAACTGTGCTGATTCAGGGAGAGAGCGGGACCGGCAAGGAACTGGCGGCCAAAACGATTCATCAGACCAGCTATCGGCGGGATAAACCGTTCATCGTGGTCGATTGCGGTTCGCTGCCGGAAACGCTGTTGGAGAGTGAGTTGTTCGGCCATATGAAGGGGGCCTTCACCGGAGCGCATATCACCAAACGAGGACTGTTCGAAGAGGCAGACGGTGGGACGATCTTCCTCGACGAGATCGCCGACACGACACCAGTCTTTCAATCCAAGTTGCTGCGGGTGCTTCAGGAGGGAGAGATCAAGCGGGTTGGGGGAAACCAACCGATCAAAATCGATGCGCGTGTCATTTCGGCGACGAATAAAGATCTGACCGAACTTGTGAAGGCCAAGGCCTTTCGGCAAGACCTGTACTACCGGCTTGCGGTATTGCCGTTGCCGGCACGCTCGAACTGACCGCCGTCGCCATCGATGGCCAGGGGCAGTGGAAGATCGAGTTCGACGTGCGCAGCAACGGCTAGTGGCGGCGCGCGTGGCCAGGTACGCGGTCGGCATCGATCTGGGCACCAGCAACACCGTGCTCGCCTACGCCGAGCTGGGCGAAAGCGCGCACGGCGCCGCGGGCCCGGTCACGCTGTTCGACGTCGAGCAGCTGGTGGCGCCCGGCGAAGTGGCCGCGCTGCCGCTGCTGCCGTCGGTGCGCTACCAGGCCGGCGCCGGCGAGCTGGCCGCGGCCGACCTGCAGCTGCCGTGGGATGCGCCGACGCCGACCGCGCCGGTGGTGATCGGCAGCCTGGCGCGCAAGCTCGGTGCGCAAGTGCCGGGCCGGCTGGTGGCCAGCGCCAAGAGCTGGCTGTCGCATGCGGGCGTCGACCGCCTGGCGCCGATCCTGCCGTGGGGCGCGCCGGCCGACGTGCCGAAGGTCTCGCCGGTCGAGGCCAGCGCCAGCTACCTGGCGCTACCTGCGCGCGGCCTGGAACCACGCGCTTTCCGCACGACCCGCTGGAGCAGCAGGAGCTGGTGCTGACGGTGCCCGCCTCGTTCGACGAAGCGGCGCGCGCGCTGACGCTGGCGGCCGCGCGCCAGGCCGGCCTGCCCACGCTGCGGCTGCTGGAAGAACCGCAGGCGGCGTTCTACGACTGGCTGCTGCGCCACCGCGACACGCTGGCCGGCGCGCTGGCCGACACGCGGCTGGTGCTGGTGTGCGACGTCGGCGGCGGCACCACCGACCTCAGCCTGATCAAGGTCGAACTGCGCGACGGCGAGCCTCGGCATCACCCGCATCGGCGTCGGCGACCACCTGATGCTGGGCGGCGACAACATGGACCTGGCGCTGGCCCACCTGGTCGAGGCGCGCATGGCCGACGGCGGCCGGCGGAGCGGCCTGTCGGCCGCGCCGCCTGTCGCAGCTGGTCGAGCGCTGCCGCGCCGCCAAGGAGCAGCTGCTGGCCGCGGATGCGCCGGAGCAGGTCAGCGTCACGCTGCTGGGCGCCGGCTCGCGCCTGGTCGGCGGCGCGCGCTCGGTCACGCTGGCGCGCGAGGAGGTCGAGCGGCTGATCGTCGACGGCTTTTTCCCGCAGGTCGAGGCCGACGCGCCGCTGCTGCAACGGCGCGCCGGCATCGTCGAATTCGGCCTGCCGTATGCGCGCGACGCCGCCATCACGCGCCACGTCGCCGATTTCCTGCGCCGCCACGCCGATGCGGTGCGCGCGGCGACCGGCGCCGCGCCGATGCGTGCCGATGCCCGATACCTTGCTGCTCAACGGCGGCGTGTTTCGCGCCGACGCGCTGGCACGGCGGCTCGAACAGACGCTGGGCGCGTGGCGCGGCGCGCCGCTGCGCCTGCTGCACAACGATGACCCGGACGTGGCGGTCGCGCGCGGCGCGGTCGCCTACGCGCTGGCCGGGCAGGCGGCACGCCGAAGATCGGCGGCGGCGCCGCGCGCAGCTACTTCCTGCTGCTCGGCGAGCAGGGCAAGCGCGGCGCGCGGCGCGCCATCTGCATCCTGCCGCGCGGCAGCGAAGCGGGCCAGGAACTGCGCCTCGACGCGCACAATTTCGCGCTGCGCGTGGGCGAGCCGGTGCGCTTCCACCTGTTCACCTCGAACGCCGACGCGGCCGGCCGCGCGCCGTTCGCGCTCGGCGAGCTGGTCGACCTGGACGATGGCGACTACGCGCGCCTGCCGCCGATCGCGATGGTGCTGCGCGCGCCGCGCGGCGACAGGCACGCAGGCGCGCGCGCGCCGCGAAGTGCCGGTGCAGCTGGCCAGCGCGCTGACCGAAGTGGGCACGCTCGAAATGCATTGCGTCAGCGTCGACGACGCGGCCGAGCGCTGGCTGCTGGAGTTCGACCTGCGCCAGCACGGCGACAGCGACGAGGACGCGCGCGATGACAGCGGCGCCGCCGGCGCGGCTGGCGCCGGCGCTGGCAAAGATCGAGCGCATCTTCGGCGCCAAGTCGCAGCAGGTGCCGGCCAAGGAAGTCAAGCAGCTGCGCGCGCAGCTCGAGCAGGTGCTGGGCGAGCGCGCCAGCTGGAACACGCCCTTGCTGCGCCAGTTGTTCGACGCCCTGTGGTTGCGCGCCCGCGCGCGGCGCCGCTCGCCCGAGCACGAGCGCCTGTGGCTGAACCTGGCCGGCTACTGCCTGCGTCCGGGCTTCGGCTTCGCGCTCGACGAGTGGCGCCTGCAGCAGCTGTGGACCTTGTTCGACGCCGGCGTTGCGCACGGCGCCGACAAGCAGGTGCAGGCGGAATGGTGGACCTTGTGGCGGCGCGTCGCCGGCGGCCTCGACGCGGCGCAGCAGCGGCGCCTGCTCGACGACTTCGCCTTCAACCTGCAGCGCAACGAGCAGGGCGACGACGGCGACGGCGGCACGGTGGTGCGCGGCAGCGACGACGACATGCTGCGCCTCGGCGCCTCGCTCGAGCGCATTCCGGCCGAATACAAAGACGGAGATCGGCGAGTGGCTGCTGGGCGCGCCTGGGCGGCGCCAACGACGCCCTCACCCTGTGGGCGCTGGGCCGGGTCGGCGCGCGCCAGCCCTTCCACGGCAATCTCGACGACCTGGTGCCGGCCGACGTCGTCGCCACCTGGCTGGATGCGATCCTGGCGCTGGACTGGCGCCGCATCGAGCCGGCCGGCTTCGCCGCCGCCTACCTGGCGCGCATGACCGGCGACCGCGCGCGCGACCTGCCGCTGGCGCTGCGCGAGGCCATCGCCGCGCGCCTGCGCCAGATCGATGCGCCGGCCATCTGGATCCGCATGGTGGAAGAGGTGGTGGCGCTGGACGAGGCGACCGAACGGCGGGTGCTCGGCGAAACGCTGCCGCCAGGGCTGAAACTGATCGCTTGACGACTTCCCGCTCAGGCGGGCCACCACCCCACCTCTGCACATAGGTGCTATAGGTTCCCGCCTTCGAGGCTGTCGCAAACGACGCGGTGGTCCTGACGTGGCGGTCGCGCGCCGCGCCAACCGGAGCGGACATGTCAATCCTGCTACCATCGCCCAATTGAAAAGGAGGGCCGACCGATGCGAATTTCATTGACCGCCCTGGCACTGTTGCCAATGCTGGCCGCTTGCTCAAAAACAGCGCCACCGGAGGCGCCCGCCGCATCCGCCCGCGCGCAAGCGGCCACCGCTCCACAGCTTCCTGCCGCAAGGCCGGTCTTGTCGCTGGATGGCTATGGTGCGGTCCGGTTCGGCACTACCCTCCGCGCAGTCGAACAGCAACTGGGCGCCAAGGCCGATCAGCTGGGCGAGAGCGATCCGGCCTGCAGTTCGGTGCGCATCAAGGCGGCGCCCGGTGCACGTTTCATGGTCGAGCAAGGAGTCGTCACCCGCGCCGATGCCGATCCCGGGACGCCGAACAGCCTCGGGCTGGCGGTGGGCGACACGCTGGCGCAGGCGAAGGCAAAATATCCGGCGCTCGAGGTCGGTCCGCACAAGTACCTCCCGGCCGGCCACTACCTGACGCTCATGAGTGCAAACGGCGCCGCCGCGATCATCATGGAAGAGGACGGCAAAGCGATCACCAAGATCCGCGCCGGCCTGCAGCCGGCCGTCGCCTACGTCGAAGTCTGCCTGTAGCGACGCGACTGCCGCCGACGCCGCGTCGATCATGCGTAGCGACAATACTTGAGACCCATCAACTGCCGCAATACGCGGCGGAGCCATCATCCTCAAACTAGTTTTCTTAACTTTTGAGTTGAGGGAGGGTCTTGTGACTAATTCCAGTGAACCAGCGTCGGGCGGCGTTCCGTTCGCCATCGGCGTGCCCGGCGTAATTCGTATTCCGATCCCCGGAACAAATGGACTGTGCATCGAGCTCCGGCCACGAGGTTATGTCCCCGCCGGAGGATCGACCTCGACGCTTTTCTTTCAGGACGTGTTCGGGAAGCGTCATTTGCGGCTGGATTTTGGATATAACGTTCAAACCAAAACCATCGATTATCACTGGAATCAAACCGGCACGCATGCGAACTTTGGCATCAAAGATCATACAAGCGTCGGGCGAATCGGCGAGACTCTCTACAAGGCCGCCAAGTACTTCCGATACGCTGGTCGCACTTTGGTCGTTATCGGTGCTGCCATCGATATCGCATCGATCGTTGTTTCAAGTTCGCCATTGCGGCGCTCTTCAGAAGTTGTCGGAGGCTGGGCCATGGCTTGGGCCGGATGCAAAGTTGTCGGCGCGGGCGGGGCCGCCATCGGTACGCTGGCCTCCCCGGTAGGCACGGCAATTGGCGGCATCGGAGGCTGCATAATTGGCGGCGTCGCGGGGTATCGCGTCGGCGTCGGGATCGGCGGTACAGTGTACGATTGGGCGCAGACTACCTTTTCACAAGTCCCTCAAATTGCCGCTCCATGACGAACAATGCTACGATTTTTTCGTGTGCCAATCCGATAAACTTCCATTGGCAGCTCGGGTCGCTGCCGCCGGCGCAGGGGCACCTGCTGCTCATAGGCTGGCGCCTGCCCTCCAGCGCGGTCGACAGCGGAGTTCCTGAGGTCGTCGGCGCAATTCTTGCGCAGGCGTTCACCTCGATTGCGAGAGTGACTTTTCCCGTTTCAGATGATCAACAGTCAGCGCCGCAAGCGTGGCCCGTTCACGGCGATGACGCAGTCGTTTTCCTGCGCAGTAACGGACTTTACCAACGCGCACAAGCAGCGATTAAAGGCGAGCCTGTGATTGTCAAGTTGATGTCGACGTGCGAGCCTATGACGGCGGTTCGGATGTTTGACGATCCTGGCTATCCTTGGCACCTGCAAGGCCAGGTTGCGGTGCTATCGCGGCGTGATTCGCCGGTCCCTGACATTGATCGCAATGCAGTGCTTTCGCTCATGAGCGAACAATGGATTGAGCATTGCGCGCAACTGCGGGGGCACGGAATTGAAGGCGTGATCCGCCCAGGTGTTGATGGCGATATTTTGGGCGTTTATTCGCCAAGCGATGAGTTCACACGCACCGTGCTCGGAGCGCTCGAGCACGCAGTCCGGCAAGCAAGTTTTGATTGGTCTTGCCTGCCGGAGGAGGACTTCACCAATATGCTGGCAACTGCGTGAACCTGACGACAGGACGCCAACATCGCAGGTTGGCGCTCCCCGGATGTGCGGCATTTGCACTGTCCTAGACTTTCGCCAGGAATTCCGCCAGCGCCTGCGGATCGGTAATCATCGGGTCGTGGTGGGTATTGAGCTCGACCCAATCCCAACCCTGCTGCGCGCGCAGGCTCTTTTTCACTTCGACCAGCGGCTCGAACGGCGAGGCGGTGCAGTCGACGTAGATGCGCGGCCGGCCGTTGCCGAGCGGATTATTCAGCACCAGCTTTTCCTGGTAGGTGCCGACCGGATGCGGGGTCAGCCGCGCGACCAGCCAGGCCAGCGTGTCCTTGTCCATCTGGCCGTAGGAACTGACGGGCGGCGTCGGAATGGCGATGCCCTTGCCTTGGCTGGCCACCTGTTCCTGGCGTTTCTTCGTCACCGCCGCCGGCTGCGCTTCGAACACCGACGAGCCGCTCGCCAGCACCATCGCGTCGACATACACCAGGCTCTGGATCAGGTGCGGGATGCGGTCGGCAACCCCGCTGATGACGACGCCGGCGAAGCCGCTGCCGACCAGGATCACGTCGCTGACGTTTTGATAAAGGATGTGATTGGTTATACTGGTGATGAAGGTGGTCAGCGAAATGTCCTTCGACAGCAGGTGGGCCTGTTCGCCCAGTCCCGGGCAGGTGGGCGTCGACACGGAATGGCCCTGCGCGCGCAGCGCCTGCGCCACCTTGTCCCAGCACCAGCCGCCGTACCAGGCGCCATGGACCAGCACGAATGTCTTCGGCTTGCTCGATGCAGCAGGTGTCGACGCCTTGGTGGCCGGCGCCATCGCGCCCAGTAACATGCCCAGCGCGGCGGCATGGAAAGAACGACGATGCATTTTGTTTGAGTCCATTTCAAGCTACCTCGTGGGTTGGTTTGATTGCCGTACGGAAACTACAGTTGCATTGTGGATATATTTGACCGGGGTCTCCGTGATTTTGATCAATCAAGCAGCGTGTCGCGCCAGCTTCATGTAAAAGAACTTTAATTACGCATCGGGCGCCGCGGCGTGTCCGTTTTGCCGCAATGCCGGGTAAGATGATGTCGTTTTCACATCGATGGGACGACCAATGAATTCCACCAGCAGACCACGCGTCACCGGCATCGGCGGCGTCTTCTTCAAGGGCCGCAACCCGGAGCAATTGCGCGAGTGGTACCGACGCCATCTCGGCATCCCGATCGAAGCGTGGGGCGGCGCCGCGTTCGACTGGAAATCGGCGGCGAACCCCGGTGGTGCGGGCACCACCGCGTTGAACATATTCGACCCCGGCACCGACTATTTCGGCCCCGGCCCATCGCCCTTCATGATCAATTTCCGCGTCGACGACCTGCATGGGCTGCTCGCCTTGCTGCGCGCCGAGGGCTGCCAGGTCGAGGACAAGACGGACGACTCCGAGTATGGCAAGTTCGGCTGGGTCACCGATCCGGAAGGCACCCGCGTCGAACTGTGGCAGCCGCCGGCGGGAATGTAATGCGCGCCAGACGGCCGATGGATGCGGCTGGCGGCGCGCGATCGTTGGCCGCGCCGCTCAAGGCAGTGACCGCCCGCGCATGCTGACCGGCGCCCAACAAGGCGTGCTGCGCGGCGCCCTGCTGGCGATCGCGGTTTCGGCGGCCAGCCTGGCGACGGCGATCCTGTATGCGCCGATCAGCCCGCATACGCACGCCGCCGGGCTCGATGCCTGGCAGGCCGGCTTGCGCTGGGATTTGCTGCTGCTGGTGCTGCTGGCCGGGAACATCGGCTTCCTGGCCAACCATCGCTTTCTGACGCCGGAAGACATCGATGCCGGCGCCGCGCTGCATGGCAGCGCGCGCGCCTTCGCCTACAAATCGGCGCTGCAGAACACGCTCGAACAAACGGTGCTAGCGCTCGGCGTGCACACTTTGTGGGCGTTCATCGTGCCGGCGCAGCGGCAGGGCGCCGCCGTTGCAGTCGCCGCGTTCCTGTTTGCGATCGGCCGCGGCTTCTTCTGGCACGGCTACATCCATGGCGCCGCCGCGCGGTCGTTCGGCTTTGCGCTGACCTTCTATCCCAGCCTGATCATGCTGGTGCTGACCTGCTTCTGGCTGGTCTGACGCGGGCATTTTTGATCGAGGGCGATCCGATTGGCCGCGCTTCCTTCATCCGGCGCCGTCAGCCTTGGCCGCGCTGCGCCAATGCATGCCAGCGATGGGCGTGTTCCGCCCATTGCCAGATAAAAAAAGCCCCGCTTGTCGGTAATGCCGTTCAGTTAAGGTAATTTCTTGATGACGCGGACGGCATAGCGCTTTGGTCTGGCTTTCACGGCCCGGTCGTATCTACGACCGGGCCGTTCTTCATTCAGGAGGCTAACCAGCCTTTCGCGCAAGTGCTGCATGGATGCCGGCAACTTGCCATATGAACGTGTGACGGCCGCCCAGTGCAATTCAAACTGAATCAGGTGGAAGGCCCGGATGAAGCTCACTTCAGTCGGCTCGCACTTGACGACCAAGGCGGCCTTCGCGATTTCGAGTCGGATCAAATTGTAGGCGGTGAGCGTGCCCCAAATTTCCTGGTACACCCCGTCGACTGTCTTCGAGCGTAAGGTCAACGCCGTGCCGAGCATGGTCTGCTTCAGTTCGCGGTAGCTTGTTTCAATACCCCAGCGTCGTTCGTAACAGGCCGCGATATCTGCCGGCCGATAACGTCGGCGGTCGCGCAACGAAGTGAGCAAGACCCGCTTACGTGCTTGCTGGTCGATGATGGTGATAGCGCGCGCTTCCCAGAATTCGGGCAGCTCGGGACACTTGGCACGGGCTTGCGGCGACACTTTCATGCGCACAATGGCGTCTTGGGCGTCGCCCTCGAGCACTTCCCACTTGGTATTGGACTTAGCCGGAATGAGAAAGTGACGATTGTCTGCCCCGACCGTCAGTGCGCACAGTATTTCAGCCGAGAGGAACCCACGGTCAAACACGGTTAGCGAGTCAGCCGGAATATGTTCCACCAGCTGTTTTGCATACAGCATTTCATTGATCGAATAGGGCCCAAAAACGGCATTGCGGATCAGGTGAGTTGGCAATGCGGTCAGCGTCATGCCGCGTACTTGCGGATAGCTGGCCACTGTCTCACCGGCGTAGTTTTTCGCTCCGAAGTGCTTACGATTTTCTGTCGTGTCATGGGTGCGCAAAGTGGTGCCATCCATGGCGAACAACTGCAGGCCCTTGAACGCGTAGGCCTGCCGATCTTGTTCGCACCAGGCGCGTGCTGAGCGCTTGAACAACCAATGCACTGGTTCGGATCCGAGTCGCTGACGCGCCTGTGCGGCAGCGCTTTTGCTGACGAACGGCGCTTGCGAGTCGGGCAAGGCCAACCCTAAATCATCGAGTACCTCGCCAATTGATTTGTGACGGTACAGCGCCAACGCGATCACCAGCCAGAGGACCTGCTCAGCCGGCAGTCGACGATGGCGGATGCTTACTGAATGCGTGCACACCACTGCCTCCTCGATCCAGTCGAAAGGCAAATGCTGTCCTAGTCGCTCCCAGTTAGGAGACTCTAGACCATCAGCAAGAAAATGAAGGGCGTCGTCTAACATCGCGACGCAGGTTAACAGCGATTTGAGAACGTTTACGACTGAAAAATAAAAATGCCGTTCAGGCTTAACTGAACGGCATTACACCCGAAGGTGGCTTTTTGCGTTGGGCGAACGCGACGGCGCGTGCGCCGAACGGCGTCAGAAGCTGTAGCTGGCGCGCGCGTACACGAAGCGGCCCGAACGGCCAAACGCCGAGTAGTTGGAGAACAGCGCATTGCCGGTGCTGTTCAGCGCCGCCGGGAACGCTTCCGGGTACACGTCGAACACGTTGTCGGCGCCGATTGCCAGGTTCAGCTGCTTGCCCAGCGCGTAGCGTGCTTCCAGGTCGACCAGGGTCTTGGCGCCGAGCTGGAAGTCGGTCGCCGCCGCGGGGCTCGGCGACAGCACTTCGCCGTAGCGGGTGACTCGCAAGGTGCCGCCGCAGTTGGCCGAGTTTCCAGTTCATGCTGGCGTTGAGCTTGTTTTTCGGCTGGCCTTTTTCGAGCGCCAGCACGTTCATCCGGTCGAACAGGACCGGTGCCGGGCTGAGCGCTGCCAGGGCCGAAGTTTCCGGCACCTTGGTCACTTCGGTCTTGGTCACGTTGGCCGCCACGGTGAAGTCGAACTTGCCGGCGCTGCCGCCGTTGTACGGCAGGTTGAACACCACGTCGAGGCCTTGGGTGCGTGGTGTCGACGCCGTTGATGAAGAAGCGCGCGCCGCCGATCCCGGTGTAGCCTTTCGACGCCAGGTAGGCGATGACGTTGGCCGCCGCCAGGTTCTCGGACAGCACGATGCGGTCGCGGATATTGATGCGGTAGGCATCGACCGTGATGCTGACGCGGTCCAGGCGGGCCACGGCGCCGAGCGAGAAGTTGAGCGACTTCTCGGCGTCGAGCGGCTTGGCGCCGAGGGCGATGGCGGCCGGGTCGCTCGGCTTGAAGGTGATCGTTTCGAGCGGCACGCCGTTGCGCATTGAAGTTGGTCGCCACGGAGGTGAAGTACTGCTGTTGCGGCGATGGCGCGCGGAAGCCGTTCTGCACCGAGCCGCGCAGCGCGAACGCCGGGCTGAAGTCGTAGCGGGCGGCCAGCTTGCCCGCCAGGCTGTTGCCGAAGTCGGAATAATGCTCGCCGCGCAGCGCGAACGAGGCCAGCAGGCTGCTTGCTCAGGTTCGCTTCGAAGTCGATGAACGCGCCCACCGCGGTGCGGCTGGTGTCGACTTCATTCGATGGCCGGAAGCCGGGAAATACCTGCGCGCCCTGGGCCGCCGGCTGGCCGTTCGGCAGCAGCTCGCCGCCATTGCGGTAAGAATCGGGTTCGCCGGCAAACAGCTTGTAGCCTTCGCGGCGCGCTTCGGCGCCGACCGCGATGTTCAACGGCGAGGCCAGCGCATCCATCGGCAACCGTGCGCACCCCGGTCAGGTTGAACACCGCCTGGTCGTAGGAGAAGCCGCCGGCGTAGAACGAGGTCTTGCTGCTGGCGCCGATCGAACGGTTCAAGGTGTTCTCGATCGTGAACGCCATCTTGTTCTTGCCGTAGCCGAGCGAGGCGTCCATGTCCCAGTCGCCCATGGTCCAGGTGACGCCGCCGGTGGCGCTGTAGTCGTCCACCGTCGGTGCGATGATCGGCAAGAAGCCGTCCGGATAGATCGACGATGATGTTACGCACATCCTGCGCCGGGCGCACGAAGCCGGCCGAGCGGGCATCGCGGTTCTGGTAGCTGGTCCAGCCGTACAGCTTGACGCCGCCGCCGAGCGATTGGCCGGCGTTGGCGAACAAGGTGGTTTGCTTCATTTCCGGTTCGCCGTACCAGGCGTCGAAGCGGTTGTAGGTCAGCTCGCGCGGGTCGAAGCTGCCGTTGGCCAGCTTCGGATAGATCTGGCGCATGTTGTAGCCGCTGCGCTCGGTGTGGGCCTGGTCCTTGTATTCGGCGGCAATCGTCAGGAAGCCGTCTTCGCCCAGCGGCAGGCCTTTCCACATGCTCACGGTGGCGGTCTGGCCATCGGTGCGCTTGCGCGAGGCGCGGCGCCGTCCAGGTGCCGCCGGCCGGCGCGGCGCCGGCCACCACGTCGTATTCGCTGATGCGGCCGCCGTAGCTGACGGTCGCTTCGCCGCCGTCGCGGTTGGTGCGCAGGCGCAGGTTGACCACGCCGGAAATCGCGTCGGAGCCGTACTGGGCGGCCGCGCCGTCGCGCAGCACTTCGATGTTCTTGATGATCGCACACCGGGATCGTGTTCAGGTCGACCGCGGCCGATCCGCGGCCGACGGTGCCGTTGACGTTGACCAGCGACGACGCATGGCGGCGCTTCGAATTGACCAGCACCAGCGTCTGGTCCGGCGCCATGCCGCGCAGCGTGGCCGGGCGGATCGTGTCGGTGCCGTCGGCCAGGCCAGGACGCGGGAAGTTCAGCGACGGCAGGGCGACCGACAGGGCCTGGTTGATCTCGGTGGTGCCGGCGTTTTTCAGCGACTCGGCCGAAATGATGTCGACCGGCGGCGGTGGTATCGAGCGCGCTGCGGTTGGCCACGCGGGTGCCGGTGACGACCACGGTGGCGCTGTTTTCGTCGGCGGCCGGCGCAGCTTGGGCGAAGGCGGCGCCGCTGGCGAACAGCGACGCGATGGCCAGGGCCAGTACTTGCTTCTGAGGCACGAAATTCTTCTGCATTATTATCTTCCCTCGTTGGTGATGAATTGTTCGCCCCTATGAATACCGGGGTTGTTATAGCGCTAACACGACCGATCCATACTGGGACGCGTGCTTTCGTATGTCAATTCAAGACAACATTTCGTGGAGGTTAATAACAACAGTTGCAAGATTGCCGTCAGTTCCATGTAAGTTTGCTGCGGGCTGCAACTGGGTCGTCCCCGCTGCGCGAGGACGACGCCGATCGCGCCGATGCCTAGGCCGCGGCGGGGCCCTTGCGCTTGAACAGCCTGGTGGCGCCGGTGACCACCACCAGCGCGATCGCGCCGGCCAGCACGCCGGCCACCGCATCGATCACGGTCGGCGTCACCGCTTTCAGCAGGCCGCCGACGCCCGGCACGCTGGCCGCCGCCGCCGCCGCGCTGTCGACCAGGTGATGCAGCGCCGGCACGCCGTGCATCAGGATGCCGCCGCCGACCATGAACATGGCGACCGTGCCGAGCACCGACAGCGTCTTCATCAGCATCGGCGCCGCCACCAGCAGGCCGTCGCCGAGCATGCGCAGCGCGCCGTTGCCGCGCCGGCTCAGGTACAGCCCGGCGTCGTCGAGCTTGACGATGCCGGCCACCAGCCCGTACACGCCGACCGTCATCACCATCGCGATCGCCGCCAGCACCGCCACCTGCTGGCCGAACGGCGCGCCGGCCACGGTGCCGAGCGAAATGACGATGATCTCGGCCGACAGGATGAAGTCGGTGCGCACCGCGCCCTTGATCTTGTCCTTCTCCAGCGCCACCAGGTCGACCGCATCGTCGCCACCGCCTGCACCAGGTCGGCGTGGTGCTGCTTGTCCTCGTCGGCGCTGTGCAGGAACTTGTGGGCCAGCTTCTCGAAGCCCTCGTAGCACAGGAAGGTGCCGCCCAGCATCAGCAGCGGCGTGATCGCCCACGGCATGAAGGCGCTGATCGCCAGCGCGGCCGGCACCAGGATCGCCTTGTTCTTCAGCGAGCCGACGGCCACCGCCCACACCACCGGCAGTTCGCGGTCGGCGTCGACGCCGGACACCTGCTGCGCGTTCAGCGCCAGGTCGTCGCCCAGCACGCCGGCGGTCTTCTTGGCCGCCACCTTGCTCATCAGCGCGACGTCGTCGAGGATCGCCGCGATGTCGTCGATCAATGCCAGCAAACTGCCTGAAGCCATCAGCGCTGCTCCTCATCCATTAAAAAAATACCATCTTACCCGAGCCGGGCCGCGCGCACCGGTCAGCCGCCGATTTTGCATTCCAGCCGCCAAAAACCGCAACTCGTCGCTTTTCGCCGATTCCGGCGCGGCCGCATACGTATATTGGCAACACTGCCTGGCTGCGGCACGGCAGCCCGTCACCTAACAAGGGGAACCACCATGAACACCGGCCACGAACTTTCCAGCACGCCCGCCCGCGCCGCGCGGCCCGTCAAGCGCAAGACCCGCATCACCATCTATCTCGACGACGAGGTGCTCGAGCAGTTCCGCTCGCTGTCCGAGCAAAGCGGC
This sequence comes from uncultured Nitrospiraceae bacterium, assembly GCA_963748375.1. Classification (GTDB taxonomy): domain Bacteria; phylum Nitrospirota; class Nitrospiria; order Nitrospirales; family Nitrospiraceae; genus Palsa-1315. Next base: position 464,667 of record CAVVIR010000034.1, read on the forward strand.
AAGGGCTACCAGACGCTGATCAATGCGGCGCTGCGTACGCGCCTGGCGAGCGCGCGCGCCGAACCGGCCCCGGCCGCCTGAAAGGGCTGGGGTCAGGTCTGACATTAGCACACGAGCTTGCCAGAACCGGCGGACGGACGTGCGATTGTCAGACCTGACCCCAGGCGGAAAAGCGATGGCAAAACGTCGCGATCCAGTCACAGCGGGGCTTACTTTTGCGTGGTCATTCGAGAAATTATTACATTCGGCAATAATTATGCTAATCTTCCCGCTCTTTTAACCCCGGAGGGATAGTTATGAAAAAAGGCGAACTGATTGCTGAATTTGCGAAGCGTACCGAGATGTCCGGCGCCGCAGCCAACAGCGCGGTCAACACGGTCATCGATATCATCACCGAGCGCCTGAAAAAAGGCGACACGGTTGGTATCACCGGCTTCGGCACGTTCTCCGTCGCCAAGCGCGCCGCACGCAAGGGCCGCAATCCATCGACCGGCGAAGCGATCAAGATCGCTGCTTCGAAGTCGCCAAAGTTCTCCGCTGGCGCGACCCTGAAGGCAGCCGTCAATCCGAAGAAGAAGTAAGCAGTATCCCAGCGGGCGCGGGACCGGTGCACGCCGGCCCCGTTCCCGCCGCTCCCCGGCCCCATCCGCAGTTCCCTCCCTCACCCGCTTCCCCACATTCCCGCATGACTCTTGCCACCTGGATTACCTTCGTCATCGCCGGCTCCCTGATCGCCATTTCGCCCGGCTCGGGCGCCGTGATGTCGATGTCGCACGGCCTGGCCTACGGCCTGCGCAAGGCCAGCGCCACCGTGCTCGGCCTGCAGATCGGCCTGCTGCTGGTGTTCGTCATCGCCGGCGCCGGCGTCGGCTCGCTGCTGATGGCGTCCGAACTGGCGTTCAACATCGTCAAGACGGTCGGCGCGCTGTACCTGATCTATTGCGGCGTCAGCCAGTGGCGCGCGCGCGCCGCACCGGCCGCGCTCGGCGCCGCCGTGCCGCCGCCCATCCGTCGTTCGGCCGCCGCGTGCTGACCGGCTTCCTGACCAATGCGACCAACCCGAAGGGCATCATCTTCATGGTCGCCGTGCTGCCCAGTTCATCGCGCAGCAGCCGCCGCTGCTGCCGCAACTGCCCATCCTGGGCGTCACCATGGTCACCATCGACACCATCGTCATGCACGGCTACGCCTGGCTGGCGGCGTCGATGCAGCGTTATTTCCGCGACGCCGCGCGCCGTGAGGAAGCAAAACCGCTTTTTCGGCGGCGTGCTGGTGCTGGTCGGCGCCGCGCTGTTTTTCGTCAAGCGCACGCCCGGCTGAGCGGCCCGCGCTGAACTATTTGCAACGGTTTGTAACCTGTGTGTTCCGTTTTCGCGCCGGCGCGTTGTAATCGTACGACGAGCCTCGTCCGTGTACTTCTGGAGTTCAAAATGACTACTCGCTTTCTCAAGACCGTGACCTTGCTGGCGTGCGCCGTCTTTTCGACGCTGGCGCTGGCCGATCCGCCGGCGCGCGTCGGCCGCGTTTCGCTGTCGCAGGGCCAGGTCAGCATCAGCCGGCGAAGTGGGCGACGAGGCCAGCGCGGCGCAGGTCAACTGGCCGGTCACCTCGCACAACCTGGTCACCACCGCGCGCGGCGCGCGCACCGAAATCCGCATCGGCTCGACCTCGGTGCGGCTCGACGGCGATTCGTCGCTGGAAGTGTCGGAACTCGACGACGACAGCCTGCGCCTGCGCCTGAACTACGGCAGCGTCAACATCCGCGTCCGCAATGCCGAAGTGCTGCCCGGCTTCGAGCTGGACACGCCGAACGGGCGCGTCCGCCTGCAGGAGCCGGGCCGCCTGCGCGTCGACGCCGAGCGCGTGCACGGCACCAGCGTGGTCAACGTGTTCGACGGCGTCGCGCTGGTCGACGACCGCGGCTCGCAGCTGATCGTGCGCGCCGGCAAGCGCGCCGAAATCCGCGACGACGACGTGCGCACCGGCGCCGGCCCTGCGCGACGGTTTCGACGACTGGGTCGCAGCAGCGCGACCAGTACGACGACCGCTCCACGTCGGCGCGCTACGTCACCAGCGAAATGACCGGCTACGAAGACCTCGACCAGAACGGCGTCTGGCGCGACGACCCCGAATACGGCCCGCTGTGGATGCCGACCGTGGTCGGCGCCGGCTGGGCGCCCTACCGCGACGGCAGCTGGACCTGGATCGCAGCCGTGGGGCTGGACCTGGGTCGACAACGCGCCGTGGGGCTACGCGCCGTTCCACTACGGCCGCTGGGTGCAGGTCAACCAGCGCTGGGCGTGGGCGCCGGGCCGCAACATCAGCCGTCCGGTATGGGCGCCGGCGCTGGTCGGCTGGGTCGGCGGCAGCAACTGGAGCCTGAGCTTCGGCTCGAGCGGCCATCGGCCGGCGCAGGGCTGGTATCCGCTGACGCCGCGCGACTCGTTCGTGCCGGGCTACCGCCTGTCGCAACAGCACCTGCAGCACATCAACCGTGACGCCCGCGACGACCACCGCGGCGATTGGCGCGGGCGTGACGGCCGCGACGGCCGCAACGACCACCAGCGCGAAGGCCTGACCGTGGTGCCGCAAGAGCAGTTCGGCCATCGCGGCACCGTCGCCGTGCGCAATGCGCCGCGCGCGGTGGTGCCGCCGCAGGCGCTGCAAAACGCGCCGGCCGCGGCGCCGTCCGCACCGCAGGGCGCGCGCCGCGAGCATGAGGGCCGCGACCGCTTCGACCGCGACACCATCGAGCGCAATCGTCAGCACCGGCCCGAGATGACCGGCATGCCGGCGCCGCGGCAGCAGGCGCCGGTCGCCGGCCCCGGCCAGCCGCAGGCGCCCGCGCCGTCGCCGTTCTGGCGCCGTGACGGCCGCCCTGGTTTCGACGACCGCGGGCCGCGCCAGCAGCAGGCGCCGGCCCAGCCGGCGGCAGCACCTGCGCCGGCGCCGGCAACCGCGCCAACGCCTGCGCCGGCTGCGGCGCAGTGGCCGTCCGGCCGCCGCGAAGGCCGGCGCGACTTCGACGACCGTCGCCAGCGCCCGCAGCCGCAGCCGATGCCGGCGGCGATCGCGCCTGTCATGCCGGCACCGGTGATGGCGGCGCCGACGCCGGCGCCGCAGGCGGTGATCACGCAGCCGGCGCCCGACCAGTCGCAGCGCGGACGCGGTTTCCGCACCGAGGGCGAACGCCGCGTGCGCGAGGCGGATGCGGGCCAGGCGGCGATGCAACAGCGCCAGTTCGCACCGCCGGTCCACCAGATGCACATCGCCCCAGCGCCGGCGCCGGCAGCCTGCACCTGCACCTGGCACCGGCACAGATGATTCGCCAGGCGCCGCAGGCCGCCCCGCAGCCGGCAGCGCAGCCGGCTGCCGCAGCCAGGCGGCGTCGTCAGCGGCGTCGTCGGCGCCGCGTGAGCGCCGCGGCCAAGACCGCAGGCACGCGGTGGAAGGCGAAAAGGAACGCTGACCGGCGCGGGCGGGCGCAGCGGCCCAACGCTCTGTCCGCGCCTTTTTCGTCGTCCAGGCCGCGAATCGTGCGGTTCATCGCATCGCGGTGGCTGGCGGCGGGGCAGTTCGATACAGTGATATCACTCCAGCGCACCTGTGTGCGCAGGAGCCGGCGACGGCAGCCAGCCAGCTCAACATGGCAGCGCCCGACCGGCTTCTCGATATCACCGATTTGTCCCGCTACTTTCCTCATGATTGGGAAATAGTTTTAGGCCGGCTAACCCCGGCCTTCTTTTTTAGTGCCGCTGTTCAAAACTCCAACTTTGACTACAATGTGAACAGGCGAGCCCGTTCCGTGGGCCGCTTCGTTCACATTTCAAGACTGGATTGACCATGCAACCGACCCCGCCCGTTGACTCCCTGATCGAATACCCGAGCGACTTCCCGATCAAGGTGATGGGCCCCACGCATGAGGACTTCGCCGCCACCATCGTCGACGTCGTGCTCGAGTACGACCCGACCTTCCACATCGGCCGCATGGAAGTGCGCCCCTCGGCCAAGGGCAACTACACCGGGCTGACGGTGATGGTGCGCGCCACCAGCCGCGCCAGCTCGACGACCTGTACCGCGCGCTGTCGGGCCACCCATGGTCAAGATCGTGATGTAAAGTGGTCGGCACTGGATAGTCGGACTATGCGGTATTCGTGAAATGTTTGACATTCGGCAACCGTGACCCCAGCGTTTGGTCGCCAGCGCATCGAAGCGGCGATCGCTGCAGGTGCATGGTTCCCGCCTGCGAACGACTTGAAGGTTACAGTGTACGAATGTGAGATCTGCCTCCGCCGGCCTGCAAGCGCCCAAACGCCTGCTGACTTATAATGACAGCCGCTCCACAACCCTGTCAGCGACCGCCCACATGTCCCCCACCCGCCCCGCGCCGGCCATCATCCGTGACCTCGGCCGCGCCGAGTACGAGCCTGTCTTTGCCGCGATGCGTGCCTTCACCGACGCCCGCGACACCGCCACGCCCGACGAATTGTGGATCGTCGAGCACCCGCCGGTGTTCACGCTGGGCCTCGGCGCCGACCGCGCGCACGTGCTGGCGCCGCACGACATCCCGGTGATCCAGACCGACCGCGGCGGCGAAGTCACCTTCCACGGCCCCGGCCAGGTGGTGATCTACCTGCTGATGGACCTGCGCCGCAACAAGCCCGGCGGCAAGCTGTACGCGAAGCAATTCGTCCACAAAATCGAGCAGGCGATCATCGAAGTGCTGGCGGCGTATAATCTCAGCGGTGAGCGCGTCGCCGGCGCGCCCGGCATCTACATCGCCGCGGGCGAGCGCAAAGGCGCCAAAATCGCCGCGCTCGGCCTGAAAGTGCGCGGCAACGGCTGTACCTACCATGGCGTGTCGCTGAATGTCGCGATGGACCTGGCGCCCTTTACCTGGATTAACCCGTGCGGCTATTCCGGCCTGGCGACGGTCGACATGCGCAGCATGGGCGTGACCGTGGCGCTGGCCGACGTGCAGCAGGCGCTGGCGCAGCAACTGGTACAGCAGCTCGCGACGATCAGCCTCGCCGAATCAACCGAACAACCCAACCAAAGCCCGCTTGGGCATGCAGCCAAATGACTCCTGACACCGACACCAGCATCGCCCCCGCCTACAACGCCAGCGACAAGCAAAAAGGCGCCAGCAAGACTTCGCGCATCCCGATCAAGATCGTGCCGATCGCCGAAATCGAGCGCCTGAAAAAGCCCGACTGGATCCGCGTCAAGGCCGCATCGGCCTCGACCCGCTTCTACGAAATCAAGGACATCCTGCGCGCCAACAACCTGGTGACGGTGTGCGAAGAGGCGAGCTGCCCGAACATCGGCGAATGCTTCGGCAAGGGCACCGCGACCTTCATGATCATGGGCGACAAGTGCACCCGCCGCTGCCCGTTCTGCGACGTCGGCCACGGCCGCCCCGATCCGCTCGACGTCAACGAGCCGCGCAACCTGTCGAAGACCATCGCCGACCTGCGCCTGTCGTATGTCGTGATCACCTCGGTCGACCGCGACGACCTGCGCGACGGCGGCGCCGGCCACTTTGTCGAGTGCATCCAGCAGACCCGCGCGCTGTCGCCGAAAACCCGCATCGAAGTGCTGGTGCCGGACTTCCGCGGCCGCCTGGCCAAGGCGCTGGCGCTGTTCAAGGACGGCCTGCCGGACGTCATGAACCACAACCTCGAAACCGTGCCGCGCCTGTACAAGGAAGCGCGCCCTGGCGCCGACTACAAGCACTCGCTCGAACTGCTGCGCGACTTCAAGGCGCTGTACCCGAACGCGGTGACCAAGTCCGGCATCATGGTCGGCCTGGGCGAAACCGACGAAGAGATCCTGCAAGTGATGCGCGACCTGCGCGAGCACAACGTCGAGATGCTGACCATCGGCCAGTACCTGGCGCCGTCGAACTCGCACCTGCCGGTGCGCCGCTACGTGCACCCGGACGTCTTCAAGATGTTCGAGGCCGAGGCGTACAAGATGGGCTTCGTGCATGCGGCCGTCGGCGCGATGGTGCGCAGCTCGTACCATGCGGATGAGCAGGCGCACAGCGCCGGAGTTGAAGCGATCGGATAGTGGAAATCGCTGGGGCTGTCCTTTCAAGGGCGGAACCCGGTGCAATCATCTGAAAGTCGTTACGCGGGCCCAGCGAAAGTTGGGCCCGCTTTAATTTGCGCGGCCTTGTCAACGATTAGCTCGCGCATTAGCCTTCGGAGAAGGCGATTGCTTAGTCGCTTTTTGCTGCAATTAGTACGTCAGCGGGAATTCCCAGTCGGTGATGCAGCCGGCGAATCATGGCAAGACTGAGTTGTCTCTTACCATTCAACACCTCGGAAACCTTTGGTAAAGAACCGATATAGGGAACCAGATCTTTTCTGCTGAGACCTTGCTGCTCTATCCGAAATTGAATGGCCTCAATCGGAGTTGGCTTTGCCTCCGTCACAACCCCTCTTTCATAATTTTCGATCACTAAAGCCAAAAGCTCAAGTTCAGCCTCGTCCTCGGAACCAGCAGCCGGATACATGTCCATCAATTTCGAAAGACGAGTCATTGCAGCCTCATACTCCTTCTCCGACTTGATGATTTTTACTTTCATCTCAAACCTCCATTGGTCCATTGTCAGGCAATGTTCCCGTATTGAGAATAAGTGTATTTCCCTTTTTTGGTATGCAAAGCGGCTATTCAGCCGATGATCGCGCCGGCCCGGAACGTGATTCTGGGCAATTCGTGCTATTTCCCCATTCGGCGAGCTTACCGTCGGCCCCGCGTGCCTGCACGTGAACCTGTGCCATAAAACGAACAAGATGGGTCGCCTTGTGTTCCGAATGTTTAGCAGCCGCGGCCGCCCCGTGCGCATCACAACGCCGAGCGCCCGCTGTGAACAGGTAATAATCCAGTGGCATGTGTTTTGCTTTTAAGAAGATAAGTTGCCGCGCCACGCCGGCACCCAGCTTCATCACCTCTTATCCGGAAAACATACTCATGAAAACGAAAGCCGCAATTGCGTGGAAGGCCGGGTCGCCACTGACGATCGAGCAGGTCGACCTGGAAGGCCCGAAGGCCGGCGAAGTGCTGGTGGAAATCAAGGCCACCGGCATCTGCCATACCGATTACTACACGCTGTCGGGCGCCGATCCGGAAGGCATCTTCCCCGCGATCCTCGGCCATGAAGGCGCCGGCATCGTGCTCGAGGTCGGCCCCGGCGTCACCTCGCTCAAAAAGGATGACCACGTCATCCCCCTGTACACGCCGGAATGCCGGCAATGCAAATTCTGCCTGTCGCGCAAGACCAATCTGTGCCAGTCGATCCGCTCGACCCAGGGCCGCGGCCTGATGCCCGATGGCACCTCGCGCTTCTCGCTCGACGGCCAGCCGATCTTCCACTACATGGGCACCTCGACCTTTTCCAACTACATCGTCGTGCCCGAAATCGCGCTCGCCAAAATCCGCGAAGACGCGCCCTTCGACAAGGCCTGCTACATCGGCTGCGGCGTCACCACCGGCGTCGGCGCGGTCGTGTTCTCGGCCAAGGTCGAAGCCGGCGCCAACGTGGTGGTGTTCGGCCTCGGCGGCATCGGCCTGAACGTGATCCAGGGCGCCAAGATGGTCGGCGCCGACAAGATCATCGGCGTCGACATCAATCCCGGCCGCATCGAGATGGCGCGCAAGTTCGGCATGACCCATTTCGTCAATCCGAAAGACGTCGGCAACGTCGTCGACCACATCGTGCAGCTGACCGACGGCGGCGCCGACTACAGCTTCGAATGCATCGGCAATACCACCACCATGCGCCAGGCGCTCGAATGCTGCCACAAGGGCTGGGGCCAGTCGTTCATCATCGGCGTCGCGGCGGCCGGCCAGGAAATCAGCACGCGGCCGTTCCAGCTGGTCACCGGCCGCGAATGGAAAGGTTCGGCGTTCGGCGGCGCGCGCGGGCGCACCGACGTGCCGAAGATCGTCGACTGGTACATGGACGGCAAGATCAACATCGACGACCTGATCACCCACACGCTGCCGCTCGAGCGCATCAACGAAGGCTTCGAGCTGATGAAAAGCGGCGAGTCGATCCGTTCCGTCGTGCTCTATTGATGGCCATGGAACCGTTCCAGCTGATCAGCGAGCACGCCTGTTTCGGCGGCGTGCAGCGCTTCTACTCGCACCAGTCGGCAGCGATCGGCCTGCCGATGCGCTTCTCGGTGTTCGTGCCGGCGCAGGCGCAGCGAAGGCAAGCTGCCGGCGCTGTTCTACCTGGCGGGCCTGACCTGTACCGAAGAGACCTTCATGGTCAAGGCCGGCGCGCAGCGCGTCGCGGCGGAACTGGGAACGATCCTGGTGGCGCCGGACACCAGCCCGCGCGGCGCCGGCATCGAGGGCGAATCGACCGACTGGGATTTCGGCGCCGGCGCGGGCTTTTATGTCGACGCGACCGAGGCGCCGTGGAGCACCAATTACCGGATGTACAGCTACGTGCTCGAACTGTACCGGCTGGTGGTCGCCCAATTGCCGGTCGATCCGGCGCGCATCGGCATCTTCGGCCATTCGATGGGCGGGCACGGCGCCCTGGTGCTGGCGCTGCGCAATCCCGGACCTGTTCCGCTCGGTGTCCGCGTTCGCGCCGATCTGCGCGCCGAGCCGCTGCCCCTGGGGCCGCAAGGCGTTCTCGGGCTACCTGGGCAGCGACCAGGCGCGCTGGCAGCAATACGACGCCAGCGCGCTGATGGCGTCCCGGCATACCCCTTTCCCCGGCGGCATCCTGATCGACCAGGGCCTGGCCGACAAATTCCTCGCCGACCAGCTGTATCCGGAGGCGTTCGAACAGGCGTGCGGCGAGGCGCAACAGCCGCTCGCGGCTGCGCCGGCATCCCGGCTACGACCACGGCTACTTTTTCATCTCCACCTTCATCGAAGACCACCTTCGGTTTCACGCAGCGCAGGCAGTCAGTAATCCACTCAATTACACAGGGACAAATCATGGAAAACAAAGTGAAAATTCATCCGGCCGTCGACGATGGCGTGAAGCCCGCAAAAGAAGGCTTTGCCGGCGGCACGCTGTCGTGCGCCTGCACGACCAACACCGTGACGGTCGACCTCACCGGCCAGACCGCGCATAACCACGTCTGCGGTTGCACCCAGTGCTGGAAACCGGCCAGGCGCGCTGTTTTCGCAGGTGGCCGTGATCTCGCGCGACAACGTCAAGGTCACCGCGAATGGCGACAAGCTGCAAGGTCGTCAATCCCAACGCCACCATCAAGCGCCACGCCTGCAAGGAATGCGGCGTGCACATGTACGGCCGCATCGAGAACACCGCGCATGGCTTTTTCGGCCTCGATTTCGTCCACACCGAGCGCTCCAAGGAATCCGGCTGGGCGGCGCCGGGGTTTGCCGCGTTCGTGTCGTCGATCATCGAGTCGGGCGCCAAGCCGGAAAACATGGGCGCCGTCCGCGCGCGCCTGGTCGAACTCGGCCTGCCGCCATACGACTGCCTGTCGCCGCCATTGATGGATGCGCTGGCAACGCACGCGGCCAAATTGTCCGGCGTCCTGAAGTAATCGCTGCCTGAGCACCGCCCAGGAAGCGGTGCGCGACATCGAGTCAGCCCAGTAGCATTAAAAAAACTATATTAGGAGATTGATTATGTTATCCGGTAAAAACTTTAAACACTGGCAGCGGTGCGTGCTGCTGATGTCCGCACCGGCCTTCGCCTTCGCTTCCGATGTCGAGTCGCTGACCAAGAATCCGCAGAACTGGGCGATGCAGGCCGGCGACATGGCCAACCAGCGCTACAGCGAGCTGAAGCAGATCAACAAGGACAACGTCAAGAAGCTGCAGGTGGCGTGGACCTTTTCCACCGGCGTGCTGCGCGGCCACGAAGGCGGCGCCGCTGGTGATCGGCGACACGCATGTACGTGCACACCCCGTTCCCCAACAAGGTCTTCGCGATCAACCTCGAAGACGCAGAAGCATCAAGTGGAAGTACGAGCCGAAGCAGGACCCGGCGGTGATCCCGTGATGTGCTGCGACACCGTCAACCGCGGCGTCGCCTACGCCGACGGCAAGATCTTCCTGCAGCAGGCCGACACCACCCTGGTCGCGCTCGACGCCAAGACCGGCAAGGAGCTGTGGAAGGTCAAGAACGGCGATCCGAAGGTCGGCGAGACCGCAACACCAACGCGCCGCACGTGTTCAAGGACAAGGTCATCACCGGCATCAGCGGCGGCGAGTTCGGCGTGCGCGGCTGCGTCGACCGCCTACGACATCAACACCGGCAAGCAGGTGTGGAAGGCGTTCAGCACCGGCCCCGACGACGAGATGCTGATCGACCCGGCCAAGACCATGACCTGGACCGACGGCAAGATGGCGCCGGTCGGCAAGGACTCGTCGCTGAAGACCTGGAAGGGCGACCAGTGGAAGATCGGCGGCGGCACCACCTGGGGCTGGTACAGCTACGACCCGGCGCTCAACCTGATGTACTACGGCACCGGCAACCCGCAGCACCTGGAACCCGCGCCAGCGGCCCGGCGACAACAAGTGGTCGATGACGATCTTCGCGCGCGACCTCGACACCGGCGATGGCGAAGTGGGTCTACCAGATGACGCCGCACGACGAGTGGGACTACGACGGCGTCAACGAGATGATCCTGGCCGACATCAAGGTCAAGGGCAAGCCGACGCAAGGCGCTGGTGCACTTCGACCGCAACGGCTTCGGCTACACGCTGGACCGCGTCACCGGCGCCCTGCTGGTGGCGCGAGAAGTACGACCCGGCGGTCAACTGGGCCACGCACGTCGACATGAAGACCGGCCGCCCGCATGGTCAACGCCAAGTACAGCACCGACAAGAACGGTCCGGACGTCAACACCAAGGGCATCTGCCCGTCGGCGCTGGGCAGCAAGGACCAGCAGCCGGCTTCGTACTCGCCCGAAGACCAGGCCTGTTCTACGTGCCGACCAACCACGTCTGCATGGACTACGAGCCGTTCAAGGTCGAGTACACCGCCGGCCAGCCGTACGTCGGCGCGACGCTGTCGATGTTCCCGGCGCCGAACAGCCACGGCGGCATGGGCAACTTCATCGCCTGGGATGCCGGCACCGGCAAGATCGTGTGGTCCAAGGCGGAGAAATTCTCGGTCTGGAGCGGCGCGCTCGTCGACCGCCGGCGACGTCGTGTTCTACGGCACCCTGGAAGGCTACCTCAAGGCGGTCGACGCAACACCGGCAAGGAGCTGTGGAAGTTCAAGACGCCGTCCGGCATCATCGGCAACGTCAACACCTGGGAATACAAGGGCAAGCAGTACATCGGCGTGCTGTCGGGCATCGGCGGCTGGGCCGGCATCGGCATGGCGGCCGGGCTCGACAAGGACCAACGATGGCCTCGGCGCGGTCGGCGGCTACAAGGACCTGGCCAAGTACACCAACCTGGGCGGCACGCTGACGGTGTTCGCGCTGCCGCCGAAATAAGCAGGCCCTGCACGCCGCGTCCCGGCAGCGCCAGGTGTCAGCACCGGCCCGCATGGCATGAAACATGCTGCTTCCGGCGTGTGGAGGCTACCAAAAATAAGGAGACGCGATGAAGACATTCGGCTTGATGCTGTTGCTGGCCGCCGGTGCGCCGATGGTGGCGCAGGCGCACGATTTCCCCACCGCGGACCGGGTCGAGTACGTGCTCGAATGCATGATGAGCCACCCGGGCAAGCAGGAATATCTCTACAAATGCTCCTGCACGATCGACCAGATCGCCCAGGAAGTCGGCTACGACGAATACGTCGAGATCGCGACCGCATTGCGCCACCAGCGCTGAGCGGACCGCGCGGCGCGGAATTCCGCGATCCCGACGCCGTCAAGGCGATGGCGAACAAGTACAAGGCGCTGCAGGCCAAGGCGCGCAAGGCCTGCTACGTGCAGTGATTTGTCATAGGCGCGGCACAGCCGCTGCCGCTCGACTGTTCCGGAAACGGAACACTTGCTGACCTGATGGGGAATGACGATGAAAATATCGACACTGTGCGCGCTGACGGCCGCATTCTGGATCACCGGCGCGCTCGCCACCACCAGCGCCGCGCCGCCGCCCTACAAGGTGGTCGGCGGCACCAAGGTCGACGGCCAGACGCTGAACGGCTGGCGCACCTGGCGCGCGATGGCGTGCGAGCGCTGCCACGGCGCCGCGCAGGAAGGCGGGCTCGGGCCGGCGCTGGTGAACAGCCTGAAAGTGCTGACGCGCGACGAATTCAAGAACACCGTGCTGCACGGCCGCGCCGCCAAGGGCATGCCGAACTTCGACGGCAGCAAGCAGGTGGTCGACAATGTCGACAACCTGTACGCCTACCTGAGGGGCCGCTCGGACGGCGCCATCAAGGCCGGGCCGGCTCGAGGAGATCGGCAAGTGAGCCGCGCCAGGCTGTCTGGTGCGCGGCGCCATCGCCGCGCTGGTGTTGGCGGCGACCGCACAGGCAGCCGAGCCGCAGCAGGTGCTGCGGGTCTGCCAGGATCCCAACAACCTGCCGTTTTCCAACCGCGACCTGCAAGGCTTCGAGAACAAGATCGCCGCCCTGCTGGCGGCGGACCTGGGCTGGAAGATCGAATACACCTGGTATCCGCAGCGCATGGGCTTCATCCGCAACACGCTGCGCGCCAAGAACCCGGATTCGGACACCTTCAAGTGCGACCTGGTCACCGGCGTCGCGGCCGGCTTCGACATGGGCGCCACCACCCGGCCCTACTACCGCTCGACCTATGCAATGGCCTACGTCAAGGGCAAGGGGCTCGACGGCGTCCACACGCTGGAAGACCTGCTGACGCTCGGCGCGGAACAGCGCGCCAAGCTGCGGCTGGGCGTATTCGGCCGCTCGCCGGTGACCGACTGGCTGCTCGAAAACGGCCTGATCGACCGCATGGTGTCGTACCAGACCCAGTCCGGCGACGCCGAGCGCTATCCCGGCGAAATGGTCGAAAAGGACCTGGCCAACGGCGTCATCGACGTCGCCTTCATCTGGGGGCCGATTGCCGGCTACTTCGCGCGCCAGGCGACGGCGGCGCCGATCGCGGCGATCCCTTTGAGACCGCATCCGGGCATCCAGTTCGAGTTCGACATCGCGATGGCGGTGCGCTTCGGCGAAGCGGCCTACAAGCAGCGCATCGACGACGCCATCGACCGCAACCGGCCGCAGATCAACGCCATCCTGGCGCAGTACGGCGTGCCGCTGCTCGACCAGCCGCATCGCGCCGCGGCGCGCTAGCAGGGAACCACCGATGACCTATCCGACCTGGCGCTGCATTGCTGCCCTGGCCTGTGCGCTGGCGGCGCAGCCGGCCGCGGCGCAAGCCATCGCGGCGGCCGAGACGCTGCTGTTCCAGACCAATCACCTGCAGAACGTGCGCGCGCCGCTGACGCTGACCTACGCGTTCCGCAAGCAGGGCAGCCTCGAACCGGGCTTCGACGACCAGGTCCGGCTGGTGCTCGCCGCGGGCCAGCCGGCGGTGACGATGCAGTTCCTGTCCGGCGCCAGGGCGCGGCCGGCGCCCGATGCGGATAATCCGGAAGGCAACCCGGTGCTGCTCGGCTTCCTCGAGCGCGACATCGCCGAGATGGCGCGCCTGACCGGCGGCTCGGGCAACTACTTCCGCAAGCGCATCCGGCTGGCGCTGGCGGAGTCGGCGCAAGTGCGGCCGCTGCGCTTCAGCTACGCCGGCAAGCCGGTCGATGGCCGCGAGGTCGTCATCGAGCCCTACCGCGACGATCCGCTGCGCCAGCGCTTCGAACAATATGTCGGCAAGCGCTACACGTTTGTCGTCAGCGCGCAGGTGCCCGGCGGCGTCTACCAGGTGCGCGCGGCGGTGGCCGGCGCGGCCGGCGGCGCGCCGCTGATCGATGAATCGCTGACCCTGGCCGGCGCCGAGGCTGGCAAGCGCTGAGTGCAGAGGATGGGGGCCCAAGTGTCAGCGTTGAAACTGTTTGCATTCGACTACGCGTCAGGCGGCGACTCGCCGGCCGGCGCGCTGCCCGATTCGCTGCGGCACCAGGGCCAGATGATGCTGCGCGCGCTGCTGGCCGACCTGGTCGAGCTGCCCGGCGTCGAGCTGATCACGATCGGCGCGCCGGGCCCGTTCCGGCGCCGCTTCGACGCCTGCGTGCAGGCGGCCGACGCGGTGTGGCCGCTGGCGCCGGAAGCGGGCGGCATGCTCGAGCGGCTGTCGCGCCAGGTGCTGCGCAGCGAGCGCATCCTGCTGGGCAGCAAACCAAACGCGCTGCGGGTGGCCGGCAGCAAGCTGCGCACCTCGCGCGCGCTCGCCAGGGCCGGCGTCGCCGTGGCCGCGACCTACTCGCCTGGCCAGCCGCTGCCGCCCCGGGCGGCGCCTGGGTCGTCATGCCGGACGACGGCGCCGGCTGCCTCGATACCCACATCTTTCCAGGCGCCGACGCCGCGCTGGCGTGGATCGCGGCCAGCGGCGCGGCCGGCTACGTGCTGCAGCCGTTCATTCCCGGGCAAGCAGTGCAGCCTGTCGCTGCTGTGCTGCGACGGCGCCGCGCAGCTGCTGGGCTGCAACGAACAGCGCATCGCCGTGCGCGACAATCAATTCCACTTCCTCGGCACCACGGTCAACAGCATGCTCGACGCCGACGGCGAGCTTCGAGCGCCTGGCGCAGGCGGTCGCCGCCGCCATCCCCGGCTTGTGGGGACATGTCGGGGTCGACTTCGTGGTGGCCGAGCATGGCCCGGTGGTGCTCGAAGTGAATGCGCGCATGACCACCTCGTATGCCGGGCTGCATGCGTCGATCGGCTGCAATCCCGCCGCGCTGGTGCTCGACCTGCTGGCGCAGCCGGCCGGCACGCCGCGCGCGCGCACCAGGCCGGTGGCCGTCAGCGTCGACGTCGCCGCGTTCGGCAGCGCCTAGCCGCGCAGGGCGGCGCGGCCCCACATGCGCGACAGCAGGCCGTCGCGGTCGACCAGCACGTGCTTGACGACGGCGAGCAGGTGCACGCCGATCAGCACCGCCAGCAGCACGGCGGTCACCTTGTGGGTCTGGTTGAACACGGCATAGATGAGCTTGTCGTCGCGGCCCCAAGGCGCCAGCTTGACGGCGTTGAACAGCTTGATGCCATGCTTGCTGAAATTCGACGCCAGGTAGCCCGACAGCGGCATCAGCACCATGCACAGCATACATGGCCAGGTGGCTGGCGTTGGCGGCGCGCCGCTGCCAGGTGGGCATCGGCAGCGCCGGCGGCGGCGCATGGCGCAGCCGCCAGAAGAGGCGCAGCAGGATCAGCAGGCCGATCACCAGGCCGATGCTCTTGTGCTGGTTGATCCACCAGCCGCGCGCCGGCGTGTTGCGCGGAATTTCGTCGAGCAGCCAGCCGAAGGCGAACTGGCCCACCAGCAGCAGCGCCACCAGCCAGTGCAGGACGATGGCGGTGCGGGTGAATCGTTGGCGGGCGACAGGTCTTCAACGGACACGCTTCCAGTTCAGTGCAGCATGGCTTTGTCGGGATTGGTGATGTTCAGCCGCTGCACCTTGCGGTACAGCGTGTTGCGGCTGATCTTGAGCTGCCTGGCCAGGGTCGAAATGTTCCAGCCGTGCCGCGTCAGTTCCTGGATCAGCGCCTGGCGTTCGGCGTTTTCGAGCGGATTGAGGCCGCCGTCCGGCGCCGGCGCCACCGCCGCAACCGCCGGCGCCGCCACGGGGCAAACTCGGGCGGCAGGTCGGCCAGGGTCAGCAGGTCGGTCTCGCGCAGCGCGATCATGGTGCGCAGCAGGTGCCGCAACTGGCGAACGTTGCCTGGCCACGGGTGCTGGTCGAGCGCGGCGAGCAGCCGGTCGTCGAGCACCACGTTGCCGTCGCCATCGCTTTCCTGCATCACCAGGTGGCGGATCAGCTGCGGGCGGTCGGACCGGTCGCGCAGCGGCGGCATGGTGATGGTGACGCCATGCAGGCGGTAGTACAAATCCTCGCGGAATTCCTTTTGCGCGATGCGCGCCTGCAGGTCGCAATGGGTGGCGCTGATCAGGCGGATGTCGAGCTTGATCGGCACCTCGCCGCCGAGCGGCATCACTTCGCGCTCTTCGAGCACGCGCAACAGCCGCGTCTGCAGCGACACCGGCATGTCGCCGATTTCGTCGAGGAACAGCGTGCCGCCGTTGGCGTGCAGGATCTTGCCGGCGTGGCCGTCCTTGCGCGCGCCGGTGAACGCGCCCGAGATGTAGCCGAACAGTTCGCTTTCGATCAGCGCTTCCGGAATCGACGCGCAGTTGATGGCGACAAACGGCTTGTCGGCGCGGCTGCCCGAGCGGTGCAGCGCCTGGGCGAACATTTCCTTGCCGGTGCCGGTTTCGCCCAGCAGCATGACGGGCACATTGCGCTCCACGACGCGCTTGGCGATCTGGACGTTGTGCAGCATCTGCGGGTCGCCGAACTGCAGCTTGTCGAGCGCGCTGAGGCCGTCGGCGGCCGGCGCCGACGGGCGCGGCACGGTGTCGGCTGGCGCGCAGCGCGCTGGACCGGCACCGGTGCGTAGCTGACGGCGAAAAAGCGCGCGCCGTTGCGGATCTCAAAAATCGGCACCGGGTGGAACGCCTTCTTCACGCTGCAGTCGATCAGGCCGGAAAACGAAATGTTGAACAAGTCGGTGATGTCGCGGCCCACGATCTCGGCCGGGCCCTGGATGCCGAGCAGCAGCAGCGCGCGGCGGGTCGCCGCCAGCACGCGGCCGGTGACGCTGAGCGCGATCGCGCCTTCGCTGAGGGTGCCGACGAATTCCGGCCGGTTGTGGAAGCGCACGATGTATTCGTTGCGGAACTGGTGCAGGAACACGCGGTTTTCGATCATCTGCACCGATGCGCTGACCAGCGCCAGCGTGTGCTGCTGCGCCAGCCGCGATTCGCCCGAGGCGTCGAGCACGGCGATCAGCTCGCCGCTGTGGTTGAAGATCGGCGCCGCCGCGCAGCTGAGCCCGATATTGCGCGACAGGTAGTGTTCTTCCTGGTGCACCGAGATCGGCCGCCGTTCGGCCAGGCAGGTGCCCATGCCGTTGGTGCCCTGCACCCGCTCGCTCCAGATGGCGCCCTGCATCAGGCCGGTTTTCGACGCCGCATGGGTGAAACTGGGGTCGCCGAAAAAATTCAGCAGCACGCCGTCGCGGTCGGTCAGCATGATGGCGTAGCCGGAGCCGGCCAGCTGCTGGTACAGGTTGGCCATTTCGCACTTCGGCCACGGTGCGCAGGTCGGCCAGGCTTTCCTGGCGCTCGCTGCAATTCGGCGCGGCCGACCACTTCGGGATCCTCGCGGCTGTCCGGATCGAGCTGGTAATCGTTCAGGCAGCGGATCCACGACTCGGTGATGCGGCTGCCGCTGGCGGCCGGCTCCCGCTCCATTCTGTTCTGCACGACCGAACGCACGCGCTTGACGTGCTCCACGGCAAAGTTGGACATGCTGTCTCCTAGCGTCCCGTGGCTGATGGCCGCGCCGTACCGCACGCGCCGGCGCCACTTTGTGGACTATTATTTCTTTTGATTCGAATGGCGAATTAAATGCGCCTGCTGCTCAAGAATACTCCGTTCTGCCCCTTCAAAGTTGCATAAACAACCAAAAAATACGGTGTGCATCGGTGCGCCCTCAAGCGCCGCGGCCGGGCAGGTACAGCACCAGCGTGACGCCGGTGCCGAGCAGCAGCAATTGCAGGAGGGTGTCGCGCGCCGACGCCGGTTGCTGGATTTTCGGGATCAGGTCGCTCAGCGCGATGTACAGGAAACCGGACGACGCCAGCACCAGCACGTACGGCATCCAGGCGAGGCCGCGCGCCAGCGCCAGGTAGCCGACCAGCCCGCCGGCCGCCGCCAGGCAGCCGCACAGCAGGTTGTAGACGTAGGCGCGGCGGCGCGAAAAGCCGGCGTCGAGCAAGATGATGAAGTCGCCGACCTCGCGCGCGACGGCGTGGGCGCTGATGGCCAGCGCGGTGAGCACGCCCAGTTCCGGTTGGGCGATGAAGGCGGCGGCGATCAGGATGCCGTCGGTGAAGTTGTGCAGGCCGTCGCCGACCAGGATCATCCAGCCCGCCTTGCCGGTGCCGCGCGGCGCCAGGGCCGGACGCCGCCGGGCGTGGTGCAAGGTGGCGCATTTTTCCAGCAGGAAGAACGACAGCAGGCCGGCCAGCAAGGTGGCGCACAGGCTGCGCGTGTCGGTGGCCGCTTCGAACGCCTGCGGCAGCGCGTACAGCAGCGCGGCGCCCAGCAGCAGGCCGGTCGACAGGCTCAGCATGCGCTTGACCATGCCCGACCGCAGCGAATACGACAACGCCGCGGCAGCGGAAATGCTGGCGGCGCCGGCGACCGCGATGGTCAGCAGGATCAGTTGCAGCGTGGCGTCGATGGTCGCTCCCTCCTCCGTGACAACGTGCGGGGTGATGGCACACCTGCAGAAGTACGCAACTTCCGTGCCGTGCGCCGCTGCTGCCCTGCGGGGGCCGGCACCCGGCGCAGTGGTTCAATTCTGGTACAGCCGGCGCTTTTGACTGTTCAATAATCGAACATGCTGCTGCGCAGCAATGGGCAACAAGCGGCGAATTTACCTTGCATGGTGCCGATTCAGGGCTGGCGCGATTACTGCGTTGTGCATCCCCAAGGGCGCATCGAGGCCCGCTACATACGACATGGGGAGCAGTCATCGATATGGTATCGGAACGCAAATGGGGACGTCGCCTGCCTGTCATGGCGCTGGCGCTGGCATCGGCCGCGCAGGCGGGCGAGCTGGAGCTCGGCGCCGATGGCCCAGGTGTTCATCGTGGCCAGCACGCCGCTGGCCGGCTCCGGCCTGCAAAAAGAGCAGATGGCCAGCGCGATCCAGACCGCCACCGCGCGCGACATCGAGCGCAGCGGCGCCCTCGACCTGTCCGATTTCCTCAACCGCAGCCTGGGCAGCGTGCACGTCAACGAAAGCCAGGGCAACCCGCTGATGATGGACGTCAGCTACCGCGGCTACACCGCCTCGCCGCTGCTGGGCACGCCGCAGGGGCTGTCGGTGTACATGGACGGCGTGCGGCTGAACCAGCCGTTCGGCGACGTCGTGCTGTGGGACCTGATCCCGAAGGAAGCGATCGCCTCGGTCAGCCTGATGGGCGGCGCCAATCCGCTGTTCGGCCTCAACACCCTGGGCGGCGCGCTGGCGATCCGCACCAAGGATGGCCAGCGCGACCCCGGCACCTCGGCCGAAGCCTCGGCCGGCAGTTTCGGCCGCCGCAACCTCGGCCTGCAGCACGGCGGCAGCAGCGCCAACGGGCTCGACTGGCTGCTGATCGCCAACGCCTTCCGCGAAGCCGGCTGGCGCGACGATTCCTCCTCGCGCCTGGGCCAGTTGTTCGGCAAGCTGGGCTGGCACGACGCGCAGTCGTCGCTGAAGCTGACCTATGCGTATGCCAGGAGCAAACTGAACGGCAACGGCCTGCAGGAAGACCAGCTGATCGAGCAGCGCCGCGCCAGCGTGTTCACCAAGCCCGACACCACCACCAACCACGCCAGCTTCGTCAACCTCGAGGCGCAGTCGCGGCTGTCCGACCAGCTGCAGGTGTCCGCCAACGCGTATTACCGCAACACCCGCACCGGCACGCAAAATGGCGACCTGAACGACGGATCGCTGGGCGAATCGGTGTACTACACGGGCCAGTCGGCCGACCGCGCCTGGCTCGCCGCCAATGGCTACGGCGCGCCCGCGAGCGAAAGCAGCGGCAGCTTCCCCAAGTGGCGCTGCATCGCCCAGGCCGGGCGCAACGCCGAGCCGAACGAAAAATGCACCGGCCTGGTCACCACCACCGCCAGCCGCCAGCAAAATGCCGGCCTGTCCGCGCAACTGACCTTCGCTCTCGCAAGGGCAGGGCTACCGCAACCAGGCCGTGGCCGGCGCCGGCTACGACGCCAGCCGCGTCAGCTTCCTGCAATCGTCCCAGTTCGGCTACCTCAATCCCGACCGCTCGATCACCCCGGTGGCGGCGTTCGCCGATGGCAGCCAGGATTCGGAAAACGCCTTCGACCAGCGCGTCGACCTCGGCGGCAATGTGCGCACCTGGAGCCTGTTCGGCAGCGACACGCTGTCGCTGGGCACCGCCTGGCACCTGACGCTGTCGGGCCGCTACAACCGCACCCGCCTGAGCAACAGCGACCGCCTGTTCCCCTACAATAACGCCACCACCCAGGGCGAGCAGCGCGGCTCGCTCGACGGCAACCACCTGTATCGGCGCTTCAACCCGGCGGTCGGCATCAGCTTCACGCCAAGCCGCGCCATCAACGCCTACGCCGGCTACAGCGAGAGCAGCCGCACGCCGACCTCCATCGAACTGGGCTGCGCCGACCCCAACTTCGGCTGCCGCCTGCCCAACTCGATGGCCGGCGACCCGCCGCTCGACCAGGTCGTCTCCAAAACATGGGAAGCCGGGCTGCGCGGCAAGCTGGCCGGGCGCACGCACTGGAACCTGGGCCTGTTCCGCGGCGATAACCACAGCGACATCATCTTCGTCGCCAACTCCGCCTCGACCGGCTACTTCAAGAACGTCGGCAAGACCCGCCGCGAGGGCTTCGAAGCGGGCTTCTCGAGCGTCGGCGAACGGCTCAGCCTGAGCGCCGACTACACCTTGCTGCGCGCCACCTACCAGTCGCCGGAGCGGCTCGGCAGCCAGGCCAACAGCGCCGCCGAGGATGGCGCCATCGAGGTCCGGCGCGGCGACCGCATGGCCGTCGATTCCGCGCCACATCTTCAAGGCCGCCGCCGGCTACCAGTGGCTGCCGGACTGGTCGGCCGGCCTGCAGCTGGTCGCCGTCGGCAGCAGTTTCGTGCGCGGCAACGAGAACAACCAGCACGTGGCCGGCGCGCTCAGCCCGGATGGCGTCACCTCGTCCGGCGCCGGCCGCGTGCCCGGCTACGCCGTCGTCAACCTCAACGTCAGCTGGCAGCCGTCAGCCGCCTGGACGCTGTCGGCCAACGTCAGCAACCTGTTCGACCGCCACTACGCCACGGTCGGCCAGCTGGGACCGTTCGCCGTCGCGCCGGGCGGCGCCTACCGCAACACCGACAGCGCCGGCACCACCTTCTTCACGCCCGGTGCGCCGCGCGCCGTGTCGATCCGCCTGCGCCATGTGTTCTAGTCAGGCCCACAGCTTGATCAGCGGCCCCGCCTCTTCGATCAGGAAGGACTTGAATTCGCTGGCCGGCGGCGACAGGCGCTTCGACGCCAGGTGGGTGATGTGCCAGTGGCGCACCAGCGGCAGGCCGGCCACGTCGAGCAGCACCAGGTGGCCCGACGCCAGTTCATGGCGGATGGTGCGCAGCGACAGGAAGCTCAGCCCCATGCCGGCCATCACGGCCTGCTTGATGGTTTCGTTGCTCGGCATTTCCATCACGATGCGCGGGTGGATGTCGTTCTCGGCGAACAGGCGCTCCATCGCCTGGCGGGTGCCGGAGCCGCTCTCGCGCACCACGAACTCCTGCCCGTCGAGCATCGACAGCGGCGCCGCGCGCCGGCGCGACAAGGGATGCTCGGGCGAACTGATGACGCCCAGCGGATTGGTGGCAAACGCGGTGGCGACGCAATCGAGCGTATCCGGCGCGCGCCCCATGATGACCAGGTCGATCTCGTTGCGCGCCAATAGCTGCATGATGTTTTCGCGGTTGTGAATCTGCAGCGACACCTCGATGTCCGGGAAACGCTTGCGAAATTTCACCAGCAGCATCGGCACGAAATACTTGGCGGTGCTGACCATCGCCAGCGTCACCCGGCCTTTCTTCAGGCCGCGCCGCTGCGCCATCGCGTCTTCCAGCTGCTTGAGCTGCGCCACCGCGCCGATCGCATACGCCTCGACATCGAGGCCCGCATCGGTCAGCCGGATCTTGCGCCCGACCTGCTCGAACAGCGGCATGCCGACGGCTTCTTCGAGCTGGCGGATCTGCATCGACACCGCCGGCTGGGTCACGTGCAGCGCATCGGCCGCGCGCGAGACCGACAGCTGGCGGGCGACTTCGAGGAAGGTGTCGAGCTGGCGGAGCGTGTAACGGCGCATGGTGGCTACCTATCAGGTTGAGCTTATGCAATCGATGTTTTTATTGATTAGACCTGATAGTAGACAATTTATATAGTGAAGTCCATGGATTGCTCAACGGGCCCCGGCCCATTCAAGGAGAACGCGATGGACGGCAGTGGACAAATCACCGATGCGAAGAAACGCTACACCGCGGGCGTGCTGAAATATGCCCAGATGGGCTACTGGGATGCCGACTACGTGCCGAAGGAAACCGACGTGCTGGCGCTGTTCCGCATCACGCCGCAAGACGGCGTCGACCCGATCGAAGCCGCCGCCGCGGTGGCCGGCGAATCGTCGACCGCCACCTGGACCGTGGTCTGGACCGACCGCCTGACCGCCTGCGACATGTACCGCGCCAAGGCCTACCGCGTCGACCCGGTGCCGAACAATCCCGGGCCAGTACTTCTGCTACGTCGCCTACGACCTGATCCTGTTCGAAGAAGGCTCGATCGCCAACGTCACCGCCTCGATCATCGGCAACGTCTTCAGCTTCAAGCCGCTGAAGGCGGCGCGCCTCGAAGACATGCAGTTCCCGGTCGCCTACATCAAGACCTTCCCGGGCCCGCCGACCGGCATCGTCGTCGAGCGCGAGCGGCTCGACAAGTTCGGCCGCCCGCTGCTGGGCGCGACCACCAAGCCGAAGCTCGGCCTGTCGGGCCGCAACTACGGCCGCGTGGTGTACGAAGGCCTGAAGGGCGGCCTCGACTTCATGAAGGACGACGAGAACATCAACTCGCAGCCGTTCATGCACTGGCGCGACCGCTTCCTGTTCGTGCATGGAAGCGGTGCAACAGCGCCAGCGCCGCCACCGGCGAAGTCAAGGGCCACTACCTCAACGTCACCGCCGGCACGATGGAAGAAATGTACCGCCGCGCCGAATTCGCCAAGGAGCTCGGCTCGGTCGTCATCATGATCGACCTGGTGGTCGGCTAGACCGCGATCCAGTCGATGTCCTACTGGTGCCGCCAGAACGACATGATGCTGCACATGCACCGCGCCGGCCACGGCACCTACACCCGCCAGAAGAACCACGGCGTGTCGTTCCGCGTGATCGCCAAGTGGCTGCGCATGGCCGGCGTCGACCACCTGCACGCCGGCACCGCGGTCGGCAAGCTCGAAGGCGACCCGATGACGGTGCAGGGCTACTACAACATCTGCCGCGACACGCAGACCAAGGTGGACCTGCCGCGCGGCATCTTCTTCGACCAGGACTGGGGCGCGCTGCGCAAGGTGATGCCGGTCGCCTCGGGCGGCATCCACGCCGGCCAGATGCACCAGCTGCTCGACCTGTTCGGCGACGACGTCGTGCTGCAGTTCGGCGGCGGCACCATCGGCCATCCGCAGGGCATCCAGGCCGGCGCGACCGCCAACCGCGTGGCGCTGGAAGCCATGGTCCTGGCGCGCAACGAAGGGCGCGACATCAAGAACGAAGGGCCGGAGATCCTGCGCGAGGCCGCCAAGTGGTGCGCGCCGCTGAAGGCGGCGCTCGACACCTGGGGCGAGATCTCCTTCAACTACACCTCGACCGACACCTCCGATTTCACGCCGACGGCGTCGGTCTCCTGACCGCCCAGCCTATTCAAGAGGACACATCATGCGCATCACTCAAGGCACCTTTTCATTCCTGCCCGATCTGACCGACGCGCAGATCACCCGGCAGATCGACTATTGCCTGGCCAAGGGCTGGGCGCTGGCGATCGAATACACCGACGACCCGCATCCGCGCAACACCTACTGGGAGATGTTCGGCACCGCCGATGTTCGACCTGCAGCGACCCGGCCGGCATCATGCGCGAACTGGCGCAGTGCCGCAAGACCTTCCCCAACTACTACATCCGCATGACCGCGTTCGACTCCACCGCGCGGCACCGAGTCGATCGTGATGGCGTTCATCGTCAACCGCCCCAAGGTCGAACCGGGCTTCCGCCTGGTGCGGCACGAAGTGGCGGGCCGCACGGTGCGCTACAGCATCGAGAGCTACGCCGTGCAGGCCCAGCCCGAAGGCGCGCGTTACTAACTGCGGGAGCACATCATCATGGACATCAGCGATCTCCCCGCCGCCAGCGCCTGGCAATCCGTTCGCCGCGGCGCTGGCGGCCGCCGGCATCACCGAGCTGCTGGCGCAGCTCGACCGCGAGCTGATCGGCCTGGCGCCGGTCAAGCAGCGCATCCGCGACATCGCCGCGCTGCTGCTGGTCGACAAGCTGCGCGCCGAGCGCGGCTTCGCGGCCGGCGCGCCCAGCCTGCACATGTGCTTCTCCGGCAATCCGGGCACCGGCAAGACCACCGTCGCGCTGCGCATGGCGGCGATCCTGCACACAGCTCGGCTACGTGCGCAAGGGCCACCTGGTGGCGGTCACGCGCGACGACCTGGTCGGCCAGTACATCGGCCACACCGCGCCGAAGACGCGCGAAGTGCTGAAGAAGGCGATGGGCGGCGTGCTGTTCATCGACGAAGCCTACTACCTGTACCGCCCGGAGAACGAGCGCGACTACGGCCAGGAGGCGATCGAGATCCTGCTGCAGGTGATGGAAAACCAGCGCGACGACCTGGTCGTCATCCTGGCCGGCTACAAGGACCGGATGGACACCTTCTTCGCGTCCAATCCCGGCATGTCGTCGCGCATCGCGCACCACATCGACTTCCCCGATTACGGCGTCGGTGAGCTGGGCCAGATCGCCGGCCTGATGCTCGACACGCATGCACTACCGCTTCGACGACGAGGCGCGCGCGGGTGTTCACCGACTACCTGGAACGGCGCATGGCGCAGCCGCACTTCGCCAACGCGCGCAGCGTGCGCAACGCGCTCGACCGCGCCCGGCTGCGCCATGCCTCGCGGCTGATGGGCCAGCCCGATGCGCTGGCCGACGACGCCGCGCTGACCACCATCACCGCGCCCGACCTGCTGGCCAGCCGCGTCTTCGCCGCGCCAAGGAGCACTGCGCATGCTGAAAGCGCTGATCTTCGACGTCGACGGCACGCTGGCCGATACCGAGAGCGCGCACCGGCTGGCGTTCAACGCCGCCTTCCGCGAGGTCGGCCTCGACTGGCACTGGCACGAGTCGCTGTACGCCCGCCTGCTCGACGTCACCGGCGGCAAGGAGCGGCTGCAGTACTACTGGCGCATGGTCGATCCGGACGTGGCGGACGGCCGCCGGGTCAACGGAGACCATCGCGGCGCTGCACGCCATCAAGACGCGCCACTACGACGCGCTGGTCGGCGCGGCCAGCTGCCGCTGCGGCCCGGCATCCTGCGCCTGATCCGCGAGGCGCAGGCCGCGCGCCTGCCGATCGCGATCGCCACCACCACCACGCCGGCCAACGTCGACGCGCTGCTGCGCACGCCGCTGGGCAGCGACTGGCGCGCGCAGTTTGCCGCCGTGTGCGACGGCGCCACCGCCGGCGCTCAAGAAGCCGGCGCCGGACGTCTACCTGGCCACGCTCGCCGCGCTGGGGCTGCCGGCCGCCGACTGCATCGCCATCGAGGATTCCGAAAACGGCCTGCGCGCGGCCTGCGCGGCCGGGCATAGCGACCGTGGTCACGCCGACCTACTACACCGCGCGGCCACCAGTTCGGCGCGGCGCTGGTGCAGCTGCCGCACCTGGGCGATCCGGACCAGCCGATCGACGCAGTTCCCGGCGCCGGCCAGCGCTGGGTCGACCTGGCGGCGCTGCGCCGCTGGCACCGCGGCACCTTTTCCGAGGCGGCATGACATGAAAACCCAACACATTCGCATCGCGCCGTCGATCCTGTCGGCCGATTTCGCCCGGCTCGGCGAAGAAGTGCGCGCCATCGAAGCGGCCGGCGCCGACCTGGTGCACGTCGACGTGATGGACAACCATTACGTCCCCAACCTCACCATCGGCCCGCTGGTGTGCGCGGCGATCCGCCCGCACGTGACGATCCCGCTCGACGTCCACCTGATGGTCGAGCCGGTCGACGCGCTGATCCCGCTGTTCGTCCAGGCCGGCGCGCGCATCATCACCTTCCACCCGGAGGCGAGCCGCCACGTCGACCGCACGCTCGGCAT
Source organism: uncultured Nitrospiraceae bacterium (assembly GCA_963748375.1). Lineage (GTDB taxonomy): Bacteria > Nitrospirota > Nitrospiria > Nitrospirales > Nitrospiraceae > Palsa-1315. Next base: position 490,748 of record CAVVIR010000034.1, read on the forward strand.
GATCCGCGAACTCGGCTGCAAGGCCGGCCTGGCGCTCAATCCGGCCACGCCGCTGTCGGTGCTCGACCACGTGATGGACAAGCTCGACATGGTGCTGCTGATGAGCGTCAATCCCGGCTTCGGCGGCCAGAAATTCATCGCGGCGACCTTGCCGAAGCTGGCGGCGGCGCGCGCGCGCATCGACGCCCACGTCGCCGCCGGCGGCCAGGACATCTGGCTGCAGGTCGACGGCGGCGTCAACGCCGACAACATCGGCGCCATCCGCGCTGCCGGCGCCGACACCTTCGTGGCCGGCAGCGCGGTGTTCGGCGCGCCCGACGACGACGGCGGCTACCGCGGCATCCTGCAGCGCCTGCGCGCGCATGCCAGCCCTCGAATAACAACCACTAGGAGACCGCCATGACAACGCCACATCGCCTCACCCTGACCCAGTTCCTGATCGAAGAACGGCGCCGCTTCCCGCACGCCAGCGGCGACTTCAACAGCCTGATCCTGAACGTCGCGCTGGCCTGCAAATCGATCGCCCGCAAGGTCGCCTGCGGCGCGCTGGCCGCCGGCCACGGCGACGTCGGCGGCGCCATCAACGTGCAGGGCGAAACCCAGAAGGAGATGGACGTCATCAGCAACCAGGTCTTCCTGGAGGTGAACGAATGGTGCGGCTGCCTGGCCGGCATGGCGTCCGAGGAGATGGAGCAGCCCTACCAGATCCCCGCCTGCTACCCGAAGGGCAAATACCTGCTGGTGTTCGACCCGCTCGACGGCTCGTCCAACATCGACGTCAACGTCTCGGTCGGCAGCATCTTCTCGGTGCTGCGCGCGCCGGAAGGCGGAGCAGCCGGTCACCGAGCAGGACTTCCTGCAATCCGGCGCCGACCAGGTGGCCGCCGGCTACGCCGTCTACGGCCCGGCCACCATGCTGGTGCTCACCGTCGGCAATGGCGTCAACGGCTTCACGCTCGACGTCAACCTGGGCGAATTCATGCTGACCCATCCCGACATGCAGGTGCCGGCCGACACCAGCGAATTCGCCATCAACGCCTCCAACAGCCGCTTCTGGGAAGCGCCGGTGAAGCGCTACGTCGACGAATGCCTGGCCGGCCGCACCGGCGCGCGCGGCAAGGACTTCAACATGCGCTGGATCGCCTCGATGGTGGCCGAGGCGCACCGCATCCTGATGCGCGGCGGCGTCTTCCTGTACCCGCGCGACAGCAAGGACGCCAGCAAGCCGGGGCGCCTGCGCCTGCTGTACGAGGCCAATCCGATCGGCTTCCTGATCGAGCAGGCGGGCGGGCGCGCCAGCACCGGCCGCCAGCCGGTGCTGGGCGTGCAGCCGTCCTCGCTGCACCAGCGCATCGGCCTGGTGTTCGGCTCGCGCCACGAGGTCGACCGCATCGAGCGCTATCACAACGACCAGCCGCCGGTGGAAATGCACAACCCGCTGTTCCATGAACACGGCCTGTTCCGCATGCCAGCCTGAATTCCCACTTCTGAAAGTTGATCATGTCCGAACGTCATCCGATCATTGCCATCACCGGCTCCTCGGGCGCTGGCACCACCTCCGTCACGCGCACGTTTGAAGCCATTTTTCGCCGCGAAAAAATCCAATCAGTCATAATCGAAGGAGACAGTTTTCATCGCTACGATCGCAAGGAAATGAAGGAAAAGCTGGCCGCCGCCGAGCAGATCGGCGACATGACCTTCAGCCATTTTGGCCCGGACACCAACCTGTTCGCCGAACTGGAAGCGCTGTTCCACAACTACGCGCGCAGCGGCACCGCCAGGCACCGCAAGTACCTGCACGACCACGAGGAAGCGGCGCCGTACCGGCAGGAGCCGGGCACCTTCACGCCGTGGGAGGACCTGCCGAATGACACCGACCTGCTGTTTTACGAAGGCCTGCACGGCGGCGTCGTCAACGACAGCATCAACATCGCCCAGCATCCCGACCTGCTGATCGGCGTGGTCCCGGTGATCAACCTGGAATGGATCCAGAAGCTGTGGCGCGACAAGTCCAAGCGCGGCTATTCGACCGAGGCGGTGACCGACACCATCCTGCGCCGCATGCCCGACTACGTGAACCACATCTGCCCGCAGTTCTCGCGCACCCACGTCAATTTCCAGCGCGTGCCGTGCGTCGACACCTCGAACCCGTTCATCGCGCGCGAGATTCCGGCGCCCGACGAAAGCTTCGTCGTGATCCGCTTCGCCGACCCGAAAGGCATCGACTTCCAGTACCTGCTGAACATGGTGCCGGCCTCGTTCATGTCGCGCGCGAACACCATCGTGGTCCCGGGCGGAAAAATGGAGCTGGCGATGCAGCTGATCTTCACGCCTTTCATCCTGCGCATGATGGAGCGCAAAAAGCGCGCCCTGAACAATTAAGGAATACAATATAATGAACGCTCCTGACAAGAACCTGGTGGCCGGCGCCGCCACCGCCGACGCCTTGCGCTTCCTCGCCGCCGACGCCGTCCAGCAGGCGAAGTCCGGCCACCCGGGCGCGCCGATGGGCATGGCCGACATGGCCGACGTGCTGTGGCGGCGCCACCTGCGCCACAATCCGGCCGACCCCAAGTGGCTCAACCGCGACCGCTTCGTGCTGTCCAACGGCCACGCCTCGATGCTGCTGTATTCGCTGCTGCACCTGACCGGCTACGACCTGCCGATCGAGCAGCTCAAGCAGTTCCGCCAGCTGCACTCGCGCACGCCCGGGCATCCGGAAGTGGGCCTCACGCCGGGCGTCGAAACCACCACCGGCCCGCTCGGCCAGGGCCTGGCCAACGCGGTCGGCATGGCGCTGGCCGAGAAAATGCTGGCGGCCAGCTTCAACCGGCCCGGCCACGACATCATCGACCATCACACCTACGTGTTCGTCGGCGACGGCTGCCTGATGGAGGGCATCAGCCACGAGGCCTGCTCGCTGGCCGGCACCCTCGGACTGGGCAAGCTGATCGTTTTCTACGACGACAACGGCATCTCGATCGACGGCGACGTCAAGGGCTGGTTCACCGACGACACGCCGCGCCGCTTCGCCGCCTACGGCTGGAACGTGATCGCCGCCGTCGATGGCCACGATGCCGCGGCGATCGACCGCGCCATCATCGCCGCCAAGTCGCAGCACGCGACGGCCGACGCTGATCTGCTGCAAGACCGTCATCGGCAAAGGGGCGCCGACCAAGGCCGGCGGCCACGACGTGCACGGCGCCCCGCTTGGCGCCGACGAAATCGCCGCCATGCGCATCGAGCGCAAATGGACCGCGGCGCCGTTCGAGATACCGCCGCATATCGCCGCCGCGTGGGACGCGCGCGAAGCCGGCCGCGCCAGCCAGGCATGGTGGGAAGACAGTTTTGCCGCCTACCGCGCCGCGTTTCCCGAACTGGCCGCTGAACTGGAACGCCGCAACGCAGGCGCCCTGCCGGCGGGCCTCGCCGAACAGTTCGCGCAGCTGGTGCGCGAGCCGGGCGAACTGCACAACAAGGTGGCGACCCGCAAGGCCTCGCAGATCGTGCTGGAGCACATCAGCGCCGCGCTGCCCGAATTTTTCGGCGGCTCGGCCGACCTGACCGCATCGAACCTGACCAACGTCAAGGCCTCAAGGCGGGTCGGCGCGGACGGCAGCGGCAACTACCTGAGCTACGGCGTGCGCGAGTTCGGCATGGCCGCGATCATGAACGGCATCGCGCTGCACGGCGGCTTTATCCCGTACGGCGGCACCTTCCTGACGTTCTCCGATTATTCGCGCAACGCGATCCGGATGGCGGCGCTGATGAAGCAGCGCGTGATCCACGTGCTGACGCACGACTCGATCGGCCTCGGCGAAGACGGCCCGACCCACCAGCCGGTGGAGCACATGGCCAGCCTGCGCCTGATTCCCAACAACCGGCTGTGGCGTCCCTGCGACGGCGTCGAAACGGCCGTCGCCTGGCAGGCGGCGCTGCAGCGCGCCGACGGCCCGACCTGCCTGGTGCTGTCGCGCCAGGCGCTGGCGCCGTTCAGCCGCACCGGCGAGCAGCTCAGCGCGATCGCCCTCGGCGGCTACGTGCTGGTCGATTGCGCGCGGCCGCAGGTGGTGCTGGTCGCCACCGGCTCGGAAGTCGAAATCGCGGTGGCCGCGGCGCGCCAGCTGGCGCTCGAGGAGGTCGGCCGTGCGGGTCGTCTCGATGCCCTGCGTCGAGGCTTTTTACGCGCAGGACAAGGTGTATCGCGAATGGGTGCTGCCGCCCGGCGTGCCGCGCGTGAGCGTGGAAGCCGGCGTCACCTGGTTCTGGCGCGCGGTGGTGGGCGAGCACGGCATGACGGTCGGTATCGACAGCTTCGGCGAGTCGGCCCCGGCCGAGCAGCTGTATGCGCACTTCAACCTCACCCCAGCGCACGTGGCCGAATGCGCGCTGTCCGTGATCGAGGGCTGGTGATGGGCGCCCGCGAACGCACGGTCCTGGTCGACCTCGATGGCACCATGGTCGACACCGCGCCCGACATCGCCGAAGCGGCCAGCCGCATGGTGCGGGCCCTTGGCGCCGAGCCTTTGCCATTCAAGACGGTCAGCGGCTTCATTGGCAACGGCGTGCCGATGCTGGTGCGGCGCGTGCTGGCGGCCAGCGCGCTGGCGCCGTCGGTGGACGAGTCGCGCGCGCTCAACCTGTTTCATCGCCACTACGAGGATACCAACGGCCGCTTCGGCCAGGTGTTCCCGGGCGTGGCGGAGGGTTTGAGCGCGCTGCGCGAGGCCGGCTACCGGCTTGGCTGCGTCACCAACAAGCCGCAAGGCGCCACCGCCGCGCTGCTGGCGCTGACCGGACTGGCGCCGTACTTCGAGGTGGTGGTGGCGGGCAACTCGATCGCGCAGATGAAGCCGCACCCCGAGCCGCTGCTGCATGCCTGCCGCGAGATGCGCACCGATCCCGCGCTGTGCGTGCTGGTGGGCGACTCCGGAGTCGACGTCGCCGCCGCGCGAGCCGCGCAGATGCCGGTCTACATCGTCCGCTATGGCTACCCCGGGCCGGACGGCCACGCCGGCATGCACGGCGCCGCGTTCATCGACTCGCTGGCGGAGATGCCGGCGCTGCTTGCCGCACCCAACGATTAATCAGCTCACCAGGAGACAGCCATGTCGCTCGTATCGTTACGCCAATTGCTCGACCATGCAGCCGACCACCAGTACGGTGTGCCCGCTTTTAACGTCAATAACCTCGAGCAGATCCTCGCCATCATGCAGGCAGCCGACGCCTGCGACAGCCCGGTGATCCTGCAGGCGTCCGCCGGCGCGCGCAAATATGCCGGCGAAGCCTTCCTGCGCAAGATGGTCGAAGCCGCGGTCGAAACCTGGCCGCACATCCCGATCTGCATGCACCAGGACCATGGCGGCAGCCCCGCGGTGTGCCAGGCGTCGATCCGCTCGGGCTTTTCCAGCGTGATGATGGACGGCTCGCTGATGGAAGACATGAAGACGCCTTCGACCTACGAGTACAACGTCGAGGTGACCCGCCAGGTCGCGTCGTTCGCCCATTACATCGGCGTGTCGGTCGAGGGTGAGCTGGGCTGCCTTGGCTCGCTCGAATCGGGCGAGGCGGGCGAGGAAGATGGTTCCGGCGCCGCCGGCGTCCTGTCGCACGAACAGATGCTGACCGATCCCGGCCAGGCGGCCGACTTCGTCGCGCGCACCGGCGTCGATGCGCTGGCGATCGCCATCGGCACCAGCCATGGCGCCTACAAATTCAGCCGCAAGCCGACCGGCGACATCCTCGCCATCGGCCGCATCAGGGAGATTCATGCGCGCATCCCGAATACCCACCTGGTGATGCACGGCTCGTCGTCGGTGCCGCAGGAGTGGCTGGACATCATCCGCCAATACGGCGGCGACATGAAGGAGACCTACGGCGTGCCGGTGGACGAAATCCTCGAAGGGATCAAGCACGGCGTGCGCAAGGTGAACATCGACACCGACATCCGGCTGGCGATGACGGGCGCGATGCGGCGCAGCATGGCCACCCATTCGTCCGAATTCGATCCGCGCAAATTCTTCAAGGATGCGACGGCGGCGGCCAGGGATATCTGCCTGCTGCGCTTCCAGGCGTTCGGCTCGGCCGGCCAGGCGGCGAAGATCAAGGTGGTGCCGCTGGAGCGGATGGCCGAGCGTTACCGCCAGGGCGAGCTGGGGGCCGTCGCGGCTTGAGCTTCGGTGGCGCGGTTTGTGCTGGACCACGCCGTTCCCGCATCCGCGATATAGTGGCGGCCAGTCCTCTATTCGCTACGTCACCCATGAAAACTCCTCCGCTTCCCCCCTTGCTCGAAGACAGCGACGACAACCGATGCGCGCTGAGCCACGAATTGGAGGCCAAGGGCGTGCAGCTCGTCAAGATGGAAGGCCGCGTGTTCGTCCGCTTCTCCGGCGTGGTGAAGTACGAGGACCTGCGCGTGCCCTACCAGCTGGTGCCGGCCCAGGGCGTGCTGGCCAAGCCGAGCAAGTGGCGCAAGATGGATCCGGAGGCGCAGCGCGCACTGGTGCTGGAACGCGCGAGTCCGGCCGCGATCGACGAGCTGCACCAGAGCGTCAGCGCCTTCGTGCGCGATATCGCGGAACTGGCCGACGATTGCGATTTCGACGCGATGACCTTCCTGCAGACGCTGGCCGAGCTGGAGACCTCCGACCCGGCCGAGCATGTGTATCGGCCGCATCCGCCAGCGCATCATCCACGCGGTCGAGCGTGAACAGGAAGAGCGCCACGCCGCGCGCACCAAGGAAAGCATCAACCTGGCCGAGTATCCGGCGTCGTTCGAGGTGGCCAGCCGCATGCCGCGCCGTTTCATTGCGCTGCTCGGGCCGACCAACTCGGGCAAGACGCACCGCGCGATGGAAGCGCTGATGAAGGCGCCGAGCGGCATCTACCTGGCGCCGCTGCGGCTGCTGGCGCTGGAGAATTTCGAGCGCATGCAGGCGGCGCGCCCGCACGGCAAGCCGCTCAAGGTCAGCCTGGTCACCGGCGAGGAACGCCGGCTCGCCGAAGGCGCCACCCACGTCGCCAGCACCGTCGAAATGCTCGATTCGCGCACGCGCGTCGACGTCGCGGTGATCGACGAAATCCAGATGCTGGCCGACCGCGACCGCGGCGCCGCCTGGACCGCTGCCGTGTGCGGCGCGCCGGCGTCGGTGGTGTACCTGGTCGGCGCCCCGGAAGCGCGGCGCGCGATCGAGGCGCTGGCCGACCGCCTCGAGTGCGAGCTCGAGGTGCATGTCCTCAAGCGCATGGCGCCGCTGGCGATGGAGCCGTCCGCCGTGCGCAAGCTGCGCGGCCTGCGCCGCGGCGATGCGGTCATCGCGTTCTCGCGCCGCGAGGTGCTGAAGTGGCGCGACATGATCACCGAGATCGGCCTGTCGGTGGCGACCGTGTATGGCAACCTGTCGCCCGAAGTGCGGCGCGCGCAGGCGGAGCGCTTTCGCGACGGCTCGGCCGATATCGTGGTCGGCACCGATGCGCTGGCGATGGGACTGAACATGCCGATCGCGCGCATCGTGATGACCACCGCGATCAAGTACAACGGCGTCGAGGAAGAAGAGATATCGGCGGCGCTGGCGCGGCAGATCGCCGGCCGCGCGGGCCGCTACGGCGTGCACGAGGAAGGCTTCGTCGCCGGCTACGACAACGACACGCACGAAGTCATGCGCGCGCTGCTGAAGGAAAAGCTGGCGCCGCTGGCGGCCAGCGGCTTCGCGGTGGCGCCGTCGATCGAGCACCTGCACCGGATCGCCTCCGTCACCAACGAAACGTCGCTGGTCAAGCTGCTCAAGCGCTTCGTCCACAACATCGATGTGCCGGACGGCTTTTTCTATCCGCGCATTACGGAAGACCAGTTCGAGCGCGCCATCTGGCTCGACACGCTGCCGCTGACGGTGGCCGAAAAATTCATGCTGTCGCTGGTGCCGATTTCGTCCAAGGTGCCGTCGTTGCAGGGCGCGTGGGAACACTGGTCGACGTCGCTGGCGAAGAAGAAGGTCTGCAAGCTCGAGCCGGAGGGCGGCTCGCTGCGCTGGCTGAACCTGCAGGAAGTCGAAGACGCCTGCCGCCGCTACTCGGCGTATGCCTGGATCGCCTATCGCCAGCCCGAATACTTCCCGAGCGTGGAGGTGGCGCAGGAGCTGTCGCGCGCCGCGTCCGAGCGTGTCGACTCGCTGCTGCAGGCGCAGAACGCGGCGGCGCGCCAGCGGCATGGCGGCAAGAAGCGCTAGTTCAGGACCAGCTGCTTGGCCAGGCAAATGGCCTCGGCGTTGCAGGCGTATTTGCCGTAGTTCGCAATCGGCGTGTAGCCGTGCGCGAGATAGAAGCGCACGGCGCGTTCATTGATGGCGCGCGTCGCGAGCCAGATGGAGCGGTAGCCGAGCGCACCGGCCTGCGCTTCGAGGAAGGCCAGCAACGCGCGCCCGTACCCGGGTTGCCGGGCCGCGCATACATGCGCTTGACTTCGGCGACGCCGTCGGCCAGCGGCCGGAAGGCGCCGCAGCCGACCGCCTCTCCGTTTGCGTTGCGCGCCACGGCGAAGCACGCCCGCGCCGCGCGCACATCGTCTGCATCGAACGACGACCTGCCGCTGTCGCCGGTAATGGCCGCCAGCGCCGCCGACAGTTCGTCGATAAGGGCGATGGCGTCGGGCGTGCCGGGATCCTCGGCGCGGATGATTGGCGTGGCCGCGCCGGCGGGCTCGAGTTCCAGATTCATTATCGTTCCCGGCTATCTAGATGGTCAGATGTCAAACGCGCTTTACGGCGCAAACTCGATATCGACCTCGCGCGTATCGGCGCGGCCGGCCTGGTCGACCACGCGCAGCTGGAAGTGGCCGGGCGCGGCCGGCGTCCACGCCACCGCTTCGGTCGGCCGCGCCCTTGCCGACCAGGCCTCCGTTGGCGAACCAGAACAGGGTATCCTGCGCCGCCAGCGAATTGGCGCGCAGCGCCAGCGGCGCCGGCTTCGACAAGCGCACCGTGTAGGTGCGTCGACTTGTTCGGCGACGACGATGGTCGGCCCATCGCCCTGCTGCTCGCCGGCGGCGCCGCAATCGGGCAGCAGCGGCGGCTGGCGGCGCGGCATGCCGGCCTCGCGGAACAGGCGCTGCATGTCGGTCGGCCAGAATTCGTACACCTCGCTGCGCGTGCCCGGCCCGCGCGCGCAGGTCGGCCGGCCGCTCGCCGCATCGATCGTCACCGCGCGGTGCAGCTGGCTGATCCTGATCGGCGATTTGCCCGGGATGAACCAGGTCTGCGACCTGTCCTTGCACAAGTCGTTCGGCAGCTCGCCGCTGGCGCTGCACACTTCGATGCGCGTCACGTTGGCCGGCAGCGGCGGTTCCGGCTCCGGCTTGTCGAGATGCTGCCCGCGCAGGCTGTCGACGATGCGGAAGAACAGCGGCGCCGCCGTCTGCACGCCGACGAACGCGGGGTTGCCGTTGCCGTCGAAATTGCCGACCCAGACCAGCAGCACGTAATGGCCGAATACGCCGGCCGTCCACGCATCGCGAAAGCCCCACGAGGTGCCGGTTTTCCACGCCACCGGCGGCGCGGCCGGCTCGCTGGTATCGGGCCGCCGGTTGGTGCGCAGCATCTGCAGCGTGATGAACGCGGCTTCCTCCGACAGCAGCCGCGGCGCCTGCGCGTTGGCGCCGTCGCCGGCATTGCGGCGCTGGTGGCTGATCGGCATCAGCGCGCCGCGGTTGGCCAGCATCAGGTACATGCGCCCCAGTTCCTCCATCGTCACTTCACCGCCGCCCAGCGCCAGCGCCAGTCCGTAATGCTTTTCGGTGGCGAGCCGCGTGACGCCGGCGCTTTTCAGGAAGTCATACAGGCGCGGGTTCGCCAGCTTCGACGCCACCGCCACCGCCGGCACGTTGCGGCTGCGCACCAGCGCCTCCTGCGCGCTGATCGGGCCGACAAAACGGCCGTCGAAATTCTCCGGGCTGAACGGGCCGAACGCGGTCGGCGCATCCTTCAGCATGGTGGCCGGATGCAGCAGTCCCTGGTCGAGCGCCATGCCGTAGATGAAGGGCTTGAGCGTCGATCCCGGCGAGCGCTTCGCTTCGGTGCCGTTCACCTGGCCGTTGATCGACGCATCGAAGTAGTTGGCGGAACCGACCAGCGCGCGCACTTCGCCGCTGTCGCGATCGAGCAGCATGGCGCTGGCGTTGGTGATGCCCTGGCCGCGGTTGTTGTCGACGAACTGGCCGATGCTGCGTTCGAGCGTGGCCTGCGCGCGCAGGTCGAGGCCGGACCAGACTTCGCCGGCGTGCTTCTCGCGCAGCAGGCGGTCGGTCAGGTGCGGCGCCAGGAACGGCAGGTCGCGCGATGCCGCCAGCACCGGCGCCGCCTTGATGTCGGCCTGGTACGCCAGCGCTTCCGGATGGCGCGCCAGCCAGAGCTGCCACAGGCGATCGCGCGCGTCGGCCAGTTCGCGCGGCTTGGCGGCGCCGCCGCGCTTGCGCGGATTTTGCGGGATCACCGCCAGCGTCAGCACTTCGGCCAGCGTCAGGTGCTGTGCGCGCTTGTGGAAGTAGATCAGGCTGGCCGCGCCGACGCCTTCGATATTGCCGCCGTACGGCGCCAGGTTCAGGTAGGCCTCGAGCAGCTCGCGCTTGCTGTAGCGCGCTTCCAGCCACAGCGCCGCCGCCACCTGGCGCAGCTTGCCGGCCGGCGTCTGGCTCTGGATGCGGTACACGCGGCGCGCCAGCTGCATGCTGATGGTGGAGGCGCCGCGCCGCGCGCCGCCGCTGTAGGTGGCGCCGGCGGCCCGCACCAGCGCCGCCGGATTGACGCCGGGGTGCCAGTAGAACCAGCGGTCCTCGTACAGCTGCACCGCCTGCACCAGGCGCGGATCGATATCGTCGAGCGCGACCCACAGGCGGTACTGGTCGTCGGGCGCCAGCGCAAGGCGCAGCAGCTGGCCGTCGCGCGCGTACACCGCGGTCGATACGGCGACGGCGGCGCGCAGCGGCGGGTGCGGCCACAGGCGCAGCGCCAGCATCGCAACGCAGCATGTCGCGAGCGCCACTGCGGCAAAGCGCCAGCGACGGTTTGCAGTCAGCATCGGCGCACGCCACAGTTCTTGACGTCGTCCTCGCGCACGCGGGGACCCCATTCCGTGGCGCTGCGACGAAATTGGATCGCCGCGTGCGCGAGGATGACGGTCTTTGGTTTAGCGAAAAATAGCGCGTACGGCAGCACGCGAGCGCCGGTCGTGGCGGCGACGCAGGCAATCCATATTGCGCTCATCGCTACTTCTTCCCGGGCGTTTCGACCGTGATGGTCTGGCCGCCGGCCGATCGCGCCTGCACGCCGCGCTCGTACATCGATTCCGCATACGCCGGCGGCACCACGAAGCGGCCGCTGTTGGTGGCCTTGATGCGGTACGACAGTTCGCTGAAGTCGGCGCTCACGTGGCCGTAAAACACCACCCGGTCCTCGCGCACGTCGGCGTAATGGATCTGCCAGGTGGTGCGGCTGCCGGCCAGTCCGGGCAACGTCGACGCCGCGGCGGCAGCCGGAGGCGGCGCTTCGCCCTCAGGCACCGGTGCCGCCGCCGTCTCCAGCACCGGCTCGAAGCCGCCCGGCATCAGGTCGATCAGCGCGACATTGCCGACGAACGCGCGTCCTACCGCGCGGAACTTGAGGCGCACCGTGACTTCGTCGCCCACCATGATGCTGGTGACCGGCTTGCCGGCGCTGTCGACAAATTCGCGCAGCACTTCCATGCCGGCGCGGACCTCCGTCTTCGGCACCTCTTTGTCGAAGCCGGTCTCGGTGACCGAGTAGTAGCTGGTGACGCCGCTGTCATTGGCGAACTGCAGCTTGGCGTGCCGGGCTGAACGGCACGCGCGGCACCAGGTTGTTCGGCAGCGCCAGCGCTTTCTTGCCGCCCTTGGCGTCGACCTCGGTGATCGCCAGCTTGCCCAGCGCCTCGGGGCCGACCGCGGTGGCATACGCATCGAACGCCAGGATCAGGTAGGCGCCTGACAGCGTGTTGAAGCTGCCGCCCGCGAGCGGCTTGACCAGGTTGGCCATGACTTCGGGCGGCAACGCTTTCGCGCGCGCCGGGAAGTGGCGAGACAGCAGGTACAGCACCTGCGCATCCTCCACCAGCGGGTCGAAATAGTAGACGCGGGTGTCACGCGCGGCTTCCGCGGCGGGGCGCTTGACCAGGCGCGCGACCTGGCGGTCCATCAGGTCGTTCGCCGGTCGCTCCTGCTTTTGCAACTGGTAGGACGCCGCGAGGTAAGCGGCGGCAGGATCTGCCTGCCACTGCTTCGGATACAGCTTCTCAAGGCTCTCGCGGATCGCCGTCAGCATCGGCGTGGTTACCGTCATCTGGCGCGTCAGCAGGTAGGCGGCGTAGGCGCGCACGCGCAGGCCCGTCAGTTCGGTCGACGGACTGGCCGCCAAGTGGCGAACGTAGTTCAGCCCTTGTTGCAGCATGTCGGCCGGGACGTTCTCGCCGCGTTCGCGCGCTTCGAGCAGCAGGTGCACCGTGTACACCGAGGCAAATTCGTCGGCCTCCACCGTCGCCGTCCACATGCCGAAGCCGCCTTCGGCGTTCTGGCGCGTGCGCAGCACCCGCATCGCATCGTCGAAGCTGCGCGCGACCTGCAGTTTGGCGCCGGCCTTGCCGAACTCGGGGCGCTTGTCGAGGATCAGCGCCGGCACCGCCTGGCTGGTCAGCTGTTCGGTGCACAGGTGGCTGAAGTTGGCCAGGTAGTTCGACAGGCCGCTGGCCATCACCAGCGGCAGCGCAGACACGCCGGCTTCGAGCGTGCGGAACTCGCCGAACAGGTTGCGCGTGACCGCCACTTCGGCCGAACCCTTGAAGCTCCCGATCGTCGTCGTCGCATAACGCGGCACCGCCGGCCGCACCGAAACGTCGGTCGACAGGCGCGCTCCCTTGGCGCCCATCGCCGCGGCAAAGGTCGGCTCGGCCTTG